>PKUJ01000023.1 GCA_002869565.1 Arcobacter sp.
AGTTTTTTTACAGCCATTTGTAAATTAACCTTTGTTTACTACCAATATACCATAGTTTAAGAGCTATTTTATGCACCCGTTTTTACTATTAAGTCAGAATTAGCAGGAAGATTTGGTAAAAAGAAAAAATTCACTAGAGGTAGAACTTCTTTAGAGTGGATTGAAAGATTATACAAAAGATCATCTGCTGCAAAAGAGATGGGAATTTCGTTTAAAGAGTTCTGGGCTAAAGGTGTTGTTAAATATGATATCCCTGATAGTGCTAGAAAATATGTTAGACATGAAGCGTTTAGAAAAGACCCTGTTAAAAATGCATTAAAAACAGAGACTGGTAAAATCCAAATTTTCTCTGATAAATTTGCAGGATTTAAATTAAAAGACTTTAAAGGTCACCCTGTATGGATGGAACCAGCAGAATGGTTAGTAAATAAAGAAGTTGTATCTAAATATCCACTACATTTAGTATCTCCACACCCAACATACAGAGTTCACTCTCAGTTGGATAACACTTGGGTACAAAATGTACATAAAGTGCAAGGTAGAGAGCCAATTAGAATTTCTCCAAATGATGCTAAGAAATTTGGTGTAAAAGATGGTGAAGTTGTTGAGGTTTATAATGAAAGAGGAAGTTTACTTGCTGGTGTTGTTGTAACTAATACAATTAGAGATGGTGTTGTTGCAATTGAAGAGGGTGCTTGGTATTCTCCTGAAGATGCAAATAAAAAAGGTACAAGATGTAACTCTGGACAAGCTAACTTATTAACTTCGTCAAGACCAACATCTTCTATGGCACAAGCAACGACTGCAAATACTTGTCTTGTAGCAATTAAAAAAGCTGGTACAGTTAAACCAAATATGGCTTATCAACCACCTGTGATTATAGGAGCATAATTATGAAAAATGTAGTTAAAATCATAGCTACATTTGTACTTTTACTTGGGACTTTTTCCCAAGTAAATGCAGATGAGCTATTTGTATTTCAAGATGCACAATTGAAAGCAGATAATGGAAAAAGTGCAAAGATATTTTTAGGTGTTCCTGTAAAAGTTAAAAAAGATATGGATACAAGTGCAAAAGTATCTGTATATGGTTTTTTAGATGGAGAAAATGTTTATTCAACAAAAAACAAAGAGCTTTTAATTGCGACTTTAGATAAAGGTTTTAAAACTAAAACTATTAAAGGTAATGAAGTTGAATTAGTTGGAACTATTGAAAAAGAGTTGTTAACAGAAAATGGTGCAGAAGTTTGGGAAGAACATGAAGAGTTTTTCTATGAGATGTGTACACAATGTCATGCAGCACAAGCTCCAAGTCATCATACAATGATTGAATGGGAAGCTTTAATGTTACCTATGAAAGGTTTTGCAAAACTTGATGATGAGGAAAATAGTTATCTATTAAGATATTTAAAGTCAAACGCATCAAATGGCTTAGTTAAAACTAAACATTAATACTTGTTATACTTTTATCATAATAGTATAATAAGATAGTAAAAAGGAGCATCTTTTGAAAGAATTATTTTTAGAAAAACTAAAAACTCTGACAATTCTTTATGCTGAAGATGAAGAGGGTATAAGAAAGAATATTACTGACTCTTTAAAGTATTATATGAAAGATGTGTATGAAGCTTCTAATGGGCAGGAAGCATATGATATTTATAAAGAAAAAAAACCAGATATTATATTAAGTGATATTCATATGCCCATTATGGATGGTATAGAATTTGTAAAAAAACTAAGAACTGAAGATAGAGAAGTTCCTGTTGTAATGATTACTGCTCATACAGATAAAAGGTATTTACTTGAAGCAGTAGAATTACACATGGAAAAATATATTGTTAAACCAATTGAATTAGAGGAGCTTTTTGAAGTTTTAGAAAAATGTGTAGAAGTTTTGGAAATCAATAATATCACTATTTTAAAGGTTGATTCTAATTATTCGTATGATTATGATAGGAAAGAATTGTTTTATAAAGATGAAATAATTGTATTAAATAAAAAAGAGATGAATTTCTTAGAATTACTTATTTCTAATCAAAATAGAGTGGTAACTTATGAAGAGTTACAAGAGTATGTTTGGTGTGATGATTTTATGACAGATAGTGCACTTCGTTCTTTAGTTAGAAATCTACGAAAGAAGTTGCCTACTGATATAATTTTTAATTTATCAGGGATAGGATATAGGCTTGTTTAGATATATATTTTATTTAATTATTGCCTTTAGCTATTTAGTTTCATCCGAACCTATAAACTTTAGAGAGGATGACTCCTCTTTAAGAGTCGCATCTTCTTTAAATCCAAAATCACATATAAAAATATTTTTGCCTAGTATTCCTTATTCTTATATTGCCAAAAATACAAATGCTGGTTTAATTCGCTCAGCTGATAATGAATTAGGGTGGGTATATGATTTAGCAAAATCACATACAAGAGTTGATGATTATACATATATTTTTGAAATTAGAAAAAATTTACATTTTCAAGATGGAAGCAAATTTACAATAAATTCTGTAATAAAAAATCTAGAATATTTTAAAAAGAGTCCTTTTTTATACACAAATATAAATAATATTGAGTACGATATTTTAAAATTAGATGATACTCATGTTAAAATTAAATTAAAACAAAAATATGAAATGTTTTTATATGATTTAGCAAGGGTTTATTTTTATACAGATGAGTATTTAGAAAAATATAGTCCAAAAGGTGCCCAAACAGGAAGTGCAAATAAAGCTCCTGGACCTTATGGTATGGGACCATATATTCTTAAAAGTGGTTATGCTTTAGGTGAAAAACAAACTGATAAATTGGAACTTGTAGCAAATCCATATTATTGGGATAAAAGATTCCCAAAAATAAAAAATGTGACAGTTTATACACAACTAAATATGAATGATGCTTTAGATAGTGTTGTTAATTATGAAGGAAAATTAGATATTTCTCCTATTCCTTTTAACAAAAAAATTAATGTAGTAATGTCAAAGTATTCAAAACTCGTTATAAAAGAATCTACAAACAATTTTTTAATATTTTTTAATTTAATAAATGGAAATAAAAAATTAAAAGATATAGAGGTTCGACAGGCACTTAATCAAGCACTCAATCAAGAGAATCTATTAAATTTTGTATATAAAAAAGAAGGGAAAATCTCTCCATTTTCAACTTCAGTAAATTATAAAGTTGTAGAAAAAATAGCAAATAAAAGAAAGTATGTAGAAAAAAAGTTTAGTGAAGAAAAAAAGAAAAAATTATTAGATAATTTAGTTTTAAATATTTTTACTCAAGATAGATTTAGATTTTTATGGAAAGGTATTGAATTTCAATTAAAACAATATGGTGTAAAATTAAATTATATAATTACAAATAGTGAAAAAGATATTTATGAACAGCTATTAACAACAAGAGCGAATAAAAACTCAAAAGAGTGGGATTTACTTATTTGGGGTGATGATGACTGGTATTATCAAAATCCATGGACTGTATTCTTTATTTATGAAAATGATAGCCCTTGGTCTACAATAAAAAATGATTTAGTAATGAATAAATATATCAATAAATATTTTGAAACAAAAGTAAATACAAAAGAGTATGAAACTATAGTTGAAAAAATACTTTATAGAGCACGAGACATGGCATATACTTTGAGGTTGCCGTCTCATAATAAAGTAATTGCTGTAAACAAAGAGGTTGTTTATGAACCTTATGAAGGTGGAATGATTCCTTTATGGGAAATTGAACTAACAAAAAACCATTGGTCGTTGAGAAAACGAAAAGAGTATCCTAAAGAGTTTTATACTCCTGTAAAACCACAAAGAATTAAAAATGAAATCAATGAATAGAATAAATATCAAGTTTAAATTAGGAATTCTTTTCTTAATATTATGTATTTCAATAGCTGTTTTAGCGTACAAATCAATCAATATAAGTGAAGATAGTAAAGAGACCTTAAAAGTAGTACATAGTAAATCACAAGCAGTTTTATCTTTACAAAATAGAGTTGTAACTCCTTTATATAGATTAAGAGAGTTAACCCAGTCTTTAGTGATGGCTCCTAATAGTCAAATAAGAGAATCTATACAAAAAGATTTAGATATACTCCTTTTTCAGCTTAAAAAGGAGTTTGATAATTTAGTTTTAGAGAATAATAATATAAAAAATAGCTGGATAGAATACCAAAAATTGATAGGAGATACAAAGCAATATTTAAAAGAAGAATTTGAAGAAGGTGCCTATATAAATGTAACTACATCAAGTAGAGAACAGTTTCATTTATTAGTTGAAGAACTATTGCAAATACAAAGTAAATCTTTAAATAATTCAACAGTTGCATATACAAAAGCTTCAAAAGAGGCAAGAGAAGTTAAGTTTGAAATTTTAATGGTGATAGTAATTGTTTTGATATTAGCAACTATCATTGGTTGGCTTATTTCAAGTAATATTATAAATTCTATTCATAGAGTTCAAAAAGGTTTATCAAACTTTTTTGAATATTTAAATCATAGAAAAACTGCTGTTGAGCAGATAGAAATAAATTCAAAAGATGAATTCTATCAAATGGCAAAAATGATTAATCAAAATGTATCAAATATTCAAAATAATTTAGAGCAAAACGAAGCTTTGATTAAAAATGCAACGAAAGTTTTAGAAAATATAAAAGGCGGAAATTTAGGAACGAGACTTAGTGAAAAAACAAATAATTCTGCTTTAAATGAATTAAAAAATATGATTAATGACATGATTGATAATTTTGAATTCAAAATACATGAAGAGATTAATAAAAGACTTGAACAAGAACAAATTCTAATTCAACAATCAAAATTAGCGTCAATGGGTGAGATGATTGGGAATATTGCTCATCAATGGAGACAACCTTTAGCTCAGATATCTGCGATTCACATGAATATGAAAGTGACTTACGATTTTAATAAATTTTCAAAAGAGTATTTAAATAGTAAAATAAAAGAGGCTAATACTTTAACTACATATATGTCAAATACAATTTCTGACTTCCAAAACTTTTTTAATCCTCAAGGAGATAAAGAGAATTTTTCTATAGAAAAAGCTTGTACTGATGCCCATTTTATTCTTTCATCTTCTTTGAAATATCATGGGATTTCATTAACTATTGATGTATTAGAAGATTCAAATGTCCATGGTTATAGAAATGAATATTCCCAAGTTATACTAAATATTCTGAGTAATGCAAAAGATATATTATTAGAAAGGAATATTGAAGAACCTGAAATTAATATTGAGATAAAAAATGGTGAAAATTATGCAATTGTAAAAATTCAAGATAATGGTGGTGGAGTAGATGAAAATATTTTAGAAAAGATATTTGAACCATATTTTACTACTAGACACAAAACACAAGGTACAGGAATAGGTTTATATATGTCTAAAAATATAATTGAACGAAATATGAATGGTTTTATAAATGTACGAAATGAAGATGATGGAGCACTATTTACTATAAAAGTTCGTAAGAAATAATTATAGATAGTATGAGAATTAACACATTATTATCTTAATTTAGATAAAATAGGCACAATTAATTTAATGGGAAAAATAGAAATGCCTCAAGAAAAAACTTATAAAGAAAAGATTTTAGATTACGTTTATACTTTATCAAAACAACCATTGTTATTAAAAGATTTATTAGATGCAAATAGACAATACAATGAAGGTATGCATGTAGACCCTTCTAAATTAGGATTTAGATTAAAATTAACACGTGCTTATTTTGTATATATTCTTATTGTTGTTGGAATAGTTCTTCCTATTTCTGCTCTTACCCACAAACCTCTAGCTGGTATAGATTCTCATATATCTATTATTGGAGCTATGATTATAACGGCAGGTGTTTTTATTGGATTTAATTTTTTTAGAGCAAAACTTAGAGATGAAATTACCTCAAAACAAATTAAAAAATCGTGGAAATTAAGATTCCCATATTTTTCATATGAAGAATACAATCATAAAGTAGAAGAAATATATCAAAGAGCTATTAAAGAAGAAATTTCTAAAAAAGATTTAGAAAAATATATTTTAGATAATTTAGTTGCTGAAGAGTAATCTTCTCTTCACAACTTTTTAAATATTATTTGATATAAATAAATATCCTTCTTATTCGTTTAACTTTAAATATAAACTCACTTTACAATATATGTATAAAAGTGTACAATAAATAATATTATCAAAAAAATCGAGTTAATTATGAAATTTGAAAAATTTGACAGTGGTAACCATTTTACATTAGGTGTAGAATTGGAACTTAGAATATTAGATAAATTTAATTTAACTCCTTGCAATGAGTATGATTATATTATTTCGAATATAAGTGAAAAGTATAAAAAAAATATTGCCCGTGAATTTTTAGGTTCTATGATTGAAATTAATACTACAATTTTTCATTATGAAAAAGATTTGATAGATTTTTTAAATAAAATTATGAATGAATTAAATAGAATTGCCGATAAAAAAAATCTATGTTTGCAAACTAGTGGCTCTTTAGCTCAAAAAAATATAAATATAGAAGTTAATATAAATGATAGATATGAAAAAATATATGATGAACATCAAATACTTTTAGACGATTTTTCAATATGTGGAACACATGTTCATATAGGTTTCGAAGATTCAGAAAAAGCTTTAAAGGCTTACAACTATTCTTTATATTATCTTCCTTTATTTGTTGCTTTGAGTTCTTCTTCTACATTTTTTGATGGTTTGAATACTGGTATCCACTCTTACAGAACAAAAATATTTGATAGGTTACCAAAATCTTCTATTCCAGATTACTTTGATAGTTTTGATGAAATGAGCCAATTATATGAAATATTATATAAATCAAAAGTAATATCTAGCACAAAAGATATTTGGTGGGATGTTCGAATTCAACCTCATTTTAAGACTTTAGAATACCGTGTATGCGATGCCATATGCGATTTTGATAGATTAGAAGTAATTATCTCATTATTTAAGATGTTAGGTCAATTATCTCAAATTGATGAAGTTACAAAAATGCCAATGCAAGTTTTAAAACAAAATATGTGGAGCGCAACTAGATATTCTATGAATGGAAACATGGTTACTAAAAAAGGCTTGGTACCTATAAGAGATATGTTAGAATCTTTAATTAAAAAAGCCCTTGATAATTCTTTATTAAGTAAAGATTCTTATGAGAAAGCCAAAGAAGTAATCTGGAAAACAAGTATTTCAGAAGAGATGATAGAGATTTATAAAAGAACAAATAGTTTAAAAGAAGTAGAAAGATTAGGAGTATTTAAATGAAAGGTGTTGTTGCCGCAGGTGATCCACGAAGTGCACAAGCAGGTGCAGATATTTTAAAAGAGGGTGGAAACGCCTATGATGCAGCTTTAGCAGTTATGCTTGCTGCTCCAATGTGTGAACCTTTGTTTACAAGTTTAGGCGGAGGTGGTTTTCTTTTAGGATTAGAAAAAGATAAAAAACCTGAGTTGTATGATTTTTTTGTAGAAGTTCCTAAAAAAAGAATCGATGAACCAGAATTTTATCCAATTTATGTAGATTTTGGTGCCGCTATCCAAGAGTTTCATATTGGCGCTGGCTCAATTGCAATTCCAGGGCTTGTAAAAGGAATAGAAGAAGTCCACAAAGATAAGTGTACTCTGCCTATGAGTAAGATAATTGAACCTGCTGTTAAGTATGCTAGAGAAGGAGTTTATTTGTCTAAAATGCAAGCTAGTTTCGTAAAACTTCTTGAACCAATTTTTACTTCAACAAAATCTTCAATGGACGTTTATGGTTTAGAAGATGGCACATTAATTGATGAAATACACCTTTATAAAAATCCCCATTATGCTGATTTTCTAGAAGAGTTTGCAAAAGAGGGTGCAAAACTTTTTTATGAGGGGCATGTTGCCGATGAAATTGAAAAAATTTCAAAAGAGCATGATGGTCTGATTTTAAAAGAAGATTTAAAAAATTATAAAGTAATAAAAAGAACACCAATTGATTTTATGTATAAAGATTTTGAGATAGTGACAAATCCTCCTCCTAGTGGAGGAGGAATTTTAATTGCTCTTACAATGAAACTTTTAGAAAACTATGATTTAAAAGATTTTCGATCTTATGAGCATGTTAAAGGTTTAATTGAAGCTTTTAATACAACAAGTGACTTTAGAAAAGAACATGTGGATGAGTTTTTACATGATGAAAAGTTAAAATCAATTTTAGAAAATGATAGACTTATAAAAAATTATTGTACTACTATGCATTCACGATTAAATCTTTGGGGAAATACAACCCATTTATCAGTTATTGATGAAGAAGGCAATGCTGTTTCTGTTACAACTACAAATGGTGAAGGTTCAGGTCATGTAGTCCCAAGTTCAGGAATTATGTTAAATAATATGATGGGATAAGAAGATTTAAATCCCCATGGTTGGTTCTCTTGGGATGAAGGAATTAGACTTCCTTCTATGATGGCACCTACTGCCGTTTTAAAAAATGGTAAACCTGAACTTATATTAGGAAGTGCTGGAAGTAATCGTATCCGTTCGGCAATTGTAGGTACTATGATAAATAATCTTGAGTATGGAATGGATTTAGATAAAAGTATTAATGCCCCAAGAATTCATTTTGAAAAAGGAGTAGTTTGCATGGAACCTCATGTAAATGAATATATAAAAACTGAACTTCAAAAACAATATAAATTTCAATATTTTGATGATTTAAATATTTTTTTTGGTGGAGTTCAAGCTGTTAATGGAAAACTTGAAGGTGGTTGTGATTCAAGACGCGGTGCAGCAGTAATAAAAGTGGATTAAAATAATAAGGTTTTTAATGAATTCTAAAATAATTATTTATGATATTGTATATTGGGAAAAGGCATATTCTATTGGCCACGAAAAAATAGATAGTGAACATAAAAGACTTTTTGAAATAGCAGCTGAAATAAAAAAATATAGTAATGATTCTAAGATGATAATTAAGATTGTTAGAGAGTTAGTCACTTATACTAAATTTCATTTTAGAAATGAAGAAAATTTTATGCGTTCAATTACATATGATGATTTAAATGCTCATATAAAACTTCATAAAGAATTAATTAATCAGTTAAATATTGTTATAAAAGGTATTAATAGTAAGCCACTAGATGAAACTGTCTCTAAATTAGCAGTTTTGGTAAATAAAGATATTTTACAGCATATTCTATTAGAAGATAAAAAAGTTCATCATGCAATAAAATCAAGAGCTGAATTGAAAGAATTTTTTAAATGGAAAGTTGATTATAAATTAGGTTCTGAGTTAATAGATACTGAGCATAAAAAACTTTTCGAGATAGCCATAAAGGCATTATCTTGTGATGGTGCAGATATGAAGTCACATATTAAGAAAACAATAGTTGAGTTATATGATTATATGAAGACTCACTTTGAACATGAAGAAACTTTTATGGAAGGATTAAATTATCCTGATTTAGAAGAACATAAAGTTTTACATTCAAATATTATTAAACAAATGAATATGTTTATAAAGAGTTTATCCACTTTAAAGATTGTAGATTTTGAGAGAAAGCTTATTGAATACATGGATATTTGGTTGATAAATCATATTATTTATGAGGACAAAAAGATTTTAAAATTTAAAAATTCTTAGATTTTTTTTTCTTTGAGATTCATTTGAAAGTTAATTTCAAAGAATTTTAAAATTGAGTCAACCATTGCTTTAGCGCATTTTTCTCTATTTTCTTTACTATCTCTACATCCAATATATGGAAATTCAATCTGTATGCCATTTATACTTTTACCATCAAGGGATCCATAGTTTATTGTATTGTGTGTGCCTTCATAATAATTATCATCAATTGCATATGGAAATTTTATCGAGGGAATAGAATCATATCCTTTCATACACATCAAGGTTCCTAATGAACTTTCTCCTTTAAGTTGATTAACAAAGCTTTCTTCTGAAAAATCACTAAGAGTATTTATACTTGAGAGTTTTTTGTATTTTTCAAGTTTAGTATTATTTAAAGCTAATATATGATTATCTAAGAGGTAGCCAAACTCTATAAATGCATTTGGATGAGATTGCCCATGAACATCTATATAAAGTCCTTTCCCGAATTCTTGCATAACTTTTTTTCTTTATTCTTTTATAAATTCATGAAAAGTTTCATATATAACTTCAGTATTTTTATCTTCAAAAGCTTCTTTTCTAGATCTATTTAAATCAACTTTTTCTCTTGAAATTTGAGCAATTATTCCATAAGGTTGAAGATTAGTTTGTTTGTAAAATTCATCTATAATTAGTTCACTTAATTCATAGGTGTAATCATCTTTTTCAAAATCACCTTTTGTTCTAGTTTTGATATTTTTGGGTTTATAATCTCCTCCATGAGGAGCACTTAAAATTAGAGGAGCATTTCCTTTATAGTATTTTATATAATCTTTTTCTATTATATTAGTCATAAATTGCTTTTGCTTCTTTATTTCTTTGTTGTTTTAATTCCATATCAATATACTTAGCTTCTATATTTTGTTTTGTTTTAAATCCGAGTGTCTGTTTCTTTTTTATTGGTTTAATTTCATAAATCTCAAATCCAGCTGTGCTCATTGATAATCTTATATTTGTAGAAACGGCATAAGTTGTGATAATAGAATCCTCTTTACAAAGCGTATAAATATCTTTAAAATATTCTACTGTCCATAGTTCTTTATTTACTTCTGAGCTAAATGCATCTTGATAAACAATATCGATATTTTCTAATGTTTGGATATACTCTCTGGCATCGCCTATAAAGAGCTTTACCTTTATATTTTTGCCTTCATATTCTAAATCTTTTGATAAAGCTTTAATAATATGATTTATGCTGTGAAATTCTATTGGATATTCAAATTTCTCCAATGATTTAATAAGTTCTAAATCAAATTCCGGTGAAAAAATTTCTACACTGACATTTAAATTATTTTTTAAAATATAATAAATAGTACTTAAAGTATTGTATCCAATACCAAAGCAGATATCTAAGATTCTAAGATGTTTTTTCCCTTTGTGAAATTCAAATGCAGGAATTACATGTTTAGTAAAAGATTCTTTAATTGCACCAGTTTTTAAGTCATGAAATGGCTGATTGTATTTTTTAGAAAAAAATGTGTTTGAACCATCTTCTGTAGTGATTAGCTCATTCAATATAAACTTTTACCTCTCTTTTAATAGACCATTTTAATCAAAATTTAATATTATATTGATATTATTATATCTAAATCTATTAATTTTTTTGGATATATTTGATAATAGAGTTTGTATAATAAAATAAAAGTGGAGATATGATAAACACTAAAAATAATTTATATAAATTTACAAAAGGCCTAACCTTACTTTATGTGGAAGAAGATTCAGACACTATAAAATCAAATTTAAGTTTATTCAAAAAATATTTTAATGAAATTATAATTGCAAAAAAGCCAGAAAAAGCTTTACGAAAATTAAAAAAATATGATGTAGATATCTTGATTTCAGAGATAAGTTTTATAAACTTTGATGGAATAAAATTTTTTAAAAAGATTAAAAGATTAAATAAAAATATAATAAAAATCATACTTTCAAATGAGAATAGGTCCAGTATATTTGAAAAGAGTATAAATATAAGTATAAATGCTTATATAGTAAAACCTTTAAAAAAAAAGAAATTAAAAAAGATATTGAATAATTCGATACCTGAATATTTAGTATATAAAAAAGATAAAAGTAATATAAAACTTTTAGAACAATATCAAGAAATTGTGGATAAAAATACCATAGTATCAAAAACTAATCCTGATGGCATTATCACATATGTAAATGATAATTTCAGCAAAATCTCTGGGTATACTAAAAAAGAGCTTATTGGAAAAAGTCATAATATTGTAAGACATCCTGACAATTCCAAAGAGATGTTTCGTGACATGTGGGACACAATAAAAAATAAAAAAGAAGAATGGTCTGGCATAATTAAAAATCGTACAAAGTCTGGCACTTCTTATTATGTAAAATCAACAATCACTCCTATCTTTGATAAAAATGGTAATATTATTGAGTATATAGGTGTTCGAAATATTGTTAATTCAATAATAAGTGATAAAAAACATCTTATTGAAAAAATCGCTACTAGTGATATATCTTTATTAGTCTTGATTCAAATAGAAGAGTTCGAAGTATTAGATAAATTTTACAATACAAAAACTATAAATGAAATTGAAAATGTATTTGGACTTGAACTTTTAAAGTATCTTCCAAATGGATACTTGTTTGATAATATTTTTAATATCGAGAATGGTAGATTTGTACTTCTAACCGATTTTTTTAATTATTTAAATTCGGGGCAAAATATAATTGAGTATTTGAATACTTTTGTTAAAACTGTTAATAAATCCATGTTAATTATTGATGAAATAGAATATGATTTAAATATAGTTGTCAGTTACTCTTTCGGAAAAGAAAATTTATATGAAGATGCGAAATGTGGTTTAGATGAAGTGCTGGCTAAAAATGATTTGATTAAAAATGCAAATGATACATCAATTAAGGAACAATCCAAGGCCAAAAATAATTTAGAAATTATGAAAATAGTTAAGATTGCACTTGAAAACTATAAAATAGTTTCATTTTTCCAACCTATTATAAATAATAAGACTCGAGAAATTGAGAAATACGAATCTTTAGTTAGATTAATTGATGAAAAAGGGAAAATATTAACACCTTTTCATTTTCTTGAAATTTCAAGAAAAAGTAATTATTACAATAAAATTACAATGAGAGTTCTTGAAAATTCTTTTAAAATATTAGACATAATAAATACAAAATTATCTATAAACATCTCTTTTTCTGATATAGAAAAAGAAGAGACTAGGAATAAAATTTTTGAGCTTATTTCTTTATATGAAAAAGATTCAAATCGTATTATCTTTGAACTTTTAGAAAATGAAGAGATAAAAGATTTTCAAGTTGTTAAAAATTTTATTAGAAAAGTGAAAAAGCAAGGTGTTAAAATAGCAATCGATGATTTTGGTGCAGGATATTCTAATTTTGAGAGATTATCTGATTTTGAGCCAGATATATTAAAAATAGATGGAAGTCTTATTCGAAATATTGCCACTAGTGGATATAGTCGAAATATAGTTGAAACTATCGTTGCCTTTGCAAAAAAACAAAATATCCAAACCATAGCTGAATTTGTTGAAAATAAAGAAATATTTGATATTCTAAATGTTATTGGTATTGATTATTCACAAGGCTATTATTTTGGGAAACCTGAAAATCTTTGTTCTTAAGTATTATAAACCACTACCCCACATATGAAGTTTTTTAGCTGTTATTAAATGGTACTCATCAAATAAATCTATATTGTTAATAGCCACAAAAGAGGTATTATCTAAAAGTTCTTTTATTTCATCTAGGTTTTCATTTGATTTTTTTTCTAAAATTATAATATTGGCAGAGTTTTCTAAGGCTTTATATGCAAGTTTCAAAATTTTATCTTTGTTTGGACAGTAGGATAATATATCTGATAAAACTATATATTCAAACTCTCTAGCACTAGCTTTTAATCTGGCAGATTTTTCATCGATAAATTGTATATATTGTACTTTCCCATCTAAAGAAGAGCTTACCCCTTCTATAGTAGGATTTATAAAATCAATTCCATTGTTTATATGTAAAATTGAAATGTTTATAAAAGGCTGAAAAAGCTCTTTAAATAAATTTAACTCTTTTTGCAATTAGTTCCCTAAAGCGTTTAATTTTTCTTCTGATAGAAATAATTCTTTATTTGACATTACCCCAATTTCATGGTCTAAAATATCTTGAGCAATCTCTTTTGCTTCTTCTAATGAATGCATTGCATAAGTTCCACATTGGAATTTATTTAATTCTGGAATATCATTTTGTGATGCAACGTTTAAAACATCTTCCATAGCTGCTTTCCATGCTGCTGCAACAGTTTTTTCATCTGGTGCACCTAATAAACTCATGTAAAAACCTGTTCTGCATCCCATTGGAGATACATCAATAATTTCAACTGTATCAGAGTTTAAATGCTCTCTAATGAATCCTGCAAAAAGATGTTCTAAAGTATGAATACCTTTTTCACTTAACATTTTTTCATTTGGAACACAAAATCTTAAATCAAATACTGTAATCACATCACCTGATGGCGATTTCATTGTTTTTGCAACACGAACTGCAGGTGCTGGCATAATTGTATGGTCTACTCTAAAACTATCTAATAATGGCATAATAAGTTCCTTTTATAATACTTTTGTTTTTGGAATTTTATCTAAAGAAATTGCTTAAAAGCCTTAAATTCCATAAGTAATTAAAAGCTTTGAATTTTCAATTTTTACATCTTTTACGAAACTTCCTTGAAATGATTTTTTAGGGATTGTATATATAGGATATTTCTCAAAAACTTGATTTATCATGGGGTTTAATGAATCTAAAAATGTTTTATAAAAAGAGTTACCTAGTTTTAATTTTGCAAATTTAAATTTTTCAATTTTTACATTTTGAAGAAAAATTGAGGCACTTTTTTTATCAAATATAGGTTCCCCTGAGATAATGAAATTTCCTTCAACTTTTTCTGTAAACATAGTTTGGAAATCTAAGTTTATACCAGCAGTTATTCTTTGAGAATTTTTAGGAATATCTATATTAGGGTTATCAATTACAATACTTCCAAAAACAAAATCTTTTTTTAATGGAAAAGAATCATTAAAAGATTCACTCAACTCACTTGGTGTTAGACCTAGTGTTAATCCTTGTTTATCTACTTTGTGTACACATCCTGCAAAAAAAAGTATTAAAAATAATGAAGAGAATAGATAGTGTATTTTTTTATTAAAACTCATATAATACCTTGTTAATAAAGTGTTACATTTTATCTGTAAATAGATAATAGGTCAAGATTTTCAATATTTATAAATCTAATTCTTTAAATATATCTTTTTTTTCATCATAGGCTAAAATTGAACCATCTATTAAACTATAATACCAGCCATGTATTTTTAGGTTATTATTCAATATTTTTTCTTTTATTATTGGATAAGTCAGAAGATTTTTTATTTGAAATTTTACTGAATTTTTTTCTGTTGCTTGATAAAGTTCTTCTTTTGTTTTATATAAATCTTTATTTTTTAAGGTAAACTCTTTTATTGGTTGAGCTATTTCAAGCCATTTTATGATATTTGCATTTTCTTCAGGGATATCTTTGTATAAACTTTCACAAGCTCCACAATTTGAGTGGCCACAAACAATTATATTTGAAACATTTAGTATATTTACGGCATATTCAACTGCAGCTGCTACACTAAAAAAATCCCCACTTAATTCATGAGGTGGCACAAAATTACCTATATTTCGTAAAACAAATAAATCACCTGGTTTATTACCAAACATAAAGTCTGTTGTAACTCTACTGTCGCAACAACTAATAAGCAAAACCTCAGGTTTCTGGCCATTTTCAATTAATTCAATTACTTCATCTTTGAAGTCAGGGAAATGATATTTTCTAAAAAGTTTATTGCCACGGATTAAATTATTTATTGGATTCATAAATAAAGAATATCAATTAAAAATGTAAAGAAAATTAAAAACTAAACTTCTATAGAAAAAATTGCACCTTCTTCCGCGTTTTTAACTTTTATTAAGCCATCCATTTTATCTTCAATTATCAGTTTTGTCATATAAAGACCAATTCCTGTTCCATAGTCAAACTTTGTTGTAAAATATGGATCAAAGATTTTTTTTATAACATCTTTTTCAATTCCTCCTGCATTGTCTTCTATATATAAAATTGGTTTTATAGACTTTTTTACATATATTTTTATTTGTGGATTATTAATTTTTCTATCAATTAATATATCCTTTGCATTTGATATTATATTTACAACAGCTTGCGAATATTCATTTTTATAACCATATATTTTATAATCAGAATCTATTTGAACATCAATATCTATATGATGATATTTTAGGGTTGAGTTGATTATATTTATTGCATTTGAAACTGCTTTATGAATCAAAAAATCTTCTTTTTTTGAGTTGGGATTAAAAAAGTTTCTAAAATCATCAATGGTATTAGACATATATTCTAATAAATCATTAGCTTCATTTATTCTTGCGGAGAGATATTTTTTATCTAGTTCTTTATAGTCATAAGCAGATTCAATATCAAAAAATAATCCAGAAACTTGAGATAAAGGTTGCCTCCATTGGTGTGCAATATTACCGATCATTTCACCCATTGCTGCCATTTTTGATTTTTGTATTAACATATTTTGTTGTTTTGTTTTTTCTTCTTTTAGTAAGGTTCTTTCTGTAATATCTCTTAAAGATGCAAATAGTAAATCTTGGTTTTCATATGAATAGATGATTGCATTTAATTCTATAGTTCTTATTTGATTATCTTTTGTAAAAAGTTTTACTGTTTTAAATAAAGAGTTAGATTCTAATACTTCTTCTAACTCTAAGTTATCAAATAGTTTAAAAAAATCTTTATAGAGTATCTCCTTTGTTTCATATCCAGTAGTTTTAAGTGCAGTATTATTCAGACTTAAAATACTTGTATCTTTGCCATTAATCTCAGAAATAATAAATCCATCATTACTATAATTAAAAAGTAAAGCATATTTTTCTTCATTTTCTTTTACTATTTTTCTATATTGATTAAAAAGTTTTTCAATCTTTCTCGTAAAGGTTAATGAAAAGATAAAAAATATTATTGTCATTATTACCATTATGGCACAAAGTTTTAAGATGGTATTATATAGATTATCTAAGGAGATTTCTCTCTCTTTTTCAATAATATTGTAAATATGTGAAAGATGAACTCCAATACCTATAAAGTATCGTAAATCTTTTACAAAAGTACCATATAAAAGTTTTTGATTGTTTTCGTAATAGATATAGTCATTGCCTTTATAGTTTGTCTCTATCATCAAATTTTTTATTGCATTTAGTTCATTTTGATTTTGAATAATATGTTTTTGTGTCAAGAGTTCACTGTTTGTTGTAATGTTATTTAGGCTATTGATTTTATAGATTAAGATAAACTCTTCAATATCATAATTATGAGAAAAAACTTTTTTTAGTAATCGCTCTTTTAGTTTACTCTTTTCAACCTCAAGAAAACTTCCTGAACCTACAATAATTCCTAATTCTTTTAAATGTCTAGCGTATATAATTTTTTTTGCAGTAATATTACTTTTTGGTTTATACCAGAAATATTCAATAAGATTTTGTTTTTCATTTTTTAGTTCAATCATTTTATTTATAAATTTAAATCCATTTATATCTTCAAAATCAAAGAAAACTTCATTTTCATCTTTTGAGTTTTCACTATTTAATAAAAGTTTCCCTTTTGTATCTAAAATAAAATAGTTAATATCATTCTCTTTTTCCGATATTTGATTTATAGCATTTTTTATAAAGTTTATTTGACCTTCTTTTGTTAGATTCCCTGTTTTTTCATATAATTAGTATGCCAAATTATAAGCGATTATTGATTGATTTTTTATTCTCTCTTTTTTATTATTTAAGATTGCTTCTTGCTCAAATTTTATGTCATTTAAAAGGTTTTCAACAGAAGTTTTAATACTAAACTCTTTTCTTTCAATTACTGTTTTTTTAAAGTTATTAATATTATTTTTAAAGTTATCATATTCAGTTTTTATCATAGTTACTCCTATTACTGAGGCAACAATAATAATGATAATAGTAGAACTCAAAAGAGTGGTTTTTTTTATTCTTTGTTCTACATTTTTATTGTAATTATTTTTCAAGATTTAGTTTATATCCCATATTTGAAATGTTCTTAATACAATTAAATGGAATCTTTTTTCTTAAAAATCCTATTGTAGTTCTAAGGGAATTTAGACTCATATACTCCTCTTCCCAAACATATTGTTCTATCTCCTCATAACTTACAACTCTATTTTTATTTGTAATAAGTAGTTTTAAGAAAAGCAACTCTTTTTTATTTAAATCAAGTATTTTATCTTCTAGGTAAAACAAAGATGAGTAATTATCAAAATAGAAGGTTTCATCTAAGTATATTTTAGCTTCTTTTTCCTTCTCTAAATCATCAACAGCTTTTGTAAGTGCAGGAATTAAGTTTCTACTAGTAAGTGGCTTTATTATGTATTTTTCTAGTCTTAGTTCTATTGCATCAAGTAAATAATTTTTATCACTAAAGGCCGTTGAAACAATAATTTTAGTAGTCAAGTCATTTTTTCTGATTTTTTTTGAAAGAGTTAATCCATCCATTTTTGGCATATTTATATCTGTAAGAATTATATCAGGAGAGTATTTTTTATATAAAGTTAGACCTTCTTCTCCATCTTTTGCTTCGTATAATTCATTAAACATACGGGTTAAAAAACGAGAATTTGTGGTTCTTACCCCCTCATCATCTTCAATATATAAAATATTATATTTTTTAAATTTTTCCATGGTTTACCTCTTTTGAGGTAAAAGGGGCATTATGCCTCTTTACCTTTTTTTATTTTAACAAAAAATTCACTAATTAATGGCATCAATAACATTATAACTGTTAAGATTAAGATACTTAAAGTTATTGGTCTCTCCCAAAGAAAAGCTAGAGAACCATCACTAATTGTAAGTGCCCGTCTTAAGTTATCTTCCATCATTCCACCTAAAATGAATCCTAAAATCATAGGAGCCATAGGATAATCAATGATTCTTAAAAATAGTGCAACCACTGCAAATAGAGTCATCATGTAAATATCAAAGTTGTTAAATGTAACTAAATATACCCCAACTAGTGAGAAAAATATAATAAGTGGTAATAACAACTGTTTTGGTATTGTTAATAGTTTTGCAATATATGGAATCAGTGGTAAATTTAACACAAGTAATACCATATTACCAATATACATAGAAATAATTACAGACCAAAATAGTGCTGGATTATCAACATACATAGTTGGACCTGGTTGAATTCCATATGAAATTAAAGCACCCAATATAATAGCTGTAGTTCCTGAACCTGGAATTCCTAATGTTAATAAGGGAACAAATGAACCTGAACATGCAGCATTATTTGCACTTTCTGGAGCTGCAAGTCCTCTAATACTTCCTTTACCAAAATTTAGTTTCTCTTTTGCAGTTGCTAGACTTCTTTCCATACCATATGCTAAAAATGAAGCAATAGTAGCTCCCGCACCAGGTAAAACTCCAACAAAGAAACCTAAAACTGATGAACGTCCAACTGTTGGTGCCATCTCTTTAACTTCTTCCCGTGTTAGTTTTAATGAACCTATGTCTTTTTTTAGGGCCTCTATCTCTTCTGGTGTCTGCTTCTCATTTTCTAAGATATTCATCATAGCTTCAGATAAAGCAAAAGCTGCCATAGCTAAAAGTAAAAATGAAATTCCATCAATCAAATCCATTCTTCCAAAAGTAAATCTTGCAATTCCTGAATCTGAATCTGTTCCAACAGTTGCTAACATAAGACCAAATATTGTCATAATAGCAGCTTTTAAAAACTTGCCTTTTCCAGCAAATGCAGCAACTGCTGTAAGTCCTAGAACCATTAATGCAAAGTAATCAGAAGACTGAAAACTCAAACTCACATTTGCTAATGCGGGTGCTGCAAATAGTAAAAATACAGCTGCAATAGTCCCTCCACTAAAAGATGAATAAGCAGCAATAGCTAAGGCTTTTCCTGCTTGTCCATTTTTTGCCATTGGATAACCATCAAATGAGCTGGCAACAGTTCCTGCAACACCTGGAGCATTGATTAAAATTGATGAAGTTGAACCTCCAAAAATCGCACCATAATAAACTCCTGCAATAAGAATAAGACCTGAAGAAGGTTCCATACCATATGTAATTGGGATCATTAATGCAATTGCAGAAATGGGACCAAGGCCTGGAAGCATTCCTATAAATGTTCCCGCAAAACATCCAACGGCTACCATTAAAATGTTATACATTGAAAACGCAGTTACTACTCCTGCTAAAATACCATCCATCATGATTGATCTCCTGCAAAATATTCATATATTAATCCTGGATCAATATATACCCCTAAAACATTGTTTAGTAGAAGATAAAATCCTACTGATACACCACAAGAAATTAATAATATTCTTTTTATATTTTTCTCTTTTAATAATAGAAATCCAATACCAAGAAAAATCATCGTCGAGATAATAAACCCTAAAGGTCTAATCGTAAATCCATAAAATATCATTGCTAAAACAAAAGATATTGTTGTTTTAAAATCTAAGTTTTTTAAATAGTTCATAGTTAAAAAATCATTATCTTTTTTTACGAATGAAAGAATTAAAATCAGAATAGAAATAATAATCCCTCCTAATCCTATATAAAATGGAAAAGTGGAAGCTGTCATTACTTCAAACTGAGAGCCTGGCATTTTTTTAATACTAAATACATTAAAAAAATAAAAACTTGAAAAAGCTAAAAAAAATATTGAACCTATTGAATTTTTTGTCATAATAATATCCTTTAATAAAAAGAAGAGGTAAACCTCTTCTTTTTATAGAAATCCCATTTCTTTCATTAAAGAACCAATTACTGCTTCTTGATTTTCTAAAAATGATTTAAATTCAGTAGTTGGTTTATATAAATTTGCCCAACCATTTCTTTTTCTTACTTCTTCCCACTCTGGAGTATCATACATTTTTCCAATTACATCAGCAAATGCTTGTGTTTTTTCAGCAGATAAATTTGGAGCTCCAAAAAATCCTCTCCAGTTTGCAAAGAATGCATCAACACCCATTCCTTTGAAACTTGGGATTCCTTCAATATCTTCATTTGCAGTTACACCAATAATTTTAAGCTCACCTTTTTTATGTTTTTCTAAGACTTCCCCCAGACCAGTAGATAGAACATCAACTTCACCAGTTAATAAACCAGCTAATGCTTTTCCTCCTGCATCATATGGAACATATCTTACACTTGTAGGATTTCCCCCTGCAGCTTTAAAAATTTGTGCAGCAACTAAGTGATCCATAGAACCTCTTGAACTTCCACCTGCAATTTTTACTTTTCTTGGATTCTTTTCAAAAGCAGCTTTTACATCTGCCCATGAGTTATATTTTGAATCATTTTTAACAACTAATGCTCCATAATCAGCTACAACTGAAGAAACTAAAGTTAAATCCCTAAAAGATTGTGGAAATACACCTTGAAGCGATCTAATTACGATTGGAGTAGAGTTTACCATTAAAGTATTATTTTGTTTTTTAGCTGTTTCAATAATATAAGCAATGGCTTTTCCTCCACCACCACCTGACATATTTTCAAAAGAAGTCTCTTGTACTAAACCTGATTTTTTAAGAGCTTCCCCTACACCTCTAGCAGTTCCATCCCAACCGCCACCTGCTCCACCAGGAATTAAAAAGTGGATTTTTTCAACA
This sequence comes from Arcobacter sp., assembly GCA_002869565.1. Taxonomy (GTDB): domain Bacteria; phylum Campylobacterota; class Campylobacteria; order Campylobacterales; family Arcobacteraceae; genus Halarcobacter. Next base: position 21,428 of record PKUJ01000023.1, read on the forward strand.
CTTGAAGCAACTGAAGAAGTAGCTAGTCCTGCAACTAAACATCCTGCAAAGGCAAGGTTTCTGTAAACTTTCGTCATAGAGTTTTTCATAATTGTCCCTTTATTTTAAATTATGAAAACAGTTTAAAGGAAAAAAATGTAAGAAAAATAAAAAATATAGGAAATTTATAAAATGATAATTTTAAATGAGATTAAGATTTTTACGAACCATTTTTTTGAATGCTTTCATATGAACTTTTAACATATTAGGGATAACCTCTTCTTTACAAGCATGAATATGATTTGCATACTCTTTTTTAGAATAGATAGTCTCTCTGTCCCGCGCGAGTAATATAAGTTTGTTCATATCATCATCTAATAATACATCTTTTCTATCTGTTAAAGCATCATAAACATAGAAAAACATTTTTCTATCTTCATTTGCCATTTGACATGAATCGTCAAGCATTTTTAATGCTAGTTTCCCTGCATACTCTATCTCAATTGCTTCAAAGTTATGAGTATAAGCCCAATCGTAAGCTTTTTGGTAAATATTCAAATCACATCCTTTTTAAGTATAAGATTATAATGCAATTTTTATGCCAAAGATATTAGGATATATCTTCTATAAGAGAATTTATAAGTTTTGTAGCAAAATGTTTTTGTAAATATGCAAATGCAACAATAAAAATAACACCAATACCGACTGTTACAATAATACTTAAGATAATAAGCCCCACTAAAATAAGCACAAAAAATTGCTGAAGTTCTCCATCAATAGCTAAAGTATAACCTTTAGATGATTTTTCTAAATTTATAGTTAGATTATAGGAAAGAATAGAACTTTTAAAGTTATTTAAAATAAGTGTTCCATCTTCAATCTTTGGCGTTTCTTGAGAAAAATCTTTTATATCTTTTTCAATAATGCTTAAAATTTCATCTTTACTTTTTTGTGAAGATATCTCTTTTCTAATACCTATATCAAATAGTCCCATGCTCATCCTTAAAATATTTTATTTAGTATAACGGTATTGAGAATAAAACTGGGGATTTATATGGTTGAAAAATATACAGTTGTATAAAGATTTGATTAGAATGAAAAGAGTATAAAAGCAAAAAAAATTGCTTTTATACCCATATTTTGTAACTTTTTTAAGTAAGCTTATTCAGCTTCTGCAATTTCATCAGAATAGTCAGCTGCTGCCATTCTAGTTAATTGTCTATATCTGTATTGTGCATCAGATTTATTTTTAGCTAATAATTCATTTGCAAATTCAGGGTTTAATTTCTTTAATGAATTATATCTAGTCTCTTGCATTAAGAACTGCTCATATTTATCCCAGTCTGGTTTTTTACCAGAAATTTTGATTGGGTTTTTACCTTCATCAATTTTTCTAGGGTCAAAAGTATAAATTGGCCAGTAACCAGAATCAGTAGCTAATTGTCCTTGGTCAACTGATTTCATTAATCCACCTTTAATTCCATGTGCAATACAAGGAGAGTAAGCAATAATTAATGATGGACCATTATACTCTTCAGCTTCTTTCATAGCCTGAGCTGTTTGTTTTTGACTAGCTCTTGAGTTGATTTGTGCAACATAGATATTTCCATATGTCATAGAAATAAAACCTAAGTCTTTTTTAGCACTTGGTTTTCCATCATTTGTAAAGTCTGCAATTGAACCAGCACGAGCTGATTTAGAAGATTGTCCACCTGTATTTGAGTAAACTTCTGTATCAACTACAAGTACATTTACATTTTCTCCAGATGCAAGTACGTGGTCAAGTCCACCATAACCGATGTCATATGCCCAACCATCTCCACCGATGATCCATTGAGATTTTCTTACAAGGTATTTTTTAAGAGATAATAAATCAGCAACACCAGGTGCTTCTTGATTTTGCTCTAATTGAGGGACTAACTTATCTCTAATTTCTTGAGTTTTCTTACCGTCATTTCTATTTTCAATCCACTCTTTATATAGAACTTTTAATGGATTAGAAACTTCTTCCATAGTATCTTCCATAATTATATTAATTCTATTTCTAATAGCTTCATTTGCATGGTGCATACCATATCCGAATTCAGCATTATCTTCAAATAATGAGTTAGCCCAAGCTGGACCTTCACCTTTTTCATTTTTAGTATATGGAGTTGATGGAGCAGAGGCAGAATAAATTGAAGTACATCCTGTAGCATTTGCAATCATCATTCTATCACCAAACATTTGAGTAGCTAGTTTGATATATGGAGTCTCTCCACATCCTGGACAAGCTGAATGGAATTCAAATAGTGGTTTAGAGAATTGTGAACCTTTTAATGTGTCTTTTGATACTAAGTAATCTTTGTATGTAACATCATTAAATAAGTAATCTGCATTTTCTTGTTCACCATCATCTGCTTCTTGAGCATAAGGAACCATTTTAAGAGATTTTTCTGCTGTTGGACAGATATCAACACAAACATTACATCCTGTACAATCTAAAATTGATACTTGGATTTTATATTTCAAGCTTTGGTCTTTTAAACCTTTTCCTGTTGCATCAATTGCATATTTTTTAACACCTTCAGGAGCATTTTCAAACTCATTTTCATCCATCAAGAATGGTCTAATTACTGCATGTGGACACTCAAAAGCACATTGGTTACATTGAATACATGTTTCTTCGTTCCACTCAGGAACCATAGTTGCAATTCCTCTTTTTTCGTATTTAGTAGAACCATTTTCAAATGTACCATCTTCTCTATCTGTGAAAATTGAAACTGGTAATGTATCACCTTTTGCTGCATTTACAATTTTTGCAAAATTTTCAACAAAATCAGAACCTTTATAAGAAGAGTTCACAACTAATGGTGCAGCTTCAATAGATGACCATGAAGGATCAACAGGAACTTCTTCAATTCCAGCTTCTCCACAATCAATAGCAGCATAGTTCATTTTAACAATTTCTTCACCTTTGTTACCATAAGCTTTTTCTGCATACTCTTTCATATACTCTTTTGCAGATTCATAATCAATAACTTTTGCAAGTTTAAAGAATGCTGCTTGCATAATTGTATTTGTTCTATTTCCCAATCCAATATCTCTTGCTAATTTAGTAGCATTGATTACATAGAATTTAACTTTTTTATCAGCTAAGATTTTTTTAACTCTATCAGGTATTTTAGCAACTATATCTTCAGCACTATTAATTGAGTTAAGTAAGAATATTCCACCTTCTCTAATATTATCAATTACTTCATATTGCTCTAAGTATACCTCTTTAGAACAAGCAATAAACCCTGGAGTTGATACTAAGTAAGTAGATCTAATTGGATTTTTACTAAATCTTAAATGAGATCTTGTATATCCACCAGATTTTTTTGAATCATATGCAAAATAAGCTTGTGCATACATATCTGTTTTATCCCCAATAATTTTTACTGAGTTTTTATTAGCTCCAACTGTACCATCAGCCCCAAGACCATAGAATAGACACTCATTTACATCTTCAACTACTGCTACATTTTCTCCAACTTCAATTGAAGTAAAAGTAACGTCATCATTTATACCGACAGTGAAATTGTCTTTAGGATTTTCAGATGCTAAGTTATCATATAATGCAATGATTTGTGAAGGAGGAACATCTTTAGAAGATAATCCATATCTACCACCAATGATTTTTGGTTGTTTCTTTTCATTATAGAATACAGATTTAATATCTAAGAATAAAGGCTCACCTAAACTTCCTGGTTCTTTAGTTCTATCTATAACACAGATTCTTTCAACAGATTCTGGTAAAACATTCATAAAGTATTTAATTGAGAATGGTCTATATAAATGAACTGTTAATAAGCCAACTTTTCTTCCTTGTGCTGTTAAATGATCAATAGTCTCTTTAATAGTTTCTGTTACTGAACCCATTGCAATGATAATATCAGTAGCATCTTTTGCTCCATAATAAGTAAATGGTGCATAATTTCTTCCTGTAACTTTTGAAATTTCTTGCATATATTCATTAACGATATCAGGAACTGCATTATAAAATTTATTTGATGCTTCTCTTCCTTGGAAGTAGATATCATCATTTTGTGCAGTACCTCTTGTAACTGGTGATTCTGGATTTAAAGAAGTATCTCTAAATTTTTGAACAGCTTCTTTATCTAAAAGTCTGTCAAATACGTCATAATCCATAACTTCAACTTTATTGATTTCATGAGATGTTCTAAATCCATCAAAGAAGTGTAAAAATGGAACTCTACCTTTAATAGCAGCAAGGTGAGCAATTCCACCTATGTCCATAACTTCTTGAACTGATCCAGTTGCCATCATAGCAAAACCAGTTGCTCTTGCACTCATAACATCTTGATGATCACCAAAAATTGATAGTGCGTGAGCAGCTAATGCCCGAGCAGATACATGAACAACGCCAGGAAGTAATTGTCCTGCAACTTTATACATATTAGGAATTTTTAATAAAAGACCCTGTGATGCAGTATATGTAGTTGTTAATGCCCCCGCTTGTAAAGCACCATGGAATGTACCTGCTGCTCCTGCTTCAGATTGCATTTCAATAACTTTTACAGTTGAACCAAATAAGTTTTTTTTACCTTGAGTAGCCCACTTTTCAGTATTATCACCCATCTGAGAAGATGGAGTAATTGGATATACTCCTGCAACTTCTGTGAATGCATATGATACATATGCAGCCGCTTCGTTTCCGTCCATTGTAGCGAATTTTTTACTCATATAATTTCCTTATCATTTTTATTTTATATGTATAGATAATAATTAAAGTTAACTTATAAATAAATGAATAACTATAGAATAAGTGAATATTAATTAATATTATCAATTAAGTACACAAATTTTGCTAGTATTAAGATTACGGTTTTCAGAATGCTTAGCATATGTTAATTTGAAGCTCAAATTATAAGCATATGCTAACTAAAAAATCTCCTTTTAATATAAGTTCAATTTATAATAAAATTTTAAATCTCAGAAAGAGACTTAATTAGCTTTACTGCTTCAAGTGGATTTTTCGTAATATATGAAGTGTGCTCTTTTAGAGTGTCTTCTTTTCCATATCCACATAAAACTCCAACAGAATTTATTCCCGCAGAATTTGCTGCAATTAAATCAAGTTCTGTATCTCCAATCATCCAAATGTTACATGTGTTTGTAATATTCATTAAATCTAAGGTTCTATGGATTGGTTCAGGATGAGGTTTAGGGTTTTCTACATGTTCACGTCCTGTAACGTGTTCGAAATATTGCATAACATCCATATGTTCTAAAAGTTCTTCACTATATAATCCAGTTTTAGTTGTAACAATAGAAAGTCTAGCAAAGGTATTTGCAAGTTGTATTGCTTCTTTTGCAAATTCTAATAATTCTGTTTGTTGTTTTGAAATTATTCTATATCTTTCTTTATATGCATGAACATAATCCCAAACAATTTCTTGAGGAATCCCAAGTTCAAGGTACATAATATCTAAAGGATAACCAATTAGGGATTTTATATCTTCATCTGTTCCTGTAAAATTGTAGTCCATTTCTTTGAAAGAATGGTGAAAGGTTGAAACTATCGCATCTGTGGAATCTATTAATGTTCCATCTAAATCAAAAAGAATAATTTTTTCCACTTATACACCTTGTAATATTTTAGTTAGTAAGTGTAGTGTATTATTCTTTATAACTTAATATAGTGGAAGAATTAGTTTAAAACAGTTGAAATTTAATTTATTTAAGGTTTTATCCAATCTTTTTGATTGTGCATAATACCTATAAAGGAGGGTTTTACATTTTTAATTTTTTTATTTACAACTGTAATTGAATTTGGTATGTAAAGAAAGAGATAAGGTAAATCTTCAACAATGATTTTATTTATTTCTTGATAAATAAGTGAAAGCTTCTTTCTATCTACAGTAGAAGCACCTTTTTCAATTAGTTCATCTACTTTTTTATTATGATAACCAACTAAATTGAAGCCACCAAGTTTATCAGCTTTACTATGCCATAGAGGATAAGCATCGGGAGTTAAAACTTGAGTCCAACCAAGTAAGACGGCTTCAAATTTTCTTGGATGAACTATTGTATTTAAATATGCTTGCCATTCCATAACTCTAATTTTTACTTTAACGCCGATTTGTGCGAGTTGATATTGAATTATTTGTGCTGCATTAATTCTTCTATCTCCTCCTGTACTTGTTGCAATTTCAAAGGAAAAGGGATTACTCTCATCATAACCTGCTTCTTTTAAAAGATTTTTTGCTTTTTCTTTATCTCTTTTGGGAGTTTTGATAGTATCATTATAGGCATAACTTCCCGGACGAAAGGGCCCTGTACAAATTTCCCCATGACCAAAAAAGAGTATATCAATTAATTCTTGTCTATCTATTCCTAAAGATAGAGCTTGTCTAACTTTTATATTTTTAAACTTATCATTTTTTAAATTAAAACCCAAATAGTCGTATGAAAAAGCTGGTCTTTCAATTATTTTATAATTTTTTCTAAATTTATCATCAATTTGTCTATCAATTTGAATAGGGGTTAATCCTCCCATATCTAATTTCTTTCGTTTTAACATCAAAAAAGAGGTATTTGAATCAGGAAAAAATTTATATAAGATTCTATCTATTTTTGGACGACCTTCAAAATAGCTTTCATTTGCAAGAAGTTCTATATCAGAGGAGTTTTTAAACTCTTTAAGAGTATATGGACCAGTTCCTATTTGTTTTCTATTAAAAGAGGAAGTCATCAAATCTTTTTCTTTTTCAAGTATATGTTTTGGAATAATTTGAATTAACCAAGTTTCAAGAGCTTTAAAGTAAGGTTTTTTGTAAGTAACTTCGATGTTATAATCATCTATTTTTTTTACAGATTCTACCAATTTAAAATATGATTTCAAATTGGTATAGATATTTTTATCCATAATTTTTTCATAAGTAAAAATTACATCATCTGCTGTGAAATTTTTCCCATCCTGCCATTTAACATCTTTTCTTAGTTTAAATTTCAGCAAAGTTTCACTCTCTAATTTAAATGATTGCGCTAAATCTGGAATTATATTTCCATCTTTGTCATATTTTAATAAGCTATTAAAAATCCATTGTTCAATTTCACTACTAGCACTATCACTTGATATAATTGGATTTAATTTACTTGGATTTGAAGTGATTGACAATTCTAAGGTGGAAGCAAATAAAAGATTAATTGAAAAAAAGATTGTAATTAAAAATTTCATAGGCTAATTCTAGTAGCTTTTAAATAAAAAACATCTTCAAATTGGAATTCGTATTTCAAAACATGCACCAATATATTTTTTATTTTTATAAGAAAAGGTAACATTCTCTACTGAAATTTGACCTTTTAGATGTTTTGTTATAATTTGATTTGTCATATATAAACCAATACCAGTTCCTTGGGATTTATGTTTAGTTGTAAAATAGGGTTCAAAAATTTTATCAATGATTTTTTTAGGTATTCCTCCCGCATTGTCTCTTATAGTCAAAATATAGTCATTTTTATCCTTAAAAAGATCTATAAATACATATTTTTCTTGAATATTATTTTCAGTTAAAGCATCTCTTGCATTATTAAAAATATTTAATAATGCTTGTATAAAAATATTTTCATTAGATATTAAATATATATCATTTGTATTAAATATAGTTTTTATATTTGAACTTTTAAAAGAGTCTTTTATTAAGGAAAAAACTTTTTCTATTGACTCTTTTAAATTTATTTCTTTTGATAATCCAGTCTTAGATGTAAAAAAATTTCTAAAATCATCAATTGTTCTTGAGAGATATTGAGCATTCTTATTAATCAAATCCATGTATTCATACAATTCATTAATCTCAAGAATATCTAACTCTTTTTTTAGTTTTGTTCCTGTAGCTAAAGTTGATATCACAGATAAAGGCTGTCTCCATTGATGGGAAATATTACCTAACATTTCTCCCATAGAAGCAATTTTTGATTGATGATATACTAACTCTTGATTTTTAATCTGTTCTGTAATATCTATTATATAACCAATGAAATTAGTGATTTCTCCTTTGCTGTTTTTTTGTGTGACGGTATGCCCTAATATCCATTTTTCTTCTCTATCTTTTGTTAAAATTCTATATGGAGTATGTTTAAAATAATCAAGATTATTTTTCTTTGCTTTTGTAACTTCATATACTACACTTTCCAAATCATCTTTATGAATGCAAGAGCTAAATAAAATATTTCCAGATAAAAAATCATCTTTTGTATAGCCAAATAGTTTTGTAACACTTAATGAAACATACTCTATTCTCCACTTTTCGTCATTTTTCCAATTAAAAAGAACAGAATCTCCTTTATCAAAAAGGGATAATAATACTTGTTGAGAATTAGTTAATTTCTCTGCTTTTATATTTAATTCTTTTAGTTCTTCTTCTCTTTGTTTTCTTTTAGTAATATCATGCCCAATTCCTAAAACTCCTAAAATATTATTATTATTGTCTTTCATAACTTTTTTAGATGTTTCGATAAGTATTTCTTTATTTAATTTATTATGAAATACCCATTCTTCATTTACCACAGTTTTTTGTGCATTCATTGCAATTTTATCATGAAGTCTAAAATAATCAGCAGATTTTTTATCAATGAAAGAGTAATCATCTTTTCCTAGTATTTCTTTTTCTTTTATTCCAAAGCAAAATTCAAATTCTGGATTACAAGCTAAGTATAGACCATCTTTATCTTTTAGCCACACCAAATCAGGAATGGTAGAAAGGATATTTTTATTTAAAAGTTCACTTTTTATTAATTCAGATTTGAACTTTTTTCGTAATGAAATATCATTTACTGTCCACATTACTCCTTTTGACAAATCTGCTGGAATATTTGTATCTAATGCCTTTCCTGATAATTCACACCAAATTGGTGTTCCATCTTTTTTTTTGAGTTGATATTCAATATTAGATTTATCTTGCTCTTTTAGCGTATAAAAATTTTCTTTTCCAAATTCTTTATATCTTTTTTCTGTGAAATGTAGTTTTTTTGTGGACATTCCTAACATTTCCTCTGGATTGTTATATCCAAATGTTTGAGCTAGTCGTTGGTTCACTTTTAAAATAATTCTATCTCCTGATATGTACATTAGACCAACTTGTGTATTATTAAAAAGTTGTTCTAATTCTTCTTCTTTCTTTTTATTTGCTCTTGTATAAGCATCCTTTTCTATTGCTATTGATGCTAGATTAGAATAAGTTTCAATTAACTTTATTTCATACCCAGTTGGCTTTTTAATTTTATTTGTATATATTGCAAAAGTTCCCAAAATTTCATCATTTGAAGAAAAAATAGGTTCAGACCAACATGAATGTAAATTTGCTTTTTTTGTAAGATTTAAATAGGGCTGCCAATTTTCATGTGTATTAATATTTTCTACTATAACACGTTCTTTTTTATATGCAGCACTTCCACAAGAGCCAACTTTTTCTCCTATTTCTATACCATTTATTGCTTCATTATAAAATTCTGGAAGGTTTGGTGCACAAGCTTTAAAAAGGTGTTTTTTTTCTGTATCCAAAACTAATATTGAACACATTGTATTAGGATTTCTTAATTCAGCTAAATCGACTATTTTTTTCAAAACTTTTTTTAAATTATTTTCAATAGCTATATATTCTAGTAATTGTTTGTTATCTTTATAAATCATTTTGTGTTGTTTGATTTTTGTTATATCTTCTATCTGTAAGCAGACTAAATCTTCTGCATTTTCATCTGAAAATAAAAATCCACTAATTTTAATTGGAAAGACCTCACCATTCTTCTTTATAAGTTCTTTAGTTATCGGAGCAAAGTTTTTTTCTTTTTTTAGAGATTCTAAAATTTTTAGTATCTCATTTTTGCAATTTAAGGGAAATATTTCTAAATATGTTAAATTAAGAAGTTCTTTTTTTGTATAGTTTGTAGAATCAAGTAATCTTTGGTTCACTTCTAAAAAATTTGTAGATTTAAAGTTAACTAACGCCATACCAATACTTGAATATTCAAATAGTAATTTGTATTTTTCACTAGAGTTTGGAATTTCTTTCATAGCTATTCCTATTTATACTAGACATATATTAAAATTTTAACATAACTAATATTTATAGCTATTAAAGCATAAAAAAAGGGAACAACTTTCGTTGTTCCCTTTTGTAAATATTTGTAAAAGTAAAAACTTTTGAAAATACCAATCTCTAAGATTATCTTTTTGAGAATTGAACTGATTTTCTTGCTTTTTTTCTTCCGTATTTTTTTCTCTCAACAGATCTTGCATCTCTTGTTAATAAACCATATGGTTTTAATACTGCTCTAAATTGTTCATCATAAGCAACTAATGCTCTTGAAATACCATGTCTAACAGCATCAGCTTGTGCAGAGTAACCTCCACCTAAAGTTTGAACAACAACATTTACTGAAGTTTCTTGTTTAGCTACTTCTAGTGGTTGCATAACTCTTTTTTTAATCGCTTCATGTCCACCTAACCATGCATCTAAAGTTTGACCGTTGATTGTTAGTTGTCCGTTTCCATTTTCTAACCATACTTTTGCAATAGAAGATTTTCTTCTACCAGTTGCGTATACTTTTGCCATTAGTCTTATCCTTTAATTTGCGCAGAGTGTGGGTGTTCAGAACCTGCGTATACTTTTAATTTTTTTAACATTACTTTTCCAAGTTTAGTTTTTGGAAGCATACCTCTTGTAGCTAGTTTAAATAACTTTTCAGGGTTGTTTTCTAGCATGTCAGACATTTTGTGAGTTTTAGTACTACCAAAATAACCTGAGTGTGTATAGTAATTTTTATCTTCTAGTTTTGCACCAGAAAATTTAGCTTTAGAAGCGTTAATAATAATTACGTTATCTCCACAATCTACATGAGGAGTAAAAGAAGGTTTATGTTTACCTCTTAAAATTGTTGCAACTTCAGTAATAATTCTACCAAATATTTTATCTGTTGCATCTACTATAATCCAATCTCTTTGAACTTCGTTAGCTTTTGCCATTTGAGTAAATTTCATTTATTTTCTCCGATTTTGTTAATGAGCTGGAATAATAGTGTAGTATTACTTAAATAAACCTTAAATTAAGTTATATTTAATATGTTATTATAAATTTAGAGCCTTTGTTAATTTCACTCTTAACTTCAAGTTGAAAATCATGTAATTTTAAGATGGAATGAACAATAAAAAGTCCTAAACCTAAAGAGTTATTCCAGCCATTTTGAGATACTCTATAGAATTTTTGATTTATTTTTTTTAATTCATTTTCATCTATCCCAATACCTTTATCTTTTATTGAAATAGAGTTTTTATTTATATCAACAATTATTTCATCTTCTGAATATTTAAGGGCATTTTCAATTAAGTTTCCTATAGCCATTGATATAAGTGTTTCATCAACTTTTAGTTCTAATTCTTCCCCGACTAAAATAATCTCTCTATCTTTATATCTTTCTTTTAAATCAGATATTATATCTTCACATATTGCTTTAATAGAACAATTTGTTAAAAGAATTTGTTGTTTACCTTCTTCAAGTTTAAGAGTAAGCCTAAGTTTATCTATAATATCTGACATTTTATTACCATTTGAATGAATTTTACTTAAAAACTTATCTTTCATCGCTTGAGGTAATTCTTTATCATTTAGTATAGTTTCACTATATCCTGAAATAATTGCAATAGGGTTTTTAAATTCATGGGAAATTGCAGAAATGATTTCATCTTTTTGTCTATTCGCAAGTTTTAGTTTTGCAGTTTGTTTAGCTTTTTGTTTTTCTTTTTTTGAAAGACGTTCTGATACCTTATTTAAAAGTCGTGTGATTTTATTGAATTCTTCTGAAAAATCGGAGTATAACTCATAGTTTGGTTTTTTATTACTAAGTTCAATAAGATAAGTTAAAATAGAATTTGTTTCATTCTTGATTTTTATACTAATAAAATATGTAACTGTAAATGCTGCAATCATAAATAATGCAATAAAACCAATTATTTGATAAGCGAGACTAGTAAAGTTATCTTTTATTTTGGCCGTATAATCTGCAAGTCTCACATAATAGATATTATCATCAATAACAATTTTTTTAGCCACATATAAAAGTTCTTCATGTAGTGTTTTTGAATATCTTACTATTTTTCCATATCCTTCATATTTTGCATGAACAATTTCATACCTAGTAGAATGGTTTTCCATTTGAGATTTATCTTTATCACTATCTGCTATTACAAAACCTTTTTCATCAATAATTGTAATTCTTAGCGCTGTTTTCGCTTTGAACGTTTTTATAATATAATTAATATTTTCCAAAGAGTTAAAAGAAATAGATAAAGAATCAATATTTTGAGATAAATTCTTTTCTACTTGGTCTAAATAAATATTTTTTGACCAGTAATATGTTGTTGTACTTATTACCAATAAAATTAAAAAAAATAGTGCAGAAAAAGTTCTTAAAAAAAGTTGGTGTATTTTTAACAAAATAGGTATCCTTCTCCTCTTATTGATTTTATATATTCTTTTGTATTATCAGGATCAATTTTTGCTTTTAATCTTTTTATAGCAACATTTACAGTTTTTAACTTTTTATCATAAGAGTCTTCCCAAACAGATTCAAGTAAATGCTCTCTTGTCATTAGAATATCTTTATTTTTTAAAAATTCCAATAATAAATCATGCTCTAAATGGGTTAATTCTAATTCTTTTGATTCTATATAAAATTTTTTATTTGAAGCTTTATATGTAATATCTCTTATTTTTAAAATAGCAACATCTTTTGAAGATCTTTTGATAACTGCATTGACTCTAGCTAACATCTCTTGGATATTAAAAGGTTTGGTGATATAGTCATCTGCATGTGAGTCAAACCCTTCTAATATATCTTCATCTTTGTCTTTTGCTGTTAAATAAATCACAGGACTATTATATCCTTTGTTTCTAATCTGTTTTACAAAAGTAGTTCCATCTATTCCAGGTAAATTTCTATCCATAAGGATTAAATCTACACTCTCTTCTTCTAAAACTTTTTCAAGTTTTTCATTTGCAGATAAAAAGCCTATAGTTTCGTAACCATTTTTTTGAAGGGTGTACTCTAAAAGTTCTAAAATATCCTCTTCATCTTCTACAATTAATATTAATTTTTCACTCATTTTTTATTCTTTTCCAATTTATTTTTCATTATCTGATATATCTTTTGTTTTTCTTACATCTTCATATTCAATAACTGTGTCTTTTGATATTTTAGTAATTCCTGGAGAATATTTTATTGATAATATCCTAAATATAAAGAATATAAAAATCACGAAGAGTAAAAATAGAATTGTAAAATAGTCTTTATTTATGTGTGAGGCATTTATAATTACATCACGAATTAAAAATATTATAAATATATCTATCACAAAACGAAGTCTTAATTTCTCTTTTTTAATAAAATCAGAAATCATTTTAACGACTTCCATTATAACAATAAACTCTAGCATTAAAACAATAGTTTTTTGGAATTCAAATCCTGCAGCTAAAACAATTACAAATATTATCGTAGCCGCAAGTACTTCATAGTTTGAACTAAAGTATTTTTTTATATTTCCTAAAGCTCTTTTCATTTGTTTGATAACAAGATAATCAAAATTATGATTGTCCTATCTCTCCACCAACTTCTGCAAATAATAGTAAGTTTGCAATAGAAGATGCTCTTCCAGAGATTTTTTCTAATTTTCTTAAAGAACTTAATACTTCAAAATAATCTCTTGAAAGTTCAATTTTTTTTGATATTAATTTTAAAATATTTTTTTCAACCATTGAGTATAAATCACTTGTTTTACTATCTTCAACTGAGACTTTATTATACATCTCTTCAATCACTTTATCATCAGTCTCTTTTATCATATCTAATGATATTTGTAAGGCTTGGTTAGATGATTTTAATAATGGAATAGCAAATTCTAAAATAGTATGTTTATCTAACTCATCAGTAAATGATTTTTTAAATGTTTTAATAAAATTTTTTGAATAAGTACTAGCTCTTGTTAATTCATTTGTAATTTTTAAAAATGAAACCATTTCTCTCAAATCCCTAGCCTCTGGTGAATATAAAGCCAATGTTGCTACAATAAGATTATCTATTTCATTTGATTTTATTGAAATCTTTTTAATAGATAGACTAATATCTTTTAACATTGATAAGTCATTTTCTTTTAATGCAGAAAGAGATACTTTGTTTGCATGGGTAATTATTTCTCCCATTTCATAAATTTCATTTTTGATTGTTTCTATTTTATCTGTATATGGTTTTAACATTATCCGAACCTTCCTGTTATATAGTCTTCTGTTTTTTTATGTGATGGATTAACAAAAATTGTTTCTGTTTCATCATATTCAATTAATTTTCCAAGATGAAAAAATGCTGTATAATCCGCAACTCTAGCTGCTTGTTGCATATTATGTGTTACTGTAATAATTGTATATTTCTTTTTAAGTTCTAACATAAGTGCTTCAATTTTTTCTGTAGAAATTGGGTCAAGTGCAGAAGTTGGCTCATCCATTAAGATAACTTCTGGTTTAACTGCAATTGTTCTAGCTATACATAATCTTTGTTGCTGTCCACCTGAAAGTGAAGTTCCGGGATCTGTTAATTTATCTTTAACTTCATCCCAAAGACCTGCATCTCTTAAAGATTTTTCAACAAGTTCATCACACTCTTTTCCTTTTTTTACAATACTATGTTTTAGTGGTGCATAGGCAACATTATCATAGATTGATTTTGGAAAAGGATTTGGTTGTTGAAATACCATTCCTATTCTTTTCCTTACACTAACTTCATCAACATCTTTATCATAAATATTTTTTTTATCAATAACAACTGAACCATCAATTTTTACAATTGAGATTAAATCATTCATTCTATTTAGACATCTTAGAAATGTAGATTTACCACATCCTGAAGGTCCAATTAGTGCAGTAATTTTATTTTCGTAAAGTGGTACTGTGATATTATGAAGTGCATGGTTTTCTCCGTACCAAAGATTTAATTCTTTTACATTTACTTTTATTTCGTGTTTATTTTTTTCTGACATTTTCTATTTCCTTACCATTTTACTTCGAATTTTTTTCTAAGATAAATTGCTACTGCATTTAGTGAAATTAAGATTGATAATAACACCATAATTCCAGCAGCTGTTTTTTCAATATACATTCTTTCTGGCATACCAGCCCATGTAAATAATTGTGCAGGCATAACTGTTGCTGCATCCATAACTGAACCTGGTGCATCAGGAATAAAGGCAATCATTCCTATAATAATAAGTGGAGCAGTCTCTCCCATAGCTTGAGCTAAACCGATGATTGAACCCGTAAGAATTCCTGGGAAAGCTAATGGTAAAACATGATCTCTTGTAACTTCAATTTTTGTAAGTCCTAATCCATATCCTGCTTGTCTAATAGAATCAGGAACTGCTCTTAGTGCAGCTCTTGAACTTACAATAATAATTGGTAAAGTCATAAGTGCTAAGGTCAAACCTCCAACCATAGGTGAAGACCTTGGTAGTCCAAAAAGGTTGATAAATATTGCTAAACCTAAAAGTCCAAATAAAATTGATGGAATAGCTGCAAGATTATTAATATTTACTTCAATAATTTGTGTAAACTTATTATCCTCCGCAAACTCTTCAAGATAAATAGCTGTCATAACTCCAATTGGAAATGCAAAAGCCATTGTAATCATAAGTGTTAATATTGATCCTACTACTGCCGAATTTAAACCTGCAAATTCAGGAATTTTTGAATCGCCGTTTGTAAAAAAGATTTTATTAAATTTTAATTCAACATTTCCATAAGCTTTCATATCATCAATTAAAGCTCTGTCTTTACTTCCTAGTTTATAATAGTGACCTTTCATATATTGGTCAACTTGATCATCTGCTAATACCCAGGTATTTATTGTTTTACCCATGAAATCTGGATTTGCTTCAACAAGTCTTGGAATTCCTCTTAACCATGCTCTTGAAGTGATTTTTCTATATTTTTTCTCAATAGCCATTCTTGTATTTTTTAATGTTTTTTCATTGTATGTTACAGGTATATTTAAATATGCTTGTTCAAAAGCTGGTGAACCTTTTGAAATCATATCAAATAAGAAAAATGCTAAAAATGCAATTGAAAAGATTAAAGATGATAGGGTAAAAGTCTTAAATCTTTTTGAACTTCTATGTCTACTGTTTAATGTAGGATCATAAAATGGATTATTTGTATTTTGTTTTTTTCTCATAATGTATTCACTTTATATTTTTCTTTGAATTTTCTTATTAGCATCAGTGATACAATATTTAAACATAATGTAACAACGAATAGTGCTAATCCCAAGGCAAAAGCGGATAAAGTTTCAGGAGAGTTAAATGCTTGGTCACCTACCAATGCATCAACAATTCTTACTGTAACTGTAGTCATATCATCAAGTGGATTAAATGATAAATTTGGTCTAAGACCTGCTGCCATAACAACAATCATTGTCTCTCCAATTGCTTTTGAAAAACCAAGTAGTGTTGCTGAAATAATACCAGGAAGTGCCGATGGCAAAACAATATTCCTAATAGTTTCACCTTGTGTTAAACCTAATCCTAAAGACGCTTTTCTTTGAGAATCAGGAACTGCACGAATTACATCATCAGATAATGATGAAATTACTGGAATAATCATAATTCCCATTACAACACCTGATGCTAGTGCTGAGTTAAATGTTGCTTCTAATCCAAAAAAAGCAGCCCCTTTTACAATAAGTGGTGCAACTGTAATTGCAGCAAAGAACCCGTAAACAACTGTAGGAATTCCTGCAAGAATTTCAAGAAGAGGTTTTAAATAATCTCTTGTCCTATGAGATGCATATTCACTCATGTAAACAGCACTTCCTAACCCAATTGGAATTGCAACAGCCATGGCAATAAGTGTAATCATAAATGTACCGGCAAAAATTGGAACGGCACCAAATTTACTTCCTACAATACCGGGGGACCATTCAACCCCTGTTAAAAAATACCAAAAACTTCTTAATTCAAAAAAAGCTAAGGCTTCAAACAGAATTGAAAATAGAATACCAAAAGTAGTTAAAATTGAAATAGTAGAAGCTACTATTAATGCAATTTTAATTGCTTTTTCTTTTATCTGTGTTGATTTGTTTTTTGATTCAAACGTATGCAAAAGAATGTACCTTTCTTATTAATTTTTGATATTTTATTAAAAGATGGTTACGTGATGGTTACAAGTTGCAGCAAATACCTAAAGGATGAGGTACAGTCTTTGATGCTTTTTTGATTTTTCCTAAATTAGAATTAAATATTTCCGAACTAGTATCTTTTTTTATTTCTACTATTGCAGAACTTACAGATAAAAGGTTGAATTTTCTATCAGTTCCAAACCTATCTTTTGTGATAATAAATTGGTTATTTAAATCTTCTTCTGAATATAGGCTTGAAGCACTACTTTTAAACTCTTGTTGTACTTGATTAATTAAAAGATATATCTCTTTATAATCTTTTTCTAAAAAGCCTACAAAAAAATCATCTCCTCCAATATGGGCTATAAAATTTTCTGTAGATATATGTTTTTGTAGTATTTCAGAGAACATTAATATTGCCCTATACCCTTGTCTAAAACCATAATAATCATTAAAAGGTTTAAAATCATTAAAATCAAAATAGACTATATGTGAAGGGATATTTTTTTTAAATATCTTTTGAATAAAGTTATCAATTTGTTTATTCCCTGGAAGTTTTGTTAATGGATTTTGATTTTGTGCAATTTCAAGATTTCGTTTGTATGAAAGAGATAAAAGATTATTAAGATTTATAAAACCATAATAGGCATCATTTTTTCTAACGAAAATACCTTTTGAATCATTTCTCATATTAAACATTTCTAAAGCTTTGTCTATCCCCCAGGCAATATCAATTTCTAGTACAGGTTTTATATAAGTTCTAAGTTTTGTACTAAAAGAGACATTCTTCGCCAAAGATAAACCATATTGAGAATATGATAATTCTTTGATATCTACTTCGTAAATTACACCTTCTATTTTCTTCTCATTGTTAATTATAGGAACAAAGGTATTTTGTGTATGTTCTTTAAAATACAGAAATAAGTCATGTAATGAGGAATTAATATTTAAAGGAACGATTTTTTCAATATATGATTTATCAATAAAATTATTAGTCAAAGCTCTGCGGTCTTTTTTAAAAAGACCTCTAATCTCTGAATATGATTTCTGAATAAATTTTATATTTTGGCTGGGCTTTGAAATTAGATAACCTTGGATATAATCAGCTTTTATATCTTTGCAAGTGTAGTATTCTTCGATTGTCTCTATTCCTTCTGCAATGACTTTCATTCCCATTATATGGGCCATTTCTACTATTGAAGAGCAAAAGAGTCTTTTTTTTGAATCACGATTAATTTCATTTATAAAAAATCTATCAATTTTAATAAAATTTGCTTCAGCAATATATAATAAGTGAAGTCCTGCAATTCCGGTTCCAAAATCGTCTATAGCTATATGATAGTTTTGTTTTTTATAGACATTAATAATTTCTTTTAATAAATCTTCATCTTCAAAAGAGTGATGTTCTGTAATCTCAAAACAAAGCTGGTTCTGCTCTAGATTTGCAGCTTCTAGTATTTCAGCTGTTTCTCCTACTTTAAAATCTGGCATATTTAGCATTCTATTGTCAAGATTATAAAATAGTTTTAAATTTTTAATATCGATTTTTTTAAATTTCTCTATTGCTTTTTTTCTTAAAATCATATCCATTTTGAAAAGTATTTGTTGTTTATTTAATTCATCAAAAAAGTCTTGTATTGTTTTAAATCCAAGTTCATCTGTATTTCGGATTAAAGCTTCTACTGCGTAAGTCTTTCCTGTATAAGTATTAACAATAGGTTGAAAAGCAAAATCAAGTTTATCAACGTCAATAGGTCGAAAAGCAAAATCAAGTTTCTCAACGCCAATTTTTGTTGACATGGCAAGCCTTCTTGTAAAGTAGATTTATAAATAGACTTTTATCTCTTCTTCGCTCTAACAGATAAAAGTCCATTTATAAATCTATTAAAAGAGAGATATTCTCTCTTTTAATAAGAAAAGTTAGTGTTTTTTAGAAAGTTCTTCTAAAGTGATTTTTTTACCAGCCATAACTGTTTTTCTAAGCTCTGTTCTTTGTGCATCAGGTAAAGCAATAAGACCAATTTCAGTTAAGATACCTTCTTTACCAATCATATTTTCAGACATAAACATCTCAACATATTTGTTCATTGCAGGAACATCTTTTTTATGAGAGTTTTTTGTATAGAAGAATAATGATCTAGAAACAGGATATTTACCTGAAGAAATTGCTTCTGGAGTTGGTTTAATACCATTGATAGTTGAACCAGCTAATTTGTCATCATTTTCAACTAAGAAAGAAAATCCAAAAATTCCAAATGCATTTTTATTTTTAGTTAACTTTTGAACAATAATATTATCATTTTCACCAGATGGAACATAAACACCATCAGTTCTTACAATAGAATATTTTTTATATTTTTTGTTAGCTTTTTTATCTGCTTTATAAAGATCAGTGTATACAGCCATTTTTTTGAATGTATGTTGCATTACTAATTCTTCGAAAGCATCTCTTGTACCAGATGATTTTGGTGGTCCATAAATAATAATTTCTCTATTTGGTAATGAAGCATCAATATCTGACCATTTTTTATATGGGTTTGCAATTAATGATTTACCATCTTTTGAAGGTACTTCAGAAGCTACTGCTAATGCCAAGTTTTCTCTTGAAATATTAAATGCATTGTTAGATTTATCTTGAGCAAATGCAATACCATCATAACCAATTACAGCTTCAGTAATATCAGTAACACCATTTTTTTCACAAAGTTTGAATTCTTTTGTTTTCATTCTTCTTGATGCATTAGTAATATCTGGTGTATTTAAATCATTTCCAGCACAAAACAGTTTCATACCACCACCTGAACCAGTTGATTCAACTACTGGAGTTGGGTATTTAGTTGTTGCACCTAATTCTTCAGCTACCGCAGAAGCGAATGGGTAAACAGTTGAAGAACCAACCATTTTGATTTGATCTCTAGCACTTAAAGATACTGTAAGTGCAGCAGTTGCTAATAAAGCAATTGTTGTTTTTTTTATTGTCATTTTTATCTCCATAAATTTTTGTTATGGAAGTTTATACTTTAATGGTTACATTTTGGTTACTCATAAAATTGATAAGTTATTAGTTTTAATCATCTTTTCTACGTTTTCTCGGTACTTGTAGAGTAGGATTGTTTTCAATATCATCTTTTCGTCTTTGAGGTTTTGTATTTGGAGAGTGTAAAAAATCATCTTTTCGTCTTCGATGCATTTGATGTTTATTTATGGGGTCATCTTTTCTTCTTAATAAAAAAGATTGGAATTCTTCTTTTTCAATATCATCTTTTCGTCTTTTCCTTTGATGGTTACTTTGTATTAATAAAAGTTCTTCTTTTCGAATCTTTTTAGAAGAATTCTGTGTTGAAGAATAATCATCTTTTCGTCTTTTAAGATTATTTTCAATTATTGCATGATTATTTATTTGATTTGAATTACTTTTATGAGTAGGCTGTTTCTCCTGATAATTTACATCTTTAAAATCTATTTGTACTTTAAATAAATTTTGTTCAAGTAATGAAGATACAGAAGTTATATCTAAAAAAGTTATTTTTTCATTAGAATTATTTTTACTTAACCAATAAAAAAAATTTAAGACAAGGTAAGTTCTTTCGCTAATAATTTTTAGTTTGAAAGAGTTTTTTATAATTACTAAATTGTTTAGTAAAGAAAATTTTTGACTAATAGAATATGAATTTTTAAAATATATATTTTTTTCACTATTATCTAAATTGTCTAAAAATTCATTTATTCCATATTTTTCAATTCTTCTTTTTAAATTATTATTAACAGCTTTCCATAAAGAGTTTAATACTAAGTTATAGTTTTTTTTTATTAAAGCTTGCCTTGCATCTCTTAAATGGCCTATTTCCAATTCATTTAAAGAATAATCAAATTTATTTGGATTTAATAAAATAGCTGGAAGATTTCTGCTCATAAATTACCTTTATAATATTAAAATAGTATATTAACAATAAAGGAATTAAAAATAATTTAATGGAGTTGGAAGTTGTTTTTTTAGTTTATTTTGTGTGTGATTAGAAGGAAATGGGATTATAACCCATTTGCTTCAATAAGTCTTGTTTGATGGTCAGCAATTAATGGATCAATTATTTCATCGAATAATCCATCATTCATAATATAATCAAGTCTATAAAGTGTTAAAGTAATTCTATGGTCTGAAACTCTATTTTGTGGATAATTATATGTTCTAATTCTTCCACTTCTATCTCCAGTTCCGACTTGTTCTTTTCTGTCAGCACCTTCTTTTGCCATTTTTTCTTGGTTTTCTAAATCATAAAGTCTAGCTTTTAAAACTTTCATTGCTTTATCTTTATTCTTATGTTGAGATTTTTGATCTTGATTTGTTACAACTAAACCTGATGGAATATGAGTAATTCTAACAGCTGAGTCTGTAGTATTTACAGATTGTCCACCATTACCACTTGCTCTCATTACATCAATTTTTAAGTCACTTGCATTAATTTCAATTTCTATATCATCAACTTCTGGAATAACAGCAACAGTAATAGCTGAAGTATGAACTCTTCCTTGTGATTCAGTAGCTGGAACTCTTTGTACTCTATGGGTACCACTTTCAAATTTTAATTTTGAATAGACATGGTCACCTTTAAATAGTGCTACAATTTCTTTGAAACCACCAGATTCACTCTCGCTTTGACTCATAATTTCAACTTTCCAACCGTTGTTCTCTGCATATCTTAAGTAACCTCTAAAAAGGTCCCCTACGAAAATAGCAGCTTCATCTCCACCTGCGCCTGCTCTTAATTCTAAATAGATATTTTTATCATCATTAGGATCTTTAGGAAGCATAAGTAGTTTGATTTCTTCTTCAATTTCTGGTTGTCGTTTTTCGAGTTCTTTTAGCTCTTCTTTTGCAAGTTCACCTAAGTCCTCATCATCAAGTAGCATCTTGTTCTCTTCAATATCTTTAACATTTTGAAGATATTCTTTTGCTAACGTAACTGTAGGTTCTATAGAAGATTGCTCTTTAGAAAGAGCAGTCATTCTCTTAATATCGCTTGTAATATCAGGTGAGATTAACAGTTCGTTAATCTCATTATATCTGTCTATAAAGGGTTGTAGTTTATCTTGTTGCATATTTGTTAGTATTTATATGATTATAGACTAAATATAAAATATTTAATTGTATAATTATATAGCATTCACTTTTGTTTGTAATCTAGAAACTTTTCTAGCAGCAGTAGTTTTCTTTAAAATACCTTTACTTACACAATGGTGCACATATTTGTTTGCAGTTTTCATAGCTTCTACCGCTTTTTCTTTATCAGCAGATTCGATTGCAGCTATAACACTTTTAGTCACATTTTTAATTCTTGTTTTGTAAAATCTGTTTCTTTCAGTTTTTACTATTGTTTGTTTTGCTCTTTTTGCAGCAGATTTATGATTTGCCATATTATTTAACCTCTTTGTAAAATTTTTAAGGATAGAATGGTAGCCAATTAACTTTAAAGTAAGTTTAAAATAAGTTTAATTTTAGGAAGATTTAATGAAACTATTTGGTACAGATGGTGTTAGAGGCCTAGCGGGCGAGTTCTTAGATGTAATAACAGTTATGAAATTAGCTAAGGCTGCAGGTATTTATTTTAGAAAACATTCAACAACAAAAAGAATTTTAGTAGGAAAAGACACTAGAAGAAGTGGATATATGATTGAAAATGCACTTGTTAGTGGATTAACATCTGTCGGATATGATGTAATTCAGATTGGTCCAATGCCAACACCTGCAATTGCATATTTAACAGAATCAATGAGATGTGATGCGGGAATTATGATATCAGCTTCACATAATTCATATGAAGATAATGGTATTAAGTTTTTTGATAATCATGGAGATAAACTTGGTTCTTCTTGTGAAGCTGCCATTGAAAAAATATTTTATGATAGTGATACTTTGATATCAGAACAAGTTACAGGGAAAAATATTGGTGCATCAAAAAGAATTGATGATGTAATAGGGAGATATATTGTTTCAATAAAAAGTTCTTTTCCAAAGGATTTATCATTATTTGGAATGAGAATTGTATTAGATTGTGCAAATGGAGCAGCTTACAAAGTTGCACCAACAATTTTAGAAGAGTTAGGTGCAGATGTAATCACAATAAACAATAAACCTAATGGATACAATATAAATGAATCTTGTGGTGCTCTTCATCCAAATCAAGTTGGTAAAATAGTTAAAGAGTATAGAGCTGATATTGGAATTGCTCTTGATGGTGATGCTGATAGATTAGTTGTCGTGGATGAAAATGGTGATGTTATTGATGGTGATAAATTACTAGGGGCTCTTTGTCTGTTCTTAAAAAATGAAGGAACTTTAAAAGGTGATGCTTGTGTTGCTACAGTTATGAGTAACCAAGCCTTAGAAGATTTTTTAAATGCTAATGGTTTGAATCTTTTTAGATCAAATGTTGGTGATAAAAATGTATTAGAACTAATGAAGAAAGATGGCATTAATTTTGGTGGTGAACAAAGTGGGCATGTAATATTTTCTGATGTTGCAAAAACTGGTGATGGATTAGCTTCTGCACTTCAAGTATTAGCACTTATTTTAAGATCTGGAAAAAAAGCAAGTGAAGTTTTAAATCCATTTGAACTTTATCCTCAAATTTTAACGAATTTAAAAGTAACAGAAAAAATTCCTTTAGATAAGATTGAAGGATTAGAAGATATTTTAATTCCAATTAGAAAAAAGGGTATAAGAGATTTAATTAGATACTCTGGAACTGAGAATAAAATTAGACTCCTTTTAGAAGGTAAAAACAAAAATGATGTTGAAGAATCTATGCAAGAATTAGTAAGGTTTATAAAAAAAGTTTTATGAGAAAGAAATTAGTTACATCATTTTTGATATTTATATGTATCTTTACAATTGATCAAGTTGTAAAATATGGATTTGCCAATTTTAGCTGGAATGTAGATGGTCCGTATATGTCTTTGCAACTTGCATATAATTATGGGGTTGCATTTTCTATGTTTTCTTTCTTAGCAGAATATTTAAAATATATACAATTAACTTTGGTTTTTGCTGGTATTATTTATTTATATAAGAATCAAGATCTATTTATGAATTATTATATACCCGTAGGATTACTTCTTGCGGGGGGATTATCTAATATATTAGATAGGTTTACTTATGGTGGAGTAGTAGATTATTTTTATTGGCATTATGGTTTTGAGTTTGCAATATTTAATTTTGCAGATGTAATGATTGATTTAGCTGTTGTACTTATTATATATAAGCAAATAAAATTAGCAAAGCAAGAAAAAAAAAGTAAAGAGATTATCTCTTAAAATTGTATCAAATTTGGGAGTTTATAGATTTTTTGCTATAATCACGCAAATTTAATATTAAAATTAATAAAAAATACAGAAAAAAAGTAGGTTAGAATATGGGTCAAACAATAACAGAAAAAATATTTAGTGAACATGTAGGTCACGAAGTTTTCGCAGGTGAAATTGTAAGAAGTCCAATTGATATGGTAATTGGGAATGATATTACAACTCCAATCTCTATAAGAGCATTTGAAGAGGGTGGTTTTGAAAAATTAGCAAATCCAGATGGTTTTGCAATTGTACTTGATCACTTTATTCCTGCAAAAGATATTGCATATGCAAATCAAGCAAGAATCTCAAGAGATTTTGCGATGAAACATGATTTAAAATATTTCTTTGATGAAAAAGATATGGGAATTGAGCACGCACTTTTACCTGAAAAAGGTTTAGTATTGCCAGGCGATGTAATAATTGGTGCTGATTCACATACCTGTACTCATGGTGGATTAGGTGCATTTTCTACTGGTATGGGTTCAACTGACATTTCATTTGGAATGATTACTGGTGGCAACTGGTTTAAAGTTCCTGAGTCTATTAAAGTTGTATTTAATGGAAAGCCAGCGAATCAAGTAACTGGTAAGGATTTGATTTTAGAAATCATTAGAATTTTAGGTGTTGATGGAGCTTTATATAAAACTTTAGAGTTTACAGGAGAAGCGATTCAATATTTAAGTATGGATGATAGATTTTCTTTATGTAATATGGCTATTGAAGCAGGTGCTAAAAATGGTATTGTTGCCTATGATGATGTTACAAAAGAGTTTTTAGAACAAACTGCGGAATTAAATGGTGGATTAAGAGCAGAACCAAAAATTCATTACTCTGATGATGATGCAAAATATTGTCAAGTAATTGAAATTGATACTGATAAATTAGAACCTGTAATTGCTTATCCATTTTTACCTTCAAATGGACATTCAGTTTCTCAAGCAGTTGAAGATAATATTAGAGTAGACCAAGTATTTATTGGTTCTTGTACTAATGGTAGATTATCTGACTTTAAAGTTGCTGCAGAAATTTTAAACGGTAAAAAAGTTGCACGACATGTAAGACTTATCTTAACTCCTGGAACACAAAAAATCTTAAGAGATGCAACAAAAGCAGGATATATTGATACTCTTGTAGATGCAGGTGGAGTAGTATCGAACCCTACATGTGGAGCATGTTTAGGTGGATACATGGGAATTTTAGGGGATGATGAAGTTTGTATCTCTACTACTAACAGAAACTTTGTAGGTAGAATGGGTTCACGAAGCTCAAAAATCTATTTAGCAAATAGTGCAGTTGCAGCAGCTTCTGCAATTTCTGGATACATTACAGACCCTAGAAGCTTATAAAATGATAACTACCCATGATATACCTTGTGTAATTCTATGTGGTGGTAAAAGCTCTCGAATGGGAGAAGATAAAGCGCTTCTCCCTTTTTCTTCTTCACCTTCTTTATCTCAATACCAATATGATAGATTAAAACCATATTTTAAAGATATTTATATCTCATCCAAGACAAATAAATTTGATTTTCTTAAAAATAAAAGTAATAATTTAATTTTAGATAAACAAGAAGAATCCTCTCCAATGATTGCACTTGAAACTATTTTTGAAAAAATAAAATCAGAAAAAATATTTATAATTACAGTTGATACTCCTTTAGTTAAAATTAAATCAATCCAAAAAATTATAGAGCACTCCAAAAATTTTGATATTTGTGTCGCTGAAACTGAGAGAATTCATAACCTTTGTGGCTTATTTGATAAATCTTGCTTATATCAAATAAAAAATATGTTAGAAAATAATATCCATAAAGTTGGATTCCTACTTAAGAATATGAATACTTCTTATGTAAGCTTCAGCGATGAATCCGAATTTATTAACCTTAATGATAAAAATGAATATTCTAAAGCAAAATCACTTATAAGCTGAACTAATAATTATAATTAAATAATTCAGTCTATCTTAAGTTTAGTGTTATCATTATTTTGATAACCTACTAAATAACTAAACTTAAAAAGAGGACGTCATATGGGAAACAATGAAGAGCTTAAAAAAGCATTAGATGTTTTAGATAGTGAATTAAAAAAACAAGGAATTTCAAGAAGAGATGCTTTTAAACTTGCAGGATTAGGATCAGCTTCATTTCTTTTAGGAAATGGAACAGAAGCTGAAGCTGCAACTGCTGCGCAAGCGAGTGAAGCAAAAGGAAAGATTTTAATTGTTGGGGGTGGATTAGCTGGTATCTCTACCGCTGCAAAACTAACAAATTCTTTATCAAATCCTGATATAACAATAATTGAACCAAATCCACATTCTGTATCCTATCAACCTGGACAAACATTAGTAGCTAGTGGTGTTTGGGAAAAAAGTGATATTGTTTATAAAACTGCAGATTTTGTGCCAAGTGGTGTAAAGATGATTAAAGGTAAAGCTAAAGAGTTTGATCCAGAAAATAACAAAGTTATAACAGAAGATGGTCAATCTATTTCTTATGATTATTTAGTTATTGCAACAGGTCTTGTATTAGATTATGGAATGATTAAAGGATTAGAAGGTGTGGGTACATCAGCTTCAGCGAATCCTGAGATTTCTCAAAAAATTGGAAAAAATGGTGTACATTCTATTTATTATGCTGATGGCGCAGTTAATACTTGGAAAGGGATGCAAGAGCTTATTTCAGAAGCAAAAAGTGGTAAAAAATTAAAAGCACTATTTACACATCCAAATACACCTATTAAATGTGGTGGAGCTCCAAAGAAAATTATGTATCTTACAGATGCGAGGTTGAGAGAAGCTGGAGTAAGAGATAATGTTGAATTATCTTTCTATCCAAATGGTGGAAAAATGTTTGGTGTTCCTGAATATCACGATGCAATTGTAAAACAATTTGAAGCAAGAGACATGAAATGGGAATACAAAAACAATTTAGTAGAGATTGATGTAAACACTAAAAAAGCAATTTTTGAAAAACGATGGCTAGAAAAAGGTGCTTACGACGAAGATATTGAAGATTATGAAATGATTCCAATGAGTAAAAAAGTTGAAAGAGACTATGATTTTATTCATATCACTCCTCCCATGAGAGCTCCAGATGCTGTTAAAAATTCATCTTTAGCTTGGCAAAAGGGTAGTGCATCAAAAGGTGGATGGGTAGAATTAAATAAAGAAACTTTACAACATACTAGATATCCAAATATCTTTGGATTAGGAGATGTTGCTGGTATTCCTATGGGTAAAACAGGAGGAAGTGCTAGAAAACAATATAAAGTTGTAGTTGAAAATCTTATTTCTTTAATGGAAGGAAAGGAGTTGACTGCAAAATATGCAGGTTATACTGTTTGTCCATTAATTACAGGCATTGGTACTGTTATGTTAGCAGAATTTGATTGGACTAAAAAACCAACTCCATCATTTCCATTAGATCCGACTGTTGAAAGATATATTTGGTGGTTATTAAAAGTTTATGCGCTTAAACCAATGACTATTTATGGAATGCTTTCTGGAAGAGCATAAGTTAAAAATATAATGAGTAAATGTTGAAAAAGTTATTAATATATAGTTTTATCTTATCATCTTTTCTTTTTGCATCGCAGGATGTATTAACTCTTGATAAAGTAAAAGAAGTGGCTTTTCAAGCTACTTCTGAATTGAATTCAGAGTTAAAGAAAGAGTTAAAAGAGGCAAAAAAAAGTGGTAAAACAAAAGAGATGACTAGTTTTTGTATAGATGAGTCTGCAAAATTAATTGAAAAAATTGATAAAAAGTATGGTTCAAAAGTATCAATTAAAAGAGTTAGTCTCAATAACAGAAATGAAAAATCAAAAGCCCAAGAGAATGAAATAAATATATTAAAAGCTTTTGATTTAATACAAAAGTCTGATGCTTATCAATCTAAACAGATAGTTCAAATTGTTGATGATAATACTTATAAAGTATATTCACCAATAGAGATGAAAAGTAGAGATTGTAAAAAATGTCATGGTTTAGAAAATAAAGTTGATAAAGATTCAAAAAAGAGATTCTCTGAAGTTTATAAGAATAACAGGGGTTATGGATATAAAAGTGGGGAAATTAGAGGTGCGGTTGTAATAACCATCTCTAAATAAAAGAGAAATAAAGGAATTCAAATGCAAATAAAAAAAGCAGTTTTATTAAGTTTCTTAGGGAGTATTTTAGCAACAGGATTATATGGGGCTGAAAATAAATACACAAATTCTGAGATTTATGAAAATATGTGTTCAAAATGTCATGGAATGAATGGAGAAGGAAATCCTAAAAAGAAAGGACCTGCTTTAAATGACCAGTCTGCACATGAACTTGAGATTAGTTTATATGATTTAAAAAGTGGTGGATTAAATCAGTCCTCAGGGACTGAGCATGATGTTATGGAACATAATATGAAAAAGATTATTGAAAAAGGTATGAATTATGAGCCAAAACAAATGGCAAAATATATTTTTACTTCTTTTAATCCTGAAGCTGTATTTTATCAAGAAGTGAAACATAGTGATTCATACACAGTATCTGAAATTTATGGGAAAATGTGTTCAAAATGTCACGGTTTAAATGCTGAAGGAAACCCAAAGAAAAAAGGGCCGGCACTTAATGATAAAACAGCACATGAAATAGAATCTGAGTTAATTGATATTCAAAATGCAGGGATGAATCAATCTTCAGGAACTGAACATGATGTTATGGAACATAATCAGGATAAAATTGAAGAAAAAGGTATGAAATATAAGCCAAAAGATATGGCTAAATATATAGAATCTCACTTCTATAAAAAATAGAATAATAAAAAATTAAGTAAAGGATATTTTCCTTTACTTTTTAAATCAGGATATGAGTTGATAAATTTAAAAAAAGAGTTAGTAATTTTTTTAATACTGTTTGTTGTCACTTCTGTTGTGGTCCATCTTTCTGCTTGGATGGCAAATCCAATGTTTCATATGCAAGCTCTTTTTTCTCATGTGATACCTTATCATCCTATATTATATGTATTCTTAATTTATATAATTATAGTTGTATTGAGAGTAGTATTATTTTTGGTATTAAAACTTTTTAAAAGATAGAGCATTTTAAATATAGAATTTATGAATAAATAATCATAATTAAGGTAAAAATTGAAAAATAATCAAACTTACGTATGGTCATTTCTTGGAAGACTAAGCCATTGGCTATTAGTTATCTCTTTTTTTGCATCTTACATTACTTCTTTTTATGAAGAATTATTAACCTTGCATGTTTCATTTG
Source organism: Arcobacter sp. (assembly GCA_002869565.1). Taxonomy (GTDB): domain Bacteria; phylum Campylobacterota; class Campylobacteria; order Campylobacterales; family Arcobacteraceae; genus Halarcobacter. The sequence continues at coordinate 51,203 of PKUJ01000023.1, forward strand.
GTATATTTGTTTTTGGAATGTTTCTAAAAAAAATAGTTTGGGGATTAATAGGACCAAAATATGCAAGATGGTCAGATTTTGATTTTACTTTAAAAAATTTGAAATTTTATTTTACTGAAAAAATAGAAAATAGATATAGAGAAATTCCAGCGGGACACAATCCTGCCTCTTCTTGGTTTGCATTTTTAGTTACTTGGATTGGTATTTTTTGTTGTCTATCTGGATTTATACTTTATGGAATACAAGAAGGAAATGGGCTTACTTCATTTTTGAATAAAAACTATTATTCTTTGATGTATATTTATGATGATATACATATTATATTAGTATATATTTTATTAGCTATGATTTTTTTCCATATATCGGGAGTTTTAGTAGAGCAATTTTATCATAAAACTAATATGGTAATGGCAATGGTTTCAGGATATAAAAAAGCAAAAGGCACTGATATTAAGCCACGGTTTTGTATGGTGTTTTTTGGCTCATTATATACTTTTTTTGTATTTATATTATTCTTTTATGTATATTTTATTCCAGATAATATTTTAATAAAAAGTAAATTTGAAAAAATAGATTATAAAGCAATGCATAAAGATTTTCAATTTGAATGTTCAGATTGCCATAACTTAATACCTCCTCATTTGTTACCTAAAGATTCATGGACTGAACTTATGTCAAGACAAGATAATCATTATGATGAAGATTTAAATCTAAGTAAAAGTTTAGCAAAATCTATAGAAACTTTTTTAGTGGAAAACTCTGCTGAAAAATCTACTAGAGAAGCTTCTTTTAAGCTCCATGAGGAAATAAAAGACAGTAAAAAATTTACTATAACAAAAACTCAATACTGGATAAATACACATAAAAATATTCCTAAAGAAGTATTTAAAAGTGATAAAGTTGAAAGTAAATCGAATTGTATTGCTTGTCATAAAGATTTTGAGGTTGGAATCCTTTCTGATACTAATATCACATACATAAATAATAAATAATTTATTAAGCGATTAGAATTATAAAAAAATCTTATAATAGTGTAAAAAAATCAAAAAAACTTATCAAACTTATGAATAATCATTCATGTATAAGAATAATTTATTAATTATCATGCTAAAATTATATAGTTAGTTTATAATAATAAGTAAAATTTAAGAAGGAGATGAAATGCAAGTTGAAATTTCTAGAAGAAAATTCTTGCAAGGTACTGTTGCTTTATCGGTTATTGCAGCATCTACTTCTGCACTTTCAAATACAAAATCACAAGATGATAAGAAAACACTTGGAACAACTAAAACATCAATAAATAAAAATGAAATAAAAACAGTTCCAACCTTATGTGAAATGTGTGTTAACAAATGTGCAGCATATGCTAGAGTTGAAAATAATGTAGTGACGAAGTTAGATCCTAATCCTCATTTTCCAAAATCACAAAATATGCTTTGTGCAAGGGGAAATGCAGGAATACAAGCTTTATATGACCCTGATAGACTAAAATATCCTCTAATAAGAGTAGGAGAAAGAGGTGATGGCAAATATAAAAGAGTAACTTGGGATGAAGCAAATACTTATATCGCAGAAAAAATGGCCAAAATTTTAGATGAAGAAAAAGATAATAGATCTTGTATTGGTTATTGTGCGGGTGAAGGTATGGCCGAACATACTTATAAAACATTTATGCAAGATAAATTTGGTTCTTCAAATTTTATAAATCATGCATCTATTTGTTTACAAACAACAGTTTCTGGATATGCATTAACCATTGGTGGGTATGGTCAAGCTGATTTAGAAAATGCAGAATACATTATCATGGCAGGTGCTAATAGAGCTGAAGCAATTGTAACACCTGATACTATGGATTTATTTAAAAGAACAAAAAGAAGAGGTGCAAAATTAATAGTAGTAGATCCTAGATTTACAAATACAGCAGCACATTCTGATGAGTGGTTACCTATTGAAGTGGGTACTGATTTAGCTTTAGTTTTAGCATTAACATATGTAGTAATAACTGAAGAACTTTATAATAAAAAATTTGTTTCATTAAATATAAATGGATTTGAAGAATATAAAGAACATATTATAAGTAGTGGTTACACTCCAGAGTGGGCAGAAAAAATTACAGGGATTAAAGTCTCAAAAATTAAAAAAGTTGCAAGAGATTTTATGCAATATGCACCTAAAGCGATTTACTATCAAGGAAGAAGAACAGCTTGGAGTAAACAAGATTTTCAATTAAGACGAGCCCAAGCAATTTTTACAGCTCTTGGTGGCGGAATAGATAAAGAAGGTGGTATCGTATTCGGAAAAGTATTACCATTAGGAACTCATTCAATTAATGCACCAATGTATGCAAATGCAAAAGGAAGAATCGAAAAAGATTCTGCCGCAATTATTGGAGGAAGTGGTTCTTGGATTGCATGGAGAAATAAAATTATTGAAAATAAATCTCCTTATCCAATAAGAGGAATGTTTGTATATAAACAAAATCCAATGTTGAGTATTCCAAATATTAAAAAAACAAAAGAAATGTTTGAAAAAATGGATTTAGTTGTTGTAATTGACACGATGCCTAGTGATACTGCAATGATGGCAGATGTAATCTTACCTGAATGTACTTATTTAGAAAGAGAAGATCCTGTTAAATCATTTGGTGGGGCACAACCTTCAATAGCTTTAAGACAGGCTGCTGTAAAAGCTATGTATGAAACTAAACCAGTTATAGAAATTATGCATGGTTTAGGTACTAAAATGGCGAAACCATTATGGGAAGTTACTAAAAAATATGATGAAGATGTTCAAGATGAGATTGAAGGAAAATCAGAAGCTGAGGTTGAAGAGTATTATAAAAAAAATGGTTTTGATTTAGGTGATGATTATGCTCACTCTCAAGAAGAGATAAACAGACATATGGTCGAAAAAGTTTACGGAAAAGAAGCTTGGGAGACACTTAGAGAAAAAGGTGTTTATTATCTAAATATGGATAAATATTTCAAAAAACTCTCTGCAAATGAATATCAATGGTATCCAAAAGATAGAAGATTTTATTCAGTTGTAAGAGGTGAATTCAAATCAGATGTTTTCCATGATACTTGTGTAAATGAAAAAGAGATAGCAGTACTTAAAAAAGAGTTTAAAACACCAACTGGAAAAGTAGAGTGTGTATTAGAAAATCTTGCTAAAAAAGGTGTGGATTCAATGCCAAAATGGCGAGATGAAATGTACACTCAAACTCCAAAAGGTAAATTCAAATTTATTACGGGGCGTCACGGACAATTTACTCAAAATGCAACTTCAAATAATGCTATGTTATTAGACTTGATGCCAGAAAATTATTTATGGATTAATAAAAGAGTTGCAAGAGATAAAGGCATAGCCTTTGGTGATACTGTAGAAGTAGAAAGTAATATAGGAAAAATCCAGATAAAAGCATATCCAACTGAAAAAATTGGACCTAGCACACTATTTTTTATTCATGGATTTGGATCTACTTCTGATAATTTGACATTAGGGGTAGGAAATGGTGCCGCAGATAATATGATTATTGATGATGTTATTGAGCCAGTATTTGGAAGTGCAGCGATGCACGAAACAATTGTTGATGTAAGGAAGGTGTAAGATGGCTAGATATGCAATGGTACTAGATTATAAAAATTGTATTAACTGTAAAGCTTGTGAAACAGCTTGTAAAGAAGAGAATGGAATTTTACTAGGAGCCGAAAACCATAGAATTTGGGTTGGAACAAAAGAGATTGAAGGAGAATTTCCTTTTTTAAATATTGCTTCAAATAATTTTGAACCAAGTCAATGTCAACAATGTGCAAATGCACCTTGTCAAGAAGTCTGTCCAACTAATGCAACATATTATGATGAAAACAGTGTAGTTAGAGTTGATCCAGAAAAATGTATTTTATGTTCATACTGCATGACTGCTTGTCCTTATGATGCAAGATATGTTGATGATCGAACTAATACAATTGATAAATGTAACTTTTGTGCAGATACAAGAATTGCAAGAGGTGAGACAACAACTGCTTGTCAGGCAACTTGCCCAACAAAGGTTAGAATTTTTGGAGATATAGACGACCCAAATAGTGAAATATCTGAAGTTTTAAGAACAAGAGATCATTTTACTTTGAAATCACATTTAGGTACTGATCCTAGATTGTTCTATTTAACATAAGGAGAGATGTTATGACTTTAAAATCTATTATTCCTATGAAAGACATCTCTTTAAAAGAGTTGTTAACATTTGAGAAAAATTTTAGTAATGTTACTATGGCAATATTAACTGTTGCTTTAGTTGCATTCTTTTTAGCAGGTGCTGTGATGTATTTTATTGATGGACATCACGCTTATAATGTATCTAGAACGCATCCATGGGGATTAATCATTGCAATGTATGTATTCTTTGTTGTTTCAAGTACAGGGCTTTGTATAATGTCTTCAATTGGACATGTATTTGGTATAAAAGAGTTTGAGATAATTGGTAAAAGAGCAATTTTAGGTGAAATCATTACTATATCAACTGGATTTATAGTAATTGCTTTAGAAATTGGTCATCCCGTTACTATGATAATATATAATATTTTAACACCAGGGTTTACCTCTGCAATTTGGTGGATGGGAACTTTATATGGTGCATATTTAGTATTTATTATATTTGAATTTATATTTTTAGTGAGAGAAAATCATAAATGGTCAAAATTTTTTGGTTTAGGTGGATTATTAGTAGGACTTGCAGCACATAGTAATTTAGGTGCAGTATTTGGATTTTTAATCGCAAGACCTATTTCAAATGGAGTATTCTTTCCAATATATTTTATACTTTCAGCTATGATTACTGGTTCTTATTTACTGTTTTTAATGTATGGGTTTAGATATAAAATGAATTTTCCAAAAGAAGTAGAAATTATGCTTGTAAAACTTGCAAAAATTCTAGGACTTTTATTAGGAATTTTAATGTTTTTTGAAATTTGGAGAATGTTTACTTCTATATATGGAGGAATGCCTGGTCGTGCAGAAGTTGCTTGGCATGTACTTGGAAGTTCAAATTTTTTGATAGGAGAAGTTTTATTAGGAATGGTGATTCCATTTATTGTAATTTTAGCAAGTAAAGGGAAAAATATAAAAGGGATGGTTTGGGCATCTATTTTAGGTATGGTAGGTATTTTCTTTATGAGATATGATTTAGTTCATGATACTCAATTAATGCCACTTCAAACACTTAAAATAAGAGAGTACCAATTACCACCAACATTTATAGAGTATTTTCCATCATTTGCCGAAATTGGTGTTTCAATAGGTGGAATAGGTGTGTGCTTAGTAATGTATTACTTAGCTGATAAGTTATTTAATTTAGATCACAATTAGAAGAAAAGGATATGCAATGAAAATGATTCTAAAAAGTTTAGTGGTAGTTGGTCTTCTAACTACTGGAGTAATGGCAAATGATCCAGGTGCATTAACAAAACCAAGTGCAAAAGTTCAATCAATGATTGACAAGTTTAAATTGCAAGTTGTAGATTATAACTATGCAAAAAGTAAAGTTGCAAAGGGGACAAGAGATGGTGCTAAAGCACTATTTATAGATGCTCGACCAAACCAAAAATATAAAACTGGTACAATTCCTTCCTCTTTAAATATTCCAGATACAGAGTATTCTAAATATGTGGGACAACTAAAAGATGTGGCAAAAAATAAAGAGATTATTGTTTACTGTGGTGGATGGAAATGTGGTAAATCTCCAAAAGTGGCAAATATGCTTAAAAAAGATGGTTTTACAAATGTAAAGCTTTATCAAGCAGGTGAACCTCAGTGGAAAAAGAAAAACTATAGAGAAGTTGATATAGCAGTTGTAAAAGGTGCCCAAGAGAAAAATGCAGCTTTTATTATAGATGCAAGACCATACAAAATGTTCTTAAACGAGACTATCCCTGGAGCTATTTCAATTCCAGATACTAAAGTAGATGAATTAAAAGGAAGATTTCCAGTACACCAAGGTGAAAAAATTATTACTTTTTGTGGTGGATACAAATGTGGAAAATCACATAAAGTTGCAAAAAAACTACTATCTTTAGGATATAGAGATGTGTCAGTATTTGCAGCTGGTATGCCAGCTTGGAAAAAAGCAGGATTAGCTACAACAAAAAGTGCCTCAAAAGTAGCCCCTAAATCTGATGCTCCTAAAAAACCTTTATTGAGTAAAAATGGTGCTAAATTAGGTTCAGATGAAGGAAGCATAGATGGTGAATGGTTAAATGCATTTATCAAAAAAGGAAATGTACCTTCATTTATTCAAATTGTTGATGTAACATCTCCTGATGAATATAAATCAGGACACATAAAAGGTGCTATAAATGTACCCGCTGAACCTTTAAAAGCAAAAGAGTTATATGCAAAATTACCAAAAGGTAAAACAGTAGTATTTAATTGTACAGCAGGTGGAAGATCTATTGAAGCATGGACAAAATTAAAAGAAGCAGGTATGGATATATCTGAAATATTTTATTTTGATGCAAATATAGATTGTAAAGGGAATGATTGTAAAATCGAGGTTAATGAGCCTATTGATTAATAGGCTATAAGTTTTATTTTAAAAGTCTACAAGAAGCTTTTCTTGTAGACTTAAATTAGTTATATGTTCTTTCTTGTAAAGCTAAAAAACTATCTAAATAGATGTACAGTATTAAGACATATTGCTATAAAATACAGTATCCGTAAATAAAAGGATACAAAATAGCAAAGATTATAATACTCTATTCGACAACAGATAATTACACAATAAAAATTTGTAATAAAATTAAAGATATTATTGAAAAAAATAATAGTACAGTTGCCTTGCTATCTATAGATAATAAAGGAACCAATTTAAATGATTTTGATCTAATTATAATAGGTGCAAGTATAAGATATGGGAAACACAATAAAATAGTATATGAATTTATAAATAAAAATCAAGAACTTTTAGAGAGTAAAGAAAATGCTTTTTTCTCTGTAAATATTGTTGCTAGAAAACCAAATAAAAATACTCCTGAAACAAATCCATATTTACTTAAGTTTTTAAAACAAATTTCATGGAAGCCCAAAAATTTAGCTGTATTTGGAGGAAAACTTGATTATCAAAAGTATGGAGTTTTTGATAGACAAATGATTAGATTTATTATGTGGTTAACAAAAGGGGATACTGACCCTAAAAGTGTAATTGAATACACAAATTGGGAAGAAGTAGATAGATTTGCAAATTTTATTTGTTCTATAAAAGATAGAAAAGGCATTTCTTGAATATAAATCATATATTTATTTTTTGTGATAACCATGATGAAGTTGCGAATGAATTAATTGAATTTGGCTTTTTTGAAGGAAGTAATAGAATCCATGCAAATCAAGGTACAAGAAATAGAAAATTTTATTTTAATGACTTTTATATTGAAATAATATGGGTTCATAGTATTGAAGAAGCAACAAATAAAATTACAAAGCCAACAAAATTATATGAAAGATCAAAATATAAAACAAATGGTTCTTCACCATTTGGATTATGTGTAAATTATTCGAGTAAGGATGATGTATTATTTGAAAATTGCTTGAACTACAAGCCTACATATTTACCTGAGAATATGATAATCGAAGTATTAACAAATGAGAATTCAGTAACGCTTCCTTGGACATTTAGATGGAAATCTGATATAGTTATTCCTCCTCCTATCGAGCCAATAAATTTTTCAAAACAAAAATTATCAAAAGTAATATTTGGTATAAAGAAAAATGAAATACAAAACGAGTATTTAAATTTATTTATAAGTGATGAAATATTTTTTGAAGATACAAAAAATGAATTTCTAAAATTGTTTTTTGATAGTAAAAATGATAAAAAAAATCATGCATTTAATTCAATACCTTTAATACTTGAATATTAAATAAGACATAAAAAAAGGGTTGAAGTTTAACTTCAACCCTTTTTTTTGAGCAAATTTATTAAAATTATGCTGCTAATGCTTCTTTTGCTTTTACAACTAAAGATGCAAATGCTTCTGAATCATTCATAGCCATATCAGCTAAGATTTTTCTATCTAATTCGATGTTCGCTAATTTCATACCGTTCATGAATCTAGAATAGTTGATATCATTCAATCTACAAGCAGCATTGATTCTTACTATCCAAAGTTTTCTAATATCTCTTTTTTTCTGTCTTCTATCTCTATAAGCGTAAGCCATAGAATGTTCTAATTGTTCTTTCGCTTTTCTAAAATGTTTTCTTCTACCACTAAAAAAACCTCTAGCAGCTTTTAAAACTTTCTTATGTCTTCTTCTTCTAACTACACCAGTTTTAACTCTAGGCATATCTTTCCTTTCTTTACCGTATCTTTTAAATAGGTGTCGATTTTATAAAATCGAACTTGTCCACATATTGTGGAGGGACTATATAATTAACTAAATAAAGTTAATTATGCTAAACATAACATTCTTTTAACTCTTGTAGCATCTACTGCTGCAACAGTTTGTGGTCCTCTAAGACCTCTTTTTCTCTTTTGTGACATCTTAGTCAAGATGTGGCTTCTAAAGGCAGATCCTCTTTTAATAGAACCGTTCTTTTTTACTTTAAATCTTTTTAAAGCACCACTATTTGATTTCATCTTTGGCATCGTGGAGTCCTTTCTAATAAATTTGCATTTCCAATAATCTGAAAAAGTTTGAGATTTTACTTAAAATTTGCTTAAATTAAGATTAAATAATGTTTTAGTGATGTTAGTATTATAGAAAAAGAGAGAGTAGAATCTCTTTTTCTATAGTTTAGAATTAATTTTTAGTATGTTCATTTTTAGGAATAATGTACATATTTACAAATCTTCCTTCTTGCTTTGGTGCCATTTCTCTAGCGCCATATTCTTCAAGCATTGGCCAAACTCTTTCTAGAACCGCAGCCCCAGCTTCAGGATGAGCCATTTCTCTACCTTTTAGAAATACTCTACACTTAACGTGGTAACCTTTTTCAAGAAATTCAATAGCATGTTTAACTTTATAGTTAATATCATTATCAGCAATTTTTACAGAAAACTTTACTTCTTTTACAACAATAACTTTCTGGTTTTTTCTAGCTTCTTTTTTCTTTTTTTCTTGTTGATATTTGAATTTGCTATAATCCATGATTTTAGCAACAGGTGGTTTACCATCTGGTGCAATAAGAACTAAATCTAAACCTAAATCATCAGCAGTTTGTTGTGCATCTTTTGTTGGAATAATTCCATAATTAGTTCCATCGTCACCAGTACATCTAACTTCACTTGCTCTAATGTCCTCATTCATGATTACGTTATCTTTTTTATTGTCTCTACTCAAATTTTACTTCCTTTTAATATTTCGTTTAATAGGGTAAAGAATTCTTCTTTACTCATGTTTGATTGTTCTCTTTTTCTTCTATCTCTAAGTGCAATTGTTTGGTTCTCTACTTCTTCATCACCAATAACTACAATCATAGGAACTCTTTGTTTCTCTGCCATTCTAATTCTTTTGTTTAAACTTTCATTCATATTGAAAATCTTAGAATCCATACTATTTTCTAAAAGTTCTTTTTGTAATTCTTTCGCATATTCATTATGTGTATCTGCAATTGGTACAAAAATAACTTGTGTTGGTGCAATAGCAAATGGAAATTCCCCAGCGCAGTGTTCTGTTAAAATTCCTATAAATCTTTCAAAAGAACCAAGAATTGCTCTGTGAATCATAACAGGTTGTTCTTTTTCACCTTGATCATTGATAAATTCAGCATTAAATCTTGAAGGCAAGTTCATATCCACTTGTACAGTTCCACATTGCCATTTTCTTCCAATAGCATCTAAGATTTTGATATCAATCTTTGGACCATAAAATGCTCCTCCACCTTCATCAATACCATAAGAAATATTGTTGTCATCAAGTGCATCCATGATACCTTTTGTTGTTTTTTCCCAAAATTCATCATCACCAATTGCTTTTTCTGGTTTTGTAGATACTTCGATTTCATATTTGAAATCAAATAGTTTTAATAATGCATCAACAAATTCTAAAACTTCAAAGATTACTTCTTTTATTTGGTTTTGAGTACAGAAAATATGTGCATCATATTGAGTAAATTCTCTAACTCTAAATAATCCATGCATTGCTCCACTCATCTCATGTCTATGAACAACACCATATTCAAAAAGTTTTTTTGGTAAATCTTTGTATGAAACTAAAGAACTTTTGAAAATCTGAATATGTCCAACGCAGTTCATTGGTTTGATACCATACTCTTGTTCATCAATAGTAGTAAAGTACATATTTTCTTTATAGTTTGCATAGTGACCAGATATTTTCCACATTTCAGATTTTAAGATTTCTGGACCACGAACAGGTTCATAACCTCTTACTCTATGAGCTTTGTACAAAATATGTTCTAATTTTGATCTAAGTCTTGCTCCATTTGGCAGCCACATTGGAAGTCCTGCTCCAATATCATCACTAAATGTAAATAATTCTAACTCAGTTCCAAGTTTTCTATGGTCTCTTTTTTTAGCTTCTTCAAGCATTTTAACATAGTCAAAAAGTTCTTGTTTATCAAAAAATGCAATACCATAAATTCTAGTAATCATCTCATTTTTTTCATCACCACCAATATAAGCACCAGCTACTCTTGTTAGTTTAAAACTTCTTATCATTCTAGTATTAGGTAAGTGTGGACCTCTACATAAATCTTCGAAATCACCTTGCTTATATAAGGTTAATGTATCATCGGTAATATTTTGTAAAACAGCTTGTTTTAATTCATCATTAGCAAATTTTTCTAATATTTCGGTTCTAGTAGTTTCATATCTTTCGATAGGAAGTTTCCTGTTCGCAATCTCTTTCATCTTTTTTTCGATAGTAGGTAAATCTTCATCTGAGATTTTTGAATCTACTTTAAAATCGTAATAAAATCCCTCTTTTACAGTGGGACCTACGAAAAATTTTGCTTCAGGATATAACTCTTTGATAGCTTGTGCCATCATGTGAGCACAGGAGTGTCTAAGTATATCTAGAGACTCTGCAGAATTATCAGCTTTAATCACATCTCCTTGGATGTTTAAAGCTTCAGCAGTCTGAAGGTCATAGATTTGACCTTCGTTTAATACACCAATTGGTTCCAATAATTTCCTTTATATATTTTAGTATTTTTTAAAAATTCATATATTTTATCGGAAATGCACTTAAAAGTAATCTTAAGTAGTTTTTTTTAATATAATTTAGTTAGAATGTGTAATGATTTTAAACTTATCTAAAATAAAAACTGAAGCATTATTATTGTTTTGTAAAGATTTGATTTCTTCTTATAAAGATAAAGAAGAAAATATTTTTGATATAGATAAAGATATAGATAAGTATATAACTAAAATATCAACTGACATGTATAAACAAATGCAAAACTGTACTTTCCCAAATGATTATTATATGAAGAATAGTAAACATTATCGAGTTAAAGCTGTTTTGGAAAGCTACAATTTTATAAACAGAGAGTTGACTTCCGAACTACAAAATGGAAAAGTTTTTAATCCCGCAATGCTTTATTTTTCTTTATTAGCTGTTTGGTTTAAAGAACTTGACAAAGAGAGTAGGTCAAAAGAGTATATATATTTTACAATTTATCCTTATGCAAATGTATATGATAAATTGCTTATAAATGTAAAAAATGAGAAATTTAAAGCTTTAAATATATCAATGATTGAACTTGCTGAAAAAGTAATTTATAAATTAGATAGATATTCATTTAAATAAAAAGAGCCTAGGCTCTTTTTATTATTATTATTATTCATAAGATTTAGAAGCTATATCTTACGTATGCTTTTATATCTCTTGCAGATTCTACAGGATCTTGTCCCATTAATTTTGCTTGATCAATTGTCATAGGTGTACCTTCCGCTCCAAAAAATGAATTACTTCCAGTGTAATCATATTTTACATAAGTAGCATTAATACCGAAGCTTAAAGCTTTTGTAAGTTGTTGAGTTCTATATATTTCCCACGCAGTACCACGTGCTGCTATTTTAGAACCAGTCATAGTATCTTCACCATATGTCATAGATCTCCAGTATTTACTACCTTTATTCCATTCTATACCAATTCTTGAATTTTCAGGATCAATTGGACAAGGTGCATTTACCCCAAGCCAAACAGAATTACCAGTTTCTTTGTCTATTGAGCCTAACATTCCTAAAGTTGTACCGAATGCATTTGATGCGTTTGGTCTTGTTCTAGACATTGCATAAGAAGCAAAAACAGTAGTATTATCTAAATAGTCAGAAATTTCATCACCTATCCCATCTACTTTGAACATAATTGTTGCTAAATCCATATCTCAAACATCATTAAATTGTAATAAAGATTGTGCATTCATCATATCAGAAGCAGTAGCAGCTGTCATCATTGCCCCTTGGTAAGCTCCAAGTTGATTATTTGTAAATCCTATTAAGTTCCAAGCTCTTGCATAATTCATATGTACAGAGTATTGACCATCATCATATGGAACAAAAATAAATCCTGCCATATCTATATCTGAATGTAGCGTTTCATCTTTTGCGTAATCTGTGCCATCAAACTGAAATCTTTGTTTTGCATTTGTTAGCCCACGACCTGCACAAAATTTAAACCACATACCTTCAACACCAGTGATTTTATCTAAATTAAATCTTGCACTTGCTCCATCAAACTCTACATTAACTGTATGGGATAAAGGAGATTTTCTTTTTTGGTTAGCTCTTAGATTTATTCCAAGTCCATCAGTAGATGGTCTTCTACCAACAGAAGCTGTCCATGCTACATCTTTATTTCCTAAGAAAGAGTCATTTCTATATAACCAATAAGCTTCTTTTACTTTTAAATCATTACCCGTGGCATTCTCATTTGTTAACCAATCAAAGTCTGCATAACCAGGACGAGTATTTGATTGTGAGTGGTTTGCTGTATCTCCAAAGGCTTTCATATATGATAATGTACCGTAGAAAATTGAATTTTCGTCAGCAGCATATTTCATACCAAGATTTAATCTATTTGTCATAAGAGCATTATTTTTAGATTTTTTCCCTGAAGCATGTTTATATTGGATATTATCAACTTGTGTTCTAAAATCAACATTCCATTTTAAATTATCTCCTGCACTTTGTGCTTTTGCAAGATTTGCTTTTTTACCAATACCATCAACTTTTTTTTCTAGTTTTTTGAATCTGGCATCACTAATTGAGCTTGGGTCACCTTTCATCATATTTTCTAATGATACTTTATTTTCTTTAGTAGTTGTTGCTGTTTGTCCAACTTGTTTTTCTAATGCAGAGAGTTGAGCTTTTAATGCTTCAATTTGTTGCATCATTTGGGAGTTAGTTAATTCTGCTGCGAATGCAGATGTACTTAAAGCAGCAATTGCAGAAAGTGCAATTATTGATTTTTTCATTTTTTTTCCTTTTGTGTTTTTTCTATTCTTTAAAATAAGATAAACTAATTATACGCTGATTAAAATTAAGCCAATCTTAAGGATGAATAACTGTTCATTATCATTGTTATATGGTATGCTTATAATTAATATAATTAAATTTTGTTATAAGTTAAATTTATTATACTAATCTTTATAAGTAAAATAAAAAAGGGTCGAAGTAAAATACTCCAACCCTTTTTTATTTTTATATCTTTGTAATTAGATTAACAAGAAGGAACGTTTCCTGAATCATTTGCATATTCGTAAGAGAAATCATAAATATGTGGAATCCATTTATCTTTAATATCACTTTCTTTTACATCTGGACAAATTTTTATAAATTCTTCTTTAAATTTTGCAGGGTCTTTAACTGCTGCCCATTCATCCTGTGTATGTTTAGCCGCGAATTTTGCACCATTGAATCCACAAGCTGACTTAAATTTTTTAATAAAAATTTTTTGACCTTTAACTGGGTCTGCCGAAGCAGTTGTTGATGCAACACCAAGAATTAATGCACCCGCCATCGCTATTTTTAATAATTTTGTCATTATTAATCTCCTAATTTAAATTCTGCTACAATTATATCTATATATAAATAAAATAACTCTTATAGTTTAATAAGAAAAAGTGAATTAATCGTGAAATACTATTTGTTAAAAGAGGTTGTGTCATACCTTCAAGAAAATGCCCATAATATCAAGCTTGTAAAGAGAATTGATAACAATATAATTATAATTGAATTTAATAATAAAAATAAATTATATTTTGATATGTCAAAAGGTAAAAGTATTGTATACAAGCGGAAAAATACAATAAAAGCGAAAAAAGATTTTATTGCACCCTTTGATGTTGTCTTACAAAAAAGATTTTATAATTCAAAAATTGAAAATGTAGAATTATACAATGATGATAAGATTATTAATATTAGTGTTAACTCCTCTTCTTCTTATAAGAAGCAAAAAACTATTTTGCAACTGGAGTTTACAGGAAAACATACAAATATTATTATATTAGATGAAAACCGTTTTATTCTTGAAGCTTTAAGACATATAGATGAGTTCTCTTCTAGTAGAGTTGTAAAGGTTGGTATTAAACTTGATGAGATACCAAAACAAGATTTTGTTCCTAAAATTGAGCCTGTAGATAATATTGAAGAATACTTATACAAAGTATATGAAGATATAGAAGAAAAAAATATTGAGAACTATAAAAAGCAAAAAATTACACAAGTAACAAAGAAGCTAAAAAAACTTGAAAAAACACTCTTGTCTCTTCCAAAAAAAGAGGAATTAGAGATTGAATCAAATAAATTATATGAAAAAGCAAATCTCATTATAAGCAATCTACATAATTTGAAGCCTTATCAAAAAAGCTTTATCACCAAAAATTATCAAGGTGAAGAAGTTGAAATTGAATTAGAAATGAAAATGTCTGCATCGACATATTCAAATGAGTTATTTAAGAAAGCTAAAAAAGCTAAACACAAAGCTCTAAATATAAAAATAGAAAAAGATAATTTAGAAGAAAAAGTAGAATTTTTAAAAAGAATGATTACTAATCTAGAAAATTCAAACTCAATTGATGATATGGAATTTTTATTTCCTAAGAAACAAAAAAATCAAACAAAAACAAAAAAATCACAGATGTATGAAAGCTTTTTTTTCGAAGGCTATAAAATTATGTTGGGTACTAGTGAAAGAGAAAATATATATCTTCTTCAAAATAGTAAAGCAAGTGATTTTTGGTTTCATTTAAAAGATAGACCATCTTCTCACGTAATAGTTCAAAATAGTAAAAAAACAATACCTGAAAGCGTTATAGAAAAAGCAGCCGTAATATGTGCTCAGTTTTCAAGCGATTTTGGAGGAAATTATAGTGTTGATTTTACACAAAGAAGAAATGTAAAAATTCAAAGTGGTGCAAATGTTTTATATAATCCTTACACAACAATAAATATTAAAATCTAGTATTAGAATATAAAAAAAGAGACAATTGAGAGACAATTTTATTGTAAAATATTGAATAATAAGTAAGAAGGAAAAGAATATGAGAAAAACTATTTTAAATGTGATACTAACAGGTGTAATGTTAGTATTTGTTGGTTGTGGCGGTGCTATGGTAAATAATATTGATAATAGTGGATATTTATCAGGTAACAAACTTAGCATGCAAAAAGTAGAAAAAGCGATTAAAAAAGGTGCAATGAGAAAAGGTTGGATGACTAAAAGAATTGGCTCTGGAAAATTAGAATCTCGAATTAATGTAAGAGGAAAACATTTAGTAGTTGTTGATATTGCTTATAATACAAGAGGATACAAAATTAATTATAAAGATAGTCAAAATATGAAATATGATGCAGGTGCAAATACTATTCATGGTAACTATAATAAGTGGATTGCAGCATTAGAAAAAAATATTAATTATGAGTTATCTCAAATTGGTGTAATATCTGACACCTCTTCTCGAAAAGTTGTTCAAAACATACAACCAAAAAGTAGTTCTTCTTCTGCCCTAAATAAAAAATATGCGAAAGCTAATAGTTCAGCAATTCAAGGCAAAACAATTTATATAAAAAATATTATCCCTTATGCAAATGGAAATAGAATCGCAGATAATATAAAAGCAGAGTGTACAATAAATCAGCAATTGGCAGAATTTATTAAACAATATGCAAATGAAAAAGGTTTAAAAGTAGAATTTAAAAATAAACCTAAATACAATGATTTAAAATTAATTGTTGAAATTACTGATGCTATGAGTAGTGGAGGAGCTTTTAGAGGCCATAACAAATATGTTACAATTTCTGGAAAATTAGTAAAAGGTAAAAAAAGTTATGGTTCATTTGATGCAGCAAGAATTTCTGGTGGAGGTTTTTGGGGAGCATATAAAGGCTCTTGTGCAGTATTAGGAAGAACTGTTAAAGCTTTAGGACAAGACGTGTCATCTTGGCTTTATAGTCCAATGGACGGAGCAAAACTTGGGGATACTCAGTTAATTAGATAAAAAAATAAATAGAAATACAAAGTATAATAACTTTATTATACTTTGTATTTAAACTCAATAGAGAATTTTTTATTAAATAATAGTACGTTATAATATAATATAATATTATGTAATAGGTTTAATTTTGAGTATAAAAAAAGTTTTAGTAGTATCATATTCCCAAACTGGACAATTAACAAATCTAACAGATTCAGTTTTATTTCCATTATATGAAAAAAAAGATATAGAGGTAGTAATTAAATCTATACGTCCTAAAAAAGCTTATCCTTTTCCATGGGATTTTATGACTTTTATGGACCATTTTCCTGAATCAATTTACTTGGATCCTCCTGAGATTGAAGAAATTGAAGATGATGAAAATGACTATGATTTAGTTATCCTTCCTTATCAAGTTTGGTTTTTATCTCCATCTTTACCAATTACAGCTTTTTTAAAAAGTGAATATGCTAAAAAGAAATTAAAAGATAAACCAATAATAACCCTAATTGGTTGTAGAAATATGTGGGTTATGGCTCAAGAAAAAATGAAAATATTGCTTAAAGAATTGGATGCTAAGCTTATTGATAATATAGTTTTAATTGATCAAGGAAGTTCTTTCTCAACTTTTTTCACAACTACAAGATGGATGATGACTGGTAAAAAAGATAGATGGCTGGGTATTTTCCCATATGCTGGTATAAGTGAAAAAGATATTAAAAATGCATCTCGTTTTGGATGGGCAATTAAAGAAGCTTTGGAATTAGATAAAGAAAAAAATGATAGTCCTCTTTGTTCAGGATTAAAAGCGGTAAATGTGGATGAAAAATTAATTAAAAGTGAACAAATAGCAACAAAAAGCTTTTCAATATGGGGAAAACTTATAAGAAAAGTAGGACCTTTAGGCGATGCAAAAAGAAAACCAATTGTGATGATATATGTAATTTTTTTATTTTTAATTATAGCTACAATTGTTCCTTTAAATATGTTAATACAAACAATAATGAGAAAAGTAAATAAAGAAAAAGTTTTAAAACAAAAAGAGTTTTATGCAGCGCCATCTGGAAATACAGATGAAAGAATGAAGGATTTTCTAAATAATGAATAATGTATACATAAATAATATACAAAAATTTTTACCAAATGAAGCTGTCTCAAATGAAGATATTGAAGAGTATCTTGGATATATAGGTGGAAAAAAATCTAAAGCTAAAAAGATTGTGCTTCGAAGTAATGGAATAAAAAGTAGATATTATGTTTTAGAAAAAGGAACACAAAAAGCACTTTTTTCTAATGCACAGATAACTTCAAATGCAATAAAAAAATTAGAAAATGATAAGTTCTTAATATCAGATATTGAATGTTTATCTTGTGGAACAACTACCCCTGATCAAATTATGCCAAATCACACTTTGATGGTACAAGGAGAATTAGGAATATCCGAAATAGAAACATTAAGTGCATCAGGTATTTGTCTAAGTGGAATTAATGCTCTTAAATATGCTTATTATGGAATAAAATGTGGAGAATTAAACAATGCAATCTCTACAGGTTCAGAAATAGCTTCAACTGTATTAAGTGCAAAAAATTTTGAAGCTGAATCTGATTATAAAGCAGTTGAGCAAAATCCTGGAATTGCTTTTGAAAAAGATTTTTTAAGATGGATGTTATCAGATGGCGCAGGAGCAATGCTTTTACAAAATAGGGCAAATGAAAATGGAATCTCTTTAAAAATAGATTGGATTGAAATATTATCATATGCAGGAGAAATGCCCACTTGTATGTATAGTGGTTGTGAAGTTAGTGAAGGTGAAGTAAAAGGTTGGAGAACTTTTAATCAAGATGAGATTATGAAAAAATCTATTTTATCTGTATCCCAAGATGTGAAATTATTAAATGAAAATATTATTGAGTATACAGTTACAAAACCAATCGCTACAATACTAAAAAAACGAAATATTAAAGAGAGTGAAGTGGATTATTTCCTTCCTCACTATTCATCAACTTTTTTTAGAGAGAAGGTATATGAAGGTATGAAAAAAGGTGGTTTAGAAATTCCTTTTGAAAAATGGTTTACAAATTTAACAAAATATGGAAATACAGGTTCTGCTTCTATTTATATAATGTTAGAAGAGTTATTTAATTCAGGAACTTTAAAAAAAGGTGAGAAACTACTTTGTTATATCCCAGAAAGTGGACGTTTTTCAACTTCATTTATGATGCTAGAAGTAGTATAATGGAAAAAATAGAGATTCCACAAGAAGAGAATAAAACCTTAGATGGTAGTAGAAAAGTAATGTATGCCAAAGAAGAAGGTGGTCAATTTCAAAGAGTAAATTACGGAAGTTCAGTAGAAGAGTTTGCAACACAAGTAGCCGTTGAAGAGTATGAAGTTTTAAAAAAAGAGAGCCTAGAAAGTATAGAAAAAGGTATCTCTTCGCCAATTGAATATTTTATGTATGAAAATAGAATGGATTTACCAACACTAAGCAGTGTTGTAGGAATGATGCAATTTAGGGTAAAAAGACATTTAAAAATGAATAACTTTAAAAAGTTAAATGATAAATTACTTAATAAATATGCAGAAGCATTTAATATAAAAATTGAAGAATTAAAGGATTTTAAAGTATGAATGAAGAGTTCAAGCATTCACAATTTGCCCACTGTGAAAGTGGAGTTATGTCTACTTTATTATCCCACTATGGACTGAAAATTAGTGAACCTATGGCTTTTGGTATTACTAGCTCTTTATCTTTTGTATATATTCCAATTGTAAAATTAAATAATATGCCTTTAATTGCATATAGAGATTTACCTAAAAATATTATAAATAAGATTTCAAAAGTTTTAGATATAGATATGGTAAAAAAAAGCTACAAAAATCAAAATGATGCAAATGTTGAGTTAACTAAGTTTATTGAAAATAAGCAGCTTGTTGGTCTTCAAACTTCAGTATTTTATCTTCCTTATTTTCCAAAAGATATGAGGTTTCATTTTAATGCACATAATCTGTTAGTTTATGGAAAAGAAGGAAGTGATTATAAAATCTCTGATCCTGTATTTGAAGAAGCTGTATTATGTAATGAAGATGAATTAACAAGAGCCAGATTTGCAAAGGGAGTTTTTGCTCCTAAAGGGTTTTTGTATTATCCAAAGAATATTCCAAAAGATATTGATTTTTCTAAAGTAGTGAAAAAAGCGATTATAAAAAATGCAAAATCAATGTTAACTCCTTTCCCTTTTGTTGGGGTAAAAGGCATGAGAACACTTGCTAAGAAAATATCTAAATTTGATGCAAATACTGATAATAGATATTTAAAAAATTATTTAACTCATATTGTAAGAATGCAAGAAGAAATAGGAACAGGTGGCGGAGGTTTTAGATTTTTGTATGCAGCATTTTTAGAAGAGTCTAAAAAATATGATATAGATAATCAAATTTTAGATGAAGCTGCTACTTTATTTGTAAAATCGGGTAATACCTTACGTGAATTTGCTTTGTATTGTGTAGAGTCTAGTAAAAATATTTTAAAGTTTGATGCTAATAAAATTTCTTCAAAGTTAATAGAAGCTTCCGAATATGAAGAAAAAGCCTATAAGATATTAAAAAAATTAAAATAGAAATTAATAAACATCAATTTCTATTTTAATGTAGTTATTATGTGGGTCTTTTGCAATATGAAGATTAGTCCCTTTATATTGCATTAGTTCAAATAATTTTAAAGCTCCTTCTGAACCATAAAATTCATTAGTATTTAAAATATTATCTTCATTAGCAAAAGATAAAATTTCCTCATCTTTTGATGCAAATTGATTGAGAGTTACTTTTGAATAGCTTTCTTTTAATGATAATTTTAAATCTTCAATACTGTTAAACTCTTCTATTTTAGTGATTTTTGCAAGGGCATTTTCTTTTTTATTATTTGCATAGAACCAACAGCTTCCATCTTTTGATTCTAAATTTTGAGCATGTTGAAGATAGTTATTGTAGTTCTCTATACGCTCTAATGATTCATCAACTCCACCAATTAAGACATCATCAACTTCATCTATTTCTAAATCAAAATGGGCTAGGGTTAATGCTTTTTCAAATGAAAAATATCTTGAGGTTAAAACCATATTTTTACCCTTTGCTTCAAGTGCTTGTGAAACATAAAAGCTGACGTTATTGCTATTGATATTTAAAAAATCAAAAGGCATAACTATATGATTATCTTCACTTACTGTATTTAATACATTTTTTACATCACTAATTGGACCGTATTCGCTACTTACATATATTCCTATATTTGAGCTAAGTTCTAAGTCTTTTACACAGTTAATAGCTCCAATTACGGCTAATATATTAAATTTACTTGAACGTCTTAGGTTTATTTTTGAAATTTGTTTTAATTGATTTCTATACTCTTTTGTTTCTTTATTATCATTAATTAATTTATATGTCTTATGGATATACATTTTAAGCCCTATTACTTAAGATAATAGAACTATTATTCCCACCAAATGCAACATAATTAAATAAAATAGTTTGTTTATTTATTATACTTGTATTCTCTTCAATTGGAACAAATTCTACATCGGAAGCTGGTTCTTTATATCCAAAGGTTGCAGGTAAAAAATTGTTTTTAATAGCATATAGCATTAGAACAATTTCATTTGTTCCACAAGCTCCCAAGGTATGACCTATAATTGATTTCACTGAAGTCACTTTTGTATTAGTATTATATGTTTGAAATAGTTGTTTAATTGCTTTTGCTTCTGAAGAGTTATTATTTTCACTTCCTGTTGCATGAGCTTTTATACAGTCTATATCATTTAAATTCAAAGAAGCATTGTCTAAGGCACTTTTCATGGTATTAAAAATTGGAATTCCGTTAGGATCACTAGTTGTTTCAGAATAATTATCACAAACATTTGCAAAGCCCAAGTACTTAAAGTCTTCTTCATGATTTTTTTTAGAGTCAAGAACAATAGCAGAACAGGCTTCTCCTAAAATTATTCCATCACTTCGTTTATCAAAAGGTCTATATATTTTATTTTGAGAAAGTAGCATTAATGAAGAAAATCCTCCATATGTGGATTTATTAAATAATTCATGACCTAAAATAATGGCTCTTTTAATTTTCTTTGCATTTATCATTTTTGAGGCATAAGCAAGAGCATTTACGCTTGAAGTACAAGCTGTTGTAAACAGAATTGATTTGTGCTTTGAGTTTATGAGAGATTCTATGTATTCTCCAATTGAGCCATTCCCAATATCTTTAAATTCTAAGTTTGATTTTCCCTTTTCATATTGCATTTTATACTCTTCATTTGCTCCCATTTCCATGGAAGTTGAACCTATAAAAATATGTAAATCTTCTTGCTCTTCTTTTGTTAATTTGGCATCTTTTATTGCATCAAAAACTACTTTTTGTATAATCTTTTTGTATCTTTCTTCTTGTGATAATTCATAGTTGTTAATTTTATAGAAAGTTTTATCTTTTAGAATATCTTTTATATTATTCTCATAACTTTTTTGAGTCATATTTTTAAGATTAGTACTGATATCTAAATAATTATCTCCAATATTACAAATTAAAGAGCTACCTGTGATGTATGAATTCAAATCTACTCCGGTTGGATATAATCAGCTAAAGTATTGATTGATGCCATAATCTTACGCAACTTTTTACTATCATTTGCATCTACACCATATTTTTTATGTAAGGCCATAGAGATTTGAAGAGCATCCATTGAGTCTAATTCTAAACTAGTATCTGAACCAAACAGTATTTCATCATCACTTATCTCTTCTACTTCAATATCTTTATCACACTCTTCAATAATTAATTTTTTTAATTCTAATTTTAAATTTTCGTCTTTTGATCCTATCAATCTAACTCCTCTTTTTTAATAAAATATAGGCTATAAGTAAACAAATTATAGCAAAAATAAGTAATTTATAAACATAAGAAGATATATCGGTAAATTGACCACCTCTTACAAATATTTCAAGAAAACTCTCTAATCCCCATGACATAGGTGAATATTCAGTTATATCTTGCATGAATTTAGGCATTACAAATTTTGGAACCATTATTCCACCAAGGGCTGCAAGTATTATATTAGATACTCCACCAATAGTTGTGGCTTCTTCTGTTGTTTTAGCGATATTTGCTATTACTAGAGCAAAAGATATAGATGCTAAACTAACTGCTGAGGAGATTATAAAAATAAGCCCTATATTTCCCATTATCTCAAGCCTATCTCCACCCAATAATGGCACAATATAGATTCCTACTAAAATCATAAAAATCACTTGTATCTTGTTTATAATATAATATGGAATTATTTTGCTAATTAAAATTGGAAAGAGTGAAACATTTATACTTCTTATTCTATCAATTGTTCCAAATGCTTTTTCATTTATAAAGGTATTTGATATTGGAATAAGTATAAAAAACATAGAAAAAACTAACCAAGCAGGTACACTTTGTTGTACTGAAGTAGGTTTTACTTTAAAATTCTCTTTTTTATAAATATACTGATTTTCAATTTTTGCTTCAAAATCTAAGACTTTATCTATTTTTATTTTTTGTTGAATAAGTAAATCTTCTAAGATTAGTTTTGTACTTGCCCCTGAAATTAGCTTTTTGAGAAATTCTATTTTTTGAATAGATGTATCAGGTTTTGAATAAATTGTAACTTTAAAATTTTTTTCATTTAATTTAATTCTCTCTATATAATTACTTTGTACAGTAATAATAAAGTCATAATTATCCGAATAAAGTACTTTTTTATCATCTTTTACTTGAAGATAGCTTGCTTTATAAAAATTGCTTTTATTAATTGTTTCTATCATAGCTTTTATTGATTTATTATGTTTTTGGCTATTTATGGCAACTCTTAGTGGAACATCTACACTATTTGAATAACTATTTTTAAGAGCTAAAGACATTATTAAAATAAAAAGCACAGGCATAATAAAAAGTACCATTAAAGCATGCAAATCTCTTGATATAAGTTTGAACTCTTTTTTTAGTAAATATTTAAACATTAGTCTCTCAAATCTTGTTTTGTTAAGGATAAAAACATATCTTCAAGGTTTTTATGTCCAAAATCCATATGTTTGATTTCTAAATTTTTTAATTTTATTTCATTAATAAAATCTGTTAATTCATCGTAATTTTCGATTATATTGATTTCTTTTTTTTCTCCAGAAGCTAATTCTATAGTGATTAATGAATTTTTCTGAATTAAAATATCTTTTTTCTCTTGTAAAACTATTTTTTTATTATCTAAAATAACTATTTCATCACAAAGATATTCTACTTCTTCCATGTAATGTGAAGTATAGATAATAGTTGTTTTTTCATTTTCATTTATTTTTTTTATAACATTTAAAATATATTTTCTAGATTGAGGATCAATACCAACTGTTGGTTCATCCAAATAAAGAATTTTTGGTTTATTAAGTAATCCAATAGCAATATTCAATCTTCTTTTTAATCCACCTGAATAGGTGTGAGCTTGTCTATTTTCATACTTTTTTAAAGAGGTAGCTTCGATACAGTATTTTATTCTATTTTTAAGCTCAGCTGACTTAAGTCCATATAAAGCACCAAAGAATTCTAAGTTTTCATAAGAAGTTAGTTTTGGATAAAAAGCATAAGTTTGTGGAACATAACTACATATTGATTTTATAGAATCTATTTCTTTATCAAAATCTTTGCCATAAATTTCTATAGACCCCGAATCTTTAGGAATTAAGAAATTTAAAATAGAGACTAGTGTTGTTTTTCCAGCTCCATTTGGTCCTAAAAGTCCAAAGATAGAACCCTCTTGTATTTCTAAGTTTAGTTCATCTAATACTTTAAAATCTCCATAGGATTTACTAAGTTTTTTTATCTTTATGGCCATTAAATTTCTTTTTCTATTATTTTTTATAGTATATCAAAAACTAGTTTATCTTTAATTTTTTACCAACACTTGAAGTTGGGATCTTATCAACAATCTTTAGATTTATAGAGAACTTTAGATTTGATAGATTAGCTTTTAAAATCTGTTTTATCTCTTTACTTGTGAAGGTTTTTTTACTCTCAATTGTAATATCTAAAAATTCTCCTCGTAAAGAGTCTTTATCCGAATTTACAAAAACCATTGCTTTTTCTATCCCTTCAAGATTTTCTAAAATCTCTTCTATTTGAATAGTAGAATATCTTTTACCTGCAATTTTTAAGATTTGGGAGCTTCTTCCCACTAGTCTAAATTTATCATTTTCCCATTCTATATAATCAAAAGTTTGTAACTCTCCATTTATACTTTTTAATTCATCAGCATAAAGAATATCTGAGACAATTGGTGATTTGACTTTTAACTCTTGGGCCTCATTAACTGTAATTTCTGCTGTTTCAAAAGGAGTCCAAAGTGTTTCATCATCATATTTATAAGCAATACCACCTGTTTCTGTTGAACCAAAAAGTTGGATTACATTTGTATTAAATTTTTTATTGAACAGTTTTATATTTTCTAAATCTAAAGGTGCAGTTGAACTTATAAAAATAGATGTTTTTAAATCTTTTTCCATTTGTAGTTTATTTAAAGCTTTTATGTATAGAGGTGTTGTTATTATCAAAGTATTATCGTCAATTAAATCAAGTAAATCATTTGGTAAAAAATGCTCTTTTAACACAATATCTATATCATTAAGAAGTGAAAATAAAAGACCAACAGCTGTTCCATAATAATGGATAAAAGGTACCGTCAAAATCACTTTTTTTATATTATACGATTTTAATATATTTGTTATTTCATAAACTTCTGCTTCTAAGTTAGCTTTTGTTTTTAATGCCCCAACTGAGACACCAGTACTTCCACTTGTAAAAAACATTAGTGAGAAATCCTCTTTATCAAAAATATTATGATTTGTTTCTTTGTGTCCAAAAGCTTTGATATTTAAGTCATCAAGTTTTTTTGAAATAATTTTATTTGTTTCATCAAATAAAATTGCTTTTGCATCACTATAATATGCCTCAATAATATTAAGGGCACTATTTTCTTTTGATTGTGAACTTATATATCCAATATGATTTTTTAAATTAGGATTTGTAAAAGACTTTTTATTTATATTATGTTTTGTAACTGTTCCATTATCATTATGAATTTCTATGTTCATTATTTGACCTTCTTAAAAAGATTAGTAAAAATGCAATAGATATAACACCTATTGTCGCAATTGCTCCTATAGAATAGAGTGAATTAATATTGCTAAATATCAAAACACCAAAACCTGCAAAGGTACTAAGAAGAGAATAAAGTATAGCTTTTTTTGTATTTAAATCTAGACTTTTTGAGCTATAAATAGCATAATCTATGCTTATAGCTAAGATAATAAACATCATGAAAATATGCAAAATATTAAAGGCTACAAAGTATGAATATGTAAGTATCAAGCTTAGTGGAAAAACAATAAAAGATAGTGAAAATAGAAATCTCTTTTTTGTGATAAATAAAACCATTAAAATAATAAAACAAAGAGCTACTAATCCAAATGTTACTATTTGGTTTTTTACATCTTTTAATGAACTCTCAAAAAGAAGTTTTGTACTTAAAGGTTTAACAAATTTAAAATGAACAATTTTTTTATAATCATTTTTATTAATTGAAAAATGAGCTAAATAAATATCTTCATATTTAAAAATATTGATTCCATAGTTTTGTAATTTTTCTAAAGTATATTTAGGAAGAGCTTTTTTTTCATATGAGTTTTTAAAAAACTCTTTTTTAAATCCTATTGTTGTAGCTTCTTTTTCTATACTCTTTTTTATCTCTTTAAAATTTGAACTATCTAGTAATTTATTTACTTTTTCATATTGTTTATTTGAAATGAGATTATTTAAAGAAGTTTGTATTAAAGGTATTTCTTTTTTTATTTTTTGAAAGTTTACAATCACATTTTCTATTGAATCAGCTTTAATTAATAAGTTTAGTTTATCATTTTGATTTAAGTGCTTTTTGAAAAATAGGTCTAAATTATCAAGCTTTTTATTTTTATAATCTAAATTTCTTAGGTTAAAATCAAAAGTAATAAATGTAGTTGATAATAAAATAACTGTTATAGAAAATAGTAAAATATATGAAGTATTTATTTTAAAAATATTTAAAGAGATTGATTTTGTATTTTTTAATTCAAACTCAATTTTTGGATATAAAAATGTAAAATGTAAATATGAAATTGTTAAAGAAATAGTTGTAAATAAAGCAATTTGTTTTATCAAAGTAAAGGAGATAAAACTAATAGCAATAAAGGCAATTATAGTTGTCAAAAAGCCAAAAAAGACCTCTTTGTTAAAAGTTTTTTTATTCTTATAATAATCATGTATATAGTGATGAAACATATAATCAATAGCAACAGTACTAATGGATAAACCAAATACAAGAACGAAGATGGAAACTTCATCAAAAAGGCTTGTTATGATTAGTGTAGCGATAATTGATGAGGTTCCTAATGTGGTAATTGTATTTAGCAGTAGTTTTATATTTCTTAAAATAATAAGATATAGAATTAATAAAATAGAAAGTGCTAATATGATGATTTTATTTACATCACTTTTTATTGCTTGTGAATTTTCCACAAAATAAAAAATAATACCAAAAGCTTTAATCTCTTCATTTTTATCAGTTATTTGATGAATCTCATTGTAAACTCTTGTGTACTCTTTTAAAGAGTTTATCTTTTTATTGATTTTAAAAGAACTAAAATAACCATAATCTTTTAAAATAAGATGTTGGTCTTTTATTTTAAAAGTTTGTTTATTTTCTTTTTTGGGAAATAAATTCAAAGGATCATTTTTATTTATTATTGTTGGAAAGAAAGAATTAATCAAGTTGTTATATATGTTTTTTATCTCTTTATTTATTTCTAAATTTTTTATCTTTTTAGAATCTAATTGATTTAAATAGAGTTGATATTCCCTTTGATAATTTACTAAATCAATATTAATTAACTTGTTATTAACTTCAAGTCCATCTATTGAGGATATCTTTTCTTCAATGCTTTTTAGTTTTTCAAAAGCTTTTTTATCTTCCCCTTTTATAGCAAGCAGTATTGACTTTGAATTAGTATATTTTTCATAGGCTTGAAGAATCTCTTTATTTTCACTTTGTGGTAAAATTGAGAGTATATTGTTTGTAACATTTGAATAATTATTACTTAAAAAAAGTAATAATAATGCAAGTGAAAAAATAAAAAAATTAGATAATTTAATCAATCTGCTCAATAGTAATCCTATCTCCATTTAGCATATTTATATGCAAATATTCTAGTTTTTTTTCTTTTTTGTATTTAATATTTTTTAGGTAGCTCGCAACAATCTCTTTAGGCTTTAATAAAATCTCATTATTCTCTTTTTTTATTTCAAAATATAACTCTAAATTTGAAAGGTCATTTGTATTAATTGCTTCAAGCAGAGTGAAGTAGATTTTTTTTCCTATGTCTCTATTTAAATCAATTTCACTGCTTTTTTCTTTATCTTTTATATAAAGAGTATCTTCTCTAAATATTAGGATTTCACCACTATTTTTATAAGAAGTTTCAATAGAATCTTTTTTATATGTGATATATCCAGTTTTTGAAATACTTTGATCTAAAGCTTCGATATATTTTGACTCTTTAAAATTAATAGTTTTTGAAAATAAGTTTATACAAAGTAGTAAAATAAGAACTGTTTTAAGCATTTAAATCCTTTGAAAAAATAAATCGTTTATGCAGATATTGCAATAATCCTGCAAAAATAAAAATAAAATACCAACCAATAGAACTATAATAAATCCAATAATTCATATTTGAATCTAAATATATATAAAGATGAATTATAACATTTATTGAAGAAACAAAAAACCAGAAAAGTGTACTTTTATGAATATATTCTTCCTCTTTTAAAGATATCTCTTTTTTTGAAAACTTTTTGGCGAAGTATAAAATCAATGATTGTTTATTTATATATGAAATTAGTATAAAAATAGTGATAAAACTTGAAACCAATAAAGGAATAGTTTTAAGAAGTAAAAAATCTTTTAGAAAAAAAGTAAATAGAGAAATTACAATATATAAAGAAGGATACAAAAGCTCTTTATACCCTTTTTTAAAAACTAAGATAAACCAAATAGTACTTAAGATAAATATGCAAATAGCTACATTTGTAATATCAAAGTATCTTAAAGATAAAAAAACTAAAGGGGCATAGAGTAAAGAAATTATTAGATTCATAAAAATCTATCTAACCATTGCCCCACTGATATTTAATACTTCACCACTCACGTAAGTTGCATCATTTCCAATAAAATAAGCACATTTTGCAACTTCTTCTGCTCTTCCAAATCTTTTTAATGGAATAGCTTTTTTTAACTCTTTTGAATTTGGAATATTTTCAGTCATTTCAGATTCAATGATTCCTGGTGCTAAAGCATTAACTCTAATATTATAACGACCAAGTTCTATTGATAGAGTTTTAGTAAAAGCAATTACTCCACCTTTTGAGGCTGAATAGTTTGCTTGTCCAGCATTTCCCCCAATACCAGATATAGAAGCTACATTTACGATACTTCCTTTTTTGTTCATCATCATATTTCTTGATATGGTTTTTGTAACGTGGTACATTCCATTCAAATTTGTATTAATTACATCTTCCCATTCATCATCACTCATAAAAAAGAAAAGATTGTCTTTTATAATTCCAGCGTTGTTAACTAGAACCTCTACACTTATATTTTCTAAAGTTGATTTTATAGATTCTTTATTTTGCATATCAAATGTAATAAGTTCTCCATGCTCAATTGAGTCTAATATAGTTTGAGCTTTTTCTTTGTTTTTATTATAGTGAACATAAACAAAGTAGCCATTTTTTGCATACTCTTTAACTATAGCTTCTCCAATTGAACCAGTTGCTCCTGTTACTAATACTTTTTTTAATTCCATAATAAACTCTTTATATAAATTTTCCGTCTTTGATTAAAACTTTGATATTTTTAATATCGCCATCCATTCTTCTATCTTCTAAAAGTGGTTTAACTATTTTTCTTGTTTCATCATGAATATTTCTTAAGTGAGGAGATACTTGATCTTTCCCTCTTATATCAACAGCTTGTGCCATACCAATAAAAGCGATTGATAACATATTATGTAAATCAGGAATCATTTTTGCAAAATCATTTGCAGCAGTTGTTCCCATAGATACTTTATCTTGATTAAGTGATTCTGTTGGTCTTGAGTGAATTGAAGCAGCTGTTGTATTTTTTATAACATCAGCACTAAGAGAACTTAAACTTATTTGCATAGCTTTAAATCCATGGAAAAAAGGCTCTTTTGAAAGTTTTAAATTTTCACCTAATCCACGATTAAATTTATGGTCAACTAAAAGTGCAAACTCTTTATCTAATAAATCAGCTAAATTGGCAGCACAAATTTTAAGAGTATCCATCGCATGGGCAACGTATCCACCATAAAAGTTACCAGAAGTATAAATTTTTTGATTTTCACCATCGATTAATGGATTGTCATTTACAGAGTTTATCTCTGTCTCAACCCAGTTTTTTGATATTACAAGGTTATCTCTAATCACTCCAAGAACTTGTGGTGCACATCTCATTGAATATGTATCTTGAATATTTAAATGATTATCTGCAAAAAATTTATCATATCTATCATCTCTACCGTGAGTTAATTTAGAACCAGAAATTTTATTTTTAATATTTTTAGCAGCTGCAATTTGACCAGAAAAAGGTTTTGAATCATGTACAAAATCTGCAACAGGAGTATCATCTCCTAAAAGAACTTCAAACATTCCTGCAACGTATGATTCCATTGAGTCTAAAATAACTTCAAACTCCTCTATCGCTTTTAATGCAATGGCACTCATAATGGTTGTACCATTCATAATTGCTAAGGCTTCTTTTGGTTCAAAAACATAAGGGGTGATATTTAGTTCATTGTAAACTTCCATTACATCTTTTATTTCGCCTTTATAATATACTTCTCTTTCCCCTGCAATAACAGCAGCAATATATGATAAAGGTGTTAAATCTCCACTAGCTCCAACAGAGCCTTGAGATGGAATTACTGGGATAATATCTTTTTCAATTAACATTTCTAACCTATGTAAAAGGTTCATAGATACACCAGAACGTGCTTTACTTAATGAAATTGTTCTACAAATAACTGCATATCTACATACTTCATATGAAAGATTAACTCCAATTCCACATCCATGGAATCTAAATAAGTTAGTTTGTAATTTTGCAGCATCTTCATAATCTACATAATTTTTACCACTATCTCCATAACCTGTAGTAATACCGTAAATAGGCTTACCTTGTTTGATTGTATTCATCATAAAATCATGAGTATGATTTATAAATGTGATAAATTCTTCATCTTTAGATATTTTTATATTTGATGTTTTTGTAATCTCTTCAAGTGTTATATACTTTTTGTCTATTGTTAATTTCATTTTTTCTCCCAAAAATTATAAAAATTGAACCATTGTAAAGGGTGTTGTATTAAAGTATTTGATAATATTAGTACATATTTATTAATTGCTTGATTAAGTGCTTCTTCTTGACTTAATTCATAATCAATCTCTATTTTTTCAAATTTCATTTCGTAGTTTCTAATTTTATTAAAAACAACAAAAATTGCAATTATTGGTTTTTTTGTTTTATATGCTATTAAAAATGGATTTTTATTAAAATATGCTTCTTCTCCAAAAAACTTTACAGGGTAAATATATTTATCGTTTAAAGCTCTATCTCCCATAAATGCTACTGATTCATTTTCTAATAGGGCATTTCCAATAGATATTGAAGTACTAATATTCCCTTTTGATAAATCAATTATATTTACGCAATCTTCATTTTTTTTGTCTATAAGTTGTTCAAAATCACTTGCATTTTTTATCATAGCTTCATTCATGACAACATTTATTTTTGTATTAGAATCTAAAAAATAATTGCTTGCAGTTGCCCAACCACCAAAGTGATTTAGTAGAAGTATTGAGCCATTTTTAATCTCTTCTAAAAGAGGAGCTCTATTTTTATTTTCAAAAGTATAGATTTCTGGATTTGCTTTTGATATAAATCTATCAGATGTTGCAAGGGCATAAATAAAAAGATGTCTAAAATATTTTTTATTAGTAAATTCAAAACCAATCCTTTTATAATAATCTTTTAGTGCAACTCTTACATTTTTAGCAAATAAGAAATAATAAAGTACAACAAAATATAAAGAAAAGTGTACTGATTTATATCCAAATAGTTTATAAAATTTATATAGAGTTCTTACAACAGGACCACCCACTCTTTGCTTTGCCCCCATGTTTAAAAAAAACCTTTTAGTAAAAAAACTCTTTGAAAAAAAAGTTTTAAATGCAGTAGAGTTATTGCAATGGTGTCATTGTAGTTATCAAAGTGACTTACTCTCTCTTCAGGACTAGGATAATAACACTCAATGATAGTATCAGTGATATTTTTATATTTCCAATAATGTTTTACTAAGACTTCTACTTCAAAATTGAATCTTCTACTTTTTATATTTAAATCTAAAATAGAAACAGGGTATAACCTAAATCCAGTAAGTGAATCATGTATATCATATCCCGAATTTAATTTTATCCAAAAGTTATGAAATGCTCTACCTACTTTTGATTTTTTGGGAACATTCTCTATATCAAAATTTCTTGAACCAATAACAATTTGATTTTCTGAATTTATACATTGTTGTAATTTATTTAGTTCCGAAGCCAAGTGCTGGCCATCCCCATCCATACTAACAAAATAGTGAAATCCAAGCTCTTTGGCTTTTTTTGCACCTGTTAATATAGCTTCTCCTTTTCCCATATTATAATCATGTCTTAATATAATAATATTTTCATTTTCATCAATTAAAGATGAAACTTTAGTGTCAGAGCCATCATCAACAATGATTAATTTATAATTGTGATTTAAAATATCTTTTGAAACATTTAAAATAGTTTTAGGATTATTGTATGTGGGTACAACAACAATGAGTTCATTATTTAGAGACAAAAGAGAACTCACTATATTTTTTGCCGTCTTTTTTTGCAATTACTTTAGTTGTCTTTTCTTTATCTTGGGTATAAAATATTATTATGTCATTTGGTAAGATAGGCTGAAGAAACTTTGCTTTTTTTATGGAAACTATTTTTTTAGATAGAATTTGACTAATTATATCAATTTGTAAAAAACCAGGTAACAACTGATTTGTTGGGAAATGTGCTTGAAAAATTTCATGTTCTTTATTTGCAAAAACTATTTCTATTTCAGAAGAATTTTCTTCTTTTTTTAGAAACCTTGATTGATATAAGTTATCCAATTATTTTTTATTCCTATTCTATGATTGAGTTCAAATTGTAACAAAAGTTAACTAAGTATATAATAACAAAATTTTTATTTAGGAGAAGTAAATGGAAGATTGTGATGTATTAGTCATTGGAGGAGGACCTAGTGGTTCAGTTGCTGCTTGTAAGCTGGTAAAAGAAGGTTATAAAGTAATAGTTTTAGAAAAATTAGAATTTCCAAGATTTGTTATTGGTGAATCACTACTTCCAAGATGTAATGAAATCCTAGATAAAAATGGTTTGATTGATATAATAAAAGAACAAAATTATATGATGAAACCTGGTGCAATTTTTATAAATGAAGATAAAAAAGAAGAGTTAATTGATTTTAGAAATAATTTAGGTCAAAAATGGGGCACAAGTTTTCAAGTAAAAAGAGAAGAGTTTGATAATGTATTATTAGAAACTGCAAAAAAACTTGGTGCAGATGTTAGACATGGTTATGAAGTAACAGATTATAACAATGATGAAAATATTGTTACGGCAAATGACAAAAATGGAGAAAGAAAAATATTTAATGCAAAATTTGTTTTAGATGCTTCTGGATATGGAAGAGTTTTACCAAAACTTTTAGATTTAGATATTCCTTCAGATTTAAAATTAAGAAATGCAATTTTCACAAGAGTAAAAGGTGAAATAAGAAGACCTGGAGATAAAGAAGGTTTTATTGATATTGTTATCCATGATGATAACCAAGCTTGGTTATGGGTAATTCCTTTTAGTGATGGTACTACTTCTGTTGGAATAGTGTGTGAAGAATCATATTTTGAAAAAACAGGTTTATCAAAAGAGGATTTTTTTGATAAAGTTTTAGATGATCATAAATATTTAAAAGAGAAATTTAAAAATGCTGAAAAAATAGTTCCAGTTGGTATTATAAATGGTTACTCAGCTGCAATAAAAACAATGCACGGAAAAGGTTTTGCTTTAAGTGGAAATGCAACAGAATTTTTAGATCCAGTTTTTTCTTCAGGAGTTACATTAGCCTTGGAATCATCGGATAAAGTAGCTGATTTAATTATCAAAGAATTAAAAGGTGAAAAAGTTGATTGGCAAGTAGAATATGAAGATTATATGATGGTTGGAATAAATGTATTTAGAGAGTTTGTTTATGCTTGGTATGAAGGAAAATTAAGAAAGATTTTTTATTCTGTACAAAAGCCAGATCAAATTAAAAGATCAATAAGTTCAATTTTATCAGGTTATGTATGGGATGAAAATAATTATTTTGTAGATAATTCTAAGAATAAAATAAATGCTTTAGTTTCGATTATTTAAAGCTAGAGATAAACTTTACATAAGATGCATAAAAGCACGAAGATAATATAATATTCGATAATAAATGATTTAAAATGAAGGAAGAATTAAATGGCTATTTCTAGTAGTGAATTTAAACAAGTTTTAATTGATGGTTTAAAACTTGAAGATATAGAAATTGATGAGATAGATGATAAAGATACACTTTTTGGAGAAGAAGGATTAGGTCTTGACTCTGTTGATTCTATTGAATTAGTTTTAATTATAGAAAAAGAATATGGCGTGAAAATACAAAATCCAGAACAATATAATGAAATTTTTGCATCAGTAGAAAATTTATTAAAATATATAAATGACAATAAATAAAAAAGCGTACATTAATTCATATGATGCAATAAGTTGTGCAGGATTAGATTCCGAACAACTTTTTGCTTCAATCTGCGAAAAAAAAGATTGTATTACAATCAGTAAAGATTATGTTCCTGAGAGGGAAGTAGCAATAGGAAAAATTGATTCTTCTTTTACTTTTAATGAACTTCTTTTGCAATCATGTAAAAAAATTCTAGAAACTTCAAATTTAGATGATTATTCAAATACTTTATTAGTTGTTGGCTCTTCTGTTGGTGGGATGAGTGAAACAGAACGCATATTTTTTAGTGAAAAATCTTACAAAAATATTGATTATAAAAAACATCCAATAGATGCTATTGCTCATCATTTAAAACAAGAGTTTACTTTTTATGATGATATATCTTTTTCAACTGCTTGTACGTCTAGTGCAAATGCTATTGGATATGCAAAAGAGGTGATTTCTAAATGTATTTATAAAAATGTATTAGTGGTGGGAGTTGATTCTCTTTCTTTTACAACAGTGTGTGGATTCTCTGCTTTAAGTGTTTTATCTTCAAAACCTTGTACTCCTTTTGAAAAACAAAGAGATGGTATGAATGTTGCAGAAGCAATTGCTATATTATTAATTCAAGATGAAAAAGAAAAGAACTCTGTTGAAATTTGCGGCGTAGGATATAGCTCAGATGCCCACCATATGACTCAACCACATCCCGATGGAAGTGGAGCAGCAAAAGCAATTGAAACTGCAATATCTAGTGCGAATGTGGATAAAAACAGAATAAAATATATAAATGCACATGGAACAGGAACGATGGCAAATGATTCTTCTGAGTTAAACGCAATCGCTACAGTTTTTGCTCAATCAAAATCACCATATGTAAGTTCAACAAAACCTTTTACTGGACATACTTTAGGAGCAGCAGGTGCTATTGAAGCTGTTATTTCAGTAATGGTTTTACAAAAGCAGATTATTCCTCCTAGTAAAAATATTCTTGACCCTGAAAGAGATGATATAGCTTTTACAAATGAAGCACTTAAGGACGATATTAATTATGTATTGAGTAACTCCTTTGCTTTTGGTGGAAATAACACTAGTTTATTATTTGGATTGCCAAATGAAGATTAATTTAGAAATTATTAGTAGTGCACACTTAAAAGCACCTATTGCAGTTGAGGGTTTAAATACCAAAACACTAGTTCCTAAAATGGTATTTAGAAGAAGGCTAACAAGAGCTTCAAAATTAGCAATTGAGTTATTAAATCTTGTAGGTTTTGGTAAAGGTAGAATTATTTATGGGAGCGCCTATGGAGAACTTCCTGCAACTGCAAGTATATTAAATTCAATTTTAAATAAATCAGGAATTTCTCCAACAGATTTTCAAAACTCTGTTTACAATACACCTGTTTCTTATGCTTCGATTTTAGAAAAAAATGAGAGTGAAATGTTAACAATTTCTTCGGGGGATGAAACCTCTGACAAGTTGTTAAAAATAGGAGCTATTAAAGCTTTAGATGGAGATGAAATACTTCTAATAGCTAGTGAAACTATGAATATTGAAAATATTGATGAGGTTAATTCTTGTATTAAATATTTAGAATCGGCAGTGGCTTTAAGAGTAAAAGTAACAGACGAAGAGTCAACTTTACATATTAAAGATATTGACGATTCTTTACCAAAATCTTTGGCAAAATTAGTAGCTATTTCTGAATCTTGTAAAGAAAATCAAAAAAATATTATTGAGATTCAAATATGAATATTCCACATCAAAAACCAATAAAATTTGCAGAAGAAATAATTAGTGTTGAAGGGAAAATTGCAAAAGTAAAATCTGTTTTTCCTTCAAAACCTACTTTATCTATGTACTTTGAAGCTGCGGCACAAAGTTCAGCTGCCTTTTCTAAAGGTGAATCCAAAGTCGGATTTATTGTTTCAGTAAAAGATATTGAATTATTAGAAGAAAATGATGCCTTAGAAGTTTTAGTCAAGGTTGAAAGAAAAGTTGAATTTGGAGCTATTTGTGAATTCTCTTTTACTATTTTATCTCTTGATGAAACAAAAAGTTTCGCAAAAGGTACTTTTACAATTATGCTTCAAGAGTAATGAAAAAACTTTTTTTTCTTTTTCTTTTTACAAGTTTTGTATATTCTCAATATATAAAAGAGCCAATTTTTAAAGAAGCTAGTTATGTAGAGACTTTTGGTAATCCAGAAAATGAAGCAATAGTTTTTGTACATGGTTTAGGGCAAGAGGCTTCTACTATTTGGAAACAGAGCGTAGAGGTTTTAAAAAAAGACTATTATATTATGATTTTTGATTTACCAGGATTTGGAAAATCTGATAAATCTAATCAATTATATTCTCCAACAAAATATGCAAAATTTATAAATACTTTAGTTGATAATTTTATTGATAAACCTTTTCATCTTATAGGACACTCTATGGGAGCAAGTATTGCATTAAAATATAGTTCTATGTATGAAGAAAGAGTAAAAAGTTTAGTTTTAATTGATGCCGCTGCTATTTTGAATAAAATTTCATACTCCGAATTTTTGCTTAAATATAAAGTTCAAGATATGGTAAAAAATAATAGTATATCCACTCTTGCATCTAAAATACCTCAAGTCTTGGAAGATGCATTACCTTTAGATTTGGACTTGATCTTAAGTACAAAAATATCAAGAAAAATTCTTCTTAGGTCAAACCCAAATACCATTGCAGCTATGGCTTTAGTAGAAGAGGATTTTTCACAAATACCTAGAAAATTACAAGTTCAAACTCTAATAATATGGGGAGAAAAGGATACTATAGCTCCACTTCGAACTGGATATGTTTTAAATAAATTGATTCCAAATTCAAAGCTTGAAATAATTCCTGATGCTAAACATGTCCCTATAATTGACTCTTCAATGGAGTATCTAGCTTTATTAAAAAAGCATTTAGAAAAAAGAGATTATGAAAAAAAGAAGAAAAAATACCCTTCATTTTCAAAAACTACTAAAATAGAAAATGGGAAAAATAGAGTCTTACGTGGATATTTTAAAAACTTAGAAATATTAAATAGTAAAAATATAAAAATAAAAAACGCAAAAATTGAAAATCTTAAGATAATCAATTCTGAAGTAAAAATTATAAATTCAGATTTAAATTTAAAAAAATTAAGCAGTATAAAAAATTCTACTTTAACAATAAGTGCAAGTGATTTAAAAGTTTTAAATAGTATTGATTTATTTGATTCAAAGCTTGATTTAGCAGGAGTTGATATTCGTAGTAAGGTTCCAATTTTTAGAAATCTAAATAAAGATGATACTCAAAATATTGTATTTTCTTTGTGTACTATAAATGGTAAAAACAAACATGGAATAAAAATTCTAGCTGTAGAACAAGTACTTAATCAATAATCTATAAAAATAATAGGAATATTTAACAATGAATAATTTTTTTAAAAATAAAGATAATATAAGTGCAATAGAAGCTCAATACGAAGCACAAAAAATTGCCTTTGCTCCAATAATTTTTCAAGTAGTTAGAACTATGAGAGATTTAAATGTATTAAAATATTTAGCCGACAATAAAAAGAATGTAAGTATAGATAAAATATCTGAAGCTTTAGATATTAGTAAATATGGCATCCAAGTTTTATTAGAAACTGCATTGAGTGCTAATGTAGTAAAAGTAGAAAATGGTTTTTGGGAACTTACAAAAATTGGCTATTTCTTACATAGTGACGAAATGACAAATATTAATATGGATTACAATCATCATGTTAATTATCTTGGCTTATTTAATTTAGAAGAATCAATAAAAAATGAAAAAGCTGAAGGTCTAAAAGTATTTGGAGAATGGGATACTATTTATCCTGCCTTATCAATTTTACCTGAAGAAGCTAAAAGAAGTTGGTTTTCCTTTGACCACTATTATTCTGACACAGCATTTTTAAAAGCAATAGAATATTTAAAAAGTTTAAATCCAAAATCGATACTAGATATTGGAGGAAATACCGGAAAATTTGCTTTGCTTCTTGAAAGTATTTCAAAAGATATTGATATCACGATAATGGATTTAGCACAACAAATAAAAATTGCAAGACAAAATATTTATGAGAATAATTCAGAAAAGATTACAACTATAGAAGCGAATATTTTATTGAAAGAGACCAAAATTCCTCAAGGCTTTGATATTATTTGGATGAGCCAATTTTTAGATTGTTTTAAAGAAAAACAGATTGTAGATATTTTAAAAAAGATTAAAACGTCTATGGGAGAAAATAGTCAAATATGTATTATGGAACCTTTTTGGGATAGACAAAATAATGAAACTGCAGCTTTTTGTGTTATAAATACATCTCCTTATTTTACTGCAATGGCAAATGGTTATAGTAAGATGTTTAAATATACAGATTTTATAAAACTCTTAGAAGAAGCAGGATTAGAAGTGATTGAGACTATTGATAATATTGGAGTATGTCAAACAATTATTCGTTGTAAATAGCATTTACTTTTACAAAAGTCTTAAAATGATAAAATATATGACTTAAACATAACTAGGATTCTAAATGGCATTTTCAGAAATCATATCTTCAAGTTCTACTCGAATTAAAACAGGTCTTGCTTTGATAGGAGCAGTTTTATTTATAGGTTACATTGATTCATTTTTTTTAATGTGGCTTTTATTTGGTGGATTGTTAGTTGTTGCAATTAGTGAATCTCAAAGATTGTATAAAACCCAAATTGACTCTATTTATTTATACACGGGAATTCTTTGGTTTATTTCATATTTTTACCCAACACCAGAAGACTTAATATTTGTTGTTGCACTTGTTTATGCTTCAATTTTAGCTTATACAAAAAATTTAGATAAAAAAATATTTTTACCTCTTTTATATCCTACAGCTTCATTTTTATTTTTATTAACTTTATATATTGAATATGGTGTCATGTCTCTTCTTTGGCTTCTTGTAATTGTTGCGGGAGCTGATATTGGTGCTTATTTTGTGGGACGAGGTATGGGAAAAACAAAGTTTTGTGAGACAAGTCCAAATAAAACTTTAGAAGGTGTTGCTGGTGGTTTAATCGTTGCAACTATCTTTGGTGTGATATTTGCAATTGATAATATCTCTGTATTTGGAGCCATAGTAATTTCACTTATTGTTGCCTTAGCTTCAGTCTTTGGAGATCTTTTTGAATCCTATCTAAAAAGGGAAGCTGGTGTTAAAGATAGTGGAGATATTCTTCCTGGTCACGGTGGTATTTTAGATAGAACCGATGGCTACCTTTTTGGTGGAATTATTATGTTAGTTCTTTTACGAGCAATAATTTGATTTTATTAGGAAGCACAGGCTCAATTGGGGTTAATACTCTAAATATAGCAAGAAAATTTGCTCTAAATGTTGAAGTTTTAGTTGCTGGTCGTAATATAAAACTTCTAAATGAACAAATAAAAGAGTTCAATCCTAAAAAAGTAGTAATCGCAAATAAAGAAGATATTCCAAAAGTAAATCATTCTAATGTTACTTTTGGTGAAGATGAAATTTTAAAAGCAATTGAAGAATCAGATGCCCAAACAGTTGTAAATTCTTTGGTGGGATTTTTAGGTTTAAGACCAACTCTAAAAGCTATAGAGTGTGGCAAAAAAATTGCTCTTGCTAATAAAGAATCTTTAGTTGTTGCTGGAAAATTTATTGACCAAAGAAAATTAAGTCCTATAGATAGTGAACATTTTGGACTTTGGTATTTACTTCAAGATAAAAAAATAAACTCTATGACAATCACTGCTAGTGGAGGTTCTTTTAGGGATTATCCCTTGGAAGATCTTAAAAATGTATCTATAAAAGAAGCTTTAAACCATCCAAATTGGTCAATGGGAAATAAAATCACAATAGATAGTGCGACAATGACAAACAAAATGTTTGAGCTTATGGAAGCTGCTTGGCTTTTTGATACAAGAAAACTTGATGCGATTATTGAAACAAAATCACTTATTCATGCACTTGTAAATTTTGAAGATGGA
Source organism: Arcobacter sp. (assembly GCA_002869565.1). Lineage (GTDB taxonomy): Bacteria > Campylobacterota > Campylobacteria > Campylobacterales > Arcobacteraceae > Halarcobacter. The sequence goes on from PKUJ01000023.1 coordinate 91,641, forward strand.
AGTTCTACTGCACATATTGCAAATGCTTCTATGCAGCTTCCAATTGCTTATGCAATCTTAGGGAAGTGTGATGAAGAGATTTTAAAACCAGTTGATTTGGTAGAAGTTGGTAGTCTAGAATTTAAAAAAATAGAGTCAGAGAGATACCCTATTTGGGATATTAGAAATGATATTTTAAATAATCTTGATTTGGGTGTTGTTTTAAATGCTGCAAATGAAGTTGCCGTTGCAAAATTTTTAAATAGTGAAATTGGATTTTTAGATATTTCAAAAATTTCTATGAAGGCAATAAATAAATTTCATAATGTAAGTGCAAAAACAATTGATGATATATTTGATATTGATAAAGAAGTGAGAGCTTATTGTGAGTCTTGATTTACTTATTCCTTTTGGCATACTTATTGTTTTAGTAGTCTATTTAATATATTCAAGAAGTAGATTTGAAAATGATATTGTAAGTTTATATGATAAGAAATTTGATGAATGGAAAGATGCAACTTTAATTACAAATAATAATGAAGAAAAAAAAGTTTGTAAAGAATTAGTTGGTTTAGTTTTTAAAGAAGAGTATAATATAACTATAGAATTATTGGATGATAGCGTAAGTTCACCCTTACAACGAGGTAAGTTTTCCATAAAGGATAAATGATGAAATATTTATTCCTAATGATTTTAATCGTTAGTTTTTCTTTTTCAAACAATTTTCAAAGAAGTTCTTCTACTAAAATAGTTACAGATTCTACTGCAAAAGTAATGTGGATGGATGATATTTCAGTTATAAAAATAAAAAAAACTCATGAAGATGCAATTTCATATTGTGAAAAATTAAATTTTGCAGGATATTCTGATTGGAGAATCCCAAAATTAGAAGAGTTTAAAACTATTGTTGATAAGAAAAATGAAAGAAATTATATAAATAAAGCTTTTAAGTTTAATGTTCCAGATGGTTATTGGGCTTTAAAAGCACATTGGCGAACATTTTGGTTTTATGCAGACTATATGCATTTTGTAAGTGGTACTGCATATTTTGATAGTAGACATAAAACTAAATACGTAAGATGTATTAGAGATATAAAATAAGAGAGATAGATGAACAAAAGAGTTTTAATATTACATGGTTTAGGTGGAAGTGATTTTCCCCATTGGCAAGCGCAATTGGCAAGAGATTTGATTAAACAGAATACTACTGTATCTTTTCCTGCTCTTCCTTCAAGAGAGAATCCAAGTTTAGAAGAGTGGAAAGAGTTTGTAAAGAAAGAGATTGAACATTTTAAACCTACTGTTATTGTTTGTCACTCTTTAGCAAATATTCTTTGGTTTCATATTTGTGAAGAGTTAGATATAAATCTTGATAAATTAATGCTAGTGGCTCCTGTGCGAATAAATTGTGATATAGAAGAAATAAAAGAGTTTTTCCCTTATCCAATTCCTAGTGATTTAAAAAGTAAAGAAGTTATTATGGCAGCATCTACAAATGATCCATATATGAATGTAGAAGAAGCAATAAGATTACAAAGCAAACTAAAAGTTGGAATGAAACTATTAGAAGAAGCAGGACATATCAATGCAGATTCTGGATATGGAAGACTTGATTGTGCTTTAGATTGGATAAACAGAGAAATAGAGTGTAGAGAGAATAGTGGAGATTTGAATAAATGATTTTAAGTATTGAATCAAGCTGTGATGACAGTTCAATTGCAATTACAGATATTGAAACTTTAGAATTAGTTTATCACAAAAAAATATCTCAAGAACTACAACATAGTGTATATGGAGGAGTTGTTCCAGAACTTGCAGCAAGACTTCATGTGGAAGCTTTGCCAAAGATTTTAGAAGAGTGTAAAGAGTATTTCCCAAAACTAAAAGCAATAGCTGTTACAAATGCCCCAGGTTTATCTGTAACCCTTATGGAAGGTGTAACAATGGCAAAGGCTTTAAGTATCAGTTTGAATCTTCCACTTATAGCAGTAAATCATCTAAAAGGTCATATCTATTCACTTTTTATTGAAAAAAAAGAGGTCTTCCCTACAACTATACTATTAGTTTCAGGGGGACATACTCAAATAATAGAAGCGAACTCTTTAAATGATATGAAAATAATAGCTTCAACTATGGATGATAGTTTTGGAGAGAGTTTTGATAAAGTTTCTAAAATGATGGGCTTAGGATATCCAGGTGGTCCAATTGTTCAAGAGAAGGCCTTAAAAGGTGATGAAGATAGATTTGATTTTCCAATTCCTTTAAGACAAAGTCCTAATATAGAATTTTCATATTCAGGATTAAAAAATGCAGTAAGACTTCAAATTGAAAAGCTTGGGGATAAAGATATAAAAGAACAAGATATTTGTGATGTGTGTGCCTCTTTTGAAAAAACTGCAGTTGCTCATATTATGCAAAAACTAAAAAAACTTTTTAAACAAAGAATCCCTTCAAATTTTGCAATTGTTGGTGGAGCTAGTGCAAATATTAGACTAAGAACTGCGATTGAAGAGTTATGTAAAAAACATAATACAAAACTTTTTTTAAGTGAACTGAAATATTGTAGTGATAATGCTGCCATGATAGGTAGAGTTGCGGTTGAACAATATAAACAGAATGATTTTATATCTATTAATGAAATAGATGTGCAAACTAGAATGAAGACATTTTAATCTTTAGGATTTTGTAAAAAGGAAATTACATGATATTTGAAATGGGTGCAAAAATTGATGGAGATGATTTTGAAACTTCAAAAAATGATAAAAAAGTAGCAAAGAAAAAAACTTCTAATGAAAAAATACCAAAGAATCAACATCAATTAGTATTTACTTACGAAAAAAGAAAAGGTAAACCAGTTACTTTAGTGGGTATATTTCAAATCGATGAAAAAGAAAAAAAAGAAGTACTTAAACTTCTAAAGAAAAAGCTAGCTTGTGGTGGCGCAATCAAAGATGAATGGATTGAATTACAAGGTGATGTAAAAGAAAAAATCATAACAGTTTTAGAAAATGAGGGTTGGAAATTTAGAAATAAATAACCCTCTAGTTACTTTAAAACTTATATTTATAAGGAAATCTTATAAATAATATAAACTAATCATAATAATAAAATTGTTACAATACTCTCACAAAATCGTATTATAAGACTTTTAAAGTCAAATAACTTGGGAAAATATAATTATAACTTATAATAAAGGAAAACAAATGAGAGTAGTATTCCCTACTGATCAAAATATTGGATATCTTAGTAAAAGAGGTGCGCACTTTGGTAAAGCAAAATTCTATACTGTAATTACACTTGAAAAAGAAAAAATTGCAGATGTAGAAGTTTTTGAAAACCCTGGGCACGAAGGTTCTTGTGGTGGTGCAATCACAAATATAATGAATCTAAAACCTGATGCATTAATAGTAAGTGGAATTGGTTCAAGTCCGGCAAAAGGATTTTTCAACGAAGGCTTAGATATATATTTTGATAAAAAAAGTCCTAAAGTTGAAGATTCTATTAAAATGCTTATTTCTGGACAACTTGAAAAACTAGGAAATGAAGGAACATGTTCTAGCCATTAGAACATAGAATATTTTGAAAGAAGAGAATAAGATAAAGGAAGCATTTAAAAAATCTTTAAAAGGTTTTTTATCAATGCTTCCTCTTCTTTTTGCAATAATCTTATTACTTGGAATATTTGATATCTATATTACAAAAGAAATGCTTGCTTCATTTTTTATATCAAATATTTTTGTTGACACTATAACCGGAACTTTATTGGGTGGAGTATTAACAGGTAATCCAATGATTAGTTATATTTTAGGTGGAGAATTAACTGATGCAGGGATTTCTTTATATGCAGTAACTGCTTTTATATTATCTTGGGTTACTATAGGTGTTGTTCAACTTCCTGCTGAAGTTGAAATCTTTGGCTTCAGATTTACTTTTTATAGAACACTTTTTACTTTTATTACTACCATTTTAGTCTCTTTATCAACTGTATTAACCATGAATTGGCTTTTGTCATGAATATAAAAAAATTAGAGTTTAAAGGTATTAAATTTCTTTTTTTTGTTATAATAATTCATATATTAATATTTTTGTTTGATGGTGAAAATAGTATTTTTGCCTTAACAAAAAGTTTTGAAGTATTATTAAAGCTTCTACCTATTTTTGTTATGATTATTTTTATTATGACTTTGATCAACTATTTATTAAAACCAAAATCAATTATGAAGCATTTTGGAAAAGATAGTGGAATCAAAGCTTGGATTTATGCAATTTTAGGTGGTATTGTAAGTCATGGACCTATGTATGCGTGGTATCCAATGATTAGTGAATTACGACAAAATGGATTAAGAGATGGATTGTTGGCCACTTTTATGTATACAAGGTCTATCAAAATTCCCTTTATACCAATAATGATTGATTATTTTGGTGTTGTGTTTACGATAATTTTATTTATCTATATTTTATTAGGTGGGATATTACAAGGAATATTTATAGAGGCTTTAAGTAAAAAAATAGATTAGGATTTTTAATGCAAAAACTATTTTATGAAGTAGCTTCTTTAGATAAGAGGTGTTATGAGCAATTTGCTCTAAGTGAAGATTTATTGATGGAACATGCAAGTGCTTCTATGTATGAATATATTGAAAATAATTTCGATAATTCAAAATCAATTATCATAGTCTGTGGAGTTGGAAACAATGGAGCAGATGGTATTGCTCTAGCTAGACTACTTTACTCTAAATATAATATAAAACTTTTTCTTCCCTTTGGTGTTAAATCAAATATGGCAAAACTTCAGTTAAAAAGAGTAGAACTTTTAGGGATTGATATTGTAGAAAATATAGAAAATTGTGATGTAATTGTAGATTGTTTATTTGGTAGTGGATTAAATAAAGATTTAAATGAAAAATCACAAGAGATTATTAACAAACTTAATTCTTACGATGTTTTTAAAATAGCTTGTGATATTCCTAGCGGGATTAATAATTTAGGACAAGTTACCACAATAGCTTTCGAAGCAAATATTACTATTACAATGGGAGCTTTAAAGGTCTCACTTTTTACAGATGTTGCGAAAGATTATGTAGGAAAAATCGAAGTTGCAAATTTAGGTGTGCAAAGGGAAGTTTATGAAACTTCATCTAATATTTTTTTATTGGATGAAAAGGATATGAATCTTCCTTTTAGAGAAAAGAAAAATTCCCATAAAGGTAGCTTTGGACACTTAAATGTAGTTGCAGGTTGTAAAAAAGGTGCAGGTGCAATTGCAGCAAAAGCAGCATTTGGTTTTGGTGTGGGATTAGTCTCTGTTGTTTGTCATGAAGATATTGATTTACCATATCATATTATGCAAACACATTTTATATCTCCTAATTGTACAGCAATTGCAATAGGAATGGGACTTGGGAAATATGAAGTTGATGAAATAGAAAAAATTTTATCAAAAGATATTCCAATTATAATTGATGCTGATTTATTGCATGAAGAGGTGGTTTTACAAGCCTTGGAAAAAGAAATAGTATTAACTCCTCATCCAAAAGAGTTTTGTTCTTTATTAAAACTTTGTGGAATTGATAATATTGATGTTGAAACTTTACAAAATAATAGATTTGCTTATGTGGAACTATTTCGTAAAAAGTACCCAAAAGTAGTATTACTTTTAAAAGGGGCAAATGTTCTGATTTCACAAAATGACAAAATATATATAAATAGTTTTGGTACAGCTGTTTTAGCAAAAGGTGGAAGTGGAGACGTGTTAAGTGGATTGATTGGTTCTTTATTAGCACAAGGTTATTCTGCCTTAGATGCAGCAATTACTGCAAGTCTAGCCCATGCAAAAGCAGCAAGTAATTATAAAAAGAATAATTACTCTTTAATTCCAGCAGATTTAGTAGAAGAGGTAAAAAAATTATGAGTTTAGCTATTGTCCAAACTACTTGTGCAAATAAAAGTGAAGCTAGAAATATTGCAAAAATTTTGATAGAAGAAGGTCTTGCCGCTTGTGTGCAAATGAGTGAAATCGAATCTATTTATAAGTGGGAAAATGAATTTTGTAACGATACAGAAATTTTATTAAGTATAAAAACAAAAAAAGAAAATTTCAAAAAAATACAAAGCAAAATTAAAGAATTACATAGCTATGATGTGCCTGAAATTATCAGTATTGATATAAAAAATGTAAGTAAAGATTACAAAAAATTTATAGATAAGAGTTGTTAGAAAATTGAACTATTACAGTCTCTTAAACTAGATATTATATATAAAACATAATTGGAGGAAAAAGAGAATGAGTGACATTCTAAAAGTAGGTAAATATGAATTTAATAGTAGACTAATTGTTGGTTCTGGTAAATATGCAGACTTCCAAACTACAAAGGAAGCAACCTTAGCATCAGGTTCTGAGTTAATTACAGTTGCAATTAGAAGAGTAAATATTACAAATCCAAATGAAGAGAATTTATTAGATTATTTTAAAGATACAAATGTAAAACTTCTTCCAAATAGTGCAGGTTGTTTTACAGCAGAAGAAGCAATCACAACATTTAGACTTATGAGAGAAGCTACTGGATTGGATTTGATTAAGCTTGAAGTAATTGGTGATGCACATAAAACTTTATATCCAGATGTAATAGAGACAATCAAGGCTTGTGAAGTTCTTAAAAAAGATGGTTTTACAATTATGGCTTATACAAGTGACGATCCAATTATTGCAAAAAGATTAGAAGAGGCAGGAGCGGATGCAATTATGCCTTTAGCAGCTCCTATTGGTTCAGGACTTGGTATTCAAAATCCATATAATATTGCATTTATTAAAGATGCAGTAAAAGTTCCAGTACTTGTTGATGCAGGATTAGGTTGTGCAAGCGATGCTGCAAGTGCAATGGAATTAGGTGCTGAAGGTATCTTAGCAAACACTGCAATAGCCCAAGCGCAAAATCCAATGGCAATGGCAGAAGCATTTAAATATGCAACAATCGCAGGAAGATTAAGTTATCTAGCGGGAAGAATACCTAAAAAACCTTATGCAACTGCGAGTTCTCCTATTGATGGACTAATTCAGTTCTAATCAAAAAGTAGAAATTTCATAAAAATTTCTACTTTTGTTGAAAAGCTCTTGACATTTGTTTATAAACATAGTATAATTCCGTCCACTTTTTGAATGAATAGTGGTTGTCGGAGTGTAGCGCAGCCTGGTAGCGCACCTGGTTTGGGACCAGGGGGTCGGAGGTTCGAACCCTCTCACTCCGACCATTTTTAAATGGTAGGTATAGCTCAGTTGGTTAGAGCATCTGGTTGTGGTTCAGAGGGTCGTGGGTTCGAACCCCATTACTTACCCCATTTTTTAACAATTGCGTCTGTAGCTCAGCTGGATAGAGCAATGCCCTTCTAAGGCATCGGTCACACGTTCGAATCGTGTCAGGCGTACCATTTAATTTAAGATTTATGTTGAATTTTCGTCAACTAAATCTTTTTTTTTGTCTTTGTAATAAGACTCTTTTTAATGTTGCGGATGTTGTGAAATTGGTATACACGCTAGACTTAGGATCTAGTGCTTTACGGCGTGAAGGTTCAAGTCCTTTCATCCGCACCATCTTATAATATAAATCTTTACGATTATCGGTAAAACAAACTTTATCAGTATTTTGAGTTTTATTTAAAATTTAATTAGTCAGTTATTAATTGTACTAATGTCAAACCGCGGAATAGAGCAGTTCGGTAGCTCGTCGGGCTCATAACCCGAAGGTCATAGGTTCAAATCCTATTTCCGCAACCAATTTGGATGATTTATCTAATATATATCATTTACTACATACATTTCAAACCGCGGAATAGAGCAGTTCGGTAGCTCGTCGGGCTCATAACCCGAAGGTCATAGGTTCAAATCCTATTTCCGCAACCAAAACACTAACGTAAGAATTTATCCTCTCTAAATGATTATTTTATGTAAAAAAATATAAAGGATAACTATGTCAATAATTGATGTAAACCAAACTGAAAAAGAAGAAGTATTTATAAGACTAATTCAAAGTAATGAAAACGTATATGACGCTTGTAGTAAAGCTGGAATAAGTATTTCATCTAAAATATTATCAGTAATCAAAAACTTAAACAACTAGATATTGTTTTACAAAGCCTATTCAAGGCTTTGTTTAAACTTTTTTAAACCTCATACTGCTAATCTAAACCTGCTTATAATTATAGTACTTAATTAACTATTTAGTATCATGTCCCCAGAATTTTTAATAAAGAACAAAGAAATAAAAATATAATTGAAGCATATAAACAAGGATATGCACAGTATATAATTGCTAATATTATAGGAATATCACAACCGGCAATAAATAAGATTATAAAAAGAGTTAGTTTATAGGGTTATCGTTATTACTTGAGCCCTAATTTTCCTAATTTTCTAATTTAAATAAAAATCATGATTGAAGGTAAAAGTTATGTTTAAAAGTAAAAGTTACTTAAAAAAAATGTTAAAAATATTTTTTATAGGATTTATTATATATATAGTAAGTAATATAGAAATAAGAGTACCAAAAGAAAAATTAAATTCATTGGACATTAATTTAAAAACAGAAAAGATTTATAAAAAAAAATGTGAAAAAGGAGATTTTTCATATTGTTATGAACTTGGTTCAATGTATTATTTTGCTAAAAAAACTTCTATAAACCAAGAAAAAGCAAAAAAATATTTAGAACTATCGTGTAATAATAAAATAGCAAATGGATGTTATATTTTAGGAATTATGTATCAAAATATAAACTTAAATAGAAGTAAAAAATATCTAGAAAAATCTTGTTTAAATGGCTATGGATTTGCTTGTTACCAATTAGGTAATAATTCTAGTAAAGAAGGAATATTTTCTGATAAAGAGTATGCTAAAAATATGTTTAAAAAAGGATGTTTAAATGGTTTTTATTTAGGATGCTATAAATATTTACTACAATTATTTTAATATCATTTTATTTATTTTAACATTGGGGTCAGACCCAATGGCGTTAAGTTAAGCAATAAATCCCCTAAAACATGGTGTTCTTAAACACCTAAAAAACACTTTTTTTCTTCCTCTTCTGATGATTTGCACTTTTAATACCTTTAGTATTTTTAGCCTCTTTATTGGAGGGTCTTTCATATTTTCTATTTGGTCTTATTGATATAGTATTTGTTAAAAATAGTTTACTCATCTCTTCAAATATTATCTCAATATCTTTATTACTATAAAATAGCTCAAAGCAGTAGTTTTTAACTATATTAAATGAAATAGATTTATTAACCTTTTGTTTAAACTTATTATCTATTTTACTAGATAGCTTTTTATTTGTACCAAGCGTAACTAAGGTCTCTAAATTACTTATAAATATTGTTGCATAAAAATCTTGTTTTATTGCAAGAGCTGATAAGCCTGTAAAGTTCTCTAATGATAATCTATTTTTTATAATCTCATAAAAACTCTCTATACCCCATCTTTTAAAGTATAACTCTTTAAAATCATCTGTTTTTAATACCTTACTATCTAATACAGAAGTTCCTAGTACTTCAACCTCTCCATCATCTAAGATAACTTGTACAAATCTAACTTCGATCTCTAATGGTAAGTTTTGCTCTATTATCTTATTATTTAGTTTTTTAGTAGTTGGTTTTAATGTTACGATAGTATCTTTAACTGAACTATTTCTATCAAATAAAAATTGAATATCTTTATACCAACTTTTCTTCATTCTAATTAAAAAATCTGAATCATACTTAGATGTTATTGTTGTAAACAATTCATAAGATGGGTAACCTCTATCCATAATTACTAAATCATTTTTTTGAAGTTTTTTAAAATTATTATCTTTTGCAATACTAATTTCACCTATTTTAGAATCTGTAATAACAGAATCAACAGATATATTATTTAAAACATCATATAAAACAGAAACTCTAGCTTGTACTATTGTCTTAGATTTATCTTTATATTGATTAACAACATTAATAGTATTAAACTCTTTTTGTATATCCTCATTAAAAGGCAAAGTTACCATACTTCCATCGATTGCTAATAACCTAAATCCTTTATATGTTTTATAATCATAATCTCTATAAATAATATCACTAACATCATTTGCTAGTTCTTCAAAAGCTGTATAATTTAATTTATCCCTAGCTTGTGAATAAGCACTTTTAGAAATAGTCTCCAAATCTTCATCTAATAAAACACTTAAATGCTTTTGAGTTTCATTTAAGATATTTTGTATAGACTTAACACTTTTTCTAACAACTATTAATAATACTTTTGAAAATGGTAATTTTCTATCTCTTGTAAAATCTTTTTTATTCATTCTATTTTCACTTTTAAAACTATCAGATAGTATTTTATCTTTAAAAAACTCTAAATTCAATATTGTTTTTTTTTAGGTTAGTTGACATATTTTACCTTTAAATAATCTATTTAATTATATTATAAAAGTGCTTAAAATGTCCATATTATAGGGCTTTTGTGAGAATAAATTTTAATTTAAAGATTTTTAAATAGTGAGTTGTTTATAATGGCTTTTTTTGAGTGTTTTGCTTAACTTAACGCCATTGGGGGACAGTCACAATGCTGTTAAGTTAAGAAAATTCATTAAATAAAACAGCTATAATTTCTTTTCAATCCATTCTACTATGTCCCCAGAACTAGAATTTTCTATACTTCAAAAATAAAAACTCTTTTACCACCCTTTAACAATATATTTAGTACCATCACAAAAATGACAAAGGAAAAAAATGCATGCAAATAAATCTGTCTTTTTAGCCATATCTTCATTGTTCATTTCTATTGGTTTTTTGGCCATTGGATATGGTATGATTATGACTTTTATTGGTGTTTTTCTTAAAGAAAATGGAACATCTGATATTATAATAGGACTTATTAATGCTGCGTTTTTTTTAGGTGCAATGGCATCTTCTATTTTTAGTCAAAAGATTATTTCTACTGTTGGACATATCCGAAGTTTTGTTACTTTTGCATCATTGATGGTTATTACTTTTTTACTTCATTCTTTGTTTTTAAATGAGTTTTTCTGGGCTCTACTTCGGCTTATCTCAGGTTTTGCATATTATGGCTTGTTGATTATTTTGGAGAGTTGGCTAAATGAAAAAAGTTCAAATGAACAAAGAGGACAGATATTAGCTATTTATACTACGGTCTTTTATCTTGCTACAGCACTTGGACAATTATTGTTAAATATTGATGAAGATTTTAAACATATGATTTTTTCAATTGGTGCTATTTTGGTACTTTTTTCTGTTGTTTTTATAGCTATGACTAAAATAAAAGAGCCAATTTTAAAACCTTTTGAGAGATATAGTTTTCCAAAACTTTTTAATGTTGTGCCTCTAGCTGTAACAGGAAGTTTTATTAGTGGATTTTTAATTGGTGGATTTTTTACTATGATTCCTTTATATATTTTAAAAGTTTTTGATTCTAAAGAAGTATTGTCTTTTTTTATGACATTTACTCTTCTTGGAGGTTTACTTTGTCAATGGCCAATTGGTAAGCTTTCAGATATCTATGGGAGAAGGAAACTTATATCTTTTACTGGGTTCTTGACAGCTATTTTTTCTTTATTATTTATTCTATTACCTCCAAGTGAAACCATGATATATATTTTGGGTTTTTTATTAGGAGTTAGTATTTTTTGTATTTATCCTTTAAGCTTATCCCGAGCCAATGATGTTATTGATGAAAATAAAGATATTGTAGAAATATCTAGAGCTTTACTATTTGCATATGGTACAGGTTCATTTTTTGCCCCAATTACAATAGGGCTTGGCTTTAATTATATGAATCATCAAGTGGTATTTATTATCTTTACTATTTTTGGAATTTATTTAGCTTTTTATTCTTTATCTAAAAAGCGTGTAGCTGATGATGACATGAGTGTCTTCGTTAATGTTCCTCTTGCTTCTAGTAGTGTTATGCCTGAAATTGATCCAAGACAAGATCAAGAATGGGTTGATGAACAGCAACATAATCATGAAGAATAGTTTTGATGATAATCTTTATAAATACGATTTAAACAATCTATTTTTTGCAAGTAGAAAAGAAGTTGCAATATGTTTTTACAACTTCATTATATACTTAGAGAGAGTTTGAACTAATTCATGATTTAACTGATCTAAATTTATATCACTTTTATATGATTCATATTCATTTAATATAAAAGCATAGTTAAGAAGATTTATTTTAAGATTTTTATCTTCAGTTAAAAGTATAATTTTTGATGATAATTCTTTTATTGTTTTTTGTTTTTCAAAAATATTATTGCAGTTTATAGTCAAGATATTTTCTGAAAGCTGATAAAATAGATTTAGTTTTTTGTCTCTTATCCACTTTTTCTTTTCTTGTTTTTGTGTTAATTTTGTCGTTACAATTGCATCAAATACTTTTGTAGTAATTGAACCTACAAGTATATTTGTAGCAGAATTTACTAAAGATAGTGATAACATTGAGAATCCTTTTTTGATATTTATTATCATATACTATCTTTTTTTTCTTATACTATTATTAAAACGATAACTATTATCATTAATATTATGTTAAGTTTTATAATAGTATTATTTTGATACTTATTATCAAGGTATAAGCATGAAAAAAGATATAAAAAATAATGGTTTTGAAAATTCACTTTTATATAAACATAATATTAAGATACATAATAATTTATTGAAAGTATATATTCTTACTTTACTTATAAGTTCAATAATTCTTTTTATTAAGGGGTTTAATTAATAGGAATTAATTAAAAAATTCAAAGTTTTTTAGAATTTTTTAAAATGAGTATTTCAAAAAGATTAGATATTAAAATTATTCTATTTCTCTGAATATTATTGAATCTTTAGATATTAGAGATGGAATAAAACGATATGAATTAAATATATAAATTTACCATAATCATTTGATATGCACCTGATGTAATAAAATTATTGAAGAGTAGTAAATACTAGTTGTAAGAAAAAATAATCAGTCTTATTTTATAATAAGTTTTAGTTAAGATTTTGTAGGTAATTATACTCAAAAGGGATATTTTGATTAGCACAGAAGAGATAATAAAAGTAGCAAGCTATTTTTCTATTATAGCACATGCTCCAGGGCGTCTTAGGGTTAGAGTAAATCCAAAGATAAAAAATGAATCTGGAACTATTAGTATAGATGACATAGAAGATTTACCAAATAAAATTAATGGAATAAAAAGTATTAAGGTAAAGAAAATTATTGCTTCAGTAACTATACTTTATTCTCCTGATATCTTTCCTCCTGAACTTTGGGAAGATTTAGTACAAAATAGAAATCTAGAAGAATTAACACAATTAATAAATAGTTTAGCAAAGAAGGTCTCCTAGGTGGAAGTAAATGACAACGAAGAAATTCTTTTAGCAAAAAGAATTAATGTGTATAACGATGAAGCAATATATTCTCAAGCTTTAAGAATTGCTGTTTATGATGAATTTAAGGCATATGAGGTTTACACGAAGGTTTTAGAAAAGTTTGGCTTTTTACAACCATTTGTAAATATAAGAGAAGCAGAATCAAGACATTATAGTTCTTTGATTCCTCTTTTAGAAAAATATGAAGTAGAAGTGCCAATTAATAATTGGGCTGAAAAAATAGAGATACCAAACACTTTTATTGAGTGTTGTGAGCTAGGAGTTGCAAGTGAGATTGAAAATATAGCAATGTATGATAATCTTCTTTCTCATGTTGTTGAAGAAGATATTAGAGATATTTTATTTAGACTTCAAGCCTCTTCTTATAATAATCATTTGCCAGCATTTAGAAATTGTGTGATTAATTACTATTCAGTTTCTAATAATCAAAGTTTTAATCAAGAAGATTTAATGGAAAAATTGGGTGAGTATCAGGGTTTACTAGATGATCTAATGACAGGAGATTTAGATCAAAGTAAATTAACACAGATTTTGTCAAAGTTAAATATTTCAATGATTAGTGGTGTAGCATTTGGAGGAGCATCTCTTGCTTTGATAAATAGTTATATGAACAGTAATAACAAGGAGTAAATTATGGCGTTACCATTTGTATTAGGATTAGCTTTAGGTGCAGGGGCAGTTATTGCTTTTAATAAATCTGATAAGATTAAAAATAAAGCATGTAATTTATTTGATAAATCAAAAGAAGTTGCAAATAGTTCTTTGGAAAAAGGTAAAGAAACTGTTGAAGATGTAAAACAAACAATTAATGCAACAGCAGAGTGTATAAAAGAGAAAAAAATACAATCAGAATTAGAAAAAGAAGAAACATTAGATACTGTTAAAAAAGTACCTACAAAAAGAGGAAGAAAACCAAAGGCTAAGGAAGAATAATGAACGATGTATTAATAAATACTGGAGAACCAAGAAATATATTAGGACATATTGTAAGTGGAGCTGTGGCTTCAGCAATAATCTCTGGAACAATTAATTATAAGAAATTAAAAGATGAAAAAATATCTTCAAATGATGCAATTAAAGACACAGTTAAAAGAACATCACAAGGTGCTATTGCAACAGGTGCAGCAATTGCTACTGCAAATTATATTGGACAAAAAGGTGGTTTTTTTAAAGCTTTAAGTACAGCATCAATAGGAATGGCAGGAATATATGCTTTAGAAGTTATTGATGAGAAATTAGAAGAAAATTATAAGTCAATTTCTTGTGATGAAATAGACTCAATTAGTGAGGGTGAATAATGGAAAATAATTACGATATTAATATTGAAAATAGTAGGCGAGGACAAAATCAAAATATGAATATTAATCACAATCCTTATATTAATCAATCATCAAATACAAATGTCTCAAACTCTCAAAATCAAAGTGGATTTAATAATGCAGACTTTATAAAAGGTGCTCTAATAGGTGCAACTGTGACATTCCTTTTGACAAATAAAGGTGCACAAAAATCTCTAATGAAAGCTGCATCGAAAGGAACAGAACTATTTCAAGCTGGAATGGAAGAGTTAAAAGAGAGATATGAAGATGCTAGAGCTCAAATGGAAGCTAATCAAGAATAGAGACTATGAGTAGACTATTTAAAAAAGTTCATAGTACAAAAACTAGAGCAAGGTATAAATATTCTTTATTAAAAAATAGTTATCTTGATCCAAATATTTTAAAAGAAAATTTGGAAAAAATAGTTGGTATTCTTAATGTAAGGGTGAACAAAAAAGCTTCAAGTATTATATTTGATTTTGATAATGATTCAGTTTGTAATGATATTGAATTAAAATTAACAAATCTAAAAATCGATAATTTACTAAATTTCAATAAAAAATTATTAGTTTGTAATTCTTGTATTAGTGATGATGAACCAAGTGTTAAAGGTATTGCAAGAGCCATAAGTGCTTTAGCTGTAGAAAGAGTTGTTAAAAATAATAATCTTAAAGCAAGTATTACTACAGCCGCTGCTATACCTATGTTGATAGATGGAACTAAAGAATTATTTTCTGAAGGTCTAACTTCAAAAGTATTGGAAAGTGCTGCTGTTGGTATTTCTATTTATAGAAAAGATTATTTAGCTGCAAATTCAACTAATGTTATGTTAGAACTAGGTGAGTATATTGAAGAAACAACAGTACATAAAAGTGATGATTTATTAAAAGAACTTTCAAAACCAAATGTTGAAGAAGCTTGGGTAGAAAAGAAAATTAATGGAAAAACAACTGAAATTTTAGTAAAAAGTGTTGATATTAAAATCGGTGATATTGTTATTGTTGGTATTGGCAATACTGTACCTGTAGATGGTCACATTATTGAAGGTAGTGGAAGCGTAAATGAAGTCTCTATGACTGGTGAAGCAGAACCTGTAGTTAAAAGTAGAGGGGATAGAGTTATTTCTGGAACCATAATTGAAGATGGAAGACTTAGAATATGGGCTGAACATGTAGGGGCAGATACTGCAACACAAAGAATAAAACAATATATTGAAAATTCAATAAATGAAAAATCATCAGTTCAAATAAAAGCAACGAAACTTGCAGATAAACTTGTTCCAATTACATTAGGTTTAGCAGGAGTTTCTTATCTTTTTACAAAAGATTTTGAAAGAACAGCCTCTATTTTACAAGCAGATTATTCTTGTGCTTTAAAATTAGCTACACCTGTGGCCTTTAAGTCAACTATTTCAAAAGCAGGACATAATGGTATTATGATAAAAGGTGCAAAAGCTATTGAATCTTTACATAGTGCAGATACTTTTGTATTTGATAAAACAGTAACGCTAACAGAAGGTGAATTAGAAGTTATTTCAGTAGAGTCTTATGATGAATCTTGGACAAGTGAGCAACTATTAAACCTTACTGCTTCAACAGAAGAACACTATTTTCATCCTGTTGCTGAAGCAGTTGTTAAAGCTGCAAAAGAGAATGGTTTTGTACATATGCATCATGAAGAAGTTGAATTTATTGTAGCCCACGGCGTTAAAACAGAAGTTGATGGAAAACAAGTGATTATTGGAAGTAGGCATTTTTTAGAAGATGATGAAAAAATTGATTTCTCAATTTATAAAGAAAAAATAGATAAATCACTTAGTCTAGGTCAAACACTTTTATATATTGGCTTTGATGGAAAACTTTTAGGAACAATTGTCCTTGCTGATAATTTAAGAGCAAATGCCAAAGAATCAATATCAAAGTTAAGAGAATTGGGCGTAAAAAATATTGTTATGTTAACAGGAGATACCAAGAAAAAGGCCGAAATGATTGCTAATGAACTTGGTATTGATGAAATAAAAGCAGAACTTCTTCCCACAGATAAATCAAGAATCATAAAAGAGCTTATGGCAGAAGGCAAAAAAGTAGCCTTTATTGGTGATGGAATAAATGATGCTCCAGCTTTGATTTCTGCACATATTGGGATTTCTATGAGTAAAGGGGCAGATATTGCGAAAGCTACAGCAGATGTTTCTTTATTAAAAGATGATATAGCAGCAGTAGTTGAAGCAAAAGAGTTAGCAGATAAGACTATGCAGTTGATAAACAATAACTTTAATACTACAGTAGGAATAAATTCTGCAATTTTAGCAAGTGCAACTTTTGGCCTATTTTCTCCTATTGTAACTGCAGTTTTACATAATGGAACCACAATAGGGATGTTAGCAAATTCCATAAAAGGTGTAAAGGTATAGAAAATACATAAATGATAATAGTTATCAGTTAACTTTAATTTTATTTCGATAGAATTAATGATAATTATTATCAATAGGAGATTTTATGCTATTTTTATTACCACTTGCAACAGTTTTAACAGCAGCACTTACAATAAAAACAATAGATGGAACTGCAAAAACTATAAAAAGAAGAAAAAAAAGGAAAGAGAAATATGTCAATTGATTTAGAAGTACAAAAAGAAGCTGCAAAAATTGGAATGA
Organism: Arcobacter sp.; assembly: GCA_002869565.1. Classification (GTDB taxonomy): domain Bacteria; phylum Campylobacterota; class Campylobacteria; order Campylobacterales; family Arcobacteraceae; genus Halarcobacter. The sequence goes on from PKUJ01000023.1 coordinate 109,012, forward strand.
CAGCGACCTTAGGTGCGACAGTTGTAACTTCAATGTTTATGAAAAATAAAATTGCAAAAAAAGTACATATTGGCGCAGGAGTTGCATTTTGTGGATTTGCTTTATGGCATCATATGCTTTATCAACCCTCTAAAAAAAATAAGAAAAAACCTATTACTAAAACAGTATGATTAGAAAAAATATTTGCCGGACTAGAATTCTGATATAAATACTAGTTATACAACTATATCAATAGAGTTTACAACTCCTGCTCCTGAACCATCTTCTTTTACAAAGATACTATTGCTTTTTTGCACTGCATCGGTTTGATTGATGGCACTTTGGTATTTAAAACCACTTTGAACATCACCTAAGTAAATTGCCCCAACATTTCGATCAAGGAGCGAAACTAAAGAGTTATTTCCTTTATCATCAATACTCCATATTTTTAGTTTGTCAAAAATAGCATCTTTTTCATCTATCCAGTTGTTTTTGTCTTCGTCATATTGAGCAAGTTCTGCAAAACCATTGTTTGTACTTGGTCCAAATAGTTCACTGCCATTGTCAATTTTTCCATTTTCATTTTTATCTAAAGCTAAATAACCAGCTCCTTTTATTAGCTGTGGAATCATCTCCGTAGTTCCGTTATTGTCTAAGTCAAACATAAAACGTAACTTACCAATATTTTCAAAAGGATTAACATCTTCATCATAGTTAATTATTAATGGGTCAAGAAATCTTTCATCATCAGTTATTAGTTGAGTACTTCGTGATTCATAAAGTTCTTGAGAAAAAGAGATATCTATATTCATTTGAAATGTATTATTTGGTGTTTTAATTGTAATAGAAGCAGAAAAATCTACAGTCTGTTTTTGATAGTATTCTTCTTGTGTTTGAATTACTGTAAGTTCATTATTATTTGCTTGTTTATTTGTATAAGGGTTTAATGAGTCGAAAAAAGAGTTTTGGGTGATTGTATTAGATTTTTTATTTGGATACATCGGAGTATCTATTTTATGTCCAAGTTTTTCAAGTAGTTTTTCAATTATAATTTTCTTGATACGGTCTTCTAAACTTAGATTATCTTCATAATCATACACAGCACGATTATGTTGAATCATGATAGACTGAGACTCTTTTAGCTTAAAAACAATTTCAACATTTTTTTCATCTGAACTACGTTTCCCTCCATAATGATTTTCTGATGTTATTTCAGAATGTTCAAAAGTAGATTTAGTCTGGTATCTGCTTAAATTTGAGTTTTCTACTGACCTGCTACTTGAATGTTTAGTGGTAAATTGAGTTTGAGAGTAGAGTGAAACTTGTGAATTAGCTATAATCATAATCAATCCTTTTTAATCTAATACTAAGAATTGTACTGCAAAAATATATAATTGTCAATGTGATTTAAAAATTCAATATTAGGGTATAATTTTTAAGATATAAAATATACTTTTTATACCTTTTTATTAATTCTCTTTTTTATGTTAAAATAAAATTTAAAAGGATTTACTATTAATATGTTTAAACTAGAAGAGAATGTCATATGTGAATGTTCTAAAGCACTTTTATTGGCATTAGGACAAAAAGATGAATATACACAATTACATTCTGAACGGGTAGTAGAGCTTTCAAGTGAAGTAGGAATTGCTTTAAAATTTGATGTAGAGCAAATAAAAATTCTACGTATTAGTGCGGCATTTCATGATATAGGAAAGATTGGTATTCCAGATAAAGTTTTATTAAAATCTAGCTCTTTTAATGATAAAGAATGGGAAATAATGAAAAATCATTCTATAAATAGCGAAAGACTAGTAAATAGTTTACATTTTGAAAATAGTAATATTATTGCAAATGCTGTACGACATCATCATGAATACTATGATGGTAATGGCTATCCTGATAAACTTAAAGGTGAAGATATTTCCATTTATTCACGAATAATTTCTATTGCTGATAGTTACGATGCAATGTCCTCTCCACGACCTTATCATAATAAAAAATCACATTCAGAGATAATGAAAATTTTAGAAGAAGAAAATGGAATGAAATATGATCCTATAATATTCGAAGTTTTTAGAAAAATTATTCAAATAAGTCATTATAAAGTGGAATAACTAAGATAACTTATTAAGCAATGGAGTAGTTATAGAAAACTACTCTCAATTCTACAAACTTTTTTAACTCAAAAATGTACTACAATACTCTTCTTCTTTAAATCCAATAGTAAATTTATTTTCACCATTTAATCCATGTTCAATAACAGGTCTTTTGATTAAAGAATTTTCTTTTGAAAGTAAATCTATAGCTTTTTTATCTGTAAGTTTTTTATTTTTTAAGTCTAAATCTCTATATGCTTTACTTCTAGGGTTTAACATAGAAGTAGCAGGAGTAAATTCTTGCCATTTTTCAAGTTTATCTTTTCCTACTGGCTCTTTATCTAAATCAATAAAGTCATAAGCGATACTATTTTTATCAAAAAAAGCTTTTGCTTTTTTAACACTTGCGCAAGTTTTTATTCCATACATTTTCATAATTTGTCCTTTAAATTGGATTCCCAATTTAAAGGGAACCATTTCATATGAACTTCTTTTATCAATGGAAATGAATTCCATTTAAAGAAGAAAACTCTAAAGAGAACAACGAGTTGTTCTTAGGCTTAATCTATTCGATTGTAATACTATATTTTAAATCAAGTTGAGTGCTATATTCCTTAGCAAAACCTAAAGCTATTCCTTGAGTCGTATAATCAACTCCCGCCTCACTTTGACTTACGCTTTTTACAGGGTATATATACATATCAACGCATTGGTCAAAATGAAAGTTAATAGTCTTATTTAGTGAAGGGTCTAAAATAGTAAGCTGCGAATTCTCAAAATATAGTGTGTCTTCAATATTATGTCCATTTACAGTTAATACTTTATAATCTTCAAAATGAAAATTCCATTCTAAAAGATATTTTAGTGTTGCACTCTCTTCACTTTTAAGACTAATTTGTGATTCTATTTTATTATTTTTAAATGTGAATTGTTTTGATAGTGTTGTATCTTTTTTATCATTTTTATAAATTCCACCATCTCGTTTTAAACTTATACTATCTTTAGTATTATTTATAACTTGAAATTGTTGATTAGCAAAATCACCATACTCTTTAAAAGTACAAGATTTAAAACTCTCTTTGTCTAAATCAGAAGAACAAATATGGTCAATTGCAGATTTTTTTAGATACCAATCTTGGAAAAGTTCTATGTCTTCATTTGTTGAAAGTAGATTATCATGAATAGTAGCTATTTCATCTTTGTCCTCTACTTTAATTATTTTTACTGTTTCATCAACTTTTTCAACTTTTTGGATTTTATCGTGGTAAGTTTCATGGTATCTTGTAAGAGTATTTTGAAGATTAAAACATTTATCTCTTAAATCTAGTTCTACAATTTGACCGCCTAATTTAGGGTCTATAATAGTGATTAAATTTGGTGTATAGATTTTATATTCTTCATGGGAATCCATATCTATATCGTATATCTTACATTGAGCTTCCATAGATAAAAGATTTTCACAATTTATGATATATCTATAGGCATTGTCTCTTAGGTTTGGAAGATATATTCCTCCAAAAACTCCATGCCAAAGTACATCATTACATTGGGTTCTAAAAAGAGAATCTTTAAAAGCTTCACTTTGATTTTGTGTTCTTGATAGCTCTAAACTTCTTTTATGAATCCAGTTACTTTCATTGTATTTTATAAAAAAGTTTTTCCAGATACCACCTCTGATTAAATGCTCTTTATCCATATTATTGTGAATTAATTCTAAATAATCATTTGCAATACTTGGTAAGGTTGACCATTCTCCCATCTCATGGTATGAAACTGTTGGAAGATATGATAGAGAAATTGCATTGTTTTTATCATAGAAATCTGTAAATGTACTTACATTAATATTTTCATCTGCTAAACAAGATTCAAAAAAGTTTTTCAACCACTCTTGTTCATAAACTTTTTCATAAGTTTTTGGCCAAACACCAAATTTCTCTCCATCATCAAAGATAATTGCTGCATTTTCACCTTCATAACTTGCATAAGAGTTTAAGGTTTTCATTGTATTTTCAATTGAAGCAAAAGGAATAATATATCTTAAATCTTTATTTATTGGAAATAGTGAAATTTGGTTATTACTATTTTCAGTTATAAAGTATCCTTTTAATTTATCTTTGTTGAAACCTGAGGAAATTAAGTGATAATCATCAACAATAACATAGTCAACATCACACTCTTTTAAATCATCAATAATGGAATCATCCCAGATTCTTTCTGTAAGCCAAAGACCTCTTGGTTTTTGATTGAAATGTTCTTTAATAAAATCAGAAAGCATATTAATTTGTTTGACTCTATCCACACTAGCAATTGAAGCCAAAATTGGTTCGTAATAACCACCTGTGAAAAATTCAATTTGAGGGGATAACTCTTTAATCAAGTTAAATAGTTTTGGATCATTTTTTAAAATAAATTCAAAAAGCCAGCCACTAAAGTGTACTGAACATTTAAAATCAGGGTAAAGTTTTAAAATCTCAAAAAAAGGTCTATACGATTTTTCAATGATTTCATAGATAACTCTATCAAAGTTATCAACAGGTTGATGGCAGTGTATACCAAATAGAAGATTGGTTTTCATAGATTTCCTTCAATTTAATGAAATTTGCACATTGGTTTATGTTTCTTTTTCATTTTACTTAAATATAATAGTATCAGATATTTACAAATTGGTTACATTTTAATCTTTTGAAATTATAATGTAATTGTTTTTGTGTATTATAATATTAAATTATTAAAGGAAGACACTATGGCATTAAAAGTAGCAATAAATGGGACAGGAAGAATAGGTTTAATAGCAGCGAAGATAGTTGCGCAAAGAAGTGATTTAGAATTAGTAGCATTAAACTCAACTTGTGATTTAGAGATGTTAATTTATTTATTAAAATATGATTCAGTGCATATGGGTGTGGCAGCAGAGATAATTGATGATGAAAACATTAGTATCAATGGTTGTAAAGTAAGAGTATTCTCTGATAGAGATCCAAATAATATTGATTTTGGTGGATGTGGAGCAAAAGTAGTTATAGAATGTACGGGTGCATTTTTAACAACTGAGAAATGTCAATCATATTTAAAAAATGGTGTTGAAAAAGTAGTTATGTCTGCACCTGCAAAAGATGATACACCAACTTATGTATTAAATATTAATACTGATGAATATAAAGGTGAAGCAATTATTTCAAATGCTTCTTGTACAACTAACTGTTTAGCACCAATTTGTAAAGTATTAGATGATAACTTTGGAATTGAAAATGGTCTAATGACTACTATTCACTCATATACAAATGATCAAAATATTTTAGATGGTAAACATGCAAAAGATACAAGAAGAGCGAGAGCTGCAGCTGTTAATATGATTCCTACAACAACTGGTGCTGCAAAAGCTATTGCTTTAGTTATGCCTCAATTAAAAGGTAAATTAAACGGTTATGCAATGAGAGTTCCTACTGTAGATGTTTCTGTTGTAGATTTAACAGTTAATTTAACTAAAGAAGTTACAAAAGAAGATGTAAATAAAGCTATGGAATTAGCAAGTACTTCTGCTTTTGATGGTTTAATTGAAATTGATACAGATAAAAGAGTTTCAAGTGATTTTATAGGAAGTTCTTACTCTTCAACATTTGTTCCTGATATGACTTGCGTAATTGAAGGTAAAACTGTAAAAGTTTTAGCTTGGTATGATAATGAGTGGGGATATACAAGTAGATTAGTTGATATGACACTATTTGTTGGACAATATTAAAATTAATTACAAAGGGTAACTTCTTATGGCAATAGCTATTATGACTTCAGGTGGAGATTGTGCAGGTATGAATCCTGCAATCAAGCAGTTTGTTGATTATTGTTTTAACAAAAAAATTAGACCTTATCTAATCTATGATGGATTAGAAGGTTTAATTGATGGAGATATAAAAGAAGCAACTCATGATGATGTAACTGGAATCATGCATGAAGGTGGAACAAAAATTAGATCTTCAAGATCTAAACGATTTTTTGAATATGAATATAGAAAAATTGCATATGAAAATCTTCAAAGTCATGGAATCGACAAAATTGTTATACTTGGTGGTGATGGTTCTTTTAGAGCTTTAAATCAATTTCATCAAGATTTTGGAGTTAAGTTTGTAGGAGTACCTGCCACTATTGATAATGATATTTTTGGGACGGAATATTGTTTGGGTGTAGATACTGCTTTAAATGTTATAAGACAAGCAACTGATGCAGTAAGAGATACTTCTTCCTCATTTAGAAGAGCTTGTGTTATTGAAACTATGGGACGAGATTGTGGATATTTAGCATTAGTTTCTGCTATTACTTGTGGTGCAGAAGTTTGTATTGTTCCTGAACTTGAATATGATTTGGATGTTATTGGAAAAAGACTTAAATCAGAACTTGCAGATGGCAGAAAATATATAGTTTGTATTGTTGCAGAAGGTTGTGCAGAAGATAAGTGTACAAGCACTAATCAACTAGTTCAATGGCTTGAAAAAGATATTGGAATTGAAACACGAGCAACAATTTTAGGACATGTTCAAAGAGGTGGAAACCCTACTGTTTATGATAGACTAATGGCAGCAGAATTTGTAACACACGCTGTAGACAAACTTTTAAAAAATGAAAAAACCACAGATGTAGTTGTTTATAACAAAAGTGAATTTCAATTTGTATCAATAGAGTATGTAAATTCACAAAAATATAAGATAAGAGAAGATTTGTTGGAGTTAGCAAGAAGATTAGTTAACTAAGATACTATATACTAAAAGAATATATTTAATTACGAAAGGTTACGAGATGAAAGCAATTGTACTAGCTGGAGGATTTGGAACAAGAATTCAACCATTGACGAATTCGGTTCCTAAACCTATGCTTCCAATATTAAATAGACCAATGATGGAACACATTATTTTAAAACTTAGAGATGAACTAGGTATCACAGATATTGGTATTTTGTTATATTTTAAGCCAGAAATTATCAAAGAACATTTTAAAGATGGTTCAGATTTAGGTATAAATATTACATATTTTCAACCAGATGATGATTATGGTACAGCTGGAGCTGTTGCTTTTGCAAGAGAGTTTTTAGATGAAACTTTTATTATAGTAAGTGGAGATTTAGTTACAAATTTTGATTTTAAAAAGATTAAAAAATTCCATGAAAAGAAAAAATCGCAATTGACAATTACTTTAACCCCTGTTGAAGACCCATTACAATTTGGTGTAGTTATTGCAAATAAAGAAGATAGAATTGAAAGATTCTTAGAAAAACCAAGTTGGGGAGAAGTATTTAGTGATACTATTAATACAGGAATCTATGTAATAGAGCCACAAATATTAGATCATATTCCTTTTAAAGAAAATTTTGATTTTGCAAAAGATTTATTTCCTGCCTTAATGAAACAAGATATAGCTTTATGGGGATGTCCTATTGAAGGATATTGGAGAGACGTAGGTAATCCTGAAAGTTATCGAGATGTGTACAAAGACATATTTAACGGTGAAATAGTTCTTCCTTACAAGGGTGAGAAAAAAGAAGTTGATAATGGTGTTATTTATTATGAAGCTGGAGTAGAAATAGATGATAAAATTAGAGTTGAAGGTACAGTACTTTTAGGAAAAAATGTAACAATCTCTGAAGGTGTGACTTTAAAAGATTGTGTAATTGGAGATAATTCAAAAGTTAAAAAACATGCAGAGATACTTAATACTGTACTTTGGGAAAATGTTTCAGTTGGAACAAAAACAAAATTAAACAATTCTGTAATTTGTAATGATAATGTTATTAAAGATGAAGTAAAAGCACCATTTGGTGTAATCATGGCTGAAAAATGTTTAGTAAATAAAAAAGTATCTTTTGAAAAAGATATTATTATGTGGCCTGATAAAGTTGTAGAAGCATCTTCTGTTGTAAGTACAAATATCATTTGGGGTAACAAATATAAATCATCTATTTTTGAAGATGGTGCAGTAATTGGTAGAACAAATATTGAGTTATCTTGTCAAATGGCAACGAAACTTGCAGAAGCATTTGGTTCAATTTTACCAGAGGGATCTTATATTTATATTTCAAGAGATTATCACAATACAACGTTTATGTTAAAAAGAGCATTTGTAAGTGGGATTTTATCAACGGGTGTAAATGTTGTTGATCCATACAATGTACCTTCAAATGTTATGAGACATGCTTTAAGTAAAAAAGATGAAATGGCTGCTGGTGTACACTTTAGACAGTCAGTATTTGATCCATCAGAAACAGAGATTATTTTTTATACTAGTGAAGGCTTAGTTGTAGATACTAAAGTTTCTCAATCTATTGAAAGAATTTTCTTTAGGGAAAACTTTAGAAGAGTTCAATATACAGAAATTGGAACAATTAGTGAAGATAAAGACTTAAGTGATGAATATATTAAACAAATTCAAAATTCATTTGATAAAAAATTATTTGAAGGTTCTGAGTTAAAAGTTGCAACAGATATTATGAATGGTTCAACATCTGATATTTATCCTACGATTATAAATGAACTAGGAATAGAAAATATAATTTTAAATGCCCATAAAAGTAATAAAATTAAATCAAATGATGTTGTGAAAAATCAACAAAATATGAAAAATATTGTAAGGGCTATGAATCTTGATTGTGGTTTTTTAATTTATCCAAATGGTCATAAACTTCAAGTTGTAGATGATGAAGGTGAATTAATCTATGATTATAAACTTCTTTTAGTTGTTTTATATTTACTTGATAGATTAACAGATAAAAAACTAAAAGTACTTCTTCCTGCTTGGGGACCTGATTTTATTACTTATGAAAATATTGATATTACAAGAGCAAAATTATCTAATTTTAAAGCAAAAGAGTTAGAAGAATATGATTTGATTGCAGATAGTGATGGTCATTTCTCTTTTAATGAATTTGGATTAAATAGAGATTCGATTTTTACAAGTTTTAAATTATTAGAACTTTTAGAAAAATCAGGAAAGAAATTATCTAAAATAATTAGAAGTATTCCAAATTTTTGTTACAGTGGTGAGAATATTCCTTGTCCTAGTTCTTTAAAAGGAAAAATGATGAGAAAATTTCTTGAAGATGGTAAAGATAAAAAAACATCTTCTATTGATGGTGTGAAAATTTGGATAAATGAAGAAGAATGGGTATTAATGGTACCTGATCAATATACTGAATTTTTAAATCTTTATGTTCAAGCAGGAGATGAAAAAAGTGCAGGAAAGATTTTTTATCAATATCAAGACAAAATAGAAAAGTGGATCAGTGAATAAAAAACTATATCTGTCATTTTTATGGCATATGCACCAACCTTACTATAAGGATGATTGTACAAATACGACATTAATGCCTTGGGTATTTTTGCATGCAATTAAAGATTATTATGACATTCCTTGGTATTTGGAGAAATTTCCAAATATCAAGGCTACTTTTAATTTAGTTCCTTCTTTGCTTGTTCAACTTCAAGATTATATTGAAGATAATGCAAATGACAAATTTATGAAAATTCTAAAAAAAGATGTTTATAGTTTAACAAATAAAGAAGAACTTTTTTTAAGTGAATATCTTTTTTTAGCTAATGAACAACATATGGTAAAACCATTAGAAAGATATCATGAGTTATTATTAAAATATAAATCTCAAAATCAATCTTTTGAGATATTCTCAAAAGAGGAACTTATTGAATTAGAAGTTTTATTCTTGTTAAGTTGGTGTGGTAATTATTTAAGACAGAATAATGAATTAGTCATTTTATTACTTAATCAAGGCAGAACTTTTTCTCAAGAACAAAAGAATGAGTTAATTGAGGAATTATTTTTATTTTTAAATGAACTTATTCCATACTATAAAAAATTGCAAGATTCACAACAAATTGATATTTCAACAACTCCTTTTTATCATCCAATTTTACCACTTTTAATTGATAGACAAAGTGCAAAAGATGCAAAAAATGATGTTGTTTTACCAAAATCAAGTGCACAGTATAAAGATTTTGCAGCTTTACAAGTAAAAACAGCAGTAGATTTTTTTGAAAAAACATTTGAAAAAAAACCAAAAGGTTTTTGGCCAAGTGAAGGAAGTGTAAGTCCTAAAACTATCTCTTTATTGGCTTCAAATAATGTTAAATGGGCTTGTAGTGATGAAGAGATACTTTTCAAAACATTAAAAAATTCAAATAAAGAGCTTTTATATAAACCATATACACTTAAAACAGAAAATGGAAATGTAAATTTATTTTTTAGAGATAAATATTTAAGTGATTTGATCGGTTTTGCATATAGTAAAAAAAGTGCAAAAGAAGCAGCTTCTGATTTTGTATCACATTTGAAAAATATCTATTTGAATGCGCCAACTTCTCCAGTTGTACCTGTTATTCTTGATGGAGAAAATGCTTGGGAATTTTATCCAGATAATGCACAACCATTCTTTGAAGAGTTATATAAACTTCTTGATAAACAAGATTGGTGTGAGACAGTTTTATTTGATGATGTGCCTAATATTGAAGATTTAGAGTTTACTGAACTTAATACTTTAGCTAGTGGAAGTTGGATAAATGGTAACTTTGACATTTGGATTGGATGTGATGAAAAAAATAGAGCTTGGGAACTTTTAGATTTAACAAAAAATCGTTTTGATAAAGTACAAAATTCTCTTAGTGAAGAGACTTTAGAAAAAGTCAAAAAAGAGTTTATGATTGCCCTTGGAAGCGATTGGTTTTGGTGGTATGGAGATGATCATTATACTGAACTTAATCATCAGTTTGATGAGCAGTTTAGAGCACATCTTAAAAATGTATTTGAGTTAATGAACGAAGAAGTACCTACAGAAATTTTTGTACCCATAGTTAAAAAAGAGAAAATAAATCAAATCAATATTTTGCAAAAAGATTTTATATCACCTGTAGTTGATGGGAATATGAGTAATTTTTTTGAGTGGCTAAATTGTGGAAGAATGGATATAAAAAAAGAGTTTAGTACTATGGACTCCTCAGCTTCAATTGTTGAGTATCTTTATTATGGTGTTGATAAGCAAAACAATTTATATTTATATTTAAAGGGTAACAAAGTACCAAATAAAGAGATTTTGGAACTTAGAATAACTCTTAATGATAAAATATTTATATTTGATATAAAAAAAGGAATAGGTACTGTTGAACAAAATGGTACTTATTTTGATTTAGCTTTTGGAAATGGAATTGAAATAAAGATTTATGATTTTAAATTAAAAAAAGTAAATTTTTCTTTTGAACTTTATGAAGATAAAAAGAAAATACAACGGTATCCACTTTATGATGAGACAGTTTTAGATTTTGAAAATCTATTTCTTAAAAGTTGGTATATATGATTAGGAGAAATTTTGTCAGAATTTAGATACTGTAAATTAGAAAAAGAGTGGAGAATTTTTGCCCCTGAAAGGCTAAAAAGACCCAATGATTTACATAACAAAAAAGAGATACATCCTGGGGAATTGATTCATGATAAATGCCCATTTGATATGGGAAAAGAAGAATTTACTCCTAATGAGATTACAAGAATTTCACAAGATGGAGAATGGCAATGTAGAGTAGTTCCCAACCTATACAATGCACTTTCAATAAATGTACAACCTAAATCACAAAGAGATGGTTTTTTTGAAAAGTTTACTGGTTTTGGTGCCCATGAAGTTGTAATTGAGACACCATTTCATGATAAACAAATTTGGGATTATGATTATAATGATTTATTGAACTATTTTACAATTATTCAACAAAGAGTTATAAGTTTAAAAAAAGATAATAGGTTTGCTTACCTATCAATTTTTAAAAATCAAGGTGAAAATGCAGGAGCTTCAATGTCTCATTCTCATTCTCAAATTATAGCTTTGCCTTTTTTACCTAAAAATATGAAAGAAGAGAATGCTTATAAAAAAGCTTATTATGAAGAGCATAAAAGAGCGCTATTAGATGATTTAGTTTATGAAGAGTTAGAGCATGGAAAAAATATAATCTCACAAAATAGTGAGTTTGTATTGTATTGTCCTTATGCTTCTGAATTTGCTTTTGAAGCTAAGATTGTTTCAAAGAAAAAACTTTCATCTTTAAGTGAATTTAGTAGAAGTGATTTAAGTTCTCTAAGTGATATTGTAAATGAATTCTTTACAGCATATTATAAAGCATTGGGTGAAGTGCCATTTAATATGATTATTAAAAATGCACCTTATGAAGAGTATACTGAATCAACTAAAAACTATTTTAGATTTAATATAGAGATTAAACCAAGAATTTATAAACAAGCAGGTTTTGAACTTGATAGTGAAATTCCTATAAATGTGATGTTACCTGAAGAGGCTACAAAAATATATAAGGAGACTAAATGAGTATTCTATTTGCAGCAAGTGAAATATATCCATACGCAAAAAGTGGTGGCTTAGCTGATGTTGCTCAAGCACTGCCCGAAGCATTAAGAGATGAAGGTGAAACTGTTTATTCTATTATGCCACTTTATTCTGAAGTGGATAGAAAAAAATATAATATAGAATTTTCTGGATTGAGTTTTGATTATTGGTTAGCTGGTGTAAGACATCAATTTGATATTTTTTATAGAGTTGATTGTCCTGATGATTTATTTGTTTACAACCCAATATTATGTGATAGATTAGGACTTTACAATGATGTTTACGGAGATTTTGGAGATAATTCTTTAAGATTTGGACTTTTCTCATATGCAGTTTTAGAAGTTATGATTAGAAAAGAACTTGATATTGAAACTATCCATATAAATGATTGGCAAACTTCTTTAGTGGCACTACTTGCAAAAACAAGATATAACTTAAAACAAAAAATTGTTTTAACAATTCATAATCTAGCTTATCAAGGTGTTTTTAGTAAAAAAGTTATGGATGAACTTGAAATTGATTGGAATACTTGTTTTAAATTTAATGGTTTAGAGTATTTTGATAATGTAAATTATTTAAAAGCAGGAATCAATTTTTCTGATGCTATTACAACTGTAAGTAAAACATATGCACAAGAGATACAAACAAGTGCTTTTGGAAATGGTTTAGATGAAACCCTTAGAATAAATGCACATAAACTTCAAGGTATTGTAAATGGTATTAGTACAGAAGTATTTAATCCAAAAACAGATGAGTTTATAGAAAAAAATTTTACACTTAAAAAATATAAGGGTAAACAAAAAAATAAAGAAAAGCTATTAGAAGAAATAGGTTTAGAAGGTGAAGAAAAACCACTATTTATTTTTATTGGAAGATTTACATCTCAAAAAGGTGTTGATTTACTTATTGATTCTATAGATTTATTTAAAGATTATGAAGCAAATTTTGTAATCTTAGGAAGTGGAGAACCCTCTTATAATAAAATTTTTGCACAAATACAAAACAGATACAAAAATATTCATATTAAAATTGGTTACGATGAAGCTTTTTCAAGAAAACTTTATGCAAGTGCAGACTTTTTGTTAATGCCATCAGTATTTGAGCCTTGTGGTTTAAATCAAATGATTTCAATGCAATATGGTGTTTTACCTATTGTTGCAAAAACGGGTGGATTAAAAGATACTGTTGTAGATTTTACTGATATTGAAGATTTAGAAAATATGGAACTTGGAGTTGGAGTAACATTTGGAGAGTTGAATCTATTTTGGTTTAATCATGCAATTGCAAAAGCTTTATCTTTATACGGAAATAGACCTAAATTTATTGAAATTTCAAAACATAATATGAGCGTTGATAATTCTTGGAAGAATTCAGCGCAAGAATATTTAAATTTATATAACTCTTAAAAGGAACAAATATATGAGTCATTTACATTCATACGAGATTGATAAAAAATATTCAAAAAGTGTTGCATACTTTTCTATGGAATTTGCAATACATCAAGCACTAAAAATTTATTCAGGAGGATTGGGTTTTTTAGCTGGTTCTCATATGAGAAGTGCTTATGATTTAAAACAAAATGTTGTTGGTATTGGAATGCTTTGGAGTTATGGATATTATGATCAAGGAAGAGATGAGGACAGATATCTAAAAGCAGAATTTAGAAGAAAAAGATATTATTTTTTAGAAGATTTAAATGTATCTGTAAGTGTTGATATAAATGGGAAACCAGTAATAGTAAAAGCGTATTTAGTTCCAAGTGATTTATTTGGAGCAGCTCCTTTAATTTTATTATCAACTGATATTGAAGAAAATGATTATTTATCAAGAACGATTACTCATAAACTTTATGATGCAAATAATGAGACAAGAATTGCACAAGAGATTGTTTTAGGTATTGGTGGAGCTAAAATTTTAGAAGCCCTTAAATATGACCCTGATATTTATCATATGAATGAAGGTCACTCTTTACCAATGGCTTTTGAACTTTTTAATAGACATAAAGATATTAGAGAAGTAAAAGAAAAATTAGTTTTCACAACACATACTCCTGAAACAGCAGGGAATGAAGAGCATAATATTCATTTATTACAAAAAATGGGCTTCTTTGCAGGTTCTCAAGTACATGAAGTAAGAGGAATAACAGGAATTGAAGGAGATAATTTTTCATTAACAGTTGGTGCTCTTAAAATGGCAAAAATCTCAAATGGAGTTTCTAAAATCCATGGAGAAGTTGCAAATGATATGTGGAAAGATGTTGAAGGAAGATGTGAAATTATCTCTATAACCAATGCTCAAAATAAAAATTATTGGGCAGATAGAGGAATTTCTAAAGCCTTAGTTGATGGAAATGAAGCCCTTGAAGATAGAAAAAAACACCTTAAAAAGATGTTATTTGTAGAAGTTGCAAATCAAACAGGAAAAATGTTTGATCCAAATATTTTAACAATTGTTTGGGCTAGAAGATTTGCAGAGTATAAAAGACCAGGACTTTTAAAGTATGATTTAGAAAGATTTGAAAGAATGATTAAAAATCAAAAACATCCTATTCAAATAATTTGGGCTGGAAAACCATATCCTTTTGATACTCAAGCTATTAATATTTTTAATGACTTAAACTATATGGCAAGAGCATATAAAAATATAGCAATTATGGTCGGATACGAACTTGATTTATCAATGATGCTTAAAAAAGGAAGTGACATTTGGCTTAATACTCCAAGAGTTACAAGGGAAGCTAGTGGTACTTCAGGAATGAGTGCTGCGATGAATGGATCAGTGAATTTATCTATTGCAGATGGTTGGCACCCAGAATTTTGTAAAGAGGGAATAAATGCTTTTACGATTCCAACAGAGGGTCGAAATTTGCCTATTAATGAACAAGATAGTTTAGATAATAAAAATCTTATGGATACCCTTGAAAATAGAATAATTCCATTATATTATGATAATAAAAAAGAGTGGTTAGAAATTGTGAAAAAATCTATTTCTGATGTAAGTCCAGAGTTTGATTCAGCAAGAATGGCAGATGAATATTATACTAAGATGTATAATATTTAAATAGATTTTAATAATTAAAAAAAGGAAGAATATGAGTTTACATGAATACGCAGGAAAAAAAGCACCAAAATCAATTTTGGAAAATATACCACAACTGATTAGTGATTATTATACAAAAATACCTGATATTGAAAACCCAGCACATATGGTTTCTTTTGGAACATCTGGTCACCGAGGTTGTGCTTCAAAAAACAGTTTTAATGAAGATCACATTCTGGCAATGGCACAAGCTGTTGCAGAGTTTCATTTAGAAAAGAAACATAGTAAACTTTTCCTAGGAATGGATACCCATGCTTTATCAACTCCAGCACACAGAACAACTTTAGAAGTTTTAGCAGCAAATGGTGTAACAACATATTATGCAAAAGATTTTGGATATACACCAACGCCAGTTATCTCACATGCTATTTTAACTCATGAAGATTCTGATGGTATAGTTATTACTCCTTCACATAATCCACCAAGTGATGGTGGATTTAAATACAATTTTAGTGATGGAGGACCAGCGGATGAGTCTATTACAAAACTTATTGAGCAAAGAGCGAATGAAATTTTAGAAAATAATTTAGACGCTGTGCGTGTTTTAGATTTAGATGATGCCTTAGCAAGTGGTCACTTGGTTGCTTATGATTATATAACACCATATGTTGAAGACTTAGTAAATGTAATAGATATGGAAGCTATTAAAAAATCTGGTATTAAGATTGCTGCAGATGCAATGGGTGGTTCAGGATTAGACTATTACAAAGCTATAAAAGAAAAATATGACTTAAATATGGAAATATTTAATGATTCTCCAGATTTTACATTCTCTTTTATGCATTGTGATAAAGATGGAAAAATTAGAATGGATTGTTCTTCTCCATATGCAATGGCAGGATTAATTGATTTAAAAGAGAATTTTGATATTGCATTTGGAAATGATACTGACTTTGATAGACATGGAATTGTAACTAAGAGTAAAGGACTTTTAAATCCAAATCATTATCTTTCTGTAGCTATTGATTATCTTGCAAAAAATAGAAATTTTGATGGTCTAGGTGTTGGAAAAACATTAGTAAGTTCTTCTATGATTGATAGAGTAGTAAAAGATAATGGCAAAGAGGTATTTGAAACTCCAGTTGGATTTAAATGGTTTGTAAAACCATTTATTGATAAGCAGATATATTTTGGAGGAGAAGAAAGTGCTGGGGCTTCATTTTTAAGAAAAAATGGTGAAGTTTGGAGTACAGATAAAGATGGAATAATTCTAAATTTATTATCAGCTGAAATTTTAGCAACTACAAAAAATGATCCAGGTATATATTATGATTCTTTGATTGAAAAGTTTGGTGAACCAGTTTATGGAAGACTAGATGCTTCTGCGAATGTAGAGCAAAAAGCTGCACTTAAAAACTTAACACCTGAAGATATAAAACAAGATACATTAGCTGGTGAAAAAATAGAGAATATTATAACAAAAGCAGACAATGGAGCTTCAATTGGTGGACTTAAAGTTGTGACCCAAAATGGTTGGTTTGCAATAAGACCATCTGGTACTGAAGATATATATAAAATCTATGGTGAAAGTTTTAAAGGCCAAGAGCATTTAAGTTTAATACAAACTGAGGCACAAGAAATAGCAAAAAGTATATTTAATAATATTTAAACAACTTTGTTACAAATATGTAACATAATTTAAGTATAATAAGAAGATATGAATATTAGGAAAAATTATGAATCCCAATGCAAATAAATTAGTAAAAGAGAGTATTTCAGTAGAGAATGATTTTTCAAGTTCTTCTCATGTACTTGATACTTTAGTAACAGAATCAGAACCACCTGCAAGTATTTATAGCATACCTGATAGATATAATAAAGATACTTTAAGAGTTTTACTTGTAAATACAAAAAAGTATTATGTATATTGGGAAATCAGTGATAAAACCTTGGAAGAAAAAGGTTTAGATTTAAATAAAGATGAACTATCTTTTAAAGTATATGAATCAAATGGAAATGAATTATTTGAATTTAAATCATCATTTGCATTAGGTGAATATTTTGTAAATTTACAATTTGAAAATATGGATATTTACGTAAAAGCAGGAATTTTTGAAAATGATAAGTTTATTGAAATTTTAGATTCAAATAAAGTTCGCACTTTTTCATCAAAAATTAATATACCAGAAGAAAATGATGAAGTATGGCTTAGAAAAAAATTCGCTTGGACTGAAGTTCTTCGTTCAACTATGCAAAATGAATCATTTGGAACATCATCTGCACAATACGTTGAAGAGCTTGAAAGATTAAAATATTTTATCGAAGTTGAAGAAGAAAAATTAAGCTCATCTTCTCTACATCAAGGAATAAATAATGATTAAGGGATATTGGGTACCAGTCTTACATTCGCATTTACCATTTGTAAAACATCCAGAGTATGATAACTTTTTGGAAGAACATTGGTTATTTGAGGCAATTACAGAGTGTTATATACCACTTTTAAAAAGATTAAAGAGTTTAGAAGAAGAGGGAATAGATTTTAGATTAACAACATCTGTTACACCTCCTTTAGCTGAAATGCTTGCTGATGAACATCTAATGGATAAATATAAAAAGCATTTAGAAAAACAAATTGAGTTGGGAAATAAAGAGGTTGAAAGAACTATTGGGGACGAGCATTTTCACCCTTTAGCAATTTTTTACCGAGATTTATTTATTGAAACAAAAGAGTTCTTTAATGGATTTTTAAATGGAAATGTTTTAAATGGTTATAGACACTTTTACAACAAAGGTAATTTAGAAGTTATAACTTGTGGTGCAACTCATGGATTTTTGCCAATATTAAGTGTAAATGAACATGCCGTAAGAACACAAATAGAGGTTGCTGTACAATCTCACACAAAACATTTTGGACGAGCTCCTAGAGGTATTTGGCTTCCTGAATGTGCTTATTATGATGGACTAGATAAAATCTTAAATGAAAAAGGTATTAAATTTTTTATTGTAGATTCACATGCTTTAACTTATGGAAGACCAACTTCTATTAATGGAGTTTATACTCCAACTTATACTCCTCATAACGTGGCAGCCTTTGGTAGAGATGCTCTTTCTTCAAAACAAGTTTGGAGTTCTAAAGAGGGATATCCAGGAGATATTAACTATAGAGATTTTTATAGAGATATTGGCTATGACTTAGATTTTGATTATATTAAACCTTATATTAATCCTGATGGGGTTAGAGTATTTACTGGATATAAATATCATAAAATTACAGGTGAAACTGATTATAAAGAGGCATATAATCCTTTAGTAGCTAAAGAAAAAACTAAAGCACATGCCGCAGATTTTCATTTTCATAGAGAAAAACAAATGGAACATCTTGGTGGATTAATGGATAGAACACCAATGGTTGTTTCTCCATATGATGCTGAATTATTTGGACACTGGTGGTTTGAAGGTCCAGAATTTTTATATAATATGTTTAAAGAAATGCATAAACATGGAGTACTTAAATCAGTTACGCCTTTAGAGTATTTAAATATGTATCCAACAAATCAAGTAGTTAATCCTAATCCATCTTCATGGGGAGATAAAGGTTATTATGATGTGTGGTTAAATGAAGGCAATGCTTGGATATATAGACATTTACATGAAATGGCTGACGTTATGCAAGAGTATGCCCAAACATATTTTCATACAACAGACTCAAATACAATTAGAATTTTAAATCAGATGTTAAGAGAGCTTCTTTTAGGTCAAAGTAGCGACTGGGCATTTTTAGTAACAACTGCAACTGCAACAGAGTATAGTGTGCAAAGAACTAAAGAGCATATATCGAATTTTAATGAATTAAAGGGTATGATAGATTACAATAATATCGATTTTAAAAAGTTAGAATATTGTGAAACTAAGAATTCTATTTTTAATTTTATCGATTTTAAAATATTTATAACAAGTTAATTAAGGTGATTAGATGATAGCTGTTTTCAATGCAATTACAAATATTGCAGAAGATATAGAAAAAAATGTATTCGTAGATTGTGATAGATTTATCTCAAGTGGATTGAGTGATAAAGAGAGAAATGAACAAGCTCGTTCGTATTGTTCAAGTGTTATTCAAAGAGAGTTTAGCAGAGTTAAATCAATACATTCATTTATTGGTAAACAACATAAAAATCAAAGAGTGAATAATGAAAAAGGAAGATATAAAGTAACTTATGTTGCAATTGACAACGTAGATTTACTTGATGTTAACTTTTCATTAGGTTCAATTTTTGGTATTTATGAAAATGAAATGGATGCTTTTCATTTAAAAGCTGCTATGTATATAACATATGGACCAACATTTCAATTAGTATTTGCTTCAAAATCTGAGGGTGTAATTTATTTCTCCTTTGAAGATGGAGAGTTTATAGAACGAGATCCTTTATCATTAGATGTTGAAGGAAAAATCAATTCAACTGGTGGACTTGCTAGTGAGTGGAGTGATGAACATAGAGAATTATTAGATAGTTTCTTTAACAAAGGCTATAGACTAAGATTTTCAGATGCTTTATCTTTAGATACACACCAAATTTTATTTAAAAGAGGTGGACTTTATAGCTCTCCTGCAACACCATCTTTCCCTGATGGAAAATTAGAAGTTCTTTTTGAAGCTTTTCCTATTTCTTATATTATAGAACAAGCAGGTGGTAGAGCTATTAGTGATAAAGGTCGTATTTTAGATATGACAAATGTACAACTTGGTCAAAAAACACCAATCTATTTTGGATCTAAAAATGAGATTCAAATAGTAGAAGATTTTCTTAATAAATAAAAAGTAAAAAAGTTGACAATTCTTTCTTGATTGTCAACTTTTTTATAAATTTTACTACTTTTTTTACTTGATTTACTTTCTTCTTATTTTTAAATAAAATATAATTATTATTTTTTAAAACATTTGCTTACTATACACTAAATATAGGATTATTCTAAATGTAATAAAATTATTAAAAATAAAATAATTAAATTACTTCAAAAATATAATCAAAAAATATATAAATTATGTTATAATAGATATAGATAAGTTTAAATAGTAAACTATTTAAACTTATCAAAATTGTTATTATTAAAGGTAATAAAGATTGGTGATTCAACTCTGGGTTTAATTTTAAATATATATTAAAATACTTAAAGGAGAGAAGATGAAAACGACAGTTAAGTTATTTATTTTGTTAGTACAAATCAGTTTATTTACAGGTTGTACTGAATATGAGACATTTGACTCATTAAATGTAGTAGACAATGGTTGTGGAGAAAAAATAAGTGGAGGTTCAGACTTAGCATATGATAAAGATAAAGAAATCCTTTATATAGCAGGCGATAGAGGAAATTTTTATACGTGTAGTGCTAAAGTAAATGAAGATACCATTACCTTAACATATATTTCTTCCAAAGAAATAGGACATAACCTTGCTTCAATTGATAGTGAGGGTTTAGATATTGATGAGGAAGGAAATTTATTTTTATCTACAGAAGGTAATATAGCATCAGTTTATTCAATTAGTAACTTGGGAAATATTACAGGAGATTATGGATTACCTTCTGTATTAGACCAAGCAACATATGAAAATGCTAACTCTAAATTTGAAGCAATTACATACAATAAAGAGCATGGAGGTATATTATTAGCAGCTGAACTTCCAATTAATGGGGAAAAAGATGTAAGTAAACAAGCTGTATATAATTTAGATGGAGACAAAGTGTGGCATTTTAAAGCTGAATCTCATCCTAATAATTCAATTACTGCGATTGAAACAATGGATGAAGATAATGGTAATTTATTGGTCTTAGAAAGAGCAGTAGAAGGAAGTGGTACTGATACAAGATTTTATATTACTATTAAAAAAGTGGCAATAAATGAATGTTCCTCAACTCCAAATACACCTTGTGATTCAGAAATATTAGAATCCTTTAAAGGTGGACTTAATCATAATTTTGAAGGTTTAACAAGAATTGATAATGGACGATACTTAATGGTTAATGATAATCAAGGAGAGTCTTTAATTAAAACAAATTTTATTTTTTTTGATACAAAAAAATAAAATTCAAATAGTTGGCAAGCTTTTTATAGTTTGTCAACTTTTTTTATAAATTTCATTACTCTTTTTACACAATTTACATATATTTATTTTTTAACCTTTTTTAAACAAAATCAAAATGTATTATTTCTCTTTACACTAAAAATAACTTATATTTATTATATGAATATAATAGTTTTATAATAGTTTCCCTATAATTATCTCTTTAAAGGATAAAAATGAAAAAAATCATTGTTGTATTACTCTTAATATTATCGCCAAGTATAGTTTTTTCAAAAAATGTAAATTTTGATTTAAAAATGATACCTAATAGTGAAATTGAAACCAAAATTATAAATGAAACAGAATCAGTTTTTGATGTAATTGCAGAAAAAAAAGTATTAGATGAACTAAAAAAAGATGGTAAAAAATTTCCTACAATAATTAGGCAAGTAAGTGAAGTAAATAATATAGATAAATCATTTTCAAAGAATGAAGATGGATCTATAGATATTGAAAGAAAGATGATTAGTTCAAAAGTCTATTATATTGTCAATGAAAATAAAGTTGAGGCTAAAGAAAGTCCAATGGATATTTTAGTTGGGGCAGTTTTTTATATAAAACAATCAAAAGATGGTAGTGTAGAATTATTAAAAATTAAATCAGAAAAAATTCCAGATAGTCAAAAAGAAGCATTTTTTAATATTATAAGTAATATGCAAACTCCATTAAAAGATAAAAGTTTTAATATTGGAGATGAATTTATTGATGAAACACCCTTAAATTTGCCTATAGATAATACAGTTTTAAATTTGACTCAAAAATCAAAATATACATTAAAAAGTATAAATGGTGATAAAGCATATTTTGATGTAATTATTTCTTTTGATGCTAATATAAATGAAAGTCAAACAAATTTAAACATTGATTTGAATGGATATGGTATTGGTGAATTAGTTTATGACATGAAGAGTCACCTAGATATTGTTAATTCCGTAACAATGAATATTAATACAAAGTTTAATATTAAGAATATGATTGTAAGTACAAAAATGACTATGAAATTGAATGTAGAAAAAAAACTAGTTAAATAAGTATCTTGTCCTTGGAATTTCTACTAATGGATTAAGAAATGACCTTAAAAAATTATTATGCAAAAGATAAAAATACTGCTCTCTTATGATAAAAAAGTTTTATTAATTCTGCTGATGCAGAAGATAAAAACTTTTACTATAAAAATGGGAGAATCACTAAAGAAAAGTAATTTTAATATATTAATAAAAAGGAGAAATATACCTTTTCTAATATCCAATATTAAAAAGTGACACCTCTACGGTTGAATCTCCACTTTCATTTCAAATAATAAACAGCATTATTTATACAAAATGTATAACTATCCACTTCAAAAATATTATCAAAAGAGTTTGTCATCATAGACCAAATTTCATATTTGGGATGTTTATTATAAACATTTGAAAGAAGTGATAATATTACTTTTGGACTTATATGATGGCTTAGGTTATTAAAATCAAAACTTTCAATACTGCAAGCTAGTTTATAGTGTTCTGTATTTGAATAACAAGCATCAATAAATATAATCTCTTCTGCTTCTAAAAGTTCTAAACAAAGTTCAGGTGTTAGTTGAAAAACTGATATTAATTTTGTATTGGTTAAGTGTTTTTTTACTGAATGTTTTTGAAGTTGATTTATTACATCAACTCCAAAAGCATCTTCACCTCTTAGAGTATTTCCATAACCAATGATTATTCTCATATTTAACTTCTATCTAAAACTTTTATAATATTTTTTTGTGAATCTCTAATCTCAATTTTAGAAGAGACAGTTCCTAAGGCGTGAGTAGAACAACTTAAACAGGGATCAAAACATCTAATAACTGCCTCTACTCTATTTAAAGCTCCTTCTTTGATATTATTGCCATCTACAAAAGCTTGGGCTACTTGTTTAACTCCTGCATTCATCGCAAGGTTATTATTTCCCGTTGCAATGATTAGGTTCATTCCTGTGATGATACCATGATCATTTACTTCATAATCGTGAAAAAGAGTTCCTCTTGGCGCTTCTGAACATCCAACTCCTCTTTCTCTATTAATATCAGCATGAGCTCTTACTTGAGTATCCATTGTCTGAGGTTCATTCAGTAGTTGTTCAACTCTTTCAATCCCATAGATGATTTCGATAAGTCTTGCATAGTGATAATAAAAAGAGTTTAATACTGGTTTTCCATTATTAAGATTTTTAAATTTTTCAAATTCGATATCTGCTAAAGGAGTTCCACAAGCATTTGCAATATTTAAACGTGCAAGAGGTCCAACTCTATACATTCCATTTGGATAACCAAGTGGTTTATAATATGGAGATTTCAAATAACTATCATCTTCAACGGCTTCACCAATATAATCTTTATAAAATCTAGGATCAATTCCATCTTCTAAAATCTTTCCATCACTATCCATAAATCTTAAAAATCCATCATAATGTTCAAGATTTCCTTTTTTGTTTACAAGTCCCATAAACAAAGATGGAAAGTTTGCAAAAGAGTCAATCTCTTTTTGAAATTTATGTAAGTTGTCTGTATAAAATTTTAGTGCTGATTTTGCTATTTCTAAAGCTTCAGGAATTTGCGAAAGAATAGTTTGTTTTGTCTCTTCTGTGATTTCGTGACTAACTCCACCTGGAACTATCCATGTTGGGTGAATTCTTTTTCCACCTAAAGTTTCAATAATCTTTTGTCCAAAAGCTCTAAGTTTTATACCATCTTTTGCCATTTCTGGATGAGTTTGCATCATCTTAAAAATATTTCTATCTTCAGGAGCTGCATCAAATCCATATATAAAATCAGGAGAACTCAAATGATAAAAATTAAGAGCATGTGATTGGATTATTTGACCTAAATTTATGATTCTTCTTAAGTTTCTTCCAGCTTTTGGAGGTCTTACTGCAAGAAGATTATCACAAGCTTTTGAAGAAGAAATAGCATGACTTACTGGACAAATACCACAAGTACGAGCAGTAAGGGCTGGCATTTCTGTATAAGGTCTGCCTTCACACATTTTTTCAAAACCTCTATATTGGGTTACGTGTATTCTGGCATCTTCTACATTTTTATTTTCATCTAAATCAATTGTGATTTTAGCATGTCCTTCGATTCTTGTTACAGGACTGATTACTATTTTTTCTTTTTTACTCATACTTTATCTCCTATAAGCCAAATCTTGTATATTTACTAACATCAACTTCAACACCTTCAATTACACCTTTTAGTACTTCATATATTGCATCTGCTGGTGTTGGACAACCTGGAACGAAGAAGTCTATATCAACAGCTTCATTTAGAGGAATTACCTTGTCTAATAGTTTAGGAACAATTTTACTAGGATATTTACCTTTGTTAAAATCAGCTAAATCAAAATAACCTTTTTCTAAAACTGCATCCGTTCCTACAAGATTTTTCATTGCAGAAATATTTCCAGTAATTGCACAATCTCCTAGAGCTAAAATTTTCTTTGAATTTTGTCTTATAGTTTTAATGATTTTTAAATCATGGTCAGTACTTAAAGCTCCCTCAACAATAGTTAAGTCTACATTTTCAGGGAAATCTTTTGCATCTACATATGGACTATAAACTATATCCATATGTTGTGCTAATTCAATAATTCTTTCATCCATATCTAGAAAAGACATATGACATCCTGAACAGCCATCAAGCCATATAGTTGCTACTTTGATTTTACTCATCTGTTTTTCCTTATTTGAATTAGATTTGTTACGATATTTTTCTTTTTAATCATTTCTGTAGCACTTACACCTTTTTCAAATAGTGCACCTGTTGGACAAACTTGAACACATTTACCACAAGAAGTACAGCTTTCACTCTCAGCCCAAGGTTCACCCATATCGTGAATAATTTTTGCATCAATTCCTCGTCCAAAAATATCTAGTGCATGAGCTCCTTCTACTTCATCACAAACTCTAACACATCTAGTACAAAGAATACATCTATTTGGGTCATATACATAATCTTTGTGTGAAGCATCAATGTCAAAATGTTTATGAATATATGGCACATGTGAATGTTCAAGTTTTAAATCAATAGCTTGATTTTGAAGTTCACAATGTCCGTTTGAAACACATACACTACAAGTATGAGTACGTTCAGCAAATATCATTGATAAAATCATTTTTCTATGGGATTCAAGCTTAGGAGAATCAGTTATAACTTCCATACCTTCTTTGATTTTTGAAGTACAAGCAGGGATTAATTTATTGCTTCCTTTAACTTCAACTAAACACATTCTACATGCCCCAACACAAGAAAGACCTTCTAAATAACATAGAGTAGGAATCTCAACATCGTGTTCTTTTGCAGCTTCTAAAATAGAACTATCTGATCTTGCTGTTACATCAACATCATTTATTTTAAAGGTTTTTACTCTAACTTTATCTTTAAGCATCTTTAATCCCTTCTAGGTATTCATTTTCAAAATATTTTATAGTACTTAATACTGGGTTTGGTGCAGTTTGACCTAATCCACAAAGGCTTGTATCTTTTACCACTTCACACATGTTTTTTAATAATTCAAAATCACTTTTACTAGCCTCTTTTGCAATAAATTTATCAAGTAATTGAGTAAGTTCAGTAGTTCCTACACGACATGGAACACATTTCCCACATGATTCACTTTGACAAAATTCCATAAAGAATCTTGCAACTTCTACCATGTTTGAACTTTCATCCATTACAATTAATCCACCACTTCCCATAATAGAACCAATAGATTTTAAAGACTCATAATCCACAGGAATATCAAGTAGTTCTTCAGGTATACAACCTCCACTTGGACCTCCTGTTTGAATAGCTTTTAACTTAGAACCTTCTGGTAATCCTCCTCCGACTTCATAAATAAGTTCTCTTAGAGTAATACCCATAGGAACTTCCACAAGTCCAGTATTTTTTATGTGTCCTGTTAGTGCAAATACTTTTGTACCGGGGGATTTTTCTGTACCAATTGAGTTATACCATTGCCCACCATTTCTAATAATTGGTGCAATATTTGCAAAAGTTTCTACATTATTTAAAATCGTAGGTGATTTCCATAAACCATAATCACTTAAGTGAGGTGGTTTCTGTCTAGGGTTTCCACGGTTTCCTTCAATAGAAGCTACAAGTGCAGTGGCTTCTCCACAAACAAAAGCTCCTCCACCTAGTCTTACTTCTAAATCAAAAGAGAATCCACTATCAGAAATTTGATTTCCTAAGATTCCTTTTTTTCTAGCTTGTTTGATAGCTTTATTTAGTTTTTGAACTGCAATTGGATATTCTGCTCTCACATAAATATACCCTTTTGTTGCTCCACAGGCATAACCGGCTAAAGCCATACCTTCTATAATCTTATGAGGGTCTGCTTCCATAATAGCTCTATCCATAAAAGCTCCAGGGTCTCCCTCATCACCATTACATACGATATATTTTTGTTCTGCATCTACTTTTGAAACAGATTCCCATTTAAGTCCGGTAGGATATCCTCCACCACCACGACCTCTTAGTCCTGAAGTTTTGATTTCATTTATAACCTCTTGAGGGGTCATTTCATCTAAAGCAGTATAAAGTGCTAGGTAACCATCATATGCAATATAATCATCAATATCATCTGGGTCAACGATACCAGCATTTTCAAGTACAATTTTCTTTTGTCTAGTGAAAAAAGGCTGTGTTTTATCACATTTTTTATCAGCTATTGGTGTTTGGGTATTTAAGGTATTTATAAAGTCTTGAGTATTTGAAGAATCAATCTTACTATAAATGGACTCTTTATCCCCAACTTTATGGTAGTGAGCTACCATGATAGCTTCAGAACACAGCCCATTACATCCTACACCTTTTACTTTACATCTTTTATCTAAGTCATTCTCTTTAACTTCTTTTTTTAAATCTTTTAATAAGTCATTTGAATTTAAAGCAGCACAAGAACTGCCTATACAAACTCTAAGCTCTTCATGACTATTTCTTTTTAAGTCTCTTTTTTCAATTGCTAATTCTTGTAGTTCTTCAAGTGAGTTTAACATTTTACTAACTCCTGTGCTTCTTCAAGGGATTGTTCTAAAGTTAAGTGACCAATAGCTTTATTATCATATAAGGCAATTGGAGCAAGGGAACAAGAACCTACACATCTAGCACTAATAAGTGAAAGAAGTCCATCTTTTGTTGTTTCACCTGCTTTAACATCAAATTTTTCTTCTAGTTTTGCTAAAATCTTGTCTGCATTTTTTATATAACAGGCTGTTCCCATACAAACTACAAGGGTATGTTCTCCTTTTGGCTTCAGTCTAAAAAAGTGATAGAAGGTTGCTACTCCATAAACTTTTGAGTAGGGAAGTTTTAGACGTCGGGCAATGAATTTTAGGGTTTCATTTTCTAAGTATCCAAAAGTTTCTTGTGCTGTGTGAAGAGTTTCAATAAGAGCACTTCTATCATAATTTAACTTTTTCATTGTTTTTTCGACCATTTTATATCGGTCATCTTTGGGAACAGTAGTAATCAAGTCTAATCCTTCTATATATCGTATTAATTCTTTACTTATTATACCCCTTTTAAATTACATTATCATTACTAATTTGTATAAAAATTATAAAGAGTAACAATAAAAAAAGAAGAAAAATAAACTATAATAAAATTTAAGATAGTAATTACGATTTAATAAAAATTAAAAACTCTTTTTAATAAAAAATTCGTATAATCAAACTTTAAATAAAAGGCATTTTATATGAATACAAATGAGTTAGACTCTTCCTTAGAAAAATATTATATCACTGTAGAAAAGATAATTCTATCAAGACAAGACCCAATCACAGGACTTTTGCCTGCAAGTACTGCAATAACAGCACATGGGGATTATACAGATGCGTGGGTAAGAGACAATGTATACAGTATTCTTTGTGTTTGGGGACTAGCTTTATCTTACAGAAAATATAATCCAGACCATCATAGAACTTATTTACTAAGTCAAAGTGTTGTAAAACTAATGCGTGGTCTTTTAAACTCAATGATGAGACAATCCTCAAAAGTAGAAAGATTCAAAAATACCTTAAATCCAATAGATGCTCTTCATGCAAAATATGGAACAAATACAGGATTACCTGTTGTTGGTGATGATGAGTGGGGGCATTTGCAATTAGATGCAACATCTCTTTTTTTATTGATGATTGCACAAATGACAGCTTCAGGACTAAGATTGATTTATACTATTGATGAGGTTAATTTTGTACAAAATTTAGTTCATTATATAAGTCGTACCTATTGTACTCCTGATTTTGGTATTTGGGAAAGAGGTCATAAAATTAATACCGGTGCTACTGAAGTAAATTGTAGTTCTGTAGGTATGGCAAAAGCTGCTCTTGAAGCCCTTGATGGGTTTAATTTATTTGGGAATGTTTTAAGCAAAGAAGCAGTAATTCATGTAATTCCAAGTGATATTGCACATTCAAGATTTACTCTTGAAGGTTTATTACCTAGAGAATCAAGTTCAAAAGAGACTGATGCTGCACTTCTTAGTATTGTTGGTTATCCAGCATATGCTGTAGAAAATAAAGAAATTGTAGAAAAGACAAGAGATAAAATAGTAAAAAAACTTGTAGGAAACTATGGCTGTAAGAGATTTTTACTTGATGGTCACCAAAGTAGTATAGAAGATAGTACAAGATTACATTATGAGTCATCTGAGTTGCGAGAATTTGAACATATTGAATCAGAGTGGCCATTATTTTTTACTTACTTTTTATTAGATGCCTTGATGAGAGAAGATTCAAAAGATATAGAGTATTGGAAGAAAAAAATAAAACCACTGTTTGTTGAAGAGAATGGACAATTACTTTTACCTGAATTATATATAGTTCCAAAAGAGTTAATAGACGCAGAAAAAGAGAATCCAGGTAGTCAAAAAAGAGTTCCCAATGAAAACTTACCTTTAGTTTGGGCTCAAAGTTTATATATGTTATCTGATATGATACTTGATGGAATATTAACACCAAGTGATATTGATCCTTTACATAGAAGACGAAGAATAGGACATAAAAGAAGTACTACTCCAATGGTTGCTTTTCTTTCAGAAAATGAGTTTGTAAAACAACAGATGTTAAATCTAGGTTTCAATAGTGAGACTCTTGATGATTTATCTTGCGTAAAGATTCTACACGCTTCACAACTTTCAGAAGTACATGAATTACTTGGGAAAAATGATAAATTATCTTTAACAGGAAGACCACCTTGGGTACCACGAAGTATTACAACTGCAAGATTACATATCTTAGCAGGAGAGCATATTATTTTTTTACCATATTATTTCAATCCAAAAGGTTTTTACTTTTCATATGATAATAAACTTTTAGTTGAACAATTTACTTCTTCTTTAAAATTTTTATCAGAACACTGGGATCAGCCAGGACAGCCAATTTTACCTTTTCTTATTAGAGAAGATATGTTAAATGATAATGAAAAAGATGAAGTTGTTTCTTTGCTTCATGATTTGCAATCAGGTAAAAGTAATCTTGTAGGAGTTAAAACTGGACCTCTAGGACAACTTCTAAAAACATCCGCACAAGAAAGAATTGATAATCTTCATGGGCATGAATTAGAAGAATTTCATCTTAATATAAAAAGTAGAACTTTTTATTCATCTTCATTTTTAGGAAAAAATAGTGAAAATCTAAATTTTGATGCAATCAAAAATCTTGAATTAAAAGATGATAATACGTTAATAGAAACTTTATTAGGAGATGAGAGTTTTAAAATAAAAACTTATGCTTTAAAATTTCTATGGAAAAGAGTAGGTAAAGATTTTGAAATTACAAATGATGGAAAAGTTTTAACTCTCTCTTCTCTTGCAGAACATTATTATGAATATGCAACTTCTTGTCATGATTGGGCTATGGTTCGTAAAATTGCAGATATAACGGGAATAAATGATGATCGCTTAGAAGATGCACTTCTTGAAATTGTAATTAGACAAAAACGTTTAGCTGTAGGACGTGCATATAGTGAAAAAGCAATTTTCTCTAAACCACAAGAGAAATCAATTATCATAAAAACCATAAAAGAATATTGTGGAAATAATGATGCTGAAAATGTATTGACTCAAGAGATTATGTTACATTTAGCAGAGCTAATTAGAACAAGACCAAATTTATTTGAAAATATAATCACAATCAGAACTTGGTATTTTGTTCAACTTTTAGTTTCTCAAATTAGCAAAAAAGAGAATTTGCCAATTGGAGATGCATATGAGTATTTACTTACTCTTGCCCCACACGATATTTACGATAGTTTAAGAAGTGTACTAAATTCATATATTCAAGAAACGAAAGATATGAAATCTCAAGAAAATCTTTACGCCTCTGGAATATCAAGTTTAGAGACTCTTGATAAAGAAGATGAAGAGTTAGAAAATCCAGAAGTGAATGATTGGTTAAAATGGCGAAAAGATACTGGTATGTTAGCTAGAGTATCTTCTTTATTTTGTAAAGACATTTGGTATATGCTAAAACAGTGTAATGGTTTAATAATTGGTGATAAATATAATTTAAACAGTAGAATTGGAAATGAAATCCTTCTTGAAACAACAGCAGGAGAAAGAACTTTTGAATTAAGAATAGACTCTTTAATTCAAAGTATAGATGCTCCTGATTATAGACAATTGAATATTGAAGTTTTAGAAAGTTTGTCTAGATTTTTAAAAAATAACCAAAATATAAAAGTTGAAAGTGATTTAGTGCTTGATGTTATAATTGGGTATGCAGTTAGAATAGCTTGGAATAAAGAGAATGATTTAAATAAATATGATGAACAAAAAGGTCAAGCGTGGACTGCATTTTATAATCTTCCTCCAAATGAGACTGCAAAGTTTTTTAAAGAATCATTTATATA
Source organism: Arcobacter sp. (assembly GCA_002869565.1). GTDB lineage: Bacteria > Campylobacterota > Campylobacteria > Campylobacterales > Arcobacteraceae > Halarcobacter. The sequence goes on from PKUJ01000023.1 coordinate 140,497, forward strand.
TTTATTAACATTAGATAATAATGAAAATTAAAAAAAGGTAAGCATATGATTTTAGCAGGTGATATTGGCGGAACAAAAGTAAACTTAGCATTATATGAGTTTGAAGATAATGAATTTAAAATTATTACACAAGAACAATTTGCAAGTAAAGATTATGAAAAATTTTCGCATATAGTAGAAGCTTTTAAAGAGTTAACATCTATGCCAAAAATTGAGGCGGCTTGTTTTGGAATTGCAGGACCAATTATAAATGAAAGATGTAGAACTACAAATCTACCTTGGGATATAAAAGCTACAGATTTAAAAGAACAGTTAGATACAAAGAGTATAAAACTTTTAAATGATTTAGAAGCAACTGCTTACGGAATGTTGTATTTAAAAGATGAAGAGTTTGTTGATTTAAACCCAACTGGAAGAAAAACAAAAGGAAATATAGCTGTAATCGCAGCTGGAACTGGCTTAGGTGAAGCAATGCTTTTTTGGGATGGAAATCAATATCATCCAATAGGAACAGAAGGTGGTCATACTGATTTCGCTCCAATTTCCTCACAGCAAGATGAACTTTTAAATTGGTTAAGAAAAAGATACCCAGGACATGTTTCTTATGAAAGAATAGTTTCTGGCGCTGGAATTTATACTATATATGAATTTTTATCAGAAACTGGTTTTGCTCCTGAACCTCAGGCTATGTTAAATCTAAAAGAGGGTGAAGATAAAAGTGCAATGGTTAGTCGATGTGCTTTAAACCAAAAAGATTCTTTGTGCCTAGAGGCTTTAAGACTTTTTGCCGAAATTTATGCGGCAGAAGCTGGAAACCTAGCTTTAAAATGTATGTCTTTAGGTGGTGTATATATTGGTGGAGGAATTGCTCCAAAGATTATGCCAATAATTAGAAGTGAGTACTTTTTAAATGCCTACGCTAGTAAAGGTCGCTTTGAAGAGATGTTAAGAGGTGTGGAAGTAAAAGTCTCCCTAAATCAAGAAACAGCTCTTCTAGGCTCTGCTAGATATGCTTTTGATAAATTGGTAAAATAATATAAATTTGAATTACTTAATTACAAATAACGCCAAGTCAAATTTCTATAATGAAATCACAAAATTATTAAGTGAATGTAAGTCCTTCACTTTTAATGTTGCTTTTGTAAATTTTTCTGGATTACAACTTTTATTAGATGTTATAAAAGAGTCTGAAGAAAAAGGAGTACAGGGCAAGATTTTAACTTCTACATATCTAAATTTTACAGAAGCAAAAGCCTTAGAAAAAATTCTCGAATTTAAAAATTTAGAACTCAAAATCTATGACTCTTCTATAAAAAATATTGGCTTTCACTCAAAGGCTTATATTTTTGAATATGAAGATGAGTACAAAATTTTATTGGGTTCTTCAAATATAACTGCAAGTGCTTTTAAAACAAATATTGAATGGAATATAAAAACTGTTTCAAAAAAAGATGATGAATTTTTAAAAACTATTTTGAGTGAGTTTTCTTCACTTTGGAATGACTCTTTTCTTGTTGATGATAAATTTATAAGCTCATATGCAAGTTTTCAAAAATCTTTGAAAATAGAAGAGTTCAAATACAAAAAAGAGTTTTCAATAAACTTCATGCAAAAACAAGCTTTGAAAAAGTTAGATTTTTTAAGAAAAAGTGGAGAAAAAAAAGCTTTAGTAATAGCTGCAACAGGTTCAGGAAAAACATTTTTAGCAGCTTTTGATGTGAAAAATTATAGACCTAAAAAAATACTTTTTATAGTACATAGAGAGAATATTTTACTAAAAGCAAAAGAGAGTTTCGAATCAATCATTAGTGATTTTTCTTGTGGTTTATATACTGGAAATAAAAAAGAAGAATCAAAAGATTATATCTTTGCAACAATACAAACTCTAAGTTCAAATTATGAAAAATTTGCAAAAGATGAGTTTGATTATATTATAGTTGATGAAGCACATCATATAACAAGTCCTACCTATAAAAAAGTTTGCAAATATTTTAATCCTAAGTTTCTTTTAGGGCTAACAGCAACACCAAATAGAAGTGATGAAGAGTCAGTTTATGAAGTTTTTAATGAAAATATAGCTTGTGATATAAGACTAAATGATGCTTTGCAAAACAATCTTGTAACACCTTTTCACTATTATGGGATTTCCGATATAAGTTCAATAGATTATGAAAATATTGATTTATCAAAGATTGGAGAACTTGCCAAACTTTTGATGGTAAATAGAAGAGTTGAATATATAATTGAAAAAATGAATTTTTACTCACACTCTGGCAATAAAAGAAAAGCTCTAGGCTTTTGTGCTTCAAGAGAACACGCTATTTTTATGAGTGAAGAGTTTAATAAAAAAGGCATAAAATCAACTTCACTTTCAAGTGAAGATTCTATTTTAAAAAGAGAAGAGTTTATAAAAAAACTTGAAGATGAAAATGATAGTTTAGAAGTAATTTTTTCTGTTGATATTTTCAATGAAGGAATTGATATTCCATCTATAAATACAGTTTTGATGTTAAGACCTACAAACTCTCCTATTATCTTTATTCAGCAACTAGGACGGGGTTTACGAAAACATAAAAACAAAGAGTTTTTAACACTACTAGATTTTATAGGAAATCACAATAAAGCTTATTTGATTGCTCTTGCTCTTGTAGGAAATAAAGCAATAGATAAAGAGAGTATAAAAATATCACTGCTTAACAACTTTGCAAATATTGATAATGCTTTTATACAAATGGATAATATCTCAAAACAAAGAATTTTAGAGCAAATAGATAATGAAAATTTTAATAGTATGAAATATCTAAAAGAGCAATATTTTGAATTTAAAGCTATTTTAGGAAATAAAATTCCAGAGCTTACAGATTTTATCTCTTATGATGATTTTATTTCCCCTCTGTCTTTTATAAATGAATCAAAATCATATATAGAATTTTTAACAAAAGTTGAGAAAAAAAAGAGTTTAAAAAACATCTGTGAAAATGAAGATTTTATAAAAGCAATTAGATTTGTCCAATCACTATTGCCTATAAAAAGGGTTTATGAATTTGTGATTTTAAAATATTTATTAGAAAATGATTATTGTGATGAGAGTATTGCTTTAGGGATTTTAAATAAATACCTAACTAAAGTTTGCCTTAAAACTATTTTACACTCTTTTGAATTTTTAAATCAAAACTATTTTGATAGTGGGCAAATAAGCAGGGCATTAAAACTTGTAAATTTTAAAGAAGAAAAAATAGTAAAAACAGAAGAGTTTGAAAATCTTTTGAAAAATAAAGTGTATAAAAAAATCTTTGAAGATAGTTTAAATTATGGGATATTAAGCTATGAAAAATCTTTTGGTGTAGAGGATTTTGGTTTGCCATTTTTAAAACTATATGAAAAATACAATATGCTAAATATTGCCCAACTTTGTAACTTTGATAAGATACATTCATCTTTTAGAGGAAGTGGTTTTTTAAAATATAAAGATGATTTTTTTCTTTTTATAACACTTGAAAAAGAGAAATTTCAAAAAGGTGCAAATTATTATAATGCTTTTTTAAATAAAGAGATTTTTACCTATTCAAGTAAACCAAGTATGACGCAAGAAAAAGGTGATGGTCAAAGATTGTGTGAGAATAAAAAATATGGAGTAAAACTACATATTTTTGTAAGAAAATCTTCACACGTAGATAAAAAAGTACAAGGCTTTATTTATCTTGGACTTGCAGATAGTTTTAAATTTAGAGATAATAAACCAATAAATTTAGAATTAAAACTACAAAAGCCTCTTACAAATAATTTATTTGAAGAGTTTACAAAAATTATATAGGAAAAATATTTATGACAGAAATTTTTAATAATGCCCCTAGATACATGACTATTTTTAGTTTTTTTAGTTCCTTATTGCCTTTTTTCCTTTGGCTGAGTATTTATCAAGCTAAAAAAAAGAATATAAAGATTCATTTTATTTCACAAAGTGTTCTTTTAGGATTGACCTTACTTTCCGTAGTATACTTTGAAATTATGGTTAGAATGTATGGAGGCTTTTTAGAATTTTCAGAGAATAGTTTAGTTCCATATGGCTTTTTGATAGCTTACTTATTTTTACATATAATTATTGCTTCCTCTTCACTTGGAGGTTGGATATATCTATATATAACTTCACTAAAAGCATATACAAGAAACAATGAAGAGTATTTTAAAAGTAATAAACACAAAAGAATAGGAATAGCTATTTTTATAGCTTTAAGTGTTAATTCTATTATGGGATTGTTATTGTATGTATTTTTGTTTTGGTATTAATTGTTAATTAAAAATTAATATAAAAAATATAATTATAGAATAGGTAAAAAAAGTATGGAAATATAAATGTTATTAATTACTTATTTTTTAATTGCCATTGGCGTAAGTTTTCTTTGCTCAATCTTAGAAGCAGTGCTTCTTTCAATAACACCTTCTCATATCGAAGTAGTTAAATCAAAAAACCAAAAATTAGGTGCCTTAATGCACCATCAAAATGAGAATATTGATTTTTCAATTGCTGCTATACTAACTTTAAATACTTTTGCTCATACCCTGGGAGCAGCAGGAGTTGGTGCAGAAGCAGCAAAATTATTTGGAGAGCAGTATATGTTTTATATTTCAGCTGTCTTAACCCTTCTTATTTTAGTTCTTTCAGAAATTATTCCTAAAACACTTGGAGCATATTATTGGAAAAGTTTGAGTGGATTTACTACTAGAACTATAAAAATGATTACTTTTATAAGCTATCCTCTTTTAATAATACTCAAGAAAATCACTGCATCAATTACCCCAAAAGAAAAAGAGTCATTTTCAAAAGATGAACTTTTAGCAACCATCGAGATTGCAGAAAAAAAAGGCCTCTTAAAAGAAAGTGAAAGTGATGTTATCGAAAACCTTTTAACCTTAAAAAAAATTTATGTAAAAGATATTTATACCCCACGAAAGGTCGTATTTTCTTTACAAAAAGAGTTATTCTTAAAAAGTTTTAAGGAAAGAAAGGCAATGGATTTTTTAAAACTAAAAGAGTTTTCAAGAGTTCCAATTTATGACAAAGATATTGATGATATAGTTGGGGTTGTTATATCTAAAGAGATATTTTATGAATATATTCAAGATGAATATCTCGATAAATCACAGTTAATTAAACCTGTTTTTCATATCAATGAAAATATTAGTATCTCAAAAGTAATTGACCTATTTATTCAAAAAAAAGAACACCTTTTTATTGTAACTGACAAGTATGGACAAACAGAAGGTATTGTAACTTTAGAAGATGCTATGGAGACTCTTTTAGGTGTAGAGATTGTTGATGAACTTGATACAAAAGTGGATTTAAGAGAAGAAGCAAAAAATATGTAAATTTTAATGGTCACTATCTCTATTAAACTTAAAATTTAACTTTTTTCAATGCATCTTCAAAATTACCTATAATAATTTCTTCTACAGAACAAGCAATCATAAGATTTACTGGGTAATCAAAATTTTCTATATCTCTTCCATTTAAATCTGAATATCCAGTTTTAGTTCCGAGTATTTCGTTATCTTCAAATTGTTGCAAATAACTTGTTGTTCTATATAAATATCCATAAACTTTTTTTCCAAGTGCTGTTGCATAACCACATTCCCAAATAGTACCACTATCACTCTCTTTACCTCTAAAAGAGTTTAGGTTTGCGATTACAATATCGCACTCATCTATTAGATTTTTATTTGCTTTATAAATATCTTGGGCAATTTTTTGTTTTGGTTGATCAAAATTTATTACATTGTCAAGTGGGTATAGACCTTCAAAAACATATTTTTTACAAAGTTTTCTATATTTTTCACCAATTTCTATAGAGTTTTTTTCAAAAACATCAGGTCCAGCTATATATATTTTTATCATTTTATTTCTTTTTTCCATACTCTATTTTATTACCATTTTCATCAATAAGTGGATATTTTTTTTCATTTAATTTCATTTTTTCAATAATTGCTTCTTCTAAATTGATATCAAAATGCATACATATTCTTATAAGATAAACTGCAATATCTGCAATTTCTTGTTTTGCATGTTCTTTTTTTTCTCCACTTAAATTTTCTGCTTGTTCTAAATCTAACCATTGGAATATTTCAAGAAGTTCCGAAGCCTCAACGCTCAGAGCCATAGATAGATTTTTTGGATTATGAAATTTATCCCAATCTCTTTGTTGTGAAAAGTTGTTAATAATAGCTTCTATTTTTTGCATATCCATATTAAACCTCTTTAAATGATTAATTGTTATATAATACCAAAATTTTAAAAAAAGATAAGCTATGATAAAAAGAGAATTTCTACAAAAACACAAAGCAATTAATTTTAAGTTTTATCAAAATGTTGATGATTTTGTAGTTGAAGAACAACCAATAAAATTTGCAGGTCGTGGAAATTTTATAATTGCAAAAATCAAAAAAAGACAACTTGGAACTTGGGATTTAATTGAGAGTTTAGGGCGAGGTCTTCAAGTTTATGAAAATGAACTTGGATATGCTGGGCTAAAAGATAAAAATGCAACAACAACGCAGTATATTTCTATTCCAAAAAAATATTCAAAAGATTTGAAACATTTTAAACATAATAAAATAGAGATTTTAGAAACAACACTTCATGGCTCAAAATTAAATATTGGTGATTTAGAGGGAAATAGATTTGAAATAAATCTTCATGAAGTAAAAATGGAAGATGTTGGAAAAATAGAAAAACTTCTAAAACAAATCTCAAAAGTAGGGATGCCAAACTATTTTGGGTTTCAAAGATTTGGACATGATGGTGCAGAAAATCTTGAAAAAGCAAGAAAATATATTTATGAAGATTTGATTATTAAAGATAGAAAAATATCTAAAATGTTAGTCTCTGCTTATCAAAGTGATTTTTTCAATAAGTGGTTAGTTGAGAGATTAAGTATATCAGGAAACTCTTTTAAAGCTCTATCAGGAGATGTTTTTAGAGAGTATTCAAAAGATAAATTTTTTACACCAAAAAATCTTACAGAGATTATCCTAAAAGATTTTGAAGATAAAAAAATAGTGCCAACAGGACTTTTACCTGGACGACAAGCTTTTAGATCTATGAGAGAAGCTAGGGAGATTGAAGAGAAATATGATGATACTTATATCCAAGAAAAAGGTTACAGGCGTGATGCAATAGTTTACCCAAAAGACGTAAGTGTAAATTATAATAAACAAACTGAAAAATGTAAATTAAAATTCACCTTACCAAAAGGTTCTTACGCAACTGTATTGATTGAAAATATTGCAAATAGGAATCTAAAAGCTTAGATTCCTATTTTAATAAATTTAAAGACTAAGATATAAAAAATCACCCTCTATTTTAGTTTCATAAACATTCGTACAACCGCTATCATTTCCTAGAGCTTCACCACTAGCTAAATCAATATCCCAGTTGTGTAAAGGGCAGGTAACCACTGATTCGTGAACTAGTCCTTCACTTAATTTTCCTTGTTTATGTGGGCAGATATTGTTAATTGCAAAAATATAACCAGATTTTGTTTTAAATAAAGCAATCTCCTCTTCCCCAATTATGACTTTTCGTGATCCCATTAATGGAATTTCATTTGCTTCTATTATTTTTATCCAGTTTGCCATTATATTGTTTCCTTTGCTTCATAGTTTGGTAAATTTTCAGTGTCTATTACGATTGGATTAAACTCTTTTGTAAATCCATCTTCTATAGCTTTTGCCCAAGGGTCAACTTGTGCAGATTTTTGTGATTCATCAAATGAAGCTGCGTACATGGCTCTTTTTTTATCATCAAATAAAACTTCTTTTACATACTCTAATCCAACTCTTTCAATCCAATGAGCTGTTCTTTCTAAATAGAAAGCATCTTCTCTATAAAATTGCATATATGCTTTTACCATTTCAAAAAGTTCTTCATCTGTTTCTACTTTACATAAGAAGTCTGTGACTCTAACTTTGATACCACCATTTCCTGCAACGTGTATTTCCCAGCCTGAATCAACACCTATTATTCCAAAGTCTTTGATTGTAGCTTCTGCACAGTTTCTTGGACATCCTGATACTGCTATTTTATATTTATGTGGTGTCCAACTACCCCAAGTTAGTTTCTCAATTTGTACACCCATATCCATAGCATCTTGTGTTCCAAACCTACACCACTGGTTACCAACACAAGTTTTAACTGTTCTAAGTCCTTTTGCGTAGGCTTGACCTGATACAAAACCTGCGTCATTTAAGTCTTTCCACATAGGTTCAAGTTGTTCTTTTTTAACTCCAAGCATATCAAGTCTTTGACCACCTGTGAATTTTACAGTTGGAACATTATATTTAACAGCAATATCTGCCATATCTTTTAGTTCTTTTGGGGATGTTAATCCTCCCCAGATTCTAGGAACTACTGAATAGGTACCATCTTTTTGAATATTTGCAAATACTCTATCATTTACAAGTGCAGAACGTTTATCATTTTTATATTTATCGTCGTTGTATTTAACTAATAAATAGTAGTTGATTGCTGGTCTACATTTAACACAACCATCTTCAGTTTTCCAGTTAAGTTTTTTGAACACTTCATATACATTGTTAAAATCATTTGTATTGATTGTCTCTTTGATTTCTTTGTGACCCACATCACAACAATCACAAATACCTTCAACTGTATTGTTATATTCGTCACCTAATGTATTTACTAAAATTTGTTCAACTAAACCTAAACATGAACCACAAGAAGCTCCAGCTTTTGTACAAGATTTTACATCACCTAAGGTCTTTAAATCTTTATCTTGAATAGCTGTTACAATAGAACCTTTGCAAACTCCATTACAGCCACAAACTTCTTCATCGTCACTCATAGCATTTACATCATTGCCACCGTGACCTGCATCTCCTGAAAGTGCAGATTTACCAAAAAGAATTTTTGTTCTTAAATCAGATATATCTGTATGCTCTTTTAAAAGTTTTAAATACCAAGAAGCATCAGCTGTATCTCCATAAAGTACAATACCTATAATTTTGTTTTCATATATCACAAGTTTTTTATAAATACCAGCTTTTTCATCTAGTAAGATTAGTTCTTCTGTAGTTTCATCACCTAGATAATCTCCTGCTGAAAATAAATCAACTCCTGAGATTTTTAATCTAGTTGATAAGGTAGAACCTTCATAAGCTTCAGTTTCATGTCCAGATAGTTTTTTAGCACAAACTTTAGCTTGTTCATATAGTGGTGCGACAAGTCCATAGGTATTTCCTTTATGTTCTACACACTCTCCAATCGCAAATATTGATTCATCGCTTGTTTGTAAAAAATCATTTACTGTAATACCTTTTTTTGTTTCAAGTCCAGCACTAACTGCAAGTCCAGTATTGGGAATAATTCCTGTTGCAAAAACTACAATATTTGATGAAACTATACTTCCATCACTAAAAGTTACGCTTTCAACACTTTCTCTTCCTAGAATTTGTGTTACAGTTGTATTTAGTTTAAACTCTATACCATAAGATTCTAGATTTTTTTGAAGAAGTCTTCCTCCTGTAGTATCTAGTTGTTGAGATAAAATAGAACCACTTCTATGTACAAGAATTGTTTTGATTCCATGCATTGCTATACCATAAGCAGCTTCAAGACCAAGTAATCCTCCTCCAACAACTACAGCAGTTTTCTTTTTATCTATAGTATCCATGATAATATCTACATCTTTTTTTGTTCTAAAAGCTATTACGTTGTTTAATTCACTTCCTACTGTTTTAGGAACAAAAGGATTAGAACCTGTAGCAATAAGAAGTTTGTCATATGAAACTTCTTTTCCACTTTCGCTTGTGATTGTTTTAGATTCTTTATCTATAGATACAACTTTATCACCTTTATGTAAGGTAATATGGTGTTCGTCATACCAAGATTGGTGATTTATTATTGTCTCTTCAAATGTCTTTTCTTGAGATAGAATATATGAAAGCATGATTCTATTATAGTTTACATATGGCTCATCGCCAAAAACTGTAATATCATACTTCTCTTTTGTAATATCTAATAAGTTTTCAACAGTACGTAGTCCACTCATTCCATTACCAATTATTATTAGTTTCTCTTTCACTTTAATTCCTTTTATATCTTCTCTTTTTATTATTGCAAAAAATCTATATCCTTTATAAAAAAAGTTGTATAAATAATGTTCAATAAACTTAATTTTAAATAAAAATATAGCTATTTATAAACTATGAGTTAGTAAATAGTGTCAATAATGCTTAAAATTACATTAAATTATTTAAAATTAAAATTATTACTATCCCTGCTAAAATAAAAGATGTGCTTCGCCAAAATAGAATAGGGTTTCTTTCTAATAAAGCTGGTTTTTCACGATTTAAAAATTTTTGATTAGGATGATGTAAATCATAAATAAACTCTGATAATTCAGAATATCTATCATTTGGATCAATTGCCAATGCTTTTTTAAGAGTTTCATCAACCCAAAGAGGAACTAAATTCTCATCTTCATATGAAAGAGGCTCATATTTTAATTTTTTCTGCGATTTTTCTGTATTACATTTAGCTACATTTGTTCCGTAAGGAAATCTACCTGAAATCATTTGGTAAGCAATTACTCCTAAAGAAAAAATATCTGAACGATTTGTTCCTATATATCCCATAAAGTACTCAGGAGCAGAGTATAAAGCTGTTCCTTGCAGATAATCTTGTTCTATAATTGAATTAATATCTTGTATTCCTTCAACTCTTGTAGAGCCAAAGTCTATAATTTTTATTGAACCTGTGGCATCAATTAAAATATTTTCAGGTCTAATATCTTGATGTAACATTTCAAGTTTATGAAAGGCAAAAAGACCTTTTGTTATTTGGTCTATAATATTTCTTACTTTTTCAAGTTTTGGATTTGGGTTATCTCTTAGCCACTGAGTAAGTGTTTGTCCTTCAATATACTCTGTTACATTATATAAGTAGTTTTGTTTTCTAGTTTGTAAGAAAGATTTTACAACATAGGCATTATTGATTTTTTTTGCAATCCAATCTTCAAGCATAAATCTTTCAAGATAAGCTTTGTCATTTTGTAAATCAGTTGATGGAATTTTTAGTACCACTGTAGTTTCACTTTCATCATCTTGTGCAAGATAAACGTGGCTTCTAGGACTTGAACTTAAACTTCTAATAATAGTATATCCATCAAATTTATCTCTAGCTTCCAATATAGGAGGAAGAGGTTTTTCTTCAAGTTGTTGCTTTATCTCTTTTAAATCTTTATTTGGAATATTATCAACTCTTATTATTTGAACAGTAAGATTATCATTACTTCCATTCTCTAGTGCTGTATCTACAAGTAGTTTAGTAAGTTTTTCATAATCATTTGAGTATTTTTCTAAACTATTCAAAATAAATTTATTTTCAACAAATTCATAAACACCATCTGTCATAAGTAAAAAAATATCATCTTTTTCAATGGCAATTGAATCGTAATCAATTGTAAGCTGAGAATCCATTCCCATAGCACGGCTTAAATAACTTTTATCACTTGATACCCAAACTCTATGGTCTTCTGTAAGTTGTTCTATTTTGTTATCTCTAACTCTATAGATTCTTGAATCACCAATATGGAAGATATGTGCAGTTGTAGATTTTAAAATTATTGAACTTAGAGTACATATATACCCTTTGTCTTTGTTTGAGGAATGTATACTTTGTTTTGTTTGTGAATAAAGCCAAGAGTTGGTTGCTGTCAAAATTCTGCTGACTGATTTTTTAACAGACCAAGTCTGGGAGGTACAATAGTAATCTTCTAAAAAGGAATTTACGGAAATTTTACTAGCTATATCACTTACTTGACTACTACTTATACCATCAGCTAGAGCTATTGCAATACCTTTGTATTTTAATAAATGCTCATTTGGTACATAAATACCATGAAAGTCCTGGTTGACTTCTTTAGTGCCTTTAGTAGAGTATTGAGCGATTGTTACTTGTAAACTATTTTTCATACTATGTAACCTTAATGGAGATTAATAAGGGGTGTAAATTAGTCTCCATTAAAACTATTACCAAGATTTATATGGTAAAAATTTTCCATTCATGGTAATTATTACTCTATCCCCAGCTGGATTTTTTTCTTTGTCAATATCCATTGAAAAATCAATAGCACTCATAATTCCATCACCAAATTTTTCACCGATAATTTCTTTGATTGTATCTCCATAAACTCCAACAACTTCATAAAATCTATAAACTACTGGATCATTTGGAACAGTTTTATCCCACTCTTTATATGGAAACTCTAATAATGCTTTTTCAACATCTTTTCCAAGCTTTAAAACTTTACAAAGTTTTTTAGCAGGCTCTTTTTGTAAACTATTTTTTCCTAAACAAGCTGAAGTTAGAAAAACTGAACCTAAGCCAACTTTTGAAGCTATATTTTCCCAAGTTAGACCTAGCTCTTTTTTTGCAATTATAATTTCTTCTGTCATTTCTAATTTAGTCATATTTTTTCCTTTTTTTAAACTTTATAGGCTTTTTAGCCTATAAAGTATCTATTTTAAGCAGCTTTAGCTTTTGTATTTAAAACTCTTTTTGGAGAAGTTTTTATGTGTGTTGAATATAAAGTAAGTCCAACAAATAATAGACCACCTACTAAGTTACCTAAAGCAACTGGTAATTCATTCCATAATAAATAATCGGAAATTGTAAAGTTACCACCCATGATTAATGAGAATGGAAATAAAAACATATTTACAATAGAGTGTTCAAATCCCATAAAGAAGAACAGCATAATTGGCATCCACATTGCTAAGGCTTTACCAGTAACAGAAGTTGAAACCATAGCCCCTACAACGCCCATTGAAACCATCCAGTTACATAACATAGCTCGAATAAATACAGTTATCCAACCATCAAGACCATGGGCTGCGTAACCTAAAGTTCTAGCTTCACCAATACCTGCAACTTTTTTAGCAATTGCTCCACCTTCAGTATTAAACCCATAGGTAAAAATAAAAGCCATCATAAATGCAACAGTTAAGGCACCAAGTAAATTTCCAAGTGCAACTAATCCCCAGTTTCGTAAAACTTGATTTGTTGTAACTCCAGCTCTTTTATCAAGCCAAGCTAAAGGAACTAACATAAATACACCAGTTAGTAAGTCAAACTTCATTAAGTACAACATAATGAATCCAACAGGGAATAAACAAGCTCCTAAAATTGGAGAACCTGATTTCATTGCAACTGTGATTGCAAAAACTGCTGCAAGTGCTAATATTGCTCCTGCCATATATGCTCTAATAACAGTATCTTTTGTAGACATGTAAACTTTTGATTCTCCTGAATCAACCATTTTCGTAACAAATTCAGATGGTTCTAAATAAGCCATAAATACTCCTTCAATTTGTATATAATTTTTTGATGTGAGCATTAAATCAGAATAAGTGAGGAAAAAAATAGGATTTTTGAGAATTTATGTATAAATAGTATACAAAGACAAAAATGTAAACTGTTTATAAAATTTTATAATTACATTAAAAAAGGAAGCATTATTCGAAAATCAATAATATATCTATTTGTATTTTTTATACTCTCTTTATTTCTGTTAATTGGAAATACTATTAAAAATTCATATACAATTCAAGAGAATCTTTTGAGTGAAAGTTTAAAGAGTAAAGCAGAGGCAATCTTTAATCTTATTGTTGATATGAGGCATTGGAATGCCCAGTTTAATGGAGTTTATGTTAAAACAGAAGATTTAGCACCTAATCCATATTTAAAACCTAACTTTATAAAATCAAAAAATGATGAAACTTTAGTCTGGATAAATCCAGCATTTATGACAAGAATGATTTCTGATATTGCAAGTTTAAGAGATGGTTTTACATTAAAAATTACAAGTAATAAGCTTATTAATAAAAATAATGCACCTGATAAATTTGAAAAAAAAATTTTGGATAGATTTGATAAAAATACGGAAGTCCCATATTATTGGAGTTTGGAAGATAATACTTTTAGATTTGTTGGAGCACTTAAAACTGAAAAAGATTGTCTTAAATGTCATTCCAAACAAGGATATAAAGTAGGTGATGTAAGGGGTGGAATTTCTGTAACTTTTGATGCCAAAAAAGAGTTTACTCAACTTGAAGAGATAAATAAAGATAAAGAACAAACAATAATATTTCTTGTGATTGCGGCAATTGGTTCTATTTTGACATTATTGATATATCAAACTATGCAAAGAAATGATGAAAGAAAAATCTCAAATTTGAATGAAACATTGGAAATAAAAGTAAAAGAGTTAGATGAGTTTAATCAGACTCTACATAACAAAGTAAAAGAAGAAGTTGTAAAACAAAGAGAGAAAGAAAATCTTCTGATCCAACAATCAAAAATGGCAGCAATGGGAGAGATGATTGGAAATATAGCCCACCAATGGAGACAACCAATAAGTGCAGTAAGTGCAATTATGATGAATATAAAATGGACAGCAATTGAGCAAGGAGCTGACAAAAACTTTTTAGATGATAGAATGAAAGAGGCTAATGAACAATTAAAATATATGTCACAAACTATAGATGATTTTAGAACATTTTTTAAACCAAATAGAGAGAAAGAGTATTTTGACTTAAAAGCTGAGGTTAAAAAAGCTTATCATATTTTACAAGCTTCTTTAGAAAACCAAAATATAAATCTTCAAATATATTCTAAAACACAGTTAACAGCTTATGGATATGCAAATGAATTTTCACAAGTTGTATTAAACATTATCTCAAATGCAAAAGATGTATTAATAGAACGAGAAATACAAACTCCAAAAATAGAAATACATTTGTCAAAAGATGAAGATAATATATATTGTGAGATAAAAGATAATGGTGGAGGAATTAAAAAAGAGATTATTGAAAAAGTATTTGAACCATATTTTACAACAAAAGAGGGGCATGGTACAGGAATTGGTCTTTATATTTCAAAAGAGATTATTCATAAACATATGAAAGGAACTTTAAAAGTTGAAAATATAAAAGATGGAGTAAATTTTATAATTTCTATTCCACTTGTAAAGGAGAAACGTATTGGAAATTCTTAAAAAGCTTAAAGAAAAAACTATATTACTTGTGGAAGATGAGCAGATTATTAGAAATAATATTGCTTCTATGTTGAAGTTCTTTTTTAAAGAGGTTTATACAGCTATTGATGGCTTTGATGGAGTAGATAAATATGAAGAGCATCTTCCTGATATTGTGATGACAGACTTGAAAATGCCGGTTATGAATGGCTTTGAATTTATAAAAGAACTGAAAAAAAGGTCAAGCTCAGCTTATACAATGATAGTCTCAGCTCATACAGATACGGAACTTTTAATAGATGCAATTCATAATGGAGTTGATAGATATATAATTAAACCAGTAACAGAAGATGAATTATTTGAAGCTTTTGAAGCATATTTAACAAAGTTAGATAAAGTAGTTCCCAAAATAGTTAATTTATCTTCTTCTATAACAATTGATTTGGATAAACACTTAGTAAAAGTAGGAAAAGAAGAACTTCATTTAAATAAAAAAGAGACACAGCTTTTAACTCTTCTTTGTAAAGATGCTAACAAAACAATTACTTATGAAGAGATAGAGTATCAAATGTGGGGAAGTGATTCTATGAGTTTGGCAGCAATTAGAAGTGTCGTAAGAGATTTAAGAAAAAAAATAGGGCAAGAGTATGTTATAAATGTTTCAGGTACTGGTTATAGGATGAAGTAGGTTTATATTTTAACTTGCCACTCTTCTAAGTTTTTAGGAGCTTCTAGTTCAGATTTATCCCATTCTTCGAAGCCAGATGTTTTTTCATAAACTTGCAAAGCTAAGTCTTCTGCTTTTTCAGACCAGTTTATTACATCATCATTTATAACTAAATTATAACCACCATAAGGAGCGGAAGATATATA
The DNA here is from genome assembly GCA_002869565.1 of Arcobacter sp. GTDB lineage: Bacteria > Campylobacterota > Campylobacteria > Campylobacterales > Arcobacteraceae > Halarcobacter. The sequence goes on from PKUJ01000023.1 coordinate 156,420, forward strand.
AAAAGTTCCAAAAGATGTTTTAAAATAATTTTTCATTTTTTATTTTCCTTGTATAATAAAGAATTTTAGCCAAAATTCGTTTCTTTTTTATAAAATGTACAATATGTGACTGGATATGTGACAAGAATATGTTAAAATCTGTTTAATTATTAAAATATGAAGGATATTATTTATGTTAGTTGAAAATGGTCTATATATATTTTTGGCTATTTGGGCAGTTTTAGGATTTACAAGTTTTTTTGTTTTTTTTCTTAATGAAAATGCGAAACTAAAAAAAAGATTTTGGTTACCATTTGTAATTTTGGTTGCAGTTGTATTTATAGGTTTTGGATATTTAGTAGGATATGATGGAAAAGAACTATTTTTTATTGTTCCTGGAGTTGGACTTGTTTCATTTTTTTGTATACGATCAATAAAGTTTTGTGATACATGTGGAAAAACAAATATGAGTCCAAATTTAGTTCTTCCTCCAAAAACATGTTTAAGTTGTCAAAGTCCTTTATCTTAGGAATTCTTAAGATGAAATAAAAAGATAATTAACTTTTTATTTCATCTTTTTTCAATACTTCATTTACAAAAATACTTTTATTGAGAACTACTATATGTTCCAATTCTCCAGCAATTTCTTTTTCTTCCATTTTTATACCTTCTGGAACTTTAACACTATGAAGTTGAACAGCACATTGTTTATAATTTGGTTCAAAAGATTTTGGGTCAAAATCTGCAATGGTGATTGAATTTATTAGTTGTTCATTATAATGAAATGGCACAAATATTGAACCTGGTCTTATATTTTGTGATTCTTTTACTATAATATTTTTTATTTTTCCTCTTTTAGAAGAAATATCCATTCTATCTCCACTTGATACTTCAAGTTTTTTTGCATCTTTTGGGTTGATTTCAATCCAAGCTTCAGGGGCAAGGTCATTTAATATTGATATAGTTTTTGTTTTTGTTCTTGTATGCCATTGTTCAACTGTACGTCCAGTATTTAAGATAAGTGGAAAGTTTTTATTTTCTGATTCAACTAAAGGTATCCAATCTAGGGCTAATAAATTTGCTTTACCATCTGGGCTAGGACAAGGCATGTTTTCACTATATAACCTTGCCGTTCCTTTTGGATTTTTTTTATTACAAGGCCATTGGATTCCTCCGAGTTTTTCTATTAGAGAATAACTCATACCTGTGTAATCACAAAGTCTTCCATCACTTAATTTTTTCCATTCGTTAAAAGCATCAACTACATTTGTCCAATTAGGATATAATTTTTCTTGTATTCCAAAATATTTTGAAAATTCTACAACAATATCAAAATCACTTTTTGTAATTCCTAGAGGTTCAACTGCTTTTCTTGCATAGTTACATCTTCTCTCACTATTTGTATAAGTTCCTTCTTTTTCACTCCATGTAGCAGCTGAAAATACTATATCAGCTTTCATTGCAGTTTCACTTTTGAAAGCATCTTGAACTACAAGTAAATCAAGTTTTCGTAATGCCTTTCTTAGTTTATTTTGGTCGGGAAAAGAGACTAGAGGATTTGTCGCAACTAGCCATAAAGCTTTTATTTCACCTTTTTCTATTGCATCTATAATTTGTGGATATGAGTAACCACGAGAAGTGGGAACATCTTCAACTGGAAGATTTACAATAGAAGCATATTCTTTTCTGTCAGCTTGATTTGCGAAATTTCTATAACCAGGTATTGAAGAGGTAAATCCAGTCTCTCTTGTACCCATTGCATTACATTGTCCTGTAATTGAAAGTGCAGTTGCTCCTTTTCTTCCAAGATTTCCAGTAATAAGAGCCAAATTACAAATAGCACTTACTGTATCAGTTCCAATTGAACTTTGGTTTACTCCCATTGTCCAAGCAGACATGGCAGCTGGTGATTTTGCATAGACTTTTGCTAATTGATATAAATCTTTTACATCTATGCCTGTGATTTGTGCAACATCTTGCGGTTTGTAGTTTGCCATAATATGTTTTCTAAACTCTTTGTATCCTGTTGTTCTTGTCTTTATAAATTTTTCATCTTCCCATCCTTGCTCTAAAATGATGTGACAAAGTCCATTCATCAAAGCTAAATCGCTTCTTGGTTTTATGGGAACATATATATCTGCCATTTTTGCAGTTTTTGAGAATCTTGGATCAATAACTATTATAGTTGGTTTTTTACCCGTAATTTTTTCATTTTTAGCAATATGAAGTTTTAAAATAGGGTGATTATCTGCAATATTTGCACCAATAAGCATAATTGTATCTGCGTAAGAAAAATCTTCATAACAACCAACTGGTCCATCACTTCCAAAAGTTTGTTTATATCCCATAACAGCACTTGCCATACAAAGGGTAGTATTTCCATCATAATTATTTGTTTTAAGACCCATTTGTACAAATTTTCCAAGGGTATAAAACTCTTCTGTTAGAAGTTGTCCCGTTGATATGCAAGCAATAGCGTTGTTTCCGTGCTCTTTTTTGATTTGTTTAAATTTATCACTTGTAGTTTTAAAAACTTCATCCCAAGAAGACTCAATAAGTTGCCCTTCTTTTCTAATCATTGGGCTAGAAAATCTATTATCACTTTGAACCACTTCATGTTCAGATAAGCCTTTTGGGCAAAGTGTTCCTTGATTTACTGGATGTAAGGGGTCACCTTTTGTATATGTAGGCTTTCCATCTTTCACACCAATATACAAACCACAGCCAACACCACAATATCCGCAAGTTGAACGAACCCAAGATGTAGGAGCTTTTTCTTTGGCTACTTTTCCAAATACTTTATCTTCAATTAAAGCATATTTGTCATTTTTAATATCTACGCCTAAAAATGTTTTAATTTTGTTTATCATTTCCTTATCCCCTTTGATTCCCGGCAAAAAAATTTCCTGCTAGTCCTTGTGCAACTGCTGTTTTATAAAATAGAAGTCTTGAAACTATTTCACTTGAAAATGAAACAGCAATTGCAAGACTTAATACAAATATAGCATTTGAGTAATTTCCAGCAGCTAAAAGTAACATAGCAAACAGTGGTAATGCAAGGGCTCCTATATATAAAGATATTTTTCTATAATCATTATATTTTTTAAAATGTTCTTCATATAAAACTTTTGTTTTGTTTAGTTGATAAAAATGTTTATGGTCCTCATCTAGATATTTATAAAAATCATTTTGATTTGTAAACTCTATGTATTGTAAGAAAGAGATAAAAAATGCAAATGGTATAACAACACTGGCACTTGAATATTGAGCATTTAAAATAAGTACAAGACCTATTATTAAAATTCCTATATATGAAACATTGAAGAAAATATTTGTTGTCTCTTTTTTGTTCCAAGATGGTCTAGCTTTGATTCTATAAATCATTGATTGTGCATATATCCCATAAACTCCTACAGTTAAAACTGCCAATTCAATAATAAACCTAAGAACTTGATTAAATTCAAAAAAGAAAATAGGAATTAAAAGTGTTAATCCTAAGGTATAAACTCCTAATGCTAAAGCTTCTCTACTAAGCCATGAGCTTTTGATATTCTTGACTTAATAGTAAAAACGGGTGCATAAAATAGCTCTTAAACTATGGTATATTGGTAGTAAACAAAGGTTAATTTACAAATGGCTGTAAAAAAACTCTA
>PKUJ01000025.1 GCA_002869565.1 Arcobacter sp.
AAGTTGTGGAGTTCAAGAGTAGATAACTACTCTTGATTTAAGAAATTGATTTAGTTAGAATTTGTAAATTTCAAGTCTTTTTAAGGTGGCGACTGTCCCCGGAATTCATTAGGAAGTACTGACAAATTAACTTCTAATAATCTATTTTTATATTGTTATTATATAAAAATTTTAATGAAGCTTTTGATTTTTTAATATACAACAAATCTTTAAAAAAACAACCTTTCGTATACTCTTTTCCATCAAAGCTTTTATAATGCTCTTGCATCAATTCTAAATCTTCTTTGCGAACATTATATTTTTTTTTACAATTGTGACAATATAAGGGATAAGTATTCATAAAGATTACTATGCAAGTTGTGTTCTCAAAACTTCAAGATTAGTTTCAGAAAAGCTCTCATTTGGAATCTATCCTTATTGAAAAAAGACATGGTACACTTTTTGTATATTAAAAAATAAACATAAGGCAATAATATGGTTTGTAAATTTCAAGAGATAAGCGATTTTTTTCATAAGTACCCACAACTTTTGGAAGGTATTAAAGAAGAAGAGTTAAAAGAGCTATTAGAAACATTTCCACATGCATGTAAATTTGTAAAATCACTTGATGAAGATATTGTTAATTGTGATGATTTAGAGCTAGTATCACAAAAAACTCTAGAGTTACTTGATAATGCATATGAGCATGAATATACAAAAGATGATATTCTAAAGTTTTCAGGTGTAACATGTAAAATATTTGATATTGTGGGTGCTCCTAAACATCATGTTCCATTTATTTTAGTTATTTTGGCAAAACTTTGATAATTATTACTAGCAAGAATAGTAACACATAGTCAACTTTTTAAATAAGTTTATTTAACACAAAAAGCACCTAAGAATACCCTATTGTATATTCTGTCACCGGAATTTTCATAAAATTATTAATATAAGATTTTCCAAATAAAAATTCCTTTGAATAAATATGAACTTTAGTTACGTTCACTTAGTGCTAATTTTAAGCCCAGTAAAATAAGTATTGTACCACTTGTTTTATGAATATAATTTAACACCATAGGTCTTTGTTTTATCCAAGAAGATAATAATCCTGATAAAAAACCAATTGGTGCTTTTAAACAAAAAGTAATAAGTGCAAAAGTTGTACCCAAAATAAATAATTGTGATGCTTCACTTCCGGCACTTGGCATTATAAATTGTGGTAAGTAAGAAAAATAGAATATCGTAATTTTAGGATTACTTATATTTGAAATAACTCCTTCAAAAAACATTTTTTTGTAAGATACTTTTGGTATATCACTTATTGCTAGTTTATGTTCTTTTGATACTATAAGCTGATACCCAAGATATACTAAATAAGCAGCTCCAAGATACTTTATTAAATCAAATAGCCATTCACTTGCAAGTAACAAGGCTCCAAGTCCAAGTGTTGCCAAAACTGTATGTCCCATAAGACCAACACTCACACCCAAAGCTGTCATTATTCCAGCTTTTTGCCCTTGAGTAATAGATCTTGACATTACTAAAATCATATCTTGCCCAGGAATCAATATGATTATAATAGAAGATACAATAAATAAAAAACTAATTATTTCCATTTTTATACTTTTTGTTTGATTTTACAATAGATTATGCCATATTTCTATTGAATAGCAAAAGGATATAGTAGATAAATCTAGCTTCTTAATCATTTTAATAAATGATATTTTTTAGGAAGTACAAGGCAAAGGTTTTCTTTTGTGAAAGAGCATACGTCTGTATGTGACTGAATAAAATAAAATCTTTAACGCAGTAATTTCAAAAAAGATTGTTTAGTAAAATGATTTATTTTTGATAAAAATGTAAGTGGCTCCGGCACCTGGATTCGAACCAGGGACCAAATGATTAACAGTCATCTACTCTACCACTGAGCTATGCCGGAATCTATTTCTCTTTAATTGGAGTGGAAGTATAGTAAAAAAAAGTTTCTTTGTCAAGATATTTTTGGCTTTTTTTAGAAAATTTTATAAAAAATTACACCACTACTATCAATTGTTAAAACAAGCTTTTTTTCAACTAGTTTTTCTAAAATCTTTTTACTAGATTCATCAAATAAATTTTCAATATCTTCTAAGGTTAAAGGTCGTCTTTTTAGCATAGAAATTACTTCTTCTTCTGAAAAACTATTTGTTTGTTTTGGTCGATTTTTATAGGCAATATTTACATTTATTCCTTCAAAGATATTTGCAATATTTTCTAGTGTTTCAAAACTTACAGGTTTTACTTCATAAGCTGGTGGTCTATCGATAGTTCCAATATCTACCCTACTTGGATTTATTTTTTTAACTGCCTTATATAAAAGGTTTATCTCTTCTTCTTTATCATTTAAATCTTTTACAAAAAGTATTTCTAATACAAACTGGTTCTTTGTAGTATTAGAGAAAGTTATCATGCTTTCAACTATCTTTTCAATATCAATACCATTATGAATCCTATCAAGCTTTTTAAAGCATTTTTCACTCACACAATCAAGTGATAGTTTTACAGTATCAAAGTGTAATAAAGTATTAAAAATATTCTTATCATAAATTGTACTTCCATTTGAAAGAATAAGAGTTTTTGCATTGTCCTTGATTTTATTAATCTCAGTTATTAATTCATCTAGCTTTGGATATAAAGTTGGTTCACCATTTGCAGTTACTGTTATTACATCTATTTTTGAATGCTTTTCAAAAGATTCTTTAATAGCATTGATTACTTCTTCTACTGTTGGGTATGTTGTCATACTATCAACAGTTTTAGCACGTTCAAGTTCACAATAAAGACAATCAAAATTACATTGTTTTGAAGAAGGAGAAAGGTCAACACCTAAAGATATACCAAACCTTCGTGAAGGGATAGGTCCAAATATAATAGAATTTGAATAAGACAAAATTAAAAATCCTTTTAAATAAAAAAAGAGAAGCTCGAAAGCCTCTCTTTGATTGCTTTTATATATAAAAAAGTAAACTAATTTACTTTTTCAAATGTTTTATTTCTTCGAAACTCTTTGACACTCAGTTACAAAGTGAATTGCATTTTCAACTGGAACATCTGGTAAAATACCATGTCCTAAGTTGAAAATATGACCCTCCCCTTGCATAGTTTCTTGAATTTTTTCTACACATTTTGTAGTTTCTTCTTTAGAGTATAATCTACAAGGTTCCATATTTCCTTGAAGAACATATTTATCTCCTAATTTTTCTTTAGCCATTGCCATTGGAGTTCCCCAGTCTACACCAAATACATCGAAGTTTCCATATACTCCACCCATGTTTATAAACGAAGAAACACCTTTAGGAAACATAATAATTGGAGTTTCTGGATATTTTGCTTTTAAATAATCAGCAATTTCTACCATATACTTCCAAGAGAATTCATCATATTTCCCAGGTTCAATAGCAGATGCCCAAGAATCAAAGATTTGAACAACATCAATACCAGATTCAATTTGTTTTTCCATATAGGATTTAACTACTTCTGTAACTTTTCTAAGAATTTTATGAAGTAATTCAGGATTTGAATACATCATTTTTTTACAAATATTGTATGTCTTAGTCCCTTGACCTTCAATCATATATGTAGCAAGTGTCCAAGGAGCACCTGTAAAACCAATAAGTGCTTTATCTTCAGGTAATCTTTGTTTTAAAAGTTTGATTGTATCATATACATAAGTAAGTTTATCAGCAGCAGCTTCTCCACCTAATAATGCATCGACATCTTTTTCTGTAACAATAGGATCTTTAAAAATTGGACCTTCACCTTTAACAAACTCTAAGTGCATTCCCATTTCGTTTGGAATTACTAAGATATCTGAAAATAAAATCGCTGCATCAACTCCAACTATATCAAGTGGCTGAATAGTAACTTCACAAGCTTTTTCTGGGTCATGACAAAGATTTAAAAAGTTTCCAGCTTGCGCTCTTACTTCCATATATTCAGGAAGATATCTTCCAGCTTGTCTCATCATCCATACCGGAGTGTAAGGAGTTTCTTTTCTTAAACATGCATCTACAAATATTTTTGACATTAATTATTTCCTTTAAAAATATTCCCATTTTTTAAGGGAACTATAAAAATTATTTATCTACTTTTTAACACAATTTATAAAAAATTGTTAAAAGTAGCATTCTTGATAAACTCTCTTTGAGAAAAACTAAAGGGCATTAAGAATAAAGCCTATTAGTGATCTTTCTTTCCGACTTTTCCTAAAAAGTAAAGTCCAATCGCAAGCACCATAATTGAGATTGCAAAATACAACATTTCTAATGCACTAGTATACTTCATATGTAATACTCTTTGGAAAAATCCAACTACAAGTACCATAATAATCACTTTTGCAATTTTGTCTTTTAATTGGTCAAGAGAAGAGATAGCAAGGATATTACTACCTGTCTCTTTATTCTCAGCTACTTCTATTTTAGATATAAAAAGTTCATATATTCCAAATGCAAAAATCAACATAACAATTGCAATAAGATACAAATCAACTGCACCAATTATTTTACTAACAATAACTTCATGAAAATCTTTTGGATGTAATCCATTTACATATACATTTAATGTATAAGATAAAACTTCATAAATATCAACTGAGGCTACAATAAATAATATTACAGCGCCAATCAGACCAAATATAACTGCAAGAAGAATAAATAATCTACTCTTCCACATTATACTTTCAAAAAGTCTCTCAATCATTAGATATCATTTTCCATTTCAATCCATTTTAAAGCGATTCTTACAGAATTTGTAGCAGCCCCTACTCTTACTTGGTCAGCAACATTGAAAAAATGTACTACATTTGGAGCGTAAACATCTCTTCTAATTCTACCTACAAAAGTAGTATCAGTATCAGTTGATATAATTGGCATTGGATATGCATTATTTTCTAAATCATCAATTACTTCAACATTTTCAAATTTTTCTAATGCTTCTGTTACCGCAGCAACATCTACTTCTACATTATCTTCAAATGTAACTGTAATAGATTCACTATGAGATCTTAATACTGGAACTCTAACACAAGTAGCTGCTACTTGAATCTCTTTATGTAAGATTTTTTGAGTTTCATTTACCATTTTCATCTCTTCTTTAGTAAATCCATTTGATTGAGCAACATCGATTTGTGGAATAACATTATTCACAATTCTATGTGCAAAAGCTTCAATTTTAGATTCATCTAATTTAAAAGTTAACATATCTTGCATTTGTCTTACAAGCTCTTCCATACCAGCTTTTCCAGCTCCTGAAACTGCTTGATAAGTTGAAACATCAACTCTTTTAATACCATATAATTCATCAAGTGGTTTTAATGATAATACCATTTGAATAGTAGAACAATTTGGATTTGCAATAATTCCAGTCTCTTTCCATAAAGCAATATCATCAGGATTCACTTCAGGTACAACTAAAGGTACCTTTGGATCCATTCTAAAGTGACTTGTGTTATCAATAACTACAGCACCTGCTTCAACCGCATATTTTGCAAACTGCTCTGAAATAGATCCACCTGCACTAAAAAATGCAATTTCTACTTCATTTTCTTCAAAACAAGTTTCAGTTAATTCCAAAACTGTAATTTCTTTTCCTCTATACTCAACTTTTGAACCTGCACTTCTTGCACTTGCAAGAGGTACTAGATTATTAATAGGGAAATCATATGCTTCTAAAACTCTAAATAGTTCTTCCCCAACAGCACCAGTTGCTCCAACAACTGCTACATTAAATTTTCTCATTATTCATTTCCTTTATCATCATTACTTTCTTCAAGAGTAGGAGCATCTAATAAATTATACTCTCCTAAATCTATTCCATCCATTGTATCTGCACTTTCAATATCTAATTCATCATCGTCTTCTTTTGGACATTTTGCAATAGATACAACTTTATCTTTAGCATCAACATTTACAATAATTACACCAGAAGTATTTCTTCCAGCTTTTCTAATAGTTTGCATATCAACTCTAATCATTTTACCAATTGATGTTAAAATCATTAAATCTTGCGCTTCATCAACAAGTACTGCACCTACAACATTTCCAGTTTTAGCACTTAGTTTCATAGAAATAACACCAGAACCTGCTCTATTTGTTTCTCTATATTCTTCAACTGTTGTTCGTTTTCCTATACCTTTTTGAGATACAGTTAATAACTCTTGTTCTACATTATCAACAACATTTGCATCAACTACGAAGTCAGTATCATGTTTAAACTTAATACCTCTAACTCCTCTAGTACTTCTTCCTTGCTCTCTTGTTTTTTCAATATCAAATCTAATACATTGGCCAAGACTTGTAAAAATCATCAAGAATTGAGAAGTTACATTTGTAATCTTAGCAGTAACAATTTCATCCGAATCATCAAGAACAATTGCTCTTACACCATTTGATCTAATATTAGAGAATTCAGATAATGAAGTTCTTTTTACAACACCATTTCTAGTAAAGAAGGCTAAAGATTTAGACTCATCAAAGTCTGTTGTAGGAATAATTTCCATAATCTTTTCATCAGCTCTTAAGTTAATTAAGTTAACAACTGCTTTACCTTTGGCTGTTCTTGAACCTTCGGGAATTCTATATACTTTCAACCAGTATAATTGTCCCATATTTGTAACAAACATTAATGTATCATGTGTATTTGTTACAAAGAATCTTTCAATAAAGTCATCATCATGAGTGGTTACAGCAACTTTACCTTTTCCACCTCTTCTTTGTTTTTCGTATGACTTAATTGGTACTCTTTTTACATATCCATTATGAGTAATAGTAACTACCATTGGCTCATTTGGAATCAAGTCTTCAATATCAATATCATCATAAGAATCTTCAATATCTGTAAGTCTAGGACTTGCATATTTTTCTTTTATTTCAAGTAATTCTTCTGTAATTATTTCATTTAATCTTGATTCTGATTTTAAAATCTCTTCAAGTTCTGCAATAAGTGCCAATAACTCTTGATACTCAGCCTCTAACTTATCTCTTTGAAGACCTGTTAATCTTCCAAGTCTCATATCTAAGATAGCTTGAGATTGAATTGGACTTAAACCAAATCTATTTTGTAAACTCTCTTTAGCTTCAGCATCAGTTGAAGACGCTCTAATAATTTTTACAACTTCATCTATATTGTCTAAAGCAATTTTTAAACCTTCTAAGATGTGTGCTCTAGCTTTTGCTTTTTCTAAATCAAAAATTGTTCTTCTGATAATTACAGTTTTTCTATGTGCTAAGAAAACATTTAAAATCTCAGGTAACTTAAATACTTTTGGTTCTTTATTATGAACTGCTAAAAGAATAATTCCAAAAGTTGTTTCCATTGGAGTTGATTTGTAGAGATTATTTAAAACAATCTCACCCATTGCATCTTTTTTTAATTCAATTACAACTCTAATACCATCTCTGTCAGATTCGTCTCTAACTTCTGAAATACCTTCAATAGCTTTATCTTTTGCTAAATTTGCAATTTGCTCAATAAGTCTTGACTTATTAACTTGATAAGGAAGTTCATCTAAAACGATTACTTCTTTTTTTCCTTTAGTCTCAATATGGTGCTTAGCTCTAATCTTAACTCTACCACGACCAGTATTATACGCATCAATTATTCCACGTCTTCCAAAGATCGTTCCACCTGTTGGAAAATCTGGACCTTGAATAAACTCCATTAACTCATCTGCTGTTGCTTCTGGGTTCTCAATTGTATGTAAAATAGCATCTAATAATTCACCTAAGTTATGTGGTGGAATTTTTGTTGCCATACCAACTGCAATACCTTCTGAACCATTCATAAGTAATGTTGGAACTCTTGTTGGAAGAACTGCAGGTTCTTTTAAAGTATCATCGTAGTTTGGTGTAAAGTTAACAGTATCTTTATCAATATCTTTTAAAATTTCTTCTGAAATTTTTGTAAATCTTGATTCTGTATACCTCATTGCTGCTGCATTATCACCATCAACTGAACCGAAGTTTCCTTGTCCGTCAATAAGGGGTTCTCTCATAGAAAAACTTTGTGCCATTCTAACCAATGCATCATAAACAGAAGTATCTCCATGTGGGTGATATTTACCAATAACATCACCAACGATTCTAGCTGATTTTTTATATGGTGCACGAGCACTCATATTTAAATCATGCATAGCATATAAAATTCTTCTGTGAACTGGTTTCAATCCATCTTTTGCATCAGGTAATGCACGACCTATAATAACACTCATTGAGTAATCTAAATATGAAGCTTTTATACTATCTTCAATATTCATATCTATAATATCTTGATTCTCGAAAAGGTTTTCCATTAAAAAATGCCTTTATAATAAAATTTAGATATTTTATCTAAAAAACGCTTAGTACTTGGTCTTTTTAAGCAAAAAAAAAGGATGAAAGTTCAAAACTTTCATCCTTTTTCAAAACAATTTTAAATTTTATAAATTGTTCTCTTTTTTGTATTTAATAATCATATTATATACATCATCTTTAAGTTTTAACTTTTCTTTTTTCTTTGCTTCAATTTCAAATTGATCAGAATGATTCTTTATCATATCTTCAATTTTTTCATTTAGTTCATTGTGTTTTTCAAACACTTTTACAAAATGTCCATCTTTCTTTTTTAATTCTGTGATAATATCTCTATGTTCATGAAACATTGTTTTTCCTTTTATCGAATTTACAATTAAATTATAACAATCTAAGACTTAATCTCTTGTGAAAATTATTTTTAAAAATTATTTTTATGATTTGTAGTTAGTATTTATCTTTTTTCTATGTATCTATAAAAGTGACTATCTGTCACTTTTATAATACCAAATTATGATCTATAGTCAGCGTTTATTTTTACATACTCATAACCTAAGTCACAACCGTATGCAGTAAATTTACCTTCTCCTAAACCAATATGACAAATAACTTTATATTTGTCATTTTTTAATACTTTTGAAGCTTTTACTTCTTGCTCTTCATCAAAGAAAATTTCACCTTCTTTAAATACAACTACATCATTGTATGCAATAATAAGTTTAGATTCATCACATTGAATTCTACTTGCACCTATAGTTGAAGCAATTCGTCCAAAATTTGGATCTTCTCCATAAAGTGCAGTTTTTACTAATAAAGAGTTTGAAAGAGCTTTAGCCGCTATTTCTGCCTCAGCATCTGATATTGCACCAAGAACTTCAAAAGCAACAGCTTTTTTTGCACCTTCACCATCAGCTACCATTAACATTGCCATATCATGCATTACAAGTCTAAGAACTTCTTTGAAGGCTTCTTTATCGTATGCTTTTGACTTTTTATTTGCTAATAATAGAACTGTATCATTTGTAGAGGTATCGCCATCAACTGAAATTGCATTAAAAGTAGTATGAGAATTGATTTCTAATAACTCTAACATATCCTCTTTTGGAATATCTGCATCAGTACAAATATAACAAAGCATTGTTGCAAGATTTGGATTTATCATCCCTGCACCTTTTGCAACTGAACCTATTTTAAAAGAAGTTCCATCTTCAAGTTTCACTTCATACATTGAAGTTTTAGGATATGCATCTGTTGTCATAATAGCTTTAGATAGATTCTCACCGCTTTTTGCACTTAAATTAAAAGAGTTTGCACCATCAATAATCTTTTGTTTTGGTAATGGATTTCCAATAACTCCAGTACTACTCATAATAGGATTTGTAAGATCAAAATTTAGTGAAGAAAAAATTGTATTAATATCATCAATACCTTTTGTTCCTGTTAATGCATTTGCATTTTTTGAGTTTATTAACACAAAATTAGTTTGAAAATTTTTATCATACATTTGATAATGCTTAAGTGGAGCTGCTTGAAATTTGTTTAAAGTAAATACCGCTTCAACATCACATAAAACATCACTATAAATAAATCCTAAATCTCTGTTTCCATTTGGTTTTAAACCTGCGTGAATACCGTCACAGTAAAATCCATCAATTTGGTCTATAAAACCTTTTATAGGTAAAATTGTAAACATCTTAATATTATCCTTAAAAATGGGATCTGTTTGTTATGGCTTCTTTTACAAAATGGCAAAACCATCTATAAAGAAGCAAGGCCTAAAGAGAGTAACAACTTACTCTTTTTAATTTTTTATAAATCTTCTGGTTTTTCTTTTAAAGAGACCATTCTTTTTGCTTTTGCAATACCTTTTTGATTTCCAACTAATAATAGTTTACACCCTGGAGTAATAAGAGCTGAACCTTTTGGCATCTGAATAAATCTACCTTTTTTTTCTGTAATTCCTATTACAGATACTTTTAACCTATCTCTTAAATGTAAATCTTTAATTTCTCTATTAACAGTCCAAGAATCTTCATCTACAAAAGCCTCTTCCATATCAATTGGAGTATCTGGTTTGTATAAAAACTCATCAAGTACATTTTCCATATCTGGTCTAATTGCCATTGCTGAAACTCTTTTAGCCATCAAAGATGGAGTAGCAACAACTTTATCAGCTCCTAATTTCATAAGCCTTATCTTCTCGTTTTGAGTTTCTGCATTTGATATAATCAAAAATGGACTTCGACCTAATTCTTTTTCATATAATCTAACTGATGCAATAAGTGTAATATTATCTGAAATATTTTTTGATAATGAAATTGCACCTTTAGCAGAAGATAAATGAGATTTTAAAAATGCCATCTCTTTATAAGGTTCTTCTTTTACAAAATATGGGTAGTTATACTCTTTTGAAATTTCTTCAATATCCTCACTTGGGTCAACAACAACAAATGGTATGTGATTATCATTAAATTGTTTTGCAAGTTGTGCTGTATATTCATTATGATAAAAAATCACAAAATGACGTCTTAATCTAGCAATCTTATAAAGCATATTTCTTTCCTTATAAAGTTCAAATAGTTTACCTTTAATAACTGCATCAATAAGAATAGCAGTTGAAAGTGTAAACGTAGCAAACCCAAATATAATAAGTGTTATAGTAAAAAATCTTCCTGCTGAAGAGATAGGAGCAACTTCTCCAAAACCAACAGTTGTAAAGGTAATACCTGTTTGGTAAATTGCATCTAATATTGGGAAGTCATCGATTAAAATATAACCCATTGTTCCTATAATCATTATAACTTGAACAAGAACTAATGGTAATCTAAATGGTTTAAGTTGAGAATATATGATTGGATTTAAATCATATTCTGGTTTGGCTGAACGTATCTCCCAGCCTAGAGCTTTCTTTACTTTTCTAAAGACGCTCATGAAAGCACTTTTCTAAGTGCTCTCTTATGAGTGTTTTTTAAGAGTTCTTAACTCTTTAGCAGAAATTCTGATTTTTTTAGTTGTACCATCTTCTAAAGTAACTCTTACAGCTCTTAAGTTTGGTAAAAATCTTCTTTTAGTTCTGTTTTTTGCATGACTTACGTTGTTTCCAGACATAGGTCCTTTTCCTGATATTGCACATCTTCTTGACATTTCATTTCCTTAAAATTTTATAGTGAAAAATATTCGCGTATTATACCTTGTGAATCTTAAGTTAAATTTAAATTTAAGCTTTTTTTCAAGGATACAAAAGATTTAGTTTTATTTAGATAACATTTTAAATTATTTACATCTAGGAATATTTTATGAGAATCATTGTACTACTTATTATATCTATTTTCGCTTTTGCAATTGATATTCAAAAACCAAAAGTTTATCAAGGTGATGAAAATATTACAGCTTGGAGAATGAGTGAAAAACTCGATGGAATTAGAGCATACTGGAATGGGAAAGAATTACTTACAAGAAAAGGCAAAAAAATCTATGCTCCAAAATACTTTTCTAAAAATTTTCCAGATTTTGAACTTGATGGAGAACTCTGGACAAAAAGAGATGACTTTGAAAATATTCAAAGTATAGTTATGGACAAAACACCAAGTAAACAGTGGAAAAAAATTTCATATAATATTTTTGAAGTTCCAAATTCAAAAGGTGATTTTATACAAAGAATTGATAAGGCAAAACTATGGTTTCAAAATCATCCAAATAACCAAATAAAAATTATAAAACAGATAAAAATCAAAAATAAAGAACATTTAAATTCATTTTTAGAAGAAATTATTTCTAAAAATGGTGAAGGTGTAATAGTAAAAAATCCTACTCAAACCTATCATACAGGAAGAAGTCCCCATATTTTAAAAGTAAAAAAAGCTCAAGATATGGAAGGTGTTGTTGTAGGTATTAATATTTCTGAAAAAACAGGCATATTAAAAAGTTTAGTTTTAAAATTAGAAAATGGCGTACTATTTAATTTAGGAACTGGATTTACAAAAAAACAACGAGAAGACCCACCAAAGATTGGAAAAGTAATCACTTTTAAATATTTTGGATTTACTAAAAAAGGCAAACCAAAATTTGCTTCTTTTTTACATGTAAGAGAAGATTAGAGTGTAGCTATTATATTATTTGCTTTGAGAAGTGCTTTTTCTAAAGTATACTCTTTAGCTATTTTTCTATTTTGTTTTTTTATTAATTTCATATCTTCTTTATTTTGTAAAAGAGCATCTATCTTAAACTGCATACTTCTGTCTTCTGGATGCTCCATTGTAGAAAACACATCAATTACTTCTTTTGAGGCATTGTTAGCTGTAGTAAATACTGCACATTTACAGTACATTGCTTTTAAAACATTAGAAGCAAAATTTTTTGTATGAGTTGGTAAAATAAAGACATCTGCTGCTAAGAAAAGTTCATCAATATCTTCATAATTTTCTAGTAAAATAAGTTTATCACTCAAATCAAACTTTGAAAGTTGAAACTTTAGATTTGTAATTTGTTTATTATCTCCGGTAATAAGTGCAATCATATTTTTAAAATTCAATTGCATAACAATATCAATAAACTCTCTTACTCCTGAAGATTTTAAATTCTTTGCAGTAAAAAAAATGATTTTTTTCTTTGAATCAATTTCAAGTTTTTCACAAAGGTTTTTTTTAACTTCTTTTGGATTTTTATATTCTATATTAATTGCAGGATATATTACTTCAATTTTCTCTTTTGCTATTTTTAACTCTTCTAATAGTTGATTTTGAGAAGTAAAAGAATTTACTATTATTTTTTTTGTATTTTGAATATTTTCAATAACTTCATTATCAAGTTGCCCAGAATGAAAATAAATATCAGCAAACTCTTTTTTCTTGAAAGTTAATTTACCTAACATAGAACGTTTTTCGAGCAAGGAAATATTCTCTTGCTCTAATAACTTTTCTATTAATCTATTTTTTGTTTTATAGTTTATTGTTATTTGCATTTGCATTTAAAATATTAACTTAACTCATTATCAATTATTTGACAAATAGTATGTCCAAATAATATATGCATCTCTTGAATTCTAGGAGTATCATCTGAAGGAACAATTAAATTTATATCACAATAATTATTCATATCTCCACCATCACGACCAGACAAACCAAGAATTTTACATCCTATCTCTTGCCCTACTTTGAAAGCATTAATAACATTTGCAGAGTTTCCTGAAGTTGAAATACCTATTAATAAATCACCTTTAGAAGCTAAAGATTCAACTTGTCTATCAAATACTCTATCATAACCATAATCATTCCCAATAGCAGTTAATGCTGAAGTATCAGTAGTAAGAGCAATACCAGGAAGCCCTCTTCTTTCAGTTTTGTATCTACCTGTTAACTCAGCTGCAATGTGTTGTGCATCTGCTGCACTTCCACCATTTCCAAATAATAAGATTTTGTTTCCAGCTTTTAAAGTATCAACAGCTAATTGTGACGCTTTTTCTAAAGGTTCACTCATAGTTTCCATTACATTTTTAATAGTTTCTAAATGACCTTGAAACTCTTTTTCAATAACACTTTTCACTTAATTTACCTTTTGTATCTTTTTAATTGTACTTGTAGTGCTTCTACCATCTACAAACTCTACAAGTTTTGTCTCATCAGCAATATCTGAACCAACTACTTCTTTACCTTCATAATCTGCACCTTTTACTAAAGTATTAGGTTGAACTTTCTTGATTAATTCATAAGGAGTATCTTCATCAAAGATTACTACATAATCAACGAATTCTAAAGCTGATAAAATATATGCTCTATCATCTTCACAATTTATTGGTCTATCTTCACCTTTTAATCTTTTAACAGAAGCATCAGAGTTTAGTCCCAAAATAAGTACATCACCAAATGATTTTGCTACGTTTAGATATGAAACATGACCTTTATGTAAAATATCAAAACATCCATTTGTAAAAACAACTTTTTTATTTTGTTCTTTCAATCTTGCAGAAATTTTTTCTATTTCATCTCTTGTTTTTATGTGAAGTTCAATTGAACTTTTATGTAAACTAGCTTGATACTCTTCAATCTCATCCATAGTTACAGTTGCACTTCCTAATTTTCCAACAACAACACCTGCTGCAAGATTAGCAAACTCAACAGAAGAATATATATCACTTCCTAAACTAAGTGAAAAACCTAAAGAGGCAAGAACCGTATCTCCAGCTCCTGTTACATCATAAACTTCTCTTGCTACAGTTGGTTTAACTGTCACTTCGTCATTATCCAAAATTGCAATTCCATGCTCACTTAAAGTTATAAGAGAAACTGCTAATGATGCTTCTTTTTTTAGTATTAATAAAGACTCTTTCAGATTTATTTCATTGTCAATTTTTGTTTTTGAAGCTATCTCCGCCTCTTTTTTATTTGGTGTTAAAAGATAAGCGCCAGCATATTTAGTATAATCATCACCCTTTGGATCTACTAAAACTTTGATGTTTTTTTTATTAGCATAAGCAATAACTTTTTCTATTAACTCTTTTCTTAAAACACCCTTTGCATAATCAGAAAGTAAAATAATGTCATAGGCATCCACTTTTTCAGAAAACTTTTCATATAAAGCTTTTACACTTTCAGAAGAGATAGGATTTTTACTCTCTTTATCATAACGAACAACTTGAGAATGGGAAGCCATAAGTCTAGTTTTTCTAGAAGTCTTACGTCCTTTTTGTTCTACTAAAAAAGATTTAACACCTTGCTTTGATAACATTGTTCTTAAATCTTCACCTACTTCGTCATTACCTATTACAGACATAACACCAACATCTGCACCAAGAGATACAAGATTTGCGATAACATTTCCTGCTCCACCAAGTACAGCAGTCTCTTTTTTAATATCAACAATTTGAACAGGAGCTTCTGGAGAAATTCTTTCACAAGATCCCCAAAGATACTCATCTATCATCAAATCACCAATAACTAAAATATTAGGTTTTTTATTAACTTTTATCATTCTATTATTTCACTTCTTCTTCAAACAATCTTTTAATTTCAGGCAGATACGCTTTAATACCCTCTTCAATTGAATAAATTGGTTCATAATCTAAATTTTCACGTGAACTTTCTATATTTGCCTCTGTAAAAAACTGATACTGTACTACAAAAGGATTTGGAATATACTCTTTTCCATTGTCAATATTTAACTCTTTTTGCAAGATATTTACTATATCTTCAAAAGATCTAGCTTTTCCAGTACCTACATTGTATACGCCACTTTTCTTAGGATTACAAGCTTTTATATTTGCTTGAATAACATCTTCAATATAGATAAAATCTCTTAATATTTTATCACTACCTTCAAAAAGTTTAGGAGTAAGGCCTTTTAAAATTTGATGTCCAAACTGTACTACCATAGAAGCTGTCTTATTTTTAAAAAATTCTCTAGGACCATAAACATTAAAATATTTAAGTCCTACAATACTAATGTCTACACCTTGTCTTAAGTATTTATAAGTGATATTATCCATCATAACTTTTGAAAAACCATAAGCATTGTTTGGTTGTTCATAACCAATTTCAAATTTATTACTATCTCCATATGTTGCAGCTGAACTTGCATATATCATATTTGCATTATGCTTAATTGCAATCTTTAATAAATCTTCATATGCATTTACATTTGTCTGAATCATCAAATCTTGTTCTTGAACAGTAGTATCAGAGATTGCCGCTTGATGAAAAATATAATCAAAATTATACGAAGTTTCTAAATCTTTTAAAAGCTCTTTATCATTTATATTTCCACTTATTACAGTTCCTGAAAATCCAAGTAGATTTTTAAAATGTCCAAAACTTTTCAAATTTCCATTTGAAAAAGTTTCTCCACTTCTAAAAGAGTCAAGTGCTATAATATTTGCATTAGGGTAGTTTTTTTGAAAGTAGAAGCAGAGGCTTGAACCTATAAAACCTGCTGCTCCTGTTATTAAAATATATTTATTGTTAAAATCTATGTCATTGTATTTCATAATATTCTCTCTTTTATTCATAAAGACAATATTTTATCTAAAAGAGTATTATGATTTTGTTTAATTATTTGGTTTATGGCTAAATTCTGGAACTATCTCTTTTAAAATAGATAATTTATCTTCTTCAATAAGTAATCTATTAATTTGTTCATTTAACTCCATTATATCAAATTTTGTAGGACTAGCTACCGTAATTGATTCATAATCTGTTTTTTTATCACTATCATTTATCAGTAATTCTTCATATAGTTTTTCACCTGGTCTTAAGCCACAAAATTCTATTTCAATATCATCTTTGCCAGAAAGATCAATCATTTTTTTAGCTAAATCAACAATTTTAATAGGCTCTCCCATATCAAGAATAAATATCTCTCCACCTTTTCCAATACTTGCTGCTTGTAGAACAAGCTCACAAGCTTCAGGAATAAGCATAAAATATCTAGTAATATCAGGATGTGTAACGGTAATGTTTTTACCAGCTTCAATTTGCGATTTAAATTTAGGAATGACAGAACCAGAACTACCTAAAACATTTCCAAATCTAACAGCAACAATTTCAGTATCTTTTGAATCTACATTTTGTGCATATAACTCACAAATTCGCTTTGTTGTACCCATCACATTTGTAGGTCGCACAGCTTTATCAGTAGAGATTAAAACAAATTTTTCAACACCATATTTAATAGATAAATCAATACAGTTTTTAGTACCAATAATATTATTTGAAATACCTTCTAAGATGTTATCCTCCACTAAAGGAACATGTTTATAAGCTGCTGCATGAATAACAATTTCAGGCTTATATTTTTTAAAAGTATTCTCTATAGAACTAAGGTTTCTAACTGTTTGCATAACAGGAATAACAGAAGAGCATCCCAACTCTTCACAAATTTGATATAAATTGTATTCACTATGATCAAGTAAAATTAATTGTTTTGCAGCAAATTTTTTACATTGTCGAGTTATCTCAGAACCAATACTTCCTCCAGCACCAGTAATTAAAACTACTTTATTTTTTATAAAATTTTCGATTTGATTAGTATCTAAATCTTTTGGATGACGTGCCAATAAATCTTCAACTGAAATATCTTTTAATTCTTTATTATTAGTTGAAGAGAGAGTATTTAATATTTTAATATCATTTATATTTAAATCATTTAGAATCTCATATATTTCTAATAGTTTTTTTTGATCATATTCTTTTGAAATAATCACAGCTTCAATACTATTACTTTTTATTACTGTAGATAAATTATTGAATGAATGAACTTTTAAATTTGAAATATAAGTACCTTCTAAATTCTTATTATCATCAATAATTGCCAAAGGAGTATATTCAATATTTTTTCTATCTTGTAATATACTATTTATAGATTTATCTGCACCCAAGATAAGTGTTTTTTTATATTTAGAATTTTTATTACTTTCAATAATTATTCTTTTTGATAGTCGTAATAATGTAATGCAAACTAAAGATAATAAAAAATCTATTATAATTATACTTCGGGCAAAAGGAGAAAGTTCTTCTTTAAATATAATGAAAATTATAAAAAAAATAGTATACACAATAAAATGAGCAAAAAGTATTTTTTTTACTTCATATAAAGAAAAAAACCTCCAAGCTGTCCTATATAATTTAAAATTTACAAATATACTTAATTTTAATATCATTAAAATTACAAATATTAAAAAAAAGTTTTGCATAAAATGTTCTGGTATTTCAAAATTAAACCTCAAATTATAAGCAAATTGCAAAGTTAAGAAAGAGATTAAAATATCAAATATTAAAAAAAATAAGATTCTTTTAAATGCAGTAGGTTTTAAGAACAAGAACATACCTTTTTAATAACTTTACAAATATATTCAATATCTTCTTTTGTCATAGTTGGACTTGAAGCTAAACATAAACCTTTTTTAAATAATTTTTCACTAGTTCCATCAAGATATGTTTTTGCATTCTTAAATAATGGTTGCATATGCATTGGCTTCCATAAAGGTCTAGACTCTACATTTATTTCATCTAATGCTTTCATAACTTTTTGATAATAAGTTTTTTCTAAAGTAATAGTAGTAAGCCATCTATTTCCTCTACTATTTTCCAATTCAGGCATCATTTTAATTTCTGATATATCAGATAAGTATTCTTTATACCAATCATAAATTTCTCTTTTTTTTGCAACTCTATCTTCAATTACTTCCATTTGAGCAACACCAATTGCAGCAAGAACATTTGACATACGATAATTATAACCATATTCTTCATGTTCATAAAATATTTCAGGTTCTCTTGCTTGAGTACTATAAAACATTGCTTTTTTGATGTACTCTTCATTATCTGAAACTAACATTCCACCACCAGATGTAGTCAAGATTTTATTTCCATTAAAACTATAAATACCAAAATCACCAAATGTTCCAGTATGCTTTCCCTTTAACGTAGCCCCTAATGATTCTGCAGCATCCTCAATTAAAAAGATATTATTTTCTTTACATATTTTTGATATAGTCTCAATATCTGCACATTGGCCATACAAATGTGTAAGAATTAATGCCTTTGGTTTTTTTTCACATTTTAGTAAGTATTCTTTTAATAATTTAGGAGAAATATTCCAAGATTCTTCATCACTATCAATAAAAACTGGATTTGCATTTTGATATAATATAGAACTAATTGAACCAATAAAAGTAAAAGTTGATGCTAAAACATCATCACCTTCTTTAATACCTAAAATTCTTAATGCCAAATGAATAGCAGCCGTACCACTAGTCACAGCTAAAGCATTTTTAACACCAACATAATTTTTTATGCTATTCTCAAATTTATTTACATATTCACCTAATGGTGCAATATAATTACTCTCAAAAACTTTTTCAATATATTTCAATTCATTTCCACTCATATATGGAGCACTTAAAAATTGTCTTTTATTCATTCTATAACCTCTATTATTTTACATGGATTACCATAAGCTTTTATATTATCTTTTATATCATTTACAACAACTGAACCTGCACCTATTATACAATTTTCACCAATAGTTAAGCCTTGTATCACACACGTTCCTATTCCTAAATGTGAAGATTCACTGATTTTAACGCACCCTGCTAGGGCAACATTAGGAGATATATGAACAAAATTTTCAACTATATTTTCGTGTTCAATTATACATGAAGTATTTAAGATGACAGCTTTACCAATTACTGAATTTGAATTTACTACAACATTTGGCATAATTACAGTGCCATTACCAATAATTACATTTGACGAAATTATTGATGAAGGATGAATTAAACTCACTATTTCAAAATTATATTTTTTTAATTTTTTATATAATAATTTTCTAATTCTATTAGAACCTATTCCAAAACTAATAGGAATATCATTATTATTTTTAATTTCATCAAAAGATAAATAATCATTGTCTCCATCATCAACAAATATGATCTCATTATAACCACAAGCCTTCGCAATATCTGCAACTACAAGGCCATGTCCACTTGCACCATATATATAAATAGATTGCATATTTTATTTCGTCCCTTGAAATTTTTCCATTGTAACAGAACTTGAAGAACTAATATCACTTCTCTTTATAACCTTCAAAAAAGTCATCCATAGTATTTTCATATCTAATAAAAAAGATTGATTATCTACATACCATACATCATATTCAAATTTTTGTTCCCAAGAAATTGCATTTCGTCCATTAACTTGTGCCCATCCTTTAATGCCAGGTTTCACATCATGTCTTCTTTTTTGTTCATTATTATATAAATCTAAATATTCAATAAGTAAAGGTCTTGGTCCAACAAAACTCATTTCACCTTTAAGGACATTAAAAAGTTGCGGTAATTCATCTAAACTTGTGCTTCTTATAAATTTACCTATACCAACGAGTCTCTGTTCATCAGAAAGTAGTTCACCTTTAGAATCAACTTCATTTGTCATTGTTCTAAATTTATAAATTCCAAATATCTTACCATTTAAACCTGGTCTTTTTTGTCTAAAAAATATCGGCTTACTCATCTTTTTCAAAATAAGAAAACTTACAACTATATATATAGGTAAAAACAAAATAATTAAAAAAAGTGCTAAAAGTTTATCAAATATATTTTTAATCATTTAGAACCTCTTCAATAATTTTTATATATTTTTCAGCTAACTTTTCTCTATCAAAATTTTCTTTTACAAATTCAAAACCATTTTCACCTAATACTTTAAGTTTATTTAAATCCATAGAAATAAATTTTTCAACATTATTTTTAAAGTCATCTATATTTTCAGGTTCACTATATAAACCACAATTAGCATCAGCTAATAGTTTTCTTGTTATTCCATCGATTGTAACTAAAATAGGTTTTTTACAACTCATATAATCAAATACCTTATTTGGATAAACAGTCTTAAACGTATCAGTTTTCTTCAATATTGCCATACATATGTCAGAGGCATTTATATAGTCAACCACTTCATTTTTAGGCACAGAATCAATAAATTGTAAATTTGTTAAAAAATACTCATTTACTTTTTCTTTTAACATATCTTTTTGCATGCCATCGCCAATTAAAACAAATAAAATATCTTTATTATCTTTCATTTTATTAGCTATTTCAACTACTTGAATTAAATCATTTGCTAAACCATGTGCACCAAAATAAGCAAATACTTTTTTATCATCCCAGCCAAACCTTTCCCTTATTTGATTTGATTTATTATTTTCATTCATTATTGAAAAATCTGCACCATTTGTAACAATTTCTACTTTTTCTTTGAATTCAGGAAATCTATTTAGAATATTTTCTTTAAAAGCAGGAGTTAACACAACAATTTTTCTACTATACTTGTATAACCTATATTCTAACCAATATAAAACATTTAAAAGTAGTTTATTATTTAAAACTCCAGTTGAAACAGCTGATTCAGGCCAAAGATCTCTAACTTCAAAAATGAAAGGAACCCTTTTTATTTTTGAAAGTAAAATTGCAGAGATTCCCACAAAAATTGATGGCGAAGTAACTATAATAACATCTGATTTAGTTAAGAAAATAGATTTGAATAAAGCAGAAAAAGTATAAGAAAAATAACCTATTAGTCTACCTATAAAACTACTGTTATATCCTGAATATGTCCAAGTTCTGTATAAAGTTATATTTTCATCTATAATTTCTTTATTACTCCATTTATTATTAGATATTTGTTTTCCTGTAATATAATGAATATTCCCAGCTAAAACATCTGTTTTTATATTTTTCTTTTTTGAAAAGAAACTTGTTAATTCATTCCACCTTGATCCTCCTGGATCATTTTTTCCTAAGAAGAATTGATGAAAAAGTATGATTTTCATTAGTTAAAGTCCATTGTTGTTTTTATTTTATAATTTTTTTCTATATCTATTTCAAATATAATTTTAGTTCCTGTATCGTATGAATTATAATACTCTGAGATATAAGATTTCTCAATTTTATACTTAGTATTTGATGTAATTTTACAATTATCTACTTTTAAAGTATACATATCAATTATTTCTACTTTACTTTTTGTATTCCATATTTGTTTAATATTAGTTTTAGTAGTAATGTTATTTATATCATCTACAATCGTAATCTTATCATCTTCTAATTTAATATCTCTAAAATGTAAAACTCCAAATTTTTTAACATATGAATAATTTTTTCCAGAGAAACTATTTTCATTAAAATTTATTGTATCTGCTTTAGTCCAATTAGACCATCCAAAATTCAATACCTGTTCCATTTGATTATTATTATTAATCATTATAGTATTATGACCAATAACCCCAATGAAGTTATTTTTAAAACTTTTGTCAGTATTATAGGAATAAGAACCTGTATCGCAAAAGATATTTTTCCCGTTAACCCAAATATCTAAATGAAACATATCATTACTCGCTGGTCTATCTCTATAAGTATGAGATCTAATAAAAGCAAAAATATTATTATTTTCTAATATAAAATAACCACCATCTGTAAATTTTTTCTTTTTTTCTTTTTTATCAAAAATATCAGATTTCAAATTAAAAAAATGAGCTATATCAGCATGTGAATCAAATATTTTCAACTTATTATTTATTATATTAGCAAAATTAAGACTATTTCTAAAGTCTCTATAATTATCTGCGCTTAGAGGGAATAAGTTAGCACCATCATTTGAACCGTAGTTTGGTAAATAACCATTTTCTTGAACAAAAGAATTTAAAAAAATTATCATATCATTATGTCTTGATTTTATTTCTTCAGGTAAAATAAAATTCTTTCTCTTAGCAACTAACATTAAAAAAGACAATACATCAAGTGCTAGACGTTGATAAGTAAAAGAATGTTGAATATATGAACCATCTTTATATATCTGATAATTTGTTTCATAAGAAAGATATTTTATACCTTTTTTAATAAATTGTTTTGATTCTTTAAATTGAGGGAATAATAAGCCTCCAATAAATAATCCTGCCGCTTCACTAATTGAATGATTATTCTTAACAGATTTTGCTGCATAATTAATATTAGCATTAACTCTTAAAAGAGAAATATAAATATTTCTAACTATATCAGATTTTTCTTCTTCTCTGAAAAAATCATTGAAATAATCCAACGCAACAATCCAACTAAATATTCTAAAAGAAATTTCTTGCCCACACTTATAATTTACGCCTTTAGGATAAGGATTATTTTTAATCCAGCTTATAATCTGAGAAATACACTCTTTTGCATATTTTTCTTCATGAGAAATACTATATGCATTTATAAAAAAATATACTTGAGGGAAACGTGAAGCTTCCCAAATAAGCTTAATATCTCCATATTCTCCAAAATCTGGCAAATTATTCCATGATAAATTTCTATTTGATTCAACCTTAGAAATAGGGTTAATGTGCCAATTTAATATATTCCCATCAGAATAATCCAAATATTCATGTGAAAAGGAAAAAATTTTGCCTAATGATGCATTATCTGCTTTTTCTTTAAAAGAAAAATCTGCTTTATAATTTTCATTTACTAAATATATTTTATGATATTTAAACTCATTAATAGACGTTAATTCTAGTTTTTTTAAAATACTAGAATTAACTCTATCAAAATAACTTATTCTTTTTAAAAGCTCATATTTTAATCTAAATAAAAACCAAGTATATCCCATATTAGAAACATATTGATATACTGATCTAAGCTTATTTAATAAGTTCATTTAACTCATCTTCAACTTCAGAGATCATAACAATTCTTTTTTCTTCTAATGATTTAACATGTGCAAATGTTGCCAAAGTTGTGTTTATTAAAGAGTCTAAAGAAATTAAACTTTTATTAGAAGTTTTAATATTCTCAATAAAACCTATCATCTCATCTTTATGACCTTTATCTTGAGAGAATTTTTTCAAGTCACTGCTTCCATAAGCTATATTCTTTTTATAATTATCTAAAACAAAAACTTTCCCCTCACAAAATAAATTCATTTGTTCTTTTGGATATGATTTATTTCCATTTGACAAATAACTAAGTGTTCCAATTGAACCATCTTCAAAGGTTATATTTAAGATAACATTATCATTTTTAATAGCTAACTCTTTATCTTGATTTAAAGCAGAGCTATAGACACTTTTTACATTACTTTTTGCAAAATAACTCATTGTATCAATAAAATGACATCCTTCACCAATTATTCTACCCCCACCTATTTCTGGAGAATGAACCCATAAATCTTTTGGTAACGAACCTGCATTAATAACCATATTTATGGCTAAAGAAGAACTTCTACCTTTAGTTTTTTCATAAATATCTTTTGCAAAAGGAGAAAACCTCCTATTAAATCCAACCATTAAGTGAGGAAGTTTGTTTTCACGTGAGAGTTTATTGCAAACTTTTACCACATCTGATAATTGTTCCATGTTAATAGACAAAGGCTTCTCTACAAATACATTTTTTCCTGCTTCTAAAGATTTAATAATTAATTCAGAATGGTTATTATGTCTTGTAGTAATAAATATTGTATTTATATTCTTGTCTTTTAATAATTCTGTATAATCTGTAGTTGAATATTCAAATCCGAATTTTTTAGCAGCAATAGAACTAGATAAACCTTTTGCACTTGAAATACCTATCAATCGCGCATTTGCATCTTTTAATATTGGAAGTACAATTAATTTAGTAAAATTTCCAGAACCAATAATCCCAATTTTAACATCACTCGATTTTTCAGATTCAGATTTAACGATATTAACTTTTCTATCAACAACTATATTTTCCATTTTTTCATATTCTAATATTACACCTAAAGCATTTCTATTATTTAAGATTTCGTTATAAGCTTTTGGTGCTTCAACAAATTTATATTTATGAGTAATTAAATACTCAAATTTTAGACTTCCATTTGAAAGTAATTGTAAAATCGCTTGAAAATTTCTGTTTTGTGTCCATCTTACATATCCAATAGGATAATCAATACCTTCTAGTTCATACTTGCTGTCATATCTTCCTGGACCATAAGAACTTGAAATAAAAAATGAAAGCTCTTTTTCATAGAATGGAGGACGAGGTATATCCATACCAATTGCACCAACGGCAACAATTCTTCCCTTTCTTCTCGTTATTTCAGCTGCTTGTTCAATCGGCCCATTAGATTTTGTTGCTGCAGTAATAATAACTCCATCAACACCAATTTCTTCCGTATAATTTGAAACGAAAGAAATTGGATCTTCTCCTTTAGCAGGATTTAAAGCAATAAACCCATTTGATCGAGCTAACTCAACCTTTGATTGATCAATATCTATTCCAATTGCATCACAACCATTTGCCTTCAAGAACTCTAATGTTAATTGACCAATTAAACCTAAGCCTATAACAACAACTTTCTCACCTAATGTTGGCTGAAAAAGTCTAATACCTTGTAATGCAATTGATGCTATAACAGTAAATGATGCCAATTCAAAAGAAACATTATCAGGTATTTTTGCAACTAAATTTTTTCCAACAACTACTATTTCACTATGAGAGCCATTTGAAACAACTCTATCTCCAATTTTAAATTCTGTAATATTTGATCCAATTTCAATCACAGTTCCAGCATTACAATAACCTAATGGCATTGGTTCACCAAGCTTCGCAAATACTGTTTCCATAGTGGGAAGTAATCCATCTGTTTTTATTTTATCTAGGACCATTTTTACTTTATCAGGTTGTTGTTTTGCTTTTTGAATATATGAAGAACGTCCAAATTCAAGGAGCATTCTTTCTGTTCCAGGAGAGATAAGACTCTTTTCTGTCTTTATTAAAACTTCATTTTTCCCGCAGTTTGGAAGAGGAATCTCCTCCAAAAGTATTTCACCTTTTTTAAGATCTTGTAATAATTGTTTCATATTTTAACTATTTCCTTTTATATTTTTATAACTATATTTGCCAGATACATATCCTATCATTAACCATATTATTATTGAAGAATATGGTGTACGTAAGGGAGTATTGATATTAAAACTTACTAAAATTAATGCTATTAACAATATACCTATTAGTTGAAAATTTTTCTCTATTTTTGATAAAGAGAACGATTTAAATATTGTTAATAAAAAAATCAACAATATTGATATTGGAAAGAAAATTCCACCTTTAACAAAATATTCAACCCATTGATTATGAAAAGTTCCTTCAGGAAAAACATTTGATATAATAAATCCCTCCCCAATGAAAATATTCAAATCTAAGAGATATTCATAAAAACGTTTTAATTGCTCAATTCTCCCACCTGAAAGATTACTCCCTTCTACAGATGAATCTAATAATAATATAATCTTATTATATAAGTATAACTCTCTAAAATCAATTAAAAAATAGGCAATAATAATTATAATTAGTAATATATATATAAAATTCATAATTTTATATATTGAAAACTTATTAATATTCCTAATAAAATATATAAGATACATAAAAATTAGCATTGCTAAAGGTTCCCTTGCAGCAGTAATAATTAATTCTATTACTAGAATCAAAAGGACTAAATATTTAAATCTTAACTTTAGAAAAGATGCAAAAAATATAATTATAGATAAAACTAAAGGATACGATATTAGTTTTTGATAAATACTCATAATTCCAAATATATTATCTGTACCTCTATTTGAAATGGCAAAAGATAAACTTTCATTAATAACTGCATCTAATAAATGGATAGAGGAAAATGTAAATAATGAGTAAATCAATATTTTAAAAAAATCTTCCAATGAAAAATATCTTATAATTTCTTTTCCAATTAAATATGCAAATATTTGAGGAATAAAATATAATAAAATTAAATTTATATTAAAATTTTCTCCAATAAACAAAAAAGAAATTAAAAAAGTTATTAACAATATTAATACTGATGACATTTGTAAAATATCAGTATAAGACATTTTAAATGTATTCCTAAATAATATAGTTATGCCTAAGACAAAAGTTAAAAAGAATGATAAAGGTAAAACTTGTGCACTGGTAAAAGTTGAATCATTGTATATTCTTCCATCCAAAAAAATGTATATAGGTAAAATAATTAAGATTAGATATATTTTTGATATATATTGAACTGACAAAACTAACTCTTGATTTTTTTAATATGATAATAAAATAGAGAACTTATCAAAATTAAATTTGCAATTGCTCCAAAAATTTGTCCAATAGCTACACCATTAACTCCATATGACATAAATAAATAATATCCAATAAGTAAACTTAATACAGTAGATATTAAAACAATATAAATTGCACTATGAAGAACACCTAAGCCAACTAAGGCACCACCAGTAATAGTATATAATGAAATAATAAGATACTGAATCATTAATAATTGTAGGATTTCTAGTACTTGTGAATATGATTCTCCATAATAATAATATACTACTACATAAGCTAATATATATAATGAAATAGCAACTAAAATACTAAAAGGTATCATTAGAGCCTGATATTTTATTAAATTTAATTTTAACCATTCGTAGTTTTTTTCATTTTCACTAAAGTGTGGTGTAATTATAGATTGAGCCGTTCCATTAACAATATTTGCTGCTAAAAAAAATACCGTAGCAATGGAATAAAATCCAATTTCTTCCTTATTTGCAGAAAGAAAATCTAATAGATAGATATCAGCATTTTTTCCAACAACAGTAATTATCATTCCAATAAAAGTAAAAATTGCATAATTATTGAATTTTTTGATTTTTGATTTATCAATATCAAATTTAAATATATTCTTATCTAAATCACGGACAAAAATAAGTGTTCCAATAATATAGGATATAATTGTAGAATATATTAGTCCACTAAAACCATATAAATACGTAAAAATAAATATTAAAACTATAAATATTAAACGTACTATAACTTGTAGTTTTGCAACTTTTTTTATTTCTTTTAAGGCTTGAAAATATGATATAAAAAGATATCCTAAAGCAGCAAAAGGAATAACAATCGAATATCTGTATAGCCAATATTCTACATCACTATTATCTGTAAGAATTCCAAAATATAAGGATATTAATAATAATATCATTGAAAGAATACTAAAAAATATAACTCTTATGATACTAAGTTTTAGTATCCCTTTCTTTTCAAAAGAAGGTCTTTTTTCAGAAGCAGTTTTTAAAAGTGCAACATTAAATCCAAAAGTTGCAAATGTTATAAAAAAGACAGCATAAGATTGAATAATTTTTATTGTACCAATTTCTTCCGCAGAGAGAATTTTTCCCAAAAATAAGATTAATCCAAATCCAAAAAATTGAATTAAAAAATTTGATCCTAATAAATGAAAAAAACCTTTTTGATAAATCTTTTTTAATAAATTAACAATCATTAATTTGAGATCTCATCATAAATTTTTATTAAATCATCAACAACTATCTTTACATCATGATATTTTTCAACATAAGCTCTACTATTTTTACCAATTTCAAATCTTTTTTCAGGATTAACGATTAAATCTTTTAAAATATCATAAATAGTATCAGGATTGGCACTAACAAGAGGTAATTCAGAAGGAAACTTCGAAATTAAATCTTCTCTAATATATGAAATAGTGGGTTTTCCAGCAGCCATAGTTTCTACAGCAGTAACTCCATGTGAGCCACATCTTAATTCATCCACATAGATATCACAATTTGTAATTTCTTTATACATTTCCTCTTGTGTAATTTGTCTTTTTAAGATAAATTCAAAATCATAACCTTCTTCTTTTAATCTATTAGTTGCATTAATAATAAATTCTGTACCTTTTACCTTTGGTTCAGTAGGGATATGAAGTATTCGAGGTCTTGTATTATTTCGACTAGGATAAACACATTTAATTAAGGATAAATCAACAGGCTGTCTAAAAATAAACACTTTTTTAAAATAAGGTTTTACATAATCAATAAATTCAGGGTCAGTAACTGCATAATCAAGTTTTTTACTCCAAGACCAAAATCTAATTTTAGTTTTTATATCTCGTATAAAAGTTGAGAAGTTATTTTCTAAGAAAAAGTACTTATTCATCTTATTAGCATATTTAATGTCCCTGACATCTCCTCCTCCGAAAGTTATTATCATAGGTATATTATTTTTTTTATATAATCTTCCTTCATATAACCAGTGCAATTCTCTAAAAAAAACATTAGAACTGTGATAATGAATTAATTTAGCTTCAGATGGTACTTCATGTAAATATTTTAATAAATTAAAAACTTTCTTAAAAATAGTATCATTTTTTTTATACAATGCCTTATCAAACTTCAATCTTCGATTTAAATCTTTCCATTCACTATCAAGATATATCACATTTTTACTATTTATATTTCTTACTCTTAATTCTTTTGCAATCTTAAAAGGCCATCCTGCCAAACTACCAAACTGTAATATATACTTATCACCCATTTTCTTAAACCTCTTACTTTATTCTAGAACTTTTTTCTAATGACGGTAATTCTATATATTTATGGATTAACCAAGATATATAAATTACAATAGTCATAACAAGAAACAAAGATATAAAAATATTAATATTAAATTTATATGTAAATAAACTTAATAATATAAAACCTAGCGAAGAATGTACTGCATATAATGGAAAACTTATTTTTGCAAAAAAACCAGAAAACAATCCTCGAAATCCAATTCCATACTTATAGAAAGTTATGAAAATAACAAAAGCTAAAATGTATAATTCTAATACAAATATATTACCATTATACCTTTCATATAAAAATAATAAAGAAACCAATACTGAGAGAATTATCCATAGTGATGCATTTAATGAACTTAATTTCTGAACATGATGAAAATAAACAATAACTCCAATATTCATAAATGTTAAATATCCAAAATTATATAAAAGCGTATTTAAAGATAATCCTGATAATGGATAACCTATATCTAAATTAAATATTAATAAGGAAATTATTGTAACTATAAGTGGTACACATAGAAAAATCCTAGGGTATTTTTTTAATGCAAAGAACATTAATCCAACATATAAATAAAATTTAACTTCTATCTCTAATGTCCAAACAACACCATCTATTGCTACACCACCTATCCAATCTCTAAATAATGTTATACTTTTTAAATAAGTCAAAATGAGTTTTCCAAAACTATCATCATATAAATTAAAAAATAATGTTATCAATAATGTTATTAAGGCACTCACAATATAAACTGGATATATACGAAAAATCCTTGCATACAAAAATTTTAAAGGACTTCTTTTTGATAAAGATAAAGGAATAACAAATCCACTAATTAAAAAAAATATTGCAACGCCAAAAGCACCATCAATTGGCAATAAATCTAAAAACCATGAAGGATAAATATTTTCATTCCCTTCTGGATTATATAAAAATCCATGAAGAGCATTAAAACCTATTGTATAATGTGCAATCATCACTATAAAAGCTGCAAATCCACGAAGTTCATCACAGAAATATATTCTTTGATTCTCTTTTTTCATTGAATAATTTCAATCCTATTCTTGTTTAGAACAAGTTCTAAATCTTTTCTATCAGGAAAATTAACTAATACTCCCATGTCTTTTTTTTGATACACTACCATGCTACCAACAGCACAAGCCGATGCATTTGATTTTTTTACAACTTCGCCTATATGCTCAATTTTCCCACATCCGCCATTTGCTATGACAGGTACTTGAACATTGTCAGTAATACTTTTGATAAGATTTACATCATAGCCATCCCAACTACCTTCTCTTTCAACTGAAGTTATCAGAAGTTCACCTACTCCTGCATTTTCTAGTTTTTTTGCCCACTCCATTATCTCTATATTTTGTTTTTGTTTTCCATGATGAGAATAAACTTTTTCACTTCCAAAGAAAGATTTTTTCACATCAATTGAGCCTACAAGACTTTGATTTCCAAAATATTTAGCTATTTCTTCTATAAGCTTTAGATTATTAAAAGCATTTGAATTGATAATCACTTTTTCAAATCCTATTTCAAAAATCTTTTTTGCATCATCTAAGCTTTTGACATTTCCCCCATAACTAAGTGGCATAAAACATTCATTTGCAATATCTTGAAGTATTTTAAAATTTATTCCTCTATCTTCTTTTGAAGCAAATATATCCAAAAACATTAATTCATCTACTTCTAGTTCGTTAAATATTCTTACAGTATTTACAGGATCACCTATGTAGTTGTATTCTTTAAATTTTACCGTTTTTACAAGGCTTTCATTTTTAAGTAGCAGACATGGTATTACTCTAGTTCGTAGCATTGCTAAATCCTTGCAAAGTTTTCAAAAAGTTTCATTCCAAACTTATGACTTTTTTCAGGGTGAAATTGAGCACCCATAATATTGTCTTTTTGGATAGCACTATCAAATTCTACTCCATAATTTGTTTTAAGAATTGAGTTCTTTTCATCTGCAACTTTAACAAAGTACGAATGCACAAAATAAAATCTAGTTTCTTCAAACTCATCAAATCCTTGAGTTAATGAACTTTCATTTGATTTATTTACTATATTCCAACCCATATGTGGTATTCTGTATTTGTTATCAATTCTATCTTTAAAACTCATCGTTTCTGCACTTATCCATCCAAGACCTTTCACCGTTCCCTCTTCACTCGAATTAGTTAAAAGTTGCATTCCTAAACAAATACCTAAAACTGGTATTTGTTCTTTTAAAGCTTTTTCATTTAATAATTCTTTTAAATCACTTCCATTTATCTTTTTCATGGCAGTATCAAATGAACCAACACCTGGCAAAAGTATCTTTGAAGCATTTTTAATCTTATCTAAGTCACTCTCTATAGTAGATTCTACACCTATGTATTTGAACATATTTTTGATAGAACCTAAGTTTCCCATCCCATAATCTATAATTGTTATCATTTTTCACCATCCTTAGGCATTGGAAAACAGTACTTAAGATAAAAACTCATAGGCACTAAATTTGCTTTTGCGAGTATTTTAAAAAGTGGTCTAAGAAGTTCAAATCTTTTTTTATATGTTGGATATTCTGTCCAAGATTTTGGCTTCCTTTTCATTACTCTGTCATACTCTTCATCACTAAGTTCAAGTCTTTTCTTAAAATACTCTACTAAATCTTTTTCAATATGTGGTGATTTGTTATACTCTTCCCACGCTGAATTCCTATCCATTTTACCATTTCTAACTAATGCAGATAAAGTATTATTTCTCATATCAGTATTAAACTTTTGTGGTAAATATATACTATGAAAGAAAGCTGCTGACCTGTTTTCTAAATGATGCCCCCCATAATACTTCCAATCATATTCTTTTTCTAAAAATACTTTAGCATCTTCTTTATTATAATCTATATACCAAAATGGTCTTATTTTTTGAATCTTAGCAAACATACTCCAAAATAAAAATCTACTAAATGTCATTAGAGGATAAGATTTCATAGGTAATTTGCCAAACATTTTATGTATAGATTTTATATATTTCCCATCAAAATAGTTTCTTCCAACAGGAGTTATTCCTTCTTCCATAAAAGAATGTCCTTCTAATACATACTTAACCTTGTATTTCCACGCTGCCCTATACATCACTTCGGCAAGTGCTAAATCAGTTGAAGCTTCTATTTCAGAAACATCTGCATAAAAAATTGATCTTAGAATATCATCTGCTTCCTTATTATCTGTTACATGTGTATAAAGATCTATATCAAGTGCTGTTAATACTTTTCGTATATTTTCAGTAGCAATTGCACTATTCCAAGTATTATCATAATGAACAGCAAGAGGTCTCAATCCCCATTTTTTAGTTAGATATAACATATAAGATGAATCTGTTCCTCCACTAACACCAATAATACAATCGTATTTTTTTCCTTTGCCAGCTTTTTTTATCTCTTCAATTATTTTTGCAAATTTCACTTCACCTTTTTTTGCACCTGTTCCATACTCTGCTTTTAAGCTTTCTAATTGACGACAATATTTGCAAACACCTTCTTCATCAAAAGTAATATAAGATACTCTCTCATCGTAAATACATCTAGTGCAAACTTTTAAATTAGTATTCAATCTACTATCCTTGCTTTCTCAATAACTATCTTTTTCCCATCAGTAGTTTTAAAAAAAGCACCTGGGTAAGGAGACGATTGTGCTCTAATAAAATCATAAATTTCTTTTGAAGATTTAGAAAAGTCTATTTCTCCATCAGAGGGACTTCTTTTATCCCAAATTTCTAGTTTACTTTTATCTTGTTTAACAAACTCAATATTATGAATATTTGGCAAAGTATTTATTAATATTTCCGCAGATTTTTTTGTAGCATTTTCATAAACTTCTTTTATTGTATCTTCAATATCAATATCAAAACTCTCTTGAGTAATAATATCTCCCCCATCAACACTTTCATCAAATTTAAAAAATGTTACTCCAGTTTTTTCTTCTCCATTAATTATTGCCCATACTAAAGGAGCCCATCCTGCATACTTTGGTAATAATGAAGCATGAATTCCACAAGCACCATATTTTGGAATTTGTCTAATTATTTTTGGAACGATATAATACCAACCTAATACAAGAATTATATCTGGATTAATTTTTCTAATTACATCCTCATATGAAGATAGTTTTTTATCTTCATCTACAAAATATAATGGTATTTCATTTTTATTAGCTATACTACCTAAATCAACGTAGTTCTTATTAAAAACTTTTTCATTTTTTCTTACAGTAAATTCTTGTGGAATAGTAAAAATAGCAGAAATATCAAAATTGTTATCTATTAAAGAATTTATCAACTCTTCACTAAACTTAGTACAACCTAAAAATACAATTTTCATAGATACTCTTTTATTTTTTTTGCAATGTATTCTACATCCACTCCATCATAACAAGGAAAGGTAATAGTATTATTTTCAAGGAATTCTGCATTCTTTTGAACATCATTATATTTATTTTTATAATATGTTGTACCACTCAGACAATAAGTTCCAATTGTAGTTTCAATTCCATTTTCTCTTAAATATACTACAAGATCATCTCTATTAACAGTAGAAGGCACACTAAAGACAAGTGATTGTACATTATAAATAACTTCATTACAAATATTTTGAATTTTAAAACCTAATGATGTAATTCTTTTTAAATAATCATCCCTAATAACATTTCGTGTCTTAACAATATTATCAAGTTTTTTAAATTGTTTTATTCCCATTACAGCTTGTAATTCAGGTAACCTATAGTTATATCCAAAATCTATAAAATCAAATTTTCCATTTTCTACTTTTGCACCATGATTTAATTTAACTTCAAAAAAATCTACATATTCCTTATTATTAAATGTAATTGCTCCACCTTCACCTGTTGTAAGCAATTTTCTTGGGTGAAAACTAAAACA
Source organism: Arcobacter sp. (assembly GCA_002869565.1). Classification (GTDB taxonomy): domain Bacteria; phylum Campylobacterota; class Campylobacteria; order Campylobacterales; family Arcobacteraceae; genus Halarcobacter. The sequence continues at coordinate 34,125 of PKUJ01000025.1, forward strand.
TGTTATATCAGCAATATTTCCACATTTAATATTTCTTTCACTACTTCCAATAGCACAAGCACCGTCTTCAATTAAAGGTAAATCATATTTTTTACAAATATCTTTAATCTCACTGATTCCACTAGGATTACCTAATGCATCAACAAAAATTACAGCTTTAGTTTTTTCAGTAATTTTATTTTCCAACTCTGAAGGTAACATATTATAAGTTTCTAAAGACACGTCAGCAAAAATAGGAATTGCACCTATTTCTTCAACAACATTAGCTGTTGCAGGAAAAGAAAAATCTGAAACAATAACTTCATCATTTTCTTTTATATTTAATACTTTTAGCGCCATTGTTAATGCTGTTGTAGCAGAAGTAGTTAAATATGCGTACTTTGTCCCAGTATATTTTTTAATTTCAGTTCTAAATTCTTCGACAAACTTACCTTTTGTAAACCAGCCACTCTCAAAAATATCTTCAAAATCCTCTTTAACTTCATCAAAAGATATATAAGGTTTAATTAGCTTTATCATTTTATATTTTCCTCATACCAATTAACGGTTTTTGATAATCCATCTTCAAAAGATGTTAATTTATAGTCAATCATAGATTTTACTTTTTTATTACAAGCATTATGACATTCTACATCTGCCCCACGAGCTGGTTTACTTAATATCTCTTTTTTATAATTCATAAGATCTGCTATTTTATGAATTACATCTTTCATTGATATTTGACCGTCTGTTGAAATATTAATACTTTCAGCTTTTTTCATTAAAGGATAAAGTTTAATAATCGCATCAACTGTATCTAATACATATATAAAATCTCGACTCTGTAGCCCTGTACCATGTATTTCAGGGTTAATATCATTCATTATTCTAAATGCAGTAATAGGAATTATTCCTGCCATATATCCCTTATGATTTTGTCTTGGACCATAATTATTGAAAGGTCTAACAATAAAAGCATCTAAATCAAACATATTTACCCAGCTATGAACAGCAATATCAGCTGCTGCTTTTCCGGCTGCATAAGTTGTAGTAGGTTTAATAGGATGATTTTCATCCATTGGTTCATACTCAGCTGTTCCATACACTTCAGATGTTGAAAAATGGACTAAGGTCTTAAAATTACCTTTTCGTTGATGTTCTAAAATATTTAAAACTCCATTTACATTTGTATCAAATGCATTTTTAGGATTTACAAAAGAATAATTTAATGCTTTAGTTGCACAATTAAAAACAATATCAATATCATGTCTTTCAAAAATATAATCTAGAGATGAAGTAATTTCCAAATCATCTTTATAAAGAATAGCACCTTTTGAAATTGCATCTTTTAAGTTTTTTTCACTTCCTAAAAACATATTATCAATAATTATTACTTCTTTAGCACCATCAAGAATTAATCTATCGACTAAATGACTTCCAATAAAACCAGCACCACCTGTAACTAAGATAGTACTATTTTTAATATTTGGTCTCATTATTATTTCGCTTCCATAATTTGTTTTTGTATTTCATTCGCTACTTCCATTGCAAGCAAGCCATCTTTTTCGTTTGGAATATTAACTACTTCGCCTTGGCATAATTTTACAAAATCAATAAGTTCAAGTAACAATCCTTCTTGTGGTCTTACATCGATAGTTTCTTCTTTTGATGAAATTGATACATTTTCAAGATATTGTTCTATAGTTTGTTTATTAACAAATACTTCTTTGCTTAAAAGGTTACAATCAATATACATATCATCACAAGTAGCACTAATATGTCTAATTCTTTTCTCCGTAATTCGACTTGCAACAACATTTGAAAAAGAACCATTTTCATGAGTAATAATAGCTCTTGCATATTCAATCATGTCATCTTTTATATAGCCATGAGCCTCAATTTTCTTTGGTCTTCCATTAATATATAAAGCCAAATCTAAATCATGAATCATAAGATCTATTACAACATCAACATCAGTAATTCTACTACTTACTTTATTTGTTCTAGAGAAGTCAATATTAATAATATGGTTACTATTTTTAATAACTTTTTCTAGTGCAACTACAGCAGAATTATATCTTTCAATAAAGCCAACTTGAATATTTATATCATTTTCTTTTGCTAATTGAACAATTTCATTACTTGATGATAATGTATCCGTTAAAGGTTTTTCAACAAAAATATTTTTCACATATTTTGAAACTTGCTTAATATAATCAGCATGAGTAAAAGTTGGGGTAACAATTACAACACCATCAACTTCTTTTAAGTCGATGTCTAAATCATCAGAAACTTTAACTCCGTATTGAGAAGATAACTTTTTACACATTTCTTTATCAAAATCGTATATAAATGATATTTCAACTTGTTTTAACATTATTAAGTTTCTAAGATGGTTTTGTCCCATTTTACCAACACCTAACAAACCTATTTTAATAATTCTATTATTCATTTGGATTACCTTCTATTTGATTTCCCATCTTATCAACATATTTATAATGTTTTGCTGGATTTCCCATTACAAGACTATATGGTTCTACATTTTTTGTAACAACACTTCCTGCTGCTATCATTGCATATTCTCCAATTGTTATTCCACATACAATAGTTGCATTAGCTCCAATACTCGCACCTTTTTTAACAAGTGTTGAAGTAATTTTCCAATCTGGATCAAATGCTCTTGGTACTTTATCATTAGTAAAACAAGCATTCGGTCCAACAAACACATCATCTTCAATAGTTACACCTTGATAAATAGAAACACTATTCTGTATTTTACAATTATTTCCTATGTTCACTTGTGTATCAATGTATGTATCTTTAGAAATTATACAGTTAGTTCCAATTTCACAATTTTCTCTAACTTGTGAATTTATCCAAATCTTTGTACCCTCACCTAATTTAGCTTCAGGAGACACATTAGCTAATTGATGTATGAAAATATTACTCATTTATTACCTCTATTATATAATTTTGTTCTTCGTTAGTTAAAAAAGCTGACATAGGAAGAGCCATTATATCTTTTGATATTTTTTCTGTAATTGGAAAATCTCCATCTTTATAGCCCAAATAATTAAACACTTCTTGTAAATGAAGAGGAATTGGATAATAAACTCCCGTAGGAACTCCTTTTTCGGAACATTTTGCAAGTATTTCTTCTCTATTATCTACTCTTATACAATATTGTGCCCAAACTGATAAATTATTATCTTCAACAAAGGGAACAATAACATTTTTTAATTTTTCATTATATTTTTTTGCAATTTCTTGTCTTTTTGAAATTTCTCCATTATAGTATTTTAACTTTACATTTAATACCCCTGCTTGAATTGCATCTAATCTTCCATTAATTCCCACATGACTGTGAACATATCTTTTTGTTTGTCCATGATTTAAAATAATTCTTATTTGTTCTGCAATATTATCATCATTTGTAAATACAGCACCTCCATCTCCATAACAACCCAAAGGCTTTGCAGGGAAAAATGAAGTTGTTCCTATATCTGATGTATTACAAGATTTTCTATCTTTATATTCTGCGCCAAAGCTTTGTGCTGCATCTTCAATAACTTTTAAATTATATTTTTTTGCAATCATAGCAATAGAATCCATATCAGATATTTGTCCAAAAAGAGAAACGGGAATAATTGCTTTTGTCTTATCTGTAATTTTTGATTCAATTAACGCGGGATCGATGTTGTATGTTTTTTCATCAACATCAACAAAAACAGGTATAGCACCTAAAAAAGCAATAGTTTCTGCAGTAGCTATAAAAGTAAAAGGAGTAGTAATAATTTCATCACCTGGTTTTATACCTATAGACATAAGTGCCAAAATTAAGGCATCAGTTCCACTACTACAAGCGATGGCATGCTTGGTTCCTACAAATTCAGCTAATTTATTTTCAAGTTCAACTATTTTTGGACCCATTATATAACCAGAGCTATCTAAAACTTCTTTAATTTCAATATCAATTTCTTCTTTATACTTTTTATATTGACCTTGTAAGTCTATAAAATTTATTTTCATTATTTTTCCTTATTTATTCCACAAAAATCAATAATAATTTTATCATTATTTACTTTTAAATTTTTAAACTCTTTATGAGCAACTAAATATACAATTATATCTGCCTTAACTAATGCATCATTATGATTAACTATATTAAAATTTGAATGAGTTGAAATATTTGGTTCTACTGCTAATACTTCAAAGTCTTGAGCTTTTAAAGTATTAGTTATATATAAAGCAGGTGCTTCTCTTAAGTCATCAATATCTGGCTTAAATGCTAGTCCCATACAAGCTACTTTTGCTTTTCTTCCATTCTCTTTTTCAAATGTAAGTGCTGCATTCTTTATTTTCTCTATTGACCATTCTGTTTTATATGTATTTATTTCTCTTGCAGCTCTTATGATTTTTGCATCATCTCCACCTGCATGAACTATAAACCAAGGATCAACAGCAATACAATGTCCACCGACTCCTGCTCCTGGTTGTAATACATTTACTCTTGGATGTCTATTTGTAAGTTTAATTAATTCCCATACATCAATCCCAAACTTATCACAAAGTATAGATAGTTCATTCGCAAAAGCAATATTTGTATCTCTAAATGAATTTTCAGTTAATTTTGCCATCTCAGCTGTTCTTGCATCTGTTGAAAGAACTTCACCTGATACAAATGTTTTATAAAACTCTACAGTTTTTTCTGTAGCTTCTGGTGTAATTCCACCAACAATTCTATCATTTTCCACTAATTCTCTCATAATCTGTCCAGGTAATACTCTTTCTGGACAGTGAGCAATATATAATTTTGAAGTATCAACACCTTCTTCTTTTAGTGTCTCTTCAACTAAATCTGTAGTTCCTACTGGAGAAGTTGATTCTAGGATTACTATATCTCCTGCTTTTACATATGGAGTTATAGCTTTTGTTGCACTTACTACATAATCTACATTTGGAACATAACCTTCATGAAATGGAGTAGGTACTGCTATGATAAAAATATCTGCAATATCTGGAGTTAAAGAGGCCTTTAATTTTCCACTATTAACAGCTGCTTGAACAAATGTATCAAGCTCAGGTTCAACAATATGTATTTCCCCTCTATTTATGGTATCTACTGTACTTTTAACTACATCAACTCCATGGATATCATATCCTCTATTTGCAAGAAGAGCTGCAGTGGGTAGACCAATATATCCCAATCCTATTACACATACTTTTTTAGACATTATTTACTTTCCTTTTATAAATTCTACTATTCTTTCACAAGAATTACCATCTCCATATGGATTATGTGCCTTTGACATGGCATTGTATTCTATTTTATCATCTAAAAGCTTCTGAGCTTCATTTATAATTGATTCGGGATTTGTTCCAACTAGTTTAACCGTTCCTGCTTCTACTGCTTCTGGTCTTTCTGTTGTATCTCTCATAACTAACACTGGTTTCCCCAAAGAAGGAGCTTCTTCTTGTACTCCTCCGGAATCAGTAATTATAAAGTATGATTTATTCATCATATAAATAAAACTTTCATATTGAAGAGGTTCTATTAAAAATACATTTGGGGTATCTGAAAGTATTTCTTTTACTGGTTTTTGTACATTTGGATTTAAATGTACGGGATAAACTATATCTATATCAGGATTATTATTTGCAAGAGTTTTTAACGATTCACAGATATTTATAAACCCTTGTCCAAAATTTTCTCTTCTATGCCCTGTTACTAATATTAATTTTTTATCTTCATTTATTTTATATTGTGAATTTATATTTTCTAATATTTTATTTTTTAGTTCTTTATTAGTCTCTATTTTATCTAATGCTAGAAAAAGTGCATCAATAACTGTATTTCCTGTTACTAAAATATCTTCTTTATTTTTATTCTCTTTTAAAAGATTATTTTCTGATGTAGTTGTAGGTGCAAAGTGATAGTTAGCTAACACTCCAGTAATTTGTCTATTGGCTTCTTCTGGCCAAGGAGAGTACATATCACCAGTCCTTAATCCAGCTTCTACATGTCCTACTTTTACTTTTTCATAGAAAGAGGCAAGAGAAGAAGCCGAAGTTGTAGTTGTATCACCATGAACTAAGACAACATCTGGTTTGAAATCTCTTAGAACATCTTTTAGTCCTAAAAGTACATTAGCCGTAATATCATAAAGGTCTTGTCCTGGTTTCATTAAATTTAAATCATAATCAGGAGTAATATCAAACATTTCAAGCACTTGGTCTAACATCTCTCTATGTTGTGCTGTAACACAAACTTTTGATTCTATACTTTCTTCTTTTTCAAAGGCCTTCACTAATGGTGCCATTTTAATTGCTTCAGGTCTTGTTCCAAAGACTAATAATACTTTTTTCAATTTTTTTCCTACAATTTAATAATAATTATTTATTATTCAATTTCTGAATAAAAGACAAAAACAAGATTAAAAAAAGAGCGAATATCAATCCTACTATAAACGATACAATTACAATAAGTGTTTTTTTAGGTTTTATAGGCTTATCATTTATGATAATTTCACCAACAATTTGTGAATTTTTATAATTTATAGGTAATAAAAGAGACTCTAATACTCTTTTTTCATCTTCTAATGCACTTAATTTATCTGTTGATAATTTATCTCTTTCATTTTTCAAATCTACTAACATTCTATTTGAGTTTTCAATAAAATTAGAAATATTTCTTTGCTCAACAAGCTTAAGTACAGAAATAGAAGGATCTAACTTATGAAAGTTAACAGAATCCTTTCTAATTGAGATCAATTGTTTTTTATAACTTTCTATTGACTTCTCCTGAAGAACTATTTTTTCATCAAGCACTTTTATTCCATATTTAGTAATATTATTAATTTCCCTATCTATCTTACTTATTTGAACTTTTATTCCTTCTTTTAAACTATCTAAAACTACTTTATGCTCTTTTCTAACACTATCTACTACATTTTTTATTTCATTTCTTGCAAGTTCATTATTTACTCCATTTGAAGTAATTTCAAAAAACGTATTTTGATTATTAGGGACTGTGATACTTGTTATTTCAGAATCTCTATTTTTATCATTTTTTTTCATATCTATAAAGAGAACATTGAGTTTTCTACTCAATTGATTTGGATTATCAATTATAACTTTGCTGACATCCGTTTTATCTTTTAGATATAATTTATAACTTCCTATCTCAACCAAAGCTTTTGATTCATAAACTGGTTTTTTAACAAAAACATAAATTATTGATAACAAAGTTATTCCCAAAGTAAAAATAATTATAAACTTTTTTCTTTTTTTAATTTCTCTAAATATTTCTCTTAAATCTATTTCATTTTCTTGCAAGTCTTTTCCTATACTTAAATTGATTTAATCAATATTTTAACTAAAATAACATTAACAACTATTTAACAAACTCTATTTTTTGTAGAATATCTTCTGCTCGTATCATCTTCATACAATCATGATGTCCTAGTGGACAAACTCTTTTCATGCAAGGTGCACATTCTAAATCTTTTGAAACTATTATTCCATTTGGATTTTTCCATTGATTTGTTTCTGTATATTTTGTTGGTCCAAAAATGGCTATTGTAGGTATTTTGAAAGATGCAGCCACATGCATTGGTCCTGAGTCATTTGTAATAAATAAATCTAAACCTGCTATTTTTTCTATTAATTCAGGGATTGAAGTTTTTCCTGCTAAGTTTTTTACATTTGTGATATTTTTTGATATTAGCTTTTCTTTTATTTCAGAAGCAATATCAACTTCTTCTGGTCCTCCAAAAATAACAATGTTATATTTTTTTGACATTTCAATTGCTACTTTTGCAAACTCTTCTGGGTACCATCTTTTTGCACTACCATATGTGGCACCTGGATTTATTCCTAAAGTTGGTTTTTCATATTTAAAGGCATCAAAATATAGTTTTAAATCACCTGTATCATAATTTAAATTCAGTCGTCTATTTATAAAGTCATTATATCTTATGGCTTGATGTATTTCCTCTTTTACAAATCTTTGATACGAGTATTTTTGTTTAGCTTTTATAAAAAACATCATAAATTTTGATGAAAAACTTTTTCTAAAAGATATAGCTAAATCAACTGAGCCAACTTCTTTAGCTATTTTCATCAAATTAAGATACCTATTACCCTCTTTTTTACTATTATCGACGATTACCTTAGAAATATTTTTCATCTTACCTAGAGCTTGTGTAGAGACATAAGAACCTAACATTATGATTTTGGCATAAGGATATTCTTTTATTATATTTTCAATAGCTGGTGTTGTCATTACTGCATCACCAAGCCATGTTGGTATTTCTATAAATATTTTATTTATGGTAGGCATAAATTGGATTCTCACTAATCATTATATTTTCTTTTAACTCTTTTCCAAACATATCATATACTATTGAAAAATCACTTACTGGCATCTTTTTTTTAGATGACAACCAAATTACATCAAACTTCTTATTATCTTTTTTACAAGTTAATACATACAAATCATTTGAATTTGAATATTTTAAAATCTGTGCATCATCTAAAAAATGAAGCATTGTTTTATAAACCTCATAGGCGCTTCTTTTTCTTATACCTTTTCGATTATCTATTAAGCCATACCCAGCTGATATTAACTGATGCCAATAAACTGTTTCAACTTTTTTTGTTCCAAGGGCTAAAAGATAATACCTTAACATAAATCGCGCATAATCATCTTCACTTACACATTCAGTTTCACTTGTTGGTGCATATGTAGCAGTATTTGATATTGGCCAATTTGATTCTGTTATTACAAGTTTATTTGATGACCTTTTAGATAAGGAAGCCAAAGAAAATAAAAAATCAATCTTCTTTGTTGTATCAAAAGATATCATCTGTTTATTTTCTGGTGCTCCTCTTCTATCAACATATAAAAGGGCAGACACCTTATCAAAAAAAATATTATATTTTGAAAAAAGTGCTCTAATTGTAAAATGATATTCAAAATCTATTACACTAGGACCTAAAAGAGTGCATTCTTTAAAAGAATCATTTCTCAAATCATAAGCTGTTTTATAAAAATCTAAATACTCTTTAACAGAAAAGAAACCCCATTTAGTACGATTTATTGCATTTCCTATTTGAAACTCTTTTGTTATATTTCCAAACTTTTCAAATATTTTTATCAAACTACTTTTTAACAACTCTTTATCATCAATATGTATTCTATCTTGCAAAATATTTATTAAAATCTCGCACTCTTTAAATTTAGCTGCAAATTTAACATATTTATCAATATTCTCAATATCACTTAAAGGCATTCTAACAAGTAATTTCTTAACTCCAAGTTCTTTTATCAAGCCTATTTGTTCTTCGCCTTTTTCTAAATAAACACTCATCCCAAAAAAGTTTTTTGAATTTTCATTTTTACCTTTAAAAAATGGACTTACTAAAACTCCTAATGGATAAATAAAAATATTAGTCAAAATCAAAGGAATATAATCAAATAAATTTTTCTTACGCATATATTTTTTATATGCTTTATCTTTTATTGGATATGGTTGATCAGAATAAGGATCCCATACAAATGCACTATTTTTCATCTATTTTTAATACCTCTAAAACTCTATCTTCAATCTCTTGGTATAACTCATTTGTATAATTTTCATGAACTATAAAATTATTTTGAAATTTCTCTTGACTAATACTTGCCCATCTTTTTGGAGTTGATACTAATTTTTCACCAAAAAAGGATACAGTTTTTATATTACTACAAGAAGCTAAATGCATAGGTCCAGTTGAAGTACTTACAAATAACTCAAAAAATGAAAGTAGTTTACAAAAATCAATAAGAGCTCCTTTTGATTCATAAATTACTGCATCAAAATCAACTTTTTTTTCAAGTTCTTCTTTTAATTTTAAATCATCTGGTCCAAAGGTAAATATAACTTCAATATCATCAATCTTTGAAACTTTTTTTGCAAGTTTTAAATAATCTTCTAAAATTAGATTGCCATCAGTACTTCCCCCAGAACCTGGATGAAAAGCAACAAGTCTATTCTTTTCAACAATTTTGTGTTCTCTTTTAAACTCGTTAAAAATTCTATTGCTCTCAAAAGCAGAAAATTCTAATAATGGATAAGAATATGATAAAGAGATAGATTCATCAAAGGCTTTTAATAAATCTAAATTGTATTCAAATTCTTTTTTTTCAACCCTACTTCTTCTTTGTTTTACTCTCTTATTAAAAAAGAATTGTGCTAGTTTTGTTGCAGGAGCAATTCTTTTTTTAATATTAGATTTAAAAAGAAGTTTCCCTAAATTTGTATCTATAAAAGCACTAATACTTGTATCAATTTTTTCATCTTTTATATCTTCTAAAGTTTTACTTAGATTATTTTTATCATATAAAATAACATCATCAATAAAATCAATATTTTTTGCAAAATCATAATTTATTTTAGAAACTAAAGCAATTAATTTTAGTTCTGGTCTTTGTTCTTTTAAAACTTTAAACATTGGTAAAGTAACTACAAAATCACCAATTTTATCATGTCTTGATATTAAAATATTCATTTTATTTCTCATTATTCAGTTCATATAATTTCATATATTTATAAAAATTTGTTGCCATATGAGAAAATGCAATAATTAAACCAGCATAACCATCCATAAAACCTCTTTTCAAAAAATACGTTTTAAAAAAAGAAAAACTTCCATTTGCAAAAGCTTTTAAAGGAGATGACTTCTTTTTACCTTTTTTATCTTCTGCAAATAAAGTTGAATATCTATCTAGTTTTATAATAAAGTCAGTAATTGTAGTATAGGGATAATGTCGAACTTCACCCTCTAATTCCAAAACACCAAAACCTGTTTCAATAACAAATTCATGTACTTTATTATCATTAAATCCAGTTTTTTCTTTGTCATACAACCTTACAATTTCATCTTTTCCCCAACAATGTTTAACTTCTGTCTTCTTATAATAATTGCTTCTTAAAATTCTATATACATTTTTATTATCTAATTTTATTTTTGTTAGATTTTCTACAAACTCTTCACTTAATACTTCATCTGAATCTAAAGATAATACCCAAGAATTTTTTGAATAATTAGTAGCAGCATTTTTTGTTTGACCAAAACCTGTAAACTCACCTTCTACAACTTTTACATTTGCATATTTTGCTGCAATTTCTTGTGTTTTATCGACTGTATCATTTAGATATAAAATTACTTCTGTAAATCTTTTTAAACTAGCAAGTGTGTTTTCTATTGTAGATTCAGCATTTTTTGCAATTATTACAACAGAAATATTATCAACTTTAGTCATTTACTTCTTCTCCACGCAATTTTTTTTTGAAATTTTTTTTATCTTTATGTTTTTGACTATAAGCTAAACCTTTTTCTATACAAATATTTTCATCTTCATTTATTAAACTTGCATATTTTTTTAAAATTATTGTTAAATCTTCATCTTTTGCCCAAAGTTTTGAGAAATTTTTTAATCTCTCTTCAAAATTGAGTTCTTTAAATTGCATTCTATTTATATCAACTACTTTAAATATATATTTACCAGCTTCTTCTTTTATTAAAATATTCCCTGGAGAATAGTCTAAATGAAAGATACCCTCTTTGTGTAAGTCAAATGTAAATTTAGCAAACTCTTCAAAAATCTCTTTTTTATTTGCATAATTCAAATCTAATAAAGGTTCTCTAATAGTTAAGTCATAATCAAAATTTTCACTTATAAAATAACTGTCATTAAGTAAAAAGTTTTTCTTAAATTCAATATAAGCTATCGCTTTTGGAGCAAAATTGCCAATTCTAATTGAATTCTCATATGATTTTTTTGCTTTGCTATCTCTAAAAAAACCATATACTATTTTATTAATAATATGTGGTACTTTAAAAGATTTAACAACTAAGCTCTTTTCTTCAAAACTTATAACTTTTATTTCATTTCTAGCTTTGTGAATAGAATCATTTGAATCTTTAAAATAGGTTCTTATATTTTCAACGAAGCTTAAATATTTTTCATCAATTATCTCTTTATTCATCGCTTGTCTTTTGCTCATATTTTAGACTATATTTTTCTTTTCTAGGATTTAAAATAAATAAAAAAAGCTTCATATTTACACCATCTTTAAATGCTTTTGTTAAATACTTAAAAAAGATATGTAACTTCATAAAAAATCTTCCTAAAAAATCAAAATGTTTATTTATCAACCAATAATATGAAATCAAAAACTCTCTTTCAATTTTAAAATTTCTACTTGTACTATTTCCACATAAATGGATTAAATGAGCCCTTGGCTCTAAACATACTTTAAAACCAGATTCCCAAACTCTTTTTGATAAATCTTCTTCTTCGCAATACAAAAAGAAATTTGTATCAAAGCCACCTATTTTGTCAAAAACCTTTTTTCTAAAGAACATTGAAGCGCCGCTTACAACTCCAACATCAATGATTTCATGATACTCTTTTTTATTATTATATATTTTTTTTCTAGAAATTAATTTTTGAAATCCTTTTCCAAAATATTTTTCTGCAATATTAGGAAAACTCCTAAATGTAGTGGTTCTTTTTCTATTTTCATCATATAATTGAGGAGAAATCAATCCAATATTTTCATCATTTTCACAGGCTTTGTATAACTTATCAATAACATTATTCATAACCAAAGTGTCATTATTTTGAAAAAAACAATATTTAGAATTTACTTCTTTAAATCCTAACATATTTCCACCAGCAAAACCTAAATTTATTTTACTTCTTATTACTTTTATATTTTTAATATCATTTAAAGAGTCTAATTTTCTAAATTCATCCAAAGAAGAATTATTATCAACTATTATCAATTCATAATTTAACGAAGTATTTTTCTTAACACTTCTAACCATATTTAAAGTATCATCAGAACTATTATAATTAACAGTGACTATAGACACATCATACATATTTTCTCCTACATAAAGTTACATTTTAACTACAAAATGATAAAATATAAATAAAAAATGTTATTATCATAACACACTTGAATGACTACAAGAACATCAAAATATCTGTCATTGTCTCAGTTTATAAGGATAGTGAAGCTTTAGAGCTTATTTTAAATAGCCTTTTAAATCAAACTATAAATGACTTTGATATTATTATTTCTGAAGACTGTAAATCTGAAGAAATGAAAAACTTTTTAGAACAATATAAAAATAATCCAAGAATAACTCATCTATTTCAAGAAGACAATGGTTGGCAAAAAAACATTGCTTTAAATAAAGCCGTTAGAAATGCAAAAGGTGATTATCTTATCTTTTTAGATGGAGATATTCTTCCTTATTCTGACTTTGTGCAAAAGCACAGAGATAATATTACCCATAGTAGAATCCTTTGTGGTAAAAGAGTTGAACTAGGAAGTTTTTTTAGTAAGTTAATAAGAAAAAAATATTTGAATGCTTTTTGGTTGGAAAAATTATATTGGCTTTTCCTCCCATTTTTAGCTTTAGATAAAGCAAGACATGTAGAAGAAGGAGCAAAACTAAAAAAAGGCTCATCTTTAGAAAAAAAACTAAATAAAAAAAGACCGATGATTATTGGTTGTAATTTTTCTTGTTTCAAAAAAGATTTAGAATTTATCAATGGTTTTGACGAAGATTATACTACTCCCTCTGTTGGAGAAGATATTGATTTAACTTGGAGATTTCAGTATTTTGATATTGATTCAAAGTCTGTTAGATACCTGGCTAATACTTTTCATCTTTACCATCCACGAACTTGGAATAAAGAAACTGTAGATAATAACAATAAAATCATGAAAAAGAAATGGGATAATGAAGAGTTCATTTGTTACAATGGTCTAGTCAAAAAAGAAAAAAATTTAAAAAAAGAGAAGACAGAAAAAAAGGAGAACAAATAATGAAAGGAATAATATTAGCAGGAGGGAGTGGAACAAGACTTTATCCAATAACAAAAGGGATAAGTAAACAATTAGTTCCAATCTATGATAAACCAATGATATATTATCCACTTTCAGTATTGATGCTTGCAGGTATTACTGAAGTACTTATTATTTCAACTCCTAATGATTTACCTAGGTTTGAAGAACTTTTAGGTGATGGTTCTGATATTGGGATGAAATTCTCTTATGTAGTACAACCAAGTCCAGATGGCTTAGCTCAAGCTTTTATATTAGGCGAAGAGTTTTTAGATGGAGACGATGCTTGTTTAGTATTGGGAGATAATATTTTTCATGGTCAAGGACTTACAAAACTATTAGCACAAAGTGTTAAAAATGTACAAGATGAGAATAAAGCAACTGTATTTGGATACTATGTAAAAGATCCAGAAAGATATGGAGTTGCCCAATTTAATGAAAATGGAGATGTAACTTCTATTGAGGAGAAACCAGAAAATCCAAAATCAAACTATGCAGTAGTAGGATTATATTTTTATCCTTCTGATGTAGTTAAAAAAGCAAAAAATGTAAAACCATCCCATAGAGGTGAATTAGAAATAACAACTCTAAATCAAGATTACTTAGATGAAAATAGATTAAAAGTAGAACTAATGGGAAGAGGATACGCTTGGCTTGATACAGGAACTCATGAATCACTTTTAGAAGCATCTTCTTTTATTCAGACAATTGAAAATAGACAATCTCTAAAAGTAGCTTGTCTTGAAGAAATAGCATATGAAATGGGATATATTTCAAAAGAGAAACTTTTAGAACTTGCCCAACCACTTAAGAAGAATCAATATGGACAATATTTAATAGCTAGAGCTAAACTTGGAAGGAATTTAAAATAATGAATTTTGTAAGAACGTCAATTCCTGATGTAATAATTTGTGAACCTATTGTTCATGGAGATCATAGAGGATATTTTGTAGAAACATTTAGAGCGGATAAACTTGAAGAGTTTTTAGGTTTTAAATTAAATTTTGGTCAAGATAATGAATCAAAATCATCTAAAGGTGTTTTAAGAGGACTTCATTATCAATTAGCTCCTCACGCACAAACAAAACTAGTACGTGTGATTCAAGGAAGAGTTTTAGATGTAGCTGTTGATATTAGAAAAGGGAGCCCTACTTTTGGACAACATGTAGCAGTAGAATTATCTAGTGAAAATAAAAAACAACTTTTAGTTCCAAGAGGATTTGCTCATGGCTTTGTTGTGCTTGAAGATGATACTATATTTGCTTATAAAGTAGATAATTATTATAGCCCTGAATGTGATAGAGGAATAGCCTTTGATGATAAAGCTATAAATATAGATTGGATACTAAATAAAGAAGAATTAAATCTATCAGAAAAAGATACTAAACAACCAAGAATAATTGAAACTAACGACTTATTTGAATTTGGAGTAAACTATTATGACTAAGCCTTTAAATATATTAATAACTGGTTCAAATGGACAATTAGGTTCAGAATTAAGAGAATTATCAAAAAGCTATAGATATAACTTCTTCTTTACAGATAGAAGTGAATTAGATATAACAAACTATGAAGATGTAAGAAAATATATTGAAGAAAAATCAATTAATACAATTATTAACTGTGCTGCATACACAGCAGTTGATAAAGCAGAAAGTGATGCTGAGTTAGCAGATAAGATAAATCATAGAGCAGTAAAAAAACTTGCAAAAATTTCACAAGAGAGAGATATAAAACTTATTCATGTTTCAACAGATTATGTTTTTGATGGAAGAAATTATAAACCATATTGTGAAGAGTATCAAACAAATCCACAATCAGTATATGGGCAAACAAAACTAGATGGTGAATTAGAGATGATTAAGATTAATCCAAAAGATTCTATTATTATTAGAACTTCTTGGGTTTATTCATCATTTGGTAATAATTTTGTAAAAACAATGTTAAGGCTAGGAAGAGATAAAGATAGTCTAGGTGTAATATTTGATCAAGTAGGAACACCAACTTATGCAAAAGATTTAGCTAAAACTATTTTAGATATCCTTCCAAAAATAAGTAATGAAAAAGTAGAAATATATAACTATTCAAATGAAGGTGTTTTATCTTGGTATGACTTCGCAAAAGAGATTATGAAAATGGCAAAAATAGAGTGTGAGATTAATCCAATAGAAACATATCAATACCCAACCCCCGCAAAAAGACCACATTTTTCACTTTTAAATAAAGCAAAAATAAAAAAAGATTTTAATATAACTATTCCTTTCTGGAAAGACTCTTTAGATGATTGTTTAAGAACGCTAAAAGTGAGATAAGAATGTTTTTAAAAGAGATTGATAGCTTAAAATATGAAAAACTTTTCTCAGTTTGTATTTTAACTGCAAGACAAGATGAACTAGAATCAGTGAGTAGTTCTTTTTATAAAGCCGGATTTACAGAAGAAAATAGTGAATATTTATATATTGATAATATTGGACAAAATAAATATGATGCATATGATGGATATAATCAATTTTTAAATAAATCAAATGGCGAATATATTATCTTAGCTCATCAAGATTTAGTTTTAGAGTTTGATGATATAGAAATTCTAAAACAAAGAATTGAAGAGATGAATAAGCTTGACCCAAATTGGGCGATTCTAGGGAACTGTGGTTTTTCAAAAGATAATATAAACAAAAGATTTACAAGAATCACAGATCCAGGTGTTGATAACTTAAAAGAAGGACCTTTTCCTTCAAAAGTTGGAAGTTTAGATGAAAATTTCTTAGTTGTTAAAAATGATGCCAATCTTTGTTTATCAAAAAATATTGGTCATTATCACTTATATGGAACAGATCTTTGCATACAAGCTCAAAATCAAGGCTTTACTACATATGTAATAGATTTTCATCTAAGACATAAAAGTGGTGGCTTCCCAAATCAAAGTTTTTACGATACAAAAGATAGATTTATCTCTCAATATCAAAATGCTTTTGAAAGTAGATTTGTAAGAACTCCATGTACAATTATGTATATATCAAATAATAAATTTTTAAATAAACTTATGAATAGAAAGTTTATTTATAGTATCAAAAAAAGAATAGATAAGATAAAAGGAAAATAATGCCAAAGAATAAAAATATACTAGTAACAGGATGTGCAGGATTTATAGGTTCAAACTTTGTACCATATTTCTTAGATAAATATCCAGAATATAATTTAATAAATATTGACCTTCTAACATACGCAGGCGACTTAGAAAACTTAAAAGAGTGTGAAACAAATCCTAGATATAAATTTATTAAAGGTGATATTTGTAATAGAGAATTAGTAGAATTTATTTTTAGTGAATATGATATTAAAGGTGTTATTCATTTTGCAGCTGAATCACATGTAGATAACTCTATTAAAAATCCTGGTGTATTTATGGAAACAAATGTAAATGGAACTTTTACCTTAGTAGATGTTGCACAAAAGTATTGGATGGATAAACCTTTTACTTATAAAGAAGATTATAAAGATTGTAGATTTCATCATATTTCAACAGATGAAGTATATGGAACACTTAGCCTTGATCCAGAAGATTTATTTACAGAAACTACACCATATGCTCCAAACTCTCCATATTCTGCTTCTAAAGCTTCAAGTGATATGATTATTATAGCATATAATGAAACATTTGGATTAAATACAGTTATTACAAACTGTTCAAATAATTATGGACCAAAACAACATGATGAGAAACTAATACCAACTATTATTAGAAAAGCACTTTCAAATGAAGCAATTCCAATTTATGGAGATGGTAAAAATATTAGAGATTGGTTATATGTACTAGATCACTGTAAAGGGATTGATATAGTTTATCATGCTGGTAAAACAGGAGATACATATAATATTGGTGGAAGAAATGAAAGAACAAACTTACAAATAGTAGATAGAATTTGTACTATCTTAGATGAAAAAGTTCCACAAGAGAAATCATATAAAGAGCTAATTACATTTGTAGAAGATAGAGCAGGACATGATAGAAGATATGCAATTGATGCAAGTAAGTTAGAAAATGAACTTTCTTGGAAAGCTGATGAAAACTTTGACACAGGTATTGTTTTGACTGTTGATTGGTATTTGAATAAATATAATAAATAGTGACTCATCATACAATGTATAACTATAGTAAAGCAGTTTTAGATTCTACTATTACTGAAAGAATTGAAAATTTTGATAAAAAGTTTTCATTCTCTATAGTTATAAATTGTACAAAAGAGAATCAAAAATATTTAGAAAACATAACAAATTCTATCCGTGAACAATGGTATAAAAACTTTAAATTATTCATACTTGTAGATAATGAGAATTCAAAAGAAGAAATATCAAAATTAAATGTAAATGCCTCAACAATAAATATAGAAAAAAACAAACTTTTTGAAGTCTATAATGATATTATAAAAACAGATGAAAATGATTTTATCTGCTTCCTTGAATCATATGAAACCCTTGAACTATCAGCTTTATATGAAATAAATTCAAAATTAAATGAGAGAGATTTAGATTTTATTTATACAAATGAAGATTACATACAAAATAATAAACACATTAAAGTAAACTATAAATCAAATATTTCACAAGAGTTAATATTAAGCCAAAACTATATTGGAAAAAGTTCATTTTTTAAACTTTCCATACTAAAAAAAATAGGTTGATTTAATGACTTTAAGGATGAAAGTACTTTCTATGATTTAAATTTAAGACTAATAGAAAACAATTCTAACATTTACTTTTTAGATAAAGTTTTATTTCATATTGATTTAGATAAAAAAAATGATTTTTCTAAAAGTGAAGATAAACTTATTTTAAAAAGTATGCTTAAAAGAAGAAATTTAGATGCTTCTATTGAAGATGGGTTAATAGAATCTTCTTATAGAATAAAATATTCCATAAAATATGAACCTCTTGTTAGTATTGTTATTCCTTTTAAAGACCAACCCCACTTTCTTCAACAATGTATTAATTCAATTTTAGATTTAAGTACATATAAAAACTTTGAAATTATTGGTATATCAAATAATAGTGAAGAAGAAAAAACTTTTCAATATATGAAAGAGTTTAAAAGAAAAGATAAAAGAATAAAATTTATAGAACACAACGTAGCTTTTAATTTTTCTGAAATCAATAACTTTGCAGTAAAAGAGCATACAAAAGGTGAGCACATTATCTTTTTAAACAATGATATAAAGATAATAAGTGAAAATTGGATTGAATCTATGTTAGAGTTCTCTCAACAAGAAGAGATAGCTTGTGTTGGTTCTTTACTTTATTATGAAAATAATACTATTCAACATTGTGGTATAAAAGTTGGAGGAGATAATATAGCTCAGCATTTTTTAGCTTTTCTAAAAAAAGACTCTGCTAGTTATTCAAATAGAGAACTTCTAATACAAAATGTGACCGCTGTAACAGCTGCTTCACTTATGATAAAAAAAGATCTGTTTTTAAAAATTGGTGCCTTTGATGAAAATCTAACAGTTGCATATAATGATGTTGATTTATGCATTAAAGCTGTAAAGGATGGAAAAAGAAATATCTTTACTCCCTATTCTAAAGCATACCATTTTGAATCTGTATCTAGAGGATATGATAAATCTGACGAGAAAAGAAACAGGCTAATAAGAGAGCAAAACTCTTTAAAAGAAAAACATCAAAAATTTTTGGAACTTGAAGATCTATATATAACAGATAATCTTTTCAATGAAATGCAATTTCAAATTCATAATGTCAAAAATAAAAATATCTTCAAGCAAGTTAGAATTTATTCTAAACCTATAAGACAAAAACTAAAAAATATATTTAAAAGGTCAAAATAAAAATGCAAAATCCTCTTATTTCTGTAGCTATGTGTACATATAATGGTGGCAAATACCTAGTAGAACAATTAGAATCTATTGTAAACCAAACATATAATAATATTGAAATTATAATTTGTGATGATGGTTCAAAAGATAATACAATTGAAATAATAAAAGAGTACTGTGATAAATATGATTTTATTCAACTTTTTGAAAATGAAATAAACCTAGGCTTTGTAAAAAACTTTGAAAAATCAA
The DNA here is from genome assembly GCA_002869565.1 of Arcobacter sp. Classification (GTDB taxonomy): domain Bacteria; phylum Campylobacterota; class Campylobacteria; order Campylobacterales; family Arcobacteraceae; genus Halarcobacter. Next base: position 54,091 of record PKUJ01000025.1, read on the forward strand.
TATCTTTATGCAAAGGTGATTATATTGCACTTGCAGATCAAGATGATATATGGAAAAAAAATAAACTAGAAGTATTTATCTCAGAAATTAAAGATAATTTACTAATATATTCTGATGCCATAATTATGGATGGAGATAGTAATATATCAAATAATGAATTAATTCGTCCAAAAGGTGATTTAGTAAAAGGGAAATGTAATAAAGCTTTCCTATTTACAAATTGTGTTTCAGGAAATACTTTGATGTTTAAAAAAGAGATATTAGAATATATTTTACCAATTCCAGAAAATATCACATATCACGATATTTGGATTGCTTTTATTGCTTCAAGTTATGGAACAATCACTTTTTCTGATGAAGCTATGACTTATTATAGAAGATATTCAGAGCAAATTACTAAAACAAGAGAAAAAGATTATAAAAATTTCAAAGATAGATTTAATACTAAAAAAGAATCAAATATAAAATCTGCAAAAGATGCTATTGCAAATTTAACAATTTTTAAAAAAATTGAAGTATTAGATGATGAAATAAAACAAATTATTGAGACTTCGTTAAATCACCTAAATAATTTTGAAAATAAGTATTTTAGTATAGAATTATATAAACTATTAAAAAAATACAAAAATGAAATATTTGCAATAAAAAAGAAAAATAAAAGAATTAAATATGTAAGAAGAATGAGCTATGGGTTAAAAGCTCATATGGCTTCTTTATTTACGATTTAAACCTTTTTCTAAGTCATATACTTTTGTTTGCTTGTTTAAAGTATTAGAGTACTCTTTTAAGTTTTGTGATGTTACTAAATATTTGTTTTTTGACATTTGTTCTAACATCCAATAATTTATCTTGTCAGAATAATGAGTTAAATCTTTATAGTTATCTAAATTATGAGTAATACTTTTTTCTATTTGAAAATCATATAATTTAACATTTTTAAAATCTTTAAGATTTTCAAATATATACTCCTTAAATTTTAAATGGTCATCAAAATAATTGCCCATTTCCATTGTTTTATATTGAACAATAGAATATGGTGGAAAAAATAAATAAAACTCTTTTTCTTTATTGTTTTTAACTATAGGTAAAAATACATTGTCAAATCTTTCTTTTAAAATTTCAAATCTATATGTCTTTTCTACAATACCAGGAGTTAATTTTTCTTCATAAATAAACTTTTTATACCAACTATTATAATCATTTTTAAAAGTCCAGGCAGTAAAAAACTCTGAATATAAACTTTGCCATTCATATAAAGTATTTAATGTATTTGATATTTTTTCTTTATCATAAGGGGAAGAAAAGGCTTCAATTGATTCTTTTAATACATTAAAATTTAATAAATAAGGAGTATCATTTAAAATATTATTATCATACAAATATTCAGGAAATTTAGGATCTTGTTTAGTAGGTCTTGCTAATTCACTAAATGCATATACATCCAAACCCATTAATATATTTTTTAAATTTTTATTGCTTAAAAGAGCATTTTCTATTGTTTTTACTTCTTCAAAAATTGTACCACCTCTAGTGGCCAATTTTAAAAGTTTTCTAAAACCTAAAAATTTCTCAATATCGTTTGCATAAAAATTTTCAACCATTGAAGACCCAACTAATATAGAGTCGTAATCATAATTTTTAGCTAATCCAGCATTTAAATATCGAGGTTTATCTGTTTTAAAAGTATAAAAGTTAGCTTTTCTATATTGTTGAAAAGGGTCAACAAAATAATTTGTAGTGATTACTAATAAAAGTAATACAAAACATGTAATAATTAATATATTTGCCCATTTTTTATATTTTTTTAAACTCATATAAATTTAATTCCTAAAACTTGAAATTCTTAAATAAAATGTCTGATGCTTTATATGTCCAGTGAGTATCATCTGAATAATAAATATCTTTTTTACCTTTTTCTAACTCTTTTAACAAAATAGCTTTTGTATCAATTAAAGTATAATCTTTAGGCAACTCTCTCAAGTTTTCAAAGAAAACACTCTTCGGATACTTATTATCTATTAAAAAATCTGCATACAAATTATATTTATCAGCTGCTGGCATAAAATACAGTTTAATGCCCTTCTTATTTAGCATTTTTGCCAAGGCATTAAAATTGTCATTCAATTTTTTTATATTCTTTTGTGTTGCTTTATGAATTGAATCTAAATCATCTTTAAAAAACATTAAACTCCGGGTATCAATAGACGTGAAAAAATCTTTTGACAACTCTTTTTTATAACATTTTGAAGAGTAAGCTCTATCATTAAAATTATAAAGAATATTGTTTTTTAATGCCTTAAAATTCTGATTATTTATAAATTTAATATCTTTGTCTTTTCCTAAATAAGGATTCTTTAATTTCTTAAACTTATCAATACTAACTTGTGCTAATTCATTTTTTGCAAAATCTGTATCAACAGAAAATCTATCTATACTAAACCTTTCTACTGATTCAATTAAAATATATTTAGGCTTCATTTTATCAAGTAATCCATTGTTATTTAATATTGAAATTGTTTCTAAATAGTTTAAAGCCCCTGATAATTGATTAATATTCAAGACCTTGAAATTATTGTATGTAGCGATATAATCTTGATAAAAAGGATTCGTTCCTTGAGTTGCAGCATTTGAAAAAGAATCTCCAATAGTTAGAACATCTATAGGTTCTTGTTTTTTAAACCATTGATTAAAATCCATATGCTCTTTTTCAAGATTTACACTTTTTTCTGAAGGATAAGACTGTCTAGGAAAAGCGGCATCTGGATACATAGACATTCTTCCTAAATCACCTGTGTAAATATTATCATGAACAAGAAGAACATGGTTTGTATATTTTTCCCAAACAACATAATGGAAAAGAACAGTTAATGATAATAAAAATATAAAACCAATTACAAATTTTTTATAAATACTTGTCAAAACCTAACCTTTTTAAAAATTACTTCACTTGCTTTGTAAGACCAATGGGTATCATCAGAATAATATATATCTTTTTTATCTTTTGCAAGTTCTTCCAATAAAATTTTTTTAGTATCAATTAAAGTATACTTTTGAGGGAACTTCCTTAATAACTCAAAAAATTTACTTTTTGGATACTTACCTCCAGATTCTAAATATTTAGAATACAAATTGTATTTATCCACAATAGGCATAAAATATAATTTAATACCTTTCTTCTCTAAAATCTCAGCTAAGATATTAAAATTATAATTTAATTTTTCTACTTTTTCTTTTGTTGATAATATTATATTATCTATATCTTGTTTTAAAAATAAAAGAGAAGATTTATCTTGTGAAGAAAAAAGTTCTTTTTTTAGCGGTTCTATATATACACCAGAAAACAAACCTTCATTCCCATACAATTTGAATAATATATTATTTCGTAAAGCCCTAAAATTGTTTATATTTATAAAATCTAATTGTTTATTATAATCTTTACTATTAAAAAAATAGTATCTACTATTTTTTAAAGTGTTGTACAAAGTATTGTTTTCATCTTTAGCTGAAAAATCAATATCATTGCTAAATCTCTCAATAGAAAATCTTTCTACCGATTGAATTAAGATATATTTTGGTTTTATCTTATCTAGAATATTACTATTATTTAACATTGAAATAATTTCAATAAAATTATATTTATCAATAATATCTCTAGGAATATTTAATACATTTTTATTATTATATGTCGCAATATAATCTTGATAAAAAGCATTTAAACCTTGGGTATCACCATTTGAAAAAGAATCACCAATAGTAATTACATCAATCTCTTCATCTTTCCAATCTTGCAAAGAGATATGCCTCTTTTTTAAATTAACTCTCTTCTCATTATAAAAAGAATATCGAGGAAATACACTGTCAGTTTTATAACATTTTCTAGTTAAATCACCCTTATAGATCTGTGAATCAGTTATAACTACATATTTAGTATATAAATTCCATATAGAAATATGGAAACAAAGTAAAAGAATTACTACAATCAAGAAAAAAAATGTGAACTTTTTATATATCATCATTATTATTTATACTAGTTAACTTGTTCGTTTTGTTCAAAATTATATTGAACAACTACAATAGATAAAAATAAGCCAAATAGAAGCATAAATTCATAAAAGAAAAATATATCACCAGGAATTGCAACAAAAAAGAAAATAGAACTAATACTATATGCAATGAATTTCACTTGCTTATCATTCAAAAACATTGAAAAAATATAATAAAAGAGCATAAGTAATAAAAATAAACCTACAATTCCATTAGAAATTATTATTTCAAGAAACATATTGTGTAATCTTCCATAATTAAAAAAATTTTTGATTTTATATGGATATTTAGTTTCCTCTAACCTAGTCATAATATAATTCTCTTTTTCACCCATTCCAACACCAAATAGTAGATATTTAGGTTCTACGATATATGAAAAAGCATGAAAAGCAAGTACTCTATCCCCAATACTTGAATCCTTTTTATTTTTTGAAAACAATAAAGTATTTATATCTTCTACAGAATAATTAATTCTTGCATTAAAAGTATTAATATTTTTATATGCGAAAAAAAGAACTCCAATTATCAAAAACAATGAAATAAGAATTTTTTTTAAATCCATCCTATTATAAACAATCATTATTGTAAGTAATGAAAGTATTAAAGAAAGTTGTCCAGTCCTACCTGAAGACATAAATAAATTTATAGTTAATACAATAAAAAAAATCAAATACAAAAATTTTATATATTTATTATTCTCACTTATTAACTTATAAATAGTTAATAAAATAGTAAATGCTACAAAAACACTGTATGTTATATGACTTATCTGAAAAGGTATAGGATTAGAGGGACTACTTAAAAAACCAACAGTACTCCATAATTCAAAAAATATCCCATACGATACAATTGTATTTATAAACATTGAGAATAAAAAACTATTAATAAGCCATGGAATATATTTAGCTTTTAACACCGTCACAATAATGATTATAGGAATTAAAAAATATATAGAATAAGTTTTAGAAAAGATATTAAAATCCCCATATACAGTATTAGGATAACTGCCACTCCAAAGATAAGACAAAAATATTAATGCACTTAAAGCTAGAACTAATTGAAAGACTCTATTAATTTTTATGGCACTTAAAACATCTTTATAATTAACAGTAAAAATCCACAATACAAATAAAATTTCAACAAATTGTTTAGTTATATAGTATTGAAAAGGGATTACAAAAGCGTAAGCAATTATTAAATAGTTTAATAATAAATTTAATTTTCCTCTAATTAAAGTAATCTTCGCAAAAACTAATTCTTTAGTCAAACTTTACCTTTTCAAATATAGCTTCACTTGCTTTATAAGACCAGTGGGTATCATCTGAATAATAGATATCCTTTTTATCTTTTTTTAATTCTTCTAATAAAATTTCTTTTGTATCTATAAAAATATATTTTTTTGGTAAAACTCTTAAATACTCAAAAAAAGTACTTTTAGGATACTTGTTATCCTCTATAAAACCTGAATATAAATTATATTTATCAACTGCTGGCATAAAATATAATTTAATTCCTTTTTTGGCTAATACATCTGCTAATTTATTAAAATTTTTATTTAGAATTTCTACATTTTCTTTTGTAGCAAAATGTAATCTTTTATAATCATGTTTATAAGTAAGTAAAGTGTTTGGTGCTTTAGCAGTAAACATGTCTTTTTTTAAAGTGTGTTTATAAACTTGAGAACCATAAGCATTATCTTTAAAATTGTAAAGTACATTATATTTAAAAGCATTAACATTCAAATTTGATATAAAGGAATTTATAGTCTCTTTAGCTAAAGGTCCTCCTTGAAATTGATTTCTTGAGTCTTGAAATTTCTTTTCAATATCTTTATCATCCATTTTCAGATTTAAATCAGTAGGCATAGTAAATCTTCGTATTGCTTCTCTTTCAACTGATTCTATTAATACATATTTAACTTTTGTTTTTTTTAAAAAGCCACTGTTATTTAAAACTGCGATTGTATTCAAATAATTATCATTAGAAGTAAGTTGTTTAATATTTAGAACTTCAAAATCATTTATAGAAGCTATATAATCTTCATAATATGTATTTTTACCATTTCCTCCACCATTTGAGAAAGAATCACCTAAAGTTAAAACATCAATAGGTCTTCCATCCCATTTATAAACTTCGATATGTTTTTTGGGTAAATCAAATTCATTTTTTCTAGGACTTAAACTATCTTTTAAATAAGACATTCTTCCTAAGTCCCCAATATTAAAGTTTTCAGGAAATACATATTTTGTATATACATTCCACACTGTAAAATGAAATACAATAAGTAATGCTAATATTAGTAAAAAACTATATGTGAACTTTTTATAATTAATCAAAAAATTCCTTAGAAATTAAAATATAAAAATTCTGATAGCTTATTCATATTTGATACGGTGTAACATATTAAGATAGCACTATAAATTAGATACCAAATATTTGGTTTAAATGTATCTTTTAACTCCATAGCATTCTTCATAAATACAGTAATTATAAAAGCAACAGCTATCCAGGTAAAACTCTTATTTCCATTAATATGAACTAACCATCCGCCAAATTCTACTCCGTAATCTGAAAGGGAAGCATATTTTTCGGCAAACTTATCTGACATAACTATTCCATTTAATCCTGCCATACCTTTTAATACTTTTATAGCATCTTCCCACTCTTTTGCTCTAAAAAATACCCATGTGATATTTACAAAGTTAAAAGTTATAAACCAAGCTAAAACCATATTCATATTAAAGCCCATAGTTTTCCATAATCTGTGAATACCTAATGCAAATCCATGCAAAAATCCCCAGAAAATAAATGTCCATCCAGCTCCATGCCAAAATCCACCAAGGATAAATGTAATCATCAAGTTATTATATGTTTTAAAATTTCCTTTTTTATTTCCACCTAGAGGAATATAAATATAATCTCTTAAAAATCTTCCTAATGTAATATGCCATCTTCTCCAGAAATCTTGTATATCTAATGCTTTATATGGTGAATTAAAGTTTATAGGTAATTTTATATTAAATAAAAGTGCTGCACCAACAGCCATATCACAGTATCCACTAAAGTCAAAATACAATTGGAAAGTATAAGACAATGCAGTTGCCCAAGCTTCAAAAAATTCCAAAGTTACAGCATTATCAAAACCTGCACTTGCCCAAATAGCAAATTGATCAGCTATTATTACTTTTTTAAACAATCCAATTGAGAAGATAAACATCCCAGTTGCAATATTTTTATAGTTTTTTACCAAACTCCATTTTGATGCAAATTGAGGCATCATCTCTTTATGATGTACAATTGGCCCTGCAATTAGCTGAGGGAAGAAAGTTACAAACAGTGCATAATTTAAAAAATCATACTCTCCTGTTTCTCCTCTGTAAGAATCAACTAAATAAGCAATTTGTTGGAAGGTAAAAAATGAAATTGCTAAAGGAAGAGCTAAATGTAATAATTCAATATTATCATTTGTAACAGAATTAAGATTACTGATAAAAAAATCTGCATATTTGAAATATCCAAGTAATGACAAGTTTGCAATTACACCAACGGTAAGAAGAGATTTCTTTGAAATTTTTATTTTCTTAAAATTATCATTTAAAGAATTACCAATAATAAAATTAAAAAGCATCGAAGTCAAAATCAAAGGTAGATATATTGGATTCCACCAACTATAAAAGAACAATGAACTAAATACTAAAAAGCCTTTTGCTCCTACTACCAACCTTTTGTTCAAAAGATAAAAATATATAAAAAATGTTATGGGTAAAAATATAAATATAAATTCGTAACTGTTAAATAGCATTAAGCGTTTCCCCTTTTATTATTAGCTCGCAATTATAGTTAAAAAAGGATTTATTTTCAATATACTGGAAGTTGGGTAAATAACTCTTATTTTTATTTATAAATTCCTAAATAAATATCTTTCCATCGTCTATGCAACCAAAACCAATCATCAGGCTTTTCTAAAATTTGATTACTCATAGCATCTGCTTGAAGTTGTGTGATTTTATTTACATCATTATCATATAAAGAAGGGTCAATTTCTGGGCAAAATTTAATAGTATATTTTCGAAAATCATCTTTTATAAAAAATACAGGAATTATTACTGCTCCAGTTTTAATTGCAATTCTAGTTGAAGAATCAGTTTGAACTGCATCATGTCCTAGAAATTTTATTAACTCACCTCTATTAACAGGAACATGTTGATCTATTGCAAGACCTACAATTCTATTGTCTCTTAATGCTTTTATTAGACCTTTAGCAGAGCCTTTTTTGTCAAGCATTTCACTATTATGTTTTTCTCTAGCAACTCTTAGATCTTCATTTAAATATTTATTGTTTAATGGTCGTCCAACCATTGTAGTAGGTGAATATTTTAGTGATATATAAGAAGTAATATATTCCCAATTTCCATAATGTGCAGAAATCAAAATTATCTTTTTTTCTTCTTTTAATGCAGAAAGAATAATATCTTCATTAATTATAGTAATTTTTTTTTCTAATTCTTCTAAGCCTAAAAATTCATTTTCGATATGTTCATATAAATTAAAAAACAAATTATAATATGAATTTTGAATGATTTCATTTTTTCTTTCTAAGGAAATTGTATCTTTATATACTAGGTCTAAATTTATTTTTGAATATCTTTTATGTTTATAATCAATTAAATAAACAAATTTTGCTAAAAAAATCAGCAGATATTTCATTATACTTTTTGGAACAATAAGAACAATTCCTCGGAAAATTTTATAGATTATAAAAATTAAGTAATCTTTCAATATAAAAGTACCCTCGCCATGCTAATTATTAAGTTTTCATCAATTTCAACTATAGAAAAATCATTTTTATCAAGTTTGAAATGATTTACTTCAGAATTAGATTTTACCACCTTATTTATTGATGTTTGATAAACTCTATTTATAGGTGTTGGTCCAAAGATTGTAATTGAGGGAATATTTAATCCCCAAGCCATATGAGTAGGTCCGGTATCATTACCTATTAAAAGCTCAGAATTAGCTATTAAAGCCTTTAAAGAATTTAGATTAATCTTAGGCATAGCCTTTGTGTAGGAGGATTTCTCTTCAATCCATAAGGCTTTTTGTCTTTCATCTTCATTTCCCCAGACTATTAAACAATTTTCTTTTAACTCATCTGCAATTTTTGCAAATTTCTCTTTTGGATAATTTCTACTTTCCCAAGTAGACCCAACTACAAATATAATATTTTTTTTATCTTTTGATAAATAATCATATATAATTTTCTCTTCATTTTCAAAAAATAAAAACTTCTCTTTTTCTATAATTTCATTTTTCGTGATTTCAAACTTTAAAGGAGAAGAGAGTACTTTTGCATTTCTATCTATAGTATTTTCATCATACGCAATATTTACTTTAGTATTATAAAAAAATGAAGCTACCCCTTCTCTAATAGAGTTTTTGTCAAAACCTGCAATATTTTTTCCTAAAAGTTTTGAAACAATTGCCGATTTAATTAAACCTTGGCCATCAATAATTAAATCATAATCATTTTTTGAATATTGCTTTATTAATTTAATTTGAGAAAATAGATTTTTTTTATTTTTTTTTATAGATTTTAAATCTAATTTGTAGATATTATCAATATCAGGATTGTACTCTAATACAGAAGCAAAAGCTTTTTCTACAAACCAATCAATTTGAATATTAGGAATTTGTTTTTTTATAAACTGTAAAGCAACCATAGCATGAATAATATCACCCATTGCAGAAAGTTTTACAATAGCTAATTTCATTAAACTACTTTAACTCTAAGACCTTTTGGAGTTTGAAGTTTATCAATTTCATTTTCAACTATATAGATACTTCTATCAAGGTAGATTTTTAATTTATTCTCTTTTATTTTATATTTAACTTTTGGGTTTGACATATCTTGATTTATCATTAAATTCATTGAAATCATAAAAGACAACCATTGCATAGTTTCAAAACAAGGTAATAATTCACTATAATTTTCTAAATCTCTTCTATCCGGTAATGATTTTTTAGAAAATTTAATCATATGAGCAACAGTTACTCGTGAAGAGTGTAGAAAATCATAATTTAAACCACTAAGAATAAAATCAAATGTATTATCATTCGCTTTGTAAAAATTCAAAGTAGTACCAATAGAATGTAGTTTAGAAGCAATTACTAAAAGTGTTTTATATTTATCATCTAATTCATGTAAAGGTTTTAATACATCAAATATCTCAGATGCATTTCTTCCTAAATATGAACTTTGCTTAGAATCAATCTGAAATCTATCAAGAAGACTTCTAACACTTACATTAAAATTAGCAGGGAATTTGCAGTTTGAACTTCTTAATAAGTCAGTTAAATATACACCTTCTCTAACTCCAGCACCTGAAGTAATAACTCTTTTTATATTTAACTCAGATAAAATAGTATCAAATATAAAAGTACCTTCTTTGATAGTGTCAAATCTATCTTTCTTTATACCTATGTGTTTTAAACTATTTATATTATTTGCATTTAATATGGACTGAAAAACATGCCTGTTTAAATCTACACAATAAGTGTATCCATGAAGAATATCAAGAGGATAATTATTACGTTTCATAATTATCTTACTTAAGGCCCTTATACTTCCACCAATTCCAACTGCTGTAGAAGGTATTTCATACCCAGAATCAGTAACTTCTTTTAATTTTTCTAAAATAAAATTCTTAGCACCTTCTACGTCTCCCTTTGAAAAAAACAATTCATTTAAACGAACCGTCCCAACATCAAGAGAAAAGCAATGTTCTATTTTCCCATTTTTTATAAAAGCAAACTCTGTTGAACCCCCTCCAATATCAATGGTAATAGATTCATCACAGTCAATTAGATTTTGAACTGCAATTCCACCATAATAAGCTTCTTTAGGTCCATCAATAACTCTTATGTTTAAACCTAAATCATTTTTTACTTTATTTAAAAAAACTTTTGCATTAGGAGCATCTCTTAAAGCAGAGGTAGCCACACAAATGATTTTTCTAGATTTTAAAGCTTTTGAGATATTTAAGAAAGATTGTAAAGAGTTAAGTGCTCTTTGCATGGGAGCTTCCTGAAGATTGCCACTGTTTTCATAACAACCTTCGGAAATTTTTACCCGACTTTTCGTTTCATTTATAAGATTAAAAGCAAAACGGCTACTTTTTTCTAAAACAACCATACGCATTGAGTTTGACCCAATGTCAATAATAGTTGTCACCTTGGCCATATTATACTTCTTCTTCCTGTAATTGTTTGAATTTGAAGTTTAATTCTTCCATTGTTTCTTGGTTATCTGAATCAACAATAATACAATCAACAGGACATACTTCAACACACGCTGGTTCTTCGTAATGACCAACACATTCAGTACATCTATCTGGATCAATTATATATATTGGATCCCCTTCTTCAATTGCTTCATTTGGACACTCTTCTCTACATGCATCGCAAGCAATACATTCATCAGTAATTATTAAAGACATTTTTTTCCCTAACTAAAATATTATGTTGGAGTTATAACCAATTATTCTTTAATAATTTCTTTAATTAATACTAAATAAGGTTCACTTTTAGTAATAATTAAGAATTCACCCTCTTGATGTATAAAAAGGTCACCACAAATATGGAGTGCAGCAGCAACATCAAACTCTCTAACTTTTCCTGCAAAAATTACAAAATTAAAATTATTTGCATAAGATAAAGATAAAGCAGCAGCACCTGGGCTTCTAAATTTTATTCTTTTTTCATTCAATTTTGCACAAATTTTAGGATAAGAATAAGCTCTTTCAAAAACTCCAACTTGAGGATTTCTAATTTCAATAATATTAATTTCACTATCATCTAAAAGAGAAAGTTGTTTTATTGTTTTATTATCTCTATATAAAATTGTTCCATTAGCTAAATTTGCGACATATCCAGCTGTAGTAATACCATCAATCTGTAAAGCTACAGATGAGCCATAATATGGAAGTTGAGATAAAAAATTGTGACTTCCATCTAAAGGATCAATAACAATTCTTATATTAGAATTTGAAGAGATAAGACCTATCTCTTCTGAGAAGATATCACCAAATAGTGATAAATGTTTTATAAATATATCTTCGGCAATTATATCTATGTTTAAAGTCTTGTCTCCGCCATATCCTATGGTTTTAGACTCTTCTAAGTCAAAAGGGCTCAATTGAGTACTAATGTACTCATAGAGCTCTTTATTTGCTTTTATAACTGCATTGGTAAATGAGTCATAATCAAACATCTTAAACTAATGCTTTTACAATCTCTTTTGCAGCTTCTCTTCCATCAAGAGCAGCGGTAACAGCTAAATGAGCACCTCTTTTACAATCTCCACCTGCATAGAATTTAGGATTTGAAGTTTGACAAGAATCATTTATTTCAATTCCTCCCCAAGAGTTTGTATCAATATTTGCTTCTTTTAAGAAAGCTGGAACTTCAGGAGAGAAACCTAGTGCAAAGATAATTATATCTGCTTCTTCAATATATTCACTTCCTTCAATAACTGAAACTCTTTGTCTTCCTGATTCATCAGGTTCAGAAAGTCCAGTTTTAAGAAGTTCAATACCAGTAGCAGTTTCACCATCTTTAATTATCTTATTAGGGCTCACGTTAAAAACAAATTCAACACCTTCTTCTTTAGAGTTTACAACTTCTTTTTTAGATCCAGGCATATTTGCTTCATCTCTTCTATAAAGACATTTAACACTCATTGCCCCTTCTCTTACAGAAGATCTTACACAGTCCATAGCAGTATCTCCACCACCAATAACTACAACTTTTTTGTCTTGTACATCAATAAAATCATTAATTTTATTTCCAAGATTTCTTTTTTGAATGCCAGTTAAAAATTCCATAGCTAAATAAGCATTTGAGGCATCTTCACCATCAATTTTTGCTAATCTACCCTCTTTTGCACCAATTCCTAAATAAATTGCATCAAAATCATTTTCAAGTTCTGCAATTGTTTTGTCACGTCCAATTTCACAATTTAAATGAAGTTTCATACCAGCTTCTAAAAGCCAGTTTATTCTTCTATCAACTGTAGTTTTATCAAGTTTAAAACCAGGGATTCCATACATAAGTAATCCCCCTGCTCTATCATCTCTTTCAAACATTTCAACTGCGATTCCACGTCTAAGTAAAAATGTTGCCGCAGAAATTCCAGAAGGACCAGAACCTATAATTGCAACTTTTTTATCACATTTTAGAGCTGGAAACTTAGGTTTCATACCATTTTCAAAAGCTCTTTCGTTTAAATGAGTTTCTACTGCTCCAATAGATACAGCACCATGCCCAGTATTTAAAGAACATGCCCCTTCACAAAGTACATCTTGAGGGCAAATTCTTCCTAAAATTTCAGGGAAAGGAGATGTCTCATTAGATAAGGCAAAAGCCAAATCCATATTTTTTTCAGCTGTTTGTTTTAACCAAGCTGGAATAAAATTATGTAATGGACATCCAGTATGACAGTATGGATCACCACACTGCATACATCTGTCAGATTGTTCTCTAGCTCTATGTTTACCAAATACTTGATAAACTTCATCATAATCTTTTAATCTTTGTAAAACGTCTCTTTTTTCAGGGTTTATTCTTTCAAATTTAGTAAAGTTTAACATTTTCTAGTCTCCCTCATCTGGATTCAATGGTAATACCGTCATATTTTTTGGTTTAACCATCCAGAAGTTTCTAATCTCTGCTCTGAAGTTTTCTAAAATTCCTTCAGCTCTTTCAGATTCAGTCTCGTTTAAATAATCCATTAACAATCTTTTTAAATATAGTCTTTCTCTTTCAGTATCATCTGTATCAATTCTAACTGCTTCAATTAACTCTTGATTCATTTTATCTACAAATGATTTTTCAGGGTCATAAACAAATGATAATCCACCGGTCATACCAGCTCCAAAGTTAACACCAGTATTACCTAAAATTACAACAATACCACCAGTCATATATTCACAAGCATTATCACCTGTTCCCTCAACAACTGCTGTCGCACCAGAGTTTCTAACTGCGAATCTTTCACCAACTGCAGCTCTAACATAAAGTTTACCGCCAGTTGCACCATAAAGACAAGTATTCCCACCACCAGCAAATTCTGGACATTGGTGTCTTGTATTTACAATGATTTTACCACCATGCATACCTTTACCAATATAATCATTTGCAGCACCTTCAAGGTATAAATTCATTCCTTTAGATAATAAAGCACCAAATGATTGTCCAGCGATACCTTTTAAGAAGATATTAATTGAACCATCAGGTAAACCTTTATCACCATAATACTTAGCAATTTCACCAGATATTAAAGTACCAAATGATCTATTTAAGTTAGAAATAGTCTCTTTTATTTTGATTGGAACAGTAGGTTTTTCAATTGTTCTATGTACTTTTTTAAGAAGTTCTTTTTCAAATTTGTTTTTGTCAAAAGGTTCATTTGAATCTTTTTGACAAGTATCAATTCCATCAATTCGTCTTAATATATTTTGAAAATCAAATTTCTTTGCAAATTCATCATCAATAACTTTTAATAAATCACTTCTACCTACAATTTCTTCAATTGATGTATAACCGATACTTGCAAGAATATTTCTTACATCTTCTGCTATAAAAGTAAAATATGAGATTAGTCTTTCAACAGTACCTGTAAAGTGTTCTCTTAAATCTTCATCTTGAGTAGCAACCCCTACTGAACATTTATTTGTATGACAAATTCTTAAAATTTTACAGCCAAGAAGAGTAAGAGCAGCCGTACCAAAAGCATAAGACTCTGCACCAAGCATTGCTGCTTTAACTACATCTAAACCTGTTTTTAATCCACCATCAGTTTGAACATGAACAAACTCTCTTAAATGGTTTGCTTTTAAAGCATTGTGAGCTTCGGCAAGTCCAATTTCCCAAGGGTTACCAGTATGTTTAATTGATGTTAAAGGAGCAGCTCCAGTACCGCCATCTGCGCCAGAAATTACAATTTTATCTGCATATGCTTTAGCAACACCAGCAGCAATTGTACCAACACCAATAGTTGATACAAGTTTAACTGTGATTTTAGCTTCAGGATTAATTTGTTTTAAGTCAAAAATCAATTGTGCTAAATCCTCAATAGAATAAATATCATGATGAGGAGGAGGTGAAATCAATGTTACACCCGCAATTGTATGTCTTAATGTTGCAATATATGGAGAAACTTTATGTCCAGGTAACTGACCACCTTCACCAGGTTTAGCACCTTGTGCAACTTTAATTTGAAGTTCTTCTGCTGATCTTAAGTACCCAGGTGTTACCCCAAATCTACCAGATGCAACTTGTTTAATCTTAGAATTTTTAAGCGTATTAAATCTAGCTGGGTCTTCACCACCCTCACCTGAGTTAGAAGAAGCACCTATAGTATTCATCGCTATTGCCATTGCTTCATGAGCTTCAGGAGAGATAGAACCACATGACATTGCAGCAGATGCAAATCTTTTAAAAATTTCATCTTTTGATTCAACTTCACTTACATCAATAGCTTTTTTATCTGAATCAAATTCAAAGAAATCTCTAATAAATTTTTTATCTCTATTATTAACTAAATCTCTTAAACTATCAAAATCAGTTATATCTTCTTTATTAGTAGCTTGCTTATTATGCATAGCTTTTGTTGTTGCCGGTCCATAATCATGGTATTCCCCACCTTCAAGATATTTATAAAAACCACCTAAATCTAATGGGAAGATATGTTTATCATCAAAAAATGCATTAAAATGTTGTTTTTCAATTCTTTCTTCGATATCAGAATATCCAAGACCTGCTAATTCAGAATGACTACCATCAAAACAATCTTGAATAATCTGATCATCTAATCCTATTACGTCAAATAATCTTGAATTTCTATAAGAAGCAATAGTACAAATTCCCATCTTTGACATAATTTTTAATAAACCTGCATTTACTGCTTTTTGTGTATTTTTAAGAAATCTTTGCATTTCATATTTAGATACACCTTTTCTCTCATAAAGCGCAACTGTAGATGCATACATCATATATGGATAAATTGCAGTAACACCATAACCTACCATAACAGCAGCCATATGTGGATCATAAACCTCACCTGATGCAGCAACTATTGATACTGAATGTCTTACCCCTTCTTTCAGTAATCTCTCATTTATAAAACCAATAGCCATTGCCATAGGAATTAATTTAACACTTTCATTAATATCTCTGTCATCTAAAATAATAACAGAAATTTCATCTTTTTTTACAGCTTTTATTACATAAGAAGCTAATTGCTCTAAAGCAGATTTTAAATCATTCTTAAATGTTGTAGTAAATACTCTATTTTTATAATAAGTATCAAATCTTGGAGAACTTGGATCACCAAATGAGAAAAGTACGTCAAATTTTTCTTTCATCAATATTGGAGATGCAACTTTTAATCTTTTTGCATATTCAGGTTTTTCATCTAAGATATTATGAATATGCCCAAATCCTGTCTCCAAAGACATAACAATCTTTTCTCTATATGGATCAATAGGTGGATTTGTTACTTGTGCAAATTTTTGTCTAAAGAAATCTGTAAAATTTCTGTTTACTTTTGAAAAACATGCCAAAGGAGTATCATCTCCCATTGAACCTACAGGTTCTTTGCCATCTTTAGCCATTGGTTCAATAACTTGATCTATTGCTTCATAAGTAATATTAAAGTATTTTTGTTTTTTTTCTAACTCTTCCATCTTATAATCATCTGTATCTAAAAATGACTCATCAATGTATTCTTGTAAATATTCCATGTCAGTGTTTAACCACTTTCCATAGTTTTGAGAAGATTTTAAATAATCATTAATATCTTCTTCTTTTAATATTTTCCCATGTTTAAGGTCAAGACCAATCATTTCTCCTGATTGTAATCTTCCTCTTTCTAAGATATTATCTTCATCTAAATGAACTGTACCATATTCAGAAGTAATATATATTTTATGATTTTTTGTAATAATATATTTTGAAGGTCTTAATCCATTTCTGTCAATAAGACATCCAATATGTCTACCATCAGTTAAAGAAACAGCTGCTGGACCATCCCATGCTTCCATTGCAGTTGATGTATATTCATAAAATGCTCTTAAATCAGCATCCATATGTGGAGCATTTTGCCAAGGAGCAGGAATTAAAGATCTTGCTGCTTTAAAAAAGTCTACTCCATTTGCTAATAAAAATTCAAACATATTATCTAAAGAAGCAGAATCAGAACCACCAATTTGTAGAATAGGTAATAATCGTTGAATCTCTTCGTCTGTAAAAATATTTGATTTAACTTGCTCTGATTTTATTTGAACATTAAATCTATTTGCTTCTACTGAGTTGATCTCACCATTATGAGCAATTGCTCTAAAAGGTTGAGCTAGTCTCCATTGAGGTAAAGTATTTGTTGAAAATCTTTGATGAAATAATGCAAATGAAATTCTAAAGTCTTCGTCTCTTAAATCTACATAAAAGTTTTTAATATGCGTAGGCATTATTAGCCCTTTATATGCAATTACTTTTGATGAAAATGTTGGAATATAAAAATCTTTTTTGTCTGTTAATTTGTGTTCACACTCTTTTCTTGTTAAGTAAAGCATTGCATCAAATCTTTTTGATGACATTAAGGCATTGGCACTAACAAAAACTTGTATAATGTGTGGTAGTGTCTCTAAAGCTTGTTTTCCTAGAGCATCTATATTAAGAGGAACTTCTCTTGTCATTAAAATTTTTAAATCATTTTCTTCACATTGTTCTTTAAATGTATCAATATCATTTAAATCTTTTGTAAATATCATAGCTACCGCATAGGCTTCTGGTAAATCAATACCATTTTCACTAGCTACTTTTCTCATAAATCTATTGGGCATAGAAAGTAATAAACCTGAACCATCACCAGTTTTACCATCTGCTGCCACTGCACCTCTGTGCATCATTCGCTCAAGCGAAGTTATAGCATCTTCTAAATTTTCGTGACTTGGTCTATTTTTTAAATCTGCTATTAAACCAAAACCACAGTTATCTTTAAAAGAAGTAAGTAAGTCTAAATTACATCCCATCTTTTTCCTTTTCTATTTATATCTTTATATTCCTCATAAAGTAGGGGATGATACCCTTATTTTATTTAAATAATGGTTAAGCAATTTATCTTAAATTAGTACTACTTTTAGTAATATTTTAAATACTACAGTTTCAATACTAAATATTCAATTTTTATAAAGAATTTCAAGAATGCTATTCTAATGCTATTTTTGTAGTTATTTTTTTTAAAATTCGTATTTTTCTACATAACTCTTACATAAGATTTAATTATACTTTTTTCATATACAAAATTTAAGGAGTGAAAATGATGGAAAAAAGTAGAATCCTGTTTACAGGTAAAAAATTAGTAATGGGAGCAGTTACAGCAGCTGTACTTGCTACATCAGGATTAGCAGCGGATTACACATTAAAATTTTCTCACGTTGTAAGTGATAATACACCAAAGGGAAAAGCAGCTAAATTTTTTGAACAAAGATTAGAAGAATTATCTAAAGGTAAAATTGATGTTCAAATTTACCCATCTTCTCAATTATATAATGATAGTGCAGTTGTAAAGGCATTAAGACTTAATTCAGTTCAAATGGCAGCGCCAAGTTTCTCTAAATTTGGTAAAATTGTACCTAACTTAGCATTATTTGATTTGCCATTTCTATTTAAAGACATTGATCACTTACATAGAGTTCAAGATGGTGAAGTTGGAACAAAATTAAAAGATATGGTTACAGCTAAAGGTATTGTTGCTTTAGATTTCTGGGACAATGGTTTTAAACAATTCTCTTCATCTAAAAAAGCCTTAATCAATCCTAGTGATGCAGAAGGTCAAAAATTTAGAATTATGTCTTCTAAAGTACTTGAAGCACAAATGCATGCAGTTGGAGGTAACCCACAAATGATGCCTTTCTCTGAAGTTTATTCAGGATTACAACAAGGTGTTATTGATGCAGCAGAAAACCCAATTTCAAATATCTATACAAAAAAATTCCATGAAGTACAAAAATATTTAACAATCTCAAATCATGGTTATTTAGGATATTTAGTAGTTATGTCTAAAAAATTCTGGAAATCTTTACCAGCAGATTTACAAGCAAATGTTAAACAAGCTATGAAAGAAGCAACTGCAAAAGAAAGAGAATATGCTATTGCTTTAGAAAAAGAACAATTAGCAGAAATTAAAGCATATGCAGATAAAACTGGTAATTTAGAAATTATTAATTTAACTGATGAACAAAGAGCTGCTTGGTCAAAAGCAGTTAGTAAAATCTACCCTGAATTTTATAGTGATAAAAAGATTGGTAAAGATTTAATTAATGGCGCATTAAACACTAAATAAAATAATTCAAACTATCGGATTTTCCGATAGTTTGACCACTTCATAATATTTCTTAACTACAAATAAATCATAACTATTTTTTTTAATTTTATATAAAAAATTCAATAACGTAACACTACTAAAATAAATTCAATAATTTCTTTTTATCTACATAATAGCTACATAACTTTAGATTATAATTTTCTATAGTAAGAAAAAAGGAGAATAAATGACAACAATAATGAAAAGTCTAATATCCAGCATTGCAATAGTATCTGTATTGATGCTGAATGGTTGTAATGATGATAAAAAAGAGAAAAAAACAGCCGTAATCAAACAAGATGACTTAAAAGGTCAATTTGTACTTAAATTTTCTCATGTTGTTAGTCCAAACACACCAAAAGGAAAAGCAGCAATTTTCTTTGAGCAAAGATTAGAAGAGTTGTCTAATCAAAGAATTGATGTACAAGTTTACCCATCTTCTCAACTGTATAAAGATAATGCTGTACTAAAAGCATTGAAACTTGATTCAGTTCAAATGGCAGCACCATCCTTCTCTAAATTTGGTAAAATTGTGCCTCAATTAGCTTTATTTGATTTGCCATTTTTATTTAAAGATATGGCTCATTTACATAGAGTACAAGATGGTCAAGTTGGGACTAAACTGAAAGAAATGGTTAATACAAAAGGATATATTGCATTAAACTTTTGGGATAATCATTTTAAACAATTATCCTCTTCAAAAAAAGCATTAATTATGCCTGAAGATGCGATAGGTCAGAAATTTAGAATTATGTCATCAAAAGTTCTTGAAGCACAATTCCATTCAGTTGGTGCAAACCCACAAATGATGCCTTTTTCTGAAGTATACTCAGGTTTACAACAAGGTGTAATTGATGGACAAGAGAATACAATCTCTAATATTTTTACTAAAAAATTCCACGAAGTACAAAAATACTTAACAATTACAAATCATGGTTATTTAGGATATTTAGTTGTTATGAGTGAAAAATTTTGGAATTCATTACCAGCAGATTTACAAAAAAATGTAACTCAAGCTATAAATGAAGCAACACTAAAAGAACGAGAATATGCTGAAGAATTAAATACAAAACAATTTAGTGAAATCAAAGCATATGCTAAAAAAACTGGTAATATAGAAATTATCAATTTAACAGATGAACAAAAAGATGCTTGGAGACAAGCTGTTAGTAAAATCTATCCTGAGTTTTATGGTACAGATAAAATTGGTGAAGATTTAATCAATGGCGCGTTAGCGACGGAGTAAAATATGATAATTTTAAAAATAATAAGTAAAACAATTGGTTTTATAAACCAATCAATAGCAGCTGTTGGTATTTCAGCTGGGGTAGCAGTTGCATTTACAAATGTTGTAGCAAGATATGCTTTTGATGCTTCATTAACTTGGGCTACAGAACTTACTATCTTTCTATTTTTATGGAGTGCTTTTTTTGGGGCTGCATATTGTTTCAAAAAAGATGCACACATTGCAGTAACAATTGTTCTTGATGTTGTTCCTTCAAAAATTGCAAAAGGGATGTTATTAATCTCGCATTTAGTGACTTTTGTATTCTTACTTGCGGTAGCTTACTTTGGATACCAATATCTTCAATTAGTTATAGAATTAGATGAAAGATCTATTGACCTTTGGGATATGCCAATGTGGATTCCGTATTCAGTTATTCCTATTGCATTTACATTTGCTGCTTATAGAGTAGGAGAAAGAATTCATGGAATTTTATCTACTTCTCATGACAAAATTTTAAAAGAGAGTGAAGCAGAACAAGTTCTATCTGGTATGGGAATTGGTGCAAGCAGAAATGCAGATAATGAAAATATTCAGGAGTTAAATAAAATGGTTAAAGAAGTTGAAAAGAAAACAGGAGGATTACTATGAGTATAGCACTACTATTTGGAATATTTTTCTTCCTAGTAATTCTAGGTACTCCAATTGCAATATGTCTTGGAGCATCAACTTTCGTGACATTAATGGTATTTACAGATATTTCTCCAATTGAAATTTCTTCAATGATGTTTGAGAAAATTGAACATTATTCATTAATGGCAATTCCAATGTTTATTTTTGCAGGAAACCTTTTGTCAAAAGGAAGTGCAGCTCAAAGAATTATTGAATTTGCCAAATCTGTAGTAGGACACTTACCAGGTGGTCTTCCAATTGCTGCAATTTTTGCATCAATTATTTTTGCTGCTGTTTCAGGTTCTTCTCCTGCAACAGTTGTTGCGATTGGTTCTATTATGTTCGGTGCAATTATGCAAGCCGGTTATCCAAAAAAATATGCTGTTGGTACAATTGCAACTGCAGGTTCTTTAGGTATTTTAATTCCGCCATCAATCGTACTTATTGTATATGGGGTAACTGCAGAAGTTTCTATTGGTAGACTATTTATGGCTGGTGTTGTTCCAGGAATTGGTCTTGGTATTATGATGATGATTGTTACTTATATAGGGGCAAGAAGATTAGGTTTTGAAAGAACAGAACCTCAACCATTTAAAGTACGATTAGCAAAAATGAAAGATGCGTCATGGGGTCTTATGACAATTGTAATTGTAATCGGTGGTATTTATGGTGGTATTTTTACACCAACTGAAGCTGCAGCAGTAGCTTGTGTTTGGGCATTTATAGTTTCTGTATTTATTTATAAAGATATTAAAATAACAAATATTTATAAAACAGCTTTAGAATCTGCAAAAACTACATCTATGATTATGTTCATTATTGCAAATGCAATGTTATTTGCACATTTTCTTACAATTGAAAATATTCCACAAGGAATTACAGAAGCCTTGATTGAAGCAGATGTTAATAAATATATGTTCTTACTTATGGTTAACTTACTTCTAATTCTAGCAGGTTCATTTATGGAACCATCTGCGATTATTATGATTATGGTACCTTTATTACTTCCAGTTGCAGTTGCACTTGGAGTTGACCCAATTCACTTCGGTATTGTTATTACTGTGAACATGGAGTTAGGAATGGTTTCTCCACCAGTTGGACTGAATTTATTTGTAACATCTGGACTTACAGGGATGAGTATCAAAGATGTAATTATAGCGGCTTGGCCTTGGACTTTAACAATCCTTTTTGGTCTGTTATTAATTACATATATTCCAGATATTGTATTATTCTTACCAGATCTAATGTATGGATCTTAGGATAAAAAAAGAATAATTAATACATATAAAATGGGCTTATGCCCATTTTATATTGAGCAAAAATCAAATAATAAAAAACACAATATACATACGTTAAACAAAGCCTGCTTATTCTCTAAAAATTTTAAGTTAAAATTTTTAATTACTTTTTTTTCATTAGATGTAAAATTTGTTAAACATTTTACATAAGTAACTATTACTAATTTTTTCTATTCTAAAGCAAATTATATTTGTAGCAATCTTCACATTTTTTAGTACTTATTTAGAACTATATAGTGCAGTTAATGGATTAATATATAAAAACACAACAACTTTATTATTAGAAAACTTTCCAAAAAACACAGGCATTACTCCAACATTAATTGGTGTTATTCAATTTGGTTTAGCATCATAATTTCATCAGTAATTGTTTAGTCCCTTCTCCTTGTAGGAGTAGGTATGTTTGTACTTTCAACTAGTTCTTTTATTCTTTTAAAAAGATATTAAAAAATAGCTAACTTTATATTTAATAAAAAGTTTTTTTATACTACAATATATGAACAAATGTGCGAAAAGGATAAATATGGAATATCGTTATATTGGAACAAGTGGTCTTAGAGTTACTCCTATTTGTTTAGGAACAATGACTTTTGGAAGAATGTCAACAAAAAAGCAAAGCTTCGAAATTATGGATAAAGCTTATGATAGGGGTATAAATTTTTTTGATAATGCAGAAATGTATCCCGTTCCTCCAACTGCAAATACAATAGGATTATCAGAAGAAATTATGGGTGAGTGGATGAAAGGTAAATCTAGAGAATCTATAATTGTTGCAACAAAAGTAGCTGGAGCTGCAAATGGTAGGTTTCCAGCTCCTGTTAGACATCAGTTAACTGCAATTGATAGATTTCATATAGAACGGGGGATTGAAGGGAGCTTGAGAAGATTAAAAACTGATTATATAGATCTTTATCAAATTCATTGGCCAGATACTGTTATTCCATTAGAAGAATCAATGGAAGCAATGGATAGACTAGTTCAAAATGGAAAAGTTAGATATATTGGAACAAGCAATGATTCAGCTTATGGTTTAACAAAAGCAAATGAAATTAGTAAATATAAAAATTTAGCAAGATTCCAATCAATTCAAAATAACTTTTCATTAAATGAACCAAGATTTTTTGATGAGTTAGCCCACGTTTGTAGAAAAGAAAAGATATCTTTACTTCCTTTTTCTCCATTAGCGGGGGGAGTTTTAACAGGTAAATATCAAAATGGAATTATTCCAAAAGGTTCAAGGTTTGAAGAATATTCTGCCTTAAATTTACCAAGACTAAATGCCATGAAAAATAGATTTATAAGTAAAAAAACACTAAGTGCAACCGAACGTTATATACAAATTGCGGCTGATCATGGAATGAGTATTACAACTCTCTCTGCTGCATGGAGTAAACATTGGGATTTTGTTGCTAGTACAATTATAGGAGCTAGAACTGCCCAGCAACTTGATGATAGTTTGAAAGCATTAGACATTACATTAAGTGATGAAATAATAGAGGATTGTGCACAAGTACAAAAAGAGATTATGTATCCTATGGGATAACATGAAAGGAGTTTCTTTTGAATATCTGGAAAAAAAATTTCTCTCTTGAATCTGTAAATAATTCATGTATTGATACTGCCGTTGAATATTTAGGAATAAAAATTACAGATATAGGAGAAAATACAATTGAAGGTGAAATGCCTATTGATAATAGAACCTGCCAAGTTAGAAGATTACTTCATGGTGGAGCTTCTGCTTTATTAGTTGAAACTCTTGGAAGTATTGGTGGTTATTTATCAACAAGTGAAAACTACACTATTGCAGGCATTGAAGTAAATGCAAATCATATTGGTGGAATATCAAATGGTTATGTAGTAGGAGTAGCAACGGCAGTTCACATTGGAAGAACAACTCATGTTTGGGACGTGAAAATAAATGAGAAGAATACAGCTAGACCTATATGTGTGGGAAGACTCACTCTAGCTGTAATTGATTTAAATATTTAAATAAAAATTGATAAAGCTTCTGAATTAATATTGTTGAAGAAGCTTTATTGCATCGGAAGTATCTTTTGCCGCATTTATTAAAAGAGGAAGAACTTCTTCTTTAAGAACTTTAGTATTTTTATAACTTAAATGCGAACCTATATTCATAGCTGCAATCATTTTATTTTCTCTATTAAAAATTGGCACAGCCAAAGACATTAATCCATCTTCAATCTCTTCTTCAACAACTTGATAACCCAGTTTTTTTTCTTTTATTAACTTATCATATAATTTGTATGGGTCTGTTATACTTTTTTTAGTCATCTCTTTAAATGGCAATTTTAATACATACTCATATAAATTTTTTTCATCCATTTGTGTCATAAAAAGTCTTCCCGTTGCAGTATAAGCAGCAGGGAGCCTTGAACCAACGTGAATACCCTCATTTAATATTCTAGTTGCAGGTATTCTCATAATACAAATAACATTCGAACCATCTAAAATCGAAATAGAACAAGATAATTTACAAGCATCAACTACTTTTTTCATATTTTGATAAGCTAAATCACTCCAAGGTAATGAAGCAAAATAACTATAACCTAAATCAATAATTTTTGGAGTTAAAGAGAAGAAACCATCTATTTGTGCTACATATCCTTGTGATTCTAAGGTAAGTAAAAGACGTCTAGCACTAGCTCTTGTAATATCAACTTTTTTAGCTACATCACTTAGTGTCATACTTGTATTTTCTCGATCAAATGATTTTATAACATTTAAACCTTTTATAAATGCAGTAACTATATCTTTATTATCTTTTTCAATTTTTTCATTCATTTAATTTTTTTCCCTCGCAATTAATATACCACCCAAAATAATAGCAAAAATTCCCAAGAATCCTAATAAATTAGGTAAATCATCCCCGAGCAATAATCCTATTATCAATGAAAAAAGAATTACAGAATATCCTGTAGCACCAACGATTCCCGCCCTTGTTACACCATATGCTTTTGTCATATAAACCTGTCCTAAAGATGCAGTTAATCCAATACCTGCAATATAAAACCAATCTATTGGATTAGGATAAATGAATTCTCCCATCATAAAAGAGAAAAAATCACTTTGATAATATTGAGATAAATACATTGAAATAAAAGGTACAACACTACCAATTCCCATGAAACTTAATACAATAACTCTAGTATCATAATATTTTCTAAGTTCTCGAATACTTGTGAAAGCCAATGCTGCACAAACTGCATTTAATAATCCAAATAAATGTGCTTTTTCAAATACAAATCCAGAAGGTTGCATTACAAATAACATTCCTGTAAATCCAAGAGCAATTGCCAGCCAACCTTTAACTCCTATTTTTTCTTTTAAAAACCACATAGCAAAAATTGCTGTAAAAATTGGAGACATTCTTGAATAAGTTATTGCATCTGCTAAAGTAATATTTGCTAAGTTATAAAAAAAACTTAACATTGCAATTAAACCAATAGCCGCTCTGAAAAAAAGCAATAATGGTTTACCACCACTTTGTTTTAATGGTGTTTTAAAAAAAGTTAACCATATTAAGGCAATGCCAATAACATTTCTAAAAAATACAATTTCGATTGTAGGTAGATGCGTCGCTAGAACTTTTGCAAAAGAACTCATTACAGCTAAACAAACAGCTGAAATAAGCATATAAAATACACCTTGATTTAATTTTTGTATCACATAACTCTTTCAAATTTTTTTTTATTATATTAAAAAATAGCTTAATATGTTTTTATATCGAACATAAGTGCGAGTATAGTACAATATTTATTTGTCTTTGTGCTAAAATATGCTTATTTAACTTTTTTGTAGTTCTATATATTGATATAAGCAGTAATTGCCTATATCAATTTTTTTAATCTAATACCATTAGTGCATCTAGAGCTAGTACGCCATCTGGCCTTGCTATTAGAGGATTAATTTCAACTTCTAAAATTCTTTCATTTGAACTAATTAAGTCTGAAATTTTTATTACTGTTTGAGCGATTGCTCTAATATCAACTTCCTTGATACCTCTTGCTCCTTTGAGAAGTGCAGAAGATTTTAAAGATGAGATAGCATCAACAATAGCATCAACATCCAAATCAGGTGTAATTAAACACACATCCTTAAGTACTTCAATCCAAATTCCACCAAGACCTACTAATACTACTATTCCCCATTGAGGATCTCTTCTTGCCCCAATTACAATCTCTGATCCAAATTTTTCCATAGGTTCAACTAAAATACCATCTAATTTTATACCAGTAGCTTCGATAGTTTTATTCATATTATTAAAAGCATTTTCTAAATCTTCATCATTCTTGATATTTAGAACTACTCCTCCTGCATCTGTTTTATGTGCAAGTTTTGAAGATTGTGCTTTTAAAACAACTGGATATGAAATCTTATTTGCTATTTTAATTGCTTCTTGGATATTTGTAGCTAAAGCACCATCTGGAATAGGAATATTTAGTTGTTTCATTATCTCTTTTGATTTATATTCAGCAAGATTTCCTGATTCTAATTCATCTATAGAATTAATTTTTATATTATCTATCTCTCTTCTTTTTTTTGCTTTATTTATACATAATTTATTTAAATTAGATAGTGTTCTAATTGCACTTTCCATTGACTTGCCAAGAATAACACCCTCTTTTTTTGCAATTTCCATAAATTCAGGTTCAAATGTTATAGCATCATCTAAAGGAACATAAATAGATGGTTTATTAGGATATTTTTTTGTACTTTTTATAAAACCATTTAAAAATTTCAATTTAGTATTAAGATCTTGATCTGTTGGTAAAATAGCAAGAGTACTTCCAATCTTTGGCTCACTAGATAATAAATTTAACCCTGAACCAACAATTTCTGGATCCCTTGCTGCTTCAACACCAACATCAAATGGATTTCTTGCTGGTAAATACTCAGGAATAATCTCTTTTAATTTATTTTCTGTATCTGAAGATAAAGTAGCCATAATTAAATTATTATCCTCAAATTGATCACTTGCGATTGCACAAACTGCACCAGAATGTGTTACAAGTCCAACTTCTCCAAGAACTGGAGTTGGAAACCTTAACAATAATTCACTTAAGTTAATTAATTCTTCTAAAGAATTAACCATTGCAACCCCACCATTAAGTAGTTTTGTTTGCATTAGTGTATAATCACCAGTTAAAGAACCTGTATGTGATTGAGTAATGCTTCTTGAAGCTTCGGTTCTTCCAGAATGCATCAAGATTACATTTTTGTTTACTTTATTTGCTCTTTTAACAGCATCTAATAATTTTTCGGGATTTTTAATCTCTTCTGCATAAACTGCAATTGCACCCGTATACTCATCTTCAATAAAGAAATCAATTAAATCTGATAATTCAATATCCGCTTGATTTCCAATAGTTACAGAATAACTTGTGGGCACTGCTCTTTTACCCAATGATTGTCCAATAAATAAACCTATTCCACCACTTTGAGTAACAATTGCTATACCTTTAGAGCCATTTTTATCAAATGGAACTTGTTTGGGTAAATCAATCAAAACTAAATGAAAATTGTTTACATAGTTAAAATAACCAATACAGTTTGGACCAATTAATCTAATGTTATTTTCAAAGGCATATTTTCCAATTTTTTCCTGTAAAGCAAAACCTTCATCACCTAATTCAGCAAATCCGGCAGATATACAAACAGCAGTTTTAACTCCTACTCTTTTTAAATCAACTAAGGCATCATATACACTTGAAGCAGGAATTGCTAATATTCCTAAATCAACATTGTTTGATAAGACACTAATATCTGTTTTAATTTCAATACCATCTATTTCACCACTATTTCTTCCAACTAAATTTATTTCACCTTCATATCCATTAAGATATAAAGTTTTCATAATATTTCTAGCACTTGAACCTGGTTTTACAGATGCTCCTAAAATTACAACTGACTTAGGATTTAATAATGAAGATATAGAATTAACTGTATCTTCATTTGATTTTATTATTATATTTTTCAATTTATCATCCCTCTAGTCAAACAATTAAAATGGATAGTGTCTATTTCCTGAAGCTTCAACAGTAATCCATTTAAGTTCTGTCATCTCTTCAATTGAGAAATGTCCACCTTCTCTACCCATTCCACTATCTTTAACTCCACCAAAGGGAATATGAGCTTCATCCATTATTGTAGGACCATTAATATGAACCATACCTGCTTCAATCTCTTCAGAAAGTTTCAATGCCATCCCAAGGTCATTTGTAACAACAGCAGAACTTAAACCATAATTTGTTTGATTTGCAACCTCAATAGCTTCTTCAACACTTTTTACTTTTATTAAAGCTGCTATTGGACCAAAAGCCTCATCGTGATAAAGAGACATATCTGAAGTTACATCAGTAATAACTGTTGGTTCATAAAAACACCCACTATGAGAATTTCCAGTTAAAACTTTAGCACCTTTTGATACTGCATCTGAAACTAAACCATCAATAAAACTACATTGAGCTTCTTCAATTAAAGGACCAATAATAGTATGAGGATCTTTTGGATCAGATGCTTTAATTCCACTCACTTTTTCAGCAAATTTTTTAGAAAACTTATCAAAAATCTCTTCTTGAACAATTATCTTAGAACCAGCCATACAAATTTGACCTTGGTGCATAAAAATACTAAATGTAGCTGTATCAACTGCAAAATCAACATCAGCATCATTTAAAATAATCATTGGACTTTTACCACCTAATTCTACTGTAAATTTAGTAAGATTAGCAGCAGCAGAACTTGCTATTAATTTACCAGTAGCAGTTGAACCTGTAAATGTAATCATTTTAACTCTTTTATCTTCTTGGAAAGATTCACCTAAAACTGAACTTGAACAAGGAATTACATTAAATACTCCATCGGGAAGTCCAGCTTCTTTGAAAATTTCTCCAAAAATCAAACCTGTAATTGCTGTATTACTTGAAGGTTTTAATACAAAAGTATTCCCAGCAGCTATTGCAAATGCAAACTTTTTAGAAGATAAAATCATAGGAGCATTAAAAGGTGAAATACCTGCAATTACGCCTAAAGGTCTTCTAATACTGTATGATAAAACACCTGGATCATTAGATGCATGTGTATATCCAGATACTCTTCTAGCTTCACCAGCTGCCACTCTTAAAATATCTGCAACCAAACCGATTTCAAACATCGATTTACCAAAAGCAGAACCAGTTTCAGTAATTAGAATTTCTCTAATTTCATCTGTTTTATTTTCAAAAATGTCTGCAGCTTTTAATAAAATTGCTTCTCTTTGCCTAGGACTTGTTTTAGCCCAAGATTTTGATGCTTTATGTGCTGCATCAATTGCAGATTCAATATCTTCTTTACTAGCCATATGAACTTTAGCAAATACCTCTCCGGTAGAAGGAGAGATGTCATCCACCAAAGTATTTGTTGAAGAAGGTACGTCTTGACCATTAATAAATAATTTATATTCTTTTTTCATTTTCAACTCCTTATTTATCTAATGATTTTTTAACAGAATCAACAATCTTTTGACCATCAATACCTTTAGATTTCATTTCAGCTACCCATCTTTGAATAACTTTTTCACCAGCTACATCTAACTTTTTAGTTTCTTCAACACTTAAAGTATTAACTTCTCCACCTGATTTAATTTGTAAATTTTTACCAAATACTTCCATATCATCAGCAAGTTTAGCCCAATCTTCAATAGATGTAACTGTACTTTTATCAATCGCTTCTTGTAACTCTTTTGATAAACTATCATATCTGTCTTGATTCATTAAAAGAAGAAGTACTGAACCTCCAAATCCACCACCACCTTGGATTTCTGTTGTATATTTTGTTAACTGTTGAAATTTAAATGCTGGAAAAACTTCCATAGGTAAAACTGCACCATCAATCGCATTTTTAGATAAAGATTGAGGAACTGCTGGTAAAGGCATACCTACTGGTTCTGCACCTAATTCTTCAATATACCAGGCTCCAGTTCTTGAAGGAGATCTAAGTTTTAAACCTTTTAAATCTGATGCTTTTGATATTTTTTTCTCAGCTGTATGTAATTGATAAGATCCAGTCATAGCAATTAACAGAGGTTTAACATTTTTAAAATCATCTTTTAATAAATCAAAATTTTCTTTTGCAGCCAACGCTGTTTTTAAACTTGAATTTGTATGAATTGTTGGCAATTCTAATACTTCAATTCGGGGGAATACTCCAGGTGTATATCCTGCAACTGTATAAACAATATCTGCAACACCATCTTTTGCTTGCTTATAAAGTTCATTTGGTTTTCCTCCCATACTCATAGATGGATAAATTTCTACCTTTATTTTTCCATTTGATATTTTTTCTAATTTTCTTGCCCAAGGCTCTAATAATTTAGAATGAGGAGGAGCCTTAGAACTCAAAAAGTGATGTAGGATCAAAGTTTTCGGCTTAGAATCATTCTCACTTGCCCATAACGAAGCAACACACAACAGTGAACCAGCTAATAAAACAGTGCCTTTTTTAAATAATAATTTCATACTTTACCTTTTTTTATTTAGATTTTCTACTAACTATTTTGTCCTTCAATAGTGTGAAAAGTAATTTAAAGATTATCTTTTAATATCTTTATTATAAGCACCTAATCCAGGCTTATATGTTTTTTCATAAATAAATTGTTTAATCCCCTCTTTTCTACCTGTATTATCAAAATAATTTGCCGCTTCTTGAGCTTTTACTAAATACTCTTCAGCATTAGAATAAGTCATTTCAGAAACTTTTCTAACTGCTTCTTTAGTCGCTTGCAGTGCAACTGGATTTTTCTCTAATAATATATTGCAAACTTCAGCAACTCTCTCTTTTAATTTATCAGCATCATGTGCCTCATTTACTAATCCCCATTCGGCAGCTTTTACCCCATCGATATTTTCACCTGTCATTGCATGGTACATAGCATTTCTAAAATTCATAGATTCAACAACAACTTTTGTTGCTCCACCACCTGGTAAAATTCCCCAGTTAATTTCACTTAAACCAAATTGTGCATCTTTAGTTGTAAATGCTAAATCACAAGCAAATAATGGACCATAAGCTCCCCCAAAACACCAGCCATTTACCATAGCAATTGTTGGTTTGTAAAAATTTCTTAGTCTTTTCCACCATCCATAAGCTTCACCTTGTGCTTTTCTTGTTCCGGCTAAACCATCTTTTTCAGTTTCAATAAAATACTCTTTTAAGTCCATACCTGCACTAAAAGCTTCACCTTCACCCGTTAAAACAACAACACCTACCTCATCGTTATATTCTAATTCATCTAGTATTTCCATCATTCTTCTATTTACTTTTGGGCTCATACAATTTCTTTTTTCTGGTCTATTATAAGAAACCCATGCAATTTTATTCTCAATCACATACTTAACTACATCTTTTTCACTACTCATATTTTTTCCTTTTATTAATTTTTTTTCTAAGTTTTTTTGAATCTTTATCTATTTTGTCTGCCAGTCATGGGCTAAGGCCTCTGGTTTAATATCTTTTATTAAAGTACTATTACCATTTTGAGCATCATCACCTACTGTTTTTAAGTGTTTTCTTAAGTTTTCAGTAGAAGATAAACCTTTTAATATTTGAATTGCTTCAATTTCCAGCTTTAATACTTCAGAGTATAAAGCTGCAACAGATTGCTGAGACTTATCTAATTTAGAGGCATGTGCACACATTGCTAACATTGCTACTAAAAGTTCAATTTTTTTACCCAATCTATGAATTGGAACCTGTGCACTAGTTTGTTCTAATTGATAGTACAAACTCATACCAAGGTAAAGCCATTTACATTTTCTTAAATTTCGCTCTGCATAGGATATATAAAGTTTTAAATCAATTGGTATTTCCTCATACCTACTTTGCATAGATAAAGGAACTAATCTTCTAAAAACTTTTGGAATCTCTGCAATACCATTTTTAAGAATCCATCCAATTAATTTATATAAACCCGGACTTGCAACTAACTTAGCAGAAGCGATAGCACATCTTCTAGGATATTTTAAAAATGTTTTTAAATTGATTCTTAGAATTCTCTCTTTTTTATCAACAGGTTCACCCTTTTTCATATTGGCTTCTTGTAATACATTTAACATACTCGCAACATTATCACTTGTAAATTTTGAAGTTATATCTTTAATCATACCCATAGTAATAAGGTCATTTTCACCTTCAACAATTCCAAAGACGTGAATATTTGATCTAGCTTCAGTAATTCTAGAATTTTTATCAAAACTTCTACCACCAATTACTCTTTCACAAGAAATAAGTGATTCTAAAGCAGAACTAGCTGCAAAAGATTTAGAAATATCCCTTAACCCTGCTAAATCAACTCCATTTGCATCTTGGCTTAATGATAAGTGTGATAAAGCCTGAGAAGCTAAAGCTCCACCAAGCATTTTCCCAATTCTTAGTCTTGGAAGTTCATGTTTAATTATATGTCCACCTACTCCAAGTCTTTTTGTTGCATAATTAACAGAATCCGCTGCTATCATTTTTTGATAACCAGCACACATAGCAGTTAACATACATCTCCCCATTCTTAGACAGTAAAATAGCACTTCTACTCCATCTGCTTTTATTTCGTTTTCGATAGGGATAGGGAAATTCTCAAAATTTAATCTTGTGTTATAAATTGATTTAAAAGCATCAGAATTTGTTGAGACAATATCAAACTTATATTCATCTTTATCAATATCTTCGTTAGGAAGCTCTATAATAAATAAACCAATTTTTTTACCGCCTTTACCAATTCTTGCCGCAATTGCCATAATTCCACCATGAGTTGCACTTGTAATATACATTTTATTTGCAGAACCTTGTGCAAAAAGTCTATAACAATTATTTTCTTCATCTTTTTCTACATAGGCTTGTATTTTTTTTGCATTTACTCCAACACCAACTTCAGTTAAAGCAAACGATGTGATTCTCCCACTAGCAATCATTGGTAAGAAAGTTGATTTTTGATTATTATCTCCATATCCAAGAAGAGAACTTGAACCAATTGTAAGTTGTCCAGAAATTTCAACTGCAAGTGCACCAATGCCATTTGAGGCAAGAGATTCTTCTAAAATTGCAAGTTGATTGTAATTTAATCCTAAGCCATTATATTTAGCTGGAACAGTAAAACCATAAGCACTTTTTTTAGCAACTTCTTGTCTTAATGTATCTGATAGTTTTCCATCTGTTCCAAAAGCTTCTCCTTTTTCTAGAAGGTCAAGTGCAGTAGCCAAAATTTCATCTGCTTCTTTTGTTTTCGCAATACTCATTTGAGTTGCACCAGATGATATTTCTGATAAATCTGGTTGAGGACCATATATAAGTCTTTCAACTAAACTTGATTGTGTAGTTTTTAATTTATTTGCAGCACCTGACATCGCTTCATCAAGAGCGCCAACATCTTGTGCTTGTAAATGATCACCTGCTGCAGCTAAGGCTTCAGTTGCAGCTGACTTTCCCTTCATTGTCATTCTTTCTCCTTAATTTCACCTATTCTTTAATGTTATTTCAAAATATTATCAGAAGGAAACTTAAATATATCTTACTAGTAAACTACTTTTAAGATACTTATCAAGTACTAGTATTTTAGTTAATCATTATTTAATATATAACTTGCTATTCTGTTGCTATGAAAACAAAAGAATTAGGATTAAGAATTGAAAGAGTTAAGACTCGTAAACCAGAAATTTATAATGATGTTTTACCTATAGTTGTACCTTTTTATATGTTCCAACAAAATTTATCAGAAGGTATTTCTAAAATACAAGAAAATAAATATCAGATTACAAATAGTGAAGTTGATGTTATGAGATGTTTATATTTATCAAATAATGATGACAATATATTAAGCCCAACAAAAATTTTTGAAAAATTAATGTTTACATCTGGTGCGATTACAAAAGTTCTAAAGAAACTTGAAGAAAAAGCTTACATAAAGAGAATAGAGAATAAATATGATAAAAGAAGTAAATTGGTTCAATTAACACCCAAAGGGTGTGAAGTTTGTAAAAATGCTCTTACTGATATGTTTAAATATGAAGAAAAAACATTTTCAAAGCTGACAAAAGAAGAAAGAGAATTATATAAAGATCTTACACTAAAACTTTTAAGTTAAGTTTGGGGTAATATACAGAAGCATCACCAATAACAAGGAAAGCATCTTCATCATATTAAAAAAGTTACACTTATAGAAAATATTGTCCTAATAGAATAAGACTTACTAATATAGTACATCCTTATTAATACCAAAGGAAAATTAATGCAAAACATTATAACTCCCAATTGGTAATTAATAAAGAAAATAACTAAAATTACAAGTCTAGGTGTTCCTGATGCAATAGTACTATTAGGCACTAAAAATAGTAATACTCCTATAGATAGTAAAATTCCAAATAAGAGTATTGATAGATATTTTTTATACTCTTACTTTAATGATTTTATTGAAATATTAATCCTTTTAAATTATTTCAGATCCTCATATGGAAGACCAACATATTGCTCAGCAATAACTTTTTTCCCTGCTTCTGATTTTAAGAAATATTCTATTTCTGAAGTCTCCATTTTTTTATCAAACTCAGATTTATCTTCTCCAAAATCGTGAAGTAAATCAGTTAACCACCAAGAAAATCTAACTCCATTCCAAACTCTTCTTAAGGCAATAGGTGAATATTGTTCGATACATTTTTTATCTCCTTGCTTATAAACTTTAGTCATAATTTTATATAAAGTTGCAACATCTGAAGCAGCTAAGTTAAGACCTTTTGCTCCGGTTGGTGGAACAATATGCCCGGCATCTCCAACTAGAAACATATTTCCATATTGTAATGGCTCACAAATAAACGACCTTGTTGGAACTATGCTTTTTTCAATGCTAGGTCCTGTGATTAGATTTTCTCTAGCACTTTGGGGCATTCTTTTTTTGAACTCTTCCCAGAATTTTTCATCACTCCAGTCTTCAATCTTATCAGTTAATGGAACTTGAATATAATATCTTGATCTTGTCTGTGATCTCATACTTGCAAGGGCAAACCCTCTATCTGTTCTTGCATAAATTAATTCAGGATTAATTGGAGGAGTATCACTCATAAGTCCTAACCATCCAAAAGGATAAACTTTCTCATATTCTGTTTTTACATTATCGGGAATAGTTTGTCTAGAAATACCATGAAAACCATCGCACCCAGCAATATAATCACACTCTAATTTATATTCTATACCATCTTTTGTATATGTAAGATAAGGATTATCAGATTTAACATCATGAGGTTGAACATCTGCTGCTTCATAAATAGTCTCAAGTCCTCGTTGTTCTCTTACTTCCATCATATCTCTTGTAATATCAACTTGTCCATAAACAACAACACTTTCACCCGTTAATTCTTTTAATTCAATTGGTATCCTAGTATCATTAAAAGCAAACTCTACACCATCGTGAATTTCTCCTTTTGTATCCATATTATTAGCAGCTCCCGCTTCTCTAACTAGTTTTGCAAAACCTTGTTCTAATACTCCTGCTCTAATTCTTCCTAAAACATATTCCCCTGTTACTCTTTCTAAGACTACATTGTCAATTCCTTGTTTATCAAGTAATAAACCTAAAAGTAATCCTGAAGGTCCAGCACCAATAATTGCAACTTGTGTTTTTTTACTCTCCATCTTCAATCCTTTTTTTCAATATATAATCAATTATAAGTGATATTTGTTCCATATAAAATACAAGTGTTCTTCTATATGGAACAGAATTATGATTTTTCAAGCTTTTTTTAAATAAAATATAAAAAAACTAACTTTTTAGGAAAAATAATGAACAAAAGTTCGAATTTATCTTCTGTAGAAAATGCACTAAAAATTCTTGAATGTTTTACTATAGATGAAACAGAAAAAAGAGTTACAAAAATTTCAGAAGAATTAGGATTAGCAAAAAGTACAGTAAGTAGACTTATAAAAACACTGCACTCATATGGATATGTAAAAAAAGATTTGGAAACTCAAAAATACTCTTTAGGTACAAAAATTTTATCACTATATAGCAGTTTAATGTCAGAAATGGAAATAGTAAAAGAAGCCCAACCTTTTTTAGAACAATTAGCTAAGGAAACAAAAGAATCTGTTCAATTAGCTGAACTTGAAGGTTCTAATGTAATATATACTGAGCAAATAAAATCTTCTTTTCCTATACAAATTTTTGCACATATTGGTAGAATAAACCCTATACATTGTACCAGTTCAGGAAAACTACTATTAGCCTACCAAGAAATTGAAACAATTGAAGAGATACTTATTAATAATGAACTAAAAAGATATACCTCATCTACAACTACAAATATAATTCAATTAAAAAAAGAACTATTAGAGATTAGGGCTTTAGGTTATTGTTATATAGAAAATGAGTTTATTGATGGAATAGTATCAATTGCAGCACCAATAAGAGACTATAATAAAAAAGTTGTAGCAGCAGTATCTTTAGTAGGGCCTATTCAAAGGTTTACTAAAGATAAAATGCCGAGGTTTATAAATAAAGTTATTGATTCCAGTGATTTAATTTCTAAAACATTAGGATATAACAAATGAAGAATCTAAAATAAAAATCTTTATTGATCCCAATTAGGATCAATTTTTTTCATCATTCTATAATATGCAGGCCATTCAGGAAGTAAAACTTGCGCTCCAGCTTGAGAATCCCCTCCTTCAAATTGTTCTCTTGTTTTTATCATCACTTTTTCACTTGCTTGAATTAATTCTTGCCCTGTTGACATAGCTTTTAACTGAACTAATGAACCAAAAATTAGTTGATACATTCTCACAAATGCAGTAGCTACATTAACTCCTGCTGTAAGAGAACCATGATTATGAAGCAATAAAGTATGATTAGTTTCTCCAAGTGATGAAACTAACCTTTCTTGCTCAGCCTCATCCAAAACTATTCCCTCAAAATTGTGATACCCTATTCTTTCATAAAATTGATAAGACTCTTGATGAAGAGGGATAAATCCACATTTTAATGTACTTACTGCTATTGTTTCAGGATTGTGTGTATGTAAAACACAATTTAAATCACTTCTTGCTTTATGAATAGCTGAGTGAATTACAAACCCAGCTTTATTTACTGGATATGGACTATCATCTACTTTATTTCCATCTAAATCTATTTTTACTAAATTTGAAGGCTTAATTTCACTATAAAGTAAACCAAATGGATTAATTAAAATATGTTCAGTTCCTGGTATTCTTAGTGAAATATGATTATATACTTGTGTTGTCCAACCATAATAATCAACCATTCTATATGCCAATGCTAACTCAACTCTTGCTTTCCATTCAACTTCACTAATTCCTGCAGGAGGAAAACTTTTTCTAAAAATATCTTCTTGTATTTGTTCCATAGTTTCCTCCTTATTCTGGTCTTTCACCCATAACTGTTGCTCTATACATTTCTCTTCTAAATCCATCATAGTCATTAAAAGCTTGATGCATACAAATTCTATTATCCCAGATAATAAATGTTTTACTTTCCCATCTTAATCTACAAGTAAAAGACTCTTGGGTTACAAAGTCACCTAAATATTTTAAAAGTGGAGCTGCTTCTTCATCTTTAAAACCTTCAATACCACAGGCATAAGTTTTATCAACAAAAATTGATTTCTCACCAGTAATTGGATGAGTTCTAATTAAAGGATGATAAAAACCTTCTATATTTTTTTGTGTATCAACATCAAGTTCAATATTCCCAAGATTGCCAACTTTTCCCTCTTTAGCAGCTTTTTCAGCTTGCATTGCAGCAACGACTCTTTGTCCACTCATCCATACTTTTAAAGGAGCTAACATCTCTTTCATTGCATCACTTAAACTATTATAGGCAAGTACGGAGTTTGCAAACATTGTATCTCCACCATAAGGAGGCATGTCTTTCCCATAATTTAATGCAATTGAAGGCGGAATTTCTAAAAAGGCTGAATCAGTATGCCAACCACTTCCAAAAACCATTTTTGTATTTGTAGTAGCTTCTTTTATTACGGGTTGAATATTTTCATGCCCTTCTACACCAGTTGTATAAGCATCCGTACCAAATTCACCTAAACGTAAAGTTAAGTTTTCATGGTCTTCAAAAGAAATATCTTGGTCTCTAAAATAAATAAGTTTGTGTCTATAAACTGCATCTTCAATCTCTGCAAAAGCTTCATCACTTACATTACTTAAATCAACTCCTCTAATTTCTGCACCCATTGCAGCTGCTAGTGGAATTGCTTGTATATGTTTATAATTTCTTGAACTATTATCAAAAAGTCCTGTTGGGTGAACGATACTACTCATTTTACTTCCTAATATTGATTTTTATCTAAACTTGAATTAGTATAACAATAATGAAAATGAAGTGGAAGACAAAATTTCAACAATTTCTGACACTATTTTAACATTTTGATTGAATACTCTTTAGGAGTCATGTTTTCATACTTTTTGAAAAATCTTGAAAAATATGAAGGATTATTAAAACCTAACTCGTATGCAATAGTTTGTATTGTTTTATCTTGAGATACCATCTGTCTTTTTGCTTCCAGAATCACTCTTTGATGTATCATTGAAGTAACTGTAATACCTGATATTTTTTTTATAATTTCATTTAATCTTTTTGAGGATAAATCCATTTTTCGGGAATAAAACTCTACATCTTTTATCTGCTTAAAATTCTCTTCAATTAAATTTCTAAGTTTATCAAGTTTTGTAAACTTTGGGTCGATAATTTGTGAAGAATCAATTTTTAGCTCTTCCATATAATATAAAAGAGTCTCTAGTAAACTTCGAAGTATTAAACTATTTTGTTTTTCTTTATTATACTCATTTAATAAAATATCCATAATTGGAAATATTGTTTTAAATTTTTCTACATCATAAATAAAATAAGGGATTGTATTAAAAGAGTTAAATAATTTTAATAATAGCTGTTTTATATTGTTATTGTTTTCTAAAATAAATGGTTCATTAAAATTTATAATAAAACCATCAAATTGCTCTTGATAATTTTTATAATTCCATTTATGAGTTTGATTTGGAGAGATAAAATATATATGCCCTGCTTTTAAAGCATAAGAAACAAAATCAATTTCATGGTTTTCATTTTTTTCTTTTGTTTTAGTAATAATAACAATTTCATAATAACTATGTCTGTGAATAGGAATTATTCCATTTTTACATCTATTTTTTATTAAAGAAATTCTTAGTTGTCTTTTATGACTAATTTCATAACTTGGTATATATTCAATATCCATTTAGACTCTTTTCAGATTCTAAATAAAAAGAGTTTAACTCTTTTTATTTATTATCAATATATCTTTCTTCTTCAAGTTTTATCATCTGACTTAATATACGTCGAGAAAGTTTTCCACCTGCATCAATGTCAAGACTGATTAAACTCTTATTTGGGAATTTTTCAAGATTTTTTTGTTGGAACTCTAAAACTTCTAAATCCTCTTCAAATATTCCACCTTGACCTTTTAAAATATCCTGTGTCAATTGATTATCAGTTGGATTAAAGTTTCTTGCCATTCCCCAAAAATACCACATTGAAGTTTCAGTTTGAGGAGTCATAAAATCTACAACTGTACATCTAACTTTATCTTGCTTAGGTGCATCTTTCCCACCTTTTCCTTTTAATGCAACTCCTACATCAATTAATACAGCACCTGGTGGAACAAATTTTGATTTTTGCCATCTATCTACTTTAGCAGTCGGGTCTAAATTATTATGTTCCATACACATCTGCCAAAATGGAGGAGCAGTAATATCATCCATATATCTACTTGTAACAACATAACCATCTTCCATTTGGGTATTCACAGGACTTTCATCAATCTCTTCTTGCCCAATACTAGTTCCATGGACATACTTCTCATGAGTTAAATCCATCAAATTATCAATCATAAATCTATAATCACATTTAATATCAAAAACTCCACCTGCAAATGCCCACTCTTTATTCCCATGCCATTCTAAATAAGGAATTAAAGATTCATCAACTTTTTCTATCTTACCAGGCCAGATCCAAATAAATCCATACTTTTCAACAATAGGATAATACTTTGAACAAGGTATTTTTTTAGGATTTTGCATAGGCATATCAACAATTTCACCTTTACAGCCTACTTTTAATCCATGATAAGCACAAACTAAATCACCCTCTTCCATATAACCTAAGGATAAAGCTGCACCTCTATGTGTACAAAAATCTTCTAAAGCAATTACTTCATTTTTTTTATTTCTAAAAAAAACTAATTGAACACCACAGATTACTCTTGAAAATGGCTTATCACTTTTAATCTCTTCGCTTGTTCCTGCGACATACCATGTATTTTTTGGAAACATTTTTTCTCCTTCTTTATAAAAAATTTATTATTGCTTTTGCAACTAATTTTGGCTGCTCAACAGGTGCCATATGACTGGCATTTTCAATTACAGATAAGGTACTATCTTTTAAGAAATCTTGCATTTTTTCATGTTGTAAAATAGAACTCCACTTATCCTCTGTAGCACTAAGTAACAAAGTTGAGATATCAACAGTTGATAAAATAGATTGTGAATCAGGACGATTTATTAATGCACCTATTTGTTTTAAGAACTCATCAACACTGTATGATAAAATCATTTTTTCAAGTTTATTAAGTAATAAACTATTTTTTAGGCTCTCTTCACTAAGCATAGGAGGAAGCCATTGTTTTCCAACAGCCTTTATTCCCTTCGTTTTTGCTAAATCAAGTAATTTTCGTCTTACAATAAGTTCAGCTTCACTTTTAGGATGAACACCTGTATTAAATAATCCTAATTTAAGCACTCTTTTGGGTTCAGTTTTAAAAACTTCTAGAGCAACTCTTCCTCCCATTGAATGACCTATTAATATAAATTTTTTAGGAGCAGTATTTAGTACTTTGTTTGCCATCATTTCAATCGAATCACAACCTTTAAATGAAATTATCGATACATTAAAGTTATCCTCTAACTCTTTAGCAACTTCTTCCCAAACCATTTCAGTACACAATAGTCCACTAAGAAATACAATGTTCTCTTTTTTTCTCATAATAAGCCTTATTTAGTATTTTTATTTATTGCTTCTCTAGCTTTATCAACAAGCATTTTCCCATCTATACCTTTTTGACTTACTTCTTTTATCCATTTTTCAACTACTCTTTGACCTGCCTCATTAAACTCATCAACTGCTTTATCATCTAAAGTAATTATTTCAGAATCTTTAGAGTTTTTCTGCATTTTTATACCTGGTTTTTCTACATCCATCCATAATTGCCCAACTTCTTTAACCATATCAAGATTCAAACTCTTTTCTAATACACCTTGTAACTCTTTAGGTAATGAATTAAATTTATCTTTATTCATAAGAAGTAAAAAAACTGAAGTACCAAATCTACTTCCATTTTTTCCTTCTGTTGAATATTTAGTTAACTGATGAAATTTAAATGGTGGAAAAACTTCATAAGGGATAAGTGCTCCATCAACTGCATTTTTAGACAAAGCTTGTGGCAATGCAGGTAAAGGCATACCAACTGGTTCTGCACCAAACTCTTCAATTAGCCACCCGCCAGTTCTTGAAGGAGTTCTAAGTTTTAGACCCTTTAAGTCAGAAATAGAAGTAATTTTTTTATTTACAGAATGAATTGCATTTCCGGCATGCACATAAACCATAAGTGGTTTAGTCTTTTTAAAATCATCTTTAATTAAATCAAAGTTTTCTTTTATTGCTACTGATGTATCTAAAGATGAACCTTTGTGAACTGTAGGAAGTTCAAATACTTCAGTTCGAGAGAAAACTCCCGGAGTATATCCAGCAACCGTCCAAACAATATCAACAACACCATCTCTTGCTTGTTTATAAAGTTCATTTGGTTTTCCACCTAAAGTCATAGAAGGGAAAACTTCTACTTTAATTTTACCCTTAGACATTTTTTCAACTTTTTCTGCCCAAGGAAGAAGAAATTTCGTATGAGTTGGTGCTTTTGGACTATGTAAATGATGAACCACTAAAGTTATTGGTTTTTCATTTGCAAATAAGCTATTTGATAGAACTGTTAAACTTGCAATAATTGCGACAAAACTCTTTTTTATTTTTTTCATTTTTCATCCTTAAAATATTACTTCTAGAAATAAAATCAATCAAGATTATTATTTCGAACAAACGTTACAAAACTATAACATTGACAATTTTAAAGTTCGCTTAACGTACAAATGTTCTAAAATAGCTTAGAATAGCATTAAAGTAGCATTTTTTTTATAAAAGCAGTTTTTTAGGTGATTCTTTATTGAATTTAAATTTAAGCTATTTTTAAGTAAAAAATTAATTTTGTATTTTTTTTATGAATTTAGATAAAACTAGGAAAAACTTCCTAGTTTTAAATTTAAAAACTTAGTCTCTTAGTAAAAAAATATTAGAGAAAAATACTTCTAATTCTTCATATGCATCAAGAGGTAAAATATTAGCTACATATTGATCAGGTCTTACAATAATAATACAACCTTTTTTTCTATCTATATCTCTTATATTAAAAATGTCATTATCATTTTTTAAATCTGGACAATACATTTTTTCATAATCTTTTAAGCCATATTTTCCAATAAGTGGTTTTAATAAACTAGGTAAATTTTCAAACTCTAAATCATGATGATGTTGTTGAAAAATACTATAAACACTTATAACAGAATCTATATCTTCATCCTTTTTTGTATATTTTAAAATTGGAGATTTTTCTGAACTTTCTAAATAGTCACACAACTTATAAATTTTAGAGCTAATATCCATAGGATTAGAAGAATCTGCAAAAGCATATATTCTAAATTTCGCATCAATTTTAACTGTATGACCTAAATGTATAGGTTTTGCATCCCCTAATCTCACAACTGGTGCAGAATGAAATCTCTTACCGATATCAAAACCTTTTGCTAAATTTTGATATTTATTATTACCTGTTAAAATTGATTTTTCATACTGAACAGAAAGTCCTGCGGTAAAAGTTCCACCTTCAACAAAATGATCTTTTACACTTACTGTTTTATTATCAATTGGTGCACTCATTACTCTAGCCCATTTATGGTCATAATCAATTAAAGCTTGTGCAATAGCCCGTCTTTCTGCTGAATATGTATGAAGTAAACTTTCATCACTTTTTCCTGTTAATACAGAAATCAACTTCCAAGCTAAATTAAAGGTATCACCCATAGAAACATTCATTCCTTGACCTGCTTTTGCACTATGAGTATGACAAGCATCTCCTGCAATAAATACGTGAGGATTTTTATTTTCAATTTCACTTTCAAGGACATCATCGAATTTATCAGTTAGACTATGCCCCACTTCATAGACAGACCACCATGCAGTTTCTTTTACATCAATCTCATAGGGATGAAAGATTTCTTTACTAGCTTCAATTAATCTATCTAAAGTTATATTTTTACTCTCACCTCTTTGTTTTAATTTATCTAA
The DNA here is from genome assembly GCA_002869565.1 of Arcobacter sp. Lineage (GTDB taxonomy): Bacteria > Campylobacterota > Campylobacteria > Campylobacterales > Arcobacteraceae > Halarcobacter. The sequence goes on from PKUJ01000025.1 coordinate 98,244, forward strand.
TTCAACATAGATTCTTAGTAGCTGTCCACCCTCCCTTGGGATTAATAAAATATTTCCTTTATTTGCAGACTTTATTATATTTTTAAATCTAATATCAGGAAAATTTGTTTTAACTAATACATCCATCACACCCCAAGCTTGACCTTCTCTATCACCTTTTAATTCTCTGCTAATTGATTTTCTAACTAAACTTCTAGCTCCATCACAACCAACTACATATTTTGCTTTTATAGTTTTAGTTTTTCCATTACAATCTATTTGTGCTAAATTTGGATACTCTTTATTTATTTCATCAAATTCTAAATCAACTAAAGAGTGATTATAATCCACTTCTAATCTTGTTGGAGAGTTTTTCATTAGCTCTAAATACATATCATGTATTCTTGCTTGATTTAAAACTATATGTGGCATTTCAGACAAACCATCTTTTACATCTTGAACTCTTGTATCTCTGGTAATATTTTCAAGATTCTTTTCATCAGGCTTCCAAAAGTTTGTTTCATTTACCCAATAGCCCTCTTTTAAAACTTTTTGGGCAAAACCAAAAGCTTCAAACATTTCCATAGAACGGCAAGAGACACCATCTGCTTGACCTAATACCATTGGAGCAGCTTTTTTTTCTATTATTCTAGTTTTGATTTCTGGATATTGAGACAATTGAGCAGCTAATGTTAAACCTGCTGGTCCACTACCTATAATTAATACATCTACCTCTTCAGGAAGCTCTCCTTGAATACTTTCATAACCTTTTGCAATAGTATGAATATCTGGACTACCTGGATGAAAACCATTTACATGAAACTGCATATTTTTTCCTTTTTATTATTTTATGTTGTATATACAACTCTAGAGACAAAAAAAATAACACTTAGGTGTTGTATATACAACTTTATCATTCTATATTTTAAAGTTCGCTTAACGAACAAAAGTTTACTATACAAAAAACAAGTTTTTTTATAAAAATTTTCAAATTTAATTTTTTACAAAGGTTGTATATGCAACAGTTAGAAATCTAATTAAGGAATTCTATGGAAACAAAAATAAAAAAATCTATTGGCTTTTCAATATCTCATACTGCCAATTTATTAAATAGTTCAATTAATAAAAAAATTAAACCCTTTGGTATTGCAATTGAACAAAGAGCTATATTAGAACTTATTAATTCGAACAAAACTATAAAACAAACGGAACTAGTAAACATCTTATCTAAAGATAAAACAACAATAAGTAGGACTCTTAAAGCTTTAGAAGATAAAAACTATATAATAAAAGAAAAAAGTGATAATAGGATATATATTATAAAACTTAGTAAATTAGGGCAAAGTGTTCTAGAAAAAAGTGAAAAAGTGGTATCCAAGTTTAGAGAGAAAATTGACTTAGAATTAAGTTCTGAAGAGATAGATAATCTATATAAAATTTTAAATAAATTAGAAAAAGTAGCAAGACAAAGTATTGATTAAGTATTTTTTGAAAGTAACAAGACTATCTCTTGTCACTTTCAAGAGTATTAAAACTTATAATTTAAATAAAGTTTAGCCACAGTCATTTTATCATCTGGATCAGCTGGATTATCATAATCTACTCGTGCAACTTGTAATCTTGTAGATAATCCTTTAAATGCTCCATTAAATTTATATCTTATATCTGCTTGTATCTCTGATGCTCCATCCATATATGCTCCTCTTGAAACATTTGCTTGACCTTTATCAGTTTGAGAATATCTTGAATAAGCAAATAATGTAAATACTCCTGGAATTAATTTAGGAACTAACATTATTGATGTTGAACTTACTCCTGCAAAAAAATTATCTGTAAACATTTGTCCACCATTATATTTGAAGAAGTTTGGTACATGTCCAAGATTCCCAATAAAGTCACCATCATCATCCACTCTTGTATACGCAAGTTTAAATCCAGTATCTGCAATCTTACCACCTAATTTAATACCATACATATTTGTATCTTCATCATCAGAAAGATAACCACCTACAGTTCTACTATCATAATCTGCAACGGCATAGAAAGCTCCAATTGATAAAGGAATTGAAGTTGGTAGTTTATAATTAAATGCTCCATAATAAGTTTTATATTTATCATCAGTTGCTACTGGTGCATCGGTAGGATTTCCTACTTCATCTGTTACAGCTAAGTATTGTCCTTCTAATGTTAAATTATTAATACTGTTATTTTTTGCATAAACTGAATATGTAGGTTTTTTATAGTGAATAATTCTTGCATCATTAGTTGTACTGTATCTTTCATACCAATCTTTTATTGCATAAAATCTAACTTCTGTTTGAGGTAAATCTTTATTTACAATTGATAATCCATGAAAGGTATCTACTAATGGATTTGAATTTGAAATAGACATTAATGTAGTTGAAATTGATTGTCTACCAGCTTTTATTTCTGTATTACTTCTAGTATATGACAAGTTTGCAAGATATAAATTTGAACCTTCCTGCGTTATTCTACTTTCATTTTCATTATAAAAAGTAGGCGCATCAGCTGTAGTACTATTTCCATTTTCTAAATCTAAACTATGCGCTGTTTGAAAACCAACTTCTGCTTTAAACCCTTTATAATCAGCAGTTTCATATTTTAGTTGTAATGCTATTGCTGATGAATGTGCATTATTAAATGGTCCAGCTTCTGTTGAATCTGTGGATGAACTCATTACTGTTATAGATCTAATCTCTCCACTTGCTTTTCCACTTGTTATTGACTCTCGTAGACTATCAGCATTTGTATTAATTCCTAATGCAGAAACTGCAGCCAATGCGATATAACTTTTTTTTAAATTAATCATTCTTCTTCCTTTGTATGTAAACTAAAAGTTAAGTTATTATTTAGTAAAATAAAAGGGTAACTTAGCTTTCAAAGTATAAAACTCTGCAAAGTTTTATACTAAATTTTGATCTAACTTACATTAGACACCAATACGGTACTACCATGGATACTGCTTTCCAACTCAAATATTTAAGACAGAAGGAAAGCACAATCCATGGAAGAAATTATCCTAATAAACAATTATCCCGCCAAAAACCTTGGCATAAATAAAACAATCCATGGTAATAACAGTAATAGACCAATTCTCACAATTTCAGCTGCAAAAAATGGCATTACACCTTTAAAAGTTTCTGACATAGGAACTTTGTCTGAAATTTTTGAAATAATAAATACATTTAATCCTACAGGAGGAGTTATAAGGCCTAACTCAACGGATATAAGTGCCAATATTCCAAACCATATTTTTAGCTCATCTAAATTCATTCCAAAGGCAGCATTACTAGCTGTTACATACTCTCCACCATTAATATTTATTAATACTGGCCAAATAAATGGGATAACAACAAGAATCATTGCCATCGAATCCATAAAAAATCCTAGTATAATGAATATAATTAGTATAGAGATAAGTATCAACCAAGGATCCATTTGTACATTAACAGCCCATTCTGCTATTGCTTGTGGAAGTCCAGATCGTGTAAAGAAGCCTTTTAAAACCTCTGCACCAAAAAGTATAAAATAAATCATTGCACTTGAAACAGATGTTTCAAGTAGACTCTGTTTTAACCTATCTAAGGTTAAACCTTCACCTTTACCAAATCTAATTCTTAAATAGACTCCATACATTGCAATAATAAATACACCAGCTGCTGCTGCGGGAGTTGGGGTAAACAGACCTAATCCAAGACCTAAGATAATTGAACCAAAAGTTAAAACAACAGGAATTAACCTCCATAAAGCTTTATTTCTTTCCTCTTTTGTCAAAGGTTTTGATGCAGGTGCAATTTCTGGTTTTATTCTTACTTGAATGGCAATCACTGCAATAAAAAACAGTACAGCAATTAATCCTGGAATAATTGCTGCTTGAAACATTTCAATAATTGATGCTTCTACAACAATTGCATATAAAATTAATGCAATTGAAGGGGGAATTAAAATACCAAGTGTTCCACCAGCAGCAAGAGTACCCGTTGATAACCTTGGAGAATAATTTAGTTTATCAAGCTCCGGTAATGCAATTTTTCCCATTGTTGAGGCTGTTGCTAAAGAAGAACCTGAAACTGCTCCAAATCCTGCACAAGCACCAATTGCAGTAATTGCAACTCCACCTTTGTATTTTCCAAGTATTGCGTTCATTCCCATAAAAAGATCTTGTGCCAACTTTGTATGGCTAGCCAAATATCCCATTAATATAAAAAGAGGGATAACTGATAAATTATAATTTGCTAAATTTTCCCAAAGCAAACTTTTATACTGCATGATATATGGCATAAATCTAATATATGGGACATATAAAGACAGTACAAAAGTACCAAATATTCCTACAAAAGCCATTGCAAAAGCTACACGAGCTTTTAGCATTAGTAAAATGAAAAATACAGCTAAGCCCAATAACCCTATAATCTCTTTTTCACCCATCTATTTTTCCCCCTTTATGTAAGAATATTTGGAATGCTAATACTACTGACCATAAAACAAGAGAAATGATTCCAGGTGCATAAAATGGCCATTCAAACCAACCTAATGTAGTTGAAACAGCACCATCTTCAAAGGATTCAATCATTCCTAAGAACATTAAAATTCCTAAAAATATAACAAAAACTAAAGTACAACTAAGCCATAGTATGTCTAAAATTTGTTGCCATTTTGATGAAAATTTATCAGCAAAAAAATCAACTGCTACATGCCCCCTTTGAGCTTGTGCCCAAGGAAAAAACATCAAGGCTATACAACTAGTTAATAACCTTACTAAATCCTCATATCCAGATAAGGCAGAAACATTCGAATCAAAAATTCTTGCAACTTTATCTAATCCAAAAGCTGCAATATTAATAACTGTTGTAAGGACTACTATTAGAAGTAGAATTCCAGCAAAATATAACCACCATAGACATATCTTCTTTAATTTTCCTTCCAAGTATAATCTTAATCTAGCTTGCATAATTAACCTTTTATTTACTATATTTAGAAATAGTTTCTCTAGCTGTATCAACTAACTTCTGACCATCAATACCTTTTTCTTTTGCTTCAATAATCCATTTATCAACAACTTTCTGACCTGCTTTATCAAACTCATCTAAAGTTTTTTTATCAAATTTAACAACTTCACTATCTTTTGATTTATTTTGCATTTTTTTACCTGGTTCTTCTAAATCCATCCATAATTGTCCTGCAAATTTTGATAATTCCATACCACTATTATCTAAAATTATTTTTTGTAATTCAGGAGATAATTTATTAAATCTCTTTTTATTCATTAACATCATAAAAATTGAAGTACCAAATCTCTCTTTGTTTACACCTTCATAAGAATAATGAGTTAACTGATGAAATTTATATGGAGGAAAAACCTCAAAAGGTACTAATGCTCCATCAATTGCATTTTTAGATAAAGCTTGAGGTAATGCTGGTAAGGGCATACCTACAGGTTCAGCACCATACTCTTCAATCAACCATCCACCACTTCTTGATGGAGTTCTAAATTTTAATCCTTTTAAATCTTTTACACTTGTAATTTTTTTATTAACTGTATGAATTGCATTTCCAGCTGCTGCATGAATTAATAAAGGAACTACATCTTTATAATCACCTTCAATTAAATCCATATTTTCTCTAATTGCTATTGTCGTTGCTAAAGAATCCCCTTTATGTACTGTTGGTAATTCGTAAACTTCAGTTCTAGGAAAAACGCCTGGAGTATAACCTGCTAAGGTCCAAACAATATCAGAGACACCATCTCTTGCTTGCTTATACAATTCATTTGGTTTACCACCCATTGTCATAGTTGGGAAAATTTCAACTTTTAATTTTCCTTTTGAAGCTTCTTCAATTTTTTTTGCCCAAGGCATTAATAATTTTGTATGTGTTGGTGCTTTTGAACTCATAAAATGATGTACAATTAATGTTTCAGTTTTTGCATACAAGGCACTAGATAATACCATTGACCCTGCTAAAAACAAAGCACCTCGTGTAAATATATTTTGCATAATTACTTTCCTAACCTTTTTTATTATTTCATATTTTTTTCAAGTAAATCTAAAACTTTCATTGCTGATAAGGCTTGGTTTACACTAGCATTTGGCTCACGGCCATCTCTAATAGCAGAGATAAACTCCCTATCTTGAAGTTCAATACCATTCATAGATACATCAACTTTTGAAACATCAATTTGTTCCTCTTTTCCATTAAATAAATCATCGTATCTTGCTATATATGTTCCATTATCACAGATATATCTAAAGAAAGTTCCTAATGGTCCATCATTGTTAAAAGATAATGATAGTGTACAAATTTTTCCACTTACAGTTTTAAGACCAATACTCATGTCAAGTGCAATTCCAAGTTCAGGATGAACTGGTCCTTGCATTGCTTGAACATCAACAATCTCTTCACCTGCTTGATAATAGAATAAATCTACTGTATGACAAGCATGATGCCACAATAAATGATCAACCCAAGATCTTGGTTCACCCAAAGCATTTGTATTTGTTCTTCTGAAAAAATAAGTTTGAACATCCATTTGTTGGATACTTAATTCCCCTGCTTTAATTTTATTATGAACATATTGATGAGAAGGATTAAATCTTCTTGTATGTCCAGCCATTGCAACTAAACCTGTCTCTTTTTGCTTATTAACAATTGCTTGTGCATCAGCTAAAGAATCAGCCATAGGAATTTCAATCATCACATGTTTTCCTGCATCCATTAGAGCAATTGCTTGTTCTGCATGTATCTGAGTAGGACTAGTAATAATTGCTGCATCAAAATCATATTTTAATGCATCTTCTAAGGTTAAAGTATAGTTTGGAATATTAAATGACTCAGCTACTTTTCGAGTACCTTCTTCTCTTCTTCCAACTAAACATACAACTTCTGCACCTTCAATATTAGATAGAGCATCTAAATGTTTTTTTCCAAATGCTCCATTTCCAACAACACATATTTTCATACTTATTAGTCCTCCTTATTCTCTAAAATTGTTAAACTATAATTTGTATTTGAAATTGGAGTATGCATAAACCGATGAACTTCATTCACTTGCTTTTCTAATGCACCTCTCATAACTAACCACATAATAGCCTCGGCACCTTCACTACCCGTTTCTCTTATTAATTCAGTTACTGAAATATCTTTAATACTTTCTGGACTATTTACTAAACTATCTAACCATTTTCTATCATAATCTTGATTTATAAGACCAGCTCTTGGTCCTTGTAATTGATGAGATAATCCACCTGTTCCCATAATTGCAACTCTTGTATCCTCAGGATAAGATTCTACTGCTTCTTTAATTGCTTTCCCTAAGTTATAACATCTATTTCCCTTTGGTTGCGGATATTGAACAACACCAACATATAAAGGAATAAATTTACAAGGCCACTCTTGGCAATCCTCACCAAATGCAATTGAGGCTGGAACTGAGAATCCATGATCAACATCTAACTCGAAAGAAAATGCTACATCAAACTCTTTTTCATTAAAGTGTTCTGCTATATGTGCCGATAATGCAGAATCACCTTTAAAAGTTGGAACTGGTCTTCTTCCGTATCCTTCATCTGCAGGTAAATACTCATCAGCAATACCAATACCAAAAGGAATAACATTTTTTAAAGAGAAATTTGAACCATGGTCATTATAAACAATAATACAAACATCAGGTTTTTTTTCTTTCATCCAAGCTCTTAAAGGTTTAATACCCTCATTGAAATCTTCCCAATATGGACCTTCATTTGTCTTACCATCAAATGCATGCATAATTGTAGGTATATGAGATGTACCTATTCCTCCAATAATCTTACCCATTTTTTTTCTCCTCATTGTCTTTTATACTTCTATTTCCTTCAATTGGTCTTCCACCATCTAACATCATTTGTTGAAACTCTTCAGTTGTAACAGGAGGAACATTCATAGTTGCACCTGCTTGTTGCATATGAATACCAAGTGTTGCAGCTATTTTCCATAAATAATAAATATTTCCACCTAAATCTAAAAGATAATTTAAATCTTTTCTTCTAACTCCATCTTTCATCTCTTCAGTTAATTTTGGGAATCTACTCATATATTCTTCTTCATCATCAAGAAAAGCTTGTCTTGCTTCTTCTGTGTTTAATGTGTCACAAAATTTATTTAATTCATAACCTTTAATACAAGTTTGTAAATCAAAAACAATTGTTCCTGGAATATCTTTATAATCTCTGTCTTCATATTTAATCATTTTAATTTCTCCTTAACCAAAGTATTTTTCTAAATGTATATTAATTCTTGGATAGACTTTTTTGATATTCTCTTCAAATATCATTATTTTTTTATTATTACTAATTTTGGCAGCATCTATGTAGCGTTTAGTATCATCAAAATAATGTCCTGTTAATGGATCTATTCCTCTTACTGCCCCTATCATCTCTGAAGCAAATAAAATATTTTCAGTAGGAACTAAATCTAATAATAAGTCTATCCCTTCTTGATGATAAACGCAAGTATCAAAATAAATATTATTCTCTATAATATTATTAATATTGTCAAGCTCTAGCATATCTGCTAAACCTCTATATCTTCCCCAATGATATGGTACTGCTCCACCACCATGAGGTATAACAAATTTTAAATTTGGAAAATCTTTAAATAAAGTTTTACTCATAAATAGCTGGGTAAATGCCGTTGTATCAGCACCTAAGTAATAAGATGATGTAGCATGAAAAGTACAATTACAAGAACCACTTACATGAATCATAGCAGGAACTTCAAGTTCAACCATTTTTTCATATAATGGATACCAATATTTATCATCTAAAGGTGGAACATCGTTAAAATAACCTCCAGATGGATCTGGATTTAAATTACAGCCAATAAACCCTAATTCATTTACACATCTCTCTAGCTCTTTAATACTTGCCTCCAAGCCTTCACCGGGGGATTGAGGAAGTTGTGCAACTCCAACAAAGTTTTTAGGAAATAGACCAACAATTCTTGCAATTAAATCATTACAATGTTCCGTCCAAGTAACACTAGTACTTAGATTTCCAACATGGTGTTCCATTCTACTAGCTCTTGGAGAAAAAATTGTTAAATCTGTTCCTCTATCTTGTTGTAGTTTTAACTGATTATTTACGATGCTTTCTCTTAATTGTTCATCAGTTATATGAATTTCACCTTTTAAGTGCTGAATCAAAGGGTTATCTTTTAACTCTTTTTTCTGGTTATCTCTATAATCTGTTAATTCTTGTGGAGCTGTTGTATAGTGCCCATGGCAGTCAATAATCATTTTATTTTGCCTCCTCTAAATCTTTTTGTGTTTCAAAATATGTAAATCCTGCTTTTTCTAAACCTGGTCTCATTTTATATAAATCAAGTCCTAAAACACCATTTTCAAATTGTTCTCTTTTTTCACCTTCATAATCTTCTCTTTTTTGAGCTGCATCTGCAACTGTTTTTGCATCTTCTGATGCAATAATACAAATCCCATCATCATCAGCAACTACTACATCACCAGGATTTACAATTTGTCCTGCACATACAATAGGAATATTTACTGAACCTAAAGTATTTTTAACTGTACCTCTAATACTTACAGCTTTAGACCATACTGGGAAATCCATCTCTTCTAAATCTTTTGTATCTCTAACACCTGCATCAATTACTAAACCTTTTATACCTTGTGCAATTGCAGATGTTGCTAATAAATCTCCAAAAAAACCATCAGTATTTGGTGTTGTACAAGCAGCAATAATAATATCACCTGGTTGTGCTAATTCCATAGCAACATGTAACATCCAATTATCACCTGGTTGAAGTAAAACTGTAATTGCACTTCCTGCAATTCTTTTACCTTTTAATATAGGTCTTAATTCAGGATGTAATTCACCTACTCTTTTTTGTGCTTCATGAACTGTTGCAGCTCCAAATTTTTCTAATCTATTTATCTCTTCTTGGGGCGCTCTATCAATGTTTTTGACAGCAACTCCCAAATGTTGTTTTCTAATCATTTCTAGTCCTCCCACCCATATAATCTAGCTGGGTTATCTACTAATATTTTTTTTTGTAACTCTTTGTCTGGAACCATTAAAGCAAATAAATCTAGTAAATCTGCATCATTTGGCATATACTCTTTTATATTTGGATGAGGACAATCTGTTCCCCATAAAATTCTATCAGGAGCAATTGATACTAACCTTTGTGCATAAGGAATTGCATCATAAAATGGTGGTTGTACAGCAATTCTTTCTGCACAAGAGATTTTAACCCACCAATTTGGCTTTTTCATAAAATCACAAAGAATTTTAAATGCCTCCTGCTCAACTCCTTGGCTAGTTGGAACTCTTCCCATATGATCAACGACAATTGTAATATCAAACTTAGCAAAAAAATCTGCATATTTGATAATATCTTCAGCATTTACATGAATTACTAAATGCCATCCAAAAGGAATAACTTTATTAATTATTCTTTCCATCATCTCTAAATCAGGAGCTCCACCTAAATGAGTAACAAAATTAAATCTAACACCTTTAATACCATTTTCATCTAAATATTTAAAATCTTCATAAGTAAATGAATCATCAGCCATACAAACACCCTTATATCTTTTAGGGTCATTTTTTATAGCATCTAACATAGCAGAGTTATCTTTACCATGACAAGAAGCTTGAACTAAAACAGCTCTTGAAATACCAATTTTATCATGCATTTTTCTTAAAAGTGCTTCTGGTGTATTTGGTGGCCAATATGTTGCCTTATCAGAGTATGGAAATACCTCATGAGGTCCAAATATGTGACAATGCGCATCAGTAGCATTCTCCATTGTTTTATAAACTGGCGTCTTAGTATTTCTATCTGGTGCCATACAAGTTTTCTTACTCAAAATAATTCTCCTTATATATTATTCAATATTTCTTTGTGAGGATATGCCTCACCTCTACTTATTAGTCTTGCAGTTCTTAAAAGTCCTGCCTTACTTATATTTAATTTATTATCAATTTTAGTTGTTGTTAATTCAACCTGAAACTCTCCACTTGGATGTTCCACTTTAATATTTACAATTGGTGTATTTCTAATTTTTATAAAATCACTAGTTACACACTCATCATACAAACATGCACTAGCAACAGAAACTGCTCCTAAAACACCAATTGAAGAATGACAATTATGAGGGATAAATGTTCTAGTATTAATATCTCTACCACTTTTTGATGAAGATACTATTGTCATTTTAGGAACAACCCTATTTGAAACATCGCCTAAATTCATAAGTGGTCCAACTTTTAATCTAATTGTCTCAAGTTTTTTTCTAAATTCACTATCATTGCTTAATTCTTCACAACTTTCATATCCTGTTTTTCCTAATTCATTTGCATTAATAATAACAACAGGCATACCATTATCAATACAGGTAACGTTAATACCATTTATTAAATCCTTTTTATTCCCTGTTGGAAATAAAGAACCACAAACAGAACCAGCTACATCCATATAGTTACATATAATAGGAGCAGATGTTCCCGGAACCCCATCAATTTTTGCATTACCTTCATAAGTTAACTTACCATTTGGTGTTTGCAGTACAAGTTCGCAAATGTTATTACTGTTAAGCATATTTACTTTAATTGAAGTTACATCATCAATAATTTTTATCATATTATTTTCAATTGCAAAAGCACCAACACCGGCAAGAATATTTCCACAGTTAGGAGAACTGTCAACTCTATTTTCACCAACAACTACTTGGATAAACAAAAAATCAATATCGCAATCTTGATTTTCAGAGTTATTTATTATTGCAACTTTACTCGTAAGTGGGTTCGCTCCACCTAATCCATCAATTTGTCTTATATCTCGCCCAACAATACTTAATATAATTTCATCTCTTAATTTTATATCAGTAGGTAAATCATCTTTTTTAAAATAAATACCTTTTGAACTTCCACCTCTGATAATCATATATGGTATTGAAGAAAAACTCATATTTAACCCTTTTTACATTTCCGAACATTTGTACGAAAACTATAACAATAGTAATTTTAAAGTTCGCTTAACGAACAAAAGTTCTTTTTAAGCTAGAAATAGCATTAAAATAGCATTTTTTTTTAAACTATTGATATTATGGCTATTCCCTTACAATTTAATTTTTCAAGTATTTTTTAAGTAAAAAACAAATTTTGAAATTTTGAAATTTTTTTGCTTAAATTTGTTGAAAAACGAAAATATTTATAAATTTAAATACATTAGAATGTTCTCTAATAAATACGTACTTAAATTTGACTGGCTTGAAAAATACGCTATATCATTTTTGATATAACTCTTTCTTTTGTAACTTTTTTTAGTTCTATTTGAAGTATTTTTATATCTACATTTACAGATTAAAATATTTTTATCTGATAATATTTCTAAGGACTTAAATTTTTTTATTCAATTTTCTTAATCAATTATAATATACTCCAAGTAGTTTAGCTGTTGAATATCTTTAAGATTTGATTATAATTAGATTTTATTCTGAAGAATGTATTACTACAAATATTTGTTTTATACTAATTTAGAAATAGAAAATATATGATTTTTGAAAAAAGAAATAAGTTTTTACATAGACAAGGTAAAACCTTGCCCTCTTTAAGAAGTCAATGAAAGATAAAACTAAAGTAGTTTTTCTTTACTCACAACAACACCATCACAATCAGCATAGATATAATCTCCATCATTAAAAGTAACACCACCAAAACTTAATTGTACTCCTTGAGAAGAGTCAGTTTTTTCAAAATTTCTTAATGGACATGTACCAAAAGCATAAAGAGCAACATCAATATCTTTTGTATATGCTATATCTCTAACGTAGCCATTTAAAATAATACCTTGCCAGTTATTTTTCTTTGCAAAAGCCATAAGTTTATCACCAACAACTCCATAAAAAAACTTTGCATTATCTACTACAACTATTTTCCCATCACCATCTTCATCTCTTAATAACTCTAAGAGTCTCCAATTACTTTTATCAAGTTTTACTGTAACTATCTGGCCAAAACATTTTTTTAGGCCTCCATAATTTTTATAATCTGATGATAATACTTGTAATTTTTTATCTTGATTATCATCGCATAAATCTGCTGTCTCAAATTCCATAATATTCCCTTTACTTTTTTGATCAAGGAAGTATATAAAAAAGAAATGTAAATAAAGTGTGTAAAATAATCAATTATAAATTTTACCTATAAAAAATTCTAATAAGCCCAAATATAAAAAAAAGTAAAGCTAATTCTTTTAAGTCTTTGTCATACAGTAAAATAAAAAATGCGGTGACAAAAAGAGTTAAAGAAAAAACAATTGATTTAATATAGTTTTTTATCTCTCTACTTATCCATTCCAGTTGATTTTTTGATATTTCAACTTCTAAACTTCCTTCACTAGCTTTTTTAATTACAGTTTTCATATCTTTGACAATAAAAGGTAAATCTTTTATCTCATCAATAATAGTTTCAGTAATACTCTCTTTTGCACCTAAAGCCTTTGGAATATTTTTTTGTAAAATTGGTAAAATATCTTTAATTCCATTGAAATTTTCAATATAAGTAGTTCCTAGACCTTCAATAATTGCACTAACTCTTAATATATATATTGCATCACTAGGAAGTTTAAAGGGTAAATTTCTAGTCGATTCTAGAACTTCAAAAGCAAGTTTTTGCATTGATTGACTATCTAAACTATTATTTCCAAAAATATCAAACATTCTTGCGGTAAATTGTGCTAAGTCTGAAGTAGGAGCTTCATATGAAATTGTTCCTAATCTTTTACTAGCATTTATATACAATTCATAATCTTGTTCATTTGCTGCTTTTATTAACTCAATAATTGCAACTCTTTTATCATTTGCTATGGTCTTTACCATTCCAAAATCAAGAAGTATAAGTTTTCCTTTTTTTGTAACTAAAAGATTACCAGGATGTGGGTCTGCATGAAAATACCCATTTATTAACATTTGAGTAGTATAAAAATCCACCAAAGTTGAAATTATCTTATTAAAGTCTATTTTATGCTTTAAAATATTTTCTTTATCATCAAACCGAAATCCCTCTTCATAACTCATAACCAAAGCATCATCGCTACAATATTTTTTAAAGGGTTTAGGAAATTTTATTTTCTGGTCTTTATAAGTTTGTGAAAATTTAACTAAATTTTCTAATTCTTTACTTAGACTAACTTCTTCAATTATCATCTTAGAAAATTCAATAATTACTGCTTCTATGGAGTTTTTAGTATTATACGAAAATAATGGTTTAAAAAAATGATTAAAATATTTTATAATTTTTATATCAGCTCTTACTTGCTCTTTTATATTTTTTCTTCTTAGTTTCACAGCAACTTTTTTGCCATTTTTTAAATATGCAATATGTACTTGACCTATAGATGCGGAAGCAATCGCATTTTTATCAAATTCTTTAAATGTTTTATTAGAAAAAGCTTTCTTATAAACTTCATTAAAGTCCTTATCATTCATAGCTGGAATTTGGTCATGAAGATTTTTTAATTCATACAGATATTCTTCATCAAAAAAATCTGATCTTGTAGCCAATACTTGAGCAAGTTTTATAAAACTTGCTCCTAATTTAACTATAGTATGTTTTAACCTTTTTGGTGTTAAAGGCGTTAAACCTAAAAATGATTCTTTTCGTTTTATTACTAAATAAACTGTCAATAAAAATAAAAAAACATTGTAGATCCTAGATAATGAATAATATTTTATTTTAATTCCTCTTTAAATTTTTCTAAATCTTTTTTTGTAACTAAATCTAACTCATCAATAGCTTCACGAATTAATTTTTTAAAATGTTTTTTTACTCTTTTTTCTTCGGCCTTACCTGTAGTTTCTAAAGATTCTAAAAAAGTTTTTGCATCTTTTTTATTTAATTTACCTTTCTTTTCTAAAGTCTTTATCTCATCTTCAATTTTTTTTCTAATAATAACTGAAGCTCCTAATCCTGTATAAATCAACTCTTTTAACATAATTGCTCCTCATTTAATTTAACTTTTATATTATACACAAATGAAAAATTAGTTTGTATGAAAAAAATGTCAGTTTGAAGAAATAAAGATAAAATACATAAAGAAGGGAAACCCTTCTTTTATATTATGATTGTATAGGTTTTTTTAGAATTACTAAAGCTATAGCTGTGACTAAAGTTCCAACTACAATAGATAATCCATACATTCCCAAATTAGTAACTGCATTAGGAATTGCAAGTACAAAGATACCACCATGGGGTGCAGCTAAAGCACAACCAAATCCCATACTCATAGCACCAGCAACTGCTGAACCTGCCATTAATGAAGGAATCACTCGAAAAGGATCTTTAACAGCAAAAGGAATAGCACCTTCTGTAATAAAACAAATACCCAATACTCCAGCAGCTTTCCCCGCTTGATGTTCAGAAGCATCAAATTTATTTTTTGCAAGTAAAGTAGCTATAAAAATTCCTAAAGGTGGTGTCATCCCTGCTGCCATTGCAGCAGCAATTGGTCCAGTCACACCAGTTGCTAGTAATCCAACAGAAACTGTATATGCAGCCTTATTAACAGGTCCACCCATATCAAAGGCCATCATTAAACCAATAAGTAATCCAACTAAAACTGCATTTTCTCCACTCATACCTTCTAAAAATGATTTTAAAGATTCATTTATATAAGAAACTGGCTCACCAACAATATAAATCATAATTAAACCAACAAATAAAGTTGCAAGTAATGGCACAACAAGAACTGGCATTAACCCTTCGAAATTTTCTGGAAGTTTAATATTTTCAACTATCCATTTTGAGGCATACCCTGCAATAAATCCTGCAACAATACCACCTAAGAAACCAGCTTCTATATTTGAAGCTAACATACCACCAATTAAACCTGGAGCTAAACCCGGTCTATCTGCAATTGAAAATGCAATATATCCAGCAAGTACTGCAACCATAATATGAAAGGCTGCTCCACCACCTATACTCATAAGAGCAGCAGCTAGAGTTCCTTCTTCTTTAAAGGCTTCAATACCAAAAACAAAAGATAAGGCAATAAGTAACCCTCCTGCAACAACTACAGGTAACATATAAGATACACCCGTTAATAAGTGTTTATACATACCAGAAACTTGCGATTTTCTCTCACTTTTAATTTCATTAACTTGTTCTTTTAATGAAGATTCATTTATCTTTGTCCCACTAGAATAAACAATAGTTGAAGCTAAAGCAGATTCTAACACACTATTTGTATTTTTTATTGCATCACCAGTTTAAGTTTCATAATACTTTTTACCTTCAAATCTTGTCATTTCAACATGCGTATCTGCTGCAATTATTAAAACATCTGCATTTAAGATATCATCCTCAGTTAATGCATTTTTTGCACCAACAGAACCTTGGGTTTCAACTTTAATCTCATGCCCACTATTTTGTGCAAACTTTTCTAACGCAGAAGCTGCCATAAATGTATGAGCTATTCCCGTAGCACAAGCTGTAATTGCTATTATCTTTGCCATAATTTTTCCCTTTTTATAAATTTATTGATTTATTATTTTAATGATATAATTTTTACACCATCACAATACTCTTCAATCTTTTCTTTAGAAGATAGATAAGGTCCTATTGTCTCAACTGCACTCATTGAATAAGCAGTTGCTAACTTTATACTCTTCATTGCAGAAAACTCATTAATTTCACTCAAAATCAAACCTGATAACATTGCATCCCCTGCTCCAACAGTCGTATTTACATCAACTTTTGAAGGTATAGAATGATAAACTTCATCTTTTTTGATAAGTAAAGCACCTTTCTCTCCCATAGAAACGCAAATAGTTTCTATACCGTCTTCTATCAATTTATTTGAATATGCTATAAACTCGCTAATCTCAGTCAAATCTTTGGCTGCTATTTGAGATAACTCAATATGATTTGGTTTTATTAAATTTGGTTTTGATTTAAGTGCAGAACTTAATGCATCTCCACTTGCATCTAAGGCAACTTTAATTCCCAATTTATGAGCTTTTTCTATCCATTGTTCATAAATATATGAAGATATTCCTTTTGGTAAACTTCCTGAAAACACATACCAAGAAGCTTCTTTTTTTGAGAATAAAACTTTTTCTAACTCAGCTAATTCAACAGAAGATATATCAAAGCCAGATTGATTTATATCTGTTACAGTTTTATTTTTATTATCAACTATTTTGATATTTGTTCTAGTTTCACCAGATATATAAATAAATTTATCTTCTATTTTTAAAATATTAAAAATATTTTTAAATAATTTACAATTCTTGATTCCTAAAAAACCTGTTGCACCTACTTTTAGATTTGAAGAAGCTAAATATGAGGCAACATTTATTCCTTTTCCCCCATGATCATTTTGTATCTGATTAACTCTATTTACATTATCAATTTTAAAATCATCAATATGTACTGTTTGATCAATAGCTGGATTGAGAGTAATAGTTAAAACATCTAACATTTTATACTCCTAAATTTCATCAGATAGTGCTCTAACAGCTGTAGCAGTATCTTGAAGTAAAGCTTTATTTGCTAATTCTTTACACTCAGAAAAAGTAGACTCTCTAATAATTGCTTTTATATTTGCAATTGCAGCACCTGTTACGGAAAGCTCTGCAACACCAAGACCTGTCAAAATTTTTGCACCTAATGGATTTGCCGCTAAGTTTCCACATACACCAACCCATTTACCATGTTTAGAAGCAATATCACAAGCCATTTTAATCATTTTCAAAACTGCTGGATGTAGAGCATCTGCTTTTTTTGCTAATGATTGATGTCCCCTATCCATTGATAATACATATTGAGTTAAGTCGTTTGTTCCAACGGAAAAAAATGCAACCTCTTTTGCAAAATGTTCAGCCATAAGTACAGCAGAAGGAACTTCTATCATCATACCAATATCAATAGGTTCTGCACCTACTTCAATTCTTACTTCTTCAGCAATTTTTGCACCTTCTCTAAACTCTTCTAATAAACCAACCATTGGAAACATTATCTTCACTGGTCCGTATTTACTAGCCTGATAAATTGCACGAAGTTGTTCTTTAAAAAGTTCTATATTTTGCAAACAAAGTCTAATCCCTCTAATTCCTAAGAAAGGATTATCTTCTTTTGGCATATTTAAATAAGGAACTTGTTTATCTCCACCAATATCTAGAGTTCTAATAATAAGTGGCAAACCATTTAAATGTTGTACCATTTTTTTATATGCTTGAAACTGTTCTGTTTCATTGGGAGCTTCTTTTCTTTCTAAAAATAAGAACTCTGTTCTAACTAAACCAACACCTTCTGCTCCATTATTTACAGCTTCTAACGCCGCATCAGCATTTGCAATATTTGCCACAACTTCCATTCTATGGTTATCTAAAGTTACAGCAGGTTTAAATCTATCTTCAAATTCAGCATCTTTTTGGGCTTTTGCTTCTTTTTGAAGCTCTTCTGCTAAATCTAAATCTTTAGTTGTAGGTTTAATAACTAAAATACCCGAGTCTCCATCTGCAATAGCTTGAGAAGAAGAAATGTTTAATACCTTTTCACCTACTCCTGCAATAGAAGGAATTCCCATAGAACGAGCTAAAATAGCCGTATGAGATGTACTTCCACCTTTTGCAGTGACTAAAGCTAATACTTTTGTTTTATCTAATTGTGAAGTTTCAGAAGGAGTCATATCTAAAGAGACCAAAATTGATGGAGTTTCTAAATCTAAATTATTTGATTTTATTGCATTTGGATCAAGAAATTTTAGAACCCTTTTTCCAATATCTTTCATATCATTAGCTCTTTGAGATAAACGAGCATCACTTAGACTACTTAATGATTCTTGCTCTTCTTTAATTATTTTCCACCAAGTGTGAGATGCAGAAACACCATCTTCCATTGCATTTAATGCTTTTTCTTGAAGTTCAGGATCTTTTAATAGTCCTAAATGGGCAATAAAAATATCCATTCTCTTTCTATCAACTTTTTCATGTTTTTGATGTAACCAAAGGTTTAATTCTGAGATAGCTTTATTTAAAGCTTCTCTTACTTTATTTCTTTCAAGGTGGGCAGTTTCACCAATGGCACTAATTTTTATCTCTTCTTCATCTAAAACAACTATTGGTCCTATTGCCATACCTGGAGCGGCAGGGACACCTTCAATTAATTCTCCAAAGTAGTGCCTTTTATCAACACTCTTATTAACAACTTCTTCCGAACCTTCTTTTAAGCCTTCTTCTACAGCTTTACATAAACTAATTAAAGCTTTTTCTTCATCTTCACCCTTTGCAGAAATTACAAAACTGCTACCACCTGTAATTCCTAAACGTAATATTGCAGCCATTGAACGAGCATTTGCAATTTTTCCATTATGACTTAATCTTACTTCACTATTAAAACTATTTACCATATCAACAAAAGCAGTAGCAGGTCTTGCATGAAAACCTGCATATCCTGGAAAAATAATCTCTTTTTTTGTTGGGAAATCTTCTACACTAGTAGTTTCAATATCTTCTTTAACTTCACTATTTAAAGCATTTAAAATTAAATTTATATCTGTTGTTTTAGCTAAAATTTTAGCTTGTTCTTCTTCTGATAAAAGATTTGTAAGTTGGCTTAATATTTGAATATGTTCATCAGTTTTTGCAGCAATCCCAACAATAAGATGGGCTTTTTCTCCATCTTTCCATTCTACACCATCAGGTAATTGAAGAACTGCTACTCCTGTATTTAAAATTAAATCTCTATTCTCTTGTAATCCATGGGGAATACAGATTCCATTTCCTAAATAAGTATTGGATACCTTTTCTCTACCAAAAATACTATCTATGTATCCAGGCTTAATGTACCCACCAGCTACTAACAACTGACCTACTTGATTTATTGCATCATCTTTTGTAGACGCCTTCGCACCAAGCTTAACTGCATTTTCTTTTAGTTCAAGCATAGCCAACTCCTTTGTTGATACTAACATTATATTATATTCTGCACAAATTATGGCACCTATATATTTAATTATAACTTAAACAAACGTTTGAATTAATTAAACGAATGTTTAAATTAATTCTATTGTTGATATAATTCTATTATGTTTGAAATGAAGAATAATCACTTAAAATTGTTTGAAGAATTTAATCTCGAAAATACAAGAGATAGATTGATTAAAGTTGCTATGGAAACATTTGCAGAAAAAGGATATACAAAAACATCCATTCGCCAATTAGCAACTAAAGCAGATGTAAATATTGCTGCAATTAATTATCACTTTGGAGGTAAAGACGGACTTTATCAAGCTGTATTAGAATATATTGCTGAATATATGGATTCTTGGGCCGTACCTCTTCTAACTGAATATGAAAAATTTCTTGAAAGCCAAAAAGAAGTATTTGATTCCCAAAAAGCACTTTTCTGGTTACATAAATTTTTGGAAGTATTTATAAATACTTCACTTGATTCTTATGAATCAAATGTATTACTTCATAAAATAATTGCAAGAGAACAATTAAGACAAACCTTTGAATTTAACAAAATATATGGATATGCGACAATAAAACTTGCAGAACATATTATTAGTGATTTATTATGCAGAATTTCTAAAAAAAGCATTAATGATGATATTATAATTATTTATACACAATCCATTATTGGACAAATTGAAGTATTTATTTCTGTACATAGTACAATTAACAGTAAATTGGGAGTAAAAAAATTAACAAAAGAACAAATAAATACAGTAAAAAAAATCATAATAAATCATGTTGACAATGTCATTTTAAATTTAAAATAATTTTAAATTTCTAAGCCTATTTATTTCTTTAAAATTATTTCAAACCTTGCACCAAACTCTCCATCTCTAACTCTTAATTTTCCATCCATATTTTTGTCAACAATAGTTTTTGACATATAAAGCCCAATACCCGTTCCATTGCTATCTTTTTTTGTAGTAAAATATGGATCAAAGATTTTATTTCGTGGCTCTACTTTTACTCCTCCACCATTATCTTCAATATATAAAATAATTTTATCATCTTTATCTTCAGTATAAATTTTAATCCAAGGTTTTTCAATATTATTTTCAATAAGTACATCTTTTGCATTTGTAATAATATTTAAAATAACTTGCTCAAACTCATTTAAATAAGTATTTAATGTAATATTATCATCAATACAAATAGTAATATTAATTTTATTATTTGATAAAGCACTCGAAATAATAGTCATAATTGAATCCATTGCAGTCCTTAAACTAAACTTCTCTTTCTCTTTTTTAGGCATAAAAAAGTTTCTAAAATCGTCAATTGTATGAGACATATATTCTAATACTACTTCAGCTTCTTTTGTTTTTTGATTCATTGTCTTTTCATCTAATTGATCAATATTGTATTTAAATTTTATATTCATTAAAATAGATGATAACTCAGATAAAGGTTGTCTCCATTGATGAGCAATATTCGAAATCATTTCACCTAATGCAATAAATCTTGATTTTTGAACAAGCAATTGTTCATGTTCTCTATTCTTATCAATTTCTTCTTCTACTCTTTTTTCTAAGGTTTCATTTAATTCTTTAAGTGCTAGAGAATTTGAATGCACTCTTTTTTGGTAGCTTTTTAATACATCTTCAATTTTTTGTGATAATAAAATTGATATAACAATAGCAAGTGATAAAAAAAGTAAAAATAATAAAATATTTTGTACAACTTGATTTTTAACTCTGTGTTTAAGTAGTTTTCTTTTTTTTGTAAAATCTTCTTCAATATCATCAACATAAACTCCCACTGCAATTACCCATTGCCATCTAGGAAAGTATTTAAAATATGAAAGTTTTTGTCTAACCTCATCTGTATAAACTTTACTATATGCATATCCAGTAAAAGATTCTCCTTTAAGTCTTATATCATACATAAATTTTTCACGAAACTTTTTACCATTTTGATCTTTATAATTTGTAGATATATATTGTCCAATTAAGTCAGGTCTATTAGGATTTACTAACAACTTAGCAAAATTATCTCCCCCATTAATATCAAAAATCTCATACGCAAAAATATAGTTACTTTTGTTTTTATCAAAAGTAATATTATTTAAAAGTCTTATGGTATCTTCTTTTACTTCAATTTCATTTTCACCACTCTTTGTGGCATTGTATTTAATAATATCAATAATTGTATTAATCTCTTTTTTAAGTGAACTTTTTTGAGTTGCATAGTGTTCACTAACAAACTTTTCCATTTGAATATCAAAATCTTCATATGTATTTTTCACATAAAAATAAGATATCATAAAAATCATTGAAGTCATAATAATAATAAAAACGTAAATAATGATTTTTGATAGATTTTTCTCAGTTATAAATTTCAAGTTTGTACCCTAAAGTGATTTTTGATATGATACCATATCTTTAATAACAAGGCCTCCTATGGATAAACTACTTATCTCAAAACTCAGTAATTTCACACTTCTTTATGTTGAAGATGAAGAGGGAATTAGAAATAATATTAATGATATTCTAAAACATCTATTCAAAGAGATTTATATTGCAAAAAATGCTAAAGAAGCATTTGCTCTATACGAGACAAATAAACCTGACCTAATTATCACAGATATTAGAATGCCAAATGAAACAGGTATTGAATTAATTAGAAAAATTAGAAAAAGAGATAGTAAAGTTAGAGTCATAATCACTTCAGCTCATACAGATTTAGAGTATATGTTAGAAGCAACAGAACTTCATCTTGTAAAATATATTATCAAACCTATTACAGAAGGGAAACTAGATGATGCACTAGAAGCATTTATTAAAAGTTACGATACAGCAAGAGTTTATAACCTTTCTGAAGGTTGGCTATTTGATGAGAGTAAATCTCTTATTCAATCTTCAAATGAAGAGTTCAAACTAACAAAAAAAGAGAATCAATTTCTAAAACTACTAATACAAAAAAATAGAATCATCACATATGAAGAGATGGAAAATATTATTTGGAATGAAGATAGTGTCATGACACCAAATGCCATGAGACTCTTTATTAAAAACTTTAGGAAAAAACTACCAGAAGATGTACTTAAAAATGTACAAGGAACAGGATATAGACTAGTTCTATAATCCTTATTCCTCTTTTATAAGTTTTAGTTCATCTTTATTTGTTCTTGTTTTTATATCACCTACATCTAACTCGATACCTCTTAGTTTTTGAAGTTGTAAAAAGTATGCATGTCCTAAATATATAATATAAAACACTGCAGAAAATAGTGTGATAAAAGGAATCATAGATATAAAATATAAAAACAAAGTTCTAAATCTAAAACTTCCTGCTTCTCGTGAATGAATCAAAGCGTACTCATCTTGGGTTAAGATAGTTGACGCAACATCAAAAGTTAGTAACTTATGAAAGAAATAGTAAAAAGGTAAGTTTATAGCTACAATATTTACCAAAGGAATAAAGTATAAAGGAATAAAAAGAATAAAAAGTAATACCATGACAAGTCCACTTTTAAATAAAACCCACAAAGGACTCAACAAAGAACCAAAACCATTTGTTTCAATATGAGAATAATGTCTTTTTTGTAAAACTTTTAAAATCATAGGAGTTAAAAAACCAATAATCAATATTGTTAAAAATACTGAAAACATCATTACGAAAATTGTACCTACTGTATATACTAAAAAGCCAACTAACCAAGAAGTAATTGAATATTTAAATAAAAATGCAAATACATACATAGTCCAAACAAAGAAAAAAGGTGCATTTGGATCCATAGGAATATCTTGCCCATTTTGAGATTGTTCAATTGTTAACTGTAAGGAATCAAATCCATAATCAGCAGCTGAATAAAAAAGCATAAGCATAATTATCATCGTAAATACTAATGGCAATATAGCAATTTTTAACATTGGTTTTGTAAAAAAATCTTTTACACTAAGACCTATTACTTGTCCTTCTAACATCTTCTTCCTTTATAAATGTTAACTACTTTTAATAGTAGAAATAAATTCCACTTAAAGTAGCGTTGTGTTTACACTCTCTTTGAGAAATCCTAAAGAGGCTAATTAATTAGCCTTTATTTATCAAATCTAGTTCGATATTCACATTTTTGACAAAATTCTTCAATCACTTTTTTTTCTCTAAAACCATTTTGAATAGCTTTAACTTTTGGACTTGATAAAATATCTTTTAATTGTGAAGTATTTGTATTTCCAAGATTTACAATACCATCTTTATCTAAACAACAAGGTACTACATTTCCTGAACTTAAAATTCCAAAATGTGAATCTAATCCATAACAAAAGCCCTCTTTTGAAACAAACTCATTATTTAGACTTGGCCAGTTAAAATATTCATCAAAATTGAAAAATATCATTCTAGCAATTTTTATATTTTTGGGTCTATTTTTATAAATATCTTCAATATCAATATTAGAATTAAATCTTTTATTCACTTTATCAAATACTTGTTTATTAAAATCTTTTGCACTTTGGGTCTCATCTAAATTCCAAATTCTAAGATTAATAAAAAAATGCTGTTTTTTACTTACTGCAAATTCACAAAAGTCTAAAATTGGATTTAAATATTCATCTAAACTCTTTTTATGAGAGTTTGCATTATACGAATTAATTGAGAAATTAATCTGTCTTATTGACTCATTCATTAATTTATCAAAATTATTTGAATTTAGATTATTTGCAGTTGTAGTTAAATTTACTTTTAATCCATGTTTTAGACTTATGTTTAAATATTCGCTTAGATTACTTAAAACAAGAGGATCTCCAACAATATGATATGCTAACTCTTTTGTAAAATCTTTTAATTCTTCATTTATCTTATCAAATTTTTCTAAACTCATAGTTTCATTTGGTACAACTTTGGGAGGACAAAAACTACATTTTAGATTACAAATATTTGTAATTTCGATATGAACTTTTTTAAATTTTTTTATTCTAAAGCCTTTTTATTTTAAAAGATAAGGTAAATCACGTTTTAAAGATTCTAATAAATCTTCATTTAAAAAAAATCTTGCAAAATCTTGCTCTTTATTCTTATATGCAAAAGCACAAACATATCGATTTCTTTTTATAAGTTCAATAGTCTCTTCTAGAGTAACTTGAAGTTCCTCATTATTCATATAGTATTCATACATACATTTTAAAGGCTCTTCATAATTTGAATCTTTGAAAAATACTACATTGTCTTCTAAAAACTCTATCACATTTTCATTATTTGACTTTATATTTAAAAATGCTTCTTTAATATCTTCCATTCGTAAATCAAACTTATATCCTAATATAATAAGTTCCTTAAAATTTTCAATATTGTTTTTTTGAAAATAGTATTGTAAAAGAAGTGTTAAATAGTGTTCTTTAACATCATTTTCATAATTATCAATATACTCTAAAACATATTCAGTATCATCTATTTTTTGATCTTTTAACAGTTCTTTATGAATCATCCCAACTTCTGCAATGATTTCATGTAACCTATCACTCATTTTCTATTCCTTTTTTATTTAAAAATGGTATTTTTATTTCAAAAGAGGCACCTTTATATTGCTCTGCTTTATATATAATATCAATATTTTTAACTTCTATATTTCCATGCATATGTTTAATTATATTTTGAGACATAAACAGCCCTATTCCTGTGCCTTCATAATTGTGTTTTGTAGTATAATATTGTTCAAAAATTCTATCTATAATATCTAAAGGTACACCACCTCCATTATCACTAACACTAATTACTACATATGCATCATCTATTCTAGTATTAATAAATATGCACTTTTCATATGTTTTTTTTACCAATTCGTCTTTTGCATTACCTATCAAATTTAAAAGTACTTGTAAAAATTCATTTTCATATGTGTATAACTCAATATTTTCACAATTAACAATAAATTTTATCTTTTCTTGATTATGTTTTACTTTAGATAGTTTTATTGATGTAGAAACTAAATGTTCAAGATTAAAATGATTTTTTTGTTTATTTGGTTTAAAAAAATTCCTAAAGTCATCAATTGTCTTTGAAAGATATTGTACATGTTCATTAACATCTGATAAACCTTTATTAAAATCTTCTTTGGTAAGCAAATTTTCATTATTTTGTAAGATCATACCAGTTGATAATACAGATATTGCAGATAAGGGTTGTCTCCATTGATGTGCAATATTTTCAAGCATTTCACCCATTGCAGCCATCTTAGATTGCCTTTTCATTATATTTTCATATTCTATTAATTCTTGTTTTGCAATAGAAATTTCATTTTGCAAGGTTTTATTATAATTTTTTAGTTTTTTATTTAATTCTTCTTTTTCTCTTTCTATTTCTAATCTTTCACTTATGTCTCTTGAAATAGCTATTAAAAAACTTTTGCCTTTATACTCTTTTCTATGCAAAGATGTTTCGACAGGTATTTTTTTTCCATCTTTTGTAATATATATACCAAAAGTTGTCATAGTATTAAGTTCTTCAATTTTTTTAAATACTTCTGGAACATCAATATTATCTAATTCTTTAAAGGGTCTTCTAAAATCACTAACTTTCATATTTTTAATTTCATTTAATGAATATCCTAAACTTTTACAAACTGTATCATTTACAAACTCAATCTCAGCAGTGGCATGATCTACTAAAAAAATCATATCTTTTGAAGAATCAATTAAATCAAAATAAAGTTTTAAATCTTCTATCCTTTTCAATCTATTAGTTATATCTTTTACATAGGAGATTAAATATTGAGATTCTTGTATAGTTGTAAATTTTGATACAATTTCAACAGGAAAAATTTCGCCATTCTTTCTTTTGTGATAAGATTCAATTGTATGAGGTATTGAAGAATAATCTATTTCATTAAATTCTTTTACAGTATTTAAATATTTTTCTTTAGAATCAACTATAGCATCTACATCCCAAACATTTAAATTTTCAATTTCTTCAAGAGTATACCCTAAACTATTTAGCGCATTATCATTAGCAAATAATATCTTTCCATCACAATCCATCAAATATATTCCTTGATTTGATAAATTAAAAGTAGCGGAGAAAATATCTTGTTGGTTCTCTTTAATAAAATTTGTCATAAATGCTTAAGTCTTTCTATTTTTGCTTATTTTATTAAAGTTTGTATTAATTGAAGTTAAAAAAATAATTCTAATAGTAATTATGTGGATGGGGTAGAAGGATTCGAACCTTCGAATGACGGCACCAAAAGCCGTTGCCTTACCACTTGGCGATACCCCATTAAGTATATAAAAATATGAATTTTAAATAAGTGGAGCGGGAAACGAGACTCGAACTCGCGACAATCTGCTTGGAAGGCAGAGGCTCTAGCCAACTGAGCTATTCCCGCACACTATTGATAAAAGATTTGAATAATCTAGAAGTCTTATCACTTCTTCTAAACTATATGGAGCGGGAAACGAGACTCGAACTCGCGACAATCTGCTTGGAAGGCAGAGGCTCTAGCCAACTGAGCTATTCCCGCATAAACATCAAAATAATACCAAAGTAAAACTTAAATGTCAAAAGTGGAGTAACCAACTCCGTAAGAACGATAAACGTACTTAAATGGTGGGTCATGAAGGACTCGAACCTTCGACCACTCGGTTATGAGCCGAGTGCTCTAACCAGCTGAGCTAATGACCCTGGTTAGTGCCTAATTTTACTTAAAAATTAAGTGGCGGACAAGGAGGGATTCGAACCCTCGGTACCGTTGCCAGTACGCATCCTTAGCAGGGATGTGGTTTCAGCCAGCTCACCCACTTGTCCTCTTTAATTAGGGATGTAATTCTACTTCGTTTGTACTTAAATAACTCTTAAAAATATTACAAATTATGAAAAGAATAATTAAAAAGATTAGAGAATTAAATATTCTCTAAAATCTTCTCTACTACTGCTCTTGGATTCTCTGATTTATAGATAGGTCGACCTACAACTATAAAGTCAACTTTGCTCTTTTTTGAGAAAGAAATATCAGCAACTCTTTTTTGATCACCAGAATCTTCACCAAAAGGTCTAATCCCGGGACAAAGAGTAATAAACTCAGCAGAAGTATTATTTTTAATATCAAGACTTTCAAAAGCAGAACAAACAACTCCATCAACGCCAGAGTTAAAGGTATCAATTGCAAGCTTAGTTGCTTTTGTTTCAATATCTTCGTTGTATACAGCTTTAAACTCATCATTATCAAAAGATGTAAGTGCAGTAACTGCTATCACAAGAGGTTTATTTGGAATATCTTTAATTCTATCCATAACTGTTTTCATTGCTCTACTACCTGCACTTGCATGTACATTACACATATCTACAAGTCCAAAATTTGCAATTTCTTCAGCTGCATCAGCCATGGTATTAGGAATATCATAAAGTTTTAAATCTAAAAATATTTTGAAATTAGGATTAATAACTTTTATCTCTTCTAAAAATGCTTTACCATCTCTAATATAAGATCTAAACCCTACTTTTAACCATACATCAAAATCTTTAATTTGCTCTACTAGTGCAAGGTTTTCTTTTGCACTAGGTAAATCAAGAGATATACAAAGTTTCATACTGCTCATCACTTAAGCCTTATTTACTTTATCTAATACTCCATTGATAAACTTTGGAGCACCATCAGACGCAAGTCTTTTTGATAATTCAATAGCTTCATTAATAATAATTGGTTTATCTAAATCTTTAAAGAATATTTCATAAATAGCTAGTCTTAAAATTGATTTTTCAACAGAACCAATATCTTTGATTCCTCCTTGATTTAGATGACTAACAATCTCAACATCAATCATTTCAAGGTTTTCAACTACACCATTAAATAAATCTAAAGCAAACTCTTTTTGTTTGTTTCTAATTTTCTTTTCTTCTAAGATTTCATCTACAAATTTTACAATACCTTCATTACCTAAATCATAAGCATATAATAAACCTATTACAGACTCCCTAGCTTGTGTTCTAGTTGCCAATCTATTTCTCCATCACTGAATATAAGTCTAACATTTCTATAATAGTAACCATAGCTTCAGCACCTTTATTTCCAACTTTAGAACCAGCTCTTTCAATAGATTGTTCAATTGTATCTGTAGTTAAAACACCATTTGATACTGGTTTTCCATATTTTAAAGCAACAGTTGCAATACCTTTTGTAGCCTCAGCTGATATATAATCAAAGTGAGGCGTTGCACCTCTGATTACTGCACCAACACAACAAACCGCGTCATATTTACCACTAGCTAAAGCTTTATCTAATGCAAATGGAATTTCAAATGCACCAGGAACTAAAATAAGTTCTAAATTTTCTTCATTTCCACCATGTCTAATAAAGGCATCTTTTGCACCTTCAACTAATCTATCAGTAATAATGTGATTAAATCGTCCATTAATAATAGCAACTTTTTCATTGCCTTTTAATCTTAAGTTTCCTTCAATGATATTCATTTATATTTCTCCAAAAGTATAAGTAATTTAAGAAATTACCTATTGTTGTTTTATTTATATTTGGCGATTATATCTAAATATTGATTAGATTACGAAATTGTAGGTTTTGTTAATGTTTTATGAGTTTTAGGAAAGTTGTTGTTTTTTGTTTGGGGTTAATGAAGGAAAAGAAAAAGTGTTGTATTTAGAAATTATGATTTTCCATTTTTTTGGATGAATAAAATTTCATAGGTGCATTGAGGGGTGTTTGTTTTTATTTAATGTCCGCATAATCGAGCGAGGCACGAGCGTCGTTTTTAACGCGATTGTTATGCCTTACCACCAGTCTGGCGCTCTGGTTGAGGCAGGATAGCCAGCTTTAATAAGACAACTTAACAATGTGTCATCTTGGACTAGACACATACCTTCATGGCCTATTGTAGCTGCAATCCAAGATGATTCCGACTTTTTATATAGTGCAAGGCTATCACAGTTTTTCTTTAGCTCATTGTATGAAGAGCCAATCAATTTCATTGTTGTTAGGGAGGCAGAAGTCGGCACAGTACACTTTGGAATAGAGCCGTCTCCATAAGTAGTTATTGGAGTTAATGATAATGACTTCTGAGCGACCTCAATCCCTGCTAGTTTTGTTGCGGTGGACTCTGGATATAACCAAATGCAAATAGTTAAATCATCCAAACTTGCCAAGAAAGAAAGCAATTGGATTTGACGATCAAAGTCCTTTTCTTCAACGTAAATCATTATTATCTCTTAGGCATAACTATAATTAAACATACATTATATACATTTTTCATCTAAAATCCTTAATAATCCAACATCTATTATAAGATGTTAACTAGTACCAGTTTTTGGTATATTTTATAAAAATATTACAATATTTAATATTTTTCAATACTAACTTTATTTTTTAATTATAATTATTATGTATATTTTATATCTAAATATAGTTGATAATTGCATAAAATGTATGATTATCAATAAAAACTTTGATAATCATACATTTTGTAGTTTTTTATATTTATTTAAATTGGAAGAAAATGAGATACAAAATATTTTATATATAGTTTTTATTGTATGCAAGTGTCTTGAAGAACAAGTTCTTCGCTTTCTTTACTTTTGGTTGCAAAAGTAAAATAAAAGCAACCAGACGCGTTGTTGAAGCTAAAGTTCCCTCCCACTTCACTTTTTAAAGCTAGCCTGCAAAACTCAATAAAAACGTGACATTAAGTCACCTTTTTATCTTAAACAGTTTCGGCTTTTTCCGCTTTAAAAAGCAAAGCACTCGGCTTCAACAAAGTCTGGACCATAAGAAAATTCAAACTATCATTTATAAATTGAGTATTACACCGATTAAAACAAAATGGTACCAAAAAATGTAAAGGTCATTATCACACTTTCCCACATTTGAGAAGCCGAGTGTTTATTTATCTCTTTTGAAAACAAGTGACTAAACTGTCTGAAGCGTAAAGAAATGTGCTGGGAGCACATTTTAGCAAGTTTTTAGGCACTCAAAAGGGATAAATAAAAAGCGAGGGGACCTTCGGCTTCGAGACCCCGTGGGTTGTTTTTATTTTACTTTTTTCAATAAAAAAGTAAAGAAAAAAGCCTTGAATTTTAATACATTTCCAAGAACATAATACCTAAGCTAATAAATAGCATGCCTCAAAAAAATAAATCTAATTTATAAAATCTAATACCCCAAAACTTCCTGAATAGCAAAAAGGTCATTTATCACTTTGTATAACTCATCCACTTGAACCATATTTGGTCCATCACTTAATGCTACACTTGGATCTACATGTGTTTCGAAGAAAAATCCATCTACTCCTACAGCTGCGGCTGCTTTTGCTAGGCTTGGTACTATTGCTGCATTTCCGCCTGTTGTTTCTCCTGTGCTTGGAACTTGGGCAGAGTGTGTGGCATCAAAGATTACTGGTGCGTATTCTCTCATAGCTATTAGGTTTTTCATATCTACTACTAAAGCACCGTATCCAAAGGTATTTCCTCTTTCACAAAGCCATACTCCGTTCTCTTTTGAGTTTTGATAATTTACTTCATCAACACCTCTTGTTTTTAATACTTTTTCAACTGGATGTTTCATACTTCCTGGTGCTAAAAATTGACCTTTTTTGATATTTATTTTACAATTAGTTTTCGCAGCAGCTACTAGCAAATCTGTTTGTCTACATAAAAAAGCAGGTATTTGTAATATATCTAATACCTCAGCAGCAGGAGCAGCTTGATATGATTCATGAATATCTGTTACTAATCTATAACCAAACTGTTCTTTTATTTCTTGGAACATTTTTAGACCTTCATCTAATCCTGGTCCTCTAAATGAACTCAAACTTGTTCTATTTGCTTTATCAAAAGAAGCTTTAAAATAAAAATCAACTCTTTTATCTTCACTTAATGGCTTTAACTTTTCAGCAATTCTCATTACTGTATCTCTATCTTCTAAAACACAAGGTCCTGTTAATATAATCACTTGTTCTTCCTTAAAATTATTGTTTTTTTCTCTTCACCTGTATATGCATAATGAAATTCATATATGTTTTCAGCAATATTTTCTATATCAATTTTTGCATTTTCATCACAGGCAAATAATATCTCATCATTTTCTTTTAATATAATTTCACTATCTGGCAATAAAATTGTTTCATCTTCTCTTTGTATTAATAAAGGTATTATATTATTAATTTGTTCTCTATTATATAAAGAGCGAGAAAAAATTTCTAATTTAATTTCTTTATTTTCTTTGATTGCCTTATAAACTTCTATTGCTTGCTTACTATTAATTTTTATTTCATAAAGAATTGGATTTTCATCAATTCTTTGAATTAAATCTTTTACAAGTTTTGCTGCCCATTCGTTATTTTTTCTATAAAAATGTTCAATAAATTTATCAGATAAAGGACTAATCAAGGCATTTGTAGTTTTGTTTATCAAAATACGTGAAGGCATAAAGATATGATCAATTTTTGCATTTTCAAATATAGAGAAATCTTCCATCTCATTTTCACGAGCTATTGTCATGATATTAGGATTAAGTTTTTTTGCAGTTGCTAAAATGGAAAGGTTTGTTGTATCATCATTTGTTGCAGATATTATAGCCACAGCATTTTCTATTCCAACATTTAAGAGTAATTCTTTATCATCTGCATCTCCATAAGTAATATGCATAAATTCATCAGCTGTAAAAGTTCCTACTTTTATTCTATCAATTTCAACAAATTCTGCTTCAATACGATCTTGTTTCAAATTTGAATAAATATGTTGTCCCATTCTTCCATATCCGCAAATTATATATTTTCCCTGAGGGAAAGAGGGTAAACTAGCATCCAAATTATCAATTTTATATATCCATTTTTCAAGTTTCAAAAGATTAGGAGCATTTAAAGCCATAGCTATTTCACTCGATATAATTGAAAATGGATTTGCAATAATCTCTACATCTAAATCTTTTAAATTTTCTGAATGATTTGTAGTTGTAGATTTAACAGCTAATCTTATTCGTGGATTTAAAAGTTTTGAAGTAAGTGCAATACGAAGATTTAAAGAATCATCTTCAAAAATAGATACCAAACCTTTACAGTTATATTTTTTTATCCCTGCTGATTCTAAAGCAATAGGACTATAAGCATCAGCAACTAATACAGGTACGCTAGGAGTAAAATTTTCCAAGATAAGCTCATTGGCTCTTAATTGGTCCATTTCTATGACTACAGCTCTAATTCCTTGAATCATAGCTCTATTTATTATCTCACTTGTAATTTGATTATAACCAAGAACTATAATAAACTTGTCTTTCAAACTTTTAACTTGTCTTCTAAATTTTGTTTTTTCTATTTCTCTTAAAAATATTTTATCTTGAAGCAATGTGACAAGGGTACCAATTCCATAAAACCAACCAAGAACAGTTAAATAAATAGAAAATGTGACCCATAGTTTTTGAGAATATGTAAATGCAAAAGGAGTTTCACCAAAACCTATTGTACTTGCAGTATAAGAGACAAAATAAAAGGCATCAAATATACTCATTTTATAGATATTTCCATCATTGTCAACTCCATCTATTATAAGAAGTCCGACAATTGCAATTGTGTAAGTAATGGTAATCACCAAAAATGGCTTTCGCATTCTCTGTAAAACAATAAATAATGAGCTATTTTTCACAAAATTACCTAGTTATCTTTTTGATTTTAATGTATCACCTATATATAAAGTTACAGAAATTACATTAGCTAATAATGCCCCTCCCGATAGAGAGATAATAATAGCAGTAACTTCTATATTCATAGTATATACATAAGCTGCAACTGTCCAAATAGTAGCTGCTGCAATTAACTGAATATCTGCCACTAAAGAAGTAGCAAGTAAAACTGAACCCATTTGTGTTTTATCACCAAGTTTTAAAGTTGTAGCAATAATATTTACAATAATAGCTGCCATCAATTCATATTTACTATGAGTAACTAAAGAGTCCATGTCTCCATAGAAAAAGCCAAAATTTACAGTCATTGCCAATATAATAAAAAAACCTGAAATTACTTTATCAAGATTCATGAAACTCATCCTCCGTATCTTTACCAATATCTAATATTCTACCAAACACTTTATCAATATTATCATGTACTTTTGAATTTTTATCTAAAAACATAATTCTGTGTTTATTTAGTTGTTTGATATTTTTAAGGCCCATAACAGCTAATAAACCTCGTACACTTTTTAATAAATTTTTATGATAATCACGTACTTTTTTAGCTTGTTTATGAACAAAATATTTTTTTCTTTTTTCTTTGTTCTGTGTTGCAAGTCCTACAGGACAATCATGTCCAGTTGTTCCAGAACAGTATCTAGCTCTAATACAACCTGCACTCATCATAAATCCTCGTGCTATTTGTACAAAATCAGCTCCTAAAGCCATAATAATAATTATATCATCAGGAGTTAATAACTTTCCACTAGCAACTAGTTTGACTTTATCCCTAACTCCATGATCTTCTAATACTTTATTTACTAAATAGATTGAATCTCTAACATTTAATCCAATTCTTTCCATCATTTCAATAGGAGCGGTAGCACTTCCACCACTTCCACCATCAATTGAGATATAGTCTGGATATGCTGTATTTCCCTCTTTTATTCTCTTTGCAATCTCTTTTGCATAAGGTTCAATATTTTCGTAATCTGAAATTACAATTTTTATACCAACAGGTTTTTCAGATAATTCTTGTAATTGTCCAATAAAGTCAAATAATTCTTCAATAGAGTTTGCATAGGGAAATCTATTTGGAGAGAAAAGATCTTTATGAGCTTCTACATTTCTGTAGTATGCAATTGCAGGGCTTACTTTATCTGCTATAAGTTTACCCCCTGTTTGTTTTGCACCTTGTGCCATTTTAATCTCAGTCATTTTACAAAAACTCATTACTTTTTTATATCTATCTGGATCAAATTTTCCATCTTTTGTTCGAACAGAATATAATCCAGAACTTATTTGCAAAATAATGTCTGGCATATCATCAGGAACTTCTTTTGGAAAGAACTCAAAAGGTGCCTCCCAATTTGGTCGGTGAAAGAATCTTGTTCTTAAATCAAAAACATAAGTTTCTGCTTCAGGGTCATCTTTTAAAACTAATTTTCTATAAATATCTGCAGCTACAGCACCATTAAATAATTTTAGAAAAATTTTCTTAATTAACAATTGAAAATCTGTACCTTTTACCATAGTCATGTATTTTTCATCATAATTTTGATGTGTTACAAAAAAGTTTGATGTTAATCCACCCTCACCTGAATTAATTGGAAATTGTCCCATATATGAACCTCTTACAAAAGCTCTTGTTCCTTCAGGAGATATTGACCCATCACTCATAGCACTTCTTGCGATAATTGATTTTGAAATATAAGGTTTTTTCCTATTTTCACCAAATACAACACTAAAATCTGCATCAACCTCATCATCATTTAGAACAATATTTGCATGTCTTAACATAAACTTTGGTTTAGGTAATGGTTGAGCAGGAGAAAAAGAAGCATAATTTGGTAAATCTCGTGATGCTTTCATAACCCAATCAAGTTTATCTTTTGATTCATAAAACTTTTCATCACCAAAATATTGTCTAAAAGGCTCTCTAGCTTCTTCTAATACATATCTTAATCTTCCAATAATAGGATAATTTACTAAAAGCTGATGATCTCTTTGCACATACTTATCATGTACATACCAAGCAAGAATAATAATAAAAAAAACAAGAGCGATTACCTCTATATATAAAAAAAATATTTCCAAAATTAATCCTTTTTCATTGAGACTAAAAGTCCACTAATAATTATAAGAATTATACCTAAAATAATCCAAATATCAGGAAATGCATCTCCTAATAACAAGCCTACTACAATACTAAATGCAATATTTGAATATGATATTGTACCAATAATCCCAGCTTTTGCAACAGAATATGCCTTTGTCATATAAATTTGAGCAAAGGTTGCTACAACTCCAAGTAAAATAATAAATAACCAATCATTTGGCTTTGGCATCACAAAAGTTGCAAATACAAAATCAAGATTTTCATTCATGTAAAATTCTGATATTATCATTAAAATAACTGGACCAACTGTTCCAATAGTCATAAAAGATAAAACGATTGCTCTACTATCATAATATTTTCTAAGTTCTCTTATTGAAGTATAAGCAAGTCCGGCACCAACACCGCTAAGAATCCCTAGCCAATCAGTTTTATCTAAAGAACTTCCATCAAATTTTGTAATAAACAGTATACCTATAAAACCTACAAAAACACCTAACCAACCTTTTAAGCCCAGTTTTTCTTTTACAAATATATATGCAAAAATAGCAGTAAATATAGTAGACGTTTTAGAAAAAGTCATTGCTTCACCCAACGGAATATTTGCAATATTATAAAAGAAAAATAGTAAAGCAGTAAAACCAGCTAATCCTCTAAAAATTAAAAGCCAAGGCTTTCCTCCTATTTGAGATAATGGTTTTCTATAAATTGAGACTAAAATTAAAACTACACCAAATACATTTCTAAAAAAAACAACTTCTAAAGAACTCATCGAAGCACTAAGTTCCTTTGCAAAAGCTCCCATAAGAGCAAAAAGCAAAGAAGCAAAAAGCATATATTTGATACCTAAAGAGACATCATTTGTCATATTTTATCCTATAAATTAAAAACGCAATTCTATTTAGTTTCTTGTTAAATGAAGATTATTAATCCTAGTAATTTAATAAATTAATATTTTTAGTTAAGTTTAGATAAAATAACAAGATTTATTTATAATAAAGAGCATATGCTCTCTTAGGAAAAGAATGGAATATTTAAAAATTACTGGTGAAACAAAATTAGATGGAGTTGTAGAAATTTCAGGTGCAAAAAATGCAGCCTTGCCTCTTATCGCCTCTACTATCTTAGCAAAAAATGAAATCTCTATATGTAATATGCCTGATGTTGTTGATATTAATACCCTGTTAAAGTTAATAGCTAAACTTGGTGGATCTTACGAGAAATGTGATGATTGTATTAAAATCAATACTTCAAAGCTTGATAAAACAACTGCAACATATGATATTGTTAAAACCATGAGGGCATCAATTTTAGTTTTAGGACCAATTTTATCTAGATTTGGACACTGTGAAGTTTCACTTCCAGGTGGTTGCGCAATTGGTCAAAGACCAGTTGATTTACACTTAAAAGCCCTTGAAGCTATGGGTGCAGAAATTATAATTAACCACGGTTATATAGAAGCCTCAGCACCAAATGGACTTAAAGGCGCTAAAATTGTATTTGATAAAGTTACAGTTGGTGGAACAGAAAATACAGTTATGGCAGCAGCTTTAGCTGATGGAATCACAACTATTATAAATGCAGCAAAAGAACCTGAAGTTGTTCAACTTTGTGAAGTTATAAAAAATGCTGGTGTCTTAATAGAAGGAATTGGTACTTCAACACTTATTATTCATGGAACAAATAGAAAACTTCTTGATTTCAAAGATTTTCATGTAATACCAGATAGAATTGAAGCAGGAACATATATGTGTGCAGCTGCAATTTCAAACTCTAAATTAAAAATTGATAAAGTAATTCCACAACATTTAGAAGCAATAATTGCAAAACTTGAAGAAATGAATTTTGAAGTAATTCAAGATAAAACTTCAGTAACTATTATGCCTACAGATGAAATTAAACCAGTAAATATAGTTACTACAGAATATCCAGGGTTTCCAACAGATATGCAAGCCCAATTCATGGCACTAGCAACACAAGCAAATGGAACTAGTACAATTGATGAAAGATTGTTCGAAAATAGATTCATGCATGTTAGTGAACTTCTAAGACTTGGTGCAGATATTCATCTAAATGGAAACATAGCAACTATCAATGGAACGCAAAATGAACTGAATGGAACTGATGTTATGGCTACTGATTTAAGAGCATCCTCTGCATTAGTACTCTCAGCACTTGTGGCTCATGGAGATACATCTATTCATAGAATTTATCATTTAGATAGAGGATATGAAGATTTAGAGGGAAAACTTAGTAAAATAGGTGCTAAAGTAGCGAGATACAAAGAGTAGGTGTTTTATAAATTTTATAAAATTAATACAATTTAAGATTAAAGGTTATTAAAAATGAAGCTAGAAATCTCTTTATTTAGATTTGATTATAAGTCTGATTATTTACCATACTATACAAAAAACTTTATCAAAGTTAAAAATGAAAAGAATCTATTAGATCTTTTAAACAACATCAATAATGAACATCCTTTTGGATACAAAAATTGTGATGGATTTTGTGTTGCAGTAAATGGGGTATATACAAAAGTTACTATCTCAATTGAAGAATTAGTTGAAGAATTTGGAAAAGACTTAACAATTGAACCTATGTCAATTAGAAGATCGCATACAGATTTATTAATAAATGATGCAGATTTTAGAGAAAGACTTGCAATTCTTTCTGAATTTATTGATGACGAAGATATTAAAAAATATGAAACTTATAAGATATATTTTTATGCTTCAAATACAATCAATTTTGAATATGACTATATAGGAGACTCACTACTTTTATTAGCTTCTGATTTAATAGAAAAAGATTCTTCAAATGAAAAAGATATTCTTTTAGCACTTAGTGAATATGATTGTGGAGCACAATTCCATACAAGTCTAGAGAAAAGAGTATATAACTTTGACCCAACTGTTGAAGAAAAAATTGCTTTATTAAAAACAAAACTTAAATTGTCAAAAAATATAAAAGAGCAAGAGTTTAATATAGAAAAGAAAAAAACATTAAACTTTGGAATTTTTGATGAAATAAAAGAAATCAAACACGATTTTAATGATTTTAATATTGCCTATTATAAAGGTCTAAATGAAAATTCACAAACTAATGAATTATTATCAAAATTAAATGCAAAAATTATTGACAGACAAACAATGACTTCTGATTTAGCATTAGATACCTTTCATATAAATCCTGACTTTACGGCAAAATTAGCCTCTACAGTTATGTTAGATGCATTTGATAACGATGCAGATTTATTAGTTGTAGATGATGAAAATTTATTTAATATTTTTGATACAAATAGAAAAGTGCTAGAAATAGCATGTGGAAGAGAAATTATCCTTCCTGTAATTCATAAAAATGAATTGGCAAAATTAGCATTAGGTTTACATGACGAAGTAAAACAAACACTAGAAAAACACTCTATTGATCCTGAATTAATATAAAAGGTTAGATGTAAATGGAATTAGATTTAGAATTTGTGATTTATGGTTTAATTATAATTTTAGCTCTAATTCCCTTATATATTTATAGGAAAGCTATATACAAAAAATTTTATAAAACAGGAAATATAAAAAACTTTTTAAGAGATATTGATGCTTATCTAAGTGTTCATCATCCTAAAATAAAATTTGACTACTCTCATATTCTTAAAAAAGTTGAATTAGAAGAAAAAGATATTAGAATAAAAGAGACTTTAATAGTTGAAGAATTAGTAAGACAGTATGCAAATCAAGATTATGAATTATCTACTCAAAAATCCATTGATAAAGATAAACTTTGGAGTAGCTATGATCAAAACTCTAAACTTCTAAAAGATAACAAATTTCCAATTGATTGGAACCAAAGAAAAGAAGCTGCTTGGATGAGAGATGAAAACAGATGTAATAGATGTGGAATAAAAATGAAACTCCTTGATTCCCATGCTCTTTTAGCTAAGCAAATGAGAAATGGTGGAGGTTTTAATCTTGAAAATATTGTAATTTTATGTAATGACTGTACAAGAGTAATCAAATCAGCAAATCTTGAAAGAACTGCAAAAGATTTAAATATTTTAGATAATCTTATGAGAAGAGTTAGTAACTAAAATTAAATTCCAAAATAGTGTTTCAATCTTGCTTCATGTTTTTGACGATTATTTAGGTTTTTATTTTCAGCTTCTAAATTATTTTTAACTTCTTTTTTAGCTCTTAAGTTTATTAAAACCTCTTCTAAAAATTTATCCTCTAAATTTTTTAATTTTGAAAGTTCATTTCTAACATAAGTCAAATCTTTATCTTTTGGAATAATATAAGGAGTTACAATAACTACAAGATTTTTGTTTCTGTAATCATAAATTCTATTTTTAAATAATTCTCCAATCAAAGGAACGTCAGAAGCATAAGGGATTTTTTCAATTGTCTTTTCATTTTTATTTTCAATTAAACCTCCTAAGATAACACTTTCACCATTATTTACAATGGCTGTTGTAATAACCTCTTTTTTTGAAGTATCTGGATTTAGACTCGAAGTATTAGTATTTTTTATCCCTTCTAAAATAGTACTTATTTCTAAAACCACCTTATTATTAGTAGTAATTCGTGGTTTAACTTTTAAGGTAAGTCCAATATCTTCTCTTTTAAAACTATTCTTAGTTGTGCCACCATCTGTTGTGGTACTGGCAGTTTGGATAGAGACTGTTTCTCCAACATAGATAGAACTTTCTTTATTATTTAAACATAAAATACTAGGCTGAGAAATGACATCTAAAGCATAAGTTTTATTTAGAAGATTTAATGATGCACCTAGAGCTAAAGAAGAAAGAACATTTGGAATTTGAAGACCAATACTTCCTGTGTCAATTGATATTGCATTTCCACCATTTAAACTAGATGAAAATGTAGACAAACCTCCACTATGAACTTTCCCTCCTAAAATTCCAAATTTCAGTCCAATATTTTCTAATAAATTATCATCAATCTCTACAATATTTGCTTTTACAAATACTTGAGATTTTATGATATCAAGTTTTGTAATTATATTTTTTAAATTTAAAACTTCATCTTTTTTTCCATCTAAAATAATTGAATTACTTAGTTCATCTATTGCAATAGAAGGCTTTTTACTACGAGAATAATCTCTTTGACTTATAATCATATTTAATATTTTTTGTAAACTTTTTGACTCTATATTTGTTAAAAAAACAACTTCTGTAATATTTTCAGGAAGAACTTGTGAAGAGGAGGAAGAAGCTTTGCTTTTTATTTTTTTATTTTTACTATTTCTTTTTTCAATTTTAGGAGATATTGTATTTTGAGAATTACCTTTTACAATTCGTAAAATACCATTACTAGAGATAATTCTATATCCATTATCTTCCAAACTAAATCGTAATATATCTAATAGATTTTCTTTATTAATTGGTCCATTTGAAATAAAATCAACTTTTCCTTTTATATTATTGGTTACGAGTATATTTTTATTTGTTTTCTCTGAAGTAATTTTTATAAGTTCCATGATACTTAAATCTTTGAAATTAATATTGATTAATTCATCATTTGAAAAAGAAAGACTAAATGAAACTAGTAGTAAAAATAAAAATCGCATAAATACTCCAAAACTAAATTATGGATTATATACAATAATTACTTATAATATTATTTATTATATAGTTATTTTTACACTTCGTGGCAATTCTTTTTTTAATTGTTCTAATTGTTCTGAAGTAAGAGATAAATAAACTAAGACGCTATTTTGAAACTCTTTATTTACAATTTTTATATCTAAATTATTTAGAATATATTCTATTTTTGATAAAAGTGAATATTCCACATCAATTGTAATTGATTGCAACTTTTGGTAAGGAAGTAACTTACTATTGCTTATTACTAGATTAACAGCATCTCCATACGCACGAACAAGTCCACCCGTACCTAATTTGATTCCACCAAAATACCGCACAATAATTACTGCACTATTTATAAGTTCATTTCCTGCAAGTACAGTTAATGAAGGTTTCCCACTGGTTCCTTTAGGCTCTCCATCATCACTACAGTTTTCTACAATTTGATCATATTCATTTAAATATCTATATGCATAGACAAAATGACGCCCTTTTGGGTGTTCATCTTTTAATCTTTTCATTAATAAATCAAAATTATCATATGAAGTTAAAAAGGCTATAAATTTAGATTTCTTTTCTTCAAAAGTTTGAGTAGTTTCTTCTTTTACAAAATACATAAACTTATTGTACATAAAAACTCTAAAAATCATATAAATAATCAAATTTTGAGCAATATTTAATTATAATTCCACAATGAGATTAGACCAATACTTAACACAAAATTTTAATATACAAAGCAGAAATAAAGCTAGCGAAATAATAAAATCAAATAAAGTTAAAATTGATGGCAAAACTGTTTCTAAACCATCTTACCTTGTAGATGATACTTCATCTATAGAACTTTTGGAAGAAGATTTTTATGTGAGCCGTGCTGCATATAAATTGAAATACTTTTTAGATGAAATTTCACTTGATTTAAATAATCAAAATGCATTAGATATTGGTAGTAGTACTGGTGGTTTCACTCAAATATTATTAGAAAAAAATATAAAAAAAGTTACTTGTGTAGATGTTGGATCAAACCAATTACATCAAAAAATAAAAAAAGACAAAAGAATAGTATTTTTTGAGAATCAAGATATTAGAACTTTTGAAACAGAAGATCACTTTGATATTATAACTTGTGATGTATCTTTCATCTCTATACTAAATATTTTGAATGATATAAATAGATTATCTAAAGACAAAATCATAATACTTTTTAAACCTCAATTTGAAGTGGGAACTAACATAAAAAGGGATAAAAAAGGTGTTGTAAAAGATAAAAAAGCTATAGTAAAAGCTCGAACAAAGTTCTTAGATGAGTCTAAACTTTTAGGCTGGACACTAATCTATTGTGAAGCAAGTAAACTTGAAGGAAAAGATGGAAATGAAGAAGAGCTCTTCTATTTTAATAAATAAAAAAAACATCACAGCAATTGCAATTGGTGGATTCGATGGCATGCATTTAGCACATCATAAATTATTTGACCAATTAGGAGATAATGGAGGAATTGTAGCAATTGAATCTGGATATGCTAATTTAACTCCTAAAACATATAGACAAGAGTATTCAAATTATCCTATTTATTACTATATTTTAGACAATATTAAACATTTGACAGGGGAAGAATTTATCTCTCTATTAAAAGAAGAATTCCCAAACTTAAAAAGAATCGTTGTAGGCTTTGATTTTTGTTTTGGTAAGAATAGAAAAAATTGTATTCCTGAATTAACAAAACTTTTTAAAGGAGAAGTTGTTGTTGTAAAAGAAGTAAAATTAGATGAGATTGCAATTCATTCTAGAATTATTAGAGAATATATTAAAAATGGTGAAATTAAAATTGTTAATAGACTGTTAGGAAGAGAATACAAAATCTTTGGGAAACAAATCAAAGGGCAAGGATTAGGTTCAAAAAGTTTTGTACCAACTATTAATATAAATGTAGATGACTTTATTCTGCCAAATGAAGGTGTTTATGCCACAAAAACTATTATAAATGAAAAGGAGTACAACTCCATAACTTTTTTAGGTCATAGAGTTACTACAGATGGAACATATGCAGTTGAAACTCACATATTAGATGAAAATATTAAAAATAGATTTTCTGTGGTTCAAATAAAATTTATTGACAAAATTAGAGATAATAAAAAGTTTGACTCATTTGAAGAGTTAAAAAAACAAATAGAAGAAGATTTAATAAAAATAAAAGAGTATATGAAATAGAGTAAATTATTGAAACTCTACTCTATTTCTACCATTTGACTTTGCCTTATACAATCTTTCATCAGTAATTTTATATATCTCTTTACTTGTTTCTATATTATCTGCTGTAGCAGTATATAAACCAATTGAAATTGATATAAACTCACCTGCACTATTGTATTTGTGTTCAATTTTTAATTCTTCAATAGCTTTTCTAACAACCTCTGCAAAAATTACTGCACTTTCGTGTGTGTTTGATTGAAATATTATTGCAAACTCTTCTCCACCTATTCTAAATGAAAAATCGGAAGAACGCTTACATAAACTATTTATTTTTTTTCCAATTGAAGATAAAACATAATCCCCTTTTTGATGTCCATAATTATCATTATATTGTT
Source organism: Arcobacter sp. (assembly GCA_002869565.1). Lineage (GTDB taxonomy): Bacteria > Campylobacterota > Campylobacteria > Campylobacterales > Arcobacteraceae > Halarcobacter. The sequence continues at coordinate 142,162 of PKUJ01000025.1, forward strand.
TAAAATGGTCAACATCAAAAATCATAAAAGCAAACATTTGTTCAGATCGGCTAATTCTATTTATCTCTTTTTCAAGCATGATATTAAAATATCTTTTATTGTATAGAGTTGTTAATTCATCTGTTATAGATAACTGTTCTATTCTTTTTTTATCTGTAATATTTGTTCTTATAGATCTATAACCTATAATATTTTTTTTATCATCAAAATAAGGAGAAATTGTTGTATAAACCCAATAAATATGACCATCTTTATTTTTATTTTTAACTTCCCCCGTCCAAGTTTTACCTTCTTGTATAGTTTTCCATAACTCTTCAAAAAATTTTGATGGCATATCTTCATGTCTAACTATGTTATGAGGTTTCCCTATTAACTCTTCTTTTGAGTACCCAGAAATATCACAAAAAGCTTGGCTTACATCTACAATTTTTCCTCTTTTATCTGTTCTTGAAATAATTACATTTTTGCTAATTAGTTCTAGATTTTTTTCCATTTCTTCATTTATTTGATTAATTCTTTTATTTTTATATACTATTATTACTATAATTATCGTGAAAAATAGAATAACCCATAAAAGTTTTTTATAATCAATAGTTTGTTGATAATTTACTGCTAACCATTTTTTTGATATTACATTTTTTTCCTCATCTGTTATATTTTTAATCAACTTATTAAATATCCTATTTAAAAGAGGTTCATTCTTATTTGTTGCAATAGATAAACTATATTCACCACCTATTTGCCCATCAATTTTTAAGTTTCCTAAATAGTTTTTTTGTATCTCATAGCCAATTATAGGTTGGGCATCAATTTGCCCATATATTTCCCCTTTATTAACTTTTTTTAACCCTTCTTGAATATTTTTTACTTCAACGATTTTTATATCAGGATAGGTCTGTTTTAAAGACTCTTTATAAATTGAATTTTTTAATAATCCAAATTTCTTTTCACTTAAAGTTGATATATCACTAATAAAGAGCTTACCATTTTTAGTTGCAACAACTAAAGCATAATCTAAATAACTATTTGTAAAATCAAAATATTTAGCACTTTTTTCACTATTTTTTGAAATTGGCATAATATCGCATTTACCACTTTTTATTAAATCTACAGTCTCTTCCCAATTTTTAGTTATTTGTAAAGTTATATCTACAGGAACTTCATCTTTTAACAAATTTATATATTCAGAACCAATTCCAATATATTTGTTATCTTTGATACTCTCAAGTGGCATTCAGTTTGGATTAACACACATTAAAAGATTTTTTTTATTTTTTAGAAAATTTATCTCTTCTTGATTTAGCATAAATTTTTTCATTTTTGTTGTTTTAGTACCAACCCACTTATTTTTTAAATCAATTTTTTCATAAATAGGAATGATGTTATCAACTTTTTCTATAATTGATTTTAATATTGCACTGTTTTTTGAAACTCCAATATAAAGTGGCGTTTTCTTAAAAAAAGAGTAATCGCTTATTCTTATAGTTTTTAAATTTGTAAACCAATTCTTTTTAATAAAATACTGAACTGATGATAAATCTTCAATAACTGCATCGGCTTTACCACTTGATACTAATTCTAAAGAACCTGCTGTAGTATTTTGACCAATCACAATTATATCTTTAAAGTGTTTTCTTATTATTTTTTCTAAAAAAGAGTTTTTTAAAACTGCAAGGGTTTTACCTTTTAGGTCATCTAAAGAGCTAATATTCATATCTCTTCTAACAACTAAAGTTGGGATAAAATCAATATCATTTATATTTGTATATTCTACAAACTTTTTTCTCTCTTGTGTCATTGCAATATGTGGAGATATATCCAATTCACCAGTTTTCAATTTATTTAAATGTTTACTCCACGATTCAGTTATAAATTCGATATCAATACCTAAATATCTAGCAAAAAGATTAAAGTAATCAACTGTATATCCTAGGTTCTTCCCTTTTTCAGTAAAATTATAAGGAGCATAACTTTCCATCCCCTGTACTTTTAAAACTGGATGATTTTTTAAAAATTCTTTCTCTTCTTTTGTAAAGTTTAAATTACTATACTTTTCATTATAATCTTTAAAAATAAAATCTTTTATATTTGAAGTTTTACTTATTAATCCATATTCTTTATATAATTCATTGATATATTTAACTCTACCTTTATCTATAGTTCCAAGAGTAATACTATTTTTGTTTATTAAATTTTCTATAACATTAGCTTCATAGCGTAAATGTTCAATAGATTTTTTGGAATTATATTTTTCATGTATTAATTTTATTATCTCTTCTTTATTTTCTAATGCATAATTCCAGCCTTTTAGACTTGCATCTTTAAATCTATTTACTCTATCATAATGATTTAAAACTTCATCTTCATTTGTAAATAGCATATCTCCATATAAATCAAAGCCATAATTCATTGGATTAATAATATTTATATCTATATTTCTTTGTTTAAAATAAAAAGGTTCATTACTTAAATAAGCTGGGGAGATATCAACATCTTTGTTAATCAACTTTAAATAATCATCTTTAGTTCTTTTTCTTATTAAGTTTGGTTTTAAATCAAATTTTTTAAGCAATGCTAAAATTGAAAAACCATCAGTATCATTTGGATAAAAAATCATATTTCTCTTATCAAAATCATAAATAGAATTTATTCCACTATTTTTCAAACTAATTAATACATTTGAAGAGTGCTGAAAAATTGGTGCTAATAAAATAACTGGTTCATTTTTTGATTTATATAAAAAAAGTACAGAATCAGCAATTCCATATTGGGCTTTTCCATCTATAACTTCTTGAATATTATTGTATTTTAAATCTCTTTGTTTTAATTCAACATCAAGCCCAACATCATTATAAAATCCTTTCTCCTTTGCAGCATAATATCCTGCAAATTGAAACTGATGAAACCACTTTAATTGTAAAGTTACTTTTTCATTAGAAAATAAAGAAGTTAATAATAAAAAAATTAAAAATATAAATCTAAACATAAATCATTCACTCCCACAAACTTCTCTTTGATTGACTAAATAAATTATATCTAAAAAAAATATTAAACTCTTTTTAAACATATTAAATTATTGTAAATCATTATTAATATTCATTTAGATAAAATATCTCTATGACAGATAAAGTATTTGAAAAATCAATCACAAAGCAATTTGAATTTGACGAAGAGGTAGCATCAGTATTTGATGATATGCTAAATCGTTCAGTTCCATTTTACAAAGAGATGCAAAGACTCACAATAAATTTTGCAGAAAACTATCTTGAAGACAATGACAAAGTATATGACTTAGGTTGTTCTACAGCTTCTACACTTATAGAACTTGCCAAACATTCTTCAAAAAAACTTCAACTTATTGGTATAGACAATTCAAGTGCAATGTTAAATCGTGCAGAAAAAAAGTCTAAAGCTTTTGGAGTTGATATTAAGTTTATAAATGACGATTTACACAATATATCTTATGATGATGCAAAACTTATCATTTCAAACTATACTTTGCAATTTATACGTCCTCTTCAAAGAGAAAAATTAGTAAAAAAAATCTATAATAACCTTCAAAATGATGGTGTTTTTATATTTTGTGAAAAAGTGATTTCATCAAATAAAATTCTTGATAAACAATATATAGATGAATATTATGAGTTTAAAAAAACTCAAGGTTATAGTGAATTTGAAATCTCACAAAAAAGAGAAGCTTTAGAAAATGTTTTAATACCATACACTGAAGACGAAAACAAAAAAATGATACTTGATGCAGGTTTTTCCCACTGTGAAACTCTTTTCAAATGGGTAAACTTTGCTACATTTATTGCAATAAAAAAATAAAAGGAAATATATGTTAGAAGTTGGACAAACTGCACCAAGTTTTTGTGCACAAAACCAAGATGATATTGAAATTTGTTCAAGAGATCTTGCCGGGAAATGGATAGTATTATATTTTTATCCAAAAGATTTAACTCCAGGATGTACTACACAAGCTTGTGATTTTACAATACAAGAAGCTGAATTTGATGACTTAGATGCAATTATTTTAGGTGTTAGTCCAGATGATACTGAAAAACACAGAAAATTTATAGAAAAAAAAGATTTAACAATTACTCTACTTTCTGATACAAACAAACAAATGTGTGAAGACTATGGAGTATGGCAATTGAAAAAATTCATGGGTAAAGAGTATATGGGAGTTGTAAGAACTACATTTATTATTAATCCAGAAGGAAAGATTACGGCGATTTGGGATAAAGTTAATGTGAGAAAAAAGAAAACCGTAAAAGGTGAAAAAATTGAAATCTTACATGTTAATGAAGTTAAAGAAAAACTTCAAGAATTACAAGCATAATATAAGTTTACAAGGAAAAAAATGAAACTATTATCAAAAAGTTTAATCACTATTTTTACAGCTACATTATTAGCCCAAGGTTTAAATGCGGCAACAACTATTTGTTATAAGAAAGATTGGGAATCTCCATCTACAATCGAAAAAACTAAACTTGATGGTGGAGAATGTGATGGAAGATTCACATATAAAGAGATGTTAAAAAAAGGTTGGTATTTAAAAGATATCAAAATATCAAAAGCTAAAAAGGGACTTGATTACTCATATATTTTATCTGATAAAGAGTTGATTGAAATCGATAATTCTGATTTTATGGACAATAAATTTGCTAAATTAGATTACAAACCAATGGCTGCAAGAATTTCAAATGTAAGTGAAGAAAATGCAACAATAAATATACCTAATTTAAGAGTTGGTCAAAGTGCTGTTATTCAACATAATTATACAAATACAAAAACTATGCTTGTAGCAAATGCCTATGTAATAGACTCTAATACAACGGGTTCAACACTAAAGTTAATGCCCTTTTTAGACTTAAAACAAAATGCCTTACCAACATCAAATAGAAAAGCTGTTGATGGAGATATTGCAATTGTAAATTATCTATATGATACATCACTAATAATTGCGCCATCACAAGATGCTTTTAGTGCAACCAGAGATAAATATAAAGATAATAATTTTCTACATTCTGATATTTTTGGAGCAAGACTTAAAATGGAAGGGGAACCTCTACCATCAAAAGAGATGATAAGAGATTTTGCAATTTCTCAAAATATTGGAACAATATTCTTTGTAATATCAAATAAAATATATATTGTGGATGCAAAAACATTTGCTGTATTAGAAAAAGGTAATATTTCTTATAACTTTGTGGAAGATGAAAAAATGCCATTTTATACAAGAGTTGAAAAAATAGAAAAAAACCCATTTAATTCTATTTTAGATTATAAAAGTTGGTTATCTTATATTCAACAATTTTTTGGTGATGATAAAAGAACTGAAGAAGAGCAATTACTTGAAGATGAGATAGCAACTGGTGAATTAAGTGTAAAGGGTGACATTTATAATAATTATTATGAAGCATTATTAGGACTTAACAAATGATAGAAGAAGAACACTTAGATTATATTTCTTCTATAGTTGGAAAAGAAAATGTAAAAAGTGACAAAGCTCACAAAATTGCTTATTGTTATGATGCAACAAGGGAAAGATTTGAGCCTGATGCTATTGTATTTCCAAGAGATGAAGAAGATATATCAAAAATACTAAAATTTTGTAATGAAAATCAAATTATAATCGTGCCAAGAGGTGCAGGTTCTGGATTCACAGGTGGAGCACTTCCATCAAAAGGTGGAATTATCTTAAGTCTAGAACGACATATGAATAAATTATTAGAAATCGATATGGAAAATATGGTTGGAGTTGTTCAACCAGGACTTATAAATATGGAATTTCAAAAAGCAGTTGAGAAAGTAGGACTGTTTTATCCTCCGGATCCAGCAAGTGAAGAGTATTCAACATTAGGTGGGAATGTATCAGAAAATGCAGGAGGAATGAGAGCAGCTAAGTATGGAATAACAAAAGATTATGTTGTAGCACTAAGAGCTGTACTTCCAAATGGTGAAATAATAACTTGCGGTAAAAAAACAATAAAAGATGTTGCAGGATATAATACAGCAGGTATTTTAATAGCTAGTGAAGGGACACTTGCTGTTATTACTGAAATAACATTAAAATTAATTCCAAAACCTAAATTCAAGCAAACATACATGGGTGTTTTCCCAGATGTTACAAAAGCTATGAATGCAGTATTCAAATCATTAGCAGCAGGTGCAAATCCAGTTGCAATGGAATTTTTAGATGCACTGGTAATAAAAGCTTTAAAACAAAAATTTCCAAATATTGCTTTACCAGAAGAAGCAGGAGGAATATTAGTAGGAGATGTTGATGGAAGTTCACCAGCAGAAATAGAAGCTCAGTTAGAAACTTTGAAGAATTCATTTGCAGAATATGGATCAACAGATTTTATAATTGCTAAAGACGATGCAGAAGGTGCAAAACTTTGGTTTGCAAGAAGAAATGCATCACCAGCAACAATGATTTATGGAACAAAAAAATTAAACGAAGATATCTCTGTACCTAGAAGTAAACTACCAGAAGCATTAGATGAAATATACAAAATTGGTGATAAATATGGATTTAATGTTCCTTGTTTTGGTCACGCAGGAGATGGAAATATTCATGTTAATGTAATGGTTAAAGATAAAACAAATGAAAAAGAGATGGAAGATGGACATAAAGCTATTGAAGAGATTTTTCAATTAGTTGTAGATATGGGAGGAACTTTATCTGGAGAACATGGAATAGGTCTGTCAAAAGCTCCTTTTATGAGCATTGCTTTTAATAAAGCAGAATTAGATCTATTTAAAAATATCAAAAAAGCATTTGACCCAAATAATATATTAAATCCTTTTAAAATGGGACTTTAATAAAAATAAATTTTAGAAAAGAGAGAAAGTGGAAGAAACAGAGCTTGTTAAGCATCCAGTTAAAACTTTATTAAATGCACTAGATTCATTTTTTAACGATGATACAACATATTATGCTGCAAGTCTCAGCTTCTTTACTATCTTCTCAATTCTTCCAATAATAGCTCTTCTTATTGCTATTATCTCAAGTTTTGATATAGTACAAGGATATTTAGACATCTTCGTAAACTATATTTTTGACGTGCTTAATCCAACTCAGTCAAAAGCATTTATTGATACCTTTAAAAACTATATTTCAAACTCTAATAAACTTGGATATATAGGTATAATTTATATGCTTTTTGTTTTTATTATGTTTTTTAAAGATTACGAGTATATAGTTAATAAAATACATAAAGCAAAAAGAAAACCACTATTACAATCTTTTTTCTTTTATCTAATCTTTTTAGTTACATTGCCTTTGATGTTAGCAGCAGTGAATATAGCTTTAAGTTTTTATGACAATAGTATTTTTAATTATGTAATTACATTTTTATTTGCATGGTTCATATTTTTTGGATTATTTAAACTTAGTGTTAATAAACATATCTATTTCAAAGCAGCAGCAGTATCTTCTTTATTTACACTAATTGTACTATCAATTACAAAAAACTTATTTATCTATTATGTAATATATAATAAAACATATACAACAATATATGGCTCACTTGCTATTCTTCTTTTTTCATTCTTTTGGATTTATATTTCATGGGTTATATACTTATATGGAATAAAAATATGTCATAGAATAAATATGCAAGAAGAATTAAAAAAGAAGATTTAAAAAAGAAGATTTAAAAATATATCTTAGGCGTTCCAAGCTATGTTCATTACATTCACATAAAGTTTTTCACTAATAAAGATATCACATCTAATAAAAGTAAAGCAGTTTACTTTTATTAGATGTTCTGGTGCCCACAACAGGAATCGAACCTGTAACCTCTTGCTTACCATGCAATTGCTCTACCGATTGGAGCTATGCGGGCTTAGGATGCGCTAGAAGAGCAATTATTGTCTCTTGTAAGCATCTTTGTTGGGAATCATTTTCTTAGGCCCAAAAGTATTTCCACCAACAAATAAAGAAGGCTTTTTAATAATAGGCTTCTTAAGTAAAACAATTTTAGCTTTTAAGTTC
>PKUJ01000039.1 GCA_002869565.1 Arcobacter sp.
TGCAGATTCACTCTCTTCTTTTTCATATGCCTCAACCATTCCTTTTACGAAATCTTCTGGATGATAATACGAAATATATTGTATTGCATCTGCTACACTCTGTTTTATATCTTCTTCTGTGATTTTTCCCATTCTTGCAATCCTTTCTTGTAAATTGAAATTAGGTGATTATATCTAATATGAGTTTATGAAAAGTAGAAAAATTAGAATTGTATGATAGTAAGCACAACCAAAGTTACGGTTCTGCTCAAAAATTAATTGACTAATTCAAATGTAAGATTAATTTTAACACCTTTATAGTTGATTTTTTCATATTCAAATTCACAATTTTCCATTGTAATAGATCCATCAAAATGTTTTAAAATAATCTCTCTTGACATATAAAGACCTATTCCTGTTCCTTGACTTTTGTGTTTTGTTGTAAAATATGGTTCAAATACATGTTCAAGTGTTTCTTGAGGAATTCCTCCTGCATTATCTCTTATAGATATAGTAACCGAATCATTTTCCTCTTTACTATCAATTAAAATGATTCTATCTTGTTTTTCTTTTTTTAACAGTTCATCCCTAGCATTGTTTAAAATATTAATCAAAACTTGAACTAATTCAGATTCAATACCATAAATGATGGAATCACCAATATTATTATTAATATGAATATCATGGTTTTGGAATTGAGCACTAGTTAAATTTATAGTCTTTTTTAGGGCTTCACTAATTTTAAAATCTTCTTTTTCTTTATTAGAAGCAAAAAAATTTCTGAAATCATCTATTGTTTTAGATAGATATTGTGTAGAATTATTTATTTGGTCTAATGTATCATAAAATTCGTCATCATCTAAACTTCCAAGTTCTTTTTTTAGTTGCATTCCAGTAGCAGCAGTTGATATTAAAGATAAAGGTTGTCTCCATTGATGTGCAATGTTTCCTATCATATTTCCTAATGCTGCCACTTTAGTCTGTTGAGCTAATATAGATTGTTGTTTGGTTATTTTTTCAAGATTTTTTTCTATTTCTTTTTGATAATCTTCAAATTTATTTTGTAATATTTTTGAAATTTTTATTGATATAAAAAGAAGTATAAATGTTAAAACTAAACTTGTAATAATAATATTATTTAAGCTGTTTTGAAACTTTTTGTCAAGTATTTCTTTTTGTTGTAAAATTCTATTATTAATATCATCTTCATAAAAACCTTTGCCAATAAAAAAATTCCACTTTTCAAAGCCTTTTATATAACTTGTTTTTATTGTTGGTAAGTCACTACCAGGTTTTCTATTATGAACATAAGTTATAAAACCACCTTTATTGTTTTTTGAAACATTGATTGCATTAGATATGATTTCTTGATTTGAAACATCTTTCACTTCTAAAGCATTTTTTCCTATAATCTCATCTCTAATATGGTTTAAATATTTTCCTTCAAAGTCTACTACAAATATATATTCATTATTTGGAAAAGAGAGGTTATGTATATAATCTAAAACTTCTTTTTTTAAATCATTTTCAAAATCTTCGACATACTCTCCTGTACCAATAAACCAGTTATATGGTTCAAAATGCTTATTAAATCCAATTTTTTTATGTTGCTTTCCATTTATCTCTGATGGTTTAGGAAACCACCAATTCATAAAACCTTCTTTCTCTTTTTTTACTTGACCTATAATATCTCTTGCTAAATAATTACCTTTGCCTTCTTTATAATTGTAAAAATTGTCGCCTTCAACATTTTTATTAGGAGGGAACAATATGCATTCATAATCAAAAGAATATATAAAAATATATCCTCTATCATTGTTAAATCGTAACTTTCTAAGAGCATCTTTTATCATTTTTGTAACTACAATTTTGTCTAAATGCTTATTTTCATTATAAATATTTATGGCAATGTTATAAGCTTCGTTAACACGTTCTTTTAAAAGTTTTTTTAGTTTATTTTCGGTATCTGCTTGCTTTTTTATTATATAAGAATAAACACTTTCTACTTGACTTTTTAAAAGTATTTTATTTCTTTGTATATGTTCATTTTCGATTAGTTTTTTATCCGCATTAAAAACGGATTGATTGTTAAGATATAAAGAAAAAGAAAGTATTATTGATAAAAAAATTATAAGAATTGGCGGTCCAAATTTTATAATTTTAAAGATAATATTTACATTTTTGCTGTACATAAATTTCCTTTAAAAAATTATTATAGCTAAAAATTACAAATATTTAAGAATAAAATACCAGTATGTCTTATTTAAGAGCATTTTGAATAAAATTATTTAAATCTTTTAAATAATCACTCATTAATAAATTTAATGAGTCTACAGCTCCTTTTGCATTATTTTTATCAACTTGTTTATTATATGTAAAACTTTTGAAATATACTTTATCTGTTTTATTATTAATAAAATATACTCTTATTGAAAAATCTGCATAAGATTTTGCTTTTGTAAAAGTATGTTTAAATGAAGTTAATTCACTAACAAGATTATAATCAGCATCAATTTTTATATTAGAAGTAGTAATATATTTATATGAGTTTTGTTTAGTTAAATAGTTAGCTGTCAGTTCTTGAATTATTTTTGTTGGTTTATCACTCCACTTACTTAAAACATATTTTTCTTGTTCAAAATCTTTTGAATATGTGATTGCTTTTGTATTAATACTAGATAATGCTTTTGGTTCGTAAACACGAATAGTTTTGTCAAAATATTTTGATTTAACATTATCTTCTTTAACTGATAAAGTGTATGTTTTTTGAGCTGGAAGTTCTTTTGTAATACTAATACATCCACCTAAAATAAATGTTGCAAGTGTTGAAATAAATAGTGTTTTTATCATTGTTTTGCTTCTCCTGGCCCATAATTTACTTTTCTAGTTTTAAATATCATGTCTCCACCATTTTGACTAAAGTCTTCAACGGTAGTATCAATTTTTTGTAAGGTATTTTCAAGTTCATCTAAAACTTTATCGATATTTTGAGTTGAATTAACAGTCTTTCTTAAATCTTTTATTAAATTTTTTACATCGCTAGTAATAATAGTATGAATATCTTCACTTAAAAAATTGAAGTTTTGAGATAAAGTATCTATTTTTTTAATCGTTTTAGTAATATCTTCTTTCACAACTACATCAATACTATTTGTCATACTATCAATATTTTTTAATGTTTTTACAAGGGAATTACCAACAATATCATTTACTTTCAACATAGTTTCTTCTAAGTTTTTTGTTGAAGAATTTGTATTTATTAAAATCTGGTCTATATTCTCTATGTTTTTATCACTTAATAGTATTTCAAATCTTTTTAGCACAGTTTCAATTTGAGAAGAGATATTTCCTGCACTTGAAGTTAATTTATCTAAAAATGATTTTTTGAGTGGAATTATTGAAAATGAACCTTTCTTTGGCTCTAAAAGTTTTGCTTCTTGTGTTCCACCTTCTATTTCTATAGTTTTATTTCCTGTTACACCTTGTGATTGTATGATGGCATAACTATTAGTTTTAATTATATTAGGTTTTGTGATTTTAAGTATAATTTCTATTTGTTCTAAATTTTTTGGGTCAATTTCAATTGAATTAACAGTCCCAATATCTAAACCCTTGTATTCAACGATTGAGTTTTTATTTAATCCAGCAATAGAACTTTTACTATAAAGTCTAAACTCTTTTGCATTTATTTCATTTGCATCATATCTTGCTAACCAAAGTATAAATGCAACCATAGCTATAGTAAAAACTAAAACAAACAAACCAACAATGGTATATCTAGCTTTATTTTCCAAAATCTTCCTTTTGTAGTTTTAAAAACTTATTTATTGTAACATTATTTGCTTTTAATGCATCCTCATAGGTACCAATCATTGCAAGCTTAGAATTTGATAGAATTAAAAATCTATCTAAAACATTTTTTATAGTATTTAATTCATGGGTTATCATCACAACAGTAATCCCTAGCATATCTTTTAACTCTAAAATTAAGGTATCAAAAGCCTTTGCACTTGCTGGGTCTAAACCTGAAGTTGGTTCATCTAAAAAGAGTATATCAGGATCTAATGCTAGGCTTCTTGCAAGAGCAACTCTTTTTTTCATTCCTCCACTTAGTTCTTGAGGATAAAGTTTACCAACTCTTGCATCTAAGCCAACCATTTTAAGTTTTGTATAGGCAATATCTTCTATTAAATCTTGAGGAAGTTTTGTATTTTCTTTTAACATAATACCAATATTTTAAACAACATTTAAAGAAGAGAATAGGGCACCAAACTGAAATAAAACTCCCCAGTTCTTCTTTATATATTCTCTTTGTTTTTGTTTTAGAGTTTTTATATTATGACCTAAGATATCTATTTCACCTTTTTGAATTGCATCAAGCATAATAATCTGTCTTAAAAGTACGGTTTTACCACTACCACTACCTCCAAGTATTCCAAATATTTCACCTTTTTTAATATCAAAAGATATATTATCATGAACAACTTTGTCTTCAAAAGAGGTTGATAGATTTTTTACTTTTATCATTTTAAAATCCTAATTGAATTGATAGTAGTGAAATAATTGCATTTATAATTATCAGCCAAAAAATAGAGTCTACAACTGCTTTTGTAGTATATTTACCAATATCTGTACCACTTCTTACTTGTAGTCCTCTATAGCATCCTATAATAGCTATAAGTATACCAAATAGTGGCGCTTTAAAAACTCCTAGTAAGATATGTCTTATTTCAACATATTCATAAATTCTATCTATAAATTGAGTATATGAAACACCTAAATGATATTTTGCTATAACCATCTCACCTAAAAGTGAAGCCATATCTGCAAAGAAAACAATTAATGGAAGAACAATTATAAGTGCAATAATTCTAGGAATGATTAGAAAAATGTCTATATCTAAACCCATAGTTCTCATAGCACTAATCTCTTCGGTTATTTTCATAGTTCCTATTTGAGCAGTAAAAGATGAAGCACTACGACCTGCAACAATAACAGCAGCTAAAAATGGCGCAATCTCTCTAAACATCGACATAGTAGACATTTCTATTACAATAATTGCTGCACCAAATTGATTAAGTTGTTCTGCTCCTTGATAGGCAGTTACAAATCCAACTAGAAAAAGAGCAAGTCCTACAATTGGAAGAATAGGGATCGCAGCTATTTCTATTTGGTTTATGGTAGCTTTAAAACGTATTTTTGAAGGGTGAAGAAAAAGATAGAAAAAATATGAAAATAATCTTCCCATAAAGTATAAAAAGTTTTTAAAGTTAGTGGAAGTATCAAAAGCTTCTTTTCCTATTTTTTCAAGAAAGAAAGGCTCTTTCTCTAGTGAAACTTCTTTATGAACATAATTGTCTTTATATAAGTCAAGCATTTTTTTGTGATTAGAGCTTATATTTTCTATTTTAGTATTTATACCTTCTCTTTGGAAAATAGTAAGGTATTTAATAATAAGAATAATCCCAGAAGAGTCAATTTCTTTTAAAGCTGAAAAATAAAAAACTAATTCTTTGTTTTTTTGATTATCTTTATAAAACTTCTCTAAAGATTTAATTTTATCTGTTAAACAATGATATTCCCACGTTCCTGAAACCTTAAATATATTCATCATAATCTTTAAAATGTATCCACAATTTCTTTTACTATTTTAGATAAAGTTTCTACAGATTTTATCTCTACTCTTTCTCTATTTGAATGGGGATTAAAAATGTTTGGACCCACTGAATCTATCTTCATATTTGGAAATTTCTTTTTAAATATTGCACATTCAAGACCTGCATGAATTGCTTCAAGTGAAGCAGTTTTATCATACTTTTTATAAATCTCTAAAATATTATTTGTGAATTCATTTATATCAGGTTTCCAAGCTGAATATTTTCCATTTGATTCAACTGTAAATCCAAAATGTTCAAGTAGGGTAGTCGTCTCTTTTTTGATTAAATCAAGTTCTTTGTTATCCATAGACCTAGCACTTAATTCAATATCTATTGAATCAATATTTGTTTTGATTTTTGCAAGATTTATCGAGTTTAGTACAACATTTAATTCTTTATCAAAAGCTCGAACACCATTTGCAAATGTATAAATAAAATCTACTATATCACTACTCCAAATATTAAGATGTTCACTCTTAGTCTCTATTTTATTTATACATATGTTTTCATGTGATATCTTAGTTGGATAAGACTTAGAGGCTATTATTGCTTTTACATTTACTGGTATTGAATTTATTCTCTCTCCACCATTTATATCCAAAAGTAAGGCATCATTTTCTTTGATTGTTTGGGCAATTAGTTTGATACCATTTGGTACATTTAAATGTATATCTACTCCACTATGACCACCTGGAAGCTTTGATATTTCTATCTCATAAAGTTCATAATTTTCATTGTTCTCTATGATTGATTTTGAATTATTTTTTCCAAAAATATCAACTCCTCCTGCACAACCAATACAAATTTCACCTTCTTCTTCACTGTCAATATTTAGCATATATTCTGATTGTAATTCAAGTTCTAAATTGTTTGCACCAATAAGTCCAATCTCTTCATCACTAGTAAATAAGTATTCTAAATCATAACCTTGTGATATAAGACTTAACATATAAGAACAACCAATTCCATTGTCTGCACCTAAAGTTGAGTTTTCTGCTCTTAAGAAGCCATCTTCTTCAACAATTTTAGGAATACAATTATCAATTAAACAAACTATATCATAATGATTTTGCAAACATAAATTTGCTTTTGAGTTAGATTTTTTACATAAAATATTGTTAAAGTTGTCAACATAACATTCATAATCATATTTTGAAGAGAACTCTCTAACAAAGTCAATAAAAGGTTGATACGTTCCGCTACATCTTGGAATTGAAGTTATCTTCTTGAAAATTTCTAGTACATTATCCACTAATTACCCTCTATAGGCATATTTACCCATTTTTACAATGATTATAACTAATTATATTTAAAATTAGCGATAAGTTAGTGACTTCTTTTTAAGCTTGATATAAACTGTTTTCAATATTATAAATAATATAAAAAATAGGGGAATTTAGATGATTATAGATTATAAAGATGTAAATGATTTAAATAGATACAAAATAATGTCAGATACTGTTGTTCCAAGACCAATAGCATGGATTGTTACAGAAGATGAAGGAGTTATTAATGCTGCGCCATTTTCTTACTTCGTGCCACTATCTTCAAACCCAGCAGTGGTTGTTGTTTCAATCGGTCAAAAAGAGAAAGATGTTCCAAAAGATAGCTTACACAATATATTAAAACATAAAAAAGCAACAATATGTTTTGTAAACAAAGATAATGCAGAACAAGTAAAACTTAGCGCAACTATGCTTGATAAGAGTGAGAGTGAAATAGAAAAGTACGAAATAGAGGTACAAAGACCTTTAGAAGATTTTCCTCCAATGATTAGTTCAACACAAACAGCACTTTTTTGTGAGTTCTATTCACAAGTTGATATACCAGGTAAAACTACACCTATTATATTAGAAGTAAAAAAACAGTATATCGAAGATGGAAGATTAGATGAAAGGTCACATGTTCATGTAGACAATGTAGGAAGAAGTGGAGCTTTCTTCAAAGCGATGGTAGATTTATAGTATTTATCACACTTTAAAATGATAAAAAGCCTTACTTTTTAGTAGGGCTTTTTTTTATGCAAATTTATTTCAGATTGTTATAACAATTTGAACTAATTTTAAGCTTCTTTTTGTATAATTTCAACCCAAAAAATTACATAGGAGAAAAATGAGAATTACAATCACAAACCATGAGTTTGAGTCAATACAAAAGATATTAGTTCAAAATGATATGTCTTTATATAATAGAATAAATGAAGAGTTCAAAAAATCAGTTTTATCTTGTACCCCAAAGAAAATAAAAGCTACAACTAAAGCTAATAAAATGAAAAGAAAAAAGAGTAGAGACTCTATAACAAATGCAGTCAATCTATTAAGGTTTGAAAATAAAAAAGTAACAATATATAGTGTGGCAAAAACTGCTGAGATAAGCTATAACACTGCTAAACAATACAAAGATTTTATACTAGCTCAATAAAACTACAAATAAATAATTATAAATAAAAATATGAAATAAACTTCTAACTTTCTTTAAGAAGTTTGTTTCAAATCCTTCAGTTTTCAAAATGATATGACAAAATGAAACATCAATTTTTTTTCTTATAAAATCATATAAATATACTTATATTTCAAAATGATATAACAATCACGAAATCAGATTATTGAAGTGATTTATTTTGTAATTGCCTTGTTTATAGGGTTTTTCATTGAATGATTTTATTTTTGTTCAAAATGATATATCAAAGTGAAAGTATTTTATTTTTAGTTTATTATCTTTTTTTGTTAGATTTACTTGATATACAAAGTGTAATATTTCAAAATGTTATGATATTTTTAATGAAAGTTTAGTTTTTCTTGAAGAACAGAAGTTCTTCACTTTTTTCTTTTTTAGTGTTAAAAAAGAAACAAAAAAGCCACCCACGAGTTTCGAAGGCCTTCTGCTACCCTCATATTATTTATCTTTTTTCTGTGTTTAAAAACTCACTAAAATGTGACATTTAGTCACATTTATTAACATTCAGACAGATTAAACACGGGTTTCGAAAAGAGACAAATAATGCTTCGGCTTCTGCAAATGTGGGGAGTGTTATTGTTCAAACATTTAAAATAAAAAAAGTCAGCGGAAACCTTTAGGTTTAGAAGAGAAAGATAAGTCCACATTACTTGAATATCTAGATATTGTTATAGCCCTGAGCTGTTAGCAGTCATTTGAGCCTTGTTTTTAATAAAAAAACTATATAATGGTACTAGTTATAAAAAAGTGGAGATTCAACCTCAGGTGTAATTTTCAAAGCTTCAGCTGCTTGCAGCGTTATATCGTAAAGGAGATTAATGACACAATTCATAAACAATGACGTTGAAGAGAAATTTAATAGTTACCCTGATGATATGAAAGAAAAACTTTTAGAGTTGAGAGAAATAATATATGACGTAGTTAAAAATGAAGATATTATTGATAATGTTGAAGAGGCATTAAAATGGAATGAACCAAGTTTTATAACTAAGAATGGAAGTACAATAAGAATAGATTGGAAAAAATCAAAACCTAATCAATACTCAATATATTTTAATTGTAAAACAAAGTTGGTTGAGACTTTTAGAGAATTATTTAGTGATAGATTTTCATTTGAGGGAAATAGAGAAATAGTTTTTCAAAAAAATGAAGTCATTGATTTTGATGCTTTGAAATACTGTATATTATTGTCTCTGACCTATCATAAGAGAAAACATTTGCATATGTTAGATGAATAGCAAATTATTTTAAAATTATGAGAGAGGAAATAAAGTTGAATGAATATTGAAATAATTAAAGCAACAGAAAATGACTCATTAGATTTATCACTAATGACAGGAGAATTACTCCAAGAGATTATGGATAAAATAAATATTAAAGCTTTTAATTTTAATCAAGAGGAGACACAAAAAAGGGCAGAGGATTTAATTTCAAAAAATCTTTATTTTGTTTTTATTGCTAAAGATAAAAATCAACCCGTAGGATTTATTTCAATGTATGAAAGCTATGCTTTATATTCAGAAGGTGCATATGGAACAATACCAGAATTATATGTTAGACCAAAGTATCGTTCTCTAAATATTGGTAAGTTATTATTAGAAAAAGCAAAAGAGTTTGCTGTCTCAAAAAATTGGAAAAGAGTTGAAGTAACAACTCCACCTTTACCACAATTTAATAGAACATTATCATTTTATGAAAATAATAGTTTTGAAATATCTGGCGGAAAAAAACTTAAAACTCATATTGAACTTGATGGAACACAGAAGAATCATAAGAGTTAATATGTAAATTTTTATATTATTCATATATAATGTGCTATAAATAGTTATTTATAAAATTATATTAGGAAGAGCATGAATTCAATACCATCATTTGAGGAACACTATTTACCAAAAGGAATACATGAATGTTCTGGAAAAGAATTCATATCTAGATTTTGTGATGTTAATGAGTACAGAAAAGAATTTGAAAATCCAATAATTAATATTTTTGATTTTGCTAAAGAAAGAGATTCAAAATTTCTACTTGTAGGTGGTTCGTTCATCTCTGAAAAAGAGAAGCCATCTGATTTTGACATAGTTATTGTTTTTCCAAAAGCGGAAGATATTCCAAGAAAAACGGAACGTTTACTTATCGATGGAAATAAAATAGATATTATGTTTTGTTCTGAAGATAAACCTGAAATTATTGATTCTTTTGTTAGTCTTTTAAGTTCTGATTTAGATAATAGAGAACTTGGTATAGTGCAAGTTAATATAAATCAATCAAAATGGGAAGTTCAAGATACTAATGACTATGATGAAACTTTTGAGATTGTAAAAAGAGAATATCCACATAAACAGATTATTGATTTAAATGAGCCACAAGGAATATTAGTAACAATTCATGGTTTACTATCAAATGCAAGCTGGAATAGTGATATCGTTCCAATTGCAAGTAGCCAAGGTTGGATTGTTGCACCATTTTATTATGGATTTGAAACACCTGATATTTTAGTACGTGAAGACAAGCGAAAAGAAATTGTTGAAAAATTTAGTGAATGGATTTTAAATATTCAAAAAACATATAATGGTCGAATCTCAATTATTGCTCATTCTTTTGGAACATATGTTATAGCATCATATATTAATAGTTTAAATGATTCTGCGCCTGTTTCATTTAACACTATTATTTTAACAGGAAGTATTGTCTGTATAGATTTTGACTGGGAATCTTGCCGTGGTAATAAAGTTTCAAGAGTAAGAAATGAAATTGCACCTAATGACCAATGGGTTAAATGGATGCCAGAGAACAATTGGATGCCAACAGATAGCTTATTTGGTAAATCTGGTACTGAAGGTTTTTCTACTGAATCAGAGATTTTAACGCAAGTTACTAGTACAATTTTTGATCATAATAATGTTATAAAAAAAGATGTGATATCTCAAATATGGATGCCTTATTTAAATGCGAATAAAAATGCTTATATAAAAGAAGAACGAAGATAAATATTCGACTTAAGCTGAGATATATGGTAGTTGTTTTAAGTTTTTTCTTAATTTAATATGTTATCTTTTAATAATCCTCCTAAAAAGGACAAATTATGAAAAAGATGTTTGAAACATTAACAACAGTTACATATCTTATGTTTGCAATTATTCTTACATGTATGTCTTTCTCAATTCTTTGGTGGTCGACAACTGAAGTTATTCATGCGATGGACGATTTTACAAATAAAAAAGAGTTTATAATTGTTATGCTTCAATCTGTAGGTACAGTTATTATATCTATGGCTATTTTAGATATATCAAAGTATATGATAGAGGAAGAGGTTTTAAGAAGCAAAGAATTAAGAGAAGCAAAAGAAGCTAGAAGAACCTTGACTAAAATAATGACTATTATTGCAATTGCTGTAAGTGTTGAAGGTTTAGTTTATATTTTTAAAGCAGGAACAGAAGATATAAAACTTCTAATATATCCAGCTATATTGATTATTACTAGTGTTATTGTAATTATTGGACTTGGTATATATCAAAAATTAAGTTATTCAGTAGAGTAGGTATAAAAAAGGGAAGAATCTAAAATTCTTCCTTTTTTTGATTAGAGGTTTTTCCCATCAAATTCATTTATCTCAACATTTTTTACAACATCTGAAGCAATATTATTTGTTTCTTTTGCAATATCATTTGTTTGATCTGCAATAGCAGCATTTTCTTGTGTAAATTTATCTAATTGGTTCATTGCATCTGCAATTTGAGTCATACCTAAATTTTGCTCTTTTGCTGCATTTGATACATCATCAATTAGATTATTAGTATGTGAAATTTTCTCTTCTAGGCTACTAAATCCTTCAATCATTTTAGTACTAATAACTTTACCATTATTTGCTCTCGTAGTTGCATTTTCAACTAAGTCTTTAATCTCTTTTGCGGCTTCAGCACTTCTAGCAGCTAGATTTCTTACTTCTTGTGCAACAACAGCAAATCCTTTTCCAGCTTCACCCGCAGTAGCTGCTTCAACAGCGGCATTAAGTGATAAAATATTTGTTTGGAATGCAATTTGATCAATTACTGAGATTGCTTCGTTGATATTTATTACTGTTTCGTTTATCTCATCCATCGCTTTAACTGTATCATTTGCTAAGTTTTTACCTGTTTGTGCAGATTCTTTTGTTTCATTTGAAATGTTTAACATCTCTTGTGCTTTAACACTTGTTTGTTGAATATTTCCTGTAATTTCATCAATTGAAGCAGCTGTTTCTTCTAATGATGCAGCTTGTGAAGTTGCATTGCTACTTAATGTTTGAACATTTTGAGTTAACTCATTAGAACTTCTTTGAAGATTGTTTCCATCTCTTTGGCTATCTTGAAGCATTTGAGTCATCATTTTATTCATTTCAATTAATTCTGCACCAATTTTACCAGATGTCTCTCCATCAAGTTTAGCTTTGAAATTTCTTTGAGTGTATTTACTAAGAACTTCACTTATTTTGTTAATATCTTTGCCAACTAAAGATTCTAAGTTATTTAGCATATTATTTAATAAGTTTTTCAATTCATTTAATGAGTCTGTAGAAGTATTTTTATTAATCCTATTTTCTAAGTGTCCATCACTTACTTGATTAACAATTCTTTTTACATCTTCAATTAAAATATTATCATCATTTATACTTTTAGATATTTTTATTATATTATCATTAATATTTTTTGCCATTTGACCAAACTCATCATTTGAAATTAATTGAATTTGTTCCGTAGTACTTGATTCTTTGTTTAAGTATTGGAAAAATGATTTTAAACCATTTGTAATCAAATTAAGATTTGATTTTAATTGTCTAACACTTAAGAAAATTATTGCACCTATAATAATAATTCCAAAAAAAGCAGCTAAGATAGATAAGTTTCTTACAAAGTTGGCTAAAGAAAGATATTCTTCAATTGGGGCATTAACAAAAATTGCCCAATTTACATCAGCATTTTTAATAGTAAATGGTTTTGAATAGTATAAAGATTCTAAATTGTGTTCAAATGATTTCTTTATAAAACTATGATCTTTATTTTTAGAAATATTATTAAGTGCAGTTTTATAGTCAATATCATTTTTTGTAACATCTAGTAAACTTTTTGATACAAGGTCTTGTTTTGGGTGCCCTAAAATAACACCATAACTATCAACAATAAAAGCATATCCATTATCATATACTTTAACAGATTTTGCTAATGTAGAAAATGTATCAAGAGCTATTTCAGCACCTATTACCCCTGCATATTTTCCATCTTTATAAAGAGGAATTGCAACAGTTGTCATAAGTGTATCAACACCAGCAATAGGGTAAATATAAGGCTTAGTAATAAACTCTTTATTTGCTTCTTTAGGACCTTTTATCCAAGCATTTTCTTCGTTATAATCAGCACCTTTTTGAACAATAATTCCCTCTTTACCTCTGGTTATATAAGGAGAAAATTCTCCATTATTTGCATACCAATTATCAGGAAAGTTCTTCCCTTCAGATTTAACATCATATAAAAGAGCAGGATCTTGTAATCCCCACCAAAGACCTAATAACTGATCATTATCTTTTAATATGGACTTTAACATTGAAATAGTTTCTTTTTCATCAAGCTTCTTTTTATGATTTATAGATTCTTGAAATTTAGAACGTAAAGTCTTAACAATTGTTACTGAAAGGTTAATATCACCTCTTATTTGCGATGCATAATTACTAGCCATCTCTTTTACATAGGCCTGTGCTCCTGACTCTGCAGTTTCATAGGAATATTTTGAGATAAAAAAGATAGTAACAATAAATACTACCGTAGTTGCACCTAGTATTCTTATTAATAATTTGTTGCCAAAACTTGAACTTTTCATTTTTTCCCTTTCTTGGATAATTCTTATATGATTATAGCAATAAATTGTAACTAAAAAGGTTCAAGTATAAATTTTTTATATTTTAATAACTTTTATTCAACAATTTGATGCAATTTTGAACATCTACTTAAAAAAGTATCGATACCACACATATCATTATACATATCATCAAATGAGTGGAAGTGAGCATCGTATATATATACAAAAATCTCATCACCTTTTTCTAAGAAATGCTTTTTACCAAACTCTGCATAAGCAGTAGCACCGGCTGCTATTACTAGACCTTTTGCATTTTTTGCATATTTAGTAAATTGTGTTAATTCTTCTAATGGTCCTAAGTCTTCTTGAGAATTTAGTTTTTCAATCATCCAATTTTTTAATTGCTCAAAAAAGTAACTATATGAATTTACTGCTGATGTAGTGCCATAATCATGTACAATACCATCTCTTTTTATAAATGAAGCAATATGATATCTATTTAATATTCCATCTTTTGTAAAATTATCAATTTTTATTGCATCTCTTGAAATACCTTTTGTTTTTTCTCCCCAGTTTTTCTTAGTACTTAGTTTATTTCCATCTTGTACTCTTATTGAAAAATCATTAAATGCAGAAAAATATTTTGGTATAAGATCTATAATTTTACCATTTTCATATACAAAGTCACAGATTAAAGCTACTTCTGCTTCAACTTGTAAGTTATCTGCTTCTCTTCCATGAGTTTTAATTATTTCATCACAAATAGGAAATGTTCCTAAAAATGAGTCGTGTCCTGGAACATAGAAAGGGAACATGCCTTTTGGAGCATCTTTCTCTTTTGTTTGGATTACTGAAAATTCATCAGCTTCTCCTGCTTCTCCTAAATGGTTTGCAAAGTTTCCTGCAACACCAAATCCTAAATAATCTTTTAATTCATTTAAGTTTATAGTATTTTTATTCATTTTTTTACCTTCAAATTTTTATATTTGACAATAAGTTTTTTGTTTTGGGTGATTATTTATTTGAGTGAGAATTTTTTAATTAAAGTTTAAGAGGTAGTTAAATTGTATTGTCTAAAAATCTACCTGGGGCATAAACTCTTCTCACTGTCGTTGGCGACCTTGACGAGTTGCTTCTTCATAATTTATCCTTTATAATTTTTTAGATAAGAAGAATATCTTCTTATCTAAAAATATTTTTTAAATTTTTAATTTAATTGTTCAAATTAAGAGAAAAATCTTTTTTGTACTTCATCTTGTAGTTTTGTTCCAGAGAAGTTTGCTCTTTGAACTAATTCCCAGAAATATCTATATGTAGCTCTATCATGTAACTCCCCATCATACTGAATTGGTCCCCACTCAGCATCTTGAGCAGCTAAAAGAATATTTTGTGCAGCTTCAAGTTCTGTAAAGTCTGGTTTCATTGCATCTACAATAGCTGTTACTTGTGTTGGATAAATTGACCACATTCTTAAGAATCCAAATTCATTTCTAGCTTTTTCAGCATCTTTGTAAGTTTGGTATGGATTTTTTAAGTCTAATGTTACATTGTGACAAGGAATAATATGGTTTTCTAAAGCAGCTTGCACAACTTTAGCTTTAGCAGCAGCAATTATTCTATGGTCAAATTGTCCTGGGCTTCTCATGTTAGATGCTGGAATTGCTCCTTGGTAACCTGAAACAAAGTCCATTAATCCAAAGTCAAGTACTTGTACCCATGGTAAAGTAGCTGTTTTTTCTACATCTCTTAAAGCTCCATGAGTTTCAATTAAAACGTGAATTGGGATTTCTCTTGAAATTCCAGCTTCTTTACATTTATTTTGAATATACTCAACTTGAGTTTTTGCATCTTCATATGAAGTTGATTTTGGAATAGTAATATATGCTAATTTTTCTCCAGCACCTGGTACTAAGATATCAATATCTTGTCTCCAATCTGGATGATCAAAATCGTGAATTCTTGTTCCCGCCATACCATATGGGTTTGCATCAGAGTTAACAACTCTTACGATCATTTCAGCATGTTCAACTTCTTTACCAGTTTCAGCTCCATCTTCACAATCACAAGTAATATCAAAAACAGGTCCTAGTTTTTTTTGCATCTCAAAACCTTTTAGGATTAGCTTCTCGCTACCTGCAAAGTGCTCACAAGATGGGATAATTGGTAAATTGTTTCCTGAACCAAATAGTGCTTCGTTTGGGTGTGTCATAATATAATTCCTTTTTTTAAATTTGTTCCCAATTTAAACAAGGGAACCTTTTCATTTATGTCTTCTTTTTAGCGTAGGAAATAAATTCCTATTAAAAGAAGCTTGTTGTTAAACTCTATTTGAGAAAACCTAAAGGAGACAACGAGTTGCCTCTACATATTTCTAAAATTTATTTTTGTATTTTTTGTCTATTATTTAGCTGTTTTTCTTTTTGGAATAACAACTGTATAATCTAAATCAAGTACTACATTTTTTAAGTACTTACCATCTTCGTCTTTTGGATTAGAAATTTCGTCAGATTTTTGATTCTTAACTGCTATAGTTCTTAATCTTAATAATCCAATGTCCTCTCTTTTATGATCAATTGTCTCTAAAACTTCAGTATATGCATAGATTGTATCTCCTGCATAAGTAGGGTTCGCATGAGCCCCTGAGTTTATAGCATACATCCATTGAGCATTTTGTAATCCATTAAATGAAATAGCTCTTGCCATTGAAATTACAATTCCACCATACATTAATCTCTCACCCATTGGTGTAGATTTCATCATATGGTCATTGAAATGAACTTTAGCATTGTTTTGGTATAACTTTGTAGCTAAAGTATGGTCACTATTATCAATAGTAATACCTTCTGGATGATTTAATCTTTCACCTTTTTCATAATCTTCAAAGAAATATTTTCCACCAGTCGCATCTGTATCTACAGTTTGCACTTTAGGTATATTTATTTCACCTAAAATTGGAGTTGATTCAGCAAAAGTTGGAATCTCTTTTATTCCAGATAAACTCTCTTTATCTTTTTTGTGAACCATAACCCACCTTTTGAAGTTTAATACTTCATCACCATTTTGATTTACACCAATAGAGTGTACATATACAACTCCACTTTTTCAATTTGAATTCTCTTTTAATCCAATAACTGTTGAAGCCATTGAAACTGTATCCCCAATGAAAACTGGGAAAGGAAATGCAATTTCTGCATAACCTAAGTTTGCAATTGCATTTAAAGATATATCTTGTACAGATTTACCAAATGTTAGATGAAACATCAATGTATCATCTATAGGTCTATTTTTATATCCCATTTCTTTTGCAACTATATCCGAAGAGTGTAATGCAAACCTAGAGCCAGTGAAAGCAATGTATAAAGATACATCACCTTCACTTATTGTTCTAGGAAGAGGGTGAACAATTTTTTGACCTATTGAAAAATCTTCAAAAAAATTTCCCATATTGATTTTAGACATTATCACTCCTTACTTATTAAATAGGTTTTGACCTAAAGATTTATATGTTTCATATAATGTAATCATTTTTTTAGCCCAAACAATTCTACATTTATCAACAAGTTTATCTTTATATTGGATAACCTCTTTACCATCTTTAGCCGCTTCTTCGTATTGATTAATCATCTCTTCATACTCTTCAACTTCTTTTTGTTTTGGAGTAAAAATATCATTGATATATTCAACTTGAACAGGGTGAATCAATGCTTTCCCATCAAATCCTAAGTTAAATGCATCTTTAGTTGAAGCTTCACAAGCAAATTCATCGTGAACATCATTATGTGGTCCATCAATAACTGTTTTACCGTATGCTTTTGCTGATAATGCAATTCTTGCAAGGTAGTTAAACATTGCTTTTGAACCTTTTTTGATATCAATTTGAAGTCTATTTGCTAAATTATTTGAACCAACAACAATAACTTCAACTTTTGCACTTGCTGCACAAATATCAGGAGAATTAAGTATTGCCAGAGGTGTTTCAATCATAATCATCATTGTAAGATTTGGATTAACCTCATTTAACGCTTTTTCTGCTTCTAAAACTTGCTCCGCAGTTTCAATTTGAGCAAATAAAATTGCATCAAATTCAATCTCACGTGCCAATTGCATATCTTTTTTAAAGTCTTCAGTTCCTAAGAAGTTAACTCTTAAAACTCTTTCAGAATCTCCAAATCTCGAACCTTCTTTATTGTAGATATCTTTAATTAGATTTCTAGCTGGTTCTCTTTGTTCTTGTAAAATTGCTTCTAAATCGAATACTACCGAATCTGCAAGCACTGTTTTTGCTTTTCTAACAAATTTTTCATTGTATGCAGGAATAAATAACATAGATCTTCTAGCTTTGTATTCTATAATCTCTTCACCAGTCTCTTTAGAGTGATATTGCTCATGTAACTGTTTTACTAATTGTTTTCTAAGAACTTTTCCATTTTTAGTTCTTGGATAATCACTCATTCCAAATATTGTTTTTGGTGCTTTATATTTAGCTAAGTTATCTTGAGCAAATTTTAAAATTTCTTGCTCTTTTTCTTCACTTAATTTTTCATGTCCAATAACTGCTATTGCAACAATAGTCTTGTCTTTTTCAATATCTAAACCAAAAGCAACACAATCAGCAACTGCATCATTAGTTTTTACAACTCTTTCAATTTCGTGTGGAGATACTCTAAATCCAAAAGTATTGATAATATCATCTTTTCTACCAACAAACCAGATATAACCATCTTTGTCTTTTCTAGCGTAATCACCTGTAAAGAAGTAGCCATCGTGTTTTGCTTTAGCTGTTTCTTCATCTAATTGCCAGTACTCTAAGAACAGTCCTGGATCATCCATACCAATACAAATCATTCCTTCTTCACCATCTGCTACTTCTTCTAAAGTATCAGGATCTATAAGGCTAACAGTATGTCCTGGTTGAACAAACCCAGCCGATCCTGGTCTAATTGGATTGTTTATAGAGTGTGAAATATAGTATGAACATTCTGACATACCAATTGCTTCAAAGATATCTTGATTAAATCTATCTTTCCATAAACCAATCATCTCATCAGATAAATGTTCTCCTGCACTCATACAATATCTTAAGCTTGGACAATCTTCTATTGTAAACTCAGTTTTTTGAATAATCTGTCTATAAATTGTTGGAACACCTATAAATATAGTACATTTATGTTTTTTAATTAAATCAATCCAAGTTCCAGCGTCATTTGCACCTTCATAAGCAATTACCGTATGACCATTATATAATGGATCCATAAGTGCTGAACCTAATACATATGTCCAGTTAAACTTACCAGAGTGCATTATTCTATCATTCTCTTTAAAATTAAACCAATATTCAGTTGCAGGTGTTCTTCCTACTAGTGATCGGTGAGAGTGCAAAACACCCTTTGGATAACCTGTTGTTCCTGATGTATAAACTAAATATGCAGGTTCTCCTGATTTAGAATTATAATGATTAGCTGATTTATCAGTTTTTTCTAAAATTTCAGAAAAACTGTATATATTTATACCTTTTGGAGCTTTTAATCCCTTTGTTGTACTAATTCCTGCAATAATTATTGTTTTTAAATTATCTACATTTTCTAAGTATGGAACTAAGTTCTCATACATAGAAGCTGATAATACAATTGCACTAGCTTGTGAATCTTCTGCAAGATACTTAACTTCTGAACCACTTAAAAGTGTAGAAGTTGGTACTGCTGTTATTCCTGCTTTAATAGCTCCAAAGAATGAAATAGGGTATGCAAGTGAGTTTTTTAAACAAACTAATACTCTATCTCTAGGCTTAATGCCAATTCCTGTTAGGAAGTTACATACTTGATCAGATTTTTCTGATAAATCTTTGTATGAAATTTCATCAGTACCAAGTTTATCATCTTCAATGATCATTGCGGTACTATTTTCTTTCGCTGTTCCTAAATGTTTTGATGTACATGCTACACCAATATTTAAAAATTCAGGTACTTCAATTTTTACGTTTGAACTCATAATTCTCAACTCCCTAGTTAGATTTGACCGTAAGGCCAGTTTTCTTTAAATGTATGTAAAGGCATTCTATTTAATACAGTAATTGCAAATTGGTAATCCTCTTTACTTAAACTATTAAGTGCATCAGCTCTTAATATATTTTGTAATGATTTACCAAACATTGGCGGATCAAGCATTTCACCTTCGTATCTTATTGCTCCAGATAATAGTGCATCAGTTTTAATAGCTTCTTTTAAGATAGATACATCTTTTGCAATTTCATTTGGAGATGGGGTAAATGCAACTTTACAAACATTGATATGATTTGGAGTAATAACTTGCTTACCTGTAAGACCCATTGCATATTCTCTTTGAGCATGTGCATAAACGTGTCTTGAAGCGTCATCACCATGTAAATCTAACCATCTTCTAATATCTTTTTTCTCAACACATGAATCTGGAAGTGAATTTGGAGTTAGTAGAACTTCAACTCCACCAATAACACCTTTACCTTTGATTCTAGCTTCCATAGTAAGCATGTTAAAGAAAGTCTCTAACTCATCAATCCAACCCTCAGGAGTAATTTTATAAGACATTGCTTTTGAAAAATCGTGAATACCAAATACAACGTGTTGTACAGTCGAATGACTCATTAATTGATCAGCAATTTTAAGTGACTTTGGATGCTCAATAATTGGTTGAATTTGTAAATTACTTCCAATTGATACTAACCAAGAAGATAAATCTCTAATCTCAGCATCTCCATAAACTTCTCCAGCTTTTGCTAAAACAATTGCATCAACATATTTGTGAACTTGTTTTAACATTTTTAAATCTTCTTCATACTCTTCAGTTCTAAATGGATTAATTCTGATTGCTATTTGAAAATCTCTTTCTGGGAACTTTGGAAGTTCTTGGATTAAAAGTTCTCTTGACATAGCTTTTTGTCTACAACCATCTTCTAAGTCAAAAAGTACAGTATGAGCTTTTGTTTTATAAGCATGTTTTTGTAATCTTAACTTAGCTTGTTCCATACTTTCGTATGTACCATCTAATGGATTAAACTTAATTGGCGGATAGTAAATTTGAATACCAGGCCACTTTCCACCAAGTACTGGTGCTAAATCATCATTAGCTGTTAGTTTTGATAAATCTACAAAAGATGAAGTCATAATGTTTACCTTTTTATTATATTTTTATTATATTAATTTTCAGATAGTTTTTTCTGATGGAGTAATTAATCCATAGTTAGTATAAGTTGAAATAGAATTTTTATAACTAATATTTATTTTAAGAATAGATTTATAAAGTCTGTAGAGCCCAATATATAGGCTATAACTAATATAAGCATATGATAGTTTCATATTATGAGAAAAAATTATTTAAAACTCTTATTATACAAAATATTTTTTTTTAAAATTTTCAAAATTTAGTCACTAAAATTAACTTTTGTTACGTTTTTTTACATCTATTTACAATTCTTATTTATATAAAAGATGATAATATACAAATAAAATTAGTTATATAGAGAGAAAATAAGTGCATAGACAAAATAAATCTTTTTCAAAAGGCTTACAAGTTTTAAAAGAAATTATGCGTTCTACTAAACCACTTACTGCAAATGTATTATGTCAAAGACTTACAATTGATAAGAGTACAATGTCTAGATTGGTTACAACACTAATGAGCGAAGGTTTTATTGAATACAAAGATGATTCAAAAGAGATAATAGTAAGTGATATTGTTAGAAAAATCATAAATAAAGATGATAGAGAAAAAATTGTTGAAAAAACAAGTGCTTTATTAGATGAAATTTTTTATTTAACAAATGAAGCCTCTTATCTTGGAATTTTAGATAATAATGCAACTTTATATTTAAATCAAGTAGATAAATCAGATAGAGTTATAAAAACTAGGGATTCTATAGGACTTAATGCTCCTCTTCATTCAGGAGCCTTTGGAAAAATTTTAATAGCATTTGGAAATGTAAATATTGAAAAGTTAGAACTTACAAAATTTACTAGTAATACAATAACAAGTGTCACGAAACTTAAAAAAGAGATAGAATTAGTAAAAGAAAGAGGTTATGCAATAGGGGACGAAGAACATGAATTTGGTTTAAAGTCTGTTGCAGTTCCATATTTCAATAAACAAAATCAATTTGTAGGAACTATTGGAATATCAGGCTTATCTGTTAGACTAGATGAAGGAACTCTTCATTTATATGGTCAGAAAATCTTTCAATTGGTAAGTAGTAGTAATTTATAAATTAATATGAAAGCCTAACTATATTTAATAGTTAGGCTTTTATTTTTCTATTTTTGATTTGCTAAATATTCGTGAGCCATATACGAGCTTCTTGCATATGGTGTAGAGTGTACAAATTCAAAACCTAAATCTAAGGCAAGTTGTTTATATCTCTCAAATTGTTCAGGTTTCACAAACTCTTTTACTTTTTCATAATCCCCTGATGGTGCTAGATATTGACCAATACTTAAAAATTTACAACCAACTTCAATTAAATCCTTAAAAACTTGAACCATCTCTTCTTCAGTTTCACCTAAACCTACCATAAGTGCAGATTTTGTTTTGATCTTATCTCCACCAAGTTCTTTTAATCTTTTTAAAACTTCTATTGATCTTTCATAAGTTGCATTTTTTCTAATTTTATATAATGAAGGAACAGTTTCTACATTGTGTCCTATAATTACAGCACCACTATCAACAGCTCTTTGTAAAGATTCTTCTTTTGCTTTAAAATCAGGTATTAAAATCTCAACTTGAGTTCCTGGTGATTCTTTTAAAATATTTTGAGTTACTCTATAAAACTGCTCAGCTCCACCATCTTTTAAATCATCTCTTGCAGGACTTGTAATAACAACAAATTTTAGACCTAATCTTTTAACAGAGTCAGTTACTTTTTCAACTTCTGTTAAATCAACTTCCGTTGGAAGTCCTGTAAGTACATTACAGTATGAACATCTTCTTGTACAGATATTTCCTAAAATTAAAAATGTAGCATTTTTCTTTGCGTAACATTCGCTTATATTTGGGCATTTTGCCTCTTGACAGATTGTATGTAGTCCATGCTCACCTAAAAGAGCTTCCATCTCTTTTTGTGCAGTAGGGACTAATTTTTTTCTTAACCATTCAGGTTTTTTAAAATCAACTTTCTTGAAAACTTTAGTTTCGGGAATAGTCATATTTATCCTTTAATAATTTATTCTTTTTTTCAATTTCTTTTTGTGTTAAAGTTGAATATTCTAATTCAACATTAAACGATTCTTCAAATGATTCAATTAATTTAACTTTTGCTTCTTCAAAATCTATTTTTAAATTAAGGTCTTCTAACGTGAATCCAATTTTTTCGTTAACTTTTTTTGAGTCATCTAGACTTTTTATTGGTATTGAACCATGTTGGAAAATTGCTTTTTTTGTTCTTCTTTGTGCATTCCCACCAATTTTTTTACCATTTACTAAAATATCATATGCTTCAAAACCAACTTGGCAGTATTCATTTTTTGATAATTCTATCTTTTCATTATCTTTTGCATATTTGGCATCAAGACCTAATTTTCTATAAAAGTTTAATATAAATGTACATATACATTCATAAGATTCTTTTATATTTAAACCTTCAAGATAAGAAGTAGGAATTACCAAGGAATATGATAAGTCATGACCATGAAATAATACACCACCACCTGTAATTCTTTTTGCATAATTACCATTGTAATCATCACAAATTACATAATTGGAAAAATCCTGTGATACACCAATAGTAAATGATTTTTCCCAAGTATATAATCTTAAGATTGCATGATTTTTTTCTTCATATGAAGATAAAAGTGCATCATCTGTTGACATGTTTTCTTTCGCACTATTTTCTCACTTTGTATTACTCTAAAAGTACTTTTATAATTTATCATTATTTCCTTTCTAAAATGATATAATATTAGGTAAAATTATAATTGGTTTCAAAAAATTAAGAATTAATTGTATATAAATTGACCTTTTTTTCATTATAATTTCATTTGTATACAAGTTAACTTAAGAAAATAAACTAGTTATTTTGCCTTAAAAATTATTTAAGTCAATTAAAGTATCATATGCTCACAATTCGGCTCAATGGTGCGAATAGCTACATAATTTATACATAATGAACATATGTTCACTCATTATCGTCTAAATAATTAGCAAAAAATAACGAAAATCTTTACAAGGAATTATAAATGTCAGATTTAAACTTAAATGACATCGACCCAATCGAAACTCAAGAATGGATGGATGCTTTAGAAGTTGTAATTAAAGAAGAGGGTAGTGAAAGAGCTCATTATTTGTTGGAGCAATTAATTGATAATGCAAGACGAAATGGGTCAGATATTCCTCATCGTGCAAACACTGCATATCTTAATACTATTCCAGTTGATCAAGAACCTAAAATGCCAGGTAGCCGTGATTTAGAAAGAAAAATTAAATCAATAGTTAGATGGAATGCTCAAACAATGGTTTTAAGAGCATCTAAGAAAAATTTAGAGCTTGGTGGGCATATTGCATCTTTCCAATCTTCTGCTACATTATATGATGTTGCATTTAATCACTTTTTTAAAGCACCTAATGAAAAAGATGGTGGAGATTTAGTATTTTTTCAAGGGCACATTTCTCCAGGTATCTATGCAAGATCATTTGTTGAAGGAAGATTATCTGCTGAGCAAATGGATAATTTTAGACAAGAAGCTTTTGCTGATGGATTATCTTCTTATCCTCATCCAAAACTTATGCCTTCATATTGGCAGTTTCCAACAGTTTCAATGGGACTTGGACCAATCCAAGCAATTTATCAAGCTAGATTTTTAAAATACTTAACTGATAGAGGTATTAAAGATTGTTCTTCTCAAAAAGTATATTGTTATATGGGTGATGGTGAGTGTGATGAGCCAGAATCACTTGGAGCAATAGGTCTTGCAGGACGAGAAGGTTTAGATAACTTAGTATTTGTTATTAACTGTAACTTACAAAGACTAGATGGTCCAGTGCGTGGAAATGGTAAAATCATCCAAGAACTTGAAAGCAATTTTAGAGGAAATGGATGGGAAGTTATTAAAGTTGTATGGGGTAGATACTGGGATGCTTTATTAGACAAAGATAAATCAGGAAAACTAAAACAACTTATGGAAGAGACTGTTGATGGTGAGTACCAAAACTTTAAACAAAAAGGTGGAGCTTACACGAGAGAACACTTTTTTAATAAACACCCTGAAACGGCTAAATTAGTTGAAAATATGTCTGATGATGAAATCTGGAGATTAAATAGAGGTGGACATGACCCTATAAAAGTTTATGCTGCTTATAAAAAAGCATCAGAAGTTAAAGGTAAACCATCTGTAATTTTAGCTAAAACAGTTAAAGGTTATGGAATGGGTGCTGCTGCTGAAGGTAAAAATATTGCTCATGGTGTTAAAAAAGTTGATACAACTGTTTTAAGACAATTTAGAGATAGATTTGATATTCCAGTTTCTGATGAAGATATTGAAAACCTATCATATTATAGACCAGCAGAAGATTCTCCTGAAATGAAATATATGAAAGAAAGAAGAGCTGAGTTAGGTGGTTCTGTTCCACAAAGAAGACAAAAGTTTTCAACTCCTTTAAATATTCCTGCTTTAGATAAATTTGAAGCAGTATTACAAGGAAGTGGAGATAGAGAAATATCTACTACTATGGCATTTGTAAGAGTATTAAATATCTTAGTAAAAGATAAAGAAATTGGTAAAAAGATTGTTCCAATTGTTCCTGATGAAGCAAGAACATTTGGTATGGAAGGTATGTTTAGACAATTAGGTATTTATTCATCAGAAGGTCAAAAATATATTCCACAAGATAAAGATCAAGTTGCATATTATAAAGAAGATAAAAAAGGACAAGTACTTCAAGAAGGTATTAATGAGCTTGGAGCAATGGGTTCTTGGGTTGCAGCAGCAACTTCTTACTCAATAAATGATTGTCCAATGATTCCTTTCTATATTTTTTATTCAATGTTTGGATTCCAAAGAACTGGTGATATTTGTTGGGCAGCTGGTGATCAAATGGCTAGAGGTTTCTTAGTTGGAGGAACTTCAGGAAGAACTACGCTAAATGGTGAAGGTTTACAACATGAAGATGGACATTCTCATGTAATAGCAAATACAATTCCAAATTGTGTTACTTATGACCCAACATATGGTTATGAAGTTGCAGTTATTGTTCAAAATGGTGTTGATAGAATGTATGGTGAAAAACAAGAAGACGTATTCTTCTATTTAACTACATTAAATGAAAACTATAAACAACCTGCAATGCCTGAAGGTGCTGAAGAAGGTATCTTAAAAGGTATCTATAAATTAAGAGATGTAGAAGCTAAAAATGATTTTAAAGTTAAATTACTAGGTTCTGGTTCAATTTTAGAGCAAGTTAGAGTTGCCGCTGAAGTTTTAGCTAGTGAATATGGAATTGCTTCTGAGCTTTACTCTGTTACTTCTTATAATGAATTAGCAAGAGAAGCACAAGATGTTGAAAGATATAACTTATTACATATTGATGAAGAAGATAAAGTACCATATATTGATCAAGTTCTTGGACAAGATGAAGAGAATATTATTGTATCTACAACTGATTATATTAAATCTTACTCTGAACAATTAGCTCCATTTGTAAGCGGTACTTTTAAAGCATTAGGAACTGATGGTTTTGGTAGATCTGATTCAAGAGCAAATTTAAGATCTTTCTTTGAAGTTGATACTGACTTTGTAATCTTTACTACATTAGCACAATTAGCTAAAAAAGGTAAGATTGAAAAATCTGTATTAGTTGATGCAATGAAAAAATACAACATTGATCCAGAAAAAATCAATCCAATAAAAGCCTAAGGAGTAAATGATGAGTACAATTCAAGATATTTTTATTCCTGATTTAGGGGGAGACACAGACGTTGATTTAATTGAAATCATGGTTAGTGTTGGTGATGTTGTTGAAGTTGAAGATGGTTTAATTACTTTAGAAACAGAAAAAGCATCTATGGATGTTCCTACAACACATGCTGGTGTAGTAAAAGAGATTTTATTAGAAGTTGGAGCAAAGGTTAATTCTGGTGATTTAATTGCAAGAATTGAGATTGAAGATGACTCTTCTTCTAAAGTTGAAGAAGTAGTTGAAACAGTAGCTCCTGCAGTTGTTAAAGAATCATCTGCTGTGGAAGAAGCTGTTAGTACTTCAGGAGTTGGAGCTCCAATGGATCTAAAATCTGCTGAAGCAGAACTTCAAGCAATATCTGCTTCAAATGCAGAAATTTCTTGTCAGTTTGTAAATGAACAAACTATTTGTTCTGTTATTGAGGAAGTATTTATTCCTGATTTAGGTGCAGATAAAGATGTAGACTTAATTGATGTAATGGTTTCAGTTGGTGATGTTGTTGAATTTGATGAAGGTTTAGTTACCTTAGAAACAGAAAAGGCATCTATGGATGTACCTGCTCCATTTGCCGGTGAAATTTTAGAAATACTTGTTGAGCCAGGTGTAAAAGTAAATTCTGGTGATTTAATTGCAAAAATGGTTAAAACAGTAGTAATGGAAAATAAACTTCCAACTCCTGCAAAAAAAGTTGTTGAGGAAAAACCAGTTGAAAAAGCACCAATAACAGTTCAAGCTGTTGCCGCAATTTCAGCACCAGAAACAACATCTGTTTTAAATGAAAAGTCAGCAAAAGTTTATGCTTCTCCTTCTGTAAGAAAATTAGCAAGAGAGTTTGGTGTTGATTTAGGTTTTGTAAAAGGAACTGGTAGAAAAAATAGAATTATTAAACAAGATGTTAGAGATTATGTTAAAGAACAATTAAATAAACCTGCAGTTGCTGCAAGTGGAACTGGATTAGGATTTAACTTCCCTGAACTTAAAGAAATAGATTTCTCACAATTTGGAGAAACAGAAACTATTGAATTAAGTAGAATCCAAAAAATTTCTGGACCATCATTACATAGAAACTGGGTTGCAATGCCTCATGTTACTCAATTTGATGAAGCTGATATTACAGAAATGGAAAGTTTTAGAAAAGCTCAAAATGCAATTGCAGATGGATTTAAACTGTCTCCATTAGTATTTGTTGTAAAAGCTGTTGCAAAAGCATTAGCTTTACATCCAAAATTCAATGCATCTTTAACTCCAGATGGGCAAAGTATTGTTATGAAAAAATACTTCAATATTGCAATTGCTGTTGATACTCCAAATGGATTAGTTGTTCCTGTGATTAAAGATGTGGATAAAAAAGGTTTTAAAGAAATTGCTATTGAAATGGCAGAAATTTCTCAAAGAGCTAGAGACGGTAAACTTAAATCTGCTGATATGCAAGGTGCTTCATTTACTATTTCTTCTTTAGGTGGAATCGGTGGAACTTATTTCACTCCTATTATTAATGCTCCTGAAGTTGCAATTTTAGGTCTATCTAAATCAGAAATGAAACCAGTATGGGATGGAGAAAACTTTGTTCCAAGACTTACTTTACCATTATCATTATCTTATGATCATAAAGTTATCGATGGTGCAGATGGTGCAAGATTTACAACAACATTATCTAAGCTTTTAAGCGATATTAGATTGTTAAGCTTATAAGGATTAAAAATGAGTACATTAGTAGATATTGTTATTCCTGATTTAGGTGCGGATAAAGATGTAGATTTAATTGAAGTTATGGTTTCTGTTGGTGATGAAATTGAAGTAGAAGATGGTTTAATCACACTTGAAACAGAAAAAGCATCAATGGATGTGCCAACAACACATGCTGGTATTGTAAAAGAAATTCTTTTAAATGTTGGAGATAAAGTAAACTCTGGTGATTTAATTGCTAGGGTTGAAGTTCAAGATGCTGTTTCTGAAGCACCAAAAGAATCAGTAGTTCAAGCTGTTTCTTCACCAGTTTCAAGCTCTGAAAAAGTTACAGTTAGTTCTGATGCAAAAGAAGTAAAAGGACAAGTACTAGTAATAGGTGCTGGTCCTGGTGGATATTCTGCTGCTTTTAGAGCTGCAGACTTAGGATTAGATGTTGTTTTAGTTGAAAGACATGATACTTTAGGTGGAGTTTGTTTAAATGTTGGATGTATTCCATCAAAAGCTCTTCTTCATGTAGCAAAAGTTATTGAAGAGTCTGAGCACATTGCACATGCTGGTATAAAATTTGCTAAACCAGAAGTAGATATTGCTGGTGTTGCTGCTTATAAATCAGGGGTCGTAAAAAAACTTACTGATGGTTTAAGTGCTATGGCTAAGATGAGAAAAGTAACTGTTGTTCAAGGGACTGCAAAATTTCTTGATGCAAATTCTGTTATTGTAAATCATACAAAAGATGATGGACAAACTATAGTTAAATTTGATAACTGTATTATTGCTGCAGGATCACAGAGTTCAAAAATGGGATTTATTCCTCATGAAGATCCAAGAATTTGGGATTCTACAAACGCACTTGAGATGAAAGAAGTGCCAAAAAGATTACTTGTTATGGGTGGTGGTATTATTGGACTTGAGATGGGTACAGTATATCAAAAGCTTGGAAGCCAAGTAGATGTAGTTGTTCGTGGACCACAAGTTATGACTGGTACGGATAAAGATATTGTAAAAATTTATACAAAATCAAATGAGAAGAGATTTAACTTTATGTTCAAGACTCAAACTCAAGCGATTATTCCTAAAGAAGAGGGTATTTATGTTGAGTTTAAAGGTGATAATGCACCTGATGAACCTCAAATGTATGATGCTGTTCTTGTTGCTATGGGAAGAACTCCAAATGGACTAAACCTTGCCTTAGATAAGGCTGGTGTTAATGTAAATGAAAAAGGTATGATTGCTACAGATAATCAACTTAGAACAAATGTACCTAATATTTTTGCAATTGGTGATATTATTGCTGGACCTATGCTTGCACATAAGGCTGTACATGAAGGTCATGTAGCAGCTGAAGTAATTGCTGGTCATAAAGTTTATTTTGAGCCAAAACAAATTCCAGGTATTGCATATACATTCCCAGAAATTGCAACAGCAGGTATGAGTGAAATTGAAGCAAAAGAAGCAGGTATCAATTATGAAGTTGCTACTTTCCCTTGGTCTGCTTCATGTCGAGCTTTAGCTGCTGATGTTTCAAAAGATGGTATGACTAAACTTATTTTTGATAAAGATACACACCAATTAATTGGTGGTGCTTTAGTTGGAGATAATGCAGGTGAACTTCTTGGTGAAATTTCATTAGCCTTAGAAATGGATTGTGATGCTGAAGATATTGGTCTTACTATTCATGCCCATCCAACATTACACGAATCAGTAGGTATGGCTGCGGAAATTTTCCATGGTTCTATCACTGACTTACCAAATGCAAAAGCTGTAAAGAGAAAATAATTTCTCTTTACAGTAAAATCTATTTATAAAGTTTTTTATAATGAGTTTTTTTACTGATGTATACCAAAAAACGGGTTTTTTTTATTCTCTTTTTTTGTCTTTTTTGTATTTACCCTTAATATTAGGTATTTTATACTCAAATCAATTTATTGAATATCAAATAATGAATTTAATTGTTTTTATTTCATTTACAATTACTTTTATAACTGCACTTAACTACAAAATAATTCTTTCAACAAGAAATTCTAATGCAAAGTATATAAATAAGTATATTTTGGTTCCCATAAATATAATTATTATAATAACAATATTTTTTTTATTACCATTTAATATTGATGAAAACATTTTTTTATTTAGCTCCTTATTTATAATTATCCCCTGGATCATATTCTTTTTGCCTTTATGGAGAAGACACAACAATTCATATTAAAATAATTTTTTATTTAACTTTTTTATAAAATAGTGATATAATTGTAATATAGAAACTATCCAGAAAAGAAGGAGAATATTATGTTAAAAGTTAATTTTAATGAAAATCACTCTATAGCTATTTTAGAACCAGATGGAGAGCTATCTGAAAGTGATTTTATAACCGCAGCTAGAATAATAGATCCCTATATCAAAAAATCAGGTAATCTAACAGGATTAATTATATATACAAAAGACTTTCCTGGTTGGGATTCCTTTTCTGCTTTATTAAAACATATGAGCTTTGTAAAAGAACATCATAAAAAAATTGCTCATGTAGCTTTTGTAACTGATTCTTTTTTAGGAGAAATTGCTGAACATGTTGCAAGTCATTTTATAAAAGCAAAAATTAAAAATTATGATTTTAATGATTTAGAAAATGCTAAAAAGTGGATAGCAAATGATAGTTATATTACTCATGGCTTATTGTTTGGAGTAGAAAGAATCAATGAAAGTCTGTTTTTAAAGTTTAAAGCAATAGGAACTTTAACCCATGAAGATTATGAAAGAATAAATCCTATAATTGATTTGGCATTAACTGGAATAAAAGAACCAAAAATAGATGTCTTAGTTGATATTTCTGAATTAGATGGCTGGGATTTAGAAGCTGCATGGGATGACTTAAAATTAGGATTAAAATATGGAAACTCTTTTAATAAAATTGCTATATATGGGGAGAAAAGTTGGGTAAAATTTGCTACTAAAATATCTTCTTGGTTTATTAATGGAGAAGTTAAACAATTTAAAACTTTAGGTGAAGCGATTAGTTGGATAAAGCCTTAATTTTACGAATGTATAATTGAGCTATAACCCATATTATCATATAATCCTTTTTAAAAATCATTAATAATACAAAGAGAGATATGATACAGTTATCAAATATATCAAAACATTTTGGGGAAAAAGAACTTTTTTCAAACTTAGATTTTAGAATGAACTCAGGAAATAGAGTAGGGTTAGTTGGAAGAAATGGTAGTGGAAAGTCAACTTTATTTAAATTGATTTTAGGAGAAGATACGCCAGATGAAGGTGAGATTTCTATTCCTAAAGGCTATAAAATTGGGGCTTTAAAACAACATTTAGAATTCAGTGAAAAAACTTTAAGAGATGAAACAGCTTTGGCTTTAGCAGAAGATGATAAATTTTCTATTTATAAAGTTGAAAAAATACTTTTTGGACTTGGCTTTACTGAAAATGATTTAGATAAAGACCCTCTGTCTTTTTCTGGTGGATATCAAATTAGAATTAATCTTGCAAAACTTCTTATAACTGAACCAAATCTCTTACTTCTTGATGAGCCTACAAATTACCTTGATATTTTGTCTTTGAGATGGTTAAAAGTCTTTCTTAAATCTTTTGATGGAGAAGTTATACTTATTACCCATGATAGGAATTTTATGGATGATATAACAACTCACACTATGGGTATTATTAGAAGGGGACTTTTTCTTATTCAAGGAAATACTCATAAATTCTATCAGCAACTTGAATTAAATGATGAACACTATCAAAAGCAAAAAATTGCGCAAGATAAAAAAAGAAAAGAACTAGAAGAATTTATCGCAAAAAATAAAGCTAGGGCATCAACTGCTGCACAAGCTCAATCAAAAGTAAAACTACTTGAAAAAATGGATGAAATGGATTCTATTGTGGATGATCCTACTTTAGAATTTAATTTTAATTTTAAAGATACTCCAACAAAAGTATTGTTAGACGTTAAAGATTTATCTTTTGGCTATAGCCCTGATAATATCCTATTTAAGGATATTTCATTTACTTTAAAAAAAGGCGAAACTCTTGGAATTATTGGAAAAAATGGTAAAGGTAAATCGACTTTATTAAATACTATTGCAGGTGAATTAAAAGAAATAACAGGACATTCTGATTTTCATGGTACTACTACTTTTGCACACTTTGGACAAACAAATATAGCTCACTTAAATCCTAATAATAATATTATGGATGAAATCTATGTATCAAATCCAAAGCTTTCAGAAGCTACGGTAAGAGGAATTTGTGGAGGTATGATGTTTTCTGGCGATGATGCTAAGAAAAAAATATCTTTACTTTCTGGTGGAGAAAAAAGCCGTGTAATGCTAGGTCAGATTTTAGCAAAAGATGTAAACTTGTTATTCCTTGATGAGCCAACAAACCATCTTGATATGCAATCAATTGATGCTTTAACTAAAGCTATTAAGAAATTTGATGGTTCATGTATTATTGTAACCCATAGTGAAGAACTATTAAGACAAGTTTGTGATAGATTAATTGTTTTTGCAAAAGAGGGTGCACAATATTTTGATGGAAAATATGATGAATTTTTAGAAAAA
Organism: Arcobacter sp.; assembly: GCA_002869565.1. GTDB lineage: Bacteria > Campylobacterota > Campylobacteria > Campylobacterales > Arcobacteraceae > Halarcobacter. The sequence goes on from PKUJ01000039.1 coordinate 33,101, forward strand.
ATTGGTTGGGATGAAGAAGAAGCAGAAGAAAAGGTTAAACCTGCCCCAAAAGTAAATAAAAAAGAGAATAAAAAAATGAGGACTGCTTTAATCACTGAAAGAAATAAATTAGCAAGTCCATTGAAAAAAGCTGTTGAAAAATTAGAAAATTCTATAATGGAAATTGAAGATTTGATTGAAAAAGAGCAAGCTGAGCTTATTCAAGCTTCAAATCAAGGGAATAATAGCAAAATTATTGAGATATCTCAAATAGTTACAAAGGATGAAAAAAATGTAGAAGAAAAATTTGAAAAATTAGAAGAAGTTCAATTGCAATTAGATGAACTAATGGAAGAATATGAAAAAAAGCTAGAAGAGATTTAATTCTAATTAGCTTTTTTTATGCATCTAACTCCATATTTATCTGCTTTATAATACCAAGTATCTCTGCCTTGTACAAAATAAAATGGATAAGCTGCATATTTCTTATTATCAAGAACTTCATCTCTTGTCCAATATGAAACGGATAAATCAAATCCTTCTACATCAGAAGCTCTGTTATTTTTATACCAGATTTCTTGAAAAACTTTTTTTGAAGGTAGTATTGCTCCTTTGTCTTCACAATATTTCATTGCTTTATCCCAGTTCATTCTCATAGGGGCTTCTTCTAACCATATGACATCTGCAACTAATGAAGTAGATATCAGTATACTTGCTATAATTAATTTATTCATTTTAATCCTTATTTAAAATAATTCTTTAGTAAAACTGCTATACCAGTCTTTTGCAGCAATAAAATTATTTTTAGATAGATTTGATGTTTTTGAAAAGGTAATCATTTTATCCTCATATTTATAATTGTGACTTACCCATGCCCCTTTATTTTCACTAATTATTGAATAACAAACATTACCCGGTAAGTTTCTCTTATAATCAAAAACTTGATTTCTAATTCTTGCATCAATATCTTTTGCAAGAACTAAAGCACAGGAGTTTGCCATTTGAGCTGATTTTGGAAAGGGGTATTCTCCTTGTGCGTCACCTATTACATATATATCACTATCTGTTATAGTTTGATATGTTGGCTTTCTTAGTTTTACCCAACCTTGTGTATACATTTCTATATTTGCTTTTTTATAAAGTCTATTTGCTCTATTTGGTGGGATTATTGATGCTTCATTAAAATCAATTTCATTTTTCATATATTTATTGAGTTTTTCATTAAAGTGCTTTGTATAAATCTTTTTTCTTCTAAAATCTATATCTTTGAAGTTAGTAAGTGGTTTGTACTCTATAAACTCTTTGTACTCATTATTGAAAGCCTCTAAGTATATATTTGCTTTAGAAGCGGGTTTAGCTCTCGGGTCTATTAAAATTACTTTCCCATTAATTTTATTTTTTTTAAAATAATTTGCAATCATGCAAGCTCTTTCATATGGAGCAGGAGGACATTTATAAGAAGATCTTGGAAGAGTTATTACAAAATTTCCACCTTTGAAATCTGTAATCATTTTTTTTAACTTTATTAATTCACTTCCTGGTTTAAGTGCAGCAGGCGCTTTTAAAGAAACTTCTTTAATTTTTTCTTTACTTTTTTTTAATATTTTTTTATAATTATAATCAATTCCTAATGTCATAACTAAAAAATCATATTCAAGTATAGATTTATGAGTTGTTACAATTTTTTCTTTTTTATTTATATCTATAATTGTTTCATTAATAAAATTATATTTATGTTTTAAAATTGAAGAGTTGTAGTCAAAGCAGAGGGATTCGTATGTAATACCTTCAATTTCTCCTATCCAAGCATTGCTAAAGGGGCAAGAAATAAAAGTATTATTTTTTTCAACAAGAGTTACGTTTAAATTTGGGTTTAATTGTTTTAGGTATTTTGCTGTACTTATTCCCGCAAAACCACCACCTAAAATTAATATGTTTGATTTTTTTGTATTATTTTGTATTTTTGAAGAAGCTGTAATTTTAGTATTAGTTAAAATTGTTGACGTAATAAGAGAAAGTTTTATAAAAGTTCTTCTTTTCATTTATGAAACACCATTATCTTTTAAAAACTTTTTCCACTCTGTTGTATTGTATCTTCCATCATGTAATCCTTTTACAAATTTCATAAAAGTAATCATTTGAGCAGGATGGGCATATCCTGGCACTTGAAAAATTCTGTTCCAATGTTTATCAAAAATAACAATATTTGGAGTTGATTTAGCTGCAAATGCCATTCTTAATGTTGTAGTAGTTTCTTTTTTCTTTTTTTCACCAACAAGATAATCAACTTCTCTTTCTCTATTAATTAGATAGATATTGAATTCTTTAGCTAATTCATTCATTTCTTTATTTTCTTTAAAATCTTTTTTTAAAAGATCACAATAAGAACAAGTATTACTTTCAAAGATAAACATAACACCTTTTCCATTCGCTACAAGTTCATTTTCACTTTTAAATAAATCACTTGCAAATATTGAACTTATAAGTAATAAGATAGTAAATAATAACTTCATCATTATTCAGCCTTTTTTTTGATTACATCAATTCCATTTTCAATATAAAAAGTTCTTAGTGCTTCGTATATCTCTCCATTTTTTCTATTTTTGCCTTTCCATTTACCTTCAGACATAAAGTCCATGGTTACTAGGAATTGTTTAGCAGGAATATACCCTGGTACTACAAGTACAGCCTTTCCATTGTCATCTGTAAAAATAATAGTTGGAGTAGATTCAATACCGTAAACTACAATCATAGTTTTAGTATCTACATCCATTAGTTCACCTTCATGATATTGCTTATGTCTTAGGTTTTCATGAGCTCTTAAATAGTAAGAAGAGAACTCCTCTTTTAATCTTTTTTGTAAATCAGCTGAATCTTTAATATCAGCCTTTAATCTATCAGAATAGGGATCAGTATTAGTTCCAAATACAATTATCATCTGTTTTCCATCAGGAGCAATTTTTGCTACATCTTTAAATACATTTTGAACTACCGAATCATATTTAGTATAAATAGGTGCATCTATTTTTTTAACTTCTTCTTTTTTTTCACTAGGAACAGAAGCAACTTTTTCATTTTTAATAATTGTTGGTTTATTTTCAATTACTTTTGCTTTTGATGTTGTCTTATCTCCACATCCTGTAAAAATAATAGAAGCCGTAATAATTGAAGCTACTGTGATTTTTGATAAAAATTTCTTATTCATTTCTTTCCTTTTGAATTATTTTTAATTAGATTAATATTTTAAATATTAATCTAATTAAAAATAGTATAGAGTAAAAAGAGGAACAAGTTGTTCCTCTTTTTATTCATAAAATAATCTAAACTACTTAGCAGCTTTATTAATTATTTCATGCATTTTATTGATATGCTCTGTAGCATTCAATTTTTTGTTTGTATTTAGTTTATTCCATAGTTCGTCATTTTTCATATTTTGATGACATCCCATACATAAACCAGTTTTTTCCATTCTTTCTCTTTGGTCTTGATCAAGAGGTCTTGATGCAGGCCAGTGAGTACCAACAGTTTGAAGTTGTTTACCATCTCTAGTTACAACTTGTGACCAATCGTAATCCATACCTGGAATACCTTTCATTTGAACTGTTTTATTTTTAGGAACAAATTCGCCTGTTGCAAGGTTTTGTAGATCCATATATTTGTCTTTACCTTGGGCTTTCATAAATTGTCCATCCTGAATACCATATCCTAATGTTTTAGGATTAGAGTGACAAGATTCACAAGATCTAGCTTTTCTACCTGATGTATGAGGCTGAACAGGAGACATATCTGTACCCGCTACTAGTGAACCATTAGGTCCATCCGGAACTTGAGCTTGTTTGTTTAGAACTAATGTTTTACCATCAGGTCCAATTACAGTAAATGTAACTTGACAACCAGGCATGATTGGAGTTACAAGTCCTTCACCATTGATTCCTAAGATTGGGTCTTCCCATCTTAAGTAAGATCTAGTTTCACTAGCTTTACCAAATAGTTTTTTCCCTTTTGTTCCTAATACAGACTCAGAAGTTTCACCATTTTTAAAGTTTGTTGAACCAGATGCAATCCAGTCAGTTTTTGATTTACCTGGAGTATAATCAACTTTGATGTGGCAACCATAACATTGTGGAGCCCAATCTGAGTGACAAGAATAACACTCTAAGTTATCCATGTGTGCTTGAATTTTACCCATAGCAACGTCAGCATCTTTTGATTTCCATGCAGCATTGTCAGCTTTGTATCTTAGTAAAGGAACTTCTAAATCTTTTCCTGAAGCTAAGTGAGCGATGGCTTTATTTACACCTTTAACTTTTACAACATTTCCAAGTGGATTACCTCTTGTAGATAGCAAGTACCCATCTTCTTTATCATATACTGTACCTTGAGTCATGAAGTATGGTAAATCTTGAGCCATTCCTCTTGGACCTTCAGGAGTATCGATACCGAATTTTTCACCATAACCAATTGCTAATTCCCATGGATATTTGTCATTTGTACAATGACAATCTGAACACTCAATTTCAACTTGTCCTAGTGTAGTACCAAATAATGTACCATCACCATGCATATCAACTGATGTATGACAATCTTGACAAGTCATTCCAGCTTCAAAGTGTAAGTCTTCTTTTATGTGTTTATATCTTTTACCATGATGTTTAGATTGTGATTTACCACCTTCTTGTAATGGTGAACCATAAGGTTGTTCCATTAAACCAACATAAGAAACACCGATTCTTTTTCCTCTATTGTGACAAGAGTTACAAGTTTCTGGGTGAATACCAGAAAATTCCATACCAGATGGTGTTTTAACTTTTGCTTCTCTCGTACCTTGAATCATGTGAACTAACATATGTCCATGTTCAGATTTATCAATAGTAGGATCGTTACCTTCGTAAATACCTTCATTACCATATGGCATATGACATGCTGAACATCCCATACCTCTCCAGTCACCTCTACCTTTTCTACCTCTTACCCCAATATGACACCTTTGACAGTCAGATCTTTGGTAAGTAATAGAAGCCATATATCCAATTTCATCAATTGATTTATCTTTGAAATCTTCTGGCCCAGTTGGTGGTAATGGAAGTTGTTTTAACTCAGTTGGAAACTGGTCAGGATATTTATCGATCATTTTAACCATATAATCTTTATATACTTTTGTTCCCCAAGCTGGAGTTTTACCATCTTCATCTTTTACATCATAGTTTGCAAACTTAGATTTTTTGGTTGGCTCTGAACCCCATGAATGTAAGTTACCTTGAATCTTACCAGCTTCAGTAGCCATTAAAGATTTCTTAGTATTTGCAACTGTATCTGCGTGACAGATACCACAAGTTTTGTCTGCAATCCAAATTGAACCTGGATCTCTAACAAATTCTGATAAACCACCAGCATGAGCTGCAGGTGCACCTTTATGTGCTCCAGCTACAGTTCCATCTTCTGGATTACCTCCATGACATACTACACAGCCAGCAGTATCTCCAAGACCTTGTCCCATTGCAAGTATTTGTTGCATCATATTAGATTTTTCATCTCTGATAGACTCAATACCTTTATGACACTTAATACATGAATCGCCACCTTCAACTGCAGCCATTTCAACTTTTCCTTTTGAATGCTCAACAGCACCAAAAGAAAGAGTTGAGAGTATAGCAGTGAAAAAAGCAATTTTAGCAATTCTAAACATCGAGCTTTTCATCTTCTTCTCCTTATATTGTTGGGAACACACCCAACCATTTATGAATAGTAACAAATAAAAGTGCTTGGAAAGTGCCTAATCTAATTTTTAGAATCTATTTAAATAAATTAAGTTAAATTTAATTAAATTAGATTGATTTTGGTCAATTTATATTAATTTTCAATTGGTTAGAATAAAGGGAAAATTAAGAGGAAGTCTCTATGAAAAAGAATTTGTTAATATGTATATTCCTTATAACATCCGCAATTTGTGAGGACTTTTCTTGGCAAAAAGGTTTAGATTGGCAAGCTGACTTAAATGAAGCAAAACAATTAGCAAAGTATCATGATAAGATGATTTTTTTATTTTTAGAGTCTAGAACTTGTTTTTATTGCCCAAAATTAAAAGAACAAATTTTTAATCAACCTGAATTTCAAAAAAAAATAAAAGAGAATTTTATTCCTCTTATTTTAGATAATTCTTTAGATGCTGACTCAGATGTTGCAAATACTGGACAATGTCCCCCAAGACTTACAGTATCAATGACTCCTGCGATTTATTTTATGGGAGCAAATGAAGAAATGTTATCAAGACGAGGAAAAAAACATATGATAATATATGGTATGTGGAATTTAAAACAGATGTTAGAGTGGATGGATGATGCAATTAGAAAACATAAAAAGCAAAAAGTAAAAGGAATTTAATATGAAATTTTTTAATAAAATTAATGTATATTTCCTAGTTATCGTAATTTTAAGTTTAAATCTAAATGCTGCTAAAAATAGAGGTGAATATGCTACAAAAAACTTTGAAGGTCAAAATTCTTATCTGAAAAATTGTTCATCGTGTCATGGAGAAGGAAGTCGGGGTGGAAATATGGCTTCAATAAGAGAATGGAAAAATATTTTTTCTAATAATGCTATTGAACTATTATACTTTCATGAAGAAGATGATGAATCAAAAAAATTAAATATTTATATAAAAAGTGATACATTTAAAAAGCAAAGTAAAGAAATGCTAAAATTTTTGCAAGAGTTTGCTTATGACTCAGAACATATCCCAACATGTAATTAGGATAATTAAGAAAGGTTAGTTTATTTATGAAAATTCTTTTACTAGAAGACGATGATTTTATTTGTGAACAGGTCAAGAATTATTTTGAACTAGATAGTCATAAGGTAGATTTTTATAATGATGGTCAAAGTTTATTAGATAATGCAGATTTAAATATATATGATATTTATCTACTAGATATTAATACACCAATTAAAAATGGAATAGAGACTGATGTGACTACACTTATTCAGACAAAGAATACAAAGCTATTCTAAGTTAAAATAAAAGAATAAGTGGAGAAAAAATGAGAAATAGTAAATACACTAAA
>PKUJ01000036.1 GCA_002869565.1 Arcobacter sp.
TGGATTACGTAAGAGTCTGAAGATAAAATTAGTTGATTATTACCTTGTAAATTATAAGAAAAGATAGAAGATTATGCACCCATATTTACTATTAAGTCAAAATTTGCAAATAGTTTATAGTTTGTATCATTGTTATTATAAAAAGCTAATCCATTATCAAGCTCTTGTAAAGTTTTATTTGTAGATACTTCAAACAATCTTTTTACTGGAACAACTTGCATAATCTTATAATCTTGAAAAGAACCAAGATCTAAAATCTTTCTTTCTTTTAAAATTGCTTCACCATCTAAAACTAATTTTTTAGCTTCATCTTCATTTTTAGCTTTAACTATGTATTTCTCTTCAATAATTGTATTTTTACAATTATTATTTATTACTATCTCATAATGAGATTTTATCTTATCCATATATACCCCTTTTAAATAAGTATCATATTATAACATTATGTATTTATATTGTCAATATATTTTAAATATAATATTAATATATTTTCATATTTTTTACTTATATTTTTAATATTTTTAAAATATTTATGCTATAATTTGATTAAACATATAAAGGGGTATATAATATGGAACAAGTAATTATAGGGGTAATGCACCCCAAAGGTGGTACTGGAAAGACAGCAACGACAATTAACGCTTCAATTGGATTAGCTGAAAAGTTAGGTTATGATGTTGTATCAATTTTTGATTTAGATAAACAAAAACAGATGACAAAATTTGCAAATAACAGAGAAAGAAATGGACTTAAAAAATTAAATGTAATTGATTTTAAAGATGATGAAGATTTTAAAGAAAAATTACAAAACCAAAAGGGTATCGTTTTAATTGATACTGGAGGATTCGATTCAAGTAGTAATAGACTTGTAGCATTAGTATCAGACCTTATCATTTTACCTTTAAATAATTCAGATCAAGAGATAGATGGATTAAGAGATTTCCAAATGAACTTAAAAGAAATATTTGATGTAAATGAAAATTTAAAATGTAAAGTTTTAGTAAATAGAGTACACTTTAATGACAACTCAACACAAAAAGCTTTTGAAGAGTATTTAAGTAATTTTGATAACTTTAGTACTTTTAATACATCAATTCCACATAATAAAGCTTTTGGAAGTTTATTAAGTACTGGTATGAGTGTAAGTGAAATGGACTTAGATTCAATACACTTAAAATTAAGAATAAATAAATTTATAAATGAATTAGAAGAGGAGATCAACAATGGCTAAAGACAAAAAAAATAAATTTGCAATGTTAAATGATGAAGTTGAACAAAACATTATTAATAAAGATTCACTAAAAGAGAACAATGAAAATGAAAAAGAAGAGCAAGTTAAAAAAGAAGAAACTAAAATCACAACTTCTAAAGAAAAAGAGATTAAGCCAAGAAAAAAAAGAGAAATAAAAGAGAATAATAATGATGATGTTAAAGCTACTGTATCTTTTCAAATTACAGAATCTTTAAATAAAATCTTATCAAAATATAACCTTTCTCAAATTACTAGATTCGCAGAAAAACTTTATTATGAAGATGAAAATTGCAAATACACTTATGACATGGTAAAAGAGTTAAGAAAAAATAAAAAGGTTAATAAATCAATCATTATGGATATGACAGCAGATGAATTAAAAGAAAGAGCAGAAGAAAAAGGTTTTAAATCTTATAGCTCATACTTATTAGAATGTCTTGAAGTAAAACATGAAGAGATACTTAACATTATAAAAGGAAGTTAATCTTTTTATTAATAAAAGAGAGTTCAAAAGAAACGGGGTATATATGTGTTAATTTTGAACTCTACAACAAATGACTACATAATTATGTAGTGATGAAATAGTACCATTTAAATATTTAATTAATATTGAACTCACTTTTTAAACCACTAAAAAACTAATAATCTATGTAACCTATTATTAATAATATATTATTAATATAATTAAAATATATTGACATTATATTTATAATATGTTATAATTTGATATGTTTTTAAAAGGGGTATATCTGAAAACTACTAACGAGCCAGTATCAATAATTGACAGAAGTTTAGGACTTCTAAGAATATTCACAAATGAAAACATCTTTTTAATAGAAAAAGAAAGTGTTATATTAAATGGAAGAGAACTAAGACCTAACTCAAAAACTACTTTAGATAATTTCTTTAATGGAGAGGTAGAATATTTAGGAACATATAAAGGCTATCTACAATTTAAAATAGGTTCAGATTCAAATTTATTCAATGATAATATTTGGTGCAATGAATTTAAAAAAATCACAGACACAAGAATTATGACAATATATCAAGCAGGAACTGCAAGAGATTATAACTTCAAAAATGGGAACTGGAAATAAATATTATGAATAAAAACTTTAAAGAATTAAAAGAACAATTCAAAAAGACAGTTATAGCTCATGCCGACAAATATCAAAAATGGGAATTTTTTAGTGATTTTTGTAAATGTACTGCAATAAGTTTATATCAACCATTTAGAAAAGATCCTGAATTAGAAAAAGAGTACTTTGCAATTGAGTCAAAATATGGAAAAGATATTATTAAAGATGTATTTGCAACAGATCTACTACCTTGTATTTTATTTGCATTAGAAAATGATATAGGAGATTTTTTAGGAGAGGTTTTTATGGAACTAGAACTAGGAAATCACTATATCGGACAATTTTTTACACCTTTTCATATTTCTTATACTATGGCTTTAATTAGTGGGAACTTCAAAAAAAACAATAATGAAGTAGAAAGTTTTATCGAGCCTTGCATGGGTAGTTCTTGTATGATACTTGCAAGAGCAAAAGTATTAAAAGAACAAAATATCAATTATTCTAAATACTTAGAAGTTCAAGGAGTAGATATATCTGAAATTTGCTTTTATATGTCATATATTCAATTAAGCCTATGTGGTATAAGTGCAGAAGTAATACATGGAGATTCTTTAGCAGGAACAATTTATAAGAACTGGTACACTCCAGTTTATATACACAATGCTTACGAAAAACAAATTATAGAAGATAGGAAAAATAAATTTTTAAATATGTTTAATATTTTAAAAGATGAATTTAAAGAACCAAGTATTAAAAAAAATTTAGTATCAAATAAAGTTTTAGTACCAAGTGATTCAATAGAAAATAAAACAATTTATTCTAAAGAACAAATTGAAGTTTTTTCGATGGGTAGATTATTTTAAACAATTAGTGTAAAATGATTATTTATATATAGTAAAAGAAAAAATATTCTAAGTAAAAGGAGGCATAAAGACTTAGAATATTAATTCTCTCATAAAAATTTGTATTTACTTGTATATAGTAAATTATGTAGGAAATTTGTGTCTTTCAAAAGACAAATGAATTATAACATTAAAAATTACCATATTCTCAAAAAGCAACAAAAGAATTTCAAAATTTTACAATAAACCCCTACTAACCAATTATAAAAGCAATTTTCCAATATTTTATATTATAAATATAATTAAAATATATTGACATTATATTTATATTATGTTATAATTTGATATGTTTTTAAAAGGGGTATATATGTTTAATGAAACAAATTTCAAAGGAACAAAGATTCAATTTGATACAATTGAAGAGTATAAATATTTAAAAGATATTGCTCATAGAATTGTAGAAATATTACAATCTAAATTTACAAAAATTGATTATTTTTGGTTAGATTTTGGTTCAACATACGACTTACATATTGAAGTATGTACTAATGGAATAGAAGATGATCTATATTTTATATTAGATGATAAAACAAAATCTAAATTAATTTCTTATGCAGGACTTATTCAACATAATGAAGAAAATATAGAACTAGACTTTTTTACATTTATTGAAAAAAATAACTACTTAGAACTTTCATCTATTGTAAGTAATTATAAAAATAAAAGATTACAAAATGTTCAATAAATTTATAAAAAAACTTATTGATTTTGTTGATATCTTAATGATATTCTCTCCAGTCATTATAATTTTAATTGTAATGGCTCATTATTCATAAAGGTTAGATTATGCTTATTGATACAGATTCAATAATTCATTCTGAATTTATTAAAGTAAAAGTTGTATTTAAAAATGGAAAAACATTTCAAACAAAACTTAATTCAAAAGATATTAAAAGCATTGAATTTGAAATAAAAGAAAAAGATTATAGATCAAGTATATGGCAAGAAAATAAAAGCAATAGAACAAAATAATCTCATTCCAGTACTGCTACATCATATAAGCGTACTGAAATGAGAACTTTTTATATTTCCATGAACCAAAAGCGACTCAATATGAGATTTATTAGTGATTTATACTTAAAATATAACTTTTTATCTTACTAAATGCCCATTTTATAGGCTTTTTTCTCATATTGATACGCCAATACTTATATATTGAATGTTTTACTCAATAATTTCTCATATCAGTACGCTTAAGTTCTCATTTGAGAACGCTAGTTTTTCATATCAATACATTTATGTTCTCATTTGAGAATGCTAGTTTCTCATATTAGTATGCTAGAATGTAGCTCTAAACTCCATATAGTAGTACTTAGAGAGTTTCATATAAATACTTTATAAAAGTTCTTTATAAAGCTTAATAAACTTCTTTATAAGCTAGTATTTTTTTTCTTCATATTTATTTTGTATAATATATTTTTCTAACTGTTCATAAGTCAATAGTGTTTTAGCTTTTTCAACTTTATTATCATAGATATCTTCAAGAACCATTCTAAATTGATTCTCCTCTTCTTGTAAGATATCTATAATCTCATAAATGAATTTATCTTTTATACCTCTTGATTCCACGAACCTTTCAACAATTATGTTTTTTCCTATGAACTTTTTAACTGGAGATACTTTTTCTATAACACCAATTTTATCTCTATTTTTAAATAAATAGATCCAAATTTCATAAGCCTCTTCTTTTGTTATGATTTTATCAGTTTTTGAATTAACCAGTAAACCTAAATCATTAACAACAATAATTGTATCTTCTATAAAATTAGGAGCATTATTTAAAAGCTCTTTATTTTTATACTCTTCAATAGTTTTTTCTTTAAATTTCTTAAAATCTTTTATTTTATCAAGTTGTGCAAGTTCATCATTTTCATCTTCATCTACTACTGGAACATCAATTACTACATCATCAAATTTTTCTTTATATAATGATCTTAAAGTATTTTCCAGTTGTGCTTTATCAGAAGTCATAATATTGCTATAATTATCACTACCTTTTTCTCTTAAAAAAATTACATTTTTTTCTAAATCTAAATCTTCAAGGGTATAGTATTTATCAAAATAAATACAGTCTAAACCTATTAAATGTTTATAATCATGTTCTATTACTTTTGTAGATTTTAAGATATCTTTTGTATCAAATCTTTGTATATGAAATATTATGATTGTAACGTCCCTACCCTCTTTTATTAAAGTATAAGAAACATTAAGAGATTCAGTTTTTTCATTAATTTCTTCAATACAAGGTTCAAGAACTCTTCTTTTAAACTCAAAAAACTTAGGATATTTATCAGTTAAATCTAATTCTTTTTTTAATGTTTCAACTTTTACTTTCATGACATTTAAATTAACTGATTTTAAAAATTCATAGAGCTTTAATGTATGTTTTAATTTAAAATTTACAATATCTATCAAAGAATATTTTGTATAATTACCTTTAATTGCTAATAAATACTCTTTCATATCATCATTAAACTGTATTATAATTTTTCTGCTGTATTTTGGGAACTTAAATTCATTCCTTATTAAGCCTACTTCTTTTGGAGTTCCATCTTTATCTTCCATTCTTACATAAGTATTAGCTAATTTTTTTAATGAATTTACAGTAACTTTATGCAAATGAGTTTCATTAATATTTAATGCTTTAATTTCATCAGTAGTTATTTCATAGAACTCATCAAACAATGTTTCTTGTGATTTAACTTTACTAATAATCAATTTAAATATTTTTAGATCTTCTATACTAAAAATTGAAGTATTACCTTTAATAAAATCATTCTTTTGAATAACTACTTTATTTCTTAATATCTTTTTTTGTTCTTCTAACCATCTTTGTTCTTTGGAAAGTTTTTTTATAGCCATAAGATTCCTATTAATTTAAACTTAAATTTCTCATATTTGCCATTTTAACAGATTAAATCTTAATAAAAGTTTTCATATTAGTACGCTTTTACTAATTTTAAGCTAAATAATTTCTCATATCAGTACGTTTTAAATCAAATTACTTCTTATAAGCGTACTGATATGAGAACTTTTTATATTTCCATGAACTAAAAGCGACTCAATATGAGATTTATTAGTGATTTATACTTAAAATATAACTTTTTATCTTACTAAATGCCTATTTTATAGGCTTTTTTCTCATATTGATACGCCAATACTTATATATTTAATGTTTTACTCAATAATTTCTCATATCAGTACGTTTAAGTTCTCATTTGAGAACGCTAGTTTTTCATATCAATACATTTATGTTCTCATTTGAGAATGCTAGTTTTTCATATCAGTACGCTAGTTTCTCATATCAGTACGCTAATACACTCCTCAAAAGCCCTTATACACGTACTTATAGAGATTCATATAAATACTTTATAAACTTTAATAAAAGTCTTAATAAAAATAAAAAAAGACTCTATAAACATATTCTTGAAAGAAGAGGCATATTTTTATTAAAAATATTAAATGTACTAAATTAAAAGATTACAAAATAAATTTATTCATATCTATTAAAACAACATAATCTATGTTATAATTTGATACTTATATAATGGTTATGAATAACTATATAAGTAAAAATATAATTTTTTTATATATAATTAAATCTTTAAAAGGGGATAAATGCTTTTAATAAATGAAAAAACTTTAATTTCTTTATTTAATATTTTTGATTCTTTTAAACAATTTTTTAATATAGGAAAAAAAATGAATTATAAAGATTGGAAAGATATACCATTAGATGAGAATTTTCCTAATAAGATAATTTTAGAAAGTGGAAGTCTTGAAGAAACAATTAAAGATATGTCTTTTAAAGATTTAGAAATGATGTTCAATTTAATAGATGAAGATGAAGATAATTCAAAAGAATTAAAAAATGCTATTAAAAAAGAACTATTAAATAGAACTAATTTTAAAACTTCAAGTACTCTTTAAAATTTCATGGAATATTTAAAATATATAGATTCATTTAAAATTAATCCTATAAAAGTTGAACCTGCAACTTATTCAGACTTAGAATTTTGGCAAAGAACAAATCAAAAACTAGAAACTGCTCAAAGTAAATCTTGGAACTGGACTAAAGAAATTTTTGCTTTATATAAAATTGCAAAACTTACTAATCAAAAACCTAGACTTAATAGTAAAAACGGGTGCATAAAATAGCTCTTAAACTATGGTATATTGGTAGTAAACAAAGGTTAATTTACAAATGGCTGTAAAAAAACTCTAA
>PKUJ01000013.1 GCA_002869565.1 Arcobacter sp.
CTGAGCTAATCGACCGATGGTGACCCCTAGGAGACTCGAACTCCTGTGATTGGAATGAAAATCCAAGATCCTAACCGCTAGATGAAGGGGCCATCGTTTTCTGCTTCGGTTAAAAACCGTTAAAGTCAAGCAGATACTTTAACAATATAAACTGGTGACCCGTAATGGATTCGAACCATTGGCCACCTCCTTAAAAGGGAGATGCTCTACCAGCTGAGCTAACAGGTCACTATTTTAAGAACTTGTATTCTTAAAATGGAGTGGAATTATACAAATTTTTTTTTTATTTGTCAAGGGTTTTTTGAAAAAATTTAAAAACTTTTTTCAAAGAGTATTTTGCTGCCTGAATTTGAACTTCTTTTCGAGTTCCTTCAAAGATACAAATCTCAATATCTTGTCCAATATTTTTTTCCATTACACCAATTACAACAGTTCCTACTGGCTTGTTTTTTGTTCCACCATTAGGTCCTGCAATTCCACTAATTGCAATTGCGTAATCTGCATCAAATTTTTTTATAACACCATTAAGCATCTCTTCAACAACTTGAGTACTTACTGCACCATATTTATTTAATGTTTCTTTTTTTACTTGTAGCTCTTGATGTTTAATTTCATTAGAATATGTAACAATAGAACCATTAAAGATATCTGAGGAACCAGATATCTCTGTAATCATTGAGGCAACTAGACCTCCTGTACAACTCTCAGCACTTGTAATAGTTTTATTATGAGTTTTTAATAGATTTTGAAATTCTAACATCTCTTTCTCATTAAAAATTGAGTCAATCATTATAAAACCTTAATTATAAAACTATTTTTGATTTATAGTATGGGGAAACCCCATACTATATGTTTCTTTTTATTCAGTTAATTCACTTAAGAATTTTTCTGTATCAAATGTAAGGTTTAGATATTCAGCTACCACTGCAATATCTCTTTCTGCATTACCTAAACAAGATGTCGCTCCTGGAGATGGTGTCATATTAAACAAAATACCATCACCTGGATTAATTGATGCTTCTCCTAACATTAGTTTTTGTTTGTCTTTATCAAGTACTTGTGGTCTAACCCCACCAAATCCTTTTGCATATTCAATATCATCAACACTTAGTGAAGGTACAATTTTTCTTGCATCTTTTACAAATAAGCCTTTGTTGATTCCTGGTACTTCAAATAGGAAGTTTTTAAATACATAGTTTCTAATTTCACTATCTTTTAATAAATCCCAGAAAATTTTAATGATATTTCCATCAATATTCATAGTCTTTAAACATTGACCAAATGATTTGAATCCTTTGTATCTTTCAAGTACTCCAAGAGCTAACGCAGTTGGTCCAAATCTTGTTTTTCCATCACATAAAATATCAGGGTCACCATGTAAAGCTGCAAATGGAAGTTTTGGGTTCTGTACCATGTAAACTTTTCCATTTAAAAACTCACCACTAGTAATATAAAATGAACCTGCCATAGATAATGATCCCATATGTTTACCATAACCCATTTTATGAGCTAAGTATAATGAGTGTGCTCCAGCGTTTACAACTACAAAGTCAGCTGTAAATACAGAACCACTTGTCGTAGTTAATTTATATTTATCTTCAACTTTTTCAATCTCTTCAACTTCTGCATTAAAGAAAATATCAGTTATCTTATTTTCTTCTTCTTGAGCGGCTTTTGCAAGTTCTTTAGTCATTGCACCAAAATCAACTGTTGTATACTCACTTTGTGTTCCCATAGCAATAATAGGTTCAGGTCTATCAATTGTTTGCTCTTTATCAGCATATACAAGCTTTGGTTCAAGTTCTCTTAGCTTTTCTTTATCCCATAATTCTAAATAGGGGAATAATTCTTTAAACTCTTCATATCTATTTTTAATGAATTCAACTTCTTTTTCACCAACCCCTAATGCCATCTTTTGGTGAGCAAACATAATCTTATCTTGTAAACCACGTTGTAAACAAAATTTTTCAATCATTTTTGCTGTTCTTTTTGTAATATGAGCTTTTTCTAAAGTATAGTTTGTCTCAATATCACCTACATGAATTGTTTGAGAGTTACTTGTCCCTTTTGAGTTTAGCGTTGCTAAATCTTCATATTTTTCTAGCATACAAATGCTTTTTGCATCTGTGTACCTAGCAAGTTCGTAGAATAATGCAGAGCCAGAAATTCCTCCACCTACGATAATTACTTCATAATGTTTTGTATTCATTGATATCCCTATTTGTACTTTTAGATTGTATAGTGAGATTTTAGCAAAAATATATTTATTTATAAGTTAGAATTTTTGATTTACTATATAATCTTTTTTAAAATATGTTTAATAGTAACATATTATTGTTTTTCTATCAATTTTATTCCTGCTCAAAATGTGTACATTAGAAACACAATAACATAAGCAAGGACAATAGTTACAATTAATGTACATTTATTGTACATACTTACATTATAATTTAACATGTTTAATTGGTTTAAAGTTAAAAAATTTAAAAAAAACACAGAAATTAAAATCTTTGTTTGCAAACACTGTAAATTGACATGTAAAGATTGTACAAATATGTATTGTTTTTCATGTTTTGCTAACAATAATAACCCATGCCCAAGATGTGGAAAAACTAACTCTACTGAAAATTAAAAAATACAATAACTTAAATCTATTATTTAGGATTAACAAAAATTTAGATATAATCTGCGATTTATAGAAACACACAATACAAGATAATTAAGGTATTTAAAAATGGATTACAAAGATAGTTTATTACTTCCAAACACAAAATTCCCTATGAGAGGGAATCTTCCTCAAAATGAGCCAAAGAAATATGAACTTTGGGATGAAGAAAAAGTTTATGACAGAATGAAAGAGAACAGAAAAGGTGCTCCTTCTTTTACTTTACATGATGGACCTCCTTACGCAAATGGACACATTCATATTGGTCATGCACTAAATAAAATATTAAAAGATATCATAAATAAATATCACTATTTTGATGGAAAATCAATTAGATATGTTCCAGGTTGGGATTGTCATGGTCTTCCAATTGAGCAAAAAGTTGAAGAAAAAATTGGTAGTACAAAGAAAAAAGAGTTACCAAAATCTAAATTAAGACAGTTGTGTCGTGATCATGCAACTAGATTTGTTGATATTCAAAAAGATGAGTTTAAAAAACTCGGAGTAATTGCAGATTGGGATAAACCATATTTAACTATGGATTTTAAATTTGAAGCAAACATTTATAGAGAACTTTGTGCAATTGCAAATCAAGGTCTTTTAGTTCAAAGATCTAAACCAGTATATTGGTCTTGGGCTGCTCAAACTGCACTTGCTGAAGCAGAAGTAGAATATGAAGAAAAAACTTCTCCATCAATTTTTGTGGCATTTAAGCATGAAACATTAGATGCTAGTGTTATTATTTGGACTACAACTCCTTGGACACTTCCTTCAAATACTGGTATTGCTTTAAATGGTGAAGAAGAGTATGTTTTAACAAGTGATAAATTTATTGTTGCTAAAAAGTTATATAACTCTTTAATTGAACAAGAAGTAATCAAAGGTGAAATTGTTAATTCTGTATCTTCAAAAGAGTTAGAAGGTTCACATGCAATTAATCCTTTAAATGGAAGACAATCTAAACTTATCTTAGGTGAGCATGTTGAAATGGACGCTGGTACAGGTGCTGTTCATACAGCTCCAGGACATGGTGAGGATGACTACAAAGTTGGTCTTTTATATGGTCTTGATGTTATCATGCCTGTTGACGCTTATGGTAAGTTTGATGAAACTATTGTACGGGAAAAATTATTTAAAGATACTGATAAATACTTAGGTGTTCATGTATTTAAAGCAAATGAAATGATTCTTGAAGAGTTAGGTGAAGCTTTACTTAAGCATGTAGATATTAGACACTCATATCCACATTGTTGGAGAACTCATAAACCTATTATCTTTAGAGCAACTAAACAATGGTTTATCTCTATTGATGATAAGTATGGTAAAGAGCAAAAAACACTAAGAGAAAATGCACTTAAAGTTGTAGAAGATTTAACTTTCTATCCTGAATGGGGAAGAAATAGATTAAAGTCTATGCTTGATGGAAGACCTGACTGGTGTATTTCAAGACAAAGAGATTGGGGGGTGCCAATTGCTTTCTTTAGAAACAAGAAAACTGATGAAATTATCTTTGATGAAAAAGTATTAAATTATACAGCTATGATTTTTGAGATGAAAGGTTGTGATGCTTGGTATGATTTACCAATCGAAGAGTTATTATACCCCGGAAGTGGATATAACCCTGAAGATTTAGAAAAGACTATGGATATTTTAGATGTATGGTTTGATTCTGGTTCTACTCAAAATGCAGTTTTAAGATCAAGAAACTATGATGCTGGAACTTTCCCTGCTGATATGTATTTAGAAGGAAGTGATCAACATAGAGGTTGGTTCCAATCTTCACTTTTAACTACTTTAGCTTCACAAGAGATCGCACCTTATAAATCAATTTTAACTCATGGGTTTACAGTTGATGAAAAAGGCGAAAAGATGTCTAAGTCAAAAGGTAATGTTGTTGCTCCTGAAAAAGTGATGAAACAATATGGTTCTGAAATTTTAAGACTATGGGTTGCTATGAGTGATTATCAATCAGATTTAAAAATATCTGATAATATTTTAAAACAAAATGCAGAGCTTTATAGAAAAATTAGAAACACTGCAAGATTCTTACTTGCAAATGTTAGTGATTTAGAAGAAGTAGTTTCTGTTGATAAAATGGGTACACTTGATAAATGGGTTATAAAAAGAGCTAAAAAAGTATTTGATGAAATTGAAGCTGCATTTTCTATTTATGAATATTCTAAAGGGCTTAATAAATTGAATAACTTCTTAGTTGTTGATTTATCGGGTATTTATTTAGATGTATGTAAAGATAGATTATATTGTGATGACAAAAATGATATTCATAGAATTGCATCTCAAAGTGCAATGGCAATTATCTTAAAGAAACTTATTTCTACTTTAGCTTGTATTTTAACTTATACAATGGATGAATTACTTGAGTATGCACCTTCATTTATTAAAGGTGAGGCAAAAGATATTTTTGATTTTGTAAAAGTTGAGATTCCTGAAGTTGAATCTAATCTTAATGAAGAAATATTATTATCTGCTAAAGAAAAATTTTCTGAAGCTATAGATACACTTAAAAAAGAGAAAATTATTAAGTCGACTTTAGAACTGTCAATCTCAACAGATTCTAGTGATATTTTATCTTTAGAAAAAGTTGAAGCAGAAGATTGGTTCTTAGTTAGTTCCGTTTTAAATGAAGAACAAACAGATGTTCTTGCAAGTTTTGAAGTAGATGGAAGTAAATTTACAGTTGCACTAGCGCATGATGCAAAATGTCCAAGATGTTGGAAGTTTACTTCAAAAGATGAAGAATCACTTTGTAGTAGATGTGATAGCGTATTAAATTAAGTGTTAAAATAAAATGTTTGAAGAAGAAGTTACACTTAGATTTATTTTTTCCACAATAGCTATAATTTTTGTATTTATAGCTATTGGAATAGTTTATGTAAATAAAAAATCAAAAAAAGGTTGATAAAAATATGATGCCATTTAGCGATGAAGATTTAAGACCACCAGTTGGTTCAATTATAAAAACAAAAATTGCTCCTATGTTAGCACGTGATGGTGGAGCAATTGAATTATTAGATATTATTGATGGAAGAGTTTTTGTTCAATTACAAGGCTCTTGTGTTGGATGTAGTGCGAGTGGAAGCACTTTGAAATTTATTGTAGAAAAAGAATTAAAAGCTGCAATTCATCCCGAACTATTAATTGTGAATGTACCTCAAGGTATGGAAAATAAATTACAGGAGCTTTAATGATAAATGAAAATAGATTGCTAAATGAGGCAAATACATTTTTCGCTGAGCGAAAATTTGAAAAAGCTTTATTTCTATATTCACAACTATCATCAGCTTTTCCAGATAATAAAGAATATCCTATTTATGCACTTTTTTGTGATATAGCTAGTGAAGATGTGGATAAAGCAGTTTCCTTATATGATTATTTTACTATCTCAAAAGATGAAAATATTGACGAAGCTATAGCTTATGTTGAAGATGTGGTTAATGCATATGATGGTGATGTTGATAAAATGATGGGAATTCTATCTGAATTAACAGCTTCCACTGTAGATTCATTAGATGCTATTAGATATGAGGATTTTAAGAGATTGATTAATTCTCGAGGTTCATTTAGAATAGCCTTTGAAGATATTATGTTTTCAACTAAAGTTGCAATTGAGAATAAAGAAGATTTTTTTGATTTTGTTGACAAATTAATTGATAATGATTTTAATAATACAGCATATTCATATTTAGATGGATTCAACGATTATTTTTAATATGATACAAAAATAGAAAAATTATATAAAAAGTTAGAAGAGAAAAAACTTGCAGTTAATCATAAATAATAAAATATATACTGATAATTCACAAGAAACAAATAAAGATTCAGTTTTTGTTATCTCAAAACAGAATAAAAGATTTGTAGAGAATGCAAAAGAGAATGGCTGTGTTGATTTTGTAGAAGCAAAAGATTTAAAAAATCATTTTGATATGAGTTCAATAAAAGTTATTGGAATTACAGGAACAAATGGTAAAACAACAACTGCTGCAGCTATTTATTCTATACTTTTAGATTTAGGATATAAAGTTGCACTTCAGGGAACTAGAGGTTTTTTTATAAATGATGAAAGAGTAGAAGAGTATACTCTTACAACTCCTGTCCAACTTGGAAATTTTGCACATATTCAAAAAGCTATGGACAATGGCTGCCAATTTTTTGTCATGGAAGTGAGCTCACATGCCATAGAACAAAAAAGGATTGAGGGCTTAGAATTTGAATTAAAAATTCATACAAATATTACTAGAGACCATCTTGATTATCACAATACTATTGAAGAGTATATAAATATTAAAAATTCATTTTTTGATGATGAGACAAAAAAACTTATAAATAAAGATGATCCAGTTGTAAGATATAATCCTAAAAATGGATACTCTTATGGAATGGAGAATCCTTCAACATATAATGTATCTGCTTACTCTTTTAAAAATGGTATGAATGTAATGTTTTCAAAGATTGATAAAATACATTCATTTTCATCAACAATGATGGGTATTTTTAATATTTATAATTTGATGGCTGCTGTTTCTTGTGTGGATATTGTTACAGATAAAAACTTAGATGAAATTTGTGAAGCAGTAGAAAACTTTGCAGGAGTAAGTGGAAGAATGGAAGTTATTTCAGATAATCCTCTTGTAATTGTAGATTTTGCACATACTCCTGATGGTATGAAAGAAGTTTATGAAAGTTTCAATAATAAAGATATAATCACTGTTTTTGGTGCAGGGGGGAATAGAGATCAAGATAAAAGACCTCTTATGGGACAGATTGCGTCAAATTTTGCTAAAACTATAATTGTAACTTCTGATAATCCAAGATTTGAAGACCCTGATTTAATTATAGAAGATATTTGTAAGGGAATTAAAAATCAAAATAATCTAATAGTTGAAATAAATAGAAAAGAAGCTATTAAAAAAGCTATTGAATTAGGACGTGAAAATTCAAACTCTGTAGTACTCATTTTAGGAAAAGGTGATGAGCCTTATCAAATAATTTATGATAAAAAATTTCCACTTGTAGATAAAGATGAGGTATTAAAGCATATCAATTAATGATATGCTTTTATTATAATTCCCTTATTTTCTTTTTTTGACTTTACATAATAGTTTGTTGGAGTTAGTATTGTATCTTCTCCTAACGTATCTTTTATATACCAAGAAGTTTCAAGAACTCTATCTCTTGATAAGCCTTTAAACATATATTCTTTTACTTTTTCTTGAAAATCTTTATTCATATTTTGAATGTTAGATTGCATCTTTAGAAAAACCTTATTATCATTTTCAGCAATTACTGGAATAACTTCAAATCTTAGAGCATCTTTATTATCTTTTAGAAATTTTTTTAAATCAGTTTTGCATTGAATATCAGGAAATACATCACCCTCTTTAAAGTTATAACATTTAAGAGTCTTATATTTTGAACTATTGTAATACTCTTTAAAGTTCTTTTTATCTAATTTTACGATTTTTGTAACAATTTTTTCTTTTATGACTTCTTTAATTTTAATAATCTCTTTTGGTTTTTGATCCACTGGAAGAACTTCTTTTTTTACAGCTTCTTCCTTAATTAGTACTTCTTTTTTCTTTAAAGGCTTACTTTTTATAGCTTCTTTTTTAATAGGTTCAGATACTAATAACTTTTCTTTTTTATCTTCTTTATCTATTGTTTTTAAATCAATCTTTTTTTCATCTTCTTTATCTTCAACTAATTGTTCTTTTAGAATCTTATTTTCAGTGAGAACTGGTGATTTTTTATTAGTATATAAATAAATTGCAATGGCTAATAATAAAACAGCAATTATTATAATTAAATAAAGTAGTAAGTTTATGTTTTGTTGTTCTTTTTTCTTTTCACGTACGCTTGGAATAACAACTTCTTCATCTAAATGTTCTTGACTGAGATCTTTTTTTATGAATTCATGATTATTTAATTCTTCTTTTTCTGTTTGTGTTTCTAAGTTTTCTATTGCATTTTGAATTCTTTTTGCTTTTAATATCTCTTCTTGTTCTTCTTCCTTCTTTCTATTTTCTTTTTGCTCTTCTATCTTTTTTTTGGCACTATTTTCAATCTATTTTTTTAATTTTTCTTCAATCTCTTTTGGTGAAAGTGTTTGGTTTAATATTTCTTTTAATTTTTCAGATTTACTTTTATCCAATTTTATCCTTTAATGATAGGCTTTTACAAGAATTCCACGATTATCTTTTGAAGATTTTACGTAGTAATTATTCGATGTCACTATTATATCATTTCCTAAATTCTTTTTAAGATACCATGTTATTTCAGTAATTCTTTTTATTGATAATCCATTTAATAATAAGTCTTGAATATTTTTACCATATTTTTTATATTGATTAATATCTTCTTCTCCAATAACTGCAAGAATTTGATATCTCAATGCATTTTTATTTTGATTAATAAATTTTTTTATAGATTCAAGACAAGTTTGAGCTGGCTTAAAGTCAGCTGGTTTATAATTGTAACATTTTAACATTTTATAATTGTTAGAGTTATAAAATTTATAAAAATTTGTTTTATCTATTTTCACAAGTGGGAGTTTTTCCTTTATAACTTTTTTTACTGCTACTTTTGGGATTTCTTTTTTTTGAATAGTTATTTTAGATTTATTTATTTCTGAATTAGGTGATTTTGTCTCTTCTTGTTTATTAAAAAATAAAACTGCAAAACAAATAATAGTTAAAAAAATTATAAGAAAAAAAATAAAAAGTTTAGGAAATTTTTTTTCGGGTTCATTATCTTCTTTATCATTTAAAATAGAATTTAATTCCTTACTTATCTCTCCCATTTTATTCATTATTTCTAAAATAAATAAATAATAGTAATGATATGATAGCAAAAAATAATGGATAAAAAAATAAGTATTCTTTTAGAGTTATTTTATTATTATCAATTTTACTTTTTTCAAGTTTATCAATTTGTGTATATATATCATACAAGTCTTCTTTTGAATAGGCTACATATGATTTTCCTTTTGTCTCTTGAGAAATTTTATTTAGCATAATTTTATTTGATTCGCCAATACCTACGCTGTAAACTTTTATAGAGTGTTTTTTAAGTAGTTTTATAATCACATTTAATGGAATAGTACTTGAATTGTCTTGCCCATCACTTAATAAGATTATAATTTTAGATTTAGCTTTTGAGTTTTTTAATATATTAATACCTGTTGCCAAAGAATCAATCATAGCTGTTTTATCTCCAACTATTCCTACTTCTAAATAATCAACAATAGATTTTTGAGCCTCTTTATCAAAACTAAGTGGTGTTGCCATCATAACAGAACTTCCAAATACAACAATTGCTACATTGTCATTTACTCTTTTTGGAAGAAAATCTTTTACAATATCTTTTACAACTTTAAATCTATCTTCACCTTGATTTGATCTATTAAGACCAAGTTCTTTCATTGAACCACTTGTATCAAGACTTAAAACAATATCAATACCATCTTTTTTTATAATTTGAGTGTTTAAGTGTTTGTAAGGAGAACTTAATGCAATAACTGAACAGATAATAACTGTATATTTTAAAACTGATAATAATATATATGATTTATGTTGATTTTCTTCAAATATATTTAAGTGTGGAATTATATATGTTGGTATTTTTGCTTTACAAAAAATTGAACAAAGTATAAAAATAGGAATTATTAGAAATAAAATTGGATATTCAAATCTTATGTCAAGTAAATAATCAAACATCAATACTATCCATAAATCTTGCAAATATTATTTTAACATCATCACTTAATTTTTCTACATCTTTTTTATATTTATATGAGTCTAATTCTTCAATCAATTCCTGAGCTAATCTTTTTTCTCTTTCGTTATGAGCTAACAATCTAATGTATTTTGATATTGCATAGGCACTTTGTTTAGAATCATTTAAATCAAGTTCTTTTAAAATTTTGTAGTATTTTTTTCTTTCATTTCTATGTTTATTATAAAAAAATTTATAAATTAAAAAGATAATAACAAAGATAAATGCAATTCCTAAAATCCAAAGGGTCATATAAATATATAGTGAAATATCAGGAATATCAACTAATCCTTTTATATCATGAATTTTTATTTCGTTATTCATTATCTCATTAGCCTTAAAAGTTTTGGTAAAGGTTCTTCATCAGTGTATATTTTTGTAAATCTAATTCCACAAGTTTGAAGATGCTCAAAAAGTTTATGGTCGTTTTCTTTTACACTTCGTTCGTATTTTTTTATTGTGCCACTATTTATATTTCCATCAAATGTTTGATTTGTCGAAGGGTCAATTAAATTTACATTTCCAAGTTCAAAGGGTTTTTCTTCAAATTTATCTCTTACAATAATAGCCACGATTTCATGTTTTCTACTAAGAAGTCTTAAATCTAAGTTTTTAATATCAAAAAAATCTCCAATTAAAAATATGATTGATTTTTTTTTAATATACTTAAAAAGTTCATTTGAAATAGTTTTGAAATCTTGTATTTTCCCGATGGAATTATACTCAAATACGTTTTCACACATCATATTTACTGCAAAATTTCTTTTTGATTTTTTAGTACAAAGTTCAACTTTTGAATTCGCAATATAGGAAGTAAAAGGATCCCCTTGTTTTATACAAGAGTAACCAAGTATTGAGCAAATTTCAGTTATCAGCTCTTGTTTAAATTTTTTTGAACCAAAGTATATAGAACCACTTAAAATTGGAATAATATTAATACTTAATTCTTTTTGGGCATGGAAAACTTTTACATAAGGCTTTTTAAATTTTGCACTAATAATCCAATCGATTTTTTTTACATCTTCACCATATTCATACTCTTTTAACTCCAAGAAGTCATACCCTTCACCTTTTAATAAAGATGAGTTATTTCCAATGACCTCTGAAAATATTTGACGTCTTGTTTTAATGATGATTTTTTTTAGTGCTTTATTCATTGACTATTTTATTTATCTTTTTATGGAATTTCAATAGTTTCTAATATTTTTTGGATTAAATCATCTACTTTTATATCCATCGCTTCTGCTTCATATGTTAAGATAATTCTATGTCTTAAAATATTTTTCGCAACTAATGCAATATCAATTGGACTAACATAATTATTTCCTCTTAAAAATGCCATTGCTTTTACTGCTTTAAACATATCAATTGTTGCTCTTGGACTTGCTCCAAATTGAATATAATCTTTGATTTCTTCTAAATTATAATCACTAGGCTCCCTTGTTGCACAGATTAAATCAACAATATATTCTTCTAACTCTTTATCAATATGAACTTCAGAAACTTCTTTTTTTAGTTCTCTTAAAATATCTTTATTGATAATTTTATTAAGTTCCAAAATTTCATTTGAAGTAACTTTTTTAGCTATTTCATACTCTTCTTGTTTTGTATTATATCCCACTACAATTTTGAACATAAATCTATCTAATTGAGCTTCAGGAAGAGAATATGCACCCTCTTGTTCAATTGGGTTTTGTGTTGCAAGTACTAAAAATGGAGCTTCAACTAAAAAAGAATCATCTGCAATAGTAACTTGTCTTTCTTGCATAACTTCTAAAAGTGCAGATTGTACTTTTGCAGGAGCTCTATTTATTTCATCTGCAAGTAAAAGGTTTGTGAATATTGGGCCTTTTTTAATTTTAAACTCGCCAGTTTTCATATCATATATTTGTGCACCAATAATGTCACTAGGAAGTAAATCCGGAGTAAACTGAACTCTCTTAAATTGTAAATCGATTACATTAGCTAAAGTTTTAACAGTAGTTGTTTTAGCAAGACCTGGAACACCTTCAAGTAAAATATGACCATTTGTTAATAATCCAATTAAAAGTGCATCGATCATATCTTCTTGTCCGATAACTACTTTTGATATTTCTTTTTTAATATTTTCTATTTTATTTTCTATCATATGGCTCTTCTAATTATAAAATTTAGTTATTTTATCAAAAGGTGTTATTTCCTAAGCTTAAAGAACCAATACCTTAGAAGATACTTAATTTATTTTTTATTTCTTAGTTTTAAAACTTAAGTTATATTCAGTTTTTTTTGCATAAAAAATAAACAAATAATACTAAATCTAATTATTTCATCGTACTATAATATATACATAATAAACAATTATAAGGAGATTGATATGAGAAAAATATACGATATAGCAATTATTGGGGCAGGTCCTGCAGGAATAGCAACGTCATGTGAAGCAATCATCTTCGGTGTTGAAAATATTTTACTTTTTGAAAAAAGTGATAATCATAGTGAAACAATTAGAAAATATTTCAACGACAATAAACCAGTAGATAAAGACTGGAAAGGAATAAAAGTAGAATTAGAAGGTCATATAGATTTTAAAGATGGAACAAAAGAGACAACTTTAGATTTATTTGAGGACTCATTAGAAAAAAAACTTATTGATGCAAAATTTAATACAGAGATATCAAAGGTTATTAGAGTAAAAGATAAATTCAAAGTATTCACAAGTACAAATGATATTTATTATGCAAAAAATATTGTAATAGCAATTGGAAAAATGGGAAAACCAAATAAACCCAGTTATAAAATTCCATCAAGTTTAAGAAGTAGGGCAAATCATACGATTGCAGATTGTAAAGGTAATGAAGATGTGTTAGTTGTAGGAGGAGGAGATAGTGCTTGTGAATATGCGTACTTTATTCACCAAGATAATAGAGTGACTTTTAATTATAGAAGAGATGAAATAACAAAAGCACATCCAAAAAATGTAAAAAACCTTATGAATTGTGCAGAAGATAAAGAGATAGAACTAAAACTTGGAATTGACATCGAAAAAGTTGAAGATGAAAATGGAAAATTTAAGGTTTATTATACAAATGGTGAGATTTCTAAATATGACAGAATAATCTATGCTCTAGGTGGTGTAACTCCAAAAGAGTTCTTAGAAAGTTGTAGTGTAGTTTTAGATGAAAAAGGTAATCCATTTGTAAATGAAAAAAATCTAAATTCGCAAGGAGTATATTTAGCAGGAGATGTCGCAGGTTCAATTGGCGGTTCAATTGCATTAGCTTTAAATCATGGATACAATATTATTAAAGATGGTGTTGTTTATTCTGAACATCATGAAGCACAAAGTGCATAGAATTAGATAGATAAGAGTATAAAATACTCTTATCTACTTAAAAAATTTTATCATCTCTTCTATAACTTCTTTAGGTTTCTCTTCTGGTAAAAAATGACCGCATTCTAAGGCTTTACCATTTACGTTTAATGCATAATCTTTCCAAACATTTAATACATCATAAGTTTTATTTATAAATCCATATTTACCCCAAAGCACTAATAAGGGTATTTTTAATTTTGTTTTTCTATCATTTTCATCATCTTCCATATCAATTGTTGCCGCTGCTCTATAATCCTCACACGTAGCATGAATTGAGTCCTCATCAAAACATCTAACATACTCTTTTACTGCTTCTTCATCAAACTTTTCGTAAAAATCAACATCTTTATCACTCCATCTTTTCAACTTTTCAGTTAAATAGTATTTAGGATTTTCTCTAATTAATGTTTCAGGTAGATTATCTGGTTGAATTAGAAAAAACCAATGATAATATCCTGTTGCAAAACTTTTATCTGTATTTTCAAACATATGGTAAGTTGGAGCAATATCCATAAGACAAGCTTTTCGTACCCTTTCTGGGTAATCTAAACACATTCTATGTGCTACTCTTGCTCCTCTGTCATGTCCTGCTATGTAAAATTCATCTATCATTAAATAATCCATGATATTAATCATATCTTCAGCCATAGACTTTTTAGAGTAATTTTTATGGTCAGGCATTCCTCTTGGTTTAGAGCTATCACCATAGCCAATTAAATCAGGACAAATTACATAATACTTTTCAGCTAATTTTTCTACAACTTTATGCCACATAATATGAGTTTGAGGATACCCATGTATTAAAAGAAGGGGAATGGTTCTTCTAGATTTAATACCACCATGTGCAAAATTAAAATCAACACCCTTAAACTTAATACTTTCTTCTTTAAAAATCTTTGGAAAAAGCATGCGACTCCTTTTTTATAATTTTATCAAAAAATAAGTAAAAAAAATATTTTTATAACTAATTATATCCAATTTTATAACTGTTTCAAGAAAAATTAAACTTAACTTAGATAAAATCACGTCTCTAATTTAAATTAGAAACCTCACATGTGTCAATCCTGGTATGGGTTGTGCAATTTGCATTAAGGGACACAGAGGCTAAACCCATTTAAGTTTACTTAAAAGAACAATATTATTGTTCTCTTTAGGTTTTTGCTTCTTTTTAGCAAAATTTATTTTTGCGCTAAAAAAGAAGACAACAAAATTAAAAAACAAGGAAAAACTATGGTTACAATGAAAGACCTATTAGAATGTGGTGTACACTTCGGACACCAAACAAGAAGATGGAATCCAAAAATGAAAAAATTCATTTTCGGTGTTAGAAAGAATATTTATATTATCGACTTACAAAAGACGTTAAGATATTTCAGATATACATATAATGTAGTTAGAGACAGAGCTGCTCAAGGTGAAACAATGATTTTTGTTGGAACTAAGAAACAAGCTTCTGAAGCGGTAAAAAGAGCTGCTGAAAATTGTGGTAT
Organism: Arcobacter sp.; assembly: GCA_002869565.1. GTDB lineage: Bacteria > Campylobacterota > Campylobacteria > Campylobacterales > Arcobacteraceae > Halarcobacter. The sequence continues at coordinate 15,299 of PKUJ01000013.1, forward strand.
GCCATACGTTAACCATAGATGGTTAGGTGGTATGTTAACAAACTACGGAACAATTAAAAAATCAATTAGAAAATTAGAAGTTATTAAAAAAATGAGAGAAGAAGGTCAACTAGATCTTTTAACTAAAAAAGAAGCTTTAATGCTTACTAGAAAAGAAGCTAAGTTAGAATTATACCTTGGTGGAATCAAAGAAATGCATAAATTACCAGACATGATGTTTGTACTTGATGCTGTAAAAGAAAAAATTGCTATCCAAGAAGCTAGAAGATTAGGAATCAAAGTTGTAGCTCCTTTAGATACAAACTGTGACCCTGATGTAGTAGATTTCCCAATCCCAGGAAATGATGATGCAATTAGATCTATTCAATTATTCTGTAACGAAATGGCAGAAGCAATGAATGAAGGTAAAGCTGTATTAGCTGAAGAAGAAGGTACTGAAGAAGTAGCTCCAGTTTCTGAAGAAGAAGTATCTGAAGTTGTTGCTGAAGCAGTGGCTGAAGGTGAGACTGAAGTTATAGAAGAAGCAGAAGAAGCAAAAACAGAGGAAGCGTAATTATGGCTGGTTCAACTCCAAAATTAATTAAAGAATTAAGAGAAAAATCTGGTGCAGGGATGCTTGATTGTAAAAAAGCATTAAATGAATGTGATGGTGACATCGAAGCTGCAACAAAATATTTAAGAGAAGCTGGTTTAACTAAAGCAGCTAAAAAATCTTCAAATGTAGCAGCTGAAGGTATCATTACTCTTTTAGTAAATGAAGACAATACAAATGCTACAATGACTGAAGTAAATTCTCAAACAGATTTTGTTGCTAAAAATGAACAATTTCTTAACTTAGTTAAAGGAATTACTGCACATGCACAAGCAAATAAAATTGCTGATGCAGAAGCTTTAGCAGCATCTACTATTGATGGTTTAGACTTTCCAACTTTCTTAAACGAAAAAATTGCTGTAATTGGTGAAAATTTAGTTGCAAGAAAAGTTGCAAATGTTAATGGTTCAGTAGTTAATGGTTACGTTCACTTAGGAAAAGTAGGAGTTATTTTATCTGCTACTTGTGCCCCTGAAGCTAGAGAAAAAACTGTAGATTTACTTAAAAAAGTTGCAATGCATGCAGCTTCAATGAAACCTACAGTAATTTCATATTTAAACTTAGCTCCAGAATTTATTGAGTCTGAAAATAAAGCAATTATTGCAGATATTGAAAAAGAAAATGAAGAGTTAGTTAGACTTGGAAAACCTCTTAAGAGAATTCCTGAATTTGTATCTAAATCTCAATTAACTTTAGAAGCATTAGAAAAAATTGAAGAAGAATTAAAAAAAGATTTAGCTGCACAAGGTAAACCTGAAAAAATCTGGGACAAAATTATTCCAGGTCAAGTTGCTAGATTTATTGATGATAATACACAATTAGACAAAGCTCATGCACTTTTATCTCAAACTTACGTAATGGATGATTCAATGACTGTTGAAGAAGCTATCAAAGCTTGTGATCCATCAATTGAATTAGTAGAATATGTAAGATTAGAACTTGGTGAAGGTATCGAGAAAAAAGAAGAAGATTTTGCAGCAGAAGTTGCAGCGCAAATGGGTAAATAATAACTAACAAGTTATGAAAAAGTCATAGTAATGAGTGAAACAAAAAATGATGAGTCGCTCATTACTGATGATATAAAAACTACTTTGCTTGAAGCAAAAAAATTATCTCACGAATTTGATTACAAACTATTTGAAGATATAAACTTAAAATTAGAAAAAAAAGAATCAATTGCTATTATCGGTATGAGTGGTAGTGGAAAATCTACATTACTAAATATACTATCATCACTACTTGAGCCAAAAAGTGGTGAAATAATTTTTGATAATCAAGATATATATAAAATTAAGAAAAAGAAACTTTTAAATATAAGAAGAGAAGATTTTGGTATAATATTTCAAGCACATTATCTTTTTAGAGGTTTTTCTGCAAATGATAATTTAGAAATAGCAACATTTTTAAGTGGAAATAGTATTGATGAATCACTACTAAAAAAACTTAATATTGATTTTGTAATAAATCAAGGTGTAGGTGAATTAAGTGGTGGACAACAACAAAGATTGTCTATTGCAAGGGTTTTAACTAAGAAACCAAAAATTATATTTGCAGATGAACCAACAGGAAATTTAGATAAAGATACAGCACAAATTGTATTAGATACATTACATGAGTATATTAAAGAAAATAATGCAGGTATGATTCTTGTAACTCATGAAAATGATTTAGCAATGCAGTGTGATAAGGTTTATAAATTGGAAAACTTACAATTAGAAGAGTTAAAATAAATGAATTTAATATTAGTCACCAAAACTCCTATTATAGAAAAAATATTTTTACTAGTATGTAAAAAATTAAATATTACTTTAGAAATAAAAGATGATTTAAATATCACTAATAAAGTGGATTTTATAATTATGGATGAAGAGTTTGTAAATGATGATTTTAATAGTTTAAAACAATATACAAAAAAAATCGCAGCTATTTCTAGTGAAGAGTTACCTTTTGATAAATCAAGAGATTTTATAATTAATAGACCTTTCTTACCTACTGCATTAGAAGAACTTTTATCAGAACAAATAGAATATTTAAAAGATGAAGAAAAAGATGAAGAAAAAAATAGAGAAGAAATAGAAAATGAAATAAATGAAGAAGAAATGATTTCAAGTTATGTTGAATCATTAGCTGATGATGTTGCATATGATATTGAAGAAGAAAATGATGAGAGTATAGTTACAATTGCATCATTAAAAAATGGTGGAGTTTTAGATAATTTTGAACTTGGGAAAATTAGTGATATTTTACATGATGATGATGTTCAAAATGAAATTACAGTTGATGAAAATGATTGGAAAGATATCAATGAAATTATTGATGAGGCTTTAAGTGAAGTTAATGAATATGAATTTGATTTAGAAACGATAAATGATGAGCCAATAAAACTTATATTGAATAATTATAATATAAGTGAATTAAAACCATTTTTACAAAAGTTTGATCAAAGTGTAATTGATAGATTATCTAGCGGACAAGATGTTGATGTAACTCTTAGTTTAAAGGTAAGTAAATAATGGAAAAAAAAGGTGCTATACTAATTTTATCTGGGCCTAGTGGTTGTGGAAAATCTACCTTACTTAAAAATGTATATAAAGATATAAATGATTATTATTTTTCTATTTCAACAACAACAAGAGAGCCTAGAGTAGGTGAAAAAGAGGGAGTTGATTATCTTTTTGTATCAAAAGAAGAATTTGAAGAAGACATAAAAAATGGATATTTTTTAGAGTGGGCTGAAGTTCATGGAAATTATTATGGAACTTCTTTGAAACCTATTAAAAAAGCATTAAATAAAGCAAAGTTAGTTATCTTTGATATTGATGTTCAAGGGCATGAAATAGTTAGAAAAAAGCTTAATGATATAGTTACTTCTGTATTTATTACAACTCCTACCTTGCAAGAATTAGAACAAAGATTAAATGATAGAAATACAGATTCATATGCAGTTATATCAAAAAGATTAGACAATGCGAGACAAGAGATTAAATCTTTTCAAAAATATGATTACTTTATAATAAATGATGATTTAGAAAAAGCTAGTAAAGAGTTAGTAGCTATTGCAAATATTGCAAGAATAAAAGCAAAACTATTTGAAAAAGAAGAAATAATAAAAAATTGGCTGAACTTTTAGTTTAAATATTATTTATTAATTAGTTTATTTCATCATAACTAAGTGGCGTATCAAAGTAGTAACCTTGACAGTAGTCTACTCCAATCTCTTTAGCTTGATTATAAATTTTTTCATTTGATACAAATTCTGCAACAGTTTTAAATCCAAATTTCTTAGAAAATTCTGTAATTGTTTTTACTATAATTTTTTGATTTTCAGATGAATCAAGTTCTTTAATAAGTGAACCATCTATTTTAACAAATGATATATCTAAGTTAATTAACATATTAAAGTTAGAATATCCTGCTCCAAAGTCATCAACTCCAACATTACAATTGTATTTTTTAACTTTTTCAATAAATTTAAAAACTTCAGAAAAATCAGATATTTCTTCTGATTCCAAAATTTCAAATTCTAATAGATGTGCAAACTCTTTATTTTCTTCAATTATTTTATAAATATATTTCATAGTAGTATTACTAGCTATATCTTCAAAAGAAATATTTACTGCAACTCTTTTATTTTTATTTTTAATTAAATTAAATGCTTCTTTAATCATTATTTTGATTATATTAGGATAAAGTTTTGCTTTTTTTGCAATATCTAAAAAGAAAAAAGGACTTATTACAGTACCATCATCTTCTATATATCTAATAAGAGCTTCATATTTATAAATTTCTTTAGTTTGAGTATCAACAATTGGCTGAAAATAACCCTTAAAGTTATCATTTTTAACACCATTTTTAATTTTTTTAATCCATTTTATATTTTCTTCAAATGATTCTTGAATATTAAAAGAGTCATTGTAAATTAATATTGGTTCAAATTTTCTTCTTGCATAAGAGATTACCCTTTGTACATATTTATATGCATCATTAGTTTCACTTTTTGCTAACCCAATTGTAACATTTAAATCAATTTCATGTTCATCAATATAAAGAGGATCTTCTTCTATATAATCTTCAAAGCTCTTACATAAATTATAAAGCTCTTGAATATCTTTATTAAAATCTCTTGCTACAACTAAAAATTTATCAGCTTCAATTCTATATAATATAAACTCTTCTTTAGAAAAATATTTTTTTAGAGTATCAGAAAATTCTACAAGAATTTTATCTCCATTTGTTTCTCCAAAAAGGTCATTGATAGTTGAAAATTTATCAATATTAATCATAGCCATAAGGCCTTCACTTGTATTTTCTAAATCTTTTTTTAATTTATTTCTATTTTGTAAATGAGTTAAATTATCTATATATAAATCTTTTAATTCATGGTAAAGTAGGGATTGACTCATAAGTTGTAAAAGTTTTTTCATATCAATTGGTTTTAAAACATATTTATCTACACCAATATCAATTGCTTCTAGCAAATATTCTGTATTAGAAAATGCAGTTGCTACGATTATAGGTATATTGGGATTAATCTCTTTTATTTGCCTAATCATTTCAAGGCCATTCATTATGGGCATATTTACATCTGTAATAATTAAATCAATTTCTGATTCATTTTGTTTAAAGAGCTCTAATCCTTCAGCACCATTTTCTGCAACAAACTGTTTCTTTGTAAAACCCCTTAAAATATTTAGAGTTATTTCTCTCAAGGCAGCTTCATCTTCTGCATATAAAATTGTTATATTTTTTAAAATAGACACATTAAATATCATTAAGACTTACTCCAAACATATTACGATATAATTGATTATACTATTTATTAAATAAATGTTTACTATTAGATACATTTACTTTTTTAGTTATTAAAATATAATTTTAGGATTTTTTGTGAGTGATATCAAATGTGATCACTGTCATTTAGTGTTTGACGAAAGTGTGATGATTAATGAAGTAGAATTGAATTTCTGTTGTAAAGGTTGTCAAGGTGTTTATCATCTACTAAAAGATGATGGTTTAGATTCTTTTTATGATAAATTGGGAAATAAAACAATTAGTCCTCCTATTGAGGTTCATGATGATACTGAAAGATTTGATACTCAAAGTTTTGAAGATACTTTCATATCCATAACTGAAGATGGTTTTAAACAAATTGATTTGATTATTGAAGGAATTCACTGTGCTGCTTGTATTTGGTTAAATGAAAAAGTTTTGTATGATACTGATGGTATTGTTAGTGCTGATATTAACTTTACAAATAATAAAGCAAAAATCATTTGGAATGATGAAAAAATAAAATTGTCACAAATTATAATGAAAATTAGAAGTATTGGATATAACGCTTATGCTTACGATGCGAGTATTGCAGATGAGCAAGCAGTGAAATTTAAACGTGATTATTTTATAAGAATGATGGTTGCAGTTTTTGCTTCTATGAATATTATGATGCTTTCTGTTGCGAAATATACTGGATTTTTTACTGGAATCGATGAAGAGATTCGTCAATATATCCATCTTGGAGAATTTATTCTTTCTACTCCTGTGCTATTTTATTCTGGATGGATATTTTTTAGAGGTGCATATTATGGTCTAAGAAATCGTATTCTAAATATGGACTTTTTAGTAAGTTCAGGTGCTACCTTAACTTATATATACTCTTTATACATATTATTTGGGGGAAAAGGTGAGAGTTATTTTGATTCTGTTGCTATGATAATAACTTTTGTTCTTGTAGGAAAATATCTTGAAGTTTTAGGTAAAAAATCAGCGGTTGATACCCTTGATAAAATTAAAAGTTCAATACCTCTTGAAGCAACAGTTCTTGAAGATGGTATTAAAAAATCTATTGCATTAAATAATATCAAAGTTGGTAATATTGTTGAAATTAGAAGTGGTGAAAAAGTTTGTGTAGATGGTGTTATAATAAGTGGAGAAGGTTCTTTTGATGAATCAAGTTTAACAGGGGAATCTCTTCCTATTTATAAAAAGAAAAATGATAATATTTTCAGTGGAACTATAAATAATGATGCTCTTATACGTTATGAAGTTACAAAATCTTATAAGGATTCCACTCTTAACTCAATTGTTACACTGTTGGAAGATTCTCTTAGTTCTAAGCCAAATATTGAGCATAAAGCAAATGAAATATCAAAAGGTTTTACAATTGCTATTTTAAGTCTTTCATTATTTACTTTTATTGTTTGGTATTTTTTTGGTATTGATTTAGGTTTTGATTATGATGGGGCTAGTCATTTTGAAAAATCATTTATTGTTGCTATATCAGTTATTGTTATTGCTTGTCCTTGTGCTTTAGCTTTAGCTACACCAATAGCTAGTCTAATAGGAATCTCAGAGTTGGCAAAAAAAGGACTTCTTTTTAAAGAAGCAAAATTTATAGAGTCAATGGCAAAAGCAGATACCCTTGTTTTAGATAAAACAGGAACAATTACTAAAGGTGAATTAAAAGTAAAAAAAATGAGATTATTAGATGATAATATTCATAAGTTAAATTTATTATATTCAATTTTAGATTCATCTTCACATCCAATTTCTCAATCTATTAAAAAACATTTGTTAAAAAAATATACTTTTGAATTAAAAAATATTTATGATGTTAAAAATATACAAGCAAAAGGAATGCTTGCAAAATATAAAAATGTAAATGGAAAAGAATTTCAAATAGTAGGTGGAAATTTAGAATTGATGAAAGAAAATAATATCAATTATAAATTTGATAGTACAAACTCAATTTATATTTTTGCAATAAATTCAAAAGTTATTGCAACTTTTGAATTAGCAGATGAAATAAAAGAAGATGCCAAAGAGCTTGTTTCTGATGCTATAAAAAATGGTTTAGATATTGTGATGTTAACAGGAGATAATGAGTCTGTAGCCTCTAATATTGCTTCAAAAGTTGGAATAAAAAATTATGTAGCAAATATTGATCCTATAGGAAAAGCAAATTATATAAAAAAATTAAAAGAACAAGGAAAAGTTGTTGTAATGGTTGGTGATGGAATTAATGATTCTGTTGCCTTAGCCTCTTCAGATGTTTCAATTGCAATGGGTAATTCTTCTGATATTACAATTTCTGTATCTGATATTGTACTTTTGGATAATTCATTAGATAGTTTAAAACAAGCATTTAGAATTTCTAATAGAACATATAAGTTTATAAAGCAGAATTTGCTAATATCTTTGATTTACAATATGGTTACAATACCACTTGCCATGGCAGGATTTGTAATTCCTCTTGTTGCAGCTTTATCTATGAGTTTAAGTTCTCTTCTTGTTGTTGCAAATTCTATGAGAATAAAATTAAAAAATTAAATTAGGAAAACTAAAATGAATGATACTCTTTTAATGATGTTGATTGTGGGACTAGTAGTCTCTTTTGCAATATTAGGAATGTTTATTTGGGGTGCAAAAACAGGACAATTTGATGATGGCGATAAAATGATGGATGGGCTTTTATTTGATAGTACAGAAGATTTGAATGATGCTGTGAAAAAAGAAGAAAAGATTAAAGAATCGAAAAAAGAGCAAAAAAAAAGTGAATCACAAAAGTGACTCACTTTTAAAACAAATAAAAACGCTAACTAGAATTTAGAAATTTGAGTTGCTAAATCTTGAATATCAGCGTCTGAAAGTCTTGCAACTTGACCTTTCATTACACACTTCATAGCTCCACCGTAAGAACCATCTTTATAACCTTTTAATGCAGCAACAGTCTTTTCAACCGGCCAACCCTTGATTATTTGTGATTTACCTAAAGCAGCTTTTTCTGCAGCAGCTCCATGACAACCAGCACATGGTGCAAAATTAGCAGCCATTAAAGATGCTGCTGCGATCATTGTTCCTAAAACAATCTTTCTCATCTATTCTCTCCTTAAATTTAAAAAGTAAATTTTAGCGATTTATTCTTTTATCTAACTTATGAAAAGCTATTAAAATGGCTATACTTAGTATAATAAAAGCTTATAATGAGATTTTTAGTCATCTTTTTATATAGTGTTTTTTTAAATCTAGGAATAATAATGAGCAATAATGAGTATAATCAAAAAGTAATTTTAGAAATACAAAAACTCAATTTTGGATATGTTAAAGATAAATTAATTTATAAAGATTTTAGTTTACAGCTTCTAAAGGGTGAATTAATTTCAATAGTAGGTAGTAGTGGAAGTGGTAAAAGTACCCTTTTTGAGCTAATTACTGGCAATTTAAAGCCTCTTAAAGGTAATATAAAAACAGAAAAAATAAGTTCTATTTATCAAGATCCTTATAGCTCTTTTCATCCTAGCTTTACAATTCTTGAACAAATCCGTGATGTATTAGATATAAAGAATATGAATTTAAAAGAAGAAATAGATAGGTACTGTAATGAATTGACTTTAGAACAATATTTGCTAGATAAAAAACCTCATGAATTAAGTGGAGGCCAACTTCAAAGATGTTCAATCTTAAGAGCTTTGTTAATGAAACCAGAACTTTTATTGGTGGATGAACCCACTTCTGCTTTAGACAATATTATTGCATATGAAGTTATGAAACTATTAGTTAAATATTTGAATAATTGTGCTATATTATTAATTACACATGACATGAAACTAGCAACTTGGTGTAGTGACAAAATTATAAATTTGAATGAAATTTCGGAGTAAAATTAATGGATAAGAAATCTGATAAGGCTCTAGTTCTACTCAATATGGGTGGAGCTAGAAATAAAAATGAATTAAAGATGTTTTTAACAAATATGTTTAATGATAAAAATATTTTAACAATAAAAAGTGATTTTTTTAGGTCTTTACTTGCAAAATTAATTGTAAGTTCAAGACTAGACTCAGCTTGGAAAAATTATGAAAAAATAGGAAATGAATCACCTCTTAATCCTTTGACTGAAAAGCTAGTTTCAAAACTAGATAAAACTCTTGATAATGTTTATGTATTTCAAGCAATGAGATACACTCCCCCATTTGCAATTCAATGTATTAAAGAGTTAGAAGAAAAAGGTATTAAAGAAGTAGTTTTATTTCCTTTATATCCTCAATATTCAACAACTACAACAAAATCCTCTGTAGAAGATTTTGTAGAGTTTGCAGAAGATAGATTTAATATAGAAGTAATAGATCCTTTTTTTAAAAATGATGTTTTTAATGAAGCAATTATAGATACTATTTCAAAAACGGTTGAAGAGTATGAAGAGTATAATTTGATTTTCTCAGCACATGGCTTACCTCAAAAAATTGTTGATAAAGGTGATCCTTATCAAAGTCATGTACAAGAGCATGTAGAAATATTATCGAATAAATTAAAAGAAAAAAGTATAAATTTTAAGTCAATATCTCTAGCTTATCAATCAAAAGTTGGACCTATGAAATGGCTAGAACCCGCACTTGATAATAGATTAAAAGATTTTAAAAATGAAAAAGTGCTTATTTATCCAATTGCTTTTATTGTGGATAATTCAGAAACTGATTTTGAACTTAGCATTGAGTATAAAGAAGTAGCTGATGAAATAGGAATTATAGATTATAAAGTGTGTAAATGCGTGAACTATGATGATAAGTTTATAGATGCCATTAAGGATATTACTAAATTATCTTAATCTAAAAGGAGATCTTATGGAAGATGTTAACTTATTGTTAACACTTGCTTCAAAGTCAATTGAATCGGCTTTTGATAAAACAATAAAATTTGATAAAGAAAAATTACTTAAAGAAAATCCAGATTTAAATGAACAAAGAGCAACTTTTGTAACTTTAACTTTAGATGGTAAATTAAGAGGTTGCATAGGCTCTTTAATAGCTCATAGAACACTTCTTGAGGATATTTTACATAATGCAAAATCAGCAGCTTTTTCAGATTTTAGATTTAATAGATTAACTCCTGAAGAGTTTCAAAAAGTTAAGATAGAAATTTCAATTTTAACACCTCCTGAAGTCTTGGAATATGTAGATTTAGAAGATTTAAAAGAAAAGTTAATTCCAAATAAACATGGGGTTATTTTAGAACTAGATGGAAAAAGAGCAACTTTTTTGCCTCAAGTTTGGGAACAACTTCCAACTTTTAATGAATTTATGGTTCATCTATGTCAAAAAGCTGGATTAAATCCTTCTTCTTTATCTGGGTTTCCTAAAATTCAAACATATGAAGCTTTGAAGATAAAGTAATATTATGAAATATTTCAAAGACTCAAAAGATGGAAAAAAGATTTGTCTTTTGTGTTCATACTATTGTGATTTAAAAGAGAATCAAATTGGTATTTGTGGAGTAAATAAACATATTGAAAATAAAGTTGAATGTTTAGTTTATGGATATATAAGTGCTTTTAACATAGATCCCATTGAAAAGAAACCTCTTTATCATTTTTTACCAACTTCAAAATCATTGTCATTGGGTACAGTTGGTTGTAACTTTCATTGTACTTTTTGTCAAAATCATGGTATATCTCAAGAGAAGAAAATAGATAAATCAAATTATATTAGCCCTAAAAGAGTAGTTGAAATAGCACGTGAAAAAAAATGTGCATCTATCTCTTATACATATAATGAACCAACAATTTTTTATCCTTATGCAAAAGATATTGCTCTTGAAGCGAAAAAATATGGTATTAAATCAGTTTTTGTTAGTAATGGTTTTGAAAGTTCTGAAGTAATTGATGATATGAAAGGTATTATAGATGCAATTAATGTAGACCTTAAATCTTTTAGCCAAAAGTATTATAAAAAATCTCTTGGAGGAAATTTAAATCAGGTTTTAGATAATTTAATACACTTACAAAAAAATGGAATTTGGATTGAAATCACAACATTAATTGTGCCAACAAAAAATGATAGTGCTGAAGAACTAACAAAAATTGTGCAATGGATAAAAGAAAATCTAGGTGTAAACGTTCCTTGGCATATATCAGCTTTTCATCCAGATTATAAAGATATGGATATACCAAGAACATCATTTTCAAGTCTTAAGCTAGCATACGATATTGCAAAAAAAGAAGGCTTAAATTATGTTTATATTGGAAATATAGGATATGAAAACAGCACTATATGTGTAAATTGTGGTACAAATTTAATATCAAGAGAATATTTTAATGTAAAATCTTATGAGCTTAATAATTCTTTTTGTAAAAATTGTGGAATCAAAATAGATGGAATTTTTTAACAAATCATAAGATAAAACTAAAGGACAACTCGTCTGTCCTCTTTAGGGTTTCTTTCTTTAAAGATAGCTTTGCTATCTTGCTAAAAGAAATATAAAAAACGGTCCCTTAAAAAATGGGACATTTTTAAGGAGTTATTATGAGTATCAGAAAAACAGTAGTTGCAGATTCTTTTTATCCAAATGATGCAAATGAGATTAAAAGATATATTGAAGATTTCAATAAAGGTTTTAGTGTAAATGAACTTAAAATAAATCCACGTGCTATTATCGTACCACATGCTGGTTATATTTATAGTGGCTTTACTGCAAATATAGCTTATAATCTATCTTCAAAACAAAATTTTAAAAGGGTAATTGTAATAGGTCCTTCACATAAAGTATACTTAGAAGGCGCTTCAATAGCCTTATATGATGAATATGAAACTCCCATAGGAAATATAAAAATAGATTTAGAATATTCAAAGAAACTAAAAGAAAAATATGATTTTTTAGTTTTTGATGAAGAACTTCATTATGAACACTCTACTGAAACTCAAGCTCCTTTTATAAAAAATTATTTTGATGGTTTAGAAATGATTGAAATAGTTTATGGAAAATTAGATTTTAAATTGTTATCTTTACTTATAGATGAGTTATTAAAAGATAAAAATAACTTAATTATAATAAGTACAGATTTAAGCCATTTTTATAAGCTAGAGGATGCAAAAAAATTAGATAATATCTGTCTAAATGCCATATCAAGGCTTGACTTAGAAATGTTTAATAGAGGTTGTGAAGCTTGTGGAATGATTGGAGTAAAAGCAATGATTAATTCTTCTCTTAAAAATAATTTAATAACGAGTGTGTTACACTACTGTACAAGTTATGATAGAACTAAAGATAATTCTAGAGTTGTAGGATATACTTCAGTTTTAGTAGGGGAGAAAATTTAACAAATGTTATTTACTATTAAAAAATTTATTTCAATGTTTTTAATGCCGATGTCTTTAGGTTTAATTCTACTTTTTTTAGGAATTATATTTTTACTAAGTAAGAATTATAAAAGAGCAAAATTTTTTTTAATAAGCTCCTTTATTTGGCTTGCATTAATTGGTTACTCTCCCTTTTCAAACTATTTAATACAACCCTTAGAAAATCAGTATAAGTCTTATATTGATGTTGATCCAAAAATTGAGTATGTGCTAGTTTTAGGATCAGGACATGTTACAAATGACAAAATGTCAAAGCTTTCACAACTTTCAACTTCTGCTCTTATGAGACTAACTGAAGGGATAAGAATTTATAGGAAATTGGATAATGGAAAATTAATTTTATCAGGTTACGCAGGTGAAGATATTAAAACGCCTCATGCTTTTATTTCCAGAGATGTAGCAATTTCTTTAGGAGTTCCAGCTTCTGATATTATAACTCAAGAAGAAGCTAAAGATACAGCAGAAGAAGCAGAATATGCTAAAAAAACTGTTAATAAAAATAAATTTGTACTTGTTACTTCAGCTTTTCATATGCCAAGAGCTATTAATATTTTTGAAAGTGCCAACTTATCTCCAATTGCAGCTCCAACTGATTTTTTATCAAAAGAAGATGGTGATTACAAGAGAGAACCTAGAGGAAAAGAAATTCGTAAGTCTGAACTTGCGATACATGAATATTTAGGTACTTTTTGGCATTCACTTATTGAGAAAATTAGATTTTATGTAAATTGATAATTCATTATAGTATAATGCGCACGATATAAAGGTGTGAATAATCAATGAACAAAATTTTAGAACTTAAAAACCTTTCTTATAGTTATGATAAAACAAAAGTTTTAGAAAATATAAATTTAGATATATTAGATAATGATTTTTTAGCAATCATTGGACCAAATGGTGGAGGAAAATCTACACTATTAAAGTTAATATTAGGGCTTTTAAAAATTAAAGATGGGAAAATTACGAATCATCTTAAAAAAGATTTATTAGGGTATGTTCCTCAAAATACGAATTTAAATACAGATTTTCCTATAACAGCACTTGAAGTTGTTCTTATGGGTCATAAAGTGAGTAAAAAGCAATTTTTTGGATATAGCAAGGAAGACATCTCTTGTGCTATAGACTCTTTGAAAAAAGTAAGTATGGATGAGTTTGCAAATTCAAAAATTGGAGATTTAAGTGGAGGACAGAGGCAAAGAGTATTTATAGCCCGTGCACTTTGTTCAAATCCAAAAGTTATGCTTCTTGATGAACCTACAGCAAGTATTGATGTAAAAGGCCAAAAAGATATTTATGAGTTATTAAAAGAACTTAATAAATCTATTGCCGTAGTTGTTGTAAGTCACGACATCTCAGTTTTACTAAATTATGCAAAAAATGTTGCCCATGTAAATAAAAATTTGGTTTATCATCATCTAAAAAATATTGAAGAAAATATTAATACAGAAGATGTCCATATGTGTGAAGTTGAGCTTTTATCTGCTCTTGGCAAAAAGCAAGTTTGCTGTAATCACACCCATGAATAAATTGGAAAAGGTAGAAATTAGATGTTAGAAGCTTTGCAATATGATTTTATACAGAATGCATTAATTGCTGGTATTTTAGTATCTCTTGCAGCTGGAATTATAGGTTCTCTTGTAGTTGTAAATAAAATTACTTTTTTAGCAGGTGGAATTGCTCACAGTTCGTATGGGGGAATAGGGCTTGCAATATTTTTAGGTATCCCTGTTCTTTTCGGAGCTACAATTTTTGCTGTTCTAACAGCAATTATTATTGCAAGTATAACACTTAAAAATAAAAATAGAATAGATGCAATTATAGGAATTATGTGGGCATTTGGAATGGCTATTGGTATTATTTTTGTAGATTTAACTCCTGGTTATAATGTAGATTTGATGAGTTATTTATTTGGATCTATTATTGCAGTTTCAAGTGAAGATATTATCTATTTAAGTATTTTAGATCTTTTTATTGTTGGACTTGTATTTTTATTTTATAAACAAATCCTTAGCGTATCATATGATAGTGAATTTGCAAGTTTAAGAGGGATAAATGTTAAATTCTTTTATACTCTTATTTTAATTCTTGCAGCTTTGAGTGTTGTTGCTGCTATTAAAGTTGTGGGACTAATTCTGGTAATTGCACTTTTAACTATTCCCACATATCTTGCAGAGATGTTTGCTAAACGATTATCATCAATGATGATTTTAAGTTCTCTACTTGCAACTTTTTTTACAATAATGGGTTTGATAATCTCTTATTATTATGATATAAGTTCAGGAGCTAGTATAATTATTGTTGGTGTATTTACACTATTACTTGCCAAATTGTTAGGAAAAAAATGAACGAAAAAATTGAATTAGGAGTTATGAACTCTTTAAAGGTAAATAGAGTATCAGAACCTGGTATTTATTTAATTGCTGGTGATGAAGAAGAAGTTTTACTTCCTAATTGTTATGTTACAAAAGAGATGGAAATAGATACTCTTCTTGATGTATTTATTTATACTGATAGTGAAGATAGATTAGTTGCAACAACTCTTACTCCATATGGTATGAAAAATGATTTTGTTTCTTTAGAAGTTATTGATATGGCTAATTTTGGAGCTTTTTTAGATATGGGCTTACCTAAAGATTTATTAGTTCCTAAAAATAGACAAAGAACAACGTACGATATTGGTGATAGAAAAGTAATCCAAATAGTTGAAGATGATAAAACAAATAGACTTATAGGAAGTGAAAAATTTGTACTAAGTAAAGAACCTATTACTCTTAATATTGGGGATGAAGTAGAGATTCTTTTATATACAAAAACACCTCTTGGTTTTAAAACTATTGTAAATAATGAATTTGAGGGTTTAATTTATCATAATGAAATTTTTGAAAATATTCAAATTGGTGATAAAAAAAGAGCATATATTAAACTTATTAGAGAAGATGGAAAACTTGATCTTTCATTACAAAAATTTGGAGCAAAAAGAAGTGAAGATAATCCAAGTAAAGTTTTAGAAATTTTAGAACAAAATGGTGGAGAATTAGGTTTTACATATAAAAGTGATGCTGAAGATATTAAAGATGTGTTTGAAATGAGTAAAAAAGCTTTTAAAGCTTCCCTTACAAGCTTAATCAATGATGAAAAAATTGTACTTCAAGAGAGTTCAATTAAAATTAAACTTTAGGGCAGATAGTATTTCTCCCTCTATGTTTTGCATTATATAATTCTTTATCAGCTTTATTTATAAGGTCATCTACACTCTCATATGATGTATATTGAGAGATTCCACAGCTTATTGTAATATGTTTATTGTTCATATTCTGAAATTTATATTCTGAAATTTTATCTTTAATCTTTTCAGCTAAAAAGTATGATTGTTTAATATTACTATTTGGACAGATTATTAAAAACTCTTCTCCTCCCCACCTGCCAACTAAATCATATCTTCTAACAGAACCTGATAAAAGTTGAGCTATTTGCTTTAGCACAGCATCTCCTATCTTGTGCCCGTATGAATCATTAACTTTTTTAAAAAAATCTATATCAATCATTAAAATAGATAAAGGCAAAGAAAATCTACTACTTCTATCTATTTCTGCTTCTAAAAAAGAGTCGATTTTTCTTCTATTTGCTAATTTGGTTAAGCTATCAGTTTCTGATATATCTCTTAAGGTCATATTTTTTTGTTCTAGTAAGGAATTTAAGTCTTTTAATTCTTTGGCAACTTCCTCTTTTACTCTTAATTCTTTTTCTAAAGATTGATTTCTATAATAAAAAACTAACAAAATTAAAAATATAAAAAATGTTGAAATTATAATAACTTGATAATCAAAGGTTTTTGTATATGTAATATTTATCCATTTATAATATATGTCATCATGTTCTTTTTCAGTAATAGTATCTAAAACTTTTTGCAATATATTATTAAGATGAGGTAAATCTTTTCTTGTAGAAAAACTAAGTTTAGTTTCAAAAGAAGTTTCTCCATTAATTTTAAGATTTGTATAGTTAAGTTCTTTTATAAAATGTCCAATATTAGGCAGTGTTCCTATATATGCGTATGCAGAGCCATCATAAACCTTTGTAAGAGCTTCTTTTGTTGTATTTGTAGTTATTAGTTGAATCTTCTTATTTTTTTTATGAATCAATTCTTGAGTAAAAAAACTTTTTTCTACAGCTACCTTTTTATTTGATAATTGACCTAAATTTTTTATATAACCAACATCATCTCTTGTTACTATAACTGTAGGAAAATTTAAATATGAGCTAGTGAAATTCATATATTTATTTCTATCAGGGGTACTGACAATAGCTAAGAACATATCTGTTTTTCTGTTTTTAATCTTTTCAATCATTTTATGCCAAAATTCATTTTTTTGAATTTTGAATTTGATATCTAATTTTTTTTCAAGGATACTAAGATAGCCTGAAGCAATTCCACTATATTTTTCATTTTTATCAAAAAATTCTATAGGAGCCCATTCTTTATTTGTCCCAAGATAAATCACTTTTTTGTTTTTTAACCACTCTTCTTCTTCTTTTTTTAAAATAAATTTTTTTGTATCTTCATGGTTATAAATAAAATTATCAAGATTATAGTCTTTTTTTATCAGTCCTAATAACCTATAAGTTTTTGCAATATCAGTAAATTTATTTTTATCTATTGTACCAATTTTACCATTTTTATCGTAAGCTAAATTTTTTAATATTTTACCTTCATATATTAATTGTTCTAAAGTTTTATTTTGAATATTATATTTATTGAATATTATTTTAGCAGTTTCTTCAATATTATTAAAAGCATATTCCCATCCTTTAATTGAAGCTTTTCTAAATTTTTTTACTCTTAATGGATTTTCATCAAGTTCTTTTTGTGAGGTATATAAAATATCTCCATAAAAATCAAAACCATAATCTTTTGGATGAAAGTATTTATATTTTATACCTCTTTTTTTTAATAAATATGGTTCATTTGAAATATATGCAGCTATAGCATCAGTTTTCCCTTCAATTAAGTCATTTATATTAAATGTATGTTCTTGAATTATTAAATCTTTATTTAATATTCCTTCACTAAATAACATTGACATATAAGAAGCTGAACTTATTGCATCTGCTGAAACCATTATTTTTTTATTTCTAAGACTATTAGGAGTTGATATTTTTTCACTAGTTACAAGAAGTATTGAAGGAGAATGCTGAAATATTGCTGCAAGTGCGATTACATCATAACCGTTATTTTTATGAATTAATAGAGAAGTTCTTCCTGTAGCAAATGTAGATTTTTGACTTATTACATTATCAAGAATATGATTATCATTTGTATATTTAGTAAATGTTACCTCTAAATTTTCTTTTTTATAAAAACCTTTTTCTTTTGCAATATAATACCCTGCAAATTGAAATTGATCTTTCCATTGAAATTGTAAAGTAACTTTTTCCCGTGCATTACTAAATAAGTTAATATTATATATTATGGTAATAATGAAAATTATTTTAAGTAATTTATTCATCATAAACTCCCCATTGTTACAATTATATCAATTATTTCATTAATAAGAATAATTATATATTTTTTTAATCTTAATTTATTAAATAAGATTAAAAAATTTGTTATAATTTAAGTTAGAAATTATAATTAAGACAACTTTTATCCTCTTTTATTATAATTTCGAAAAATTAACAAAACAAAGGGAAAATATGGCAACAACTAATCTAAAAGGTAATTTAGTTAACTTAAGTGGTACAGAAGTAAATGTAGGTGATAAAGCACCAGTAATAACAGTAGTAGCTCAAGATTTATCAGAAGTTACGGTTGGTGGAAAAGCTCAAGTTATTGTTGTTGTTCCATCATTAGATACTCCTGTATGTGCAGCAGAAACTAGAAAATTCAATGAAGAAGCAGCAAAATCTGATGCCGAAGTTGTAGTTGTTTCTATGGATTTACCATTTGCAATGGGAAGATTTTGTACAACTGAAGGTATTGAAAACTTAAAAGTTGGTTCTGACTTTAGAAATAAAGATTTTGCAAATGCATATGGAGTTTTAATTGCTGATGGACCATTAGCAGGTGTTACGTGTAGAGCAATTTTTGTTACAAATGCAGAAGGTACAGTTACATATAAAGAGATTTGCCCAGAAATTACAGAAGAGCCTAATTATGAGGGTGCTTTAGCAGCTATTAACTAAATTATTTATATAGATTTTAAAAAAAAGGGAAGGTTTTTATTGCTTTCCCTTTTTTTATGTTTAAAATTAAAAATATTTTGATTAAAATCAAGGTTATTAAAATATTAAAATATTATAATATTATTACAGTATAATTTAATATTAAGGATAACAATGGCAACAACAATGTTAAAAGGAAATCTAGTAAATTTAAGTGGAGCAGACTTAAAAGTAGGTGATGTTGCACCTATTGTAAAAGTAGTAGGAAAAGATTTATCTGAAATTGAAGTAGGTGGTCAAAAAGGTAAAGCTCAAATTATTGTAGTTGTACCATCTTTAGATACTGCAGTATGTGCAGCAGAAACTAGAAAATTTAATGAAGAAGCCGCAAAAATTGAAAATGCTGAGGTAACTGTAGTTTCTATGGATTTGCCATTTGCAATGGGAAGATTTTGTACAACAGAAGGCATTGAAAATTTAACAGTTACAAGTGATTTTAGAAATAAAGCATTTTCAAAATTCTATGGAGTTTTAATTGCTGATGGACCATTGGCAGGTGTTACTTGTAGAGCGGTTTTTGTAATTAATGCATCAGGTATTATTACATATAAAGAAATTTGTCCAGAAATTACGGAAGAGCCAAATTATGATGCAGCTTTAAGTGCAGCAAATGATGCTACTTCAACATCTTGTTGTGGAACTTGTCAGTAATCAATTTTTTGATTTGACTAATTTGATATACTACTCCTAATTAAAAAGGCAAAGCCTGATTTAGGAGTTAGTATGTTTAATTCATGGTATAAGAAGTTTTCTTCTCAACCACATCAACCATTTTTTGCAAGTGGTATTATCTTTTTTATTTTGTTTATATATCTTTTATTAATTAGTTATTCTAATATTTTAGTATTAGATAACTTATTACTTGACTATCATGCGTATACTATGGTTTATGTAGTATTTGTTCAATTCTTTTTGGGCTTTTTGTTTGTTGTATTTCCAAGATTTTTAATGCAAGCAGAGATAGAACCTAGTGTTTACATGAAACAGTTTTTATTTTATTTTATATGTTCTATTGGAATATTAGTTTCTTTATCTTTTTCATCAAATTTATATATTTTATTTGTACTTGTATTGTTTATAACACAAGTTTTTAGTTTTAAACTTTTGTATTCAATACGTAAAAAAAGTGTTATGAAAGAGAAAAATGATACAAAATGGGTGCTTATCTTTTTCTTTTCTGGATTAATATCTCACTTTTTATTTATAATATCATTAATAGATTTTAATTATGCATACTTAGTTAAACAAGTATCTATAAATGCAGGATTTTATTTATTTATATTTGGAATTATTTTCACAATTTCACAAAGAATGATTCCTTTCTTTACATCAATGAAGGTGCAAGGTTATAAGATTAATAAAAGTAATAAACTATTAGAAGTATTATTTATATTATTACTATTAAAAGTAGTAATTTTAAGTTTTAATGATGTTAGATTTAATCTTATTTCTGATTTACCACTGTTTATATTTTTTGTAAGAGAAATCATAAAATGGAAATTGCCAGTTTTTAAAACAGTTGCAATTATGTGGGTTCTTTTTATATCATTATACTGGATTCCTTTCGCTTTTTTTATATCAATAATTGAATCTCTAAGTGCCATATTAAATACTGGTTTTGTCTTTGAAAAAGCAGTTATTCACACCATCTCTTTAGGATATTTTGTTACGGTATTAATTGGTTTTGGGACTAGGGTAGTTTTAGGACATTCTGGACAAACTCCCCATGCAGACAAATTTACGATTCTTATATTTGTAGCAATTCAATTCATTGCTTTACTAAGAATATTTACATCAATTAGTACAAATTTCAATTTCGACTACATATTTTTAATAAACTTCACTTCTATTCTTTTAATTTTTGGACTTGTAATTTGGTCCTCAAAATATTTGATTATTTTATTTGAAGGGAAATAAGAATACAAGACTAAACATATCCTTAACACTAAATCTATAAAATAAAAAAGAATTAGAAAAAGGATATGTGATGAATATAATTAAAAAACCATCATGGCAAATTGACGAGAATGAAGTTACTCCCAAAGAGTTATTTGAAAAAAGAAGAACTTTCTTAAAACTTGGTGCTGCTTCAATGATTGCTGGATCAACTGTAATAGAAGCTTTAGCTAAAGATCAAATACCAGTTCCAAATCTTCACTATTTAAAAGATAATAACCCAAATAATTTAAAACTGAATACTTATGATCAAATTACTTCATATAACAATTTTTATGAGTTTACAACTAGTAAAGAAAGAGTTAAAGATATGGCTCATACTCTTAATACAGATAATTGGAAAATAGAAATTGATGGATTAGTTGAAAAACCTTTTGAAATAGATTTTGAAGATTTATTAAAAAAAGTAGAACTTCAAGAACGAATCTATAGATTTAGATGTGTGGAAGGCTGGTCTATGGTTGTCCCTTGGAATGGGTTTACTTTATCTGATTTAATAAAAATAGCAAAACCTTTATCAAGTGCAAAATATGTAAGGTTTGAAACTAAATTTGATGATGATATGTTCCCAGATCAAGCTCGTGGTGTTTTTTCAACAATTACTTATCCTTATGTAGAAGGTCTTAGAATGGATGAAGCTATGAATGATTTAACTTTAATGGCTGTTGGTCTTTATGGTTCAAGAATGCCTAAACAAAATGGAGCTCCATTAAGACTGATTGTTCCGTGGAAATATGGTTTCAAATCAATTAAATCAATTTCAAAAATATCATTTGTAGATAAAGAGCCTTTAAACTCTTGGCAAAAAGAAAATCCAAGAGAATATGGATTTTTTGCAAATGTAAATCCAAATGTTGATCACCCAAGATGGTCTCAAGCTAAAGAAAGAGTTCTTGGAAAATTTTTTAAGAAAGAAACATTGATGTTCAATGGATATGAAAATGAAGTAGCAAGTTTATATAAGGGAATGGACTTAAGAAAGTTCATTTAAAGGATTAACTTATGAAAAGAGTTTTACTGTTTATTGTATTGTTGTTACCTTTAGGATTTGCATCCTATGAGTTATTTTTTTTAGAGAATGTAAAAGATCCAATTAAATATATATATACAATAACTGGTGCAACAGCAACGGTGATTCTCTTTGCTACAATTACAATTTCTTTGGTGAAAAAATGGATAAATTTAATGAAATATAGAAGAATGATAGGACTATATGGATTCTTTTATGCATTTTTACACTTTCTGAATTTTTTTATTTTAGATGCAGAATTAGAAATTTCTTTTGTGATAAAAGAGACTTTAGATAAACCTTTTATATATCTTGGAATGATTGCTTTTTTTATTCTTATTTTTATGGCAATTACATCAACAAAAAAACTGTATAGAAAATATAATAGTTTACATAAATTTGTATATCTTGCACTCGTTTTAATTACTATTCATTTTATAATGGCACAAAAATCACTTTCAATTTTGCAATTTATATATATAATAATAATTTTAGTAATTGCTTATTGTAAGCTTATTGATCAAATAGTAAAAAAAAATAAACTCTCTTAAATGAATTTCATAACAATTGTTACAATTTTATTATGTTTAATATATAACTAACATGAATTTTATTAGAATAACTAAAAATAACTTTTGGTTATATATAAGGGAAAGTTGAAATGAAGAATTGGAGTATAGGAAATAAATTAATTACAATAATTATTGCAAGTTCTTTGATAGGGTTAGTTATTGCCTTAATTATGTTCACTTTTAATTTATTAGATATTAAAAATAGCGTATATGAAGAAACTGCAAAAGATTTAAGTTCTATTGTTAATCAAAAAGTGGTGGCTAAAGGCGAAATTTGTATATCAAATGCAGTCTCCCTTGCAAATGATGGGAAAATCATTGATGCTCTTAAAAATGGTAATAGAAGTGCTTTGATTGACGTAACAAAAAAGTTATCAAAAGATTTTAAGTCAAATACAAATTTTAAAAATATTAAAGTACATGTTCATGATAAAAATGGTAAATCTTTTTTAAGGTCTTGGAAAGAATCAAAATTTGGAGATTCTTTATTAATTACTAGAAAAAGTGTATCTGATGTTCATTCAACTAAAAAAGCTGTTGTAGGTACTGAAATTGGCATTTCTAATATTAATTTGGTTGGTGTCGCACCTATCATTGAAAGTGGAGAATACATAGGTTCTGTAGAATTTAAAGCAGGTTATAATTCTATAATAAAAGATATGAAAAAATATTATCATGCTAATGTTTTGATGCTTTTAAATAAAGATATAATAAGTAAAAGCGAATCTTCTGCAAAATTAAAAACTGTTGGTAAATACTCTCTAAATCAAAAAACTTATGATGAAAAATTTGCAAAATATGTAAGTAGCATTAATCTTGATGATATTAATAAAAATAAATATCATGTAAGTGATAGTTATTTTTTGACAGTAAGTGCTATTGTTGATTATAGTGGACAAGAGATTGGTTATTATGTTATTGGCGAAGATTCAAAGTATCTTGAAGAACTTATAGGACAATCTCAAAATATAGTTTATACTGCAATTGCACTCATAATCTTTATTTTGTTTTTAATTTCAATTATTATTGCGGTATTTTCTCGAAAAATTATAATCAATCCTTTATCAGAATTAAATAAAGCAATTACCGATATAAGCCAGAATTCTGATACTTCAAGTAGAGTTTTTGTAGAAAGAAATGATGAAATAGGAAAAGTCGCAAACAATTTTAATTCTTATCTTGAAAAAATTGAAGAAGGAATTAAGCAAGATGGAAAAGTTATAGAAGAAGCAATTGATATTGTGCATAAGGCAAAAGAAGGATTTTATACATATGATATAAAAGAGAAAGCAAATTCTGCACAGGTTGAATTATTAAAAGAAAAACTAAACGAAATGTTGGTAGTTACTAGAGAAAATATATCTATGATTACTAATGCTTTAGTTCAATTTGGTAATGCAAAATATGATTATAGTATTAATGCTAAAAGTTCAGGAAATATTGGCTCTTTAATAAAAGGTACAAATGCATTAGGAACTTCTATTTCTGAAGTTTTATGTATGGTTAATAACACAAGTTTTAAATTATCTAGTAATTCAGAAGAGTTGGCGGCTACATCTGAGCAATTGTGACTTAATAGTAAATATGGGTGCATAATCTTCTATCTTTTCTTATAATTTACAAGGTAATAATCAACTAATTTTATCTTCAGACTCTTACGTAATCCA
>PKUJ01000002.1 GCA_002869565.1 Arcobacter sp.
AACGTAAGCCGCTGCCAGCTTTGAGTATTCTTTCTTAAGCTTTACCTTTATCTACTTTTTTAGTAGCTAATGGTAAAGCTTTTTTTTTGCACTTTTTTAGATTTCTCTTTTTTTCTTTTATAATTGTATATAATTTAAGCTAAAATGTAATCCAATTGAAATTTATTTCATATATAATTATTATGAAAGGATAAATATGAAAACAATAAAAGATAAACAATATGTTTCAATGATTCAAGATAAAGAAGAAAAACATAAATTTTATATTATGTTAGATGGTTATGTGATTGGTGTACAATATAATATAGGTTCTAATTAATTCTTATAAATAAGACAAGCAATAAAACTTGCCTTATTATTTTATTTAATCTCTTTTTTCTAGGATTTCTATAGATACTATTTCATCTTTTTGCTTTATTAAATCTAAAGTCTCAAAACTTTCTTTGTCGTTTTCTTCAATTGCACCAAATACTGTATGTCCACCATCCAAATGAGGGCAAGAAACAAAACATATAAAAAATTGACTGCTACCTGTATCTTTTCCTGCATGAGCCATTGATAGTGAACCTCTATTATGTACTTGTTTATCAGCATTTGTTTCACAAGCTATGCTATTTTCTGCACCACCCATTCCTGTACCATCTGGACATCCCGCTTGTGCCATAAAACCAGGAATTACTCTATGGAAAATTAATCCATTATAAAAGCCATCATTTGCTAATGTTGCAAAATTTGCAACTGTATTTGGTGTTTCTTCATGAAAAAGTTTTTCCCAAATCACTCCATTTGAAGTAGATATTTTTGCATACTTAAATTTACTTAACTCCTCTTTTGAGTAATTATATTCTTTTAGTTTTCTTCCAAACATTTCTATCCTTTACCTTATTTTTTTAAAATTATATCGTTTTTTGGTGTAAGATAGTTTAATTTAACTAAATTATTAATTACTTCTTTAAATACAGGAACAGCTGACCAAGATGCATAATGATAATACCAATTCTTTCCAGTTGATATAGGATTCATTACGGTTACACCAATTGTATATGAGTTATTTCCATCATTAACAAAACCAAAAAATGAAGAAATATATTTTTTTAAATATTTACCACCTCTTGCAATTTGAGCAGTTCCCGTTTTGCCTCCAATTTCAAGACCTTCAATTTTTGCTGCTTTCCCTGTTCCTTGTTCAACTGTTTTTATGAGCATACGTTTTATTTCATTGGCGGTTTTTTTTGTTATGATTCTTTTGTTGATCAAAAGATCTTCTTTATATTTATCATTATTTATTTCTATATAGGAGACAATTTTTGGAGTTACTGCAATCCCTTCATTATTAAATATTGAATATGCTTTTAAAATCTGCATAAATGTTGAAGTCATACCTTGTCCATATGAAACGGTAGCCTTAAATACATTATCTTCATTTTTTTTATCATTGGCAGAAAATTGCCATATTTTTGGCATTACACCTTTTTTTTCATATGGTAAATCTATTCCTGTTTTTCTAGTAAAGCCAAATCTTTTCATACCTTCAAAAAACTCTGCCCCACTTAACCTTTGGGCTAATTGTAAAGTTCCTATATTTGATGAGTAAATAACTATATCATCTACAGTTAAATAATGTTTTTTGAAACGGTGATCATCCTTAATAGTAAATCTTCCAAGTTTATATCTACCTCTAGGAAATTCACCTTTTTTATTAGCTTTTCCTTTTGTATTATTTGCAAAAAAAAGTTCATTTTTTTTGATTCTATTTTTATCCATTACTAAAGCAATAGAAACTGGTTTAATAACTGAACCAGGCTCAAATTGGTATTCTATGGCATTTACATTTAATGATGGAATATCTTTTTGATATATCTTTTCCGGGTTAAATCTATTTGATGATGCTAGTGATAATATCTTTCCTGTTTTACTATCCATTACTGAAACAATAACTTCATCAGCTACAAGCTTCTTTTTATACATATCTAATATCATTTCATTATTTTTTTGTAGTTTTAATGGTATATTAAGAACTATATCTGCCCCATCAATTCTTTGTTTGATTGTTGATTCTTTATTAAAAGAGATATATGATAAAACATCCCTTTTCCCACTTAAAATCCCATCTTTTGTATTATTTAAAAGTTCATTAAAGTTTTTTTCCAAGCCTTTAATTCCTTTTACTTTTGTTTTCCCTTTTTCTGATTCAAATTTCGATATGTAACCTACAACTGGAGTCAAAGTATTATTATATGAATATATTCGTTTTTCACCACTTTCAACAACATTAAGTCCTCTAAGTATTTTCCCTCCAGGTACTTTTACTGATTTAAATACTTTCAGCTTACGTAGTTTAAAACCTAATTCTTTTAAGTTTTTTGCAGTTCTTGAATCAATATTATATGAGAGAACTAGATTTCCAGGATTATTTAACGATTCTTCAATTTTTTTCGATATTTTTTTCGAAGGGATATTACTATATATTGAAAACAATTTTATGAAGAGTTCTTTTTTGTTTGCATCAAGATTTCTAGTATCAATTGATGCTTTATATATTTTTTTTGATGTAGTGATTTTAAAGTTATCAGAACTTATAATATTACCACGCACAGATAATTCTTTTTTTGAATTTTCTAATGATGGTAATCTTCTATAACTTTTCATTGTATCAAACACTGAAATTAGTAAGATTGCAAGTAAAAAAAGTATGAAGAGAAATAAAATCACAATTTTTTTGACTTTATTATCTTTTTCTTCTGAAATGGGAGACATATTTATCCATAATATAATATAATAAAAGATGCATTCTAACAAAAATCAAATTAAAAATAACAATAATAGAAAATCTATTTTTGAAGCTGACTATGTACTTTTTTTATTGGTCTCTTCTCTTATCATAATTAGTATTATTTTTTCTTATTCATTATCCATCTACACTGTTGAATATTTTGGATATACCCAATTCCATTTTTTTATAAGACAGCTTTTTGTTGGATTATTGTCAATACTTATTATGTGGTTGTTCTCAAGAGTTGAACCAGAAAAAATTGTAAATAGTATGGGAATGGGTTTATTTATTTTCTTTTTTATTCTTATGGCAATAATGCCAGTTCTTCCTAGTTCTTTAGTAACAGCTTCAGGTGGTGCAAATAGATGGATTAGATTACCTGGTTTTTCTCTATCTCCTGTAGAATTTTTTAAAATAGGATTCATATATTTCCTTTCATGGTCTTTTCACAGAAGATTAATTGAAGTTCCTAAAAGAATAGGATTAAAACAAGAATTTTTACTTTTAGCTCCATACTTTTTAACTTTTTTTGTTGTTGTATTTATTATTGCATTTTTACAAAAAGATTTAGGGCAAGTAGTTCTTTTAGCAGGAATATTATTTATATTACTAATTTTTGCAAATAGAAGTTATAAAGTTTTTGTATCTTTAGGTCTAATTGGATTTTTTACTTTTATTGGGCTAATTGTTGCTGCACCTCATAGAATTCAACGTATTTATTCTTGGTGGGCAATGGTTCAAGATGGGATTTTATCTGTTCTTCCTGATTGGGCAGATAGCTATTTAAGAATTGATGAATTACCTGAACCGTATCAGGTCTCTCATTCATTAAATGCTATGCATAATGGTGGAATATTTGGGCAAGGTATTGGCCTTGGAAATATTAAACTTGGTTTTTTAAGTGAAGTACATACAGATTTTGTTCTAGCTGGTATAACTGAAGAGTTAGGTTTAATTGGTTTAATATTTATTACAATTATTATGATTTTAATAATATTACGAATTTTTAAAATTAGTGGAAGAGTTGAAAATAAGATTTATCATCTTTTTACTATTGGAGTTGCTTTAATGATAATTATCGCTTTTTTAATTAACTCTTATGGTATTTCAGGAATGATTCCAATTAAAGGTATTGCTGTTCCACTATTAAGTTATGGAGGTTCATCTATGCTTTCAATGTCAATAGCAATAGGGCTTGTACTTTCAATAAGTAAATCTGTAGATATGAGTAAAAAGGTTAGGTAGAATATGAGGGGTTCAATTGTTATTACAGGTGGAGGAACAGGTGGGCATTTAAAAGTTGCTGACGCATTTATTGAAGAGTTTAATAAAAGAGGAATAAAACCAATTTTTATTGGCTCTATTAATGGGCAAGATAAATCTTGGTTTGAAAATGACAAAAGATTAAAAAAAGCAATTTTTTTAGACACAAAGGGTGTTGTAAATAAAAAAGGCTTTGGAAAAATTTCTTCATTATTTCAAATTTTTAAAGCTATGAATCAATGTTTTAACATTTATGATAAATATGAGGTCAAGAGTGTTATTAGTGTAGGTGGATTTTCAGCAGCACCTGCAACTTTTGCTTCTATATTATCATGGGGATGTAAATTATATATTCATGAACAAAACTCAGTAATGGGTAAATTAAATGAAATTACTTCAAAATTTGCAACATACGTTTTTTCTTCATTTGATGATAAATCACCAATAAAAGATTATCCTGTGTCTGAAGAGTTTTTTGAAGACGCAAGAATACGAGATGAATTTAAAACAATAATTTTTTTAGGTGGTTCACAAGGAGCTCATGCAATTAATGATTTTGCCATAAAAGTAGCCCCAAGATTAGACAAGTTAGGTTTAAAGATAATTCATCAAACTGGGGGTTCTGATATTGAACGTGTTCGCGAAGCATATGAAAACTTAGGAATAAAAGTAGATGTTTTTGATTTTACAAAAGAGTTATCAAAAAAAATGAGTGAAGCTGATTTTGCAGTTAGTCGAGCTGGCGCTTCAACTCTTTGGGAACTTTGTGCAAATTCACTCCCAACTCTTTTTATTCCTTATCCCTATGCTGCAAAAGATCACCAATATACAAATGCTAAATTTATTGAAGAAAAAGGTCTTTGTTATATTTCAAGACAAGATGATTTAAGTGAAGAATTATTAATTGATATTCTAAAAAAAGATAACTTTTTAGTCAGTAAAAAATTAGTGAGTTCTATAAAATGTGATGCAGTTGAGTCAATAGTGGATATTATCTTACATAATAATAAGTAAGATAATACCGAATAGAATTCTATATATTCCAAAGGCTACAAATGTAAAGTTTTCTAAAAATTTTAGAAAAATTTTTATTGCTAAGTATGCAACAATAAACGAGATGATAAAACCAACAGTTAGATTTAAAAGATTAGTATGAGAAAACAATTCATTATAATGTTTTAACAAATCATATGCTGTTGTTGCACACATAACTGGAAATGCTAATAGAAATGAAAATTCTGCACTAGCTTTTCTATTAAGACCTACTAACATTGCTCCTATGATTGATGAACCTGCTCTTGATGTGCCAGGGATTAGAGCAAAAATTTGTGCAATTCCAATATATAGGGATTGTTTATATGTTACATCTTCAACATCACTTGTTGTATGTTTTGATTCATCATAAAATTTTTCAACTATTAAAAATACTATTCCTCCAACAATAAACATTATTGCAACAATTTGAAGAGAGAACATTGCTTTAACTTGTGTTGAAAAAAGAAAACCAATTGCGGCAATTGGTAAAAAAGCAATAAATATCTTTGTCCATAAATCAATATGCTTAAACGTAAATTTACTTGGATAATTTAAAATAACAGCTAGAATTGCTGCAAATTGAATAATCACCTCATACGCTTTTGTAACACCTGTTTGATCTATCCCTAAAAATTCACTTGCAACAATTAAATGTCCTGTTGATGAGATTGGTAAGAATTCTGTAATACCTTCTATAATACCTAAGATAATTGAATCAAAAATTGTCATTATAAACCTTTGTTTTTTGTTAGTTGAAGAAATTTTTTTAAAGCTCTTTTTTCTTGAATATTTATTTCATAATCTATTTTTTTTAGGTATTGAATAATATGTTTGTTTGATATTCCTGACCTTTTTGAATAATAGTTTAAAATATATTGTGGAATTTTAATATGTTTTTTATTAAAACCTTTAATAATTTTATTTAACATTTTTCCATTTTTCGAGTAACAAAGAGTAGCAAAGACAAAAGGTAAGTTATATTTATCATTCCAAGCTTTTGCTAAATCAATAAAATGGGTATTAGGATTATCATGAAAATATTTTAGAGCTTTATCTCCAATTAAGACTTTTCCTTTCAAATTTAAAACTTTTGCTAGTGCATTTGAAGTCTCACTTTGAAAATCACTTTCATCTTCACCAGGGATTAATATAACTGATTGTACATCTTTTTTTGCAATAATTCCAAGATTTAACTTTTTTTCATGTCGTGAGGCAATTGATGATATAAAAGCAGAGTCTACTTTTCTTTTTTTAAATTTTTTATTTATATCAGCAGGATATGATTTTTTATATTGAATAATTGATTTGATTTGATTTGATTTGATATTTCTTTTTATATAAACATGAAATGGTAATAAATTGATAAAATCTATTTTTGCGAAAATCATTGATTGAGGTCATCCTAACATTAAATTAAATTTGATATAATACAGAAAAATATGTAAATAAAGGGTTAATTATGGTAAAAGTTGAATTCTTAGGCCCAATTAATAAAAATGATATGGATGTAGAGATAAATAATTTAAGTGAGCTTAGTTCTATTCTTAAAAATGATAGTGAAGTTTCTACTTGGTTAGAGACTTGTGCAGTCGCAATTAATGATACTTTAGTTAGTACTAAAGATATAAAATTAGAAGATGGTGATAAAATTTCTTTACTTCCTCCTGTATGTGGTGGTTGATATGAAAAAGTTGCTTTTATTTGATGGGCCTTTAAATGTAAATGAAATTAATTCAAAATGGTTTAATGAATTTAAAGATTCAAATTTTGGAGCGATTATTACTTTTAATGGAGTAGTTCGTGATGAAGATGGAATTGATGGTTTAAGTTTTGATATATATGAACCAATTTTAAGTAAATGGTTTAATTCTTGGCAAGAAAAAGCAAAAGAAAAAAATGCAATTGTTTTAATGGCTCATAGTAAGGGTGATGTTTTAAATCATGAAAGCTCATATATTGCTGCTGTATGTTCTCCAAAAAGAAGAGTTGCTTTAGAGATGATAGACGAATTTGTTGAGGATTTTAAGCAAAGTGCTCCTATTTGGAAATATGATATTATTGAAGGTGAAAGAGTTTATGCGGAAGACAGAAGCACTGCAATTAAAGGTGCGGGGATTTTATCTTGAGTTTAAATAGAATACGAGTAGATTTACATAATCATACAACTCTTTGTAACCATGCTGAGGGTACAATGGAAGAGTATGTAAAAAAAGCAATTCAAGAAGGAATTGATATTTTTGGATTTTCTGAACATGCTCCAATGGATTTTGATCCAAAATATCGTATGAATATTGGTGAAAAATCTTTTTATGAAAATGAAGTGAAAAATTTAAAAGAAAAATATAAAAATGATATTGAAATTTTATTAGCCTATGAAGTTGATTTCATGCAAGATAACAAATTAATGATGGATGAGATATTAAATGCAAAAGTTGATTATTTAATTGGTTCAGTACACTTTATACAAGAAAAAAATTCTGAGCTTTGGGGATTTGATAATCCTGAATTCATAGGAAAGTATAAAGAAAAAAATATTGATGAAATCTGGGTTGATTATTTTGATGCCATAGAGCAACTTGCAAAATCAAATTATTTTGATATTGTAGGGCATTTTGATTTAATAAAAGTTTTTAAATATTTACCTAAAAAAGATATAAGATTAATAGCTAAAAATGCTTTAAAAGCTATAAAAAAATCTAATATGGTTTTAGAAATAAATGCTGCGGGATTAAGAAAACCTATAAAGGAACCTTATCCTTCAAAAGAACTGCTTGAAGTTGTTTATGAATTAGATATTCCTATAACTTTTAGTTCTGATGCTCACTCTGTTGAGCAAATTGGATTTATGTATGATGATGTAACAAGTTTTGCAAAAAAAATTGGCTTTACAAAATGTACATATTTTAGAAAAAGAGATAAGCAAGTAGTTACTTTTTAAACAATTTTCTTCATATTTTCTTATAAAAAATATTGTGATGTATATTTTTTATACATTTTATTTAGCTTACATTTTTTTTATTTTGATACAATAATTGATAATAATTTTAAGGAGTTTATACATGGGTAAATTTGTTAACAATACGGAAGAGTTTTTTAAATATTGTGAAGAAAATGAAGTAAAATTTGTAGATTTTAGATTTACAGATATGAAAGGAATGTGGCATCACATTTCGTATATGATGAGTGCTGTTACTGAAAATCAATTAGAATTAGGTATGCCTTTTGATGGATCATCAGTTGATGCATGGCAACCAATTAATAAATCAGATATGTTATTAAAACCAGATGTTGGAACTTCGTTTTTAGATCCATTTACTGCTGATTCTACAATTATCATGATTTGTGATGTTTATGATATTTACAAAGGTCAAATGTATGAAAAATGTCCAAGATCTATTGCTAAAAAAGCATTAACTCATTTAACTGAGTCTGGTGTTGGTGATGTTGCTTACTTTGGACCAGAAAATGAATTCTTTATTTTTGATGATGTAAAAATTGTTGATAATATTAATGAATCTTACTACAAAGTAGACTCAGAAGAGGGTGAATGGGCTTCATCAGCTGATTACGAAGGCGGAAATATGGGTCATAGACCTGGAACTAAAGGTGGGTATTTTCCAGCGCAACCTACAGATTCAATGGTAGATTTAAGAGCTGAAATGATGTTAGTTCTTGAGCAAGTTGGTCTTGAAGTAGTATTAGGACACCACGAAGTTGCACAAGCACAAGGTGAAATTGGTATTGTATTTGGAGATTTAATTGAAGCTGCTGATAACGTTCAAAAATATAAATATGTTTGTAAAATGGTTGCACATTTAAATGGTAAATCTTGTACATTTATGCCAAAACCACTTTATGGTGATAATGGTAATGGTATGCACGTACATCAATCAATTTGGAAAGATGGTAAAAACTTATTCTATACAGAAGGTGAATATGGAAATCTTTCAGAAATGGCTAGACATTATGTTGGTGGAATTTTTAAACACGCAAGAGCAGTTGCTGCATTTACTAACCCTTCAACTAACTCGTACAAAAGATTAATTCCAGGATTTGAAGCTCCTTCAATCTTAACATACTCTTCTCAAAATAGATCAGCTTCTTGTAGAGTTCCTTATGGAGCAGGTGAGAAAGCAACTAGAATTGAAATGAGATTCCCAGATTCAACTGCTTGTCCTTACTTAGGATTTGCAGCAATGTTAATGGCTGGACTTGATGGAATTGCAAATAAAATTGAACCAATTGGTCCAATGGATGAAGATTTATTTGAAATGCCTTTAGATGAAATTAGAGAAAGAAATATTCCTCAAATGCCTCATACATTAAGAGGATCTTTAGAAGCATTAATTAGAGATAATGATTTCTTGCAACCAGTATTTACAAAAGATATGGTTGATTGTTATCAACACTATAAATTTGAAACTCAGGTTCATCCTGACGAAGCTAGACCAACAGCATTTGAATTTAAAACAACTTATTCTTGTTAATAATTTAACAAATATAATAAGACAAATAAAAAAGGCTAGTCCAGTTTGGACTAGCCTTTTTTTTATTTCCTTAGAAACAATAGAGTTTTAAAACTCTATTGTTTCTCCATCTAGATTTTGAGGAGCAATAGGAATTCTTATTTCCGGTAATGGTGAAGTATCTGTATAATACTCTTTCTTTCCATTTATTATTGATGTTTTAACATTATCAGGCATTTTAAAATTTCTTTCAATTTCAGGATGTATTTCCAAATATTTTTTGAAAAAATGTGAAAATGCAGGAGCGGCAGTAGATCCTCCTCCTTCACTTCTTCTCATCGGAGTATTGTCGTCATTCCCAAACCATGCAATAGTTTGAATAGTAGGAGAAAAACCACAAAACCACGCATCAACATTATCATTAGTAGTCCCAGTCTTACCTGCTAATTCAATTCCTTGAACTGCTGCTCTTCTTCCTGTTCCTCTTGTAACAACATCCTGTAAAATAGATTTACCTAAGAAAATTTGCTCAGGAGAGTCCACATATTTTTCAATTGGTTCAAAGTTTGTGATTTCTCCTTTACTATTAGTAATACTATTAATCATATATGGTGTTACTTGGATACCGTTATTAGAAAATACACTATAGGCTTTACTTAAATCTAGTGGCGAAATAGAAAATGAACCTAGAGTAATAGACAAATCTCTTGGAACATTTGTTATTCCAAATGATTCTAATCCTTTATACATATCTGCAATACCAACTTCTGTTACTAAATTAATGGTAGCTAGATTTCTAGATTTTGTTAATGATTCTCTTAATGTAAGGATACCTTTAAACTTCCCTCCATAGTTTTTAGGTTGCCATTTTTTCTTTTCTCCATTTACTTCATAATCATAAGTTCTTCCAATATCAACAAGTTGTGATGCTGGAGAATAACCTAAATTTAAAGCTGTTTGATATAAAAAAGGTTTTGCTGCAGAACCTGGTTGTCTTCTACTTTGCACAACCCTATTAAAAGGAGATTTTTTATAGTTAATTCCACCTACAAGAGCTAAAATTTTACCTGTATTATTCTCCATTGAAATTATTGCTCCATTTAAACTATTAACAAAGTATCCTTCCTCAACAGGATTTTTATTAGAGTCAACATTATTTAATTTATTTTTTTGTAATTTTGCATCTCTTTCTAAAATTCCATCGTATCCCACTTTTAGAGATTCTCTCGCAATTTCTTGCGCATCTAAGTCAATAGTAAGATTAATTTTATATCCACCTGTTCTTATATTTGGAATATCAGGTCTTAAAATTTTAAGCGCATAATCTATGATATATGGTGCTTTATTTTGAGTTAAAGTCTCATCGTATACAGTTGGGATATAACTAACTGCACTTTCATACTCTTCTTTGTTAACCCAACCTAAAGTATTCATTCTTTTAACAACTTGGTTAGCTCTAGATAGTGTAAATTTAAGGTTTCTTGTTGGATCATAAAAACTTGGTGCTTTTGGTAAGCCAACTAATATTGCAACTTCTTTTATATTTAATTCATATAAATCTTTTTTGAAATATCCCCACGCTGCAGTTTTAATTCCATAATAACCATGTCCAAAATAAACCTGATTTAAATATCTCTCTAAAATTTCTTCTTTTGTTAAAATTGTTTCAAGTCTTATGGCTAAAAGAGCTTCTTTTATTTTACGTAAAAGTTTTTTTTCTCTACTAAGTATTAGTGTTTTAATTAATTGTTGCGTTAAAGTACTAGCTCCCTCAACTAATTTCATTGCTTTAATATCTTTTATAATAGCTCTTGAAATTGCATCTGGATTTATACCATTGTGTTCAAAAAATTGAGTATCTTCAATTGCAACTAGAGCTTCAACAACTCTTGCAGGGATATCTTCATATTTTACATAAAGTCTATGTTCTTTATCAAAAATATTTGCAATAAGTTTTCCATTTTTATCATAAAACTGCGTTGTTTTAGGAGGATTGTAATTTACGACTGTATCAATATCATGTCTAATATCTGAGTAAAGTTGTAAAAGCCAAGCTGCAAGTCCTACTGCAACGATTAGTATTAAAGTAAAAATGTATTTCATCATATTTTATTTCCTAAATTCTTTGTTTTCAAAAGTTGAATCTATAAGTTCTTTTGTATATTTGTCTTTTGGATTTTTTAAAACTTCCAAAGTTTTTCCTGATTCTATTATTTTCCCATTTTTAATTATAACAATTTCTTCACAAATATTTTTAATTGAATTTATATCATGGGTAACAAACAAAATTAAAATATCTAATTTTTTTGATAAACTGTTTATTAAATCAAGTATAACATTTTTTGATTTTTCATCTAAAGCTGTTGTAGGTTCGTCAAGAAGTAAAAGTTTTATGTCATTACTCAAGGCTATAGCAATTACAACTCTTTGAAGTTGTCCTCCACTTAATTCACTTGGGAATCTATCTAAAACAAAATTTTCAAGCCCTACAAGTTGTAATAACTCTAGTTTTTTTTCATTGGAACAAAAAAATTGTTTTTTTATTTTTGTCATAGGAGAGAGTGACGTAAAGGGATTTTGAGGAATAAAACCAATATTTAAACTATTTAATTCAAAATCAGATTTAACATCAAATATTAAATCTAGATTTGAGGGAAGTAAGTTTAAAATAGATTTTAAAGTCAAAGATTTCCCACTTCCACTTTGCCCTATTAAAGCTGTAGAACTAGTTATTGAGAGATTAATATCTACTAGTTTTTTATTCTCAACACTTATTTGTAGTTTTTTTATATCTACAGCTTTAGGCATTTAGATTAATTCCTCATCCATTTCTATTGGTTTTTCTAAATCCATCAGTTTTAAAATTGTTGGTGCGAGATTATTTAAGCTTCCATTTTTAACTTCTTTTACATTTTCTGCTATAACGAAGCAATAAACATCACCTACCGTATGATTTGTAAGAACTTTTCCCTCTGCATTTTTCATCATTTCACAATTTCCATGATCACTTGTTAAAACTAAACTATAATCTTGTTCTTTTGCTTTTTCTATAATAAGTCCAAGTTCATGGTCAACTGCTTCAACAGCTTTTATTCCTGCTTCATAAACTCCTGTATGTCCAACCATATCACCATTTGCAAAGTTAACAACAATAAAATCAGTATTTGAATCCATAGCTTTTCTAACTTCAATTCCAACTTCAGGGGCACTCATTTCAGGTTTTAAATCATATGTTGCAACAGAAGGTGAGGGTATTAAAACTCTAGTTTCATTTAATACAGGTTCTTCTACTCCTCCATTAAAGAAAAATGTAACATGTGCATATTTTTCAGTTTCTGCTGTGTGAAGTTGAGATAATCCTTCCTTTGAAATTACTTCTGCTAGAGTATTTTTTGGAGTCTCTTTTGGGAACATTATAGGTAGAGGAAGATTTTTATCATACTGTGTTATTGTAGCAATGTTTAAATTTTCTGTAAACCTAGGAAATTCGCTAAATTTTTCATTTGCAATTACATTTGAAATCTCTCTCATTCTATCACTTCTAAAGTTACAGAAAATAATTCCATCATTTTCTTCAAAGCCATTATAAGTATCAAATGCAGTTGGCATTAAAAATTCATCAAAAATGTCTTCTTTATATGAATCTTCTATGTATGTTAAAACATCTGTATCAGTTTTAGGCTGTGCAAAGGCAAGTGCATCATGACCTTTTTGAACTCTATCCCATCTATTATCTCTATCCATTGTATAATATCTTCCTGCAATAGTTGCAATCTTAATATCATCATCACAAACATCTATTAATTGTTTAACATATTTAGCTGAGCAATCAGGAGCTACATCTCTACCATCTGCAATTATATGAAAAAAAACTTTTTTACCTTTATTTTTTGCAATTTTTGCAATGGCAATAATATGATTAATATGAGAATGAACTCCACCGTCGCTGATTAAACCTAAAAGATGAATATTATTCGACTTATTAATTGTATTTTTTAGAACTTCATTATCTTTTAATGTATCTTCTTCAATTTCAATATTTATTTTTACCAAATCTTGATATAAAACTCTTCCTGAACCTATTGTCATGTGTCCAACTTCACTATTCCCCATTTGCCCATCTGGAAGACCAACGTGTTTTCCATATGTATGAATTAAAGAGTAAGGCACATTTTTAAATAGATAATCATAAGTTGGAGTATTTGCATTTGAAAATGCATTAAAACTATTTGATTCATTGTGTCCAATACCATCTGTGATAACCAAGATTGCTTTTTTACTCATTGTTTAAACCTTTTAAAACCTATATTGTATTATAATCAACGCGATTATACCAAATTGAAGGTTTAAATTTGTTTTATTGGTTTTATAGACATTTAGATATTAATATTTTTCAGTACATTTCTGTTCGTGCAGGTATCGCATTTTTTATTGCATTTTTTATGACCATGTTTTTATTACCAAAGTTTGTTAGCTGGGCAAAGAAAAAAAACGCTTCACAACCTATTTATGAACATGCCCCTGAATCTCATCAAGAGAAAGCTGGCACTCCAACAATGGGTGGAGTTGTATTTATCTTCTCCACTATTATTGCTACAATTTTAACAATTAAATTAAACAATTTTTATGTAGTAGGTGGACTTGTAACCTTAGGAATTTTTTCTTTGATTGGTATTCAAGATGATTATTCAAAAATTACGAAAAATGCAAATAATGCAGGTTTGAGTTCAAGAGCAAAGTTGCTATTACAATTCTTTGCAGCATTTATCGTTGCGGGTATTTTGATAATGTATAATCATACAACAACTTTATATACACCATTTTATAAATACCCAATTTTTGACATGGGCTTTTTTGCTTTAGTTTTTTGGATGTTGGTGATGGTTGCCGCTTCAAATGCTGTAAATCTTACTGATGGTCTAGATGGATTAGCTACTGTTCCCTCTTTAATGGCTTTTTTTACACTTTCTGGCATAGTGTATATTACTGGACATGCTATTTTCTCTTCATATCTCTTACTTCCAAATATAAAAACTGTAGGAGAATTAGCCATTATTGGAACTGCTATTATTGGATCTCTTCTTGCCTTCCTTTGGTATAATTGTCATCCTGCACAAGTTTTTATGGGAGATAGTGGTTCTCTACCAATTGGCGCATTTATGGGATATATGGCAATTGTAGGAAAATCAGAAATTTTATTAATTATAATTGGTCTAATTTTTGTTATTGAAACAGTTTCTGTAATTCTCCAAGTAGGCTCTTATAAATTAAGACAAAAAAGAGTTTTTCTAATGGCTCCTATTCATCATCATTTTGAAGAAAAAGGGTGGAAAGAAAATAAAATCATTGTTCGCTTTTGGATAATCTCATTTATGGCCAATCTTGTGGCTCTAATGAGCCTTAAAATTAGATAGAGTTATTTTTATGATAAGAGTACTTGGAAAAGGCATAACTGCGCAAGCAATTAAAGATAATTTTGATGATGTAATATTATATGATGATAAGGATTTTGAAAATTATGATTTAAATTCAAACGATGTTACTGTTGTTAGCCCTGGAATCCCACCTTTTAATGAAATGGTAAAAAAAGCAAATAACAAACAAAGTGATTACGACTTATTTGCTGATGACATGCCTTTCTCTATTTGGATATCTGGAACAAATGGAAAAACAACAACTACTCAAATGATTCAGCATATTCTAGAAGAAAAAGGCAGTGTCTGTGGTGGTAATATTGGAACATCTATTTCTAACTTGGATAAAAATGCACCAATATGGATATTAGAGACATCTTCTTTTACATTTCATTATACTAATAAAGCTAAGCCCAATTTGTACATATTACTTCCTATTAGTGAAGATCATATCTCTTGGCATGGTTCATATGACTAATATAAGAAAGCTAAACTAAAACCTCTTAATATGATGATTGAAGGTGAGATTGCAATTATCCCTGAAGAGTTTAAAGATTATCCTACAAGTGCTTATAAAATTACATATAAAAATTCTGATGATTTGTGTGAGTTCTTTGATATAAAAAAAGAAAAGATCAAATTTAAGGAACCTTTTTTACTGGATTCTCTTTTAGCTCTTGCCTCTAAGAAAATTTTATTTGATGAGATTGATTATGAAAGAATGGAAACATTTACAATCGATGAGCATAAAGTAGAAGAGTTTAAAGATTCACAAAATAGATTGTGGGTTAATGATTCAAAAGCTACAAATGTTGATGCTACTGTTAATGCCTTAAGTTCATATTTAGATAAAAAGATTTATTTAATACTTGGAGGTGATGATAAAGGTGCAAATCTTGAACCATTATTTGATTTTATAAAAAACTTAAATATTGAAGTTTTTGCCATAGGAAGTAATTATAAAAGAATTATTTCTTATTGTAAAGAAAATAAAATAAAATTTAATGAATCAAAATTTTTAAAAAATTCAGTGCTTGATATTGCATTAAAGCACGATAATAACAGCGTTGCAATGCTATCCCCAGCAGCAGCTTCTCTTGATCAATTTCCATCATACAAGATTAGAGGAAATGAATTCAAACAATTCGTATTTGGTTTAAGCTTAAATTAATTGTTCTATGTGTATAATTTCACTCCAATTTAAGCAGGACACGTTTTAAACGTTAATGGCTCGGTAGCTCAGTCGGTAGAGCAAAGGACTGAAAATCCTTGTGTCGACGGTTCGATTCCGCCCCGCGCCACCACTTAAATTTTTGGATGCTGGTGTAGCTCAGTTGGCTAGAGCAGCTGATTTGTAATCAGCAGGTCGGGGGTTCAACTCCCTTCACCAGCTCCATTTTTACATTTTGTCGAACGTTGTCTTTAAGACCAGCGCTTGACCAGAACAATAATATTTTCAACGGGAAGGTTGGAGAGTGGTCAAATCCTGCGGATTGTAAATCCGCCGCCTACGGCTTCGAAGGTTCGAGTCCTTCTCTTCCCACCACTAAGATGAGCGCGGGAATAGCTCAGTTGGCTAGAGCCTCTGCCTTCCAAGCAGATTGTCGCGAGTTCGAGTCTCGTTTCCCGCTCCATTTTTTATTTATTTATTGTTTACTGGGAGCTGAGTTATAACGCGAAATCAATTATAACTCCTATTTTTATACAAATAACTCCCTTTAATGTATTTTTTAGTATTTTTTAAGTAAAATACCAATCCACAAAATATATCGCTATATTTTTGTGCAATTTTTATAAACAAATCCCCTCTGAATAGAGAAGCTAGTGGGCTTATCTACTCAGAGGGCAATAACCAAAACAAAATTTTTTAAGGGGATTTTTATGGCAAAAGAAAAATTCGAGCGAAGTAAACCGCACGTAAACATTGGTACTATTGGTCACGTTGACCACGGTAAAACTACATTAACAGCTGCAATCACTATGGTTTTAGGACTTAAAAATGGTCAAGCAACTATGGATTATGATCAAATTGATAATGCTCCAGAAGAAAGAGAAAGAGGAATTACAATTGCTACTTCTCACGTTGAGTATGAAACAGAAACTAGACATTATGCACACGTAGATTGTCCTGGTCACGCCGATTACGTAAAAAATATGATTACTGGTGCTGCTCAAATGGATGGTGCTATTTTAGTTATTGCTTCAACAGATGGTCCTATGGCTCAAACAAGAGAGCATATCTTATTATCTAAACAAGTAGGTGTTCCATACATCGTTGTTTTCTTAAACAAAGAAGATCAATTAGATGATGAAGATAAAGAAGAGATGTTAGAATTAGTTGAAATGGAAGTAAGAGAATTACTTTCAGAATACGAATTCCCAGGTGATGATACTCCAATCGTTGCTGGATCTGCATTCCAAGCATTAGAAGAAGCTAAAGCTGGTACAGCTGGTGAGTGGTCAGAAAAAATCTATAAATTAATGGATGAAGTTGATTCATATATTCCAACTCCAGTAAGAGATACTGAACAAGATTTCTTAATGCCTGTTGAAGATGTTTTCTCAATCTCAGGAAGAGGTACAGTTGTAACTGGTGCTATTTCTAAAGGTACTATTAAATTAGGTGAGCAAATTGAAATCGTTGGTCTTAAAGACACTCAAACAACTACTGTAACAGGTATTGAGATGTTTAGAAAAGAGATGGAATTTGCACAAGCTGGTGATAATGCTGGTATTTTAGTTAGAGGTATTAAAAAAGAAGACGTTCAAAGAGGACAAGTTCTTATTAAGCCAGGAACAATTACTCCACACACTGAATTCAGATGTGAAGTGTATATTCTTTCTAAAGAGGAAGGTGGTAGACATACTCCATTCTTCTCAGGATATAGACCACAATTTTATGTAAGAACTACTGACGTTACAGGTTCTTGTACTTTACCAGAGGGAACTGAAATGGTTATGCCTGGTGACAATGTAGAAATGACAGTTAAACTAGTTGCTCCTATCGCTCTTGAAAAGGGAACTAAGTTCGCTATCAGAGAAGGTGGAAGAACTGTTGGTGCTGGAGTTGTTGCAGAAGTTCTAGTATAAGGATTAATGATGGGTAACGGAGTTAGCATCAAAATTGGACTAAAATGTGAAGAGTGTGGTGATATTAATTACACTACTTATAAAAACCCAAAAACTCATACTGAGAAAATGGCAATAAAAAAATATAGTCCAAGATTAAAAAAACATACAATTCATAAAGAAGTTAAGTTAAAGTCGTAAGACTTTAGCTTAACCTTTATTATCTTAAGTAGGTCAGTAGCTCCAATGGTAGAGCGCCGGATTCCAAATCCGATGGTTGTGGGTTCGAGTCCCTCCTGGCCTGCCACTAAATTTTTTTAAAAGTAGTTTCGAC
Source organism: Arcobacter sp. (assembly GCA_002869565.1). Taxonomy (GTDB): domain Bacteria; phylum Campylobacterota; class Campylobacteria; order Campylobacterales; family Arcobacteraceae; genus Halarcobacter. The sequence goes on from PKUJ01000002.1 coordinate 18,355, forward strand.
TTTTTTTAAAAGAATTTATAAGCTTAAAATTTTTGGAGTCGATTGTGAACAAATTTAAAACATATTATAAAAATGCTAAAGAAGAATTATTTAAAGTAATTTTTCCTATTAAAGAACAAATCAGATCTGCTTATTTATCTGTATTTGTAGTAGTAACTGTAATTTCATTATTCTTAGCATTAATCGATGCAATTATGTCTCTAAGCTTATCAGCTGTAATGAACTAAGGAAAAAATTAATGTCACAACAATGGTATGCAATTCAAACTCACTCTGGAAGTGAATTAACAGTAAAAAGAGCTTTAGAAAGATTAGCTGAAGAAATGGCTGATGGTAAAATATCACAAGTACTAGTTCCTACTGAAGATTTAATAGAAGTTAAAAAAGGTAATAAAACTATTGTTGAAAGACCTTTATATCCAGCTTATGCATTTGCTGAAATTGATTTAGATACTGCTTTATGGCATAGAATTCAATCAATGCCAAAAGTTGGAAGATTTATTGGTGAATCAAAAAAACCAACTCCATTATCAAAAAAAGATATTGATTCAATTTTAGACAAAGTTAATAACAGAGCAGCTGCAAAACCAAAAATTTCATTCGAAGAAGGTGAAATGGTTAGAATTAATGAAGGTCCTTTCTCAAACTTTAACGGTATTGTTGAAGACTTCGATATGGCATCTGGAATTTTAAAACTAAATGTTTCAATTTTTGGAAGAAATACTCCAGTAGAAATCGCTTATACTCAAGTAGAAAGAGTAGTTTAACATAAAATATAACTAGACATTAGGCAATAAAACTAGCTTCTATATAGTTTTCTTGCCTAATGTCTAAATCATTAAAAAACAATATAATTTAAAGGAAGCACGATGGCTAAAAAAGTAGACGGTATATTAAAACTTCAAATACCTGCTGGTGCGGCAAATCCATCACCACCTGTTGGTCCTGCATTAGGGCAAAGAGGTATCAATATCATGGAATTTTGTAAAGCATTCAACGAAAAAACAAAAGATAAGGCTGGATTTACAATTCCAGTAGAAATTTCTGTTTATTCAGATAAAAGTTTTACATTTGTATTAAAGCAACCACCAATGACAGATTTAATTAAAAAAGTTTCTGGAGTTAAAAAAGGTTCAGATAATCCACTTAAAAATAAAATTGGAAAATTAACAAAAGATCAAATCTTAGAAATCGTAGATATGAAAATTGCAGATTTAAATACTGATGATAAAGAACAAGCAGCTAAAATTGTTGCAGGATCTGCTAGATCAATGGGAATTGAAGTAGAATTATAAAATTCTATTAGAATCTAGCCTTACCACCAGGCTTTAAAAGGCGGTAGCAAAATAAGGGAACAAGTTTCCTTGAGTAAAAAATAAAAATTGCGGAGAATAAAATGGCAAAAATTTCAAAAAGATATAAAACGTTATCAGAAAAAATTGAAGATAAAAATTACTCTTTTGCAGAAGCTTGTGCTACTGTTAAAGAATTAAAATCAGCTAAATTTGACGAGAGTGTAGAAGTTGCACTTAATTTAAATGTTGACCCAAGACATGCAGACCAAATGATCAGAGGTGCTGTTGTACTTCCTCATGGTACAGGTAAAACTGTAAGAGTTGCAGTATTTGCTAAGGGTGCAAAAGTTGATGAAGCAAAAGCAGCAGGTGCTGATATTGTTGGAAATGATGATTTAGTTGAAACAGTACAAGCAGGGAACATAGATTTTGATGTTTTAATTGCAACTCCTGATTGTATGGGACTAGTTGGAAAATTAGGAAGAATTTTAGGACCAAAAGGTTTAATGCCAAATCCTAAAGTAGGAACTGTAACTATGGATGTAACTAAAGCAGTTACTGATGCTAAAGGTGGTCAAGTTGCATATAGAGTTGATAAAAAAGGTAACATGCAAGCTGCAGTTGGAAAAGTATCTTTTTATGAAGAAGCTATTAAAGAAAATGTTGCAGCATTTATTGGCGCTATCAATAAAGCTAAACCATCAACTGCAAAAGGTAGATATATTACTAATGCAGCAATTTCATTAACAATGTCTCCATCAATTAAGATGGATGTATTAGAATTAATGGATATTAAATAAGGGTTTAACCCTTATTTAATTTAACATTCAACAATGAAGATATTTTAATCTTTATGATTGAGTGTTATTCAAAGCACTACACTAAAAACTGAAGATAGCCGGTTAAATACAACTCCTGTATTTTGTAAAACCTGCCGAAGTTGGATGTTTTGAAAGGAGATATATAAATGAATAAACAACAAAAAGCTGAAGTTATTGATTTTTTAACTTCAGAATTCAAAGAATCTCAAGCTATTGTAGTTTGTGATTATAATGGTCTTACTCATAAAGAATTAGAATCTTTAAGAAAAGACGCTAGAGAAAATGGAACTAAAGTTCAAGTTGCTAAAAATACATTAGTTACAGTTGCTGTAAAAAATGCTGAATTAGGTGATGTTGAATTAAGTGGAACAAATATTTTCTTATGGTCAGAAGATCAAATTTCTGCTTGTAAAGTTGCTGATAAATTCGCTTCATCTATGAAAGATAAATTCGAGATTAAATCAGGTATTATTGAAGGTGAAATTGCTGATCTTGCAACAGTTAATGCATTTGCTAAATTACCATCAAGAGAAGAACTTCTTGGTATGCTTGCTGCTACTTGGATGGCACCACTTACAAACTTTACGATTGGGCTTGATGCTCTTAGAAAGAAAAAAGAAGAAGAGGCTGCTTAATAGCTTAAGCAATTAATAAATTAAAAATAAAAATTATAAGGAAAATTGAAATGGCAATTTCTAAAGAAGACGTATTAGAATATATCTCTGGTTTATCTGTACTTGAATTATCAGAATTAGTTAAAGAATTTGAAGAAAAATTTGGAGTATCTGCTCAACCTGTTGCAGTTGCTGGTGCTGCTGTAGCTGTTGAAGCTGCTGAAGAGCAAACAGAATTCAACGTTATTATTAAAGACGCTGGAGCTAAGAAAATTAATGTTATTAAAGCAATTAGAGCATTAACTGGTCTTGGATTAAAAGAAGCAAAAGCAATGGCTGAAGAAGCTGGTGCAGTTGTTAAAGAAGGTGTTTCTAAAGAAGACGCTGAAGCTGCAAAAGCTGAATTAGAAGCTGCTGGAGCATCTGTAGAATTAAAATAATTACCAACTTGTAATTATGCTGTTATACAAGGCCATTGTGCCTTGTATAAAGACTAGCATCTTTGAAGGCTAAGGTTAGAATTTGATCAAATTCTAACCCTATCCTTTAAGGATGCTTTTGCGCTTTATATACAAAGCTAAAAGTAAACCACATTTTTTATAAGGTCGACAATGTTAAACTCTTTAAAATCTGGTAATAGACTTAGAGTAGATTTTGCAAAAAATCCTCAACAAATCGAAATTCCAAATTTATTACAATTACAACAAAATTCGTATGACAATTTCCTAATGATTGGGAAAGATGAAAGAACTGAAGCGGGTATTGAAAAAGTTTTCAAATCTGTTTTTCCAATCCATGATGCTCAAAACAGAGTTACTCTAGAGTATATAGGAAGTGATGTTGGGAAACCAAAATACGATGTCAGAGAATCAATGGTAAGAGGGCTTACGTATTCAATTCCTCTAAAGATCAATATTAGACTAACACTATGGGACTTAGACGAAAAAACTGGTGAAAAAATTGGTGTTAAAGATATGAAAGAACAATCTTTATTCATCCGTGAAATTCCATTAATGACTGAGAGAACTTCATTCATTGTAAATGGTGTTGAAAGAGTAGTTGTTAACCAACTACATAGATCTCCAGGTGTTATCTTTAAAGAAGAAGAATCAAACACTGCTGGAAATAAGTTAATTTATACTGGACAAATTATTCCAGATAGAGGTTCTTGGTTATATTTTGAATATGATGCAAAAGATGTATTATATGTAAGAATTAATAAAAGAAGAAAAGTTCCTGTAACTATTCTTTTTAGAGCATTAGGTTACTCTAAAGAAGATATTATTAAACTTTTTTATCCTATTTTAAATATCAAAATTAAAAATAATAAATTTTTAACAGAATTTAATCCTGATGATTTTACAGGAAGAGTTGAATTTGATATCAAAGATGATAAAGGTAACTTAATCATCGCTGCTGGGAAAAGGCTTACAGAAAGAAAAGCAAAAGCTTTACTTGAAGGTGGTCTTAAATTAGTTGAATATCCTGTTGATTTATTAATGGATAGATCTACTGCAAATGCAATTTTTGATCCTGAATCTGGAGAAGTTTTATTTGATGCTTTAACTTTATTAGATGAATTGAAATTAAAAAAATTATTAGATTTAGGTTTTGATTCTTTTGATATTGCAAATGATTTAGCATCAGGTGTTGATGATTCTATTATTAATGCATTTAAACAAGATGCTGAGTCTTTAAAATTATTAAAACAAACAGAACAAATTGATGATGAAAATGATTTATCTGCAATTAGAATCTATAAAGTAATGAGACCAGGTGAGCCTGTAACAAAAGAAGCGGCTAAAGAGTTTGTTAAGAAATTATTCTTTGATCCAGAAAGATATGACTTAACAAAAGTTGGTAGAATGAAAATGAACCATAAACTTGGTGTTGAAGTTCCTGAATATGTTACCGTATTAACTTATGAAGATATTATTAAAACTGTTCAATATCTTGTAAAAGTAAAAGCAGGTCATGGTCATATTGATGATAGAGATCACTTAGGTAACAGAAGAATTAGGGCAATTGGTGAGTTATTAGCTAATGAACTTCATTCTGGTTTAATCAAAATGCAAAAAGCTATTAGAGATAAAATGACTACATTATCTGGTACATTAGAAGATATTATGCCACATGATTTAGTTAACTCCAAAATGATTACTTCAACTATTACTGAGTTCTTTACATCTGGTCAATTATCACAATTTATGGACCAAACTAACCCATTATCAGAAGTTACTCATAAAAGAAGACTTTCAGCACTTGGTGAAGGTGGACTTGTTAAAGAGAGAGCTGGATTTGAAGTAAGAGATGTTCATTCAACTCATTACGGAAGAATTTGTCCAGTTGAAACACCAGAGGGTCAAAATATTGGTCTTATTAACACATTATCGACTTTCTCTAAAGTTAATAATTTAGGATTTATTGAAGCACCTTATAAAAAAGTTGCAGATGGTGTAGTTAGTGATGAAATTATTTACGTTACAGCAACGCAAGAAGAGGGAATGATTATTGCTCCAGGTTCAACTAAAGTTGATGATAATGGTAAAATAGTTGAATCTCTAGTTGAAGCTAGACAAGATGGTGAAATTTATTTAGTTGAGAAAAATAAAGTTAATTTAATTGATATCTCTTCTCAAATGGTTATGGGTGTTGCTGCATCTTTAATCCCATTCTTAGAGCATGATGATGCTAACAGAGCCTTAATGGGATCGAACATGATGAGACAAGCTGTTCCATTATTAAGACCTAATGCTCCTGTAGTTGGTACAGGTTTAGAAAAAACTGTAGCAAGAGATGCATGGGAAGCTATAAAAGCAAAAAGAGCTGGAGTAATTGAAAAAGCTGACTCTAAAAATGTTTATATTAGAGGTGAAGATGAAAATGGTGCTTTTATCGATCATTATAATGTAAATAAAAATGTTCGAACAAATAATAACACTTCTTTTGGACAAAGAACTGCGACTAAAGAAGGAACAGTTGTTGAAGCAGGACAAGTTATCGCAGATGGCCCATCAATGGATAAAGGTGAATTAGCCGTTGGTGTTAATGCAATGGTTGCATTTATGCCTTGGAATGGTTATAACTACGAAGATGCGATTGTTCTTTCTCAAAGATTAATTGAAGAAGATGCTTTTACTTCTATTCATATTTATGAAAAAGAAGTTGAATGTAGAGAGCTTAAACATGGTAATGAAGAGATTACAAGAGATTTACCAGGTGTAAAAGATGAATCTATTGGTCATCTTGATAACTCTGGTATTATCAAAGTAGGAACTTACGTTAAAGCTGGAATGATTATGGTTGGAAAAGTTACTCCAAAAGGTGAAATTAAACCAACTCCTGAAGAGAGATTATTAAGAGCAATTTTTGGTGAAAAAGCTGGTCATGTTATAAACAAATCACTTTACTGTCCAACTTCTATGGAAGGTACAGTTGTAGATGTTAAAGTATTTACTAAAAAAGGATATGAAAAAGACGAAAGAGCTGTTGCTGAGATTGAATCTGAGAAATCAGAATTAGATGTAAAACATCACGATAAACTTTTAATGTTAGATAGAGAAGAGATTTTAAAAATTAATGATTTATTATCTAAATCTCCTTTATCAAAAGATGTTGAAGTTGAAGGTGTTACATATAAAACTGGTGATTCAATACCTATTGATATTTTAGAAAATGTAAATAGATTTGCAATGAAAAAAGTTGTATCATCATTTTCAAAAGATGTAGAAGATGAATATAATACAATTAAAGAGTATTTTATTAAACAAAAATCTACTTTAAGAGAAGAACATGAAGAAAAACTTACTGTTTTAGAGCACGATGATATTTTACCATCAGGTGTTATCAAACAAGTTAAAGTTTATATTGCAACTAAGAGAAAAATCAAAGTTGGTGATAAAATGGCAGGTAGACATGGAAATAAAGGTATCGTTTCTAATATCGTACCTCAAGTTGACATGCCATATCTTGAAGATGGAACAACTGTTGATGTTATTCTTAATCCTCTAGGAGTTCCTTCGAGAATGAATATTGGACAAATTCTTGAAGTTCACTTAGGTTTAGTAGGAAAAAGACTTGGAGCACAGATTCAAGGAATTTTTGATGCTAAAAAAGCTGACTTTATCCAAGAGTTAAGAGCTAAAATGTCAGAAATCGCATCAGTTGCAAAACTTATGAATGGTAAAGAATTCATGGATAATTTATCTAATGAAGAACTAATCGAATATGGTCAAGATTGGACTAAAGGTGTAAGATTTGCATCTCAAGTATTTGATGGTGTAAAAGAAGAAGAGTTTATTAGATTATTTGAATTAGCAAAAATTGATTCAGATGGTAAAACTGTTTTACATGATGGTAAAACTGGTGACAAAATGAAAGAAAGAGTAAATGTAGGTTATATGTACATGCTTAAACTACATCACTTAGTTGATGAAAAAGTGCATGCAAGATCTACTGGACCTTACTCTCTTGTTACACAACAACCAGTTGGTGGTAAAGCACTATTTGGTGGACAAAGATTTGGGGAAATGGAAGTTTGGGCTTTAGAAGCATACGGTGCGACTAATGTTCTTAAAGAAATGCTTACAACTAAATCTGATGACGTTGAAGGTAGAACAAGAGCTTATAGAGCTATTGCAAATGGTGAAAACGTTCCAAGTTCAGGTGTTCCTGAAACATTCTTCGTATTAACAAAAGAGCTTAAAGCTCTTGGACTTGATGTAGAGATTTTTGAAGAGGTAGATGAAAATGAGTAAAAACAGAAAAGTATTACAAGCTATTGAAATTAAAGAACTAGAGAGACCAACCGATTTCTCAGCCTTTCAATTAAGACTTGCAAGTCCTGAAAAAATCTTATCTTGGTCATCTGGAGAAGTAAAAAAGCCAGAAACTATTAACTATAGAACATTAAAGCCTGAAAGAGATGGACTCTTTTGTGCAAAAATCTTTGGACCTGTAAAAGATTACGAATGTCTTTGTGGTAAATATAAAAAGATGAGATACAAAGGTGTTGTATGTGAAAAATGTGGTGTTGAAGTAACTTCGTCAAAAGTTAGAAGACACAGAATGGGACATATTGATTTAGTATCTCCTGTTGCACATATTTGGATGGTATCTTCACTTCCAACTAGAATTGGTACATTACTTGGTGTTAAATTAAAAGATTTAGAAAGAGTATTATATTACGAAGCATATATAGTATCAAATGCTGGTGAAGCATATTATGATAATGAAAAAAGTAAAAAAGTAAATAAATTTGATATTTTAAATGAAGAACAATATAGAACTATTTCAGATTTATTTGACCACACAGGTTTTGAAGCAAGCATGGGTGGAGATATAGTTAGAGATTTACTTGAAACTTTAGATTTAATCGAACTTCTTCATAAGTTGAAAGAAGAAATGGGTGGAACTAAATCTGAAGCAAAAAGAAAAACAATTATTAAAAGGCTTAAAGTTGTAGAAAATTTTATAAATTCTGGAAATAGACCAGAATGGATGATGTTAACTCAACTTCCAGTTCTTCCACCAGATTTAAGACCACTTGTTGCTCTTGATGGTGGTAAGTTTGCTGTATCTGATGTTAATGACCTTTATAGAAGAGTTATCAACAGAAATAACAGACTTAAAAGATTAACAGAACTTGATGCTCCTGAAATCATTATTAGAAATGAAAAAAGAATGCTTCAAGAAGCAGTTGATGCTTTATTTGATAATGGTAAAACTGCGAATGCAGTTAAAGGTGCAAACAAAAGACCTTTAAAATCGTTATCTGAGATTATTAAAGGTAAGCAAGGTCGATTTAGACAAAACTTACTTGGAAAAAGAGTTGACTTCTCAGGTAGATCTGTAATTGTTGTTGGACCTTCTTTAAATATGGACCAATGTGGTATTCCTAAGAAAATGGCTTTAGAGTTATTTAAACCACATTTAATGGCTAAATTAGAAGAAAAAGGTTATGCAACTACATTAAAATCTGCAAAGAGATTAATTGAGTCTGAGACTAATGAAGTTTGGGAATGTTTATCTGAGATTGTTGATGAATATCCAATTTTACTAAACAGAGCACCAACTCTTCATAAACTTTCAATTCAAGCATTCCACCCAGTTTTAATTGATGGAAAAGCGATTCAGTTACACCCCTTAGTGTGTGCTGCATTCAACGCCGATTTTGATGGGGATCAAATGGCAGTTCACGTGCCTTTATCACAAGAAGCAATTGCAGAAGCAAAAATTCTTATGATGTCGTCTATGAATATTCTTTTACCTGCATCAGGGCGTGCAATTGCTGTACCTTCTCAGGATATGATTTTAGGTATTTACTACCTATCATTAGAAAAAGATGGTGTAAAAGGTGAGCATAAACTATTTACTGGTGTTGATGAAGCAAAAATTGCTTTAGATATGAAACAAGTAGATTTACATGCAAAAGTTAGAACGCAAGTTGATAACAAAGTTATCCATACTACTATTGGTAGATTGATCGTTCATGAAATTTTGCCTGATTTTGTACCAGTTGAATTATGGAATAAAATTTTAAAGAAAAAAGATATTGGTATTTTAGTTGATTATATTTACAAACATGGTGGATATGAAGTAACTCCAAAATTTTTAGATAACCTTAAAAACTTAGGTTTTAGATATGCTACAGATGCTGGTATTTCTGTATCTATTGATGATATTAGAGTTCCTGAAACAAAACCTGCACATATTGCAAAATCTAAAAAAGATGTTATTGAAGTTCAAAAACAGTTTTCTCAAGGTTTATTAACTGAACAAGAAAGATACAATAAAATTATTGATATTTGGACAGAAGTTAACAATACTTTGGGAACTGAAATGATGGATTTAGTTAAAACTGATAAAGATGGATTTAACTCTATTTATATGATGGCAGATTCAGGGGCTAGAGGTTCTGCTGCACAGATTAGACAGTTATCTGGTATGAGGGGTCTTATGGCTAAACCTGATGGTTCTATTATTGAAACACCAATTATTTCTAACTTTAGAGAAGGTCTAAATGTACTTGAGTATTTTATTTCTACTCACGGTGCTAGAAAAGGTCTTGCGGATACAGCTCTTAAAACAGCGAATGCAGGGTATTTAACAAGAAAATTAATTGATGTATCTCAAAATGTTAGAATCACAGTTGAAGATTGTGGTACTCACGAAGGTATTGAAATTACTGATATTTCTTCTGGTAATGAATTAATTGAAGCATTAGAAGAAAGAATTACAGGTAGAGTTATAGCTGAAGATATTATTGATCCAATTTCAAATGAAATTCTGTTTACAGAAGGAACTTTGATTACTGAAGAAAATGCAAAAGTTGTTGCAGATGCTGAAGTTAAATCAGTTGTAATTAGAACGCCATTAACTTGTAAAGTTGAACATGGTTTATGTTCAAAATGTTATGGTCTTAACCTTGGGGAGCAAAGAAAAGCAACTCCTGGTGAAGCTGTTGGTGTTGTTGCAGCACAATCTATTGGTGAACCAGGAACACAGCTTACACTTAGAACATTCCACGTTGGGGGAACTGCAAGTGCAACTCAAACAGAAAGAGAATTAAGAGCTGATAAAGAAGGTTTCATTAGATACTACAATATCAAAACTTATACAAATACAGATGGAAAAGTTGTTGTAGCAAATAGAAGAAATGCTGGTATTTTATTAGTTGAACCAAAAATTAATGCACCATTTAAAGGAAAAGTAACTGTTGAAACTATTCATGAAGAAACAATTTTAACAATTACAAATGGAAAAGAGAGTAAAAAATATTACTTAAGAAAAAATGATGTAGCAAAAGCAAATGAGCTTGCTGGTGTATCAGGAAAAATCGAAGGTAAATTATACTTACCATATGTAGATGGTGTTGAAGTAGATGTTAATGAATCTATTGTTGAAATGATTAAAGATGGATGGAATGTTCCAAACAGAATTCCTTTTGCTTCTGAATTAAGAGTAAATGATGGAGCACCAATTACATCAACTATTATATCTGGGGCTAAAGGTACAGTTAAATATTATAAATTAACTGGTGACTATTTAGAAAGAAGAGAAGATATTAAAATAGGTGAAAAAGTAGACGAAAAAGGTCTATTTGGTGTTATTGTAGATGGAGAAGGTAGAGAAGCATTAAGACACTATATCTCAAGAGGATCTGTTGTTAAATTAGATGATAATACAGCTGTTGAAAAAGATTCAGTAATTGCTAATCCATCAAGTGATGAGCAAGTAGTAATTGCAGAGTGGGATCCATATGCAAACCCAACAATTGCAGAAAAAGCAGGTAAAATTTCTTTTGAAGATATTATTCCTGGAATTACAGTTGCAGAGCAATTTGATGAATTAACTGGTACCTCTAAATTGGTTGTTAATGAGTATGTTCCTGCAGGGTATAAACCTGTAGTTGTACTTACAACAACAGATGATGAAGTAATGAGATATACACTTGATCCTAAAACTTCATTATTTGTTGCAGAAGGTCAAATTGTAAAAATTGCAGATGTAATTGGTAAAACACCAAAAGCAACTCAAAAATCTAAAGATATTACTGGAGGTCTTCCAAGAGTATCTGAGTTATTTGAAGCTAGACGACCAAAAAATATTGCAGTACTAGCATCTTTTGATGGTATTATTACATTTGGTAAACCTTTAAGAAATAAATCTAGAATTATTATTACAGATGAAACTGGAAATAAATCTGAGTATTTAGTTGAAAAATCTAAACAAATCTTAGTTCACGAAGGTGAGTTTGTTCATGCTGGTGAGTCATTGACAGATGGTCAAGTTTCTCCTCATGATATATTAAGAATTTTAGGTGATAAAGCATTACATTACTTTATTGTATCAGAAGTACAACAAGTATATAGATCTCAAGGGGTAAATATTGCAGATAAACATATTGAGGTAATTACATCTCAAATGTTAAGACAAGTTTCAATTCTTGATGGTGGAGATACTAAATTTATTGTTGGAGACATGGTTTCTAAGAAAAGATTTAAAATCGAAAATGCTAGAATCATTAAACTTGGTGGTAAACCAGCTATTGCTGAACCATTATTACTTGGTATTACAAGAGCAGCTGTTACATCAGATTCTATTATCTCTGCAGCATCTTTCCAAGAGACTACTAAAGTATTAACAGAAGCTGCAATTTCAGCTAAGATGGATATGTTAGAAGACTTAAAAGAAAATGTTGTAATCGGTAGAACGATTCCAGTTGGGACAGGTCTTTACAAAGATCAAAAAATTAAATTCGCTGATATCGAAGAAAACTAAAACATTAGGGGTAAACCCCTAATGTAATATTATGGATGTAATCTCATTTTTTTTTATTTTTATAGCTATTGAGCTTTTTGAATCAAATTGGCAAAAATCAGATACATTATATGGCTTCTTATCTAATAATTATTCTATCTACAAAACAAATATATTTTTATACTTTCTCCTAAATTTTAGTTTTATTTATTCAATTTTTCTTGTAATATATTTACAAAATAATTCATTTCTAATGTTAAGTATCATAGGAATAAAATTTTTAGACATAGCATTTAAACTTAATATAATGACAAAAATTAGGGATAATATAGCCCTAGAAGAAATCATGCCAAATATAAAAATGAATTTCCTTTTCAGATATATGAATGCAATTATATATCCAATAACCTTTTTATTTGCAGTTGGTTATATAAATTATTGATTCTTTCATATACTTTTCATATTAAAATGTTATACTTGCTTTAACAAAAAATAGGAGTTGCCATGCAATATTTAGTAATCGCATACGATAATGAAGGCGTATTAGAAAAGAGATTAGAAGTTAGAGAAGCACATATTGAGGGTGCTCGAAAAATGATTGCCGAAGGTAAAATTATTAGTGTAGGTGCTCTTATAGAAGATGATCAAATGGTTGGTTCAACTGCATACGTAAACTTCGAAAATGATGATGAAATCAATGAATGGTTAGAAAAAGAACCATATGTTGTAAATGGTGTTTGGAATATGGAAGAATTCCAAATCGTGCCTGTGAAGCTACTTCCTAAAGATTAATAAATAATCACAAAAAACCCTATAAAATCGATACTTTGTAGGGTTTGAAACTGCAAATCAATAACAATCAATTACAAACTTTTTAGAATAATTACAGTATTTTTACGGTACTATTGACGGTACTGAGAAACTTTTAGAAAGTGAGTACCGTAATAAAATGGCAAAAACCGTTAAACCCCTGAATGATACGCAACTTAAAAATGCTAAAGCTAAAGAAAAAGATTACAAACTAAGTGATGGAGAAGGTCTTTATTTTGTAGTTAAAAAAAATGGAACAAAATCATGGAGATATGACTTCTCTTATGGTGGAAAAAGAAAATCTATGTCTTTTGGTATTTATCCTACTGTATCTTTAAAAGATGCAAGAACAAAAAAAGATGAGGCTAAGTACTCACTAGCTAATAATGCAAACCCTATATCAATTAAAAAAGCTAAAAAGACATCTGAAACAATAACTTTAAGTGATGTAATAGAAGAGTGGTTAGAGTTAAGAAAAAAAAGTAAATCAGAAGCTACAATTACTCAAAATAATAGAATATTAAAAAATATCACTATATGGTTAGGTAATATAGCAATAAAAGATATTAGAAGAATAGATATTATAAATGCTTTACAAAAGTATCAAGAAAAAGGTGTAATTGAATCTGCTCATAGATTACTAGCTTTAGTAAATAAAATATATATGTATGCTGTAACAAATGAATATATAGAGCATAATATAATTGCTGATATAGATAAAAAATCAATTCTTGTACCAAATAAAAAAGATGCACATCTTCCTGCACTTATAGAACCAGAAGATATTAAACAGTTGCTTATTGATATAAATTCAATAAGTGAAAAATATAGAAGTGATATAAGTACTATATTTATCTTTAAACTACTTCCTTATGTATTTGTTAGAAGTGAGAATATAAGATTAATGAGATGGAATGAATTAAATTTAGAAGAGGGGTATTGGGCAATACCAAAAGAGAAGATGAAAATGAATATAGAGTTTGTTTGTCCTTTGCCTCATCAAACTATTAAACTTATAAAAGAAATAGAGCCATATTCAAGACATAGAAGTGAGTTTGTATTTCCATCACCTCAAAAAAGTGATAGAGGAGTATCAGGTGCAACTCTAAGTGATACATTAGTAAGACTAGGATATCAAAATAGACATACAGTACATGGCTTTAGAAGTATGTTCTCAACTACTGCACATAATCTTTATAAAGAGCATGGTTTTCATTCTGATATTATAGAAGCTTGTCTAGCTCATAAAGAAAGAAACAGAGTAAAAGCATCATATAATAGGGAGTCTAAATTTAAGTACTTTGAAGAGAAGAGGGAGCTTATTCAATGGTATGCTGATTGGTTAGATAGGTTAAAATAAAGAAGTGTTAAAAGTCTCATATCAATCTGATAAAATGGGAGTGTTAGAAATTTTGTGTCAGTCTGATAGAATTTATAATTCTAAAGGATTGAACAATGAATCAAACATTTGATTTAAATGAAGCACTTGAACAAATAAAAGCAGGTTCAAAAATAGATGGTAAAGATGGAGTCTTAGTTCCTCTTATTAAACAACTTACAGAAGCTGTATTACAAGCTGAACTTGAGTCTCATTTAACTTCTGAGATAAATAAAAACAGAAAAAATGGTAAATCTATTAAAACTATGAAAAGTAGTGTTGGTGAATTTGAACTTGATGTTCCAAGAGATAGAAATGGTTCTTATGAGCCTCAAATAGTTAAAAAACATCAAACTCATATGTCAGATAATATAGAACAAAAAATTCTATCTTTGTATGCTTTAGGAAATAGTTATAGTCAAATATCTGAACATATTGAAGAAATGTATGGAATGAGTTTTTCTAAAGCTACAATAAGTGCTGTTACTGATAAAGTTATACCATTATTAAAAGAGTGGCAACAAAGACCACTTGAATCAGTCTACCCCTTTGTGTGGCTTGATGCAATACACTATAAGATTAAAGATAATGGAAGATATATATCTAAAGCTGTTTATACTGTTTTAGGAGTTGGATTAAATGGTAAAAAGGAGATATTAGGATTATATCTATCAGAAAATGAAGGAGCTAATTTTTGGTTACAGGTTTTAACTGATTTAAATAATAGAGGAGTAGAAGATATACTTATTGCTTCAATAGATGGTTTAAAAGGATTTCCAGAAGCTATAAATGCTATATTTCCTAATACTGAAATACAACTATGTATTGTTCATCAAATTAGAAATTCAATTAGATATGTTGCTTCAAAAAACCAAAAAGAGTTTATGAAAGATTTAAAACTTATTTATCAAGCTATTTCAAAAGAATCAGCAGAAGAAGCATTAGTTCAACTTGAAAATAAGTGGGGTAAAAAATACCCTATTGTAATTCAATCTTGGAAAAACAAGTGGGAAAACTTATCTGCCTATTTTAAATATCCTGAAGATATTAGAAGAATTATCTATACTACAAATATTATTGAATCAATACATAGGCAATTTAGAAAGCTTACTAAAACTAAAGGAGCTTTTCCAAATGAAAATTCACTTTTAAAACTATTGTATATGGGAATTCAGAATGCAAATAAAAAATGGACTATGCCAGTTAGGAATTGGTCTCTTACAATCTCTCAACTTACAATATTTTTTGAAGGTAGGTTAGATAATCAATTGAGTATTTAAAACTATAAGTATAATAGCCATCTTTTTTAGATGGCTACTTTAATTTTTTTTTGAAGATATAGTCTTAATCCATTGCTTACCAACAAAATAAAACATAGTGACTAAAAATATAATAGCACCACCTATATCAAGTATTGATTTTGATTCACTTTCTAAACTATCTAATGTATAAACAAACCATTCTTTTGGAAATGCAAAATCAATCATTAATGCAAATGAAACAGTGACTACAATAATTGAGATAAGATATATTATTAAGACATCATTTCCAAGAATTTTCTTTATAATCCCTGCTGTAATGATATTTGTAGCAGGAGCTGCTGCTAAAAAAATAAAAGCTACTCCAGGACTTACTCCAACTGCTAACATTGATAAAGCAATAGGAATGGCTGAAATAGAGCATACATATAAAGGTAATGCAACTAAAAAAACTAATGCATAAGCGATAAACAAATTATCATTTAAAAATTCAACCCCATTATTTGGAATTAAAAGTAAAAATAAAGTTGCTAATATTAGCCCATAAAACATTGGTTTGGCTAAATCACTAAAAACTTCATTCATTGCATAATCATATGCTTTTTTAAATTGACTCTCTTTTACTACTTCATTAGAAGAAGAACCACAACAAGAAGAACTACAACAAGACTTTTTCTCTTCTTCTTGAATGTCATCATATGATTCTTTTACAAAACTACCAGCAACAACTCCACTAATGAAACTTGAAATAACTCTAATTATTGCCATTGGAAGACCAAATACTCCATATGTAGCTATAATTGAATCAATTCCAGTCATTGGAGTAGTAATATAAAAACTTGTCACAGCTTTTTTAGAAGCACCTTTTTGTCTTAAACTTGTAGCCAAAGGTATTACACCACAAGAACAAAGAGGAAGAGGAATACCATATAATGCCCCTTTTAAAGCACTATATTTATTATCTTCACCTAAATGTTTTTTAATCCAATCTTCTGAAATATATAGGTGGATTATTCCTACAAAAATTAATCCAATTAAAACATATAGACCTATCATTACTGATAGTTCCCAAAAGCTTTGCAAAAAATTTAATATAAATTCCATACTTATTCCTTGAATAAAAATATTTTTTCTAATAAACCTATTAAATCAGGGTTATTCACTTCATCAATAAAATAGTAAATAGTTAAACCTTCTCTTGATTTATTCAATATTCCACCATCTTTTAATTTTCTAAGGTGTTGTGAAATTGCAGATTGATTAACTTCTAATATTTCACCAATGTCACATACACAAAGTTTATTGAAGTTTTTAAGTAGTAATACAATTTTTAGTCTAACACTATTTGACAGTAGTGCTAATTTTTCTGATTCTTTTTCTATCTGTAAATGATTATCAGAAATAAAACTCTTAGCTTTTTCAACTTCACTGATATTACTTGACTCTCTATAACATTCTTCACTCATATAAACTCCAATATAATTATATTAGAATATTCTAATATAATAAAATATGTTTGTCAAGTTGATTTATTATTAGTGGAATTAAATTTACAAATAATTATGAATATGATATAGTTTTATTCAACTATCAGGATTTGACACAAAACTCTAAACAGTCTCGATAAAATATTAAAGATTGACACGGAATTTCTAACACTCCCACTTATGTATTATTTTTCTTTGAAAGTTAAGTATTGTTTGATCTTTTTATACTTCATATTTATTATGTATTGTGCCATATAATGATAATCTGGTTCTTCTTTATTATTAATTGGTAAAAGTATTTTTTCTCTCGATATTCTTTTATCGTTGATTTCTCTATTAAAATTATATTTTCCAGATAATCTGCTAGTTAATGTAGATATAAATAAATATATATATTCATTAAAGTCTTCATTTTTTAAATGTGTAATATGATCACTTGCTACAAACTCATAAGAATGATAAAAACTTGCTCCGACACTACCACTATTTGCCAAACTTAGACAATTACTAAATATTCTAACTTTTTCTTTATTCCCTATGTAATTATCAACCCCATTATTTGCCCCAGAAGAAGAAACATAAGGCATAGCTCCTTTTATTTGATTTGCTTTTGTAAGTCTTTTACCTCTTTGTATTTGTGTAAATATTTCTGTTAAAAAAAACTCTTTCCACTCTTTATTCTCTAATTTATCTATTTCTTTATATTCAATTTTATTTAAAATATCTTCTATGTATTTTTTGTATTTATCTAATTTATTCTTTAATAACTGTTTAGAATATTTTTCCATTAATTCAAAATCAGGTTTTTTATTTTTAGTAGGCAAGTTTATTGTTTCATTTTTTAATCTTCCATCATTTCTTTTATAACCATAATCATAAATCGTTTTATTCATATCAAGAGATGTTGTCAGAAATAAACCATTAAATTTATTTAGATTTTTATTACTGCCTGTTTTTAGTGTAGTAGAACCTATAAAATCTTCATATTTATATATTGAATAACCTACTGAACCTTGTCCATCGCATATAAAAACTATTTTATTACCTTTTGACTGTAATTTATCATTATGATCTACAAAGTTCATTATTCCATTATTCTTATTTGTTGCGCCAATATATGGAATTAAACCTTTTTCTAAATCACCTGCTTTTTTACACTTACATTTTTCTATTTCAAATAAATCATTTACCTTAAAATGTTTCCATTTTATATTTTTAAAATCAATCATCACTATTCTCAAATAAATATTCTCTATTTTGCATTATCATAGAAAATTCAAATGTTAAGTAGTCACCTATTGTTTTTTCAAAATCTTCTTCTGTTGGTATCTCGTCATTAAAATAATAAAAACTATGCAACCACTCATCTTCTGCTTCAACTGTTGTATTTACACAAAACTTAGTTTCTGCTTCAATTCTATCAAACCACACATCTAATAAGTGTTGTTTTCTATCTTTTGCTTGTTCTGTTTCTACTAAACCAATATGAGGACTTACTTTAAAACCATCTTCTCTGTAATCAATAAACTTACTAATTTTATCTTTTGGGTGTGGTGTTCCAGTTGTAAATACTGCAATACAAGGCATAGTTCCAACGCCATAAAATGTATCTTTATTAAGTGTAATAACGCCCTCTAATGTATGTTTTTTTAGTATATTTTCTTTTATTGATTGCTCTTCTTTTGTTTTACCAGTCATTGAAGATTGAGGGATAATAACTATTGCTCTACCATCCTCAACTAAACTATCTAATAAGTGTTCTGTAAATGATATTTCATATAAATCTGGGTTTTGTTTAGAACCTTGAGAGTAAGGTGGATTCATCATTCCCACTGTTGCTTCTGTTGCTAATTGTAATTTACTAGGTTCTTGTTTTAAAAAGTTTTCATTAATTAGATTACTTTTTCCATCCCCTCTTAAAATCATATTTGTTGTAGCAATAGTAAACATATCAGCTCTTTGTTCTATTCCATGAAGTTGTTTTTGTCTGATACTTTTCTTAACATTTTCATTATCTGTCTGGATTAGCATATGGTGCATTGCTGCAATTAAAAAACCTGCTGTTCCTGCACACGGGTCTAAAACTATATCTTCTGTTTTAATATTTACTAATTCACAAAATAAATCTGTAATATGTTTAGGAGTTAATACAATACCTAATGTTTGACCATCTCCACCAGAATAAGACATAAATTCACCATAAAATCTACCTATATAATCTTCTGATGATTTAGAGTATTTAATACTTTTATAAATTTTTTTATTTAAAAATTCTGTATAGTGCTTTAAAGGTGTTTTGTTCAATGTATCATTGATTTCATTAAGTACTTGTTCACTTTTAAACATGCCAAATTGACTTAGTATTTTATCTCTTTTAACTTCTGGAGAAACTTTTGATCTTCTTAGATTTGACTCAATTGCATGATAGATTTTATCTCCATCTGTATTTATTTCATCCCCTGTTAAGTCCTCTATAGAAAAGTTTTTAAATTCTGTTTCTCTTAATGCTAATAATATTCCTGAAACTATAATGGGTTTATGAATATCCTTTAAATTACCATAGTTTCTTAAGTCCTCATGCAGGTCACTAGCATCTTTTAAAATTTCTGACAACTCTTTTTCTTTATCAGTTTCTTCTTGTAGAACTTCTCTTACATAGTATTCATCAATATTATCTTTGTTAAATGAAATAAGACTCTCAACTTCTGGTAACTCCCTATAAAATTTAGTTTCATCTATAAATAGTGGGCTTATTTTGTGTTTCTTTTCATCTCCAGATATACCAAATGCAATAACTTTATTATAAGTTGTATTTTCAACTAAATGTTTTCCATAAAATAAAGCTCCATTAACTGCATAGTCTTTAATATCTTTTACATTATCACTAATAACTTTATCTTTTAACTTAATATGTTTATCAACAGATGCTTTATTTTCTATAACTAATATAAAATCTTTTACAACACCAACATATTCAGGAAATCCAACTTTACCAGTTCCCCCTTTTGAAGCTGTTTTTAATGCTTCATCAATCTCTTTTATTGAACTACCTTGGGGATCTAAATCTATATTAACTTCTTTTAATAATTCATATACCCATAAATCTGTTTTAACTTCTTTTTTTGCCATAAGTCTTAATATCTCCCAACAATAATAATACTTGTATTTTTATTGTGGATATTGTATCTAACTTATTATTCTACATCGTTTATATAATGTAAACAAACTTGTTATAAAATAAAATATTATATTAATTAGGTTTTGATCTTTTTTTATTATCACTCTTTAATTTCATTAATTCTAATTTCAATTCTTCTAATGATAAATTCAGTTTTATTATTTTTTCATTTTGTTTTTTCTCTTTAATAACATCATCAATAACAAATTTACTTTGTGCCATATATAGTGGAAGTGTAAAAAGTATTAAAAAAGCACTTACCAATAATTTAACCCAAAAATTACTTTTTTCAAAAAAAGTTTGAAGGACTGTATATCCTAATAGTATTCCTGAGAAGAGAATAGTTAGGTAAAAATTATGATTAATATCATAGTCTTTATTCCCTGGATAAATTATAGTCCAAGTATCACTAGAAAAATATTTAGAGAGTTCATCTTTTAATATAAGTAAAATTATACACATTATTATAACTGGCAATATATTTTCAATTAATTTAATTTTCATTTTATTAGTCCTTTTTTATTTTATGATTATTATATATACAAATAAATATCAACTTCCATTTCATAACCTCTATCACTCTGTTCTGTTAAATCAGATTCTTCTAATTCAATCTCATATCCATACCTATCTAAATAATTAGTTTGTTCTAAGTACTTATCTGAAAATGCAAATAAAGTAGGATCTTTAATCATTCGTTCTGATTCAGCTAATAAATCAATAAGTAAGTCAACTTTTTGATTAGGTTCTAATCTAATTAACTCTTTAATGTCATCAAATTGTTCCATTGCTTCATCAAGAAACATTGCTAATCTAAATGGACATTTATATTTTTTTATTTCATCAATAAAATACTCATTTCCAGTTTCATAGTAGAATGTCGCACAATCTCCAACTGGCTCTACTGGTTTTCCTAATTTTAATTCAATAATCATAGTTTTCCTTTTTAAATTTGAATATAGAAACTTTACGATTATATTTATTAAGTAGTGATTATATATAATATTATAAATAATCATTATTTGGAGAAAAAATGGAAGATTTTTCAGCACAGAATATTGACAAAATATCCCATAATATTGCCTCTTTATCAAAGGATATGTATGAGATAAAAAAGACTATTTTATCAAAAGAAAAAGATAAAGAAAAATTATCTAAAAAAGATAAAAGAAGAAGAGAAAGTCTAAAAAAGGCACAAGCAAAGTTTAAAAATGTATCTACAAATCTTAGTACTAAAGACTATGAGAACTTTGAAAAAAGGTTTAAAGAATTAAAAATGAGTAAATCTGCTTATTTAAAAAAATTGATTATGGATGATTTATCATAGTAGTGTATTATATATTTAACTTGTTAACTCAGTTTGATTCCAATAACAACTACTATCATTATTGCGATTATTAGAAAAGCTATTTTGTTCATTTTGTTTATACTTTTATAATGACTATAATCGTAAACTTCACCATCAACTGTTTCAAATTTTCTTCCAAACTTTTTTACTATCCTTGACATTACATTACCAATTATTAAAATAGATATTGAAAAAGCTATGATATATACCAAAACTAAGTTATTATCATTGATAAGGTTCATCTCTTCAAAGAAACCACCTACACCAATAGCTATTACTATTGCTAAAAATACTCCTACAAAAGAACCACCTAATTTTTCTAAAGAGTTTTTTAAACCATCTTCAAGATTTTCTCCACATTGTGGGCAAGTTTTAGCATTTGTAGATACTACATTTTCACATTCAGGACATTTAATTAATGCCATTGTTTCTTTCCTTATAAAATTGTGTTAATACTTTAGATAGTTCTATCATTTCATCTTTATCGTTTTGATCATCATTTATATAAAAGACTTGTTTGATTTCGTAATGATCTTCTACAAAATCAAATTCAAATTTACCAAATTTTATATCTGCTGGGAGTTCATTTTCTTGTAACTTATCTTTGAACTTTTGATCTGTTATTTGCATATACTCTTTTAAAGCATTTTGAAATGATTTGATATCTATTTTTTCTTGCATTTTATTATTCTTTCATATTGTATTCATCTATAGCTGAATGATTTAAATATTCTATATTGATAGACTTTAAAAAATAATTAACCATTAGGTGAATAATTGAATAAACTCTATGAAGATGCAGAAGAATTTTATAAATTAGTATCAAAAAATGTAAAAAAATACCGCCAAGAGAAAGGCGAATCTCAATTAGAATTTTCACAAAATGTAGGATTTAATTCTGTTAGTTTTTATTGTGATTGTGAGAATAATAAAAATGGTAAGCATTTTAACTTATTACATGTGGTTAGGATTGCAGATTATTTAAAAATTGATATTAATACTATTATAAATTAATATTTATAATACAGAGCATCAAGTTTACTCGGAGTTTTGTGCCAAAAATTACAGGTTTTGGGATTTATTTTATAATAATAAATTAATTTATTGTTATATCAATACTCTTTAAAATTTGCATAATCCTATTTAATTAAATAAATAATCACAGGTAGTAAAAATAGTATAGCAACTGTACTTGATGCAGTCATAACAGCTACTTCTTTGTCTGGACCATTAAATCTAAAGGCAAAGAGATAACTTGTAGTTGCAACTGGCATTGAATATTGAATAAGTAAAGTTGCAATAATTATATGTTCAAAATCACCAAAGATATATGCAATATAAACTACTAAAAAACCAATTATTACTCTTGCTATACCCATTCTAATTGCTTTTAGATTCTCACCAATTTTTATACCAACAAGTGAAGAACCAAATGCGATAAGCATTAGTGGAATAACTATTCCACCAAGCATTTTACAAACATCTTCTATTACAGATGGAACTTCGGTATTAGTACCTTTAAATAAAAGTGCTGCAACAAGAGCATATAATACAGGTGTTTGAAGTGCTTTTTTAATATTTAGTGAATTATTTGCTAACCATAAACCAATAGTAAAGTGGTAAATATTGATTAAAGTTGAAAATGTAATAGCATATACAAAGGCCGTCTCACCAAGTAATACATAAACAATTGGAATACCTAGACCTCCTGTATTTGGAAAAATAAAACTTTGTAAAAAAGGTTTTACTTCTTTACCTTCAATTTTTAAATAAACTGTTGTCAGTATAGTACATACAATAATTAAAGATGTACCATAAATAAGAATTGTTAGCATATTATCTACTGTTAAATCTTTGTTGTTAATTGATGCTATTAAAAGGGCTGGAGTTCCAAGATTCATAAGAAGTGAGCTAATCATATCTTTATCAAATGGTAGCTCTTTTTTCTTCCAATAAAATCCAATAGCAATAAGTATAACTATTGGCATTAGTTTAGTAAATAATAAATCAATCAACATAAATCCTTATATTTTTTGAAACTATAAACTATTTACTATATAATGTCAAATAATATAAAGTTATAAACTATATAATGGATAGATATATGGAAACATCACTGTTAAAAGTTTTTGTAGCAGTTGCAAATAAAAAAAGTATCTCTTTAGCAGCAGTTGATTTAAACTTTACACAATCAAATGCAACTAATAG
Organism: Arcobacter sp.; assembly: GCA_002869565.1. Classification (GTDB taxonomy): domain Bacteria; phylum Campylobacterota; class Campylobacteria; order Campylobacterales; family Arcobacteraceae; genus Halarcobacter. The sequence continues at coordinate 42,013 of PKUJ01000002.1, forward strand.
AATTAAGCAATTAGAAAAGAGTTTAGGATACCTCCTTTTTCATAGAGTGCCATCTGGTGTTATTTTGACAAAAGAGGGAGAAAAACTCTATCCTATGGCTGTTGAGATTATAAAAAAAGTTGAAATAGCACAATATAAAATGCAAAATATAACTCATCAAGAAACACTTCGTATTGGCTCTGGTCAAGCAAATGTTGCATTAAGATTATTACCCTTTATAGATAAATTAAATAAAAAATATCCAAATATGCAATTAGAACTATATGCAGACGCAAACCCTCAAATATTAGAAAAACTATTAGGTTATAAACTTGATATTGCATTTATTACAGGCGCTCCAAATCATAAAGATTTAATGATTTTAAATAGTTTTGATGATGATTTGTATATGGTAGAACCCAAAAAACAAGATTATACTAACTGTTTATTTGGATACAAGAAAGATAGTACACACTATAAATTTTTAGTTGAATATGAAAAAAATAGAGGTAATGAAAATTTTAAAACAATTTTTATTGAAAACTATGAAGTAATGCTTGGTTGTGTGAAAAATGGAATGGGGAAAGCATATCTATCAAAAAGAATTATTAATAAATATGATTATTCAAATGATTTAATCCTTACAAAGCTTCCAAATGAGTTAAAGACATTCTTGATTTGTAGAAAAGATTATATACCAATAATAAGTGAATATTTGAAGAGAGTTAAACTACATTAATTAAAATATAATAAATAATTTAGGTCATATGAACTTCCTATTATTCCTTTTTGAGTAGGAACTTAGAATATTAAGACTTTATAGGACATAAGTTCTTAATAATCTTTTTCTAAACCTCTAAATTTTAGAACAAAATTAGAAAATATAACTTACTGACTTTATAACCTTTATTTAGAGATATAATTTGTTCCAAAAAGTGTTCAAGAAGTAGAATTTAGAAATTCTCTCAAACCCTTAGGACTTTTTGAACAACAAAAAAATCTTTTTAACCTATGGCTTTAAAGATTCACTTTAATTTATTATGATTTATCTTTCCCCTTTTATTTTCATTTCTTGTATATTTAGCAATTTTTGAAACTATAACTTCTAGATTATCTTCACATTTAAGGTAGTTACTTATTTTTGTAAATGCTTCATCCATTCGTTGATGCTCTTCTTGCATAATATCAAGGTTATGTAGTTTGATTTTAAGGTCTTTAACTTCATCTCTTAACTTTTTATTCATACCAAAGTATGATTTTGATTGTTCAACTTTTAAATTTAGCTCTTTAGATAAAGTTTGTTCTTGTTGCAGTTGCTCTTCTAGGTTTCTATTCTCTCCTAAAAGCTTGTAATATCTTCTCTTGGTTACATAGTATGTATTTATATTGTTTTGTTGATTTAAGAGGGTTGTATTTTCTTCTATTAGCTTTTTATTTTCAAGTAGTAAATCTTGTGGATGATTTAGTCCATTCATTGAATCAATAAACTCATTATACTTATGTAGGTGTTTAGCATAGAAGTCAAGGTACTGTTTTAGTCTATCTTCATCTAACTTTGTAAAACCTAGCTTAGTAGTGATACATTCACCTAATATTTCATCGGTATCATAAACTTTAGTTGGTTTTATATCTATGGTTGGTTTATCTTCTTTTATGGTATGGATTGTAGTTTCAAGTTCCTCTTTTTCTTTTGTAAGTGACTCTAGGGTTAAGCTTTCATTCTTGAGCTCTAACCTCGCTTTTTTAATAGAACTATCAATGCTATCAAGTTCACTCTTTAACTGTTTCTTATCTTCTACCGTTTTTTTTAGGTTCTTCTTTTGAGATTGAAGTTGTTTGATATGGTCTTGAATATCTTTTTTAAGTTGTTTAATCTCTTCTTCATGCATTTGTCTAACTGATAAATGTTTTGCAGTTGATTTTCTATCACCTCTTTCAAGTCCTATATCTTTAAAGGTAGATGCTACTATATCTTGAAACTCTGATAGTCTTCCACTTTTTCTTAGGTTATACCATACAGCTTCACCATTTTTAGTGTGGTTGTTAAATGCAAAATGCATATGAGGTGTCTTCTCATCATAGTGGATTACATAATGAGATAACTTAATGCTATCATCACCTAAGATGGTATGTATCTTATCTTGGATTAATGGTACTGAGTCTGTAAAAGATTTTTCTAGTTGCTCTTTGGTTACTTTACCTTGTTTTATCCATTCATTTATAATAGGACTTAGGGTAATAACTCCTGTTAGATGATCTGATTGTTTACTTTTTTGTAAGTTTCTATGATGTTTGTTTTTATATAATTGATTATATTCATCAAAGCTTTTTTTAGCTTGTTGTTTTAATTGTTTTGGATCATACCCAAAGTAGATATTATCAAACTTGTTGTGATACATATTATGTCTTAGGTAATTGGGTTTAGCAATTCTAAAGTCATGGTTTATGCTTTGAATAGTTTTACTAGTAGTTGCAAAACGAACTTGTACTTTTCTTTTTTGATTCAAAATACTTCTCCTTAGAGTATAGAATAACGGGGATTTTTAAGGGTGGCGACTGTACCCCTTGAACTTACAACCTAACACAAAGTGAGAGGTTAGTAAGTTGTATTTATGGTTTACCTAAATACATGGTACATAGGCACACAGTGCATACGTACTTCTTATGTTTTTAAATTAAATAGTTTAAAATATATTTGTACGTAAAATCAATAATTTTTTTAGGTGGCACGATTTTTTTATCTTATTTAATTTATTAAGTTTTATCCAAAAACTATTAGATAAAAAAATGTGCGTACTGCGTATCAAATATTGGATAGCATTTAAAAATAAACTAAGCAGTATCATGAGCAGTTGATTTGGTTGTTCTTGGTTTCTGTGTGTAAGCTCTTGATTTTTTCTTTTTTTCTTTTTCTACTTCATACATACATATCAAAGCATCCCAATTAGTATATTCTAAATCTGATTCTGTCTCTTTTTCTATATCTGGCTCTATCTCTATTGGACTTTTTTGGACACTTGATGGACAATGTCCAATTTGTTTATTTTTAGCACGTTGATTTCTTTTTAGTTCCGCCCATTTTGTCTCAGAACCTACCATGTTTTGGGTTTCTATCATAAATAGTGTGCCATCATCCCATCTTTCCATTAATTTAAGTTCTATAAATAAATTAACTGCAACTTTTACTGTATCAATTGATGTATCTGTTATCGTTGCTAGCATATCAGGGGAATATGGAATTGTATTTCTAAAAAAGAGTTCTCCTTCACTTTCTACACTTTTAAGTAAAAGTTTCAAGTAAAATATAATGTAATCTTTTCCATTTTGCTGATTTTCGATTATTTTGATTTCTTCTCTATCAAAAAAATCATTCTTTAGTTTTAACCAAAAAAACTTTTTGTTGGTATGCATTATTTACCTTTAATATATAATTAAAAGTTAAATAATCATGTGCAATTTATAATATGTTATAATGCAAATGATTAAAACCTATCTTGGGATTTAATTAACGCTCTCTCTTGGACTCGGCAAAGTATTAAGAGAGAGTTTTATATATTTCTATATTTATTTTTTTGTGAGTTTACCCATTCTATTACTTCTTTTTGTGAGTAAAGTTTTGTTTTTGTGTTTTCAAAGCTGAAGCTTTTTGGAAAGCTTTCATTTATTTTTATATTCTCATAGAACTTTCTCGTTGATACATTTAGCAACTCACATACTTCTTTAATTTTTAGTAATCTGTCTTTTTCCATTTGATTGTTTCCTTTGCTTTTTGATTGAATTACTTGCGTTATTATAAACAAAAAACTCTATTAAAGTCAAGAGGTAAAATAGCCACAAAGCACTATTTTATGGTGTCTGTAGCTTATAAAGGAAGTTTGATTTTATTTAATATTAATTAATATATAATCTAGGGAAAGATATACTATTAAATTACTTTTTCTTAAAAATTGGAAAGATAAATTTATTACGGTATTATTAACGGTACTATAAATATTTAAATTTATAAAAAGTCCATATTTTGGGACTTAAATTAGTATAATTGAGTTCCAAATCGTGCCAGTAAAGCTACTTCCTCAAGATTAATAAATAAATCAAATAAGCCTATATTATAGGGCTTATTTTTGAAATTATTCTTCATATCTAATCATAAAAATCAAGCTAAATCAAGTTTCTTTCATGCACTAGATTTATTTATTTTAATTGTGCAGCTAAGTGATTTTCATGACACGATGTTTGATATTAAATGTTAAATTAGCTTTGTGTTAACTATTGATTATGCATTAGTTAATAGTATACTAGTATGATTTTTATATAACTTAAGAAGAAGTGTGAATCTTCTTAAAAAGTTTAAAAGCTGCGAACTTTTAAACTTATAAAATTTGTTTCCTTGTGTGAAAAAAGCTTCTTGAAAAAGAAGCTTTTTTTTTGCCCAATTAATTTTTTATAACTAATCTTTTTATTGTCTTTATATTTTAATTATTAAGCTATACTGATTATATAATTCAAAGAAAGGAGTTAAAATGGCAAAAGGAAAAGATGTACAAAAGTCAGCTAAAACTGCACCTGCAAAATCATTAAAAGAAAAAAGAGCTGATAAAAAAGCAAAGAAAGATTCTAAGTAATATTTAATTTATTTCATAAAATAATGCTCTTATTTTGAGCTTTTACTTAAATATTGAAAATATTATCTTGATAATAAAGTATTAAACTATAATTTTAAGTGAGTAAAAGGTTTTGTCTTTTACTCATCAAATTCTTGATATCTTTGTTTTGAATTAAGAAAATCACTATCATCATAATCGTCATTATCATCAAAATCATCATAATCAATTGTAAAAATTTTGTCATAACCTAATTTTACAAGTTCTAAATCAAGATTTTCTTCAGATACTCTATTTTTGACTTTAGATATTATTAGCTCAATATCTTCTTCTTTGACATCGTTAGCTCTTAATTCATATATAATCGAATCCACTTAACATACTCCTATATAAAAAACTAAATTTAAGTGTTAGTATAAAAGTACTCTAATAATAAGAGTACACCATGATTTCTGAAAACTCTAAAAAAATACACGGCCAAATGCTTTGATGGGTTTTCACAAATACTCAATCTCTAAATATAATTATAAACTATAAAAAAAGAAAAAAGCTAAAAAAAATCTTAAAATAATTTATAAGTAGCTATTGAGCCGATTTTTAGGGATTTGTCACAAATGAAATTTTATATAAGTATCTATACATTTTTATTAATTGAATAAAAAAATCACAAAATTTGTCAAGAAATTGTCAATAAAACTTACCTTTATAATTTAACAATTTCCTTTATACTTCTCTTATAAGAAAAAAGGAGAAGAAATGAAAACGATAATATTAGTATTTTTAGCTGTAACTTTTAACTATGCTTCAGTAGTTAGTGAATATTTAAATTCATTAGAAAGTGAAGTGAAGAAAGAGAATCCAAGTTTTAAAGGATTTGATATTCAAAGAGGTGAAAAAATATTTACTTCAAAGCATATTGGAAAAAAAGGCAAAGAAATTTCATGTGTATCTTGTCACACAAATAACTTTAGCCAAAATGGTGAAAACTTTTTTACGGGAAAAGTAATTAAGCCACTTTCTCCAGTTGCAAATCCTAAAAGATTTTCTAAACTAAAAGATATTAAAAAATGGTTGAGAAGAAATTTTAATGATGTTTATAAAAGAGAAGGTACAGCACTTGAAAAAGGTGATGTTGTAACATATATATTGAGTAAGGATTAAAAAATGAAAAAAACAATTTTATTAGCAGTAATTTTACTTGCAAGTAGTTTTTCAATATTATCAGCAAGTGACTATAAAAATTACAAAAGAAATATTAACGTAGAGACAAATCAGACTTATGTAAATGAGTGTGCTTCATGTCATATGGCTTTTCAAGCACAATTTTTACCTAAACGTTCTTGGAATAAAATGATGGATACCTTAGAAAATCATTTTGGTGTAGATGCAACTTTGGAAAAAGTTGATGAAGATAAGATAAGAAAATATCTAGTTGACAATTCAAGTGATTCAAAATTTGCATATGGTGAGATGGCAGAGTTTGCAAATTCTATAAGTAGATCATCAACACCATTAGCTATTAGTGAGGTTCCAAAATTCAAAAGAGAACATAGAAAAATCTCTAAAAGATTAATTTCTCAAAAAGAAGTAAAATCTATAAGTAATTGTCTTGCATGTCATACAGATGCAAAAGAAGGATTGTATAGAGAAAGAAATATTTTAATCCCAAATTACGGAAGATGGGATGACTAAAGGAATATAAAATGATGAAGTCATATATTTGGTCAATACCCACGCGGGTATTTCATATACTTTTTGCATTATTTATTTTATTGGCATTTTTAACTGGTGATGAGGATAGATTTTTAAATTATCATGCAGTTATAGGATATTTTGTATTTATTCTTTTATCTTTTAGAATTATTTGGGGATTTTTTGGACCTAAACATTCAAGATTTAAAGATTTTCCTTTGTCAATAAAGAAAGCAAAAGATTTTATGTTAACTATTTTTGAAAAGAAACAAAACTATGTTGGACATAATCCTATGGCTTCATATGTAATGGTGGCGATGCTAGTTGTCACCTTTCTTATAATTTTATCAGGGGTTTTAACTTTTGGAATACAAGAAGGAAAGGGTCTCTTTTCTTATTTAAATTCTAGCATGTTTAAAGAAATGGATTTATTCAAAGAGATTCATGAAATTTTATCTAATCTTTTAATTGCCCTTATTGCAGCTCATCTTGGTGGAGTTGTTTTTGATAGATTGTTTCATAAAAAAGATGAAACTTTAAATTCAATTGTAACAGGATATAAAGTTACAAGTGAAGATAATAGTATTTCATTAAATATGTTTCAGAAAACTATATTTATTTTCTTTGTACTTTTATTTGTAGGCTTTGTTATATTTAATATCAATCAACCTAAAAATCTTTTAGTTGCATCGGTTTATACTCCCATAGACTATAAAGTTCAAAATGAACTTTTTGTTACTGAATGTGGATCATGTCATACTTTGTATACTCCTAATTTATTGCCAAAAAAATCTTGGCGGTTGATTATGTCGGATTTAGAAAATCATTTTGGAGATGATGCTTCTTTAGAAAAAGAAGATAATATTAGTATTTTGAATTTTCTTCTTAAAAATTCGGCAGAAGAGTCTACAAAAGAAGTTAGTTTTAAGATATTAGATTCAATAAAAAATAAAGATATAATAGCAATTAGTGATACAGTATTTTGGAAACATACCCATAAAGATATTCCTAAAACACTATTTTCACATGAACAGATAAAAAGTAAAGCTAATTGTAAAGCGTGTCATTTAGATATTGAGAAAGGACTTATAGAAGATGAAAATATTAAAAGTATTGATAGTTTTAAGTAGTTTATTTATCTATTCACTATCTTTTGCTGATGATGATGAAAAAAAATCCCATAATCATAAAAAAAATCATTTTTATAAAAATTTGGATTTTTTAGATTTAGATAAAAATCAATATAATGAATTACGAACTATTTTGATTGATTATAAATCTGACTATAAAAAATATTATAAATATAAAAAAAATGAAGAAGAAGAACTTGTTTTAATAATGAGAGAAGAAGTTTTTGATACTGAAAAATATATTAATATTTTAAAAAATATAAAAAATAGAGGGATTCAATTGGAAGTGGATAATCTAAAAAAGATTCATTCAATTTTAAACAAAAAACAAAGAAAATTGTTTTCACATTATTTAGAGGATTGGGAAGTTGATTAGAAAAGTATTATTAATAGAAGATGATATTCAGATGCAAACTTTTATCAAGGAGTATCTTCAAGATTATAATTTCGATTGTATAGCTTTCTCAAATCCTAGAGAAGCTCTTACTGAGTTGGAGCAAAACAAGCAATTTGATATTATTATTTTGGATTTAATGCTCCCTGAAATTGATGGATTTGATGTGTTTAAAAGAATAAAAAAAATACAAGATATTCCAATCATTATTTCATCTGCAAGGGGAGATATTGGTAATAAAATTCATGGTTTTGAATTAGGAGCAGATGATTATCTTTCAAAACCATACGAACCAAGAGAACTAGTATTAAGAATTGAACATATATTAAAGAAAATTAAGAATCATATACAAACTATAAGTGATTTTAAAATAGATAGAGAAAATAGAAATATATTAATAGATGGATATTCAATTGATTTTACAAAAATTGAATTAGAAATTTTTCTATTTTTAATAGACAATATAAATAAAATATCTTCAAGAGAACAAATTATAAATGCCACTTCATTAGAAGATGGAACAAAAAATAGAACAATTGATATGCATATCTCTAATATTAGATATAAAATTGGCGATGATTCAAAAGAACCTAAATACATTAAATCTGTTTGGGGTATTGGATATAAATTTTTAGGATGAAATAGATGTCGATTTTCAAAAAAATTACAATTCTTTTTATAATAAGTTTCTCACTTATGACTGTTATAGGTCTATGGATAGATAATATTAATTCCAAAAGAATTGAAAATTTGATGAAAGACAAGTATATTAAAGTTGGTAATGAAATATTAAATAATATAGACAATAAAGAAGTTCTTTTTGGCATAACTAGTAAATATAATTTAAACTTGTATAAAATTAAAAAAGATGAAGATTATATACTTTTATATAAAAAAAAGCACACTTTTGGATTTATATCAATAAGCAAAGAATCTCTTGATAACGAATATATATTAGAAGTACAATATTTAGATGAATATATAGTTTTAGTTACAAAAGAACAAGAAAATATTAATGACAAGTTGATTTTAAATGTGCTTATATTTATAGATATAATTGTACTTGTGTTGATTTTTTTGTATATTTTAAAATTGCTTTCTCCTCTTAAAACAATTGCAAATAAGATTACAGATTTTTCAAATGGAAATTTAAAAAGTCGTATAGATATAGATTCTAATGATGAGATTGGAATATTATCTAACTCTTTTAATAAGATGGCTTCAAGGTTAGAAAAGCTCATAAAAACAAGAGAAGAGCTTTTAAGAGATATTGGGCATGAATTAAGAACTCCTATTGCAAAAGGAAAGTTTGCGATAGAAAAAATTGATGATTTCTCACAAAAAGAGTTGTTGAGGAAAATATTTCTTGATTTAGAACTTTTGACAAATGATTTAATTGAATTAGAAAAATTAAATTCAAATGAACTTGATTTTACTGTTTTTGATATTGAAACATTAATAGTTGAGTCTTTGCAAAGGCTTCACATTGAAGATGAATCTACAATAGATATAGATATAGCTGATAATTTTAAACTTAATGGCGATTTACATTATTTGATAATTGCAGTTAAAAATTTAATCGACAATGCTTTAAAATATACTACTAGACTACCTATTAAAATTTCAACAAAAAATGAATCTATTTTTATATCTAGTAGTGGAGAAAAATTGAATAAAGATTTAACATATTATTTACAACCTTTCACTCAAGAATTAGCTCAAAGAGATGGTTTTGGATTGGGATTAAGTATTGTGAATAAGATTGTTACAAAACATGAGTTTATACTTTCTTATGCGCATAAAAACCAAGAGAATATTTTTATTATTGATTTTAAGAAAAGATAGATTTATCATATAAACTAACATGAAACCCATACCAAAAAAACATAGGTCTATTATAATAACACTATTATAATCAAAGGATATGTTATGAAAATAGGTGTCTCTTCTTGTCTTTTAGGAAATATGTGTCGTTATGATGGTGCCCATTCAAAAGATCAATTTATTGTAAGTACTTTGAAAAACTATTTTGAATTTGTTCCTTATTGTCCTGAGAAAATTATATTTTCTACTCCAAGGGAAGCTATTAGATTAGTGCAAGAGGGTGAAGATATAAAAGTAATGACATCTAATACAAATAAAGATGTCACAAAAGAGCTTTCTGATATTTCAAAAAAATGTGCAAATCAAATACAAGAGGATGAATTATGTGGTTTTATTTTAAAATCTAAATCGCCAACTTGTGGACTAGAGAGAGTAAAAGTTTATCAAAATCAAAATGCACCTAGCGAAAAAAAAGGCATTGGGCTTTTTGCAAAAGAAATAAAAGAGAAATATCCTCTTCTTCCTTTAGAAGAAGAAGGCAGATTAAATGATGCTTGGCTTAGGGAAAATTTTCTTATGCAAATATTTTCATATAAACATATTTTTGAGTTTTTGAAAACAAATCCATCATCTAAAGATTTAGTTGAGTTTCATACGTCATACAAATATCTTATCTATGCAAAGTCTCATGAAGCATATAAACATCTAGGTAATATTGTAGCAAATCATCAAAAGAGAGAGTTGGAATTTGTGTTAGAAGAGTATAAAGTTGCTTTCTTAGAAGCTATTAGTTTAAAAGGGAGTATTTCAAATACTTATAATATTCTTCTTCATATTTTTGGATATTTTAAAAAACTCATTACAAAAGAAGAAAAAGCAGAAATCTTAGAATCAATTGATGAGTTTAAAGATGAAATAATCCCTTTGATAGTTGTAATAAAACTTTTAAATTTATACACAAAAAGATTTGATATTCAGTATCTAAAAGTACAAAAGTTTTTAAATCCTTATCCAAAGGAATTAGCTTTACGTTCAACGGTAAAGGCTTATAAATGAGTCAAATACTTTGGTTTAGAAGAGATTTAAGAATCACAGATAGTGCAATATTATCAAATGCAAAGCATAAAGTGCTGCCTATTTTTATATTTGATAAAAATATATTAAAAGCTCTTCCCAAAGATGATAAAAGAGTAACTTTTATTTATAAATCTGTTTTAGATTTAAAAAATAGACTAAAGAGTATAGGTTTAGATTTAGCAATATTTTATGACGAACCAATTAATGTTTTTAAAAACTTAAAAGAAAGAGGATTTGATGAGGTTTTATGTTCCATTGATTTTGATAATTATGCAAAAAAAAGAGATAAAGAGATAGAAAAAATATTACCAATGAAAAGATTTATTGATTCTTTTATTTTAAATCCCCTTGAACATTTAAAGAGTGATAATACTCCATATAAAGTATTTACTCCTTTTTATAAATCTTTAAATATAATCAGCAAGTCTAAGAGTATCGAAACTTTTAAAAGAAATGAAAACTTAGAGAAAGTAGATTTTGATTATGATTTTATTCCTAGTTTAAAAGAGCTTGGTTTTGAAGAACAAAGACAAGAGAGTTTTTTACAAAAAGATGGAATCATACTTTTAGATGAATTTATAGAAAAAATAGAAAACTATAAAGAAGATAGGGATTTCTTTTATAAAGATGCAAGTTCCAAACTATCAGTGCATTTACGATTTGGATTAATATCTGCTAAAGAGGTTTTTAATTATTTAAAATCTTTTGATAATATAGATTGTGAGTTTTTTATAAGAGAGCTTTTTTGGAGAGAATTTTATAATTATATCTTATTTCATTTCCCTAAATCTGAAATAGAAAATTTTAACAATATAGAAATTGAATGGAACGATAATGAAGAAGATTTTCAAAAATGGTGTGATGGAAAAACAGGTATTCCTATAATAGATGCAGCAATGAAAAATTTAAATGAAACAGGAATGATGCATAACCGTCTAAGAATGGTAGTTGCATCATTTTTGACAAAAAATTTATTTATAGATTGGAAGAAAGGTGAAAAGTATTTTGCCTTGAAATTATTGGATTATGAAGCTAGTTCAAATATTGGTTCTTGGCAATGGAGTGCCAGTACTGGTGCAGATGCTAGTCCATATTTTAGAGTTTTTAATCCATATATCCAGTCCAAAAAGTTTGATAAAGAGGGGATATTTATTAAAACTGTTTTCCCTGAGTTGAAACATATAGATTCAAAACTATTTCATACAGAAAATGGTGTTTCATCAAATTTATTTGTAGAGTATCCAAAAAGCATAGTAGATATTTCTTTGTCAAGAAAACAAGCTATTGAAAAGTTTAAAAGAGCCAGAAATGAAAACTTATGATATAGCAGTAGTTGGCTCAGGAATTGGAGGTTCTTTAATTTCTGCACTAAATAGAGATAAAGATTTAATTCTTTTTGAAAGAGATAAAAACCTTGGGGGCTGTGCAAGTACTTTTAAGAAATTTGGGGATTTATATAATGCAGGAGCTACAACTTTTGTGGGATATGAAAATAATCACCCAATCAAAAATATTTTTGATAAAGTAAATTTTATACCAGATATTAAAAAAAGCGAAATAGCTATACGAATAATGCAAAACAATAAGATAGTAGATAGGGTAAAAAATTTTGATATTTACTTGGATAATCTGAATGAAATCTATCCCCATAAAAACAATAAACTATTTTGGAAAACTATTAAAAGTATTGATGAAAAGTTTTGGAACTTAAAAAAACTTCATTTTGCAAAATATAGTTTGAACTCTTATTTAAAAACTACAAACTCTATTTTTGAGCTTTTTTCTGTTTTTGGATTTGATTTATTAAAAAGTGCAGATAAATATATTGAAGAAGTATTACCTAATATATCAAAAGAGTATAAGGCTTTTATTGATGCTCAACTTTTAATAACTTTACAGACCACTACAAAAGATATATCTTTATTGTCTTTAGCCTTAGGGCTATCATACCCTTTTCACGGTGTTTTTTATGTAAACGGTGGAATGGGAACTCTGTTTGATGGTATATTAAAAGATATAGATGTGCATAATAAAGAAGAGATTATAAAAGTTATAAAAGAGCAAGATAGCTATAGAGTTTTATAAAATAAAAATGAGTATCTTTCAAAACAAGTTATACTAAATAGTTCTTTATATAATACATCTTCTTTATTTGATGATGAAAAAATTAAAAAATATTATGACAGTTTTTCTTTTTCTGATCAAAGTGCTTTCGTAACTTATCTCACTCTTGATTCAAAAGAAGATTTTCTACACCATTATCAAATCATATTAGAAAAAGAGATTCCAAACTCTATCTCAAACTCTTTTTTTATATCCATTAGCTCTAAAGATGATCTTAAGTTATCAAAAAATGGATACAGTATTACAATCTCAACTCATACAAAAGCCTCTTTTTGGAAGAATCTTTCAAGAGATGAGTATGAGAAACAGAAAAAAATCACTGAAGATTTTATAATAAATCATTTTTTAGATAATTTTGAAACAATAAAAAAAGAGGATATAATTAAGAAGTTTTCGGCAACTTCTAAAACCTTTAAAAGATATATAAATCGCTATAATTGTGGAGGAAGAGCAATAAGTTTAAAAAATATTTTACAAACTCCCTCTTCTACAACACCTTTTAAAGGTTTATACAATATAGGGGATACTGTTTTTGCAGGTCAAGGTTGGCCTGGAATTGCAATTGGTGTTCAAGTTTTAAATAAGGAATTAAATGACTAGCGTGAAGCTTAAAATTTCAATAAAAGATTGGTTATATATTATTATAATAGGGGCATTATTTGGCTTTTTTTTATCACTTTTTATATATTTTATAAATATTAATTTAAAAGAAATATCTACTATTGTTTTTGGCACAATAAGTGCTGTTTTTATCTCATTTAGTGCTTTTATTTTAATTACAATATCTAATGATTTTATCTTGCCAAAAGTAAATGAACGTTTTTGGTATATTATTAGTTTTATATTCTCTTTCTTATCAGGTTTTTTAGGGTTTTTATTTAGTTTTATTCTTTTTTCTTTTACTAATTTTATCATTATAGATTTTATAAGACCATTTTGGCTTTATATTTGTATAGTTCTTGGTTTTCTTACCTTTTTAATTGGATTAATTCTTCATCAATTTGTATCAATGAAATATAGAAATGAATCAATCAAAAATGAAGTCTTGGAGACAAAAATAAAAGCTTTGGAAAATGAGTTAAATCCACACTTTTTGTTTAATGCTCTAAACTCAATATCTGAACTTATCTATTTAGATCAAAAAAAAGCAGAAAAGGCAACACTTGATTTATCTGCTTTTTTACGAAATGCAATTACAAAAGATACTTTGATTTCATTAGAAAATGAAATTAAAATGGTTCAAACATATTTAACAATTGAAAATATAAGGTTTGAAGATAATATAAAAATAAAACTTCATATAACAAGTGCTGATTATGAGATTATGGTTCCAAAATTTTCTATACAATTATTAGTTGAAAATGCCATAAAACATGGCTATCTTCAAAAAGAATTAAATATAGATATAAGAGTTAGAAATAATAAAATAGAGGTTTCAAATGATGGTTTGATTACTAAGGATTTTGTCTTTGGTACGGGACTTAGTAATTTAGCCAATAGATTAAGACTTTTAAAGATTGGAAAATTAGATTATAAAATTGAAGAAGATAAAATGATTTTTGTTATAAATTTAAAGGATTAAAATGAAAGTACTTATAGTTGATGATGAGAAGCTTGCTTTATCACGTTTAAAAAGAATATTAACAGAAGAGGGAATCTCAGATATTACTGAGTGTAATAATCCAATAGATGCTATTAAAGAGTTTTCAAAAAGTAAATTCGATGTAGTTTTTTTAGATATTTCAATGCCTACAATGACTGGTTTATAAGTAGCAAATACTTTTTTAGAAATAAATCCTAACATATTTATTATCTTCCAAACTGCTTTTGAAGAGTATGCCTTAGAAGCTTTTAAAAGTGGAGGAGTAGACTATATTTTAAAACCTATTTCAAATGAATCTATACAAAAAGCTTTACAAAAAATAGAAAAATATATTAAAAATTCAGATACTACAGGAAAAGAGAGTTCAAAAAAAATAGTTGCAAAAAGAGGAAGTAAAATATATATGATAGATATTAATGATATTTATTATGTAAAAGCAGATCTTGATGAGGTAATTATCAAAATTAAAGAGACAGATGCCTATGTAAGAAAAAAAATGCAAGATATGCAAGAACTTCTAAAAGGTAAGAACTTTTTTAGAATACATCGGTCATATATTGTAAATGTAGATAAAATCAAATCTATGCAAAGTGTGGAACAATCAAAATTAGAAATATCATTCAAAGATATCGATGATATAGTAACTAGTTCTAAAGATGGAGCAAAAGAGTTTAGAGAATATATAGAAGAAAGAACTTTATAAATCTAGTTAAAACTTTTAATTAACATAAAACCCATACAAATAATATATACTTGCATTATAATAGTACATAAATATAGTAATTATAAAGGAGTATTCCATGAAAACTGTATCAATAACAGGTTCAAGTGGATTTGTTGGAACAAATTTAATAAGAACATTTGAATCAAAAGGATTCAAAGTAATTGGAATAAAAAGAGAAGATTTAAAAGATATTCAAAAACTAACATCAATTATTGAGCAAACAGATTTACTTATAAATCTTGCTGGTGCAAATATCATAAATAGATGGACAGATAAATATAAAAAACTTTTAAGAGATAGTAGAATAGATACGACTAAAGCCCTAATATCTGCAATCTCGAAGGCTAAAAGTAAACCAGAGCTTTTTATTTCCACATCAGCAGTTGGCATATATAAAAATCTTACTTGTTATGATGAAGAGTATTATGATTATTCAGATGATTTTTTATCAAAACTTTGTAAAGATTGGGAAAATGAAGCTTTAAAAGCAAAAGAGTTTGATGTAAGAACTGTTATTTTTAGATTTGGAATAGTTCTAGGTAAAGGTGGAGCTTTAGAAAAAATGATTACACCTTTTAAATTTGGAGTAGGTGGAACAATTGGCGATGTTAGCCAAGCTTTCTCTTTTATTCATATTGATGATTTAACTAGTGCATATGAGTTTGTATATGAAAACCCAACTTGTGCCGGAGCTTACAATTTAACAGCACCTGTGCCTACTACAAACTACGGACTTACAAAAGCTTTAGGAAATGTCTTGAGTAGACCAACTATTTTGCCTGTACCTGAGTTTGTATTAAATTTAATATTTAGTGAAGGTGCTAAAGTTTTAACTGATGGACAGTGTGTTAAACCAAAAAGATTATTGGATTGTGGTTTCACTTTTAAATTTGAAACTATTGAAAATACCATATCTAATTTAGTAAAATAGGAGTTATAATGAAAACTTTTGAGAAAACTTCTTTTATCAATTGTGATATAGAAAAACTTTTTTCTTTTCATTTAGATATGAAGAACCTCAAAGCAATTACTCCTTTAGATACTAAAGTTGAGTTGTTAAATAAAGATTTTATTCCCCATGAAGGAGGAATAATAAAAATCAAAACAGTAAAGAATTTTATTCCAACTACTTGGGAAGTTAAAATAGAAAAGTTACAAAAGCCAAATTTATTGGTAGACGTTGCTATAAAATCACCATTTAAGTACTGGGAACATTCTCATGTCTTTTCAAAAAGAGGAAGTATGTGCGAACTTAAAGATATTGTAAAATATGAACTTCCTTTTGGAAAGTTTGGTGGATTATTTGATTTTTTTATAAAAAAAGAATTACAAAAGATGTTTGATTATAGACATAAGATTACAAAAGGCCTTTTAGAGGAACGAAATATATAAAAGGACAAAATTTCCATACAAACAAACCCTAAATATTAATAAAATACTCTAAAAAAGGAATATCTTGAAAAGAGCAATTGTATTAATGAATATGGGTGGTCCAAATAATTTAGACGAAGTTGAAGTTTTTTTGAAAAATATGTTTAATGATAAATATATAATTGGCGCTCCTCAACCAATAAGGTCTATGATAGGACTTTTAATAACTACTTTAAGAAAAAAAGAGGCAAAAGAAAACTACAGAAAACTTGGAGGAATGTCCCCTATTGTAGGACATACTAAAAGATTAGTTAGAAGATTAAACAAAATTGTCGATGCGGATGTTTTTTATGAAATGAGATATACTCCTCCTTTTGCTAAAGATATTATGTCTAAGCTTAGAAATTATGATGAGATTTATGCATTGCCTATGTATCCACACTATTCATCTACAACTACAAAATCCTCAATTGAAGACTTTGAAAAGTATGCAAAGAAATTTGGGATAAAAGCACCTATTAAGACAATAGATTCATATTATGATGATATAAATTACAATAAAGCAATAGTTGAGAGAATAAAAGAGTCTTTAAATGGTGAAAATCCGTCGGATTTTGAACTCATTTTCTCAGCTCATGGTCTAACTCAAAAAATTATTGACAAAGGTGATTTATATCAAAATCATATTTTAGCAAATGTTGAGTGTGCGAAAAAAGAGTTAGCAGAACAAAATATATGTTTTAGAAATATCCATGTGGCTTATCAATCAAGGCTTGGTCCAATGGAGTGGTTAAGACCATATTTAGATGATAAGTTAAAAGAGATAGAACATGATAAAGTGATTATTTATCCAATCTCATTTACAGTTGATAATTCAGAAACAGAATTTGAGTTAGATATAGAGTATAAAGAGATTGCTGATGAGTTAGGATATCAAGAATATAGAGTATCAAAAGCTCCGAATCATCATCCTTCTTTTGTTAAAACTATTGAAAATATATATAGTAATTTAAAAAGCCAATAATTTTATTGGCTTTTTATTCTTGAATAGTCCAGATTAGTGATTTTTCATCATATCCATAGTTGGGTAGTTTATTTAATATCTCTTTTTTTAGATTTTTATCTAATTGTTTTTCTCTTGATAAAATCCAGAAATATTTTCTCGAAGGTTCACCAATAAGTGCATAAGTGTAATTCTCATCAATATCTAAAATCCAATAATCTCCATAAAAAGGCCAGAAGAAAGAGACTTTTAGTTTTGAATTTGTTTCATCAATACTATATGCTGATCCTATAGCTTTTTTTGTTTTATTAGTTTTCATATTGGTACATTGGTTGATAACTTTTATTTCATTATCCTTTTTTAGTGAATAGTTTGCAGAAACATTTTTACAATCTTTTTCAAAAGAGTGTTCATATCTAGCTATCTCATACCAAGTTCCTAGATACTTATTTATATCAATTTTTTGTACTGTATTTAATTCAGGATTTTTTGAGCTACATCCAATTAAAAAAAATAGACTCATCAGTAATAATAAATATTTTTTCATCTTAACTTTCTCCATCTTTTAAGTATGAAGATATATCTTCAATGATAATATTACTTATTTTATTTGATTTTCCAAAATGGCTTAATAATCTAAATTCCATTAATGGATAATCCTCTTTTAGTTTGTTAATTATATTTGGTAAATCAACACTTACATGTTTCCCTGAATTTAAAAAATATGGATAGAAGTATATTTCGCGAATACCATTTTCTATAAAAGTTTTAACTACTGTATTAATATTTGGTGTTGCAAACTCCAAAAATGCAGCTTCAATTTTTGCAAATTTTTTATCTTTATTTTCTACTTCACTTACTAAATCTAGAAATTCATTATTTGACAAACTTCTTTTACTACAATGAGCTATTAGAATTAAGCCTTTCATTTAAAACCTTTTTATTTAATTATAGTTATTTAAAATAACAAAAATTTTCAATATTTATATTAAAAAAATAAATTACTTTTTTTCATCTTTTATTATAGTAATAACTAATTCACCTACAACGAAACCAAATTTCTTCATTTTTGAATGATTTATTATTACGCCATCTTCTTGTAAATGAAGCCAATCTTTAACACTGATATTTATTGTAGAATTATTATATGGAACTTCCATTACATAATCAATCATTACTGTATTTCCATTTGCAATCATTTTTGCAGTTCCGATAATATCCCCTGCTGTGGCATCAAATGTTTTTTTGCCTGTTGGTTTTAATTTCCATACTCTAGTTAATTTTTCACCATCATCATAAACAAATTTCTCATCCAAGGTTCCAATACCATTTTCATCCCATGAGCCTACTAATTCACCTTTGAAAGTTCTGATAATTTTTCCACTTCTATCTTTAACTAATCCATAGGCAGTCATTTTCCCATTAAAATACTCTTGTGGAATAAATTCAGGCTTTTTATTTGTAAAATCTTCTATTTGCATTTTTGAACATCCTGTAAAAATTAAAAATATAATTGTTAAAAAAAAGATATTTAGTTTCATGCTACTAGTCCTTTATTTAAATTCATATTTTGATATCTTGTAAATGCAATTTGTACTAGATTTATATTTCTAGTTAAAAAAGCAGCTTCACAATAACATAGATACATTTTCCACATTCTAATAAAGTATTCATCAAATCCTAACTCTTTTACATGTTCTAATTTTTTATTAAAATTGTCATGCCAAATATTTAGTGTTTTTGCATAGTGTTCTGTATACTCTTCCATATGAAGAAGATTTAATTTTGTATTCTTAGTAGTAACTTCAAGTATTTTTCCTACACTTGGAAGATGACCTCCTGGGAAGATATACTTTTGAATAAAATCAGTTCCCTTACAATATGAATCGTACCTTTGATCTGGCATTGTGATAATTTGCATCACAAGTATTCCACTTGGATTTAATAAGGATTCACATTTTTTAAAGAAGACATCAAAATATTCACGTCCAACTGCTTCAAACATTTCCACTGCAATTACTGCGTCAAATTCACCTTCC
The DNA here is from genome assembly GCA_002869565.1 of Arcobacter sp. Taxonomy (GTDB): domain Bacteria; phylum Campylobacterota; class Campylobacteria; order Campylobacterales; family Arcobacteraceae; genus Halarcobacter. The sequence goes on from PKUJ01000002.1 coordinate 61,574, forward strand.
ATATCTCGGTAATCTTTTAACATAATATTTACTGATTCTTCTATATTATGCTCTTTAAATCTATCTTCACATAGTTTCTTCTGTTCTTTTGATAAGGTCAAAGTTGTAACTTCACAACCATACTCTTTTACTAAGTGCATAGCCATAGCACCCCATCCTGAACCTATTTCTAAAACTTTTGAACCTTTTTGAAGATTAAGTTTTTTTGCTAAAAGGTCTATTTTTCTTTTTTGGGCTTCATATAAAGATTCATTAGCTTCTTCAAAAACAGCAGATGAGTACATCATGGTATCATCTAAAAAAAGTTTAAAAAATTGATTAGATAAATCATAATGTTCTGATATATTTTTTTGTGATCTTGTTTTTGAATTTTTTCTCAATGTATGTTTTATTTTATTAAATATTGGAAAGAGATTATATAGACTAAAACTTTTTTCATCTTCACTTTTTGTTTGCAATGAGTTAGAGTTTATTATTGCAATTTTGATTAGTGAAGTTAAATCCTCACACTCAAAATCCTTATCCATATAACTTTCTGCAAATCCTATATCTCCAAATAGAGTTAATCTTCTAAATAAATCTGCATTATTTAATACAAGTTTAGCTTTTGGCTCTTGCCCATTTCCATATTTTTTAACTGTTCCATTACAAAACACTACTTCTAAATCACCTTCTATTATTTTTGATAAATATTGATTTCCTAATTTATTCCATAGAGCTTCCATTTTTATGCCCTCCTTATTTGATCTTGAGCTATTGGCTTATTCCATTTTAAGCCTTTTGATTTTAGTTTTAAACTTTGCCAAATTGTCCTTGTTACTACCCAAAATGTAAGTAGGGTATGTCTAAAAAAGAGTGAGAGAAGGTTATGTTCATTAAAAACAAGACTTTTCCCTACAAAAGTTGAAGTCAACATTTTGGTATCATTTTCAAAGAGATTTATACCTATTGAAAATTGATTATCTGTGTATGTTAAATCAAATTCGTATCTTCCAACTCTATTAAAAAAAGGAGAAACATACATATCTTTAGTCGTTTTTCCTTTATAATGTTTTTTATCATTTGATTCCAAAGTTATAGGGTATATAACTCTTCCTCCATTGTAATTATGAACTTCTGCAATCATATGTGTTGGTCTATTTTTATCAAATAGTATTAATACACTAATAGGATTAAAAACATATCCTAATATCCTAGGTAAAGTTACAAATCTCATTTTACTTGTTGCTTCAATAGAGTATTTCTTTAATAGGGTTTTTATATTTTCTTTAAAATCTTCACTATTTCCAAAATGATCTTTTGAATTAAATTAAAATAGATTAAAACTATTTTGTGAGAAATAGCTATTGTCTAATCTTTCAAAAGATGACATATCGATGTCAAGCATAAAAAACTTATATTTAAATTCATGTTTCTTAGGACTAACTCTTTTGTGATAAATTGTCCCTTCTAAAAATTTATGGCTCATAATTCACATCCAAATTCATAAGCTATTGTATTAGCACTGTATAAACCATCTTCATGGAAACCATATCTCCAATATGCCCCTGCAAAATAGGTGTTGTTTTTACCATTTATTATATTTCTTTTACTTTGGGTATTTATTGTTTTTAAATCAAATTGGGGATGTTCATAAGAAATTTTTTCTATTACTTGTTCTAATTCTTCTGTTTCATTTAATGAAACAAAATACTCTTTTTTTGAGTTTAAATTTTGCAATCTATTAATCCAGTATGACAATGTCACATTTTTTTCTTGACCATCTGTTTTATAATTCCATGCTGCATAAACCTCTTTATTTGGGTATAAAGCTTTTGTATCATTGTGTAGTACAGCATTGTTTTCTTTATATTCAAAGGCTGACAAAATTCTAAGTTCATCTAAACTTGGTTCATCAATTAATTTAAGTGCATCAGGTGCATGCATTGCAAATACAACTTTGTCATAAACTGAATGAGTATTATCTTGGTGAACAAGAATGATTTTATTCTCTTCTCTTTTTACACTTATAACATCGCTGTTTAATATAATTTTTCCCGAGATATGTTGAGAAATTTTTTCAACATAATTAATAGAACCACCACTAACTGTTAGCCATTGATGTTGAGTATCAACACCTAATAGTCCATGGTTTTTGAAAAATTGCAAGAATGTTCTTGCTGGGAATTCACTCATTTTATCTGTAGGTGTTGACCAAATAGATGAACCCATTGGAATAATATATCTATCTATAAAGTATTGTGAAAAATCATTTAGGTAATCTCCTAAAGATAAATCTAAACATGTATTATTTGTTTCTAAATCTTTGTTTGCCTTTTTATTAAACTTTAAAATATCTAAAATCATTCTGTTGTGAGAATATGAAAATATATTTTTCTTTTGGAAAAACATTCCTTTTAGAGATTCTCCATTATAAGCAATATCACTTTTTTTATCCCAAAATGCAAAACTCATATCACTATTTTCTATTTTTACATTTAGTTCATTAAATAGTTTTGTTAATAAAGGATAGGTCTCATGATTAAAAACTAGAAAACCAGTATCTACTCCAAATGTTTTATTATCTTCTGTAACTTTTGTTGTTCTAGCATGTCCACCTAAACGATTATCTTTTTCATATAAATCTACCTCATGCTTTTTACTTAATAAGTATGCAGAACCTAATCCACTAATCCCTGCTCCAAGAACAGCAATCTTTAATTTCTTTTCATTTTTCATTTTTTTGTCCTTGCTCCTCTTGTGGAGTATAAATTAGTTTTGATGTATCCATATGATTTTCTAAAGAAGCAACAATAGTATCAAGCTTCTTTTTTTTCATAAAAGGTTCTCTATTCATAATCCATACATACTCCATATCTTTGTCAACTAGTACTGCACTAGAATAATCTTCTTCTAAATAGATAACTCTGTATTCTTTTGTAAATATCCAAAAATAGGTCATGTCAATTTGTGACATGACATTTCCATTTGAAGGTTTTGCAGTTCCATTGTATTCAATGGTTTTCCCTCCAAAAGAAGTATCAAAACATCTGTTCTTTATTTCATAAGTAAGAGGTTTTGTAAGTTTATATTCTACTGTTGCACCTACACAATTCTTTTCAAAACTGTTATATGTTCTTGCGATTTCATACCACAAACCACTAAACTTCTCTGCATCAACATATGAAACAGGTTTTGGTGCTTTTACATAAGTATCAGGAGTCTGAGCAATAACCATGGTAATAATAAATAAAGCTGTAAAAAATAATTTCATCTCAAACTCCTTGTAATGTCATTTTATATTTATATAAAGAATTTTTGTAGGAGAAAAATGTATGTTGATGAAGTTATTGTTGAATAATTATGCTTTTAGATCTGCATATTTATTTATAAAAAATAGAGCTAGGATTTTTAAACAAACTGGTAATAAGCCATAAAGTAGGGATAATACAACTAATGATTCAGAAGAGGGATTAGAAGCATCAAATCCAAAAGCCCCAAGTACCATAAAGCTTAATGCAACAGCAAAGGCAAGTGATAGTTTTGTAATCATTGTCCATATACCAAAAAGTAAACCGGATATATTGTTTTGAAATGATTTTGTTTTTTGCACTAAGTCACTTTGAATTGCAGTAGGCAATGCCATGTCTGCACCTAAAGATAGACCGGAGACAAGACTTATAATTATAAAAGCTAGTAAATCTCCCGATTCTAGGAACGGTACAAAAATAAAAACACTACTTGCTAGAAGAATTGAAGATATCCAAGTTTTTTTCTTTCCTATTTTATTAGATAAAATATTCCAAAAGGGAAGGGCTAAAACTCCCGAAAAAAAGTATAAAATTAAAATCATTCCACTTGAACTTTTTTCTTGAATAACTAATTCTATAAAAAGTAGAAATAGTGTTGCAGGAAGTGCATTTGCTAAATTATTTAGAAAATATCCTATTTGTAAAAATTTTAAATCGGCTAAATTTTTATAAACTAGTTGAATCTTTTTGATATTAAATTTATCACTAGTGATAGTCTCTTTGATTTTAATTTTTTTTAATGTTAATAGAAAAAAAGGAAAAAAAAGTATTAAAAAAGAGAGGTATAATATTTCTAAGGTTTTCTGTGAATTTTGAGATACTTCATACAAGTACGGAATGATTAAGGCTACTAATACTCCTAAAATTGTAAAAAGTTCTCTTGAACTATTTAAGATTGTTTTATCCTCATACTTATCACTTATTTCTGAGCTCCAAGTTAGATAAGGGATATTAATCATACTCCAACCTATATAAATTGTAATAGAAAAAATTAGAAGCCAAAGTTCAGCATAAATAGGATTTGGCTTGATTATTGAATAAAAACTTACAATTAGAATAAGGGAACCTATTATCATAATAGGTTTTCTACTATTGAAATATTCAACACTTTTATCACTTAAATATCCAAAAAAAGGATCAGTAAAAACATCTGTAATTCTAGCAATAAAGAGTATCAATCCAACTGTGGTTACATTTATTCCAACATCTGTTGCATAATATGTAGGTAGATAGATATATAAGGGTAATCCAACTATTGATAAGGGAAGGGCAATAAGACTGTAATATATTATTTGTGCTTTTGTTAGTTTATAATTTTGCATAACTAACTCTTGATTTTTCTTTTAATAAATTTTATAAAAGAGGAGAGAATTGGAATCTTTTCATATAAATTTTCTGCTGTATCCCAGTAATCAATATGTGATATTGCTTTTCCTTTCTCATTAAATTCTACTCTACTAACACCTTCAAAAGATTCTTCTTTTGTATTGTTTTTAAAAGAGAATTCAAAATCCCATTTAATATATGCGATATTGTTTTGTTCTACAACTTCTTTGATTTTAAATTTTGGTTCATCAAGTTTTAAATACATATCTTGAAATATAAAATATATTTTTTCAATACCAACAACCTCGTGAAAAGGGTCTTTAAATTTTGCATTTGTATCAAGTACTTTTTCATATTCATTTATTGGAGTAAAGCTATTTATATTTTCAAAAAAGGAGACATAATTTAAGGCATTCATGGCAAAGTCTTTTTTGTTAGAGCTAAAGAAAATTTATATGGTAAGAATTTTAATATTCTTAGAAATAAAGATAGAAGAAAAGGAAATCTAATCTCAAAAGAGTTTGAGTTTTTTATTCCTTCAAAAATTTTTTCAGCAGTAAATTTAGGCTCCATTAATTGGGGCATTTCAAAACTGTTTTTAGCAGTAAGTCTTGTTTTTACAAAACCATGGTTTATAATTTGAAGTTTTATATTAATGGAGTCTAATTCTGGTTGAATTGATTCAGCTAAATTGACAAGGGCAGCTTTTGGAGCTGAATATCCTCCTCCTTGAGGAAGTCCAAAATAAGAAGAAAGACTAGAGTTCCAAACCCAATGACCTTTTCCCGTATTTTTAAAATAAGGTAAAAGTTCAGTCATTAGTCGTATTATGCCTAGGTAATTTACTTCATTCATTTGTTCAAATTTTGAACTATCCCAAGTATCGATACCCATGACTTCATATGCTCCAGCATTGTAAAACCAGATATCTATGCCATCATATATTTCCCAAGCTTTAGATACTGTGTCTTTAATCTCATTTTTACAAGTAGCATCAAAATTTAAAAGTGTTATTTTTTTAGGGTAATCTATTAGAAGTTTTAATAGCGCACTAGTATTTGTAGCATTTCTTGAACTTACAATAACTAGGTAATTATTTTGCAAGCATAATTTAACAAGTTCTAACCCAATGCCACTACTTCCCCCTATAATCCAAATTCTTTTTGTAGGTTCCATCTTGAAGCCTTTTTTATTTAAATTATAGTTGTTTTATATATTTTTAGTAGTGTCTCATTGTTAGTTTATATTAGATTTATAAATATATCTTATTTTCTAAAACATATTTAGGCTAAATTATGATGCTAATGAACACTGAAAACAGTTACTAATATCTTTACATGTTGCACAAGCTGGCGCTGTTTTTTTTATGCAATCATATAAAAACTTTTTCCATCTTGTAGTTTCTGGTTTCTTATCTGCTAAAGAGCTGAAGTTTTTAGTCATAAATCTTCCCATTTCTCTTCTGCTAATAAGCCCTAAATCAGAATACAAATGACCCATTCTAAGTGATGTTTTTGCAATCCATGGCGACAATGTATTTTTTGCATGTTCATCATTTGCATGCTTTTGTAAAAGTCTTAAAATTTCTACTTCCATAATTTCTAATTCATTCATCTTATACTCCTAATTCATATCACAAAATTTAAGTTCTAAATTTTCTGGTTTTTTAATTCCCAAATTATTCATGATATATAGATTTTTTAAATTTTTTAGCTCTTCAATTGATTTTGGTAAATTCTTAATATTGTTATCTTCCACATCAAGTTCTTCAAGTTTTTGAAGAGTACCTATCTTTTCTGGCAAACAAATAAGTGAATTTGAACTAACACTTAGATTTGTTAGGTTTTTTAATTTACATATTTCATCAGGTAATTTCTTTAAAAGATTATTATCTAAAATTAGTATTTTTAAATCTTCTATCTTACTAATATTAAAATCCAATGATTTCAAAGAGTTATCACTTAAATCCAATTTCATTAACATATCATGTGATTCTAAAGAAGGTAAATTCTTAAGTTCATTTCCCTCTAAAAGAAGTGTTTCAAGCTCTTCTATCGCTGATATTGATTCAGGTAAGAAGTTCAAATGATTAAATGAAATATCTAAGTAATATAAAGATTTCATAGAAGCAAAAGCATCAGGGAGCTCTTCTAATTCATTTGTATCTAATGACAGATATAAAAGTTTTGTTAACTTTTTTAATCCTTCTGACAAAGAGTTAATTTTATTTGCAGCTAGAGTTAATCTTGTAAGATTTGTAAGATTATAAAGTTCTTCAGGTAACTCTTTTAATCTGTTTCCATTTAGGTTTAAAATCATTAATTTTGTTAAGTTTCCAATAGAGCTTGGTATTTCATCTAATAGATTATTTTCACATTGTAAGTTTTTTAGGTTTTTCAAATTTCCAATAGATTCTGGTAGTTTTGATAATCTATTATTTGATAGTTTTAAAACTGATAAGTTCTTAAGAATATGAATTGACTCAGGTAATTCTCTAATTTTCTTCTTAGAAAGATCTAAATGAGTCATCATATTTATATCGTCAATATTTGTAGAAACAGTAGCTTCTAAATGGTTTGATTTAACCCATCTTACAAAATTATCAATATCATTTTTCATATTAACCCTTTAACCTATCTTTCATCGCATCTATTAAAAACGAGATTTCTTCATAATCTACAAACCCAAAATCAACCATATTATATAGTGCCATTAATGGTTTTCTACAACAAGTCTTACTACAACCTGTTACAAGTTTTTTTGCTTTTTTATATGGAAGATCTGTATTCTCAAATATTATGACTGCCTCTTGGATAGTTTTTTCTCCACATTCACAAATTCGTTTATTTTTTAAGTCTTCCATAATATTTTCTACTTAAGATATGGATGTGCTTCTTTAAAGGCATTTACCTCTTTCATAGCCAATCCAATTTTTTCACTAAGTTCTGGTAACTTATCATATTCAGTCCAAATTGTATCTTCAACAATATCATGCACTACGCCTGCTAGTTCTACAACCTTTCTTTTGTATTTTGCTAATTCTTTTTTCTTTTCTTTTTGTTCATCTGTTAATGTTGCCATTTTTTCTCCTTCTAAATTGGTTCCCCAATTTAAAGGGAACCTTTCATGTTTAATTTCTTTTAACAAGATAGCTTTGCATTTTAAATTTATATTGCATATAAGTTTTCTAATTTCAAATCTGGTTTTTCACCTAAATACATAAGTGTAAAAATAGATTCTTGTTTGAATTTATAACTTTCATAAAGTTCTGTTATCTCTTTCACATCTTGAGGAGCATATGCAAAAATTTTCTTTAATCCTCTGTAATATAAAACGCCCCTTAATAGTTTTTCCGCATCAAGATAAGATTCGCTTTGCATAAGCCAAGGCGAAATTCTTATATGTCTTTTATTTACCACATATGAGTGTAAAAAACCGGTTTGTGTTGATAGTTTTAAAGAGTTAGTAAATACGCAATCTCTTTTAATATATTTTTCTCTATCATCCATAAAAACTTGTCTATCAATTCTTTTTGAGACATTATCATAATCTTCTCCACTCACTTGCTTTGCAATAGAATTGGAAAAGTTAAAAGGCGTAGCCTCTCCGCTATGCATAAATCTTATAAAAGATGAGTGCTCTTCAAAATTAAAAGCTTTTACATATGAGTCAAGTTTTTTTTCAATCAAAATAAATATATTCATACTACTTGTATTTTGAATAAGTAATTTAAGTAATCTTGTTAATACTTCTTCATATGTTTTTATTATTTTGATTACATTTATAAAAATATGTTTATTGAAACTATATGCACTAATAACACCTACTAATTTATTGTTTTCATAAGCTCCAAAGCAGTACTCTGGATATACTTCATAAGTTTTTTTTAAAAGTTCTAATTCAAAAAGATTATCACTGTCTAATATGCCAGTGATATCATCTTCAAAGTCACTTCTTAGATAGCCAACGTACATAGGTACAACTCTTTTAATTCATAATTTTCTAATACTCTTTTTCTATTAGTTACTATTTCTCTTACCATTGGTAATAATTTTTGTAAAATTTCTTTTTCTGGTTTTATTCCTAAAGATTCTAAATGGTATGCAAGTGTTGAAGTTCCTGAATGTTTACCGATAGGAAAGTATCTTGTTAATCCTACATCAACTGGTGAAAATGGCTCGTAAGATGAGTTTGATTTCATCATTCCATTTACATGAATACCTGATTCATGTGAAAATATATTCTCTCCAACAATTGGAAGATTCATATCAATTCTTCTATTTGAAGCCAAACCTACTGCATTAATTAATGATTTTAATTTATCAGAATTTATATCAACATTTTTCCCAAAGAGTCTAGCTAAAGTCATTAAAACCTGTTCAAATGATGCATTTCCCGCGCGTTCACCCAATCCAATTACTGTAGTATTTGCACTTATAGCTCCTGCTTCAAACCCTGAAATTGCATTTGCTGTGGCCATACCGAAATCATTATGGGTATGCATCTCAATATCTAACAGGTTTAATGAACTTAAACTTTTGATATTTTTGTAAGTTTTTTGTGGAGTTAAAATTCCAACTGTATCACAGTATCTAAATCTATCAGCTCCAATACTTTTCCCAAGAGTCATTACTTCTTTTAGGAAACCTAAATCAGCTCTAGAAGAGTCTTCTCCTCCTATACAAACAAAAAGATTCTCTTTTTTTGCTTGAATTATAACCTCTTCTAGTTGTCTTAAAAGTCTTTCTCTATCACCTTTAAATTTAACATCAATTAAGATATCAGATACAGGTATTGATAAATCAACAGCTTTTAATCCACAATTTAGTGATGCTTCTAAATCACTAAGGGTAGCTCTATTCCAACTCATAATTCTAATAGGCAGATTTAATGCTAGTATTTCTTTTAAATCGTCTTGTTCTTTTTTTCCCATTGCAGGAATACCAACTTCTAATTCATCAGCACCAACTTCATAAAGCTTTTGAGCAATATTTAGTTTTTCTTGAGTATTAAATGCTACATATGGGGCTTGTTCACCATCTCTTAAAGTAGTGTCGTTTATAAGAAACATTTTATTACCTTTATTAGAATATTACTAATAAATATGCAAAAGATGTTCCTTTGAGATTGTTAGTGGATTTTTTTATGAAAAGAGTTAGGTTTTAGCCTAACTCTTTTTCTGCTTCTAACTCTTTTTCTTGGAAAAAGTATTTTTTTGCTGCTTCAAAAACAGATTTTTCAATTGGTTGAAGTGCATATGAATCATCAGAAATTAAATTAATTTGAGCTAATTCATCTTGTGGACATCCACCAATTTTTTCAGTTAAAAGAATATCAATATCTTTTAGAGTATTTTTAATCTCCTCAATTGGATATGAACCATCACAGTCTTCAGGCCCTTTACAGTAAGCATTTTCAACTTTTCTATGCATTACAAACTTAAGTCCTTGATCACCAACTTCATAGATTAAAAATTCAGTTGCATTTCCAAAGTGTTGGTTAACTGTACCTTCTCCTGCCGTTGTAACAGCTACAAGCTTAGTTTCACCAGTTGAACTTAATTGTTCTTTAGTACCTTGTTCAATTTTAACTCTATTATTTGCTTCTTCTAATGCCGCTCTCCAGTTTTCAATAACTTCATGCTTTTGTTTTCTAGCATTAATATCATATTGGGTTTCTAAAGCTTCCCAAGACATATTTTGGAATACATCAGGAGTAAATTCTTCACCTCTATCTTCTCCAATAAGACCAACCGCATCTGCTCGACACTGTCTACAGTGAGACATAAGTTTCATATCCATACCACATGCTTCTTGTGCTGCCATTACTTCTTGGTCAGTGGCACTTGCTTGTCCATTTAATCCATAATATGTTCCATACTCTTCTTTTGAAAGAAGTGGCATAATATTATGTAAGAATACATTTAATTCTTTTAATTTTTTTGCTACATTTGGTAATTCTTTGTCATTAACTCCGGGAATTAAAACAGAGTTTGCTTTAACTAAAATTCCTCTCTCCGTAAGCATTTGAATACCTTTTAGTTGTTGCTCTAAAAGAATTTTTGCACCTTCTGCTCCAAATACTTTTTTATGATTCCAGTGTACCCAAGGATAAATTTTAGCTCCAACTTCACCTGTTGGATCAACTGAGTTTATTGTAACTGTTACGTGGTCAACATTATATTTAACCATTTCATCAACATAATCTGGAAGTCTAAGTCCATTTGTTGATAAACAAAGCTTTTGATCTGGTGCTTTTTCATGAAGCATTCTAAAAGTGTCAAAAGTTTTTTTAGGATTTGCTAATGCATCACCTGGTCCTGCAATACCTACAACTGAAAGTTGTTGAATATCACCACCTACATATAATACTTTTTTTACTGCATCTTCAGGACTTAATTTTGCTGAAGTAACTCCAGGTCTTGACTCATTTGAACAGTCAAATTTTCTATTACAGTAGTTACATTGAATATTACATGCTGGTGCAACTGCAACGTGAATTCTAGCGTAGTGCTGGTGTGCACCTTCAGAATAACATGGATGATTGTTAATCTTATCCATAACCTCTTGTTGTATTTCCTCTTGTGTACTAGTAGATGTACAAGAACAACTCATAGTATCTCCTTTTAAGTTTTTAACTTTTTTTATTTCTGCTGTAACTTATGCATATTGTGTTCCACAGAAAAAAAATTAAAAAGTAGGAATAGAAAATGCATAGGTATGCTAAACAGTCAATAGATACATATAAATAAAAGGATAATAAATGAGTAGTGTACAAGAGAAGATAAAAGAACAATTATTACAAGAGGTTTTTTCAAATATTGATAATATTTACGATTTTTTGGATATAAGATATGATTTTGATAAACATTGTAATGATGCCGTAATTAAAAAACTAAATGAATTAAAAGATGTTGTCTATAAAGTCTCTGGATTAAGTGATTTAAAGTAAACAAATAGGTGATGAGTATAAATAGTTTTAGTCAAATACACTGTATTTTATACCCATCACCTATTGATTTAATTTTAATTCATTGTCATTTCAATCATTTTTCCATTTAAGATTTCTGCAAATTCAACACCATATTCATAACAATTTTGAAGTTCTTTTTTTGTTGGTATTAATTTTATTTTTTGATTTTCCATAGGTGGAACTCTAAAGTTTAGTGATTTTAATCTATGAATAATCATATCCACCGCTTCTCCACTCCAGCCATAAGAACCAAATGCCCCACCCATTTTTCCTCTTTTTTCTAAAAACATCATACATGAAAGTAAATCCCAAACAGGTTTTGGAGCATCCGAATTAATTGTAGGTGTTCCTATCAAAATACCATCACTCTCTTCAAGAATATTTATCATATTTTGCTCTTCTAGGGAGGCTAAATCATATACATTTGCGATGATTCCCTCAACACTTTCTGCACCTTCAAATATAGATTCTGCCATATCTTTAGTATTTTTATAACTTGTTAGATAAAAAATTGAAAGAATTTTTTTCCCATGAGAAATGGATTTATAATCATCTTGACTCCAAGTACGATAATAATCAATATATTTTTTTGGATTATCTCTTAAAATTGGTCCATGTAGAGTTGCAATTGTATTTATTTCAAATTTGTCATAAAGTTTGATTGCATTTAAAGCGTAAGATTTAAATGGTCTCATAATATGATCATAATAGTATTTAAATGAATAAAAGAAATCTCCAACTAAATCATCAAAAAGACGTTTATCATAATAATGACTTCCAAAAACGTCACCTGAGAAAAGTAATTTATCTTCTTCAATATAAGAGCTCATTGTTTCAGGCCAGTGTAAATATGGAGTGGTTAAAAACTTTATAGTTTTATCCCCCATATTTAAACTTTTATTTGTCCAAACAGTTTCAAAATCTATATTATCTTTTTGTGTTATTGCTTTTAGCATTCCTGTTGCTTGAGGGGAAATCATTACTTTTGCTTGTGGTGCACGGTTTATCAACTCAGGAATAGCTCCCGCATGGTCAGGCTCTAAGTGATGACAAATTACATACTTGATTTCATCATATGAACATAGTTGTTCTATTTTTTCAAAAAATTCAGCTTGAAATTCTAGTTTTACAGTATCAACAATTACAACACCTTCTGAAGTTTTCATAAGATAGGCATTATATGAAGAACCATTTGAAGTTTTCATGATAATATCAAATGTTCTAATATCAGGGTCAAAGACTCCAATAAAATATGTATTATGAGCAATCTCTATAGGGTTATTATTTTTCATTTTATTAGGCCATTAATCTTCTCATCCATATAGGAGGATTCTCTTTCATTTTTATTAGAGAATTTAAAACATCTTCTATTTTCTCATTCTCTTTACTCGATTGCATTGGAAAAATCTTACATGATTTAACCATCATTGCAGCTTTTGGTCCAATTTGTTGTACATAAAGAATATCACTATCTTCAATACACTCAATTTTATAGGTCAGTTTATCAATCTCATCTTCAATCTCAATTGAAGAATCAATAGCTTTTACAAAATTGTATGAATCTTCAATGATTTCATATATGTAAAACTCTTTGCACCAACCAAAGTGCTGATTAACATGTATATTATCTTTTGAAGCAAATGCAATTTTCATAGTATAAATAACCTAACTCTAGAATCAATAATTTTTTGCATTGTATCTGCAATCATTGAGTATGTTCCTGTTGAAGCGATAGAACAACCAACGCAAGCACCTTGATATGCAAGTCTTAGTTCAAGTTCTGGCTCATTTACATAATCAATAAGGATTATATTTCCACCGTCTTTTACTAAAATTGGTCTAATAAATCTATCCAAGGCATCATTTATAATTTCAAGCTGTTTTTCTTTACTTTTTGATCTGAAATCTTCGTTTAATTCAGCACTTTCATCTAAAGGTTTATCCATACCTGTTAATTGAATACTTGCCATAGTATGTCCATTTGAAGCAGCTTTTAACATGCAATCAAAACCCTCTTTAACTTCTTCTAGTTTACTTCTATCTTGAAGTAATATAAGTGCAAGTCTAAAAGCTGCTTGAGTATGATTTTTTGCAACGGCACGTCTAAAGTACTCTTTTGCTTTTCCCATATCTTCTTCTACACCAATTTTTGTTTGGTACATTAAAGCTAGATTGAAATTTGCAGAATCATTGTCATATTTACTTGCTTCATCAAACCACTCTTTTGCTTTAGAGTAATCTTTATCAACGCCTTCACCTTTTAAGTACATTAATCCAAGATTTGCCATGGCTTGGTCATTTTTTATTTTTGCTTCTTCTTGCCAAATTTCTAAGGCAGTTTCAAAATCTTTATTTTTGTATGCAGCTAATGCTTCTCTATGTTTCATAAATCTTATTCCTTCTCCTGGATTAGGAAGTTCTTTTCCTAAATCAAGTTCTTTTTTTATATGTTTAATTAAATATTCATGGGCAAGTTCAATTGCTTCTTCATAATCTTCACTTGCAGCTTTAATATCAAAATCCAAAAATTGTGCTAAATAAGCATCTCCTACTTCATGCTCTCCACTATATACTTCATAGGGATATTCCAAAGAAGCATAATATGCTAAATCTTTTTTCATAAATTAAAACTCCAAAGGTTTATAATTTAATCTATCCTGCATATCAATAACTTCTCTAAAAGGTCTTGTTTGATTTATTGGAGAAAAAATGCCTTTTTTCTTATGGACTCTTATTTTATATATGCCTTCATTATGTCTTTGCATATAGTATTCGTCAAATTCGCTAATATATGGCATATCCCAAACAATAGCGCCTGGGGTAGGGCATACATCAAAACATTTTGGTACAGAACAATCTACACATTCAATACATTTTTCAGGTTTTACATATGTGAATTCTGGATCATCTATAGGTGAATCATCTGCACTTACAATTGCTGTTGCTGGACATTCATCCACACAAGCATCACAGTTAATACACTCTTCTGTAATCAAAATTGACATTTTAATTCCTACTATTTATCACATTCACAGGTACAAGAACTTGTTCCTGAATCTAGTAAGGTATCACAATTACTTTTTGTAACTAGTTTCCCTTCACCTTTTAAAAATTTTCTATAAATTTCTTCAATAGTAAGAGGTACTTTTGCAGAGCTATAAACCTTTACACCATTTTCTTCTAAATGATTATAAACACCTTCACCCATATGATAAAAAATTGTACTTGATGCACCTAATTCTTTTACACATTGTGCTGTGTCTATTCCATTCCCACATCCCTTATTTTCTACAACTTTGAAATATCCAGAAGTTAAATCAAGTAATGCAAAATGTGGAGCATTTCCATATAAATCTGAGATTGTTGTTGAACTACTTTCACTTAACGGTATTGCAATCATTTTTTATCCTTTTGTAATAGTATAAATTGATATGCAAAAACTATTCCTTTAAAATACAAAGGAACACATTTTGCATATTGATTTTAAATAATCTTTAAATAAAGAGTATATAATGGTAAATAAAAAATTAATAAGAGATTTATTAAATGAGAGTGCTTGTTCTCATAATAAAGTAAAAAAATCTTCATGTGATAAACCAAAACCAGGTGCTACTTCAGGTGGCTGTGCTTTTGAAGGTTCTCAAATTGCACTGTTTCCTTATGCTGATGCTGTACATTTAGTTCATTCTCCTGCAACATGTATTGGTGCATCATGGGAAACTAGAGCAACGCTTACTTCACATAATGGTGAAAATAATACTGTTACTGGATTTACAACTGATGTTAATACAAATGACGTAATTTTTGGTGGAGACAAAAAATTAGAAGAATCAATTGATTATATAGTTGAATATAAAAATCCGAAAGCTATTTTTGTATATGAAACTTGTGTTACTGCAATGATTGGTGATGACATGGACAATGTTTGTGGAAGAATGGAAAAGAAACATGGTATTCCTGTTGTTGTAGTTCATTCTCCAGGTTTTGTTGGAGGTAAAAATTTGGGTTCAAGGTTAGGTGCAGAATCAGTACTTCATCAACTAATTGGAACAAAAGAGCCAGAAGAGATTCATCCTTATGGAATCAATTTAATTGGTGAATATAATGTTACTGGTGATATGTGGCAATATACTCCTATTTTAGAAAAAATAGGTATCAAAATTGTTTCAACACTTGCTGGTGATGGAAGAATTGAAAATATTCAGATGGCACATACAGCAAAATTAAATGTAATAGTTTGTGCCAAATCACTTATAACCTTATGTAGAAAGATGCAAGATAAATATCAAATACCTTATATCTCTATTTCCTTTTATGGTAAAAGGGATACTTCAAACGCAATTAGAAGTATAGTAAATGCTTTTGGAGATAAAGAGCTAATTGAACGAGCAGAAAAAATTATTGCAGAAGAAGAAGCAAAATTAGAAGAAGAATTAATTCCATATAGAAAAATTCTAGAAGGTAAAAAAGCTATTTTAAATACAGGTGGAAATAAAACTTGGTCAATCGCTTCTGCCTTACAAGATATAGGTATAGATGTTGTTGCAACAAGTGTAAAAAAAGCAACTTTGGAAGATAGAGAAATCTGTGCCCAATATGTAAAAATCCTAATCGAAGATCCTGGAACTGAACAGGCTAAATTAATAGATGAGCATAATATTGATATCTTACTTGCAGGAGGACGAAGTTTGTATACCGCAATTAAGAAAAAAGTAGCTTTTGTAGATGTAAATCAAGAGAAAAAAGTTAGTTATGGTGCTTATGGTGGACTTGTTAGCTTAGCAAAAGATGTTTGTCATGCTGTAAACAACAGAGTATTTAAAGTAGTAGGTAGTCCTGAACCTTGGACAATTGATTAAACTTAAAATAGAAAAAGAGGTAAAATTGTAGCATAATTTTACTTCTCTCACTAATTATATTTTTTAAGCCTCATCTATTAATTCTTCATCTTCTTCTTTTGCATATTCTTTATATAATGTACCAATTACATGTTCTAATTTTTCTTCAGTTATTGGTTTTAATACAAAGTTTTTTGCTCCCACTTTTAAAGACTCAGATACAAGTTCTTCTTGTCCATGGGAAGTAATCATTATAATATTAACATCTGGCAAAATTTCTTTTATTAGTTTTGTTGCTTCAATACCATCCATTTCAGGCATTGTAATATCCATGGTGATTAAATCAATTTTTTCATTAATTGTTTTACATAATACTACAGCTTCTGCACCATTTTTTGCTTCTGATAATACTTTATGTCCTAGATTATTAAAAAATTTTGTTAAATTTTTTCTTATAACTAAAGCATCATCTACAATAAGAACATTCAACATTTTATATTTCCTTTTAAATTTAATTTTTCTAAAAATAACTTTTGGGGACCAATTACTGTCATTTGTAGATTTCCAACATCTGTACTAATATCTGTCTTTAAAATAATAGAATTTTTATACTTAGTTAAAGATTTTGCATCATGAATTAAAATTGGTGGTGTAATATTAATGATGCTATTATCTACAGGATTTTTTATTGCATTTCCTATTACAATATTAGCAATTTCACATGCTACACTCTCTTTTATCTCTCTAAATTCTACTTCATTTGTAAAATTTCCAACATAAAATACTTCTACTAGTTTTTCTAAAAGTTTTTTATCAAATCCCATAGTAACAAAAAGTTGAACACTTCCACCTGTTCCAATAAAAACTGTATCCTCTTTTAAAACTATGTGTTTTGAATCTATGATTTCAGAATTATCATTTAATATTTTTATTCCCATGTCATTTTTCAAAAAATCTTTCAATCTTTCTAGAATTGGTAATAAAAGCTCTTTATATGTATCATACATTTTCGATACCTTTTTTTCTATAGGGTAATTTAAATATAAAAGTTGTACCTTTGTTTATTACACTTTTTACTTCAATACTTCCTTCTACTTTGGTTAACTCATTTTTAACAACAGCCATTCCAATACCTCTACCAGAAAGCTCAGTTATCTCTTCTTTTGTACTAAATGTTTCATAGAAAATCAATCCAAAAACTCTTTCATCACTCATTTTATCAAATTCTTCCAAAGATAATAGATTAAGTTCTTTTACTTTTTCTCGTATTTTATCTCGACTTATGCCTTTGCCATCATCTGAAATCAAGATAATCAAAAAATCATTTTCTATATTGAAATTACAAACAATAGTTCCATTTTCATTCTTACCTTGTTCAATTCTTGTTTCTATATCTTCAATACCATGATCAATCAAATTCCTAAAAACATGAATTAAAGATTTAATAAAAGGCTTAAAAGTAGGTGGTAAAAGCACATATTCATCCCCTAAAATTTCAAAAGGATATATTTGTTTGCCTAAAGAATTTGCTAAGTCTTTACATAATTTAGGGTAAATTTTTAAGGATTGAGATAATGTTTTAGATCTTAATTTTTGAGTTTCAAATAATATATCTTCATAATTATTCTCATGTTTTTTATCTAATTTACAATAATTTTTTATTTTGTTTTCTAAATGTATTATGGTATCTTCATTAACTTTTATGACAGAGTCTTCATCAAGAAAATCATCTCCTAAAATGGATTTTATTATCTCTACATCCTCATTTATCCAATCAAATAAATTATTTTGATCTAACAATTCAGCTAGGTCTTCATTTGAAAAGTTTTTGTCTTTTATCTTTTCAGAAATTTTTGATTCAAATTTGTGTAAATTTTTTACACTATTTGTCATATAAATTTGTGCAAATAGCCCTTTAAAAGTATGAATCTCTCTATATACTTCACTTAGGTTAAATAAAGAGCTATTATTTAATTCAAAAATCTTTAATTTATTTTCATTGAAAGTTTTAAAATCATTTATTAGTTCATAAAACTGGGTAGTATCACTTATAATTGTTACAATCATTTTTAATAATTGTTGCTCTTTTTTTATTTTTTGTTCAAGTTTTTTCTTATGAGTTATATTTGTAAGTATTAACATAAATTTTTGATCGTCTAGTATTTTATAATCAATAGTTATAGCTCTTCTATTTATAATAAACTCTTTAGGTAATAATTCAATAAAAGAGTTTTGAATTATCTCATTTTTTTCATTGAATATATCTATCAAAGTTTGATTAAAAAATTTTTTGCTATTTTCTGTTTCAAAATCAAAAAGTTTATCTATCTTTTTACCTGCGATATCATTTCCTAAAAGCTTTTCACACTCTTTTGAATACTCTTTATCCACAATTAAATTTCTATCTAATGATAAAAATCCTTGCTTTGCATTATTAAATAAATCAGTTATTTTTTGATTTTTTTCAGATAATTCTTGAGTTCTTATTTCTACTCTTTTTTCTAAATTTTTGTTTAATAATGAGATCTCTTCATCTCTATTTTTTAAACTTTGAATATTTTTATCGAGTGATTGAGTCATGTCATTAAAGACATCTACTAACTCCTTGAATTCATCTTTATATTTAACTTCTAAATTTTTTGATAGACTAACTTTATTTGATAAAATATCATTTATCATTTTAATAATTTGTTCTAGAGGATTATGAACTCTTGATACTAAAATAATTGAAATAAAAATAAGTCCTACTATTGAAAATATTCCAATAATAATTGAGGTAATAATTACAGTATCTGAAATCTCTTGAGAATTTTCAACATTTTTACTAACAATAAAATTAGATAAATTTGAAACAGAATTTATTGTATTATTTATAACTAAAAAGTTCTCTTTACGGTCAATTTTAATATATTTTAGAAACTCTTCTTTTTCAAATACTTCAAGTTTTACAGAGATAATAGAATATTCAAGATAATTTATATTTATTATACTATTTTCAATTTTTGTGATAAATTCAAATAATATCTTATTATTGGTACTAATTTTTATTTTATTAATAGTATTAGATAATTTAGAATTTTTATCCACTAATATATTTTTTATTTCATTGAATTTATCTTGATTATCCTCAAATGCCCCATCTCTTATAATAGCATATAAACTTAATATTGCTTTTTCTAAATCATTTATATTTTCTTTTAACAAATGAAATTTAGTGATGGTTTTTTCAGATAGGTTTTGAATTTTTTTTATCTCGTTAGTTAATTCTACTAGATGATTTTTCAACTCTATTTTAAAAGTATAAATAGTATACCCTGTATTGAAAAAATCTTTTTGAAGTTCAACTGCATATTGTAAATTATCCTCTAAATTATTGATTAAAGTGTTATATTTTAAATCATATTTACTCTCTTTTAAACGTTGTAATTTTATATGTATATTATCTTCAAATAAATATTTTTTAATTCTTTTAAAACTTTTTTCACTTTCACTAGTTAAGATATCTGTTTCTGTTTCTAATATTGAATCTAATTTTTTTAAGACCAATTCATTTTGTTTCTCTAGTTTTAAAGTAGTAGCAATAGATTTTTGATTATCATTTATTCTAGAGATTGAGAAAAAAAGAGTTCCAAGTATAATAACGATAATAAAAGTTATTAAAATGATGGTTGTAATAATAATTTGTTTAATCGATAAAGGAGAGGCTAATCTGTTAAAAAAAGAAAACATTTAAATATTCCTTCTAAAAATTTTACACTTACAACTAATAAAAAGTATACCTAAAATTGATAAAATTAACGATACATATTCTCACTGATTAAAGTTATTTATTCTCAATTCACACAAAAAGAAGTATAATAGAATAATTTATTTAAAGGTTTTGAATGGAAAAGGTAAAAATTAGAGACTATTTTTTTTATTTTGCAAGTGTAGTAATAATTATTGCAGGGCTTAAAATAGCGTATGAAATTGTAATTATTCTTTTTTTAGCAATCTTTATATCATCTATTATCTCAACTATTATAAATATATTAGAGAAAAAACATATTCCTAAATTAATATCTTATTTACTTGTTCTTGGGATTTTTACGCTTATTTCATTACTTCTTGCTTATATTGTAAATATATCATTAAAAGATTTTATATTGAATTTACCTATGTATGAAGAAAAGTTGCAAAAAGCCATTGTAGATATTATTGCATTTGCAGAATCATATGGCTATGAGATTGATAAAAAAACAATTTTAGAGGCTTTAAACTTAAGCTCTTTCTTTGGAATTACAACAAATTTAATAGGAAGTATAGGTACTTTTTTATCAAAATTTTTACTTATTATAATAGGAATTGGGTTTATTCTTGCAGAATCAAAATCTTTTGAAAAAAAACTTAGACTTATTTTTAGAAAAGAAGATGATAAGTTAGAACATTTCAATCTATTTTCTAGTAATATCCAAAAATATTTTTTAGTAAAAACAGCAACAAGTTTTTTAACAGGTTTTTTAGTATCCCTTATTTTGGTCTTTTTTAATGTTGACTATCCAATTCTTTGGGGAGTAGTAGCTATGCTTTTTAATTTTATTCCTGTTGTTGGTTCTATTATTGCAGCTATTCCCGCAGTACTTTTATCTTTTGTAACAATAGATTTAAATACAACTTTAATTTTAATAGTTTTATATCTTGTCATAAATATTTTTATAAGTAATATTATTGAACCTAAATTTATGGGAAAAGAGCTAGGGCTTTCTCCTTTAGTTATATTCTTCTCCTTGATTTTATGGGGTTGGGTTTTAGGAATTGTAGGAATGTTTTTAGCAGTACCAATTACAATGACTTTAAAAATTGCCTTTGATTCAAATGAAACTACAAAATGGATATCTTTGCTTATGTCAAATGTAGGAAGCAAAAAATAGTAATCTTATTATTTTTATTATCTAAACCTTAAAATATAATATTCCAATAATAAAATCATTTAAATTTTATTATTGGAATATTTATTGCATGTAAATTAAAAATTAATAAAGAGAAAATAATGCAAACAGAAAAAAAGAGAGATAGATATATTAGTTTTGATAACATAGATTGTTACAAAGATGCTGCAAATGTATTAGATGCAATATATGAATTGTTTGAAAAAGAACCAGAATCAAAAAATAGTTTTTGGGAAAGATTTGATACTTATATTCCAAAAAATTATCATGAAATATTAGCTAAAGAAAATGAAAAAGATATTTTATATCATATTTGTTCAAATGTATTTTATATTTCAGACTTATTTGAAGAATACGATTTTGAAAAGGGCATCACTTTATTAGATACTGTTGAAATGGATTGTTGTTAATCATATAAAGTATTTTGTATTTATTTTATTATGTAACATAATTTGTGACATAAATAATGTATAATAATACTAATTTTTTTAATTAGGATTATTATGAAATATTTTGAACTAAAATGCTTGGCATATATTAAAAAAGAGATTGAACTAAACGATAGCTTTGATGTCCTATCTAGCTATATAAACTATTGTTTTCTAGAGGATCAAGTATTAAAAAAGCTACATGGAGAAAAAGACTTCAAAAACTATTGTTTGATGTGTCAACCCTAAATCAGACAAATAAATTAATATTCTAAGCAACTATTTCTAAACGTAACATTTTTTCTTCAAATGAGACTACAAAATGGATATCCTTATTAATGTCAAATGTAGGAAGTAAAAAAGTTAAATAGGTTAAACAGAAATTATCCTACTTTTTCCAATAAAGCTTTCATTAGTTTTGCATCATTTTCTAAATCATAGCCCAGCTCTTTCATCCAGTCTTCTATTACTTCTTTTTTATAAGCTTGTTCTCTTTGTTTATAAGCTAAAGCTTCTGCTTTTTTATCCCAATTTCCATATTCATCAAGAAATGATTCTTGAAAATGACCAGTAATTGGAATTTTGGTAGGTACAATATGTTTAGAATCAGATGTGTCAAATCCATCCAGATACCTAGTTTCTTTCTCTGGAGTATAAGGTGTAGAACTTATTAGTTTAAGACTTCCTTCAAAATTCAGAAATTCAGAATCTTTTGGAATATCAAAGTTAATGGAATCTTTATTATCTAAAACTGTTGAAAAAAAACCAATATTAAAACTATTAACCACATCATCAATAGAAGACATTAGCAAATCCTTATCTATTATCACTCTTTAATTTTAGAATTATATCATAAATTACTAAATAAACTTAGGAACACTTTTTGCATATGTATAGCTAAAATGCATCAAGGATACCACTATGGAAGCTTTAAGCGCTAAACCTCTTCAATTAAATCCTATTAAATTATCTCAACCTATGGGTGCAATGCTTTGTTTTCTTGGAATAAAAAACTGTATGCCTCTTATGCATGGAGCTCAAGGGTGTGCATCTTTTTCTAAAGTATTTTTTACTAGACATTTTAATGACCCAATTTCTGTACAAACAACAGCGGTAAATGATATTACTGCTGTTATTGATGGTGGAGATTATACTATTAGTGAGAGTATTAAGAATATTACAAAAAAAGTGAAACCTGATTTAGTAGGACTTTTTACCACTGGACTTACTGAAACAAAAGGTGATGATATAAGAGGTGCTTGTTTACTTATGAAAGATATACAAGAGATGGCTTATGTTAATACCCCAGATTTTGAAGGATCTTTAGAGAGTGGATTTGCGAGGTCTATAGAAGCAATAATTGAGCAAATTATAGAGCCTGCTACTAGTATTGATTCGAATAAAGCAGTTATTATTCCAAATGTAAATTTAAAGCCTATAGAGGTTGAGAAAATAAAAGATACTATCTCTTTATTTGGGTATGAAGTTTTAGCATTACCTGATTTAAGTGATTCTCTTGATGGACATCTTGGTTTAAAACAAGGGGCATTAAGTTCAGGTGGAATCACAGTTGATGAAATTAAAAATTTAAGTAATGCCTCTTTGGTTATGACTATTGGAAGTAGCGTAAAAAAAGCAGGTGAAAAACTAAAAGAAAAAAATGAAAATATAAATCTAATCCACTACGATAGTTTAGGAGGATTAGAACAAAGTGATAAATTTTTTAAAGACCTTTGTAAAATAAAAGATGTAAGTTCTCCTCATCCTTCAATAGTAAGATGGAGAAAAAGATTACAAGATGCCCTTCTTGATACACATTTTGCAATAGGAAGTGCTTCTATTGTATTAGCTTTAGAACCTGATCAGTGTATTTCAATTGCGAATACAATAATCGAAGCTGGCGCAAATATTAAAGCAATTGTAACAACACATAAAAATGATTTATTAGAAGAGATTGAGTGTGAACATTTATTAGTTGGTGATTTTGAAGATGTAGAAAAATATTTAAAAGATAGTGATATTCTTATCTCAAGCTTCCATGGGGAAAGATATACAATGAAATACAAAAAAGGTCTGATGCTTAGAGGTTTTCCAGATTTCGAAGGAGTTGGAAATCAACTTAAGAATGATGTGTTGTATGAGGGGAGTGCTTATGCATTATTTGAGTTAGCAAACTTAATCAATCACACTAGTCATATGAATCATTATCAAGAGGGAAATAATCATGAGCATTAATCTTAAAAGACCAATAGTACCTGCTATTGCAATAGGGATGTTAAGTGGAAGAACAAGACTACTTGGAATTCCTAAAGAGAGAGTTCAAGTGGTAATAACTCTACCAGATATTTTTGAATTTAATGATGCTTTATATGAGGCAATTGAATTTTTTAAAGATAGAGCTGAGTGTTTTATTATAACTTCAAGCTCTAAAGATAAGTGTGGAATGCTTATTGAAAAGTATGAGTTAAGGGAAAATCTTATTTCATGTGAATATAAAGATTTTGCGAAAATTTTTAATATGCTAGATGAAGATAAAAGCTTAAAAAAATCATTAATGATAATTGATACAAATTGCCAAATTACACATAAGGATGTTTTATAAAATGGAAGTTACATATAAAAATGAAGTTTATACTTTAGGGAAAAAAGAAAGAAAAATAGAGACAGAAGCTCCTGCTGCAAGAGTAAAAATGTTAAATGATGAAACAAAAGTTATAGGAATGATGGCTCCAAAAACTCAAGTGATGGTTACTTTACCATGTATAAAAGCTTATAATAATGGTTTACATAATATTTTAGAAGAGTATAAGTCTAAAATTATTGTTTATGTTATTACAAAAAGTAGTGATGATAACTTAGAAAAAGTAAAAACAGCATACTCTATTGATGATGGCTTTATTTCAAATGATTTTCAAAATTTTTCACTTAAATTTGGAGTAAATATAAATGAAGAATTGCTTGCTAAATCTATTTTTGTAATAGATAAAGAGGGTGTTATAAAATATAAAGAGATTCCTTCTAATATTGAAACAAGCTTTGATCTTGAATCTTTTAAAGAAAAACTTGATGAGACTGTGAATTTCAAACAAAAAGGTCATACTCATGAGAATTGGATGGGTGTATAATGTCTATTTCTTCTCAAACAATATCATGGTTTAAAGAAAACGATTATGATTTAAATGATTTAAGTAAGCAGGGTAAATATGGAAACTCTGCAATTATGAAAGCTGCAAGGGAAGGTAATATTAGTATTGTTAAAGAGCTAATTGAATCTGGTGCAGACCTTAATATAAAAAATGTAGATGGTAATTCTGCTTTATGGAATGCCTGCTTTGCTTCATCTTATGAATGTTTCCATGCTTTAATAGCTGCAGGTATTGATATAAATTCAAAAAATGTAAATGATGTAACTGCACTAATGTACTGCGCAAGCGCAGGGAAAGAAGATTTTGTAAAACTATTATTGGACAATGGAGCCAAATCCGATATTGAAAACTTGGATGGATTTAAAGCTATTGATTTAGCAGTAACTCCAAGCATTTTTAAAATGCTTAGAAATGCATCTTAATATAGATATTTAAAATGCAAGAGTTTCATAATCTAACTGATATTACTATAAAAAATAGTTTTGAACAAAATCAGTTTATAGATTGGAGAACTCAACCAAAATCATATAAAACTTATCCAGAGTTTTTTAGACGTTTTAATCTTGATGATTATGAGGAACTAAAATTCATAAAAAACTTTGGAAAAACAACTTATACCAAAACTTACGGCAAAGATGAGGTCAAATTAAGAGCAAATCCCAGTGCTGGAGGACTTTATCCTTGTGAAATATATATTCAAATAAGAGGGATAAAAGGTTTTTTATCGGGAATTTATCATTATGAATCAACAAAAAATAGTCTAGCACTTATTCATGAACTAAGTCTTGATGGAGTTGAATCATACTTTAAAGATACAAAACAACAAAAATTTATTTTTTTAATAAGTAATGTATATTTTAGATCTTCATGGAAATATGGAAAAAGAACTATTAGATATCTTCTTTTAGATACAGGACATCAAATAGCTTCTATTTATGCTGGCTTAAAACTTGTAGGACATGAGAGTTTGTTAAATTTTGATTTCGATAAAAAACTTTTGAATGAAGAGTTTGGATTTGAAGGTTTTGAATTTTTTCAGACTTCAATACTATCCCAAGAATATAAAGAAAAAGAGCCAAAAAAGTTAAGAGAAAAACTTGTAAATGTAAGTGCTTGTGATTATCAAATAAGAGAAGCTTTTGTTGAAGAGTTTTATGAAAAGATTTGTGATGAAAAATCCCCTGAAATTTCAAAATTAAATTTTCTTAACGAGTTTTCAAAAGAAGAACTACAAGAAACAGTTAATAAAAGAAGATCAATTCGTGCATTTAAAAAAGAGACTATAACAAAAGATGAGTTTAAATTTATTACAAAAGATATATTTGAATTTTCTTTAGCATATGGCATTGAAATTTTCTTTGTGAATAACAATATAGAAGGATTGACAAAAGGAGTTTACAAAAATGTAACATTACAAAGAGCTGGAGATTTTAGTGAAAAAGCAAGTAACGTAGCTTTTAATCAAAAGCTTGGTGGGAATAGTGCTTTTACACTATTTTTTACTTCAAAAACAAGTTCTAATTATGTACAGAACTCAATTCTAAGCGGTTTTTTGGCACATATTATTAATCTTAGATCAAGCTATTTAGATATTGGATGTAGTGGAATTGGAGCTTTTTTTGATGATCTTTGTAAGGAATTTTTTGAAACATCAAATAATATCTTATATTTACAGGCGGTGGGAAGATGAGTAAAGAAACATATTTAAATCTTTTTAAAAAATATGACCTTTATAGAAGTGATATTTATATGCTTACAGAAGAGAGACCATCTGAAATTCTTTTTCTTTTTAATGAGGTTTGTGAAGAGTTAGTAAAACTGAACGCTATAAATGGTCAACTTCCTCCAGAGTTTGTTAATAATGCAAAATATTTTGAAAACCAAAATACTTTTGTAAATGTATATTTCTCAGATATAACTAATAGGGCTTTCTTTCTTAGCGATTTAATCGACTTTCTAACACTTATTAAAAGTAAAAAAAATGACTAATTTTTTTTGTGGAACACTATTTGCATATATCTAAGTAAATTTATTAGGATGATGCAATGAGTAGTATAAAAATAACATCAAATGATTCTGGCGAAGGAATGATTAAAGTTGCTTTTGCAACTAAAGATTTAGAAAACATTGATTCACACTTTGGTAGTGCTAAACAGTTTGCTGTATATGAAATTAGCAAAACAACAACTAGTTTAAGTGAGATAATAAAAATAATAGACAAGGATACTGATAAAACTGTTGCACAGTTAAAAGGTGTGGATATTGTTTATTTTACTAATGTTGGAGCAATTGCTGCTGCAAAATTAATTAATAGTGGAATTTTTACAATCAAATATAAAGATGTTGTAGGAATTGAAGAAGAAGTAAATAAATTAAAAGAGATGTTAAATACAAATCCTCCCCCATTTATCAAAAAAATCATTGAAAAAAAGGCTGCATAATGGAAACTAAAGAACTGTTTATTAAAACACTTATTGGGCAAGTTAGAGCCTTGGATCAATTTGGAACTTGGGTTAATAAATCTGATGAAGAGTTATTGGTTGAAAAATATGTTAGATCAAAAGATGATTTAAAAGAGATACCAATTATTGCAGATATTGATGAAATGCAAATTAAAGATATTAGACTTGTATTTCAAGCAGTAGCTCTTGCATTTGAAAAACTAACTGGAGTAATGTGTTCAGTTGTAATGGAAATGAGTCATGAAGGTTTTGGAAGAGTTGTGGTTTTTGCAGACAAAATAGTTCTTTGTGAGAAGTTTTTTAAAGATGCACATAGATTCTCTTTTAGATCATATGACAAACTTGAAGAAGAGGGTGAAAAATATTTAAATAAAGCCCAAGAAATTTACAATAAATATAAAGCAGCATAAGGAAAAAAAATGGCAAATGTAGGAATCTTTTGTGGAACGGCAGGTGGAACATCGTTATTAGTAGCTGAGGCACTTGTAGAAGCTTTTGGTTTGGAAGAAGATGATTTAATTAATATGGAAGAAGATTTTGATGATATTGAACAAATGCTTGAATACGACGTTTTATTCATAGGTAGTTCAACTTGGGGGCAAGGTGATGTTCATCACGACTGGGTTGACCCTCAATTAGAAATTGAATCTGATGGAATTGATTTCTCTGGAAAAACTGTTGCACTTTTTGGTGCAGGAGATTGTGTAAAACATGGAGAACATTTTTGTTCAGCTTTAGGAAAATTATATAAGACATTTACAAATGCAGGTGCAAATGTAGTTGGCTTTGTTGATGCAAGCGATTATAAATATGAGAGTTCATTGGCGGAAATGGATGGAAAACTTTGTGGTCTTGCAATTGATCAACACAATGAAGAAGATAAGACAGAAACGAGAATACAAAATTGGATTAGTTCTTTAAAAGAACAAATTTCAGCATAATAAAACTTTTTAAAATATTATTAAAAAGTAGATAAAGGAGACAAAATGGCAACTGTTGAAGAATTTTATAAATTAAGAGATACGGAAGATTATTTTAAATTTTTTGGAATTGAATTTGACCAAGGATTAATAAATGTAAAAAGATTTCATATGATGAAAGAGTATGGAACACTTATTAGAAAAGGTATAGATTCGATTACAGAAGAGAACAAACTTTTAGAGTTCTTGAAATTTTCACTTCTTAGAGTTTATGGAGATTATAAAAATGGTCATGCTCCAAGTGCCGCAGATGTTTGGAATATGTATGAAACAGGTAAGTTAGATGGTTGTTCATCTTGTGGAACACCAACTGCTGGTACTCCTACTTCAGGAGGATCTTGTGGCTGCTAGTGGATTAGATCATAAATCTATTGTTGATGTTGATACTTTTTTACATGATAGTGTAACAGCAACAAGATCTGGGAAAGATGAAGATGCTACAAAGTTTGGAATTGGACAAAAAGTAAAATTAATAAAAGAGATTGTAAATGACGGAACATATCCCCATGCTGCAATAGGAACACTTATGATGCCAGAAGGGGCTATTGGGTATATAAAATCTGTTGGAGAATTTTTACAAGTAATTAGAGTTTATGAAGTTCATTTTCTAGGTGTTGATATTGCGCCTGTTGAAGTAGTTGGCTGTAGAGAACATGAATTAGAAGCTATGGAAGATTTCAGAGATGAAATTGCAGAAGAAATTGAATTTATGAGAAAACATAGAGAAAAATATTATAGCAAGGATTGATTTTCTTAAGCCAAGTCAAATGAAAGAATTTAAAGAATTTTTTCGTATGGCTTGGTGAAATCAATCTATTAATAAAGGAGAAGAAGAGATGGCAAAAGTTATTTTTATGCATTTTGATACTGTTACTGATGGTGTTTATGATGCTAAAATTGGAGAACCTATTGTAAGGTTAGCAAAAGAGAAAGGTGTTCCAATTCCTGCGGATACAAAAGATTATTCTAAGAGTTTAATTAAAGTAGAAAATTTAGCTGACGAAGAACCAACTAGTTATATGGAAGATGAAGAACTTGACATATTAGTTGAACTTGGAGCTATAACTGCAGATGAGGCTGTGCAGTGTCAACAATTTACTATTAGTCCAAAAGTTAGAATTGCACCAATGATGTTAATCAAAGGTGACATTTTAGTAAAACCATACATATTAAAATAACAAAAACAAATTCGTCTGGTAAAAGTAGAGAAGATTAGAAAGGAACAACCCATTGTTCCCTTTAGGGTTTGCTTCTTTAACAGGAATTTATTTCCTGTGCTAAAAGAAGTTAATAAATTTAGGTCCCTTCAAAATTGGGACAATTTTTAAGGAGAAGAAGAAATGACGACTAGAGTAGAAATAATAAATGATTTTTTAGCAATCAACGTTAAACAAGGAAGTACAATTCAAGATGTTGTTGAAGCATCAGGTTCAGCTTTACCATTTGGGTGTAGAGATGGAGAATGTGGAACTTGTGTAGTTGAAATTGAACAAGGTATGGAATTTATATCTGAAATAAATGAAAAAGAAATTAAAGTTATAAAAGAGGCTTGTGCTGGAACTTGTACTGAAAAAACAAGATTATCATGTCAAATGAAGATCGTTAAACCAAACGGTGTTGTTAGAATTAAGTACTAATAAATATACAGTTTTTTGTCCAGATTCTTAAAGAATTTGGGCAAAATATATATACAAATATGGCAACTTTATCAACATCTATTGCACAGAAGCAAAATCTTAATTTATCTTTGAAATTGTGGCTACCAATGCTACAATCTTCACTTCAAGACCTAGAGAAACATATAACAAATGTCTCCTATGAAAATCCATTTTTAGAGATAAAAAAACCAAAAGAATTTTATAATAATTTTATGCCACAAGGAACAAGTGGG
This sequence comes from Arcobacter sp., assembly GCA_002869565.1. GTDB lineage: Bacteria > Campylobacterota > Campylobacteria > Campylobacterales > Arcobacteraceae > Halarcobacter. The sequence continues at coordinate 91,835 of PKUJ01000002.1, forward strand.
GAATTTGTAGAATCCTTAGCGTTATATAGTAAATCTTTAAATGATAGAATTAGTGAACAAATTGATGCTCCAACTTTTTCAACACCAAATTCACAAAAAGTCGCACTTGAAATTTTATGTGATATAAATGAACAAGGCTATTTCGATGGAGATATAGAAAAAATTGCAATTACCTGCGGAGTATACAAAGAGTATGTTGAATCTATAAGACAAAGATTTTCAAGATTGGAACCTAGTGGTATAGGCTCAATTGATTTATCAGAATCATTCCTTTTTCAATTGGATACTTGTGATAAAGAAATTGATGATGAATTATATAATTTTATAAAAAAAATTATAAAAGATATTCTTCATTTAGATAAATATTCAGCTCATCATAGATTTGATGATGCAAAAAATATTATTAAATATTTTAATAATCCACCTGCTGTAAATTATCTTAATACAAATGTTCAAGTAATACCTGATTTTTTTGTTGATATTGCAGAAGACATTAATATAAGAATAAATCATGCCTATTATCCAGATATTGAAGTTAAAGATGCTTTTGCATCAAAAAATGAAGGTATAAAAGAGAAACTAAAAGAGGCTAGGGATTTAGTAAATCTTTTAGATTTACGTAAATCTACTTTATATAAAATTGTACTTCTTATAGTGGAGAAACAAATTTCATTTTTTGTAGGTGGTGAACTTAAACCATACTCTATGCAAGAATTAGCACATGAATTAGGATTTGCAGAATCAACAATTTCAAGAGCAGTTGCAAATAAACATATCGAGTGTAGTTTAGGTGTTTATCCTTTAAAATACTTTTTTACAAATGCAGTAGATAATAAAGACTTATCTTCTTCTCAAATAAAAAATTATATTAAATCCTTAGTTGAGTATGAAGAAAGAGATAAACCACTAACAGATCAACATATTTTAGATATGATTCTCGAAAAATTTAGTTTAAAAATGGTTAGAAGAACTATAACTAAATATAGAAAAATGTTAGATATTCCTTCATCTAAAGAGAGAAAAAAACTTTATAAAGTTGAAAACCTTTAAACTCTTCTTATATCATAAATATTAATATTATCCTATTAAAAGTATCAAAAATGTAATTTTAAGTCAACTATTATAAAGTAATAACTATAATATCCATACTGTACTGACCAATTATTGGGAATAGTATAAAATGATGGGAATTTTATAACAATAGTAATTATGGAGAATAAATATGTTTAATTTTGGGAAAACAGAAGAAGAATCAGCACGATTAAGTGCAATGGATGAAAACTATGCAATTATATCATTTAAACCAGATGGTACAATAATACATGCAAATGATAATTTTTTAAATGTGTTAGGTTATACATTAAGTGAAGCAGTGGGGAATCATCACCGAATGTTTTGTAATAAAACATATACAGGTACACCAGCCTACACTGAATTTTGGAATAATTTAGATAAAGGAATATCCCAAATAGATGAATTTGAAAGAATTAGAAAAGATGGCACTTCTGTTTGGATTCAAGCTTCATATACACCTGTAAAAAATAGTAGTGGAAAAGTAACTCGAGTTGTTAAATTTGCCCAAGATATTACTGATGCTAAAAAAGTAATTCAGGCTGTTAATGGTGCAGTTGAGTTAGCAAAAACAGGAATTATGAAACAAACTATAAAAGAAACAACTAAAAATGAAGGAATAGAAGACCTTAAAAATGGGGTTAATGAATTATTTGAAGTTGTATCTTCAAAGGTTAATGGGGATACAAATAAAATATTAGATGCTTTATCCTCTTATCAAAAATTAGATTTTACTCATAGAATATCTGGAGATTTAGGAGAAGTAGCTAATGGACTAAATGATCTTGCTAATGTTGTAAATGATATGTTAGTAGAAAATAAAGCCAATGGATTAACTCTTGATGAAGGTTCAGATTCACTTTTAGCAAATGTAGATAAATTGAATCAAAGTTCAAATGAAGCCGCAGCTTCTTTAGAAGAGACTGCAGCAGCAATTGAACAAATAACTTCAAATATAAGAAATAATACTGAAAATATTGCAAAAATGGCAAACTATTCAAGTAATGTAACAAACTCTGCTTCAAGTGGAGAAAAACTTGCAAGTCAAACAACTATTGCAATGGATGAAATTAATGTGCAAGTTAAGTCAATCAATGAAGCAATTAGTGTAATTGATCAAATTGCCTTCCAAACAAATATTCTTTCACTTAATGCTGCTGTTGAAGCTGCAACTGCTGGTGAAGCTGGAAAAGGATTTGCAGTTGTTGCACAAGAAGTAAGAAACCTAGCTTCTCGTTCAGCAGAAGCAGCAAAAGAGATAAAAACTATCGTAGAAAGTGCTACATCAAAAGCAAATGAAGGTAAGAATATTGCTGGAAATATGATAGAAGGATATAAAGAGTTAAATCAAAATATTCAAGAAACTATCAATTTAATACAAGATATAGAAATGTCTAGTAAAGAACAATTAAGTGGTATAGAGCAAATAAATACAGCAGTAAATCAACTTGACCAACAAACACAAGAAAATGCTTCAATTGCAGCACAAACACGGAATATTGCAATAACAACAGACGAAATTGCAAAGCTGATTGTTTCAAATGCAAATGAAAAAGAGTTTATTGGTAAAAATGATGTAAAAGCAAAAGAGATGGATTTAAAAGTTGAACAAAATAATCCTATTCAAGTAAAACAAAATAGAACAATTCCTCCTGCACCAAATAAGAGAGAAGCTTCAACAACTAGAAAAAATGAACCTATAAAACCACAAACTACAGATGATGAATGGGAAAGCTTTTAAGCTTTCTCATATAAAAACAAAACTGCTTAATATCTCTTATTTATGATTTTTATTTAAAGTGGATAAAAAATCATTTTTATATGATTGTGCGATTGACTCTAAATTTAAAATTTCATCAATTAACTCTTTATTAGTTGGTGGAACTTTTAAATAAGTACTTAGCTCTTTTATAGTTATTAAAGATACTCTTTTTTCTAAACTCATTTGATCATTCTTATTTATAGTTCCTTCTTTTAGTATTCTTACATACCATCCAGTTGCATGATTTTTTGAAATGTATCTACTAGACTTTTTCCCAAAAAGTGCCCCAATCTTCCAACAAGGTTGTCTAGGCTGAGTAACTTCAACTACAACTTCACCAATATTGTAAACATCTCCAATACAAACTTCATTTTCATCAATAGTATTAACTAGTATATTGCATCCAATAAATAATTTATCAAAATTTGGATTTTTTTCTATATGTGTATATGATCCAATATGTATTGCTTTATCAACTCCTCCATGAAATCTGTCATCGGCTTGTTCATCTTCTACAAGACCTAAAGTAGTTACTTTAATGGTATCAAGAAAATTATCTTTTTTATAAGCACTTGTAAAACTATTCTCACCAAAAGTATAATTTTTGACTTTTCCACTAGCAATGCTTTTTATAGTTGTATTCATTTTGACTCTTTTCATATATCTTAAAAATAAAGTTTAACTTTATCTTTGTAAATTTTGTATTAAATTTTGTATCAAAAAATCAATAAATTTACAAAAAAAGTATTACATTTACAATTGTGAAAATAGGATAAAAAATATCCTAATTTCAACTTTTATAAAAAAATATTCTTTTTAAATCCCTTAAATATGGGATTTCTAATAAATTTTGAAATTTCTTTATATAAAATTTTTTCTGTGGAACACAATATGCATTTTACTATTTTGTAAATATAAACAATCAAAGGAGATAGAATGTCAGAATTAAGACAAATAGCATTTTACGGAAAAGGTGGGATTGGTAAATCAACTACATCTCAAAATACATTGGCGGCAATGTGTCACTATTATGAAAAGAAAATTTTAATCGTTGGTTGTGATCCAAAAGCGGATTCAACAAGATTAATTTTACATGAGAAAGCTCAATCAACAATTATGCAATTAGCATCAGAAGCTGGAACAGTTGAAGATTTAGAATTAGAAGATGTATGTAAACCAGGTGCTGGTGAATTTCATCCAGATAATACTGACATTACTGAAGGTTATATTAACTGTACTGAGTCAGGTGGTCCTGAGCCAGGTGTTGGATGTGCAGGTAGAGGTGTTATTACAGCAATTAACTTCTTAGAAGAAGAGGGTGCATATGATGATGAATTAGATTTCGTTTCTTATGACGTTCTTGGAGATGTTGTTTGTGGTGGGTTCGCAATGCCAATTAGAGAAGGTAAAGCACAAGAGATTTATATCGTAATGTCTGGTGAAATGATGGCTATGTATGCAGCTAATAACATTTCTAAAGGTATTTTAAAATATGCAAATACTGGTGGAGTTAGACTTGCTGGTTTAATTTGTAATGCAAGAATGACGGATAAAGAGTATGATTTATCTAAACACTTAGCTAAACAAATTGGTACACAAATGATTCACTTCGTTCCAAGATCTAACCACGTTCAAAGAGCAGAGTTAAGAAGAATGACAGTTGTTGAATTTGCTCCAACTTCAGACCAAGCTATGGAATATAAAGAATTAGCAAGAAAAATTATTGCTAATGACTTAAAAGTTATTCCTGAGCCATTAGAAATGGATGACTTAGAAAATCTATTAATGGAATTTGGTTTAGAAGAAGAAGTTGATGAGGAAAATTTAGGTAAGAAAGCAGAAGAAGCTTAATAACGCTTCTTTTAAATAAGAAAATTAAACAAATATAAAAAATAAAATAAAAAAAGAAGGAGAAGAAATGTTTGTATGTGGATACCACTTCCCAGCTGATATGGGTAACGATGTAAGTTTTGATAAAGTAATAGAGAAAGTTGAAGAAGGAATTGATGCAACAGGTAAAACTGTGACTGTATCAAGTGAGACTAGAGAAGGTGCTAAATTAGAAGAAATTTCTATCCCAGAAGGTTCTTTTTTACATACTGCGTTAGTTGATTATTATACAAATACTGAGTGTAAAGAAAAAGACGGTTATAAAATGGTTTATTATACAAATAAATACCAAATTTCTGAGATTTCAAAAGCTGTTGATGCAGATTCAACTAAGGCTATTTGCAGAAAATTAGATGATATGAATCTATACAGAGTAAAAGTAGCGTAAGCTACCTTTACTACCTAAAGAAGGAGAAGATTATGGGACCAGAAACATTAGAAAGTCTACAAAAAGAAGCTATTTCAGAGATATTAGAAGCATATCCTGCAAAAGCTGCAAAAAATAGAGCAAAACACTTAGGTGTTGATACACCAGAAGGTGTAAAGGGTTCTTGTGATACTACAAGATCAAATAAACAAACTGTTCCAGGAGTTATGTCGCAAAGAGGTTGTGCTTATGCGGGTTCTAAAGGGGTTGTTTGGGGACCAATTAAAGATATGATTCATATTTCTCACGGACCTATTGGATGTGGACAATATTCAAGAGGTGGAAGAAGAAACTATTATATTGGTACTACAGGTGTTGATACATTCGTAACTATGAACTTCTCTACTGATTTTAATGAAAAAGATATCGTATTTGGTGGGGATAAAAAACTAAAGAAAGCTTTAGAAGAAATTGATGAATTATTTCCATTAAATAATGGTGTATCTATTCAGTCTGAGTGTCCAATTGGTTTAATTGGAGATGATATTCAAGCTGTTGCTAAAGTTCATAAAAATGAAACAGGTAATCAAACAATTGCAGTTTCATGTGAAGGATTTAGAGGGGTTTCTCAATCTCTTGGTCATCACATTGCAAATGATATGATTAGAGATCACGTTATGCCAGATACTTCATACAGAAAAGATTTTGAATCAACTCCTTATGACGTAGCTATCATTGGTGATTATAATATTGGTGGAGATGCTTGGGCAACAAGAATCATCCTTGAAGAAATGGGTTTAAGAGTTATTGCTCAATGGTCTGGTGATGCGTCTTATAAAGAGATTGCAATTGCTCCAAAAGCAAAACTTAACTTATTACATTGTTATAGATCTATGAACTATATTTCAAGACATATGGAACAAGAATTTGGTATTCCATGGATGGAATATAACTTCTTTGGACCAACTAAAACTACAGATTCAATTAGAAAAATTGCTTCATTTTTTAATGAAGAAATTCAAACTAAAGCTGAAGCTGTTATTGCTAAATATACTGCTATGACAGACGCTGTTATTGCTAAGTATAAACCAATGCTAGAGGGTAAAAAAGTTATGCTTTATGTTGGTGGATTAAGACCAAGACACGTTATTGGCGCTTATGAAGATTTAGGAATGGAAGTTATTGGTACTGGTTATGAGTTTGGTCACGGTGATGATTATAAAAGAACAAAAGAAGATTTAAAAAGATCTACTTTAATTTATGATGATGCTAATGAATTCGAAATGGAAGAGTTCGTTAAGAAAATGAGACCTGATTTAGTTGCTGCTGGTGTAAAAGAGAAATATGTATTCCAAAAAATGGGATTACCATTTAGACAGATGCACTCTTGGGATTACAGTGGTCCATACCATGGATATGATGCTTTTGCTATTTTTGCAAAAGATATGGATTTAGCTATGAACTCTCCTGTATGGGATCATACTACTGCTCCATGGGATAAAGAAGAAGTAGGAGCGTAACATGCAAGATTTAGATAATATAGTAAACGGACAAAAACTATTTTTAAAGCCTGAGTATCAAGAAGTTTTAAAAAACAAAAAACAATTCGAAAGTGCAATGGGTTCTATTGATCCATTAAAAGTTGCAGAAGTTCAAAAATGGACTGAGTCTTGGGAATATAGAGAAAAAAACTTGAGCCGAGAAGCAATTACTGTTAATCCAGCTAAAGCATGTCAACCTTTAGGTGCTGTAATGGTAGGTTTAGGTTTTGAAAATACTATGCCTTACGTTCATGGTTCTCATGGTTGTGTTGCATACTTTAGAACATATTTTACAAGACATTTTAAAGAACCAACTCCTTGTGTGTCTGATTCAATGTCAGAATCAGCAGCGGTTTTTGGTGGACTTGCAAATATGAAAGATGGTTTACGAAATTGTAATGCACTTTATAAGCCAGATATGATTGCAGTATCTACTACTTGTATGGCAGAAGTTATCGGTGATGACTTAAATGCATTTATTTTAGGTGCTAGAGAAGAAGCAGAAGGTGAATTAGATAATATCGAAATCCCTTATGCACATACTCCTTCATTTGTTGGTTCTCATATTACAGGTTATGATAATATGATGAAATCTACTTTAGAGCAACTTAATCCTACAAAAGAGGAAAAAGTTCTTGATGAAGAAAGAATTAATATTATCACTGGTTTTGAACCATATTTAGGTTCTTTAAAAGAGATTAAAAATATTTCAAAAATGTTCTCAGATAAGATTATTATGATTGGTGATCACGAAGAACAATGGGATACTGGAGCTGGTGAATATAAATTATATGCTGGTGGTACTAAAATTGCAGATGCTAAAACAGCTATTAATGCAAAAGCTACTATCTCTTTACAAAAATATTCTTCAATTGCAACTGCAAAAACTATTAAAAACAAATGGAAACAAGAGTTTGTTACTTGTAATCCAATTGGTTTAAGTGGTACAGATGCATTTGTTATGAAATTAGCTGAATTAACTGGTAAAGAAGTTCCTCAAGAACTTAAAAACCAAAGAGCAAAATTAGTAGATGCAATGCAAGATTCTTATCCATATATGCATGCTAAGAAAATTGCAGTATGGGGAGATCCTGACTTTTTATTAGGTTTAGTATCTTTCTTAGTAGAAATGGGTTCTATTCCAACTCATATTGTATGTCACAATGCTCCTAGAAAAGGTTGGCAAGCTGATATGGAAGCTATCTTAGCTAAATCAAATAGAGCTGCTGAATGTAACATTTGGCCTGGTAAAGATTTATGGGCATTAAGATCATTATTATTCACTGAGCCAGTTGACTTTATGATTGGTAACGTTTATGGTAAAGAACTTTACAGAGATACAAAAATTCCATTAATCAGAATTGGTTTCCCAATTTTTGATAGACATCACTTACATAGATACTCTATGAGTGGTTATGAAGGTGGAATCAATCTTTTAACTTGGATTACTAATGGTATTCTTGACCAATTAGATGAAGAGACTAAAGATATTGCTGAAACAGATTATTTCTTCGATTCAGTAAGATAGATTTAAAGTGTAAGATTAAAAACTAGAAGAATTTCTTCTAGTTTTTTTTAATAAAACGTTGTTTACTTAGGTAAATAATGATAAGATTCTTTTGAATCTTTTTTTTAAATTATCGTTATGTACTTTAGTATATAACAAAAAAGGAAACTTGTGGAAATATCTTCAAATTTAACTTTAGAACTTTTAGATAAACCTTTTTTACTTGAAAAAAGGATTGACTTACTTTTTGCCATAAAAAAATGTGGTTCAATAAGTAAAGCTGCAAAAGAAGTACCAATGAGTTACAAAAAAGCATGGGAAGCAGTAGATGCCATGAATAACCTATCTCCAACAGCAATTGTAGATAGCGAAACAGGTGGAAAAGGTGGAGGGGGAACTATTTTAACCCCATATGGAGAAAATCTATTAAAAACATATTTACTCCTAAAAGAGGAGCAAAAAAGTTTTTTAAATAGATTAAAAGAGATGACAGATATAGATACAGGAACATTAAAAACCATAGGGAGATTAGCTATGCAAATTAGTGCAAGAAATCAAATTAGAGGAACTATTGAATTAATTCAAGAAGGTAGAGTTAATGCAGAAGTTTATATCAAACTTAAGAGTGGTTATACCTTAGTTTCAAATATTACAAAAGGTTCAGTTGTAAATTTAAACCTAAAAATTGACGACGAAGTGACAGCTTTTTTTAAATCAAGTACAGTATTATTGACAACAGATTTAAGTTTGAATATTAGTGCAAGAAATAAATTACAAGGCAAAATAGAGAGTATTAACGAAGGTGATATTAATTCTGAAGTTATTATTGATATAGGAAATGCAGATAAAATAGCTTCAATTGTTACTTCAAACTCTATTAAAAATCTTAATCTAAAAACTGGAATTGAAGTAAGTGCAATAATAAAAGCCAGTGACATAATGATAGGTAAATAAAAGGAATAAAAATGATAAATAAAATAGTCTTAATAATTTTACTAATAGTAAGTAGTGCATTTGCAGAGAGAATAAATATTGCAGTTGCTGCAAATGTAAGTTATGCAATAGATGATTTAATTGCAGAGTTTAATAAAACAAATCCAGATACAAAAGTAGAAGTAACTTTAGGAAGTAGTGGGAAACTAACTGCTCAAATAAAAAATGGTGCACCATATAATCTTTTTATGGCAGCAAACATGAAATATCCTAAAGCACTTTATAGTGATAAAATAGCCATCACAAAACCAAAAATATATGCCCAAGGAAGTTTAGCAATTTTAAGTACTAAAAAGTTAGACTTTACAAAAGGAATTAATCTTGCAATAGATTCTAAAGTTGACAAAATTGCAATAGCAAATCCTAAGACTGCACCATATGGAAAAGCAGCGGTTGAAGCTTTTAAAAATGCAAAAATATATGAGGCTATTGAAAAAAAATTGGTATATGCTGAATCTATCTCACAAACTGTTACCTATGCAATTACAGCAACTGATATTGGATTTATAGCAAAGTCATCTTTATATAGTCCTAAAATGAGTAAATATAAAGAAGGAATTAATTGGACAGATGTTGATCCAAAATTATATACTCCAATAAATCAAGGAATCGTTATCATAAATAATGCAAAAGATAATAAAGAAGTAAAAGCATTTTATGACTTTATTTTAGGTGAAGATGCTAAAAAAATATTTAATGCTTATGGATATTTAGTACCATGAATAAAATAGAAGCAATCATATCTCAAATAGACAATATTGAAAATCTCAATATCGTGCAATTTGATTTTTCAGGAATAAAACTTAAAATGATGAGTTTAGATTTAAATGAAAATGTCAAAGTCGGCCAAAAAGTATTGCTAATAGTAAAAGCAACAAATATACTTTTGGCAAAAAATTTTGAAGGTATGATTAGTTTCTCTAATCAAATAAATGGAAAGATTGATAATATTGAAAATGGTAAACTTCTTTGTAGTGTTACAATCAAAGTTAAAGACACCTATTTTCAATCAATAATAACCCAAACAAGTGCAAATAAAATGAATCTAAAAAAAATGATGAAATTGATATTTTCATAAAAGCAAGTGATTTATCTATTGAGGAAGTAATAAATGTTTGAAACTCTGAAAGCTATAGAATTTGGTCCCTTTATACTCTCATTTAAATTAGCATTTATTACAACCTCAATTTTATTTGTAATCTCATTACCTCTTTCTTGGTATCTCTCACAAACAAAATCAAAAGTGAAACCTTTTTTAGAAGCAATTACTGCTCTTCCAATAGTTTTACCTCCTTCTGTTTTAGGGTTTTATATTTTGTGGGCTTTATCATACAATTCACCAATAGGTGCCTTTTTTGAAAATATTTTTGGAATAAAACTAGTGTTTAACTTTTATGGCCTTGTTATTGCCAGTTGTTTTTACAGTCTTCCTTTTATGGTTCAACCCTTACAAAGTGGTTTTGAAAGTATTAGTAAGAATATGATTGAAGCAAGTTATATTTGCGGAAAAGGAAAAATAAAAACTTTATTAAAAGTAGCTTTACCAAATATAAAACCAGCTCTTCTTACAGCAATAATTGTAACCTTTGCACACACAGTAGGAGAGTTTGGAGTTGTTCTTATGGTAGGGGGAAGTATTCCTGATGAGACAAAAGTAGCTTCAGTTGCAATATATGAAATGGTAGAAATAATGGATTATAAAACTGCTCATATTTATAGTGCTATTATGGTCATAATTAGTTTTTTAGTACTTCTTAGTGTTTATATCTTCAATGGTAGAAGCAACAAAAAATTTGGCGTTTAAAATATTACAAAAGTAAAGAATTAGAATTAATATAACAAAATGCAATACTTTAAACAATGGTATCAATTTTATTCAAATTGGCAACAACTTGTTGCCAATTTGAAAAAGGAAAAAGAGCAACAAGTTGTTTCTCAATTGACACAAATCCCATGGGGACATAATATACAAATAGTTTCAAAATGCAAAGACACCCAAGAAGCACTATTTTATGTAAATAAAACCATAGAAAATAGCTGGAGTAGAAGTGTCTTAGTTCATCAAATGGAGAGTAAACTATATGAAAGAAGTGGAAAAGCTATATCAAACTTTGAAACAACTCTTCCTAAAGAACAATCAGACTTAGCCAATGAATTAATAAAAGACCCATATAACTTTGACTTTTTAACTTTAAGTGAAAACTATAAAGAGAAAGAGTTAGAATCAGGATTATTGGAACATATTACAAGTTTTTTACTAGAACTTGGAAGTGGATTTGCTTTTGTTGGCAAACAAAAAAATCTAAAGGTAGGTCAAAGAGATTTTTATCTTGATTTACTTTTTTATCATATAAGAATGCACTGTTATGTAGTAGTTGAGTTAAAGACTGTTGATTTTGAACCAGAGTTTGCTGGGAAATTAAATTTTTATATTAAAGCAGTAGATGAACAAATTAAAACAACAGAAGATAAACCTACTATTGGTATATTGTTATGTAAAAGTAAAGATAAGGTTATAGTAGAATACAGTTTAAGTGATATACATAAACCTATGGGAATATCCCAGTATGATTTAACTCATATAGTGCCAGAAGAGTTAAAAGGAAGTTTACCAGCTATTGAAGATATTGAAGCTGAGTTAAATAGGAATAAATATGAATGAATACTATAAAAGTTGGATGAAAAATGATAAAAATAAATATATTTAAAAAACTTCATGGCTCAAATGGAGATATGAATTTAGATGTGGATTTAGAGATAAGAGAGGGTGATTTTATTGCTCTTGCTGGTCTTAGTGGTAGTGGGAAAACTACACTTTTAAGGATACTTGCTGGTTTGGAAGAAGCTAAGGGTGATATTAAGATTGGCGAAGAGTCTTGGCAGAGTGAAGCTATATTTTTACCTCCTCAAAAAAGAGAGATAGGTTTTGTTTTTCAAGATTATGCACTTTTCCCTAATATGAGTGTAGAAGAGAATCTTTTATATGTACAAAAAGACAAAGAACTTGCAAATCATCTTTTAAAAATAACTGAGTTAGAAGAGCTTAAAAATAGACTACCAAACACTTTAAGTGGTGGACAAAAACAAAGAGTCAGTCTTTGTCGAGCTTTGATGAATCGTCCAAAGCTATTACTTATGGATGAGCCTTTATCTGCTTTAGATCCTAAAATGAGAATGAAACTCCAACAAGAGATATTAGCTTTACATAAGGAGTTTAATACTACAACAATAATGGTAAGCCATGACCCAAGTGAGATGTATAGATTATCAAATAGAGTAATAGTTTTAGACCAAGGAAAAGTTGTAGATGATGGTAAAGCAAAAGATGTTTTACTTAAAACAAGTGGTTCTCAAAAGTTCTCTTTTGAAGGAGAGTTACTTGATATTGTAAAAGTTGATGTAATATATATTGCAATTGTATCAATAGGTCAGCAGTTAGTTGAAATTGTAATTAGTAAAGCAGAAGCCAAAGAATTAGAAAAAGGACAAAAAGTTTTAGTAAGTACAAAAGCTTTTGCACCTTTAATAAAACAGATTTAAAATAAAAGGATAAATATGTTCAATTTATCAATTACAGAGTTAGAAAAATATATCCAAGATGATATTCCATATTTTGATTTAACTACAAGTTTACAAAATTGTAGTGACAAAAAAGTAGAATTAGAAGTTTATACGAGAGAAGATATTATAGTTTCATGTAGTGAAGAGGCAGCTAAGATTTCAGAACTTCTAAATTGTAAGGTTGAGTTCTTTTTGAAAAGTAAACAAAAAGCCCTAAAACAAGAGACTATTCTTAAATATTACGGTCTATATGAAGATGTTCACAAGGCTTGGAGACTAACTCAAATACTTTTAGAATATAGTTGTAAAATAAGTACTTCAGCTTTCTTGATGAAAGAGCTTATAGAAGAAGTGAATCAAAATTGTGAACTATTGACTACTAGAAAAACTTTCCCTTTTTCAAAAATATTTTGTATAAAAGCTGCGATCTGTGGTGGTGCAACACCACATAGATTGGGATTAAGTGAGACTATTTTGTTTTTTGATGGACATAGAATAATTTATAAAGATAATGAAGAGTTTTATTCTGCAATTAAAAAAATAAAAAATTCTAGTAGTGAAAAAAATATTGCTGTTGAAAGTGACAATTTTGAAGATGCTAAAAGACTTATGCAAATTGGTGTAGATACCCTCCAATTGGATAAAATTGACTTTGAAACTCTTGATAATATAATTAAATACAAAAATGAAAACTTTTCAAAAGTGAAAATATTACTTGCAGGTGGAATAAATCTTTCAAATGTAAAAGATTTTGCTAAATACACAGTTGATGGTATTGTAACAAGTTCAATTTACTTAAGTGGCATGGCTGATATTAGTAGTAAACTCAAGATTATAGAATAATTATAGAGGAACACTATTTGCAATATAGAACTTAAAAAAGGAGTATCTCATGGAAATTGAAAAATTCATATTCCCTATTGTTCTTATTTCATACATTGCTGGAGTAATAATCTATACTAACTACAAGTATAAAAAGATTTAAAAAATTAATGGAACACTTTTTGCATGTACATATATGACCTTTTGTAAATTAGATAAATGAAGAGCAAGGACGTCCCTTCTTGCTCTTTCGTTTTTTCAAAAGGAATTCTCAAAGGAATATAATAAATATGTTACAGGCAACACCTCAATCAACTCTTAATTTTGCAAAGAAATTTTCAAACTATAAAGATTTTTATATAAAACATAATAACTTAATATTTTCAAAACTAGGGCTTGGAACATTTAATAAAGAACCTTATAAAGAAGAAAACTATGTATTTCATTATATTGAAGGTGTAAAAGAAGCCGTTAAAAATGGAATAAATTTAATAGATACAGCAAGTAATTATAGATATGGACAGAGTGAAAAAGAGATTGGAACTGCATTAAAAGAGTTAATGGATGAAAAGGAAGTTACAAGAGAAGAGCTTGTGATTTGTTCAAAGGGTGGTTTTATCCAACTTGAGTTTCCTTTCCCAAAAAATCCATATACTTGGATAGAAGAGAATATTTTAGATAAGAAACTAGCTACGCAAGATGATCTCGAACTTGATCAACATTGTATGACGCCAGATTATTTGGAATGGTCATGTGAAAAATCTTTAGAAAATCTTGGTGTAGATTCAATTGACATTTATTATTTACATAATCCAGAAATGCAATTAATTAAACTTGGTCAAGCAAAGTTTTTAAAGAAAATAGAATCCATTTTTAAAAGATTTGAAAAAATGGCTGATAAAGGAATGATAAAATATTATGGAGTAGCAGTTTGGAATGCCTTTATTAATGACAAATATTCTCAAGAACATATAAATCTAGAGGACTTAGTAGAAATAGCTAAAAAGGTTGGAGGAGTAAATCATAGATTTAAGTATATTCAAACACCTTTTAATATTGCTAAAACATCAATTTATACAATGCCTTCACAAACTGTAAAAGGAGAAAAATGTACTCTTCTTCAAGCAGCCCATAGAATGAGTATTGGAGTAATATCTAGTTCCTCTTTACTTCAAATGAATTTATTTAAAAGTTCATTTAAAGCGGAAACGGGTTATTTACTTGATTCTAAAATGGTTTTAGAAAATGATATTCAATTGGCATTACAATTTGTTCGCTCAACTCCTGGACTTATAAGCTCGTTATTTGCTTCAAAAGTTCCTGTTCATATAAAAAAGAATTTAGAGATTACTAAAATAAAAGCAACGCCAAGAGCAAATTACGATCTAATGTATAGAGTCTAATAATGGTATATGACGTAATAGTTGTAGGGAGTGGTATAGCTGGATTAATGGCAGCAATTGAAGCCAAAACAGACACCAATAAAGTAGCAATTATTACAAAAGGAAATCTTTTTAAATCAAACTCAGCAATGGCAAGTGGTGGAATAAATGCTGTTTTAGATTTGGAAGATAAAGTAGAGTTTGAATCCCATATAGAAGATACTTTTAAATCATCAAAAGGTTTAGGTAATAGACATAATATCACTTATATGTGTAGAAAAGCTTCGGACATAATTGCTAAATTAATAAGTTATGGTGTTGCTTTTGATAGAGATGAATATGGAAATATTGCTCAAAGAGCTTTTGGTGGGGGTAAACACAATAGAACTTGTTATGTGGGAGACAAAACAGGAAGTGCAATAATCCAAGCACTAATTAAAAAAGCAAAAGAAGTAGGAATTAAATTTTTTATTAATACATATGTTCTAAATCTTGCAACTAATGAAAGAAAAATATCTGGAGTTATTGCTTTAAGAAGAATAGATTCTACAGTTTTGGTTTATTCTGCAAAATCAGTTGTTCTTGCTGGTGGTGGATATGCAGGTATTTTTAGAGGTAATTCTACAAATGCACAAGATTATACTGGTGATTTATTGGCGGTTTGTCTAAGAGCAAGACTTACCTTAAGAGATATGGAATTTATTCAATTTCATCCAACTGGAATTGCAAAAACAAATTATCTTGTAACTGAAGCTGCACGTGGTGAGGGTGGTTATTTAGTAAATAGTGATGGTGAACGTTTTATTGATGAGCTTGAAACTAGGGATAAAATTGCAAAAGCAATTTTAGAACAACAAAACAATGATAAAAAAGTTTTTATAGATCTAAGACATTTAAGCTTGGAAAAAATACAAAAAAAACTTCCTTCTTTATATAGTGTTGCTTTAAATCAAACAGGTATTGATATTAGTGAAGAACTATTAGAAATAAAACCTGTAGCACATTATAGTATGGGTGGCGTAGAAGTTAAAAATATGGTTGAATCCGAAATAAAAGGTCTTTATATTTGTGGAGAGATGGCTGCAAATGGGATTCATGGAGCAAATAGACTAGGGGGTAATTCTTTATTAGAAGGCACAGTTTTTGGAGAATTAGCTGGTCAAAAAGCTTTAAAATACAGTTTAGAAAATGGTCATGAAATAATTGATTACAATTTAGTAATAAAAGATATTAAAAATATTGATAAGATTTTTATGGGTGAAACATCAAAAAATTTTAATGCTATTAGAGTCTCCTTAGGAAATTCAATGTTTAAATATGTAGGAATTATTAGAAGTAAAGAGAGTCTTGTAAAAGCTTTTGATTATGCAAAATATCTAAGAAATCAATCTTACTCTTTGCATTGTATAAATAAAGAAAAAAGAAATAATGTGGAGCTTTCTTCTATCTTGGAATTAAGAAATGCTTTAGAAGTTTCTGAAGCAGTTATCTTAGGAGCAAAAAAAAGAAAAGAGAGTAGAGGGGCACATCATAGGGATGATTATCCTGAAACTAAGGAAAAATATGAGAACCATATTTTAATAAAAGAGATACAAAAAGGTTATTTCAAAGTTGAACTTGAAGATAAAAGTTTTTTAACAAAATTCAGAAATTTATTTATAAACAAGGAGTAAAAAATGGCAAAAGTAATGTTGAGAGAAAATGAAGGAAAAATCTATTTCTATTTCGCTAAAAAAGATATGGAAGAGATTATTGAGACTTTAGAGTTTGATAGTGAAGAGAATTGGGGTGGAGAGTGTGAATTGTCAAATGGTGAAACATGGTGGATTAAACCAGGTCCTAAAAAACTTCCAAAAGAAGAAGTTTGTAAAAAAATTAATAATTAAAACTAATTTGAGTATTTAATAAACAGTATATTATTTACTAATGCCTTAGATTATTTTATAATAGTATTTATAACTATCAAAGAAGGACAAAAAATATGGCAGTGTTTGATAAGACAGCTTGTGAAAGTTGTCTCACCTTAAAAGAATTAGCTACGCTTTATGATATTTCATCAGTAATATCAAATCATTATGATTTAGAGACTTCATTAGAAAAATCTATGAAGATATTGAAAAATTCTTTGCATCTTACAAATTGCTCTGTACATCTTCTTGATGATAATGATGTATTAAGTGTGTTTGCATCAGTTGAGTTGAGTTCTATTCAAAAGAAACTTGCTACGTATAAACTTGGTGAAGGTGCAACTGGAATGGCTGCTCAAGAAAAAGAACCCGTAGTGGTTGAAAATATTCATAATGACTCTCTTTTTTTAAATAAGTCTGGAAAGAGAGATCTAAATAATTTATCATATGTTGCAGTTCCTTTAGTAATTGAAGATCAAACAATTGGTGTTTTAGGTGCAGCATTAACAAAAACGACAGAAATAGGATTTGAAGATTGTGTAAGAATTTTGACAATTATTAGTTCTATTTTTGCACAATCTATTTATTCATTTCAATTAAACAAAAATGAAAAAGAGAGATTAAAAGAATTGAAACTTTATTATAAAATGGAGTGGGATTCAAAAGTTCACAATTTTGGAGATATAATTGGAGATAGCCCAAAAATGGAACAAGTTTTTCAAGTAATTCAAAGAATTGCAGAATCAAATGTAACAGTTTTAGTTAGAGGTGAAACTGGAACAGGGAAAGAATTAGTAGCGGCTGCTATTCATAAAAGAAGTAAAAGAAAAGAAGAACCGTTTATAAAATTAAACTGTGCAGCAATTACAGAAACTTTACTTGAAAGTGAACTTTTTGGACACGAAAAAGGTGCTTTTACCGATGCAAGAGAGACAAGAAAAGGAAGATTCGAATTAGCTGATGGAGGAACACTTTTCTTAGATGAAATTGGAGATATCTCTGCTTCTGCACAAGTTAAACTGTTAAGGGTTCTACAAGAGAGAGAATTTGAAAGAGTTGGTGGAAGTAAAACTATAAAAGTCAATGTTAGATTAGTTGCAGCAACAAATAGAAATCTTGAACAAATGGTAAAAGATGGATAGTTTAGAGAAGATTTATATTATAGATTAAATGTAATCCCTATTGATTTACCGCCACTTAGAGAACGTGGTGGTGATATTAGACAACTTGTAGAATTCTTTTTAGAAAAAGCAATAAAAAACCATAAAAAAGTTGTAAGTATTACTCCTGAAGCTATGGAGATTTTGTCAAATTATCCTTGGCCTGGAAATGTAAGAGAATTAGAAAATACAATTGAAAGAATTGTACTTATGGGTAGTGAAGATGGCATTACAAAATTTGATATGTTATTGTTACTTCCTGCACTTAATGATGAAAAATTAAAAAAAGAGTTTAAAACAATTCCAATGGAGAATAAAACTTTAGAAGATTTGGAAAAAGAAGCAATAGAGAATGCTTTGGAAAATAATGGTTTTAATCAATCCCAAACTGCTCAAGAACTTGGTATTTCTCTTAGACAAATTGGGTACAAAATTAAAAAATATGGAATAACAATATGATTTATAAAAACGAAGAATTTGAGTTAACTGACGAATTTATTGATATTGGTTATATGGCTGAAGATTTTGACGTGCAGAATTTAGATACAGATGAAATTTCCATTAAAAAAGCAAGTAATAATAGAATGATACAAATCTTTTTATCTTTTCCAAATTTTGAAGATTTTAAAGATGAAATTATAGCTTTTGATGAGTTTATGAATGAAGCAAAAGTTGAAATTTTTACTTATTTGATTTTTAATGAAAAAATTGAGATTCCAAAATTAAAAAAGATTATTCCAGTATTTGATGTAAATGAAGAGTTTGCTGATATGTATGGAACTAAAATTATTAATGGTTCTTTGAAAAATAAATTAACTAAAGCTTTATTTCTGATTGGAAAAGATGGAGCAATTTATCATATTGATATGCCTGAAGATTTGGAGAAGCCCTTAGATATGGAAAGAATCAGAGTGGAGTTAAATAAAGTTTATCAGTCTTATACAGGAGCTGGATGTCATGGCTAGTTTAGCCATGAACTTAAAGCTCTAGGTTTTCCTAGGTAATATCCTTGACCATAAGTAATACCAAGACTTGTTAACTCTTCAACATCTTCTTTTGTTTCAACATATTCCGCGACTGTTTCTTGATTTTTTAGAGAAGCTATTTCTTGAATATATTTTATTACAGCTTTATCTGTTGGATCAGTATGCATATCTTTTACGAAACTTCCATCAATTTTAATTACATCAAAAGGCATATTTTTTAAGTATTCAAAAGATGCCATCCCTGTACCAAAATCATCTAAAGCAAGACCAATTTTTTTGCTTTTTAACCAAGTTAAAAATTCATTTGCCATATTAAAACTTCCAATAGCAGAACTCTCTGTAATCTCTAATTCTAATTTTTCCCATGGAAAATCAAAATAGTCAATAGCTTCTTTTACTTTTGTTTGGAAATCTATATTATTTAAACTCGAACCTGCTAAATTTATATGAGCGGAGTGTAGTTTTTCAATATGAGCTTTGTCTTTTGTTACAGTTTCTAAATAAGTCCAAAAAACGAAAATATCAATTTCTGTCATAAGTTGATATCTCTCCGCCGCAGGCAAAAAATCTGCAGGAGAGATAAAGTTGTTATCTTTATCCCACATACGAATTAAAATTTCATATCCAATTTTATCACTTTTCTTTTGTAATGGAACAATATCTTGTGCAAAGAGTTCAAATCTTGCTGGTCCATTTTGAAGTGCTTCTTTTATAGAGTTTGCAGTTTCAAGTTCAATTGAAAATCTTTTTATATTCTCATCACTTGGGTCAAAAATATGTGATTTATTTCTACCTTTTGATTTTGCACTATAAAGTGCACCTGAACTTGCTTTTAAAAGCTCTTTTAATGTAAATTGAAATGCTTTAAAATGAACTAAAGAGATAGAAGCTGAAATAGAAAATGTCTCATTTTTATTTGAGAATCTAAAATCACTTAGTTTATCTAAACTTTTTTCTAAGAATTTTTTTCCATTTTCTAAATCAATATTTTTTAAAAGAAGCATAAATCCATCCCCATCTATTCTTGAAAAAATAGAACCTTCTGGCAGTATACTTTGATAATGAATTACTAGCATTTTTAAAAGTTCATCACCTACTTGATAACCTGCTGAATCATTGATAAGTTTGAATTGGTCTAAATCTATATAAAACAGATTGTATCCATTTTCATTTTTGTTTTTAAGTGCTTTTTGAAGTTCGATTTCAATAAAGTATCTATTATATATATTAGTAAGTTGGTCATGAGTTGCTTGAAAATGAAGCTGCTTTGTTGAAAATGATATTTGGTTCATTAAACTATTGTATTCGCTAAACAATTCTTTAATTTCATTATTAGCACTAGTTTTAACTTCAATAATTTCATCTTTTGTAGGGTCACTATCTTTCATAGCATTTAATAAAGTGATAAAAGGTTTAGTGTAATTTTTACTTAAAAATAGACTTAAAAATATTCCAAATAAAAGTGCAAAAGGGAAAATTGTCAATATAGTATTTGTAATTTGTTTTTGCTTGATTTTAAAAGGAGTTAGGTTGATATCTAATAAGGTATACCCAAAATCATATCCATCTGCTAAGAGTCTATTTTTTATAAAAAGATCATCTGTGGTAAAAATAGTATCTTTATTATAAATCATATTTTGATTTTGATTTATTTTTGTAATATCTCCATATTTATAAATTGGATTATTTGTTTCATTAAAAAGTAGCATTGCGTTGATATTTTTAAAAGCAGACAATCTAAATGTAATATCAGAAAGCATATCAGTACTTGGATTTAGAAGATACTTTACTAGGTCATTATTTAAAGATTGCGTAATCGCTTTTGCTTCGATTATTGCATTTTTGTTGTTCTCTTCTTTTTGGATTTTTAATACAAAAAACAAAGTAGCAGCTTCAACTATAAGTACAATCAAAGAGATAAAAATTATAAGTTGAATTTTTATACTAAATTTATTCCACATAAAATTATTTTGCTTCTGACAATTTTATTATAGGTAAATTAGAATCATTTCCCCATTCTTTCCAAGATGCATCATAATTTGATACATCATAACCTAACTCTCTTAGTGCAAAATAGTTAGTAGAAGCTATTCTCCCAATAGAACAATATAAAACTATTTTTTTATCTTTATTAATATTTTTATAAATATCTTTTAGTTCATCTATACCTTTAAGTTTTGATTTAAAGAGGTCTTTTTTTATATTATTAATTGCAGGAATATTTATGGCTTTTGGAATATGTCCAAACCTTTTTGCTGCAGATTTCTTTCCTATATAATTATCATAATCTCTAGCATCAATAATAATTTGTGAATTTGCTTTAGTAGCTATTTGAGTAGTAAATTTCGTAGCTAGTTTTTTGTTATTTATTGAAGGAATATAATTACTTTGTTTAACTATAGGAATATCTTTTGATGTTTGATAATTTAATCTTTCCCAAAAATTAAATCCTGCATTTAAGAGTTTTAAATTTTTAAATCCATAAACTTCTAAAGTCCAAAAAACTCTTGACGCATCAAAAAAAGTACCATCATCATAAATTACAATATTATCATTAATATCTAAACCTAAATTTCTGATTATTTTTTGCATTTTATTAGGTTCTGATATTTTCCCATCTATTGAAAAGTTGTTATATGTTAAGGAGGCACTAAAATTTAAAGCACCTTTTATATGTAGGTCTTCAAACTTATTTTTGTCTCTAACATCTAAAATTTTGTAGCTAGAAAGATTATTCACCAACTCTTTAATTTCTATTCTTAAGCTACTTGAATAAGAAACTGTATTTAGCATAAATAAGAATAAGATGATTTTTGTAATTTTTTTCATAATATATTCCCCTTACTAAGATATTATTTTTATTTTATCACAATAATAATTACAATTCATATTCTAGAATAAATTTTTATTATGGAACACTTTTTGCATAATAGTTAATTAAATATTACTATAGGATATTTAATGGAAAATATAGTAGAAAAATTAAAAGATGGATCGATGGTGCCATTTCTTGGTATGGGTGTCTTTGAGAAAACACTAGCAAAAGATGGTAGTCAGTTGCCATATGATAGTGATTCAATGATTTTGGCATTAAATAATGGCCGAGCAATGAGTCCAAGACTTATGTATGAATATAGTCGTGCGGCTATGAGTTTGGAGCAAAGAAAAGGTAGAGAATTTATCGTTCAAATGACAAATCATATCTATTCATCAAAAGAGTATGATCTTCCTGATACTTATAAGTGGTTACAAACAATTAAACCAAAATATGTAATTGACACAAATGTAGATGATAGTTTACAAAAAATCTATAGTGATGAAGATCATTTTTTAATTACAGGTATTTCAAGAATTACTGCTGATTATGACAGATTTGTTATTTATAAATATGATGCTAAGAGTGAAACTTATACAGAAATAAAAAAAGAAGAATTAACTTTAGATTTACCAATTTTATTCAAACCAATGGGTTCAACTAAGCCTCAGATGAATTTTATTATTTCAGATGCAGATTTTGTTGACTGGTTAACTGAAGCAATGGGTGGTTATGCATTACCTGTACAATTAAAAGATTTTAGAAAAGATAAAGAGTATTTATTTATGGGAGTTGATTTTTCAACTGACACTTTTAGAATGGTAGCAAATGAAATTACTATTGGTTTAAAAGGTGGGATAACGCTTCTTAATAAAGAAGAATTAACTAAAAAAGAGGATAAGTTCATCAAAACACATAATCTTGAAAATATCAAATTAAGTGTTAATGAATTTATAAGTAACAATGCCTAGTACATCAAAAAACTGTAATTTCTGTGGTAAAGAAATTAAAGAAGTAAAGAAGATATTTTCTAGTGAGGAAGCTCATATTTGTGATGAATGTATTACTATGTGTTCATCAGTTTTAGATAAAGAGAGTATGCAAGAATCTAAAAAAGAGTTTCAAAAAGGGCTGAATGTTCCAATTAAAATAAAAGAGCATTTAGATGATTATGTTATAGGTCAAGACGAAGCGAAAAAAGTTCTTGCTGTTGCATTATATAACCACTATAAAAGAATTGATAAACCAATTGTCAAAAATGTAGAGTTAGAAAAATCTAATATCATGTTAGTTGGACCTACGGGATCAGGTAAAACACTTTTAGCTAAGTCTTTAGCGAAAATTATGGATGTACCTTTTGCAGTTGCAGATGCTACTGCCTTAACCGAAGCTGGATATGTGGGAGAAGATGTTGAGTCTATTCTTTCAAGACTTTTAGCCTCAGCTGATTTTGATTTAGAAAAAGCAAAACGTGGAATTGTTTATATTGATGAGATTGACAAAATTGCAAACAAAAGTGAAAGTGCTACAAGTGGTCGAGATGTAAGTGGAGAAGGGGTTCAACAAGGGCTTCTTAAAATTCTTGAAGGTGCTGATGTTTACGTTCCTGTAAAATGTAGTAGAAAAAATTCTACGGCTGAAACAGTTCTATTTGATACTACACATGTATTGTTCATTTGTGGTGGTGCTTTTGTTGGACTTCGTAAAGATAAAGAAAAAGAAAAAACTTCTGTGATGGGCTTTGTAAATGGAAAAGAAAAAGAGGTAGAGAAAAAAGATATTGAAGCAAAAGAGCTAATATCTTTTGGATTAATTCCTGAGTTTATTGGTCGTATTCCAGTTATTGCTGAATTGAATAAATTATCAAAAGAAGATTTAATTAGAGTATTAACTGAACCTAAAAATGCAATTACAAAACAGTATGAAATATTGTTTGAAATTGATGGTGTAGATTTAGAGTTTAATGAAGAGTCTCTTGAAGAGATTGCGGAAATTGCAGTTGAAAAAGATGTAGGGGCTAGAGGACTTAGAGGTATTATAGAAAAATATATGTTACCTTTACAATATACTATTCCATCAGAAGAAAACCTTGGAACTTGTCTAATCACAAAAGAGTATATCAAAGGTGAGAAAGATGCTAAGTTAGTTTATAAAAAACCATCTAATAAAAAGCCATCTAAAGAGATAAAGTACGATGATATTAAAAAATAATTTACAAGTTTGTGAAGCCTCAAAAGATGAGGTTTCTGATTTAGTAAATTTATTAAAAGATCTTTTTAGTATTGAAAAAGATTTTACTTTTAATGAAGAAAATCATGCAAAAGGGCTCTCTTTGCTCATTGATGAGCCAAATCATATTGTAATTATTGGTAAATTCGAAGAAGAATTAGTCGCAATGATTACAATACAAACTGTTATTTCAACAGTTAAAGGCTCAAAAGTTGGTCTTATTGAAGATTTTATTGTAAAAGATGATTTTAGAGATATGGGAATAGGTACTCATTTGTTTTCATATATAAAAGAGTATGCAAAAGCAAATGGCTTTACACGATTACAATTAGTTTGTGACAATGACAATGAAGTTGCGAAAGAATTTTACAGAAATAAAAAATTTGAAGAGAGTAATCTTACCGCTTGGTATTATCATTTTTAATCAGTAGATTTTTTTGTTGCAAAAAATCATCCTAAATTTACTTTTTATAAAAATGAAGAGACTCTTTTTCTCTTCATTTTATTCCTCCTTCAAATCTTAAATCCTCAAATTTATTTATGGAACACATTTTGCATCTAAATCTTTATATTTTAAAGAAGGATGAAAAATGGCAGTTAGAATTACTGAAGAATGTATTAGTTGTGAGGCATGTGCTCCGGAATGTCCAGTTGCAGCAATTTTAGAGGACGGACATGAAAAAAATCCTACAGATGTTTTTTATGTAAAACCAGAATCATGTGTAGAGTGTGTTGATCATGCAGATGCTCCAAGATGTGCAGAAGCTTGTCCCACTGAAGGTGCAATCGTTTGGGATATGCCTTATACAACAGATTTCAATGACTATTATGCTTCAAAAAATGAAGAAGGTATCTATAAAATTAGAGAACATAAGAAAAAAGGTTTAATGTTACCAGAAGTTAAAGCCCAAAAATTTATTGCAGATATTTCAATGGCTGATAGAGAGTCTGCATCAAATGTACAAGATTTCTAATCCAAATTAACAAATTTGTTAGAAGATAAGCATAGATTTGAAAATTTCAAATCTATGCTTTATCAAATCTTTTTACTTAAGTTCATTTTCTATTAATTTATAACCAACTCCACGTATATTTACAATCATTCCATTTCGTAATTTTTTTTGAAGTTTGTGAATCATACTTCTCATACTAACAGATTCCATCTCTTTATTATCCCAAACATATTCGTGAATCATTTCAGATGTTACTGTTTTATTTATGTTATTAATAAATAGTGTTAAAAGAAGTTTTTCTTTTTGAGTAAGAGTGATTTCATGATCGTGTTTATGTAAAGTTTGGGTATTTAGATGAAATTTAAGACCAGAGCCTAAATCAATAATATCTTTATCTATATCACTTTGAAGTATAGTTTTAATATGATATTTTATATGTAATATAAGCTCTTCAAGTTCAAAAGGTTTTTTCAAATAATCATTACATCCTAAATCATAAGCTTTTGAAATATTATCAATATCAAGTTCAGCACTTACGATTATAACTGGTAAATCATGATGAATTTTTCTAATCTCTGCTAATACTTCATGTCCACTAAAACCTGGAACATTTATATCTAGAATATATAAATCGTATTTGTTGTTCAAGATATGTGTCATTGCATCATAGCCATCTTCCACAGCTGTAACAAAAAAACCTCTTTGGCTTAAGGCGTTGTAGATTAATTTATTTAGTGAATAGTCATCTTCTAATAAAAATATTTTCATAGCTCTTTCTTTGTAATTGCATCTATACCAAAGGTGAAAGTTGTGCCAACACCTTTTTCACTTGTAACTTCTATCTCAATAGCATATTTATCACAAATTTCTTTTACAATATTTAATCCTAAACCTAAACCTATTTTTTTATTTGATTGTTGATAATATGCATCAAATATCAAATTTTTATCTTCTAGTCCAATTCCAAAATCTTGAACTGTAATAATAGTTTTTTCATTTTCTATTCCAAAAAATATTATAATCTCCGAAGACTCTTTGCTATATTTAATTGCATTACTGATTGTATTATCTATGATTCTTTCAAGTTCGTATTTATTGATAAATACATCTATGTCTTGACTGTATTCTAAGGAAATATGAATATCTTTTGTATTTGCTAATTCATCAAAAAACATAACTCTTGAGCTAATAAAGTTTAAAAGATTTATTTGAGTGATTTTATATTCACGATTCTCTTTTTTTATTTTGTAAGATAAATCTCCATATATTGAAGATAGAGTTTTTGTAGAGGCTTTTATCGCTTCAATTTGTTTTGAAGGACCATTTTTTTGCTCAATCAATTCGGTATTTAATGAGATAATAGAAACAGGAGTGTTCATTTCATGCATAATCTTTTTCACAAACAAGTCTTGTTGATTTAAAAGATTTTTAATAGTTTTTTTACTTTTATAAATATCAAGCTGGGTTTTTACCCGTGCTAAAATTTCTTTTGGTTCAAAAGGTTTTGTAATATAATCTACACCTCCTTCTTCAAAAGCTCTTACTTTGTCTTCAATATTATCAAGAGCAGATATAAATATAATAGGTATCTCTTTTAGATTTTCTTCTTTTTTGAATAGTTTACATAATTCATAGCCATCAATTTCTGGCATTTTAATATCAAGAAGTATTAAATCTGGTTCATTTAACTTTGCAGCTTTAAGTGCCATCATACTATCAGGTGTTGCTCTTATGTCATATTCTTCATTTTTTAGAATCTTATCCAAATATTGCAAATTCTCAAATTTGTCATCGACTATTAATATAGTATATTTTTTATTCATCTTTCTTTCAGTTTAATCTTAAATTTTTGTTATTATAACTTAATAAAATAGAAAAAAAATAGACAGGCTGTATGAAACTTAAACAATTATTTATTCTTCTTTTAATAGCTAATAGTATTGCTTTGATGAGTGTAGTATTCATTTTAAGTGAATATCAAAATGCAATCAAACAACTTGAAAATGCCTATATGATGCAACATAGGTCTTTAATTCTTGCAGATGAATTAAGACAAAGTTCTGATGATTTGACAAGAATGGCAAGAACTCATGTTATTACCGGTGATGAAATGTTTAAAGAACAGTTTCATACAGTGCTAGATATTAGAAATGGAAATAAGCCTAGACCTAAAAACTACAACCGTATTTATTGGGATTTTTATACTTTAAAAGAATCAAAACCAATCCTTGATGGTGAAAAAATACCTCTAAGAACTCTTATGAAAGAAGCTGGATTCCCTGAAGAAGAGTTAGCTTTACTTTATAAATCACAACAAGAATCTGATGATTTAACAAATTTGGAAGCTAAAGCAATGAATGCAATTAAAGGTATTTTTCAAGATAAAGATGGAAATTTTACAGTATATGCGAGACCAAACTTTACCTTAGCTAGAGAAATTATGCATGGGGATCAATATCATAAAGCTAAAATTGCCATAATGAAACCATTAAATGAGTTTTATAAGGCTTTTGAAACAAGAACACAAAAAAGAGTAAATGATGCACATGCAATTGTAAAAAAAATGGAATCATATTTAAGTATTTCAGTTCTTTTTTTGATAATTCTTTTTGTATTTTCTTTTATATTTGTGATTCTTTATAGAATTATCCATCCTTTGGAAGCTTTAAATAAAGGTATGTTACGTTTAGCCAAAAATGATATGGATATTGTTTTACCTCAAAAAGTTTTTATGGATGAAGTGTCTGAAATGATTGGAGCAGTGGAAGTATTTAAAGATAATGCAGTACAGCTTATCTCTTCTCAGCAACAAAATAAAAGACTTCTTGATTTAGCTGGTGAGGGTATTTTTGGTTTAGATGGAAAAGGAAGATTTATTTTTGTAAATCCAACTGCTTCAAAACTTTTAGGATATGCATCTGATGAGCTTATTGGAAAATATATAAATAAAACTATTGGTAAAAATATACTTAAAAAAGGTTCTCAACAAAGAGAGAGATTGATGCTTATCTCAAAAGAAGAGCAATCTTTTTGCAATAAAAATGGCTTTGACTTTCCTATTGATTATATAAGTACTCCAATTTACAATAACAAAACAACTCTCGAAGGTTCAGTTGTGGTTTTTTCTGATATTACTAAAAGAAAACAACATGAAAATGAGCTAAAAAAAGCTACTTTGGAAGCTCAAAAAGCAAATAGATCTAAATCAATGTTTTTAACAAATATGTCACATGAGTTAAGAACACCTTTAAATGCAATTTTAGGTTTTGCCACTTTATTAAAAAAATCATCAACTATTTCTGACATTGAAAAAGAGAATCTAAAAACAATACATAGAAGTGGGCAACATCTTTTATCAATTATAAATGAAATCCTAGAGTTTGCAAAAATTGAAGCAGGTAAAGTTATTATAAATCATGTTGATACAAATTTGTATAATTTATTTGAAGATATAGAGTCAATGTTTACTGCTCGTTGTACTTCAAGAGATTTAGAATTTTCTTTATATATAGATGATAATGTTCCTAAATATATAAAATGTGATGAAAAAAGATTAAGACAGATTCTTATAAATATTCTTGGAAATGCACTAAAATTTACCAATGAAGGTTCAATAAAAGTAAAAGTTACTTTCAAGGATTCAAAATTATATATTGAAGTTATTGATACTGGTATTGGAATGAATAAAGAGGCTCAAGAGATTGTTTTTAAACCATTTGAACAGTATGACGAGATAAAACATAAACATAAGGGTACAGGTCTAGGTTTGGCAATTACAAAAGAACTTATTGAAAAAATGGATGGTGATATTACTCTTAAGAGTAAAGTAGGAGTTGGAACAAAATTTTTATTTTGGATATCGGTTGTTGAATTAAAAGATTATGAAGAGGTGACTTCTAATAGAAACAAAGAGATTGTTTGCGTAAAAACTGATAATAAAAATCTTAAAATATTAGTTGCTGATGATACTAAAGCAAATAGGGATTTATTAGTACAATTTTTGCATAGTTATAAACTTAATACTTTTGAATCTTGTGATGGTTTAGAAGTTATGCAAGAGGTTAAAAATTATAAATTTGATTTGATTTTTATGGATATTTTAATGCCTAATTTAGATGGAATAGAGACAATAAAAAGATTAAAATCAAATCCTAGTTATAAAAATATACCTATAGTTGCAATCTCAGCAAATGTCTTTGAAGATGATAAACAAAAAGCTTTAGATTCAGGTGCTGATTTCTTTTTAAGCAAACCTTTTGAAGAAGAGGATATTACACAAGTATTAGAAAAGTATTTATCCCTTGAGTTTATTTATTCTTCTGTTGATGAATATAGCCTAAACAAAGAAGAATTAGTAAGTTTCTTAGATAAAGATGTAGTTCTTAAAATAAATGAAGCAGCTTCAAAACTTGATGCTGAATCTATATTAAAAATTATTGATGAATTTAATCTCTCTCTTTCTGTATCTCAAAAAATTAAAAAATTACTCAATGAATATAAATTTGATGAAATTATTAAGTTTACAGCTTCTTTAGCTACTAATGTATAGATAATATACAGAAAACATTCAAGTGTTTCATAAAAAACAACACTAAAACAACACTACTTTTTTATACTTCTTCACACAAATGAAAAGAGCAACTCATTGCTCTCTTTAGGGTTTGCTTCTTTAGATGTAGCTTTGCTATATCGTTAAAAGAAGTTAATAAACAAAAGGTTCCCTTAAAAAGGGGGAACCACTTTTTAAGGAGTACAAGAATGAAGAAAATAATCGCAAAATCATTATCTATTGCAGCACTAGTTGCAATGGGAACTTTAGCACAAGCTGCTGATACTATTAAAGTTGGTGTTTTACACTCATTATCTGGAACTATGGCAATTTCAGAGACTACATTAAAAGATACAGTTTTAATGTTAATTGATGAGCAAAATAAAAAAGGTGGGGTTTTAGGAAAAAAACTAGAGCCTGTTGTAGTTGACCCAGCATCAAACTGGCCTTTATTTGCTGAAAAAATGAGAGGTCTTTTAACTAAAGATAAAGTTGATGTAACATTTGGTTGTTGGACATCTGTTTCTAGAAAATCTGTTTTACCAGTAATTGAAGAATTAAATGGTTTATTATTTTACCCAGTACAATATGAGGGTGAAGAGTCTTCTAAAAACGTATTCTATACAGGTGCTTCGCCAAACCAACAAGCTATTCCAGCAGTTGATTACTTAATGAACGAAATTGGTGTTAAAAGATGGGTTCTAGCAGGTACTGACTACGTATATCCAAGAACAACTAACAAAATTTTAGAATCATATTTAAAAGCTAAAGGTGTTGCAGCTTCTGATATTATGATTAACTATACTCCATTTGGTCACTCTGACTGGCAAAGTATTGTAAGTGATATTAAAAAATTTGGATCAGCTGGTAAGAAAACAGCAGTTGTTTCTACAATCAATGGTGATGCAAACGTTCCTTTTTATAAAGAGTTAGGTAACCAAGGTATTTCTGCTGAAAATATTCCTGTTGTTGCATTCTCTGTTGGTGAAGAAGAACTTTCAGGTCTTGATACTAAACCTCTTGTTGGTCACTTAGCT
Source organism: Arcobacter sp. (assembly GCA_002869565.1). Lineage (GTDB taxonomy): Bacteria > Campylobacterota > Campylobacteria > Campylobacterales > Arcobacteraceae > Halarcobacter. The sequence continues at coordinate 122,367 of PKUJ01000002.1, forward strand.
GCATGGAACTACTTCCAAAGTGCAGAAGCTGATGTAAATGACGCATTTATCAAATCTTGGAAAACATATACCAAAAACCCTAAAAGAGTTACAAATGACCCAATGGAAGCTACTTATATTGGATTTAATTTATGGGTAAAAGCTGTTGAAAAAGCTGGTACTACTGATGTTGATAAAGTAAGTGATGCAATTATTGGTCTTTCTGTTCCAAACTTAACTGGTGGAACTGCAACTATGCTTAAAAACCACCACTTAACTAAACCAGTACTTATTGGTGAGATTCAAGAAGATGGTCAATTTGAAACAGTATGGAAAACAGAAGGTGAAGTTCCTGGTGATGCATGGTCTGATTTCTTACCATCATCTAAAGATGTAATATCTGATTGGACAAAACCTATCAACTGTGGTAACTACAATACTGTTACTAAAAAATGTTCTGGTCAAAATTACTAAGAAAATTTATAAAAAAAGAGAGGAATTTATCTCCTCTCTTTTCTTTCAAACTAAAAAATAGGATTATTAAATGAAAACAAACTTTTTAAAAATAATCTTTCTTAATTTATTATTCATTTCATCACTTTTTGCGAATAGTTTTGAAGAAGATATTAACAAACTAAAAACAAATAGTTTAAAAACAAAAGAAAAAGTTGTTAATGAAATTACAGAAAAATATATTACTGATGAACGAATAAACATACTTTTATCAAAGATGATAAAAAGTGAACTTTTTTATACAAAAGAGACAGGAATTTTTGTTGTATTAGAAAAAAAAGATGGAAGTATTTATTATACAAAATCTCTTGTAGATAATAAAACACTTGAACCTATGAAAAAATCTATGTTTAAAAAAGTGAAAACTAACAATAAATTAAGAAGTGTTATAAAAACAAAATTAGCGGAAATGAATCTATTTTCTCCAAATACAGATAAAAGACTTAAATCTGCAAAAAATATTTTGTTAAATGTATCTAGTGAATTTGAGCCAATTATAGATAAAGCTTTATCTTTAGAAAAGGACTCTTCTGTAAAAGAGAAATTGTTAGAAGCAAAAACAATTTTAAAAGCTCAAAACTTAAGAGGTGATGAACAGTTAAAAGCAGTAAAAGATTTAAGTGATTATATCTCTTCAAAATCTCTTTCAACATTAAAAGAGATTTCTGTTTCTTCAAATAGTTCAAAAGAGTTAAAAAAAGCTGCTTTAAAATCAATTGCTTCAGTAGAAAATACAAGATCATATTATGCAGTTCTTGAAAAAGCATTTTTTGGACTTAGCCTTGGTTCTGTTTTATTACTTGCTGCAATTGGTCTAGCTATCACTTTTGGGGTTATGAAAGTAATTAATATGGCTCATGGTGAAATGATGATGATAGGTGCATATACAACTTACACACTTCAACAAATCATGCCAGGTCTTATGGAGTACTCAATTATTTTAGCAATTCCTTGTGCTTTTATAGTAAGTGGAATTATTGGAATTATTATTGAAAGACTTGTAATACGACATTTGTATGGAAGACCACTTGAAACTCTTCTTGCAACATTTGGTATATCTTTGATTTTACAACAAATAGTTAGAACAATCTATTCTCCACTAAATCAAGAAGTTAAAACTCCATCTTGGATGAGTGGGGCTTTAGAAATAAATAGTGCTTTATCTTTAACGTACAATAGACTATATATTATTATCTTTGCTCTAATTGTATTTGCAAGTATTTTATTACTTTTAAATAAAACATCTTTAGGCTTAAAGGTTCGAGCGGTAACACAAAATAGACAAATGGCACAAGCAATGGGTATAAAAACTTCTCTAATAGATGCTATGACTTTTGGTTTAGGTTCAGGAATTGCAGGAATTGCTGGTGTTGCTTTATCTCAGCTTACAAATGTTGGACCAAATTTAGGACAAGCTTATATTGTAGATAGTTTTATGGTTGTTGTATTTGGTGGAGTGGGTAATTTATGGGGAACACTTATTGGTGCAATTACACTTGGTGAAATCAATAAATTTATTGAACCAGTTGCTGGAGCAGTTCTTGCTAAAGTTATCATACTTGTATTTATCATTTTATTTATACAAAAAAGACCTAGAGGATTATTTCCTCAAAAAGGTCGAGATGCACAGGATTAGATAATGGAAACAAACATGAAAAAAACAGAACAAAAGAGAAAACCTATAATATTACAGATTTTGGAAAATGACAAAGGAGGGAAAATAGTATTATCTATTTTAGCTCTTGTTGTTGCATATGTTTCTTTTGCAAATTTATTTATTAGTCCTGATTCTGCATTTTATATTTCAACATATACAGTAACACTTTTAGGTAAATATTTAGCCTTTGCACTTTTAGCACTTGCTCTTGATTTAGTTTGGGGATATATTGGTATTTTAAGTTTAGGTCACGGAGCATTCTTTGCTCTTGGCGGATATGCAATGGGTATGTATCTGATGCGTCAAATTGGCGATCGTGGTGTTTATGGAAATCCTGAATTACCTGACTTTATGGTATTTATGAATTTAAAAGAATTGCCTTGGTTTTGGTATGGATTTGATAATCCTATCTTTGCTTTAATAATGGTGATGTTTGTACCAGGACTTCTTGCTTTTGTATTTGGTTACTTGGCATTCAGATCTAGAGTTACAGGTGTTTATTTATCGATTATAACTCAAGCTATGACATATGCACTTATGTTAGCCTTTTTTAGAAATGACATGGGATTTGGTGGAAATAATGGTCTTACAGATTTTAAAGATATTTTAGGTTTTGATTTACAATCCGGGGGAACTAGAATCACTCTACTTATCATCTCTTTTTTAGCTTTATTTGCTGGATATTTAATTGCAAGATTTATTATGAATTCAAGACTTGGACGAGTATGTATTGCAATTAGAGATGGTGAAAGTAGAACAAGGTTTATTGGATATAGAGTTGAACAGTATAAACTATTTATTTTTATAGTTAGTGCTGCCATGGCTGGAATTGCAGGAGCTTTATATGTGCCACAAGTTGGGATTATAAATCCTGGAGTATTTTCTCCTTTGTTTTCAATTGAGCTTGTAATTTGGGTTGCTATTGGTGGAAGAGGGACTCTGTATGGAGCTATAGTTGGAGCATTTATTGTAAATTATGCAAGTACATATTTTACTTCTGCTTTACCAGAAGTTTGGTTATATGCTTTAGGTGGATTATTTGTTTTTGTAACACTATTTTTACCCAAAGGTGTTGTTGGATTAATTTCAAAAATTAACTTAAATATGAAAAAAGATAAAGTAGAGGTGCAAAATGTTAGTTCTTAAGCACGAAAATGAACAAAATATAGGTGACTTAAAGCGTGGTGATAGAATTCTTTATCTTGATGATGTAACAGTTAGTTTTGATGGTTTTAAAGCTTTAAACTCTTTATCTCTTACAATAGAGTATGAAGAGTTAAGATGTATCATTGGAGCAAATGGTGCAGGAAAATCTACTATGATGGATGTAATTACAGGAAAAACACAGCCAGACCAAGGTCATGTAGTATTTGGACAAGCAGTTGATTTACTTCAAATGGATGAACCTTCAATTGCTGAAATTGGGATAGGAAGAAAATTTCAAAAACCAACTGTATTTGAAGGTCATTCAGTATTTGAAAATCTTGAACTTGCTATGAAAGATGATAAAAGATTTTTTAAAACTTTATTTGCAAAATTAAATGGTGAACAAAAAGATAAAATTGAAGAGACTATGAATTTGATTGGATTAAAAGATTTTTATAAAAGAGAAGCTGGAATATTATCCCATGGTCAAAAACAGTGGCTAGAGATTGGAATGCTTTTAATGCAAGATCCAAAACTTTTACTAGTAGATGAACCAGTTGCGGGTATGACACCAGGGGAAGTTGAAAAAACTGGACAAATTTTAACTGACCTTTCAAAAAATCACTCAGTTGTGGTAGTTGAACATGATATGGAATTTATTAGAAGTATTGCTAAAAAAGTGACTGTTTTACACGAAGGTTCAGTTTTAGCAGAAGGTTCAATGAAAGATGTTCAATAGAATGAAAAAGTTAGAAAAGTATATTTAGGAGAATAATATGATTGAGATAAAAAATATAAATCAGTTTTATGGTCAAAGTCATACTCTTTGGGATTTAAGTTTAGAAATAAAAACTGCACGTTGTACTTGTCTTATGGGAAGAAATGGAGTTGGTAAAACAACTTTAACAAAATCTATTATGGGACTTGAGCCAATAAAAGATGGCGAAATAATCTTTGAGGGCAAAGATATAAGTCGTTTAGGAAGTGAAAAAAGAGCAGGTCTTGGAATTGGTTATGTTCCACAAGGTAGAGAAATATTTTCACAATTAAGTGTAAAAGAGAATTTAGAGATTGGATTACTTGGAAATAGAAATGGTCTAAAGCAAGTACCTGATAAAATATATGAACTGTTTCCAGTTTTAAAAGAAATGTTAAAAAGAAAAGGTGGAGACCTTTCAGGTGGTCAGCAACAGCAGTTGGCAATTGCAAGAGCACTATGTTTAGAGCCAAAGCTTTTGATACTTGATGAGCCTTCTGAGGGAATTCAACCAAACATCGTACAACAAATTGGAAGTGTAATTGACTATCTTACTAAAGAGGAGAAAATCACTGTAATACTAGTTGAACAAAAGTTGCCATTTGCAAGAAAACATGGAGATGACTTCTTCTTAATAGAAAGAGGAAAAGTTGTTGCAAATGGAGAGATAGAAGAACTTAATGATGAAATAGTAGAGCAGTATTTATCAGTATAAAATAAAAAAATATCTATATCAAATATAACAATTAAATTAATAAAGGAATTTTTTGATTAGAAATAATTCCTTTATTAAATATAAACTACAATAAAACTTATATAGTTTCAAACAATAAGCATTTTTATACCCACACAAGTTAAAAAGATTGCAAAGGCAAGCTTTAATTGTTTAACATTTAATTTATAAGCTAACTTCACTCCATAGGGAGCAAAAAACATAGTCATAGGTACAAGTACAGCAAATGCTAACCAGTTTACATATCCAGTTGAGGCAAAAGGTAGACTTTCTGCATTCCAGCCTACAATTATATAACCAATAGTTGCAGGAATACTAATAATAAGTCCAAATAATGAAGCTGTACTAACTGCTCTGTGAATTGGAAAAGAATATAAAGATAATAAAGGAACCATAAGTGTTCCACCTCCAATTCCTAATAAAGAAGCAAATATTCCAAGAAGTGTAGCAAAAATAAATTGTCCAAACTTTCCAGGAAGAGATTTTGCTATAACTAAAGTTTTAAAGCTACTTATTATCATATTCATTGATACCAATAGAAGTAAAACACCAAACATAAATTTTAAGCTATTTCCATCAATAAATTTTGATGAAAAAGCTCCAATTAATACACCTAAAATAACAAAAGGTATCCATTTTTTTGATAGTTCCCAATCAATCCCACCTTTTTTATGGTGAGATCTTGCAGAGATTATTGAGGTTACAACTATCGTAGATAAAGAGGTTCCAATGGCTAAAGGCATAGCAATAGAAATGTCTATTTTCATGTATATAAAAATATGATAAAGCATTGGAACTATTACAATTCCTCCACCTACACCAAGAAGTCCTGCAAGTAATCCTGCAACAACTCCACTTATTAATAAAATTGGCACTAAAATCAATAATTCATTCATATAAATTTATCCTTGTTTAAAAGCTTGAAGCTTTTCCATCACTTCTTGGGTCAAATGCCCCCTCTATTTGTTTTGATGGCTTATAAACCAATGCTCCTGCATGACCAACTGCTGAATCCAAAGCAGATAAAATTTCAACATCATGACCTTTATGTCTTAATTGTTTAATTATCTCTTCTTTAAATCTTGATTCTAGTTTTAAACTTTGAGATGAATTTCCCCATGTTCTTCCTAAAAGCCATCTTGGATTGTTAATTGAAGCTTGTAAATCTTCATTATAATAAGCATATCTTGAAAAAATAGCTGCTTGTGTTTGTGGCTGTCCATCTCCACCCATTGTTCCATAATCCATAACCCTTCCATCATCAAAGAGTGCAATTGCAGGATTTAATGTATGGAAAGGTTTTTTATGTGCTTCTAAAGCTTGAATATGTGTTGAATCAAGAGCAAAACTGCAACCTCTATTTTGCCATACAATTCCTGTCTTTGGGAGTGTTAGACCACTTCCAAATTCATGATAAATACTTTGAATAGCACTCACTACTCTGCCTTCTGAATCAATTGTCCCAAACCAAGTTGTATCGCCTGGTGCTGCATTTTCTCCCCACGGTAGAGCTTTTTCTAAATCAAGTTCTTGGCTTAACTTATCTAAATATTCTGGTTCTAACCATGCTTGCAATTCTTCAGGGCTTGCTGAAGTATTCATTAGATCTCTATGTTTAAAAGCTATTTTTGTAGCTTCAACTAGTAAATGAATATGATTTGTAGAATCTTTTTCTGGGAGTTTTTCAAGCCATCTATCAAAAAGTCCTAAAATCATAAGAGAAGCTATCCCTTGAGTTGGAGCTGAAGCATTAAAAAGTTTTCCTTTACTCATTTTCATTTCTAAAGGTGAATTCCATGATGCATTATGCTCATTTAAATCTTTTATTGAAAGTAATCCCTCTCTTTTTTCAAAGTCATTAGCAATATCTTTTGCTAAATCACCTCTATAAAAATCATCAAAACCATTTTCCCCAAGGGTTTTAATAGTTTTTCCTAATTTTTCTTGAATTAGTTTATCACCTTTTTTAGGAGTATTTCCATTCGGATAATAAATTTCTGAGAAATATTTATCGACTGACAGTTCTTCTTTTTTCTCTTCTAATGTTTGAGATAAAGAATCTGTTACAACAATACCATTTTTATCTGATAGGACTGCTTCTTCAACAAGTTTTGAAGAAGGAATATTACCCTTCCAATTATTTTTACTTTTTTTATAAGCTAAATCCCAAGCAGAAACAGCACCAGCGACTGTATTTGCTGCAAGTTTTCCTCTAAAAGGAATTGTTTTTAAACCTTCATATTGATTCATCTTTACATCAAATCCAGAGTATCCAGAAGCTTCAATAAAACTAACTCCCTCTTTAGGGTCATAAATTAACCAAAAAGCATCACCACCAATTCCTGTCATATGAGGGTAGTGAATAGCCAAGGATGAAGCTACTGCAATTGTTGCTTCTATTGCATTTCCTCCTTGTTTTAAAATCTCTACTCCAGCATCTGACGCTGCATAATGTGGTGAAACAACCATACCATTTTGGGAAATTTCTGTTTTAGGTAAATTATTATTCATTTTACATCCATCCTATTGATTTTGGTAGCCAAAGGGCTATTTCTGGGAATATCATTACTAATGCAATTACAACAATTTGAATTGCAATAAAAGGTAATACTCCTTTATAAATTTCCATAGTTTTTATCTCTTTTGGAGCTACCCCTTTTAGAAAAAAGAGTGACCATCCAAAGGGTGGAGTTAAAAATGATGTTTGAAGGTTTAAGGCAACTAAAATACCTAACCAAATCATATTTATATCAAGTGTATGGAATATTGGCAATACCAATGGCAATACAATATATGATATTTCAATCCATTCTAAGAAAAAACCAAGAATAAATAAAACAAACATCATAAATAAAATTGAACCCCACATACCCCCTGGTATTGCTGCAAAAAGGTCTTCAACTAAATAATCTCCATCTAAACCTCTAAAACTAAGTCCGAAAACTTGTGAGGCGATAAGAACAAACATAATCATACCAGTGACTTTCATAGTTTCATATAAAGTTTCTTTTAAAATTGTTAAATTTAGTCTTTTACTTAAAAACACAATAAGTAAAGCACCAATAGCACCCATTGAAGCAGCTTCAGTAGGAGCTGCAAGCCCGCCAATAATAGAACCTAATACGGCAAATATTAATAAAAATGGTGGAGCTACTGATTTGAAAAACTCTATCCATAAATCTTTTTGAGAATAAGAGTCTCTTTCCTCTTTATCAATAGGAGGCACATGATGTGGCGCAAATTTACTCAAAAGAATTATATATATGATATAACAAGTTGCTAAAAGTAATCCAGGCATTAATGCCGCAGCAAATAAAGGTCCAATAGCTTCTCCACTAATATCAGCTAATAAAATCAAAACTAAACTAGGAGGCAAAATTTGTCCCAATGTTCCTGAAGCACAGATTGTTCCACAAGATATACTATGACTATAATTTCTTTTTAATAAAGTTGGTAAAGCAATCATTGTAAGAGTAACAACAGTAGCTCCAACAATACCTGTAGACGCACCCATTAAAATACCTACAACTATAATTGCAATAGCCATCCCTCCAGGTTTTTTACCTGATAATAATCCTAAAACATCCAACATCTTTTCTGCTAAGCGGGACTTTTCTAATAAAATACCCATAAAAACAAAAAGAGGGACTGCTAAAAGTGTGTAATTTGTTAGTACCCCAAAAATTCTAGATGGAAGAAGATTGAATAGATTCATATCTACACCAATAACTCCAAATAATAGGCCAGCTCCAGCAATTGCAAAGGCAACAGGAACTCCAGCCAAAATAAGAATAAATAAGGATATAACCATCATTATTGCTAATATTTGTGGATCCATAAACTAGTTCTCCTCTTTTAATTGTGAAATAGCTTTAAATAGAACTGCTAATCCTTGTATAAAAATCAATGTAAATCCTAGAGGTATAAGTGATTTTACTAAATATCTATATGGTAAACCTCCAGGATCGGGAGATACTTCCCCATTAACATAAGATTGCATTACATATTGGCTAGATAAATAGATGATAAATAGTGAAAAAGGGATAATGATTAATAAAGGAATTAAAATATCCATCCATACTTTTATTTTTTTACTATAATGATGATAAAATAAATCAACTCTAACATGTTCACCTTGTTGAAATGTGAAGGCAGAACCAAACATTGTAATCGCAGCTAAAATATGCCATTGAAGCTCTTGTTCAGCAATTGAACTTAAGTGAAAGAAATATCTAAAAAGAACATCTCCTGAAACAAGAAGAACCAAAATAAAAATCAACCATGAACTTATTTGACCGATGCGTTCTATAAACGCATCAAGTCTATTTGAAATATTTAAAATTTTTATCATGATGATAACTTAGTCATCACTACTTCTTCACTTTTATTTTGCCAATCGTCGTGCATTGCTTTAAAAGCAAAGTAGCTTTCGTGTACTTTTTTTACTAATGGGTCTTTTTCTGTTAATTTATCGTATGTAGCAAATGTTACTTCTCTTAATTTTTTAATTACTGAGTCAGGCAGAGTTTTAGCCATCACTCCTTCGTTTTTAACTAAATCTTCTAAAGCTTCTGAATTATTTGCTTCTGACCAAGAAAGTCCCATGAGATTACATTCTGCTGCAACAGTTTTTACAATCGCTTGTAAATCTTTTGGTAAAGATTCCCATGCATCTTTATTAATTAAACACTCACTTGTATTACTAGGTTCTCCCCAACCTGTTGTATAATAATATTTAGCAGCTTTATGTAATCCCATTCTTCTATCTTGAAAAGGTCCCACAAATTCTGCTGCATCAATAACACCTCTTTCTAATGCTGGGAAAATTTCACCACCAGGAAGAAGTTTAACTCCAACACCTAATTGTTCTAAAACTTTTCCCGCAAGACCTGGAACTCTCATTCTAAGACCTTTTAAATCTTCAACAGAGTTAATCTCTTTTTTGAACCATCCTGTCATTTGAACCCCAGTATTTCCTGCTGCAAGTCCAATTACATTAAATGGCTTATAGACTTCATCCCATAATTCTTGTCCCCCACCAAATTGTAACCAAGCATTTGTTCCTTGGAAGTTCATCCCAAATGGAACCGCAGTAAAGTATTGAGCTGCAAATGTTTTTCCTGCCCAAAAGAATGAATTACCCCAGTTCATTTGAATAGTACCATTTGATACTGCATCAAAACCTTCCATAGCTGGTATAAGTTCTCCTGCTGGATAGTGTTTAATTCTTAATCTACCATCTGATAATTCTTCAACTCTTTTACAAAAATAGCTAGCATTTCCTGGCCCTGTAGAATAAAATGGTGCTCCTGCCCCGTAACAATTTGTCATTTTCCATCTAAATGTTTTTTTTGAATCTGCACTTGCAATACTTGGTATAGCAATAGCTGCACCTAAACCTGCTAAACTTGTTTTTTTAATAAATTCTCTTCTATTTTTAGTCATTTTTATTTCCCTTGTTTTTTTATAATTGAGATTCAGTATGAATCCACCTAATGACTTTACTCTTGAAAATAAGAGCTAGTCTATTTAGTAGAAAGTAAAGTACAAAAAAATTATTTTTCACTTGTTTGTAATTTGAATATATTAATTTTAATTTATTTTCTTCTAAATAGAATTTAAAACATTAAAGAGTTACTTATACTTTCTAGATAATTGTCTTTTGTATAATTTTTTTTAAATAGACAATTTTTGTAAGCTTACCATTCTCAAAATCAAGAATTTTAGCAAGGTTCAGTACTTCAAATGTTTTCTAAATGTATTCTATAACTTGGGAAGATTTTTGTAAAGATATTTTTTGTCATTAACTGTACATCTATTGTGTATTTATTTTATACAGAGTATGTTTAAATTTTATACATAGTACAAAAATTATTTTTAATTTTATTTATGATACTATACTGATTATTGAAGCTTTGCATAAAAGCAATTGCCTTGAATTATTTATTCTATAAAAATATAAATAACAACAAAACAATAAATTACATCAATATAGTGGAATTTTAAAATTAAAATTTATATAAATTTATAAAAAAGATGAGTTAAAATATAATATGAGAACAGAAATAAAACCAAAACCTCTGACAAGAGAATCTTTTAAAAAATTTGGTGAAGTAATAGAAAAAGAAGGTAGAGACTCTATGATTATAAATAGAGAATCTGCCCAAAAGTTTTATGAAGTTTGTAATATGGATGCAAATGAAAAAGGAGGAAGTTCAACTTTACATATATATATAGGAAAAAGTAGAGAATTTCCATTGCATATTAATATGTTAGAGAAACATCCTTTATTTTCTCAAACTTTTTTGCCAAGAAGTAAAGAACCATTTTATTGTGTCGTTGCATTAGGGGGTAGAGAACCAGACTTATCAACTCTTGAAATATTTGAAACAAACGGAGATCAAGGTATTCATTATAATAGAGGGACTTGGCATTTCCCTTTAATTTGTATAAAAGATAAAGAGGAATTTTTTGTTTTAGACAGATCAGGTAAAAATGAAGAGGAAAGAAGAATAGTTGAACAAATAGAATATAATATGGTTGAAAAACAAATATATTTAGTTCGATAATAGATTATGTATAATTATTAAATAAATAGAATAAAAATAAAAATTTGAAAAAGAGATAATGAGTATATCAATAGATTTTAAAAATGAAATATTTTCACTAAACAAACTACAACTTCCTACTCGATACTATTATTTTAAAGAGACAGAAAATTATGTGAAACTTCTTAGTATCGGTGAAGGGATATTTCCCAAAGACAGACTAAAAACAAATATAAAACTAGTAGATTCTACTTGTATTGTTACAACTGAATCTGCTACAAAAGTTTATCCTTCTAAAAAAGAGTATGGAATAAATTATATAAATATAGATTTAAAAAACTCTAATTTTGAGTTTCTAAATGACGAACTTATTTTATATAAAAACTCAAAGCTTTTACAAATCTTACGTTTAAAAGTAGATGAAAACTCAACTTTCTTTTATAGTGATATTTTAACACAAGGAAGAAGTTACGAACATTTTGATTTCGACTCTATGTTAGTTAGAAATAAATTTTACTGCAAAGAAGATTTAGAGTATTTTGAAAACTTTGAAGTTGAGGGAAAGGATTTAAAAAGTTACATAAAAAGACATGAGAATAAAAACTATATTTATTTAAAAATTTATATAAAAGCAAAAGAGAATAAAACTTTTTTAAAAACCTTACATAAAGAGGGTTTTGACTCTTTTTGTTTTACAAAATCAAAAGAGATGATTATAGGTTCTATTTCTGCTTCTGATATGATAGAGATAAAAAGAAAACAAAAAGAGTTATGGAATATTTATAGAAAAGCTTTGGAGAAAAAAGAGTTTAATTTAGGAAAACAATAAAGTATATTTCTCTTTAAATTAATATTAATTTAACACTTTTTGATTTAGAATAAGCCCTCGCAAAAATAAGAGAGTATGGAAATTTAAATGCAGGTTTCAATAAGTAAAATATAGCTTATTCTTTTTTTTATAGTTTCTGTAATATTCTCTACAATCTATACCCCTCAAGCAATACTTCCAGTATTAAAAGAAACTTTTCATATTAGTATTTTAGAGACTAACTTGTTACTCTCTGGCATGTTATTTGTTATGATGGTTTCAACACCTTTTTATGCTCCTATATCAAATCGTTTTGCACACAAAAATATTATGTTATTTTCACTATTTTTTCTTTTTCTTTCTGTTTTTTTATCTTCTGTTACAACAAACTTTTATATTTTACTTTTTAGTAGATTTTTGCAAGGGATGTTTTTACCTGGGATTACGGCAATTATGCTTTCTTATGTTCAAGAAATTTATCCCAAATCTTATAGAGGTTTGGGTTTAGGTATTTATATGGCAGCAACTGGTTTTGGAGCTGTGATAGGGCGTTTATTAGCAGGTTGGATAACTTTCCTTTATTCATGGAAAATGGCATTTTTATCATTTGCAGTTCTTTTATTTATAGCTTTTATTGCAATGCTTTTTACCTTGCCAAAACCTGAAAGAAATATTATCAAAAAAAATATAGCAACTAAAAATGATATATTGCTTTATCTCTCAAATCCCAAAATTCTTTCTATCTTATTTATTCCAACGGTAGTATTTTTTTCCTTTATGGCTATATCAACTTTTGCAACATATCACTTAGCTCAAGAGCCATTTAATTTAAATACAAGGGAATTGGGTAATGTTTTTTTAGTTTTATTATTAGGTGTAATTGTAAGCCCCCTTGTAGGAAGATATTCTGATATTATTGGGCGAGTTAAAATAATGTTTTTTGGTATAAGTATTCTAATCTTTGGGATATTTTTGACACTTACTCAATCTTTTACCTTGGTTATTATAGGAATGGGATTTGTCACGATTGCTATGTTTTCTGTGCAATCAGTTGCACCAGCATATTTAGGGGAAATAGTTTCAAATAATAAATCAACAATATCCATTTTATATCAAAGCTTTTTTTACTTAGGTGGTTGTTTAGGAACTTTTATTCCATCAATTGTTTGGGAATATTATGAATATAGTGGTGTTGCAATATTTTGTATTATTTTACTTTTATTGGGAAGTAGCCCTTTTGCTTATTTGAAGTTTAAAGAAAAATAGAGTTTTTAGGGAAAACTTTTTCCCTAAAAATAAAAGATACTATAATACAGAAGATAAAAAAGCTTGCAACTCTTTTGTTTGTGGATTTGCAAAAACTTCATCACTAGCTCCTGTTTCCCAAACTTTTCCATTATGCATAAAAATTACTCTATCTCCAATGTCCCTTGCAAAATTCATTTCGTGAGTTACTAAAATTAGGGTCATTCCTTCTTTTGCTAATTCTTCTAATACTTTTAAAACTTCACCTACTAATTCAGGGTCAAGGGCAGATGTTATTTCATCACAAAGTAAAACTTTTGGTGACATTGCAAGTGATCTTGCGATTGCAACTCTTTGTTTTTGTCCACCTGATAAACTGCCAGGGTATTGATCAAAGAAATTTTCCATTCCTACTTTTTTTAGACATTTTAAAGCCAGTTCTCTTGCTTCTTTATCATTTTTTCCTAGAACTAATTTAGGAGATAACATAACATTTTCGCCAGTTGTTTTATGTGGATATAGATTAAATCCTTGGAAAATCATTCCACAAACTTTACTTATCTTTTGAAGTTGTAAATCATTTGTAGTAACCTCTAAGTTTCCAACAATAATATTACCTTCTTGATGATTTTCCAATCCATTTATACATCTAAGAAGCGTACTTTTCCCTGAACCTGAACGTCCAATGATAGAGATAACTTCTCCAGCTTTAACCTTCAAGTCTACACCTTTTAATACATGTTTCTCTCCATAGTATTTGTGTAAACCTTCAATACTAACTAGCGACATTTAATTTCCTTTCTAAATATTTACTATACCTTGTCAGAGGATAACAAATTAAAAAATATAACAGTGCAACTAGTGCAAAAACTTTAAAGGGTTCAAATGTTACATTGTTTAACATTGTCCCAGCTTTTGTAAGTTCCACAAAACCAATAATAGAAGCCAGTGCAGTTCCTTTTACTACTTGAACTGAAAAGCCAATAGTAGGAGCAGTTGCTACTCTAATAGATTGAGGGATTATCACATGAATCATTGTTTGATAATATGTTAGACCCATAGTTTTTGATGCTTCCCATTGTCCTTTTGGAACAGAGTCTAAACAACCTCTCCAAATTTCACATAAAAATGCGCTTGTAAAAAGGGTTAAAGCTAAACTTGCTGCACTCCAAGCCCCAATATCAATTCCAAGTAAAGACAAACCAAAAAATGCAAGGAAAAGTTGCATTAACAAAGGTGTTCCTTGAAATACTTCTACATATATATTTATTAAAACTGTAAGAAATTTATTATTCATCATTCTTAATAAAATCAAAATTCCTGCAACAATACCACCACCAACAAAGGCAATTAAAGACAATAAAACTGTCCATCTTGCAGCTAATAGAAGATTTTGAAATATCTCTAAGGTTGTAAATTGTTCCATCTATAGACTCTCTTTCATTTCATTCATTTTAAATACTTTTTTACTTGTATATGTCAAAACATATCTAAGAAATATAGCAAGTACTAAATAAACAAATGTAATAATAAAATATGACTCAAAACTCAAAAAAGTTCTTGACTGAATAAAGTTTGCAGTAAAAGTCAACTCTTCAACTGAAATTTGTGACAATACAGAAGAACCTAACATAACAATAATACACTGACTTATAAGTGCTGGCGAAATTCTATTAAAAGCCTGAGGCAAGATAATATGTATAAATATCTGAGACCATCTTAAACCTAAAGTTTTTCCAGCTTCCCATTGTCCACTACAAGTAGACTCAACACCTGCTCTAATTATTTCAGTAGAGTAAGCACCTAGATTAACTACCATTGCTATCATACCAGCTTCTAAAGCTGTCAATTTTATGCCAATTGCAGGCAGACCAAAAAATATAAAAAACAGTTGAACAATAAAAGGAGTATTTCTAATAACTTCAACAAAAGCTCCGATAAGATTTTGTAAAAATTTATTTTTTCCTACTCTTAAAGCAGCTCCCATGATCCCTGCAGCTACTCCCAAAATAGTAGTAGCTGCTGTAATCTCAATTGTTAGTAAGATACCGTTTAATATCTCTTTATAAAAAGGAAGAACACTAACAAAATCTAATTCGTAATCCATCTCTTTTGCTTCTATAAATCTTTTGGAAGATCAATTTTCAACCATTTTTTAGATGTTTCGTTTAATTTTCCATTTGCTTTTAACTCACCAATTAAGTTATTTAAGAAAGTTTCAACTTCTGGTTGTTTTTTCTTAATACCAATATAACAAGGAGAGTTTTTAATCGCAAATTTTGCTTCAGGAGCTGTATTTGGGAACTTACTAGCAATATCACTAATAATTACATTTCCAGTTGCGATAAGTTTAGTTTGACCAGATACAAATGCAGAAATAGTTGTACTATTATCTTCAAATCTTTTAATAGTAACATCAGATCCAACTAATTTACTTAATTCTAAATCTTCTACAGAACCTCTTGTTACACCAATAGTTTTACCTGATAAATCTTTTACAGATGAAACAGCTACATCTTTACTTCCAAATACTCCTAGGAAAAATGGTGCATAAGCATTAGTAAAATCAATAACTTTTGCTCTTTGTGCATTTTTACCTAAACTTGAAATAATTAAATCAGCTTTTCCTGTTTGTAAATAAGGAATTCTATTTGCACTAGTTACTGGAACTAATTTTAGTTTAACTCCTAATTTGTCTGCAATATATTTACCCATATCAACATCATAACCTTGAACACTCATATCTTTTGAAGCAGAACCAAATGGCGGAAAATCTTGAGGAACTGCAATTTTAACAACTCCTGAAGATTTAATATCATCCAATTGATTTGCACTCAATAAACTTGCACTAACAAGTGCTCCTGTTGCTAAAACTTTTAGTAATGTTTTTTTAAACATTTTTTAATCCTTATATTTTATTAAAATTGTCGACAATTATTGTATACAATTTTTTAACTTTGAGAATTTTAGATTAAAAATATTAAATAGTCAACATAAAATATGTATATATTATATACACACAATAATCTAAATAATCATATTATCAATTATGTACATCCTAAAAATAGAAAATTTTACTTTTTAAAGAAAGTCTTATAAATTTAAGAAAAATTGTATTTTTTAAAGATTGTATAAATTGTAGACAATTATTGTGAACAATTATTGTCTACAATCTGATAAGATGATTTTCATAATTTATCAGTGATAAATATTACATATATTAAGGGAGAAAAAAATGAAAAGATTTCTGAAAATAGGTTTAGCATTTGGGATGCTAAGTAGTGTACTTTTAGCTCAAGAGACTATAAAGATTGGTTTTGTAGGAACACTTTCAGGTGCAAATGCTGCCTGGGGAACTTCAAATGTAAGATCAATGGAAACATCAGCAGACATATATAATAAAAATGGAGGTGTTGAAATTGGTGGTAAAAAATATAAAGTTGAGATTGTACCATTTGATGATGCGTACGATCCAAAAATAGCAGTTGCTGGTATGGAAAAAATGGCTCAAGAACAAATTAAATATGTAATTGGACCAAATGATGATGCTCAAGCGATTGCAGTAAGACCAATTGCACAGAGAAATAAAATTGTATATTTCCCATATGCATTTAATAAAACTTTATACAAAAAACCTGCTAATTATGCTGTATTTGGAATGATTGCATCATATCAATGGGAACCAGCAGTTTATAAATGGCTACAAGATAATAAAGGTGTAAAAACTGTTGCATTTTTAGCTGCAAATGCTTCTGATCCTCTTAACCAAAGAGACAATGGACTTAAAATTGCTAAAGATTTAGGCTTAGTTATTGTTGAAGCAAAAGCTACTTATAAAGCTGATACTAGAGATTTCTTTTCTGTAATTACGCCAATTATTAAAAAGAAACCAGATTTATTAGTTCTTTCAGGAGTATCTCCTGCAACTGCACCACTTATTATTAAAACTGCTAGACAATTAGGATTTAAAGGTTTTATGGCTGCTGGTACTGCACTTGATGCTGGTATTTTAAAAGAGGGAGCGGGTGATGCTGCAAATGGGTTTATTTGTCAAGGTGGAGCTGATGCTTCAATTCAATCAAAAGTTATGAAAAACTGGGTTGAATACTATACTAAGAAATTTGGTGAGTACAATGATGAATCAAATACAAAAGTATTTGCACTTGAATATATCTTAGAAGTTATGAAATCAAATCCAAAAGCGATTAATGATGCAGATGAATTCCTTAAAACTGTTGATTCAGGATGGGAAGCTCCAAATAAATTCTTTAAAGATAAAGATGCAAAACTTAAATTTGTAGGTAAAACAACATTTGGTCAAGATAGACAATTAGGTGTTCCTTTAACTCCAAAAATCTATAAAAATGGAAAGTTTGAAACATTATTCGTAGGTTCAGCAGACTAGTTATATGAGGTATCTTTTGATACCTCTATTTTAAAATAGGAAATGATTTAATGGAACAGATATTACTTAATGGTTTAATTACAGGGGCGCAATATGCTTTAATCGCACTTGGTTTGACACTAATCTTCTCTTTAATGAGTATTTTAAATTTTGCTCATGGTCAGATGTACGTCTTAGGAGCATTTATTACTTACTATGTGTATGGTAAGTTAGGTATGCCTTTTATTGTAGCTATTGTTGCTTCAGGGTTAACATTAGCACTAATAGGTGCAATATTTGAAAAATATCTTTTTAACACCGTCTTGAAAAGATCTGTCAGGGAAGAGAGTTCAATGCTTCTTGCAGCTGGTACTGCATTTTTCTTAGACTCTTTGATTCTTATTGTATTTGGAGAGAAACAAAGAAGTGTTCCAGCACTTGTTGATGGAGTGTTTTTTGGTGAAGATTTTGGTTTAGATATTATCATTCCATATAACAGAGTTGTTATTGGTTTAATTGCAATTGTTATGATTGTATCATTTATTTTATTTATGCAATACTCAAAACCTGGGCGAGCTATGAGAGCTTTAGCTCAAGATAAAACAGCAGCTCAACTAATGGGTGTTGATTTGGATAGATATAGTTTAATTGGATTTGCTTTAGGAGCGATGCTTGCAGGTGTAGCAGGAAGTTTACTTGTTACTATTACGGGGGTTAATTCTGGTATTGGTGGAGGCATCTCAATACAAGCATTTACAATGATTATGATTGGTGGAGCTGGAGTTATCTCTGGAGCTATCATAGGTGGATTTATTTTAGGACTTGTTGAAGCTTTTGGTTTATATTATTTGCCAGGAGATGTAACTTATCTTACTATTTTTGTATGTCTGATGATATTTCTTACTTTACGTCCACAGGGACTTATGGGAAAACCTTGGGGGTGATTTATGGAAAATAAAAAATTTGTACTACAAGTATTAATAGCACTAGTTTTTTTACTAGTAGTTATTCCAACTGTTTTAATCAGTACTGGGAGAAATGACTACCTTTATGGCTTTACTTCAGTTGCTATCTTAGCAACTATTAGTTCAGGTGTTTGGTTGACATTTTATATGGGAAGAATTAATATTGGGCAAGGTGCATATGCATTAATTGGAGCATATACAACAGCAGTTTTAGTTACAAGTGTAGGTTTATCTTTTTGGATATCTATTTTTTTAGCGGGAATTGTTGCAGCATTTTTTAGTATCTTAATTGGTTTACCAATTTTAAGATTAAAAGGGGTGTATTTTTCTATGATTACACTAACATTAACTGAAGTTGCAAAACTTTTGGCAATAGTGTTAGTCCCAATCACAAATGGACCTAGAGGAATTACAAATATTCCTTTACCAGATGAATTAAACATATTTGGACTTACTATTATTCCAGATTTTGCAACTATGGAAAATAGTAAAATAGGATTTTACTATTTAGGAACAATTGCAATGATTATCACATTTGCAATAATGTATAGATTAACAAAATCAAGAATGGGTATCTTATTAAGATCTCTTCAACAAAATGAAGAATTAGCTTCATCTTTTGGAGTAAATATCGCTTATTTAAGGGTTATATCATATGCAATTGCTTCGTTTTTTGGTGGAGTTGGAGGAGCAATTTTTATTAACCTAACCCAATCAGTTTATCCAACAACTTTTCAAGTAGCAGATTCGATTAATTATATGTTATATACTTTCTTGGGTGGATTGGCATATGTATTTGGACCAATTTTAGGAGCTTTTGTTTTATATTTTTCTTGGGATTTATTGTTTATATTTAAACAATATCAACTATTGATTTACTCAGGTATTATGATTTTATTAATGGTGTTTTTACCAAATGGAATATTAAGTTTAAGGTTTAAAAAATGAAAAAAAGAATTTTAGAAATAAACAACTTAACAAAGAAATTTGGTTCTTTATATGCTGTTAATGATGTTACCTTTGAAGTGTATGAAGGTGAGATTTTATCTGTAATTGGTCCAAATGGTGCAGGTAAATCAACTACTTTTAAATTGATTGCTTCATTTTTAAAACCATCATCAGGTGAAGTTATATTTAATAGAGAAAAAATATCAGGTCTAAAACCACATTTGGTTGCGAGGAAAGGTGTTGTTAGAACTTTTCAAGAGACTACAGTTTTTAAAAGTATGAGCGTTAGAGACAATATTATTATTGCACACCAATTACAAGCAAAATCAAATCTTTTAGGCTCTTTTTTTAATACAAAACTTGCAAAAGAGGATAATGAAAGGTTTGGAAAATCAGCTGATGAGATTATAGATTTTTTAGGTTTATCTGATGTTAGAGATGAATTAGCCTCTAACTTACCACATGGTCTCTTAAGAGCTTTAGGTATAGCAAATGCTTTAGCGTGTAAGCCAAAAGTTTTATTATTGGATGAGCCATTTGCAGGTATGAATCATGATGAAACAAGAAGATGTATGGATATGGTAAAACAGATAAAAAACTCAGGAGTTACAGTACTTTTAGTTGAGCATGATATGCCAGCTGTTATGGAGATATCAGACAGAATTGTAGTAATTAGTTTTGGTGAAAAAATAGCAGAGGGGAAACCTGCTGAGATTCAAAAAAATCCTAAAGTAATTGAAGCTTACTTAGGTGTAGAAGATGAAGAGTTAGGAATTTAATATGGCATTATTAGAGTGTAAAAATTTAGAGATAAACTATGACCAAGTAAGAGCAGTAAGAAATGTTAACATCTCTTTAGAAGAGGGTGAGACTATTACTTTAATTGGAGCAAATGGTGCAGGAAAATCTTCTATTCTAAAAGCAATAACAGGACTTAAAAAACCAAGTTCTGGTGAAGTGATTTTCAATGGTGAAAGTTTAAATGGAGTAAGTCCATCTAAAATAGTTGAAAAAGGTATTGCAATGACTCCAGAGGGAAGAAGAGTATTCCCTTATATGAGTGTAAAAGACAATCTTCTAATGGGTGCTTTTACCAGAAAAGATAAAGATGGAATTAGAGAGGATTTAGAAAAAATTTTAGAAAAGTTTCCAAGACTTAAAGAGAGATATAAACAACAAGCAAGCACTATGAGTGGAGGGGAGCAACAAATGATGGTTATTGGGCGTGCTTTAATGTCAAGACCAAAAATACTTCTTATGGATGAACCCAGTCTTGGTATTGCACCAAAACTAGTTCAAGATATAGCAAGATCAATTGTACAAATTAATAAAGAGGATAAAGTCTCTGTTATCTTAGTTGAACAAAACTCAAGAATGGCACTTAAGGTTTCAAATAGAGCCTATGCAATGCAACTTGGCGAAGTATTATTAAGTGGAAACTCAAAAGATTTAATGCACGATGAGCGAATAATTGAACTATATTTAGGAGGAACTCACTAATGAAACTTGCAATTATAAATCCAAACTCTACAGAATCTATGACAAAAAAGTGTGAAGAGGTAGCTTTAAAATTTAAAAATCCTGATACCCAAGTTTGGGCTTCTAATCCTACACATACTCCAAAAAGTATTGAAGGGCATTTTGATGAAGTGAAAAGTTTAATGGGGCTTATGGATGAAATTAAAAAAGCAAAAGAGTGGGGTGCAGATGCATATGTGGTTGCTTGCTTTGATGACCCAGGATTAGAAGCTGCAAGGGAGCTTGTAGATGGTCCTGTTATAGGTATTTGTGAAGCAGCTATGCATATGACTTCAATTGTTTCTTCTAGTTTTTCCGTGGTAACTACTTTAAATAGAGCCATTCCAATTGTAGAAGAGTTATCCCACAAATATGGTATGGATAAATTTTGTAGAAAAGTAAGAGCAGCTGATATTCCAGTTCTTTCTTTAGAAGATGGCACTTGTAATGCAATGGAAAAAATAGAGAGTGAAATTTTAAAGGCAGTTAAAGAAGATAATTGTGAAGCAATTATTTTAGGGTGTGCGGGAATGGCTGATTTAACGATTGAGTTATCAAAAAGGTGTAATATCCCAGTTGTTGATGGTGTATTGTGTGCAATTAAGATGGCTGAATCAATGGTTGGGGCAAAACTAATGACAAGCAAAATAAATGCATATGCCTATCCTATTGAAAAGTGATAAACATTAGCTTTATATGAGATAGTTTTAACGTAAAATTTTGGTGTGCTGTTTATATTAATTGCATTCTGGTTATTGTTTACAGAAACTAGAATGTAAATTATAATATAATAAACTAGCACAAAATGGAAAAAAGTGGGAGAAACTTTTAATGGATAAAAAAGATTTATTTACTTTAGAGGATAATATTGTAAATTTTATATTTGATGCAATTTTTACAAAAAATCTTCAACCAGGTACTAAATTATCAGAAAGTGTTTTAGCAAAAGAGTTAAACACAAGTAGAGATGTTGTAAGAAAAGCCTTTAGTAAACTACAAACTATGGGAATTTTAAGTTATAAAAAAAATCAAGGTTTTAATGTCGTCTGGATTAGTGAAGAGAATGCAAAAGATATTTTTACAACAAGAAAAATAATTGAAGCAGGTATTGTTGAAATTGTAACAAAAAGACATTCAAAGGAAAATTTAGACCTATCATCAATTTTAGAAAATATTGATACAGAAGAGTACTTGAAACTATCCAATAGAAATGGGGAATATGTTAAATCATCTTGTGATTTTCATCTAAATTTGGCTGCATTAAGTGAAAATGAGTTTTTAATTAATGCCCTAAAACCTTTAATCCCTTTAAGTATCCTTGCAGCTTTAATTTATGAAGATGAAAATACAGAGTTTTCTTCATATGATGAACATAGAGTTTTAATTGAGACAATTCAAAGTAATAATGTTACAAATGCAAAAAATGTTATGTCAGAACATTTAGATCATTGTCTTAATGTTTTAGATTTTGATTTAGATACAATTAATAAAAAGAATAAATTTCTTTTTGCCTAACTAAGTTATATAACTTAGTTAATCTTACATTTCCTTTATTTTAAAAACAATTGTATAAAAAATAAACACAGATTGTAGACAATTATTGTAGACAATCTGATAAAATACTCTCATATATAAATTTATAAAGCAGTTTTTGCTTTTTTATGATAGAGAAAATGATTAATTATAACTACCCAAGAGATTTAATTGGTTACTCAAATAAACCAATAAATCCAAAATGGCCAAACAATGCAAAAGTAGCTTTACAATTTGTTTTAAACTATGAAGAGGGATCCGAAAACTGCATCTTACATGGTGATGAAGCAAGTGAAATATTTTTATCAGAGATGAACAATCCCCAAGCTTTTTATAATCAAAGACACAAATCAATGGAATCATTGTATGAATATGGTTCTAGAGTTGGGGTTTGGAGAATCTTAGAACTTTTCAAAGATTTTGATATTCCTGTAACAATTTTCGCTGTTGCTATGGCTGTAGCTAGAAACCCTAAACTTGCTGAATACCTTGCCCTTAACAATTATGATATATGCTCCCACGGATATAGATGGATAAACTACCAAACAATTGAAGAATCTATTGAAAGGGATCACCTTTATAAAAGTATTGAGGTATTAGAGAAAATGATTGGTACAAGACCACTTGGTTGGTACACAGGGCGTGATAGTGAAAATACAAGAAAACTAGTAGTTCAAGAGGGTGGTTTTTTATATGATAGTGATGCATATAATGATGATTTACCATATTTTGCACCAGAAATTACAACAAAAGAACACCTAGTAATTCCATATACAATGGATAATAATGATATGAGATTTGTTTTTGGAGGATTTTCTTACAGTGACCAGTTTTATAACTACTTAAAAGATAGTTTTGATGCCTTATACCTTGAGGGAAGTAAAACTCCTAAAATGATGTCTGTAGGGATGCATTGTAGAATTTTAGGGAAACCTGGAAGAATTATGGCTATGAGAAGATTTTTAGAGTATGTAAAAGGTTTTGATGATGTTTGGTTTGCAACAAGAGGTGATATTGCAAACCATTGGATAGAGAATTTTAGTAATAAGGGATCAAAATGATAAATGTTGCAAGTTGTGAATTAGGTGCAGAAGTAGTATATACAACAGATGAATTTTTTGCAAGTGCAAATAGAATGTTAGCTGAAACAGAAGCTGTATTTAAAGATGAGTTTGATGATAACGGTCATTGGATGGATGGTTGGGAGACTAGAAGAAGAAGAGATGGTGGAAATGACCATTGTATTATAAAGCTAGGAAACTTATCAAAAATCAACTCATTTTTAGTTGATACCTCGCACTTTAGAGGGAACTATCCTTTAGCAGTATCTATAAAAGGATGTTGTGTAAAAAATAAAGATGATAAAGCATTTTTAGAAGAGATTGATAGTGTTGAATGGATTGAGCTTTTAGCTCAAAGTGATTTAGAAGGTCATACAAAACACGATTTTAATTCCCTTTCTCAAACTGAATTAAGCCATTTAAGAGTAGATATTTACCCAGATGGAGGAATAGCAAGACTTAAAGCCTTTGGTGAAATCTGTTTTGATGAAAAACTATATGAACAAGAAAATATCAATGTATCATCTATGAGAAATGCGGCACGGGCAGTTTATACAAACAATGAGTTTTTTGGTCCTTTAAAAAATATATTAAAAGATGAAGAAGCTATTAATATGGGTGATGGTTGGGAGACTAGAAGAAGAAGAGAACCAGGATTTGACTGGGGGATTATTGAGTTAGCTAAGCCTGCAATTATTGATAATATCATGATTGATACAAAC
This sequence comes from Arcobacter sp., assembly GCA_002869565.1. Taxonomy (GTDB): domain Bacteria; phylum Campylobacterota; class Campylobacteria; order Campylobacterales; family Arcobacteraceae; genus Halarcobacter. Next base: position 146,884 of record PKUJ01000002.1, read on the forward strand.
TTTTTCAAAGGAAACTTTGCAGATAAGTTCTCAATTAGTGCAGCTTATTTAGAAGAAACAACAGATAATTCAGTTGTAACACAAAGTATGTTTTGGGAAGAGTTAATTGCACCTCAAAAATTAGAGATGCACAACAAACACTATTTTGATAAAAGTTTTTTAAACTATCAAAAACCAATTACACATATTAGAATAAATATTTTCCCAGATGGTGGAGTTTCAAGACTTAAACTATTTGGAAAATTTGTTAAAAAAGAAGAGATAAAGGCTTAAGATGAGAATGGAACTTAAGCCAAAACCTCTTACAAAAGAGGCTTTTGAAAAGTTTGGAGAAGTTGTAAGTTGTGAAAACAGAGATTCAAAAATCATAAATAATGGTTATGCCCAAAAATTTTATGAACTTTGTACTATGGATGCAAATGAAAAAGATGGAAGTTCAACTTTACATATCTATATAGGAAAAAATAGGGAGTTTCCTTTACACATCAATATGTTAGAGAAACACCCATACTTTTCCCAAACCTTTATGCCAAGAAGTAAAGAGCCATTTTTATGTGTTGTTGCTTTAGGTGAGGAAAAGCCTAACTTTTCAACAATAGAGGCTTTTGTAACAAACGGAGATCAAGGGGTTCATTACAATAGAGGGGTTTGGCATTTTCCATTAATTTGTCTTAAAGATAAAGAGGAGTTCATCGTAATTGATAGAACAGATAAGAATCAAGAAACTAACAAAATTGTTGAGTGCATTGAATATGAGATTAAAGAAAAAGAGATTTTTCTAATAAAAGAGTGATTTATGAGTGATATTAATATTAAACCACCATAAGTGACTTTTTTATTTCAATTTTTATATATCTATAAAAAAGTCCCTTTCGCCAGAGTGATTATAAATAAAGATATATTAAAAAGAAGAATTATGAGAGACAAAATGCTTTAGTTTGCACTACAAAACAATATTTTATTGCCTTTTTTGTAGTGCCCTTGAAAAAAATATATAGGGATGATTATGATACAAGATGTAAATAGTGACTCGCTGTCACCCACAAAAAAGAGTGAAAAAAGTTGGAAATGGTTTGAAGTGTCAAATATATGGGCAAATGATATACAAAGTCTTTTTGGATATACGCTAGTTGCCTCGCTATTCATAAATTATGGAGTAACAGGATGGACTGCATTTTTTGCACTAATCGTTGCAGGATTGTTGGTTACATTTTTAGTAAATATTTCAGGTAAAGCTGGGGTTGATTATGGGATTCCATATCCAGTATTAGCAAGATCTAGTATGGGTGTAAATGGGGCAAAAGTATCAGCTATTATTAGGGCTGTTGTTGCAGTGTTTTGGTTTGGGGTACAAACATATTTTGCTTCAACTGCACTACATCTTTTAATTACAGCTTTAACAGGTATTCACCTTGAAACAAAGTTCTTTGGAATAGATGCAATTGGTTGGTTATCTTTCTTTGTTGTATGGATACTTCAAATGGTAATTTTCTCAAAAGGGATGTCTTGGGTATCTAAATTCTTAAACTTTGCAGCACCTTTTGTTTATATAATTATGATTGGTCTATTAGTTGTTTTATGGAGTAAATCTGGGGGAGATTTATTTAATGTGGCAAACAATATTTTTTCAAATACAGGCTCAGATTTAAGTAGTGAAATCAATGGTTTCTTTGCAATTTTGGGAACTATGATTGCTTATTTTGCTGCTGTAATGATTAACTTTAGTGATTTCTCAAGATATGCAAAAGATAATAAATCTATGGTTGTAGGAAATCTAGTTGGACTACCATTTAATATGGTATTTTTTTCTGCTTTAGCACTTTTGATTACTGCTGGTTCTGTTGTAGTATTTGGAGAAAAATTAACAAATCCTATGGATATTGTTGAAAGAGCTGATAGTACGATTTTAAGTTTAATTGCTGCAATTACATTTTTTACAGCAACTGTTGGTATTAACCTTGTTGCAAACTTTATTCCTGCTGTTAATGGTATCTCAAATCTTGCACCCAAAAAACTTTCTTTTAAAAAATCTGGAGTTATTACGTCACTATTTGCACTTATAATTGGTGCATTTTGGGTTAGTTTTATTAGTCAAGTTGGAATTAGTCCAATAGTGAACACTCTTGGTGCAACACTAGCTCCTTTATATGGAATTTTAGTTGTTGATTACTATTTTATAAAAAAACAAAAATTAAATATAGATGCTTTATATGATGAAAGTGAAAATAGTGAATATTATTATGATAAGGGTTGGAATAAAAATACAATCATTGCATTTTCAATTGGTGCAATCTTCTCAATATGTACGGTATGGGTTGACGCATTAAGTTCACTAAATGGTTATGGTTGGATTATTGGTGCAATTCTAGGTGGGATAATTCATCTAGGATTAGCAAAAAATGTAACAGAAGAACAATTAGCATTTAACTAAAAAGGGAAATTATGGAATATAAAGTATTAGAGGGAAATTTAACTGTAAATAAATCTCTTTATGAATTAATCAATGAAGAGATTTTACCAATAACAACAATTTCTAAAGAGCTTTTTTGGAAAAACTTTGAAAATATTATTGAGGAATTGACACCTGAAAATAAAGCTTTATTAAAAAAAAGAGATGCTTTTCAAACACTAATTGATTCATGGCATATAAATAATATATATGATGAAAATAGTTTTAGTGAATATAAAAACTTTTTAAAGCAGATTGCTTATTTAGTTGAGGAAAAAGAGGATTTCAAAGTTGAAACTTCAAATGTAGATGAAGAGATAAAACTTCAAGCGGGACCACAACTTGTGGTACCTATAAAAAATGCTAGATTTGCTTTAAATGCTGCAAATGCTAGATGGGGAAGTTTATACGATGCTTTATATGGAACAGATGTAATCCCTACAAATGGTGAATTAGCCATCACAAAAGAGTACAATAAAAAAAGAGGAGAATCAGTTGTAAATTATGCAAAAGAGCATTTAGATACAGTTGCACCTTTAAAAGAGGGAAGTCACAAAGATGCAAGATCTTATAAAATTGTAGATAACAAATTAGAAATTGTTCTTAAAAATATCACAAGCACTTTAAAAGATGATTTAAAATTTGTTGCATATGAAGGGGAAAAAGAAAATCCTAGATCAATAGTTTTTAAAAACAACAACCTTCATGTAATAGTTGAGTTTGATAAAGATAGTTTTATTGGAAAACTTGATATTGCAGGGGTAAAAGATATAGTTGCAGAAGCTGCTGTTTCTACTATCATGGATTGTGAAGATTCTATTGCTGCAGTTGATGCACAAGATAAAGTTGAAGTTTATAGAAACTGGTTTGGTCTTATGAAAGGTGATTTAGAAGATAGCTTTGAAAAGGGTGGAAAAACAGTTATTAGAAAACTAAATAGTGATAAAAAATATAAAACTTTGGATGACAAAGAGTTAACTTTGCATGGAAGAAGTCTACTTTTCATTAGAAATGTTGGTCATCTTATGACAAATCCAGCTATTTTGGATAAAGATGGAAATGAAATTTTTGAGGGAATTATGGATTGTATGATTACAACTTTAGCTGCGATTACTGATTTAACTAATAAAAATGAAAAGAAAAATAGTAGAACAAAGTCTATTTATATAGTTAAACCAAAAATGCATGGACCAGAGGAAGTTGCTTTTGCAGTTAAACTATTTGATAAAGTAGAAAAAGCTTTAAATCTTCCAGAAAACACTATAAAAATTGGTATTATGGATGAGGAGAGAAGAACAACAATAAACCTAAAAGAGTGTATTAGACAAGCTACTAAAAGAGTTGTATTTATCAACACAGGATTCTTAGATAGAACAGGTGATGAGATTCATACTTCTATGTTAGCAGGGGCAATGACACCAAAAACAAAAATGAAAAGTGAGGCTTGGATAAAAGCTTATGAAACTTGGAATGTTGATATTGGTTTGGAGTGTGGATTGCAAGGTTTCTCTCAAATTGGGAAAGGGATGTGGGCTATGCCAGATGAAATGGCTAAAATGATGGATGAAAAAATATCTCACCCAAAATCAGGAGCAAATACTGCTTGGGTACCATCTCCTACAGCTGCAACTTTACACTCAATTCACTACCATAAAGTTGATGTATTTAGTATCCAAAATGAACTTAAAGGGAAAAGAAGAGCAAGTGTAGATGAGCTTTTAACTATTCCATTACTAAAAGAAACTTTATCAAAAGAGACAATCAAAAATGAGATTGATAACAACTGCCAAAGTATCTTAGGGTATGTTGTAAGATGGATTGATGCTGGAATTGGATGTTCAAAAGTTCCAGATATAAATAATGTAGCACTTATGGAAGATAGGGCAACACTTAGAATCTCTTCTCAACATTTAGCAAACTGGATTGAACATAAAATCACTTCAAAAGAGGAAGTGTTGGAATCTTTAAAACAGATGGCAGTTGTTGTTGACAAACAAAATAAAAATGATGCAACATATAAAAATATTGCTCCATCTTTTAATGGAATTGCTTTCAAAGCTGCTTGTGATTTAATATTTAAAGGAAAAGAACAGCCTTCTGGATATACAGAACCTTTACTTCATAAATATAGAAGAGAATATAAAGAATTAACTGATTAAATAATAGACAAGTGAAGAAAAATAATACAGTGTTATTTAGATAGACTTATTAGAATAAATTTAAAAGGAGAGCTAGATGTTCTTAACAAATCGTGAGCAAGAGAAACTGATGATTTATACAGCTTCAAAACTAGCACTAGAAAGAAAAGAAAAAGGCTTAAAATTAAACTATCCAGAAGCGGTGGCAATTATAAGTTCTTTTATACTTGAAGGTGCAAGAGAAGGGAAAAGTGTTGCCCAACTTATGGTTAGTGCTACAAAGGTATTAGGTGCGGAAGATGTTTTACCTGGTGTGGCTTCCATGATGGATATGGTTCAAACAGAAGCTACTTTTGATGATGGTACAAAACTTGTTACTGTTCATAATCCAATACCTGTACTTAAAACTGAAATTATTCCTGGAGAATATTTTATTGATGAAGGTGAAATTGAGTTAAATGAGTCCTTAGATGTAATTACTCTTGAAGTTGAAAATATTGGAGATAGACCTATTCAAGTAGGTTCCCATTATCACTTCTTTGAGACAAATGCTTTTTTAGATTTCAATAGAGAAATAGCCTATGGCAAAAGATTAAATATCCCTGCTGGAACTTCAGTTAGATTTGAACCTGGAAGTAAAAAAAAGATTGAATTAGTTGATTATACTGGACAGAGGTATATTGCTGGATTTAATGGTTTAGTAAATGGCTATTTAGACGTTAATGAAACTAAAATTAAAGCAATGGAAAATTTAGAGACTTTTTTAGGGAGTAGATCATGAAGATTTCAAAAGCAAAATATGCCTCAATGTATGGACCAACTACAGGTGATAGATTTAGACTAGCTGATACTTCATTAATTGCAAAAATTGAAAAAGATTATACAACTTATGGTGAAGAGTCAAAATTTGGTGGAGGGAAAACTATTCGTGATGGGATGGCACAATCTCCCCTTGCTGTTGATGTGGCTGATTTAATTATTACAAATGCAACAATTATCGATTATACAGGTATTTACAAGGCAGATATTGGTATTAAAAATGGAAAAATATCTGCTATTGGAAAAAGTGGAAATCCATATAACTGTGATGGGATAACTGAAGGCTTAGAGATTGGTGCAAATACAGAGATACTTTCAGCAGAAGGTAAAATTATAACTGCTGGTGGTATAGATGCTCATATCCATTTTATCTCTCCAGGACAAATAGATGAAGCACTAAGTTCAGGAGTTACTACTATGATAGGTGGAGGAACTGGTCCTAATACTGGAACTAATGCCACAACCTGTACTCCAGGGGAATTTCATATTCATAAGATGATGGAAGCCGTTGATGATTTACCTTTAAACTTTGGATTTATGGGAAAAGGGAATAGTTCAAACTATGAGGCACTAAAAGTTCAAGTGGAAGCAGGAGCTATGGGTCTTAAACTTCATGAAGATTGGGGGACTACTCCAAATGCTGTTGATACTTGTCTAAAAGTTGCCGAGGATTTAGATGTTCAAGTTGCTATTCATACTGATACTTTAAACGAATCAGGATTTGTGGATAGTACTGTAAATGCTTTTGCTGGAAGAACTATTCATACGTTCCATAGTGAAGGAGCAGGGGGTGGTCATGCCCCTGATATTATGAAAGTTGCAGGTTTAGAAAATATCTTACCTTCAAGTACAAATCCAACCCTACCATATACAAAAAATACAATAGAAGAACACCTTGATATGCTTATGGTTTGTCACCATTTAAGTCCCAAAATTCCAGAAGATGTAAGTTTTGCTGAGAGTAGAATTAGAGGTAAAACTATTGCTGCTGAAGATGTGTTACATGATATAGGTGCTATTTCAATGACAAGTTCAGATTCTCAAGCTATGGGAAGAGTTGGTGAAGTTGTAATAAGAACTTGGCAAGTAGCTGATTCTATGAAAAAACAAAGAGGTACATTGGATTTAGATGATGAACGTTGTGATAATGAAAGAATTAAAAGATATATTGCCAAATATACAATAAATCCTGCAATTGCTTGTGGTATTGATGAACATATTGGAAGTGTTGAAGTTGGAAAAATGGCAGATTTAGTTCTTTGGACTCCTGCATTTTTTGGAGTAAAGCCAGAAATTATTATCAAAGGTGGTTTTATAGCGTTAAGTATGATGGGTGATTCAAATGCTTCAATTCCAACACCAGAACCAAATATGTATAGACCAATGTTTGGAAGTATGGGAAAAGCAGCCTCTAATATAAGTGCAATGTTTGTTTCTCAAGCTTCAATCGATAAAGGGATTGAAGAACACTTAGATATAAATAAAGTAATGATTCCCGTTAAAAATACAAGAAATATTACAAAAAAAGATATGAAGTTGAATGATTTTATAGGTGATATTGAAGTTGATCCTGAAACATATGATGTAAAAGTAAATGGTGAAATTATAGAATCAGATTTCCAAACAGAATTGCCAATGGCTAAGAGATATTTCTTATTTTAAAACTAGGACAAACATAATGATTAAAAAAGCAATTACAATTACACGAGATATAGAATCAGATGATGAGGTATTATTAGATTGGTTTGATATGCAAAAACCAAATCTTTGTGCTCTTACAAAAGAGGGTGTAGAGTTTATTATAAAAGCAAAATATACACATCTTCATGAAAATGATATTTTAGAGTGTGAAGATGGTTATAAGATTAAGATTTTAAAATCAGAAGATAATATCTATACTTTAACATTTTGTGATCATATTACATTTGCAAGAATTGCTTATGAAATAGGAAATCGTCATCAACCCGTTTGTATAGAAGATTATAAGATTACTATCTTAGAAGATATTTCAACTGCGGATATTATCAAAGCTTGTGAATCTATTGATAAAGTTGAAATTAAAAAGCATAGGGGTATTTTCAAACCAAATGGAAATGCACATCACTCACACTAATAAAATGAATGATGCAAAAGCTTTAAGTAGATTTTTACAGCTTCTTGATGGGGTTTTTCCATCAGGGGCTTTTGTACACTCTTTTGGTCTTGAACCACATATTGTTCTTGGTTTTGTAAAAGATAAAAAGAGTTTAAAAAGGTATTTAGAAAATATAATTTGTGACCAGTATCAGAGATTAGAGTTTGTTGCAGTAAAAAAAGCATTTGAACTTTTTCAAGAAGATAAGTTGAGTTTTATTATAAAAGAAGACAAAAAATATGCTTCAATGCTAAGTTTTGAGTATGCAAAAGCCTCAAAAGACTTAGGTGAGAATTATTTAAAACATATAAACTTTGATATAAAAAAAGAGATAGTTAAAAAATATTTTGAAAAAGTTAAATCTAAACAAAGTGTAGGAAATGAACTTTTTATTTTAAGTGCTTATGCTTTTGAATTGGATTTAGATGCAGATACTTTTCTTCTACTTTGGTGCAAGAAGTCTTTGATAAATATTGCAAGTGCGAGTTTGAAAATATCAAGAATAAAACCCTCAGAAATACAACAAGTTTTGTTTGCATTTGATGAGGTAATTGAAGAATCAATAAACAAAAGTTCTAAAAATATCAGTAACTTTAATCCTTTGTTTGAAGAGGTGATTTTTTCACATCTGAATTTAGAACCAAAAATGTTTACAACATAAAAGGAGTTAAAATATGTCAATTAAGATTGGAATAGCAGGACCTGTAGGCAGTGGTAAAACTTCTATAATAGAAAAACTAACTAATATGTTAAAAGACGAATACATTTTAGGTATTGTTACAAATGATATCTACACAACAGAAGATGCCAACTATTTAAAAAATAAACTTGATTTAAACCCTGAGCAAATTATTGGGGTTGAAACAGGTGGTTGCCCTCATACAGCAATTCGTGATGATATATCAATGAATCAAAAGGCAGTAGAAGAACTTGAAGAGAAATTTAATCCTGAAATTATTTTTGTAGAGAGTGGAGGAGATAATCTATCTGCAACTTTCTCTTATGAATTAGTTGATTACTATCTTTATGTAATTGATGTTGCACAAGGTGGTGATATTCCTAGAAAAAAAGGTGCAGGTTTACTATTTTCTGATCTTTTAGTTATCAACAAAACAGACTTATGCCCCTATGTTAATGTAGAATTAGAACAGATGAAAGAGGATGTAAAAAATAATAGAAAAAATAAACCAAGTCTTTTTCTAACAAACAAGGACGAAGAAAGTTTTAAAAAGTTAAAAGAGTGGATTCTCGCACTATTATAAATTTAAATTTTTTTTGGAAGTGAAATTGTAAATTCAGCCCCTGCGTAACTTTCCCCTTTATATGTATAAGTTACATTTGAAACTAGAATTTCACCGTGCATTTTTTCTATTATCTGCTTACACATATGAAGGCCAATTCCTGTTCCTTCATTATCATTTTTTGTAGTAAAATAAGCTTTAAATACCTTATCTATAATATCTCTTGGAATACCTCCTGCGTTATCTTTTATTTTTATAATTATTTTATTTTTTTCTCTTTTTGTCGTTATAAATAAAAGTCTATTTTCATCAGAACCTTTTTTTATAAGTTCATCTTTGGCATTTTTAAAAATATTGATTAAAACTTGTAAAAGTTCATTTTGATAACCAAATAGTTCTATATTTAATATCTCTTTTATAACTTTTATATTGTTATTTTTAAATTGAGAATTTATGAGTTTACACGTTTTGTCAAAAGTATCTTGCAAATTAAAATATTGTTCTTCTTTATAAGGTTTAAAAAAACTTCTAAAATCATCGATTGTATCAGATAAATGTTTTACTGAATTATCTATATTATCAATTGCTTCATCTATTTCTTTTTTAGTACTAAAATCTTTTTCATCTTGATTCATTCTCATCAGACCATTTGATAAACTGATTAAGTTTAAAGGTTGCTTCCATTGATGTGCAATATTTCCAATCATTTCACCCATTGATGCCATCTTAGATTGTTGAATTAAGAGTTTTTCTTTTTCTAATACATTAGACATCTCTTTTTGAATTTGTATTTTGTAATTTGTAAATATATTTTCAATTAACTTTGATACATAAAATGAACTTAAAATTAGGATGAATGTAATTAATAAACTAATAATAATTATTTTATTAATAGTTTTTTCAGTTGATTTCTCTAGTGATAATCTTTTTTCTTCAATCTCAGCATTTAATTCTTCTAAATAAAATCCACTACCAATAACCCATCCCCAATCTTCAAATAGTTTTAAAAAAGAAATTTTTTCGTTAGATTTTAAATTTTCATTTAATTTTACACTCGCTTTGTATCTAATAAATCCTTCTTTATTTTTTTTTGAATAATCTATCATATCTCGTAAAAGATGATTACCATCTTTATTTTTAACGTTATATCTATTAATACCAATTAATTCTTTTTTTGGATTTACTAAACATAAACCTTTTAGGTCATAGATGAAAATATGATCTGGCTTCTTAAATTTAATACTATTTATTTTATGTAGTATTTTTTCTTTAATTTGTTTTTCATAATCAACTAGATAATCTCCAGTTCCAATAAAGATATCATAAGTTTCAAATTTTTTAAAAAAACCTATTTTTTTATATTCCCTATCTTTTTCATATGGTTTTCTCCAATACCATTCATAAAATGTTTCATCTTTATTATTTAATATGACATTCATCTCTTTTAGAAGAGATATACCTTTTGAATCTTTATATTCCCAAAAGTTTTTTCCCTCAATTTCTGGAAATTGGGCATTTAAAATATTAGTACCATTCATCTCATATATAAATATATATCCCAGTTCATTACTGAATCTAATATTTCTTAAAGCAACTTTTATTAGATTGATTGTCTCTTCTTTTGAATAATTAGGCTTTTTAATATTTTCGTTATAAATTGAGTTAACAATAGCATATGCTTGATAAACTTGCTGTTTTATTTGTTTTTTTAGATTTTCATTTTCTGTTTTTTTTTCTATGTTAATAATTTCATAAATACTATTTACTAGGTTTTCAACTTTTATTTTATTTTGTTCAATATATTTTTCTTTTAATTGTTTTATATCATTTTCTAAGTCTACATTTTTTTGGTGAATAAAAATTTCCATAATTGAGAAAGAAAAAATTATAAGAAAACTTATTGCTCCATATTTAACAAAAGAAGTTAAGTTTTTTTCATCATTTAGTAGTTTTGTTAGGATCAAGTGAAGCTCCTTTTATCTCAAGTTTACGAATATATTATAGAATAAAAATATAATTTCAAAATAAATTTTTTTATTTAGTTATTTATAAAACTTATAAATTTTTGAATCTATTTATACGTTCATGCTACTTTGATAGTGTAGACTTTAAGGGATTAAAAGGATAAAATATCTTTATTAATACAAATAAGTAAGGAGAAGTTTTTAATGTACAATAAATATAAAATACTCTCTATTTGTTTTTTATTATTTTGTACGACTTTTCTTTCTTCTAATGAAAAAGTTGTTTTACAACTTAAATGGCTACATCAGTTCCAATTTGCAGGATATTATGCTGCAAAAGAAAAAGGTTTTTACAATGATCTTGGACTTGATGTAGAAATAAAACAACGAAATCTTGCTACAAATAATATACAAGAAGTAATTGATGGCAAAGCACAATATGGAATTGCTGATTCGGTCTTATTGTTATATAAAGCAAAAAATGAACCAGTTGTAATAATTTCACCTATTTTTCAGCACTCTCCTAGCGTACTACTATTTACAAAAAGTAGTGGAATAAATTCGGTATATGATTTAACTGGCAAAAACATAATTTTTTATAAAAATGATACTGATGGTTTTTCTCTTCTTTCTATGTTGAAAAAATTTGATGTCAGACCAAATTTGATTAGAAAAAGATCAAAAGATGATTATTTAAAATTAGTAAATAATGAAGTCGATTCAATGGCTGCTTATTTAACAAATGAACCTTTTTATTTAAAAGAAAAAAATATTGAAACTACGGTTATTGATCCTATGAATTATGGTTTTGATTTATATGGAGATATGTTATTTACAAATAAAGATGAAGCAGTAAATCATCCAAAAAGAGTTGAAAAATTTAAGAAAGCAACTCTAAAAGGTTGGGAATATGCTTTGAATAATAAAGAAGAAATTATTAAACTTATTAATGAAAAGTATACAAAAAAATCAATAGAACATCTTAGATATGAGGCTAATGCAATTGATAAAATGATTAATAAAGATATTATGCCAATTGGTAGTATGGATAAAGGTAGACTTCAATATATATATAGTCTATATAAGGATTATGGTTTATCAAGTGGAAATTTAGATGTAAAAGATTTTATTTTTGAAGAGTATAAAAGTAATAAAGGACTAATAAAATTATCAAAAGAAGAAAAAGCGTATCTTGAAAAACATCCTGTATTGACAATTCCAAGTTTAAATACTTTTCCGCCATTTAATTTTTATGAAAATAATCAAATAAAGGGTTATTCTATTGATTTTATGAAACTAGTAGGTCAATATATGGATGTTGAAATAAAGGCTTTAAAAAATAAATCTTGGAAAGAATATTTATCTATGCTAAAAAATGGCACTTTAGATATTATGCCACATTTAGCTTTAAGTGAAGAACGAAAAAAATTTGCTGAATTTACTAACTTTGTTCATATAAAATATACGATAGGATTGGTAATCAGAAAAGATGATGATATTAAATCTATGAAAGATTTAGAAAATAAAACTCTTGCTGTTACAGAAAAAACCTTTATACATACATATATAAAGAAAAATTTTCCTAAACAAAAATTGCTTTTAGCCTCTTCAACTGAGAATGCTCTTGAGGCTGTTTCTAGAGGAAGTGCTGATGCCGTTGTCGGCAGTATTCCTACTTTTAGTTATTATATTCAAAATAGCTGGTTGAGTAATCTCAAAACAATGCCTATTAATGATTTGGGTTTATCCGATTATACTGAACTTTTTATGGCAGTATCTAAAGGTAATACCCTTTTAAAATCTATTTTAGAAAAAGTTATTTCTTCTATTCCTCCAAGTGAAATAGCATATTTAAAAGAAAAATGGATGAATGTTAAGCCAAGTTCAAAAGAAATCTTTACTAAAGAACAAAAGAGTTATTTAAAAGACAAAAAAAGTATAAATATTTGTGTTAATCCAAATCGGATGCCATATGAAGAGATTAAGAATGGAAAACATAATGGAATTACATCAGAATATATAAGACATTTTTCACAATATCTTCATATCCCAATAAAATTAATTTCAACTAAAAACTGGTTGCAGACAATTGAATATGCTAAACAAAGAAAATGTGATTTAATTACAATTATGATAGAAACGGAAGAGCAAAAAAAATATTTTAATTTTTCAACAAAATATATAAAATCACCACTTATCCTTTCAACAAAAATTAATGAGCCATTTATAAATAATATTACAGATGTCCTTGATAGAAAAATTGGTATTGTCAAAGGTTATGCTTATAAAGAAAATTTAAAAAAGAAATATCCCTCAATAAATATAATCGATGTTGCTGATATTGAAGATGGACTGAAAAAAGTCAGTGAGGGTAAATTATTTGGTTATATTGATACCCTTCCTGCTGTAGGCCTTACAATACAAAAAAAATACATTGGAGAATTAAAAATAACGGGAACAATTAACAATGATTCTATCTTTTCAATAGCAACAAGAAATGATGAACCACTTTTGAATGATATATTTAATATTTTAATAAAAAATATTCCAGTAGAAGAGAGTGATAGAATCTTAAATAAATGGATTTCAGTGAAATATCAAGAGGAAATAGATTACAAAAAAATCCTAAGCTTAAGCATAATATTTTTATTAATACTCTTAATAGTTATGTATAAAAACAATGCTATTAAAAAAATCAATAAAAAGATGAAAAAATATATCGCTTTAGTAGATGAAAATATTATTAGTTCTTCAACTGATATTCATGGAAATATAACTGCCGTTTCTAAGGCTTTTTGTGAAATCTCTGGATACGAAAAATATGAATTACTTGGAAAAAACCATAATATTATTAGACATCCCGATATATCAAAAGAAGTATTTAAAGAATTATGGAATGACATAAGCTCTGGAAAAACTTGGAAAGGTGAATTAAAAAATAAAAAGAAAAATGGCGATTATTATTGGGTTGATGTAACAATTTCTCCTATTTATGATGAAAGAAAAAAAATTATTGGATATACCTCTCTTAGGCAAGATATTACAAATAAAAAAGTAATTGAAGAAATCTCAATAAAAGATGCATTAACAAATATATTTAATAGAAGACATTTTAATGATACTTTTCCTAAGTATGTTTCTGGTGCAAAAAGAAAAAATGATATGGTTTCATTTATAATCATGGATGTTGATTTCTTTAAACAGTTTAATGATAATTATGGTCATCAAAAAGGTGATGAAGCTTTAATTGCAATAGCAAGTACCTTAAATGAAATATTACATAGAGTAGATGATTATTGTTTTAGATTAGGTGGGGAAGAATTTGGGGTTCTATTTAAAGTAAAAGATAGAAAACATGCTTTAGCGTTTGCAGAAATTATTCGTAAAAATATTGAGAATTTGAGTATGGAACATAAATATAGTGAGGTCTCAAAATATATCACAGTTTCAATGGGGCTGTATTGTAATTATGCAAATGAATTTGAAGAGATGGATAAAGTATATAAAGCAACTGATGATTTACTTTATGAAGCAAAAAGAACTGGAAGAAACAAAATCATTATGAATGATATATAAATAATGAACATATATTCATAATTTGTTCTAAAAATACATAAGATAATTAAAAATTTAGTATTATATAAAAGCTATAATTTTATAATCTCTAAAATTAATAATTTAGGAGTATAAATTGAAAAAGTTTTTATATTTAATTTTATTGTCTGTTTTTGCAAATGCGCATTTCCTTACCTTTATCCCTTCAAGTGATAATGTTTCAGATCAAAAAAACACAACAATAAACTTTGAGGCAATGTTCATTCATCCTTTTGAACAAACAGGTATGACTATGGAAAAGCCAGTTGGATTGTTTTTAGAAAACAAAAAAAATAGTTTAGATTTAGTGAAAACTGAAAAGTTAGCTCATCAAGCTTGGAATAGTTCTTATAAAATAAAAAGACCTGGAGTATATAAATTTTTTGTAGAACCAAAACCTTATTTTGAAATTAATGAAGAAAAATTTATTTCTCATGTTCCAAAAGTTATAATCTCTGCTTTCGGAAGAGAAGATAATTGGGATAAGCCTTTGGGTTTAAAATATGAAATTATTCCTATGGTTAAACCTTTTGGACTTTATTCTGGAAATTTATTTCAAGGAAAAGTTTTACATAATGGAAAAGCCGCTTCAGATGTAGAAGTTGAAGTAGAGTTATACAATACTTTTGGACTTAAAGCACCAAGTGATACTCATATTACACAAGTTGTAAAAACAGATGATAATGGAATTTTTTCTTTTGTTATGAACCACAAAGGATGGTGGGGATTTGCTGCATTAATTGAAGAAGGCACAAAAAAGTTTGAAGGAAAAGATTATCCAATAGAAAATGGTGCTTTACTTTGGATAAAAGCTTACTAAATAGGAGAAGAAAGTGCATATTTCTGATGGAATCTTATCTAGTGAAGTTATAATCTCAACATCAATTATTGGTGTTGGGTTTGTTTTATATTCATTAAAAACTATAAAAAATAAAAATATTGCAATTGTATCTGCTATGAGTGCAATATTTTTTATAGCCTCTTTTATTCATATTCCTTTAGGACCAACACAAATACATCTAGTTCTTATTGGGGTTATTGGTATTATTTTAGGTTCTTCTGTTTTCCTTGCACTTTTAATAGCTCTTTTATTACAAGCCACACTTTTGGGATATGGAGGATTAACTTCCCTTGGCGCTAATTTATTTATTATGGCCTTACCTTCATATTTAATTTATTTGTTAGTGAAAAATAGATTTTTAGATTTTTTATCTTCTAAATTAAAATATTTTTTTATAGGTTTTTTACCTGTTCTTTTATCAACAATATTTTTAGCATTGATTTTATCTTTATCTAAAGAAGAATATTTGTATGCTTCTTATACGATAATATTTGTGAATATCCCAGCCATGATAATAGAAGGTCTAATAACACTATTTTTGATTAATTATTTAAACAAAGCAATGCCTGAACTTTTAGGAGATATAAATCTATGAAAAGCATAATTTTTCTTTTACTTATAATAAATTCTCTTTTTGCACATAAACTAAATATTTTTATATCAGAAGAAAATAATAAACTATTTATTAGTTCATATTTTGCATCAGGGGCTTCTTGTAGAAATTGTAAAATTGAAATATCAACTTTGGAAAATAAATTGATAAAAGAATCAAAAACTGATGAAAATGGCGAATATATAATGCCTAGGCCTGAAGAATCTTTTTTAATTAAAGTTGAGGCAATTGGTGGACATGCAGTTCAAACAAAATATGAAGTGAATAAAAAAGTTAAAGAAACGACTGTTAAAAGAAATACTATAACTGATAATTTGCTTCAATCATTACTTGCAATTTTATTAATTGCTGGGATTTTTATTTTTCTAAAAAAAGTTAAAAAATGAGTAAATTTAATTCTTCTATTTTATTAATATCTGCTTTTTTATATTCTATATTTATTAGCTTTAATCAAATAGAGATTATTTATATTTTACCAATTTTATTTGCTATTTATTGTGAATATACAAATATTATTTCTATAATAAAAAAATTACTTTTTTTAAATCTTTTTATTTTAATGATTTTTATTGTTCTTCTAATTCAAGATACATTTGAAGAGGCTTTAAATATCTATCTTCGTACAAATATGATAATATTTTTTAATCTACTTCTCTTCTCTCATTCTAGTGGTTACGATGTAGTAAGAGCTTTAAATGAATTAAGATTTCCAAAAAAGTTTGTAAGTTCTGTTTATTTTACATTGAAAATGATATAAACTTTAAATGATGAATTTAAGAAAATAAAAACAACATTGAAAGCTAGGGGTTTTAATGCAAGTTCTTCTATGTTTACATATGAAACTTATGGAAATCTATTTGGACATATATTTGTAAAGTCCATAAAAAAAGCAAATGCAATGCAAGACTCTTTTAGATTAAGAGGTTTTCATGGGAGAATTTATTTAATTAACAATTCAAAACTTTCCTACTATGATGTCATTTTAATGTTTTTAGTATGTATGTTATTTGTTAAAAAGGTCATAGTATGAGTTGTTCTATTAATTTAAAAGAGGTTTCTTATGAAACAACTTCTAAAGAGGTATTCAAAAATGTTACTTTAAATGTTTCCCACGAAGAAAAAGTTGCAATAATCGGATCAAATGGAAGTGGAAAGAGTTCTCTTCTAAAAATTGTTGCAGGATTAATAAAACAAAAAGATGGAGATGTTTTTCTTTTTCATAATGAAATGACTACATTAAAAGATTTTAAAGAGTATAGAAGTGATATAGGGTATCTTCCTCAAGATGTAAGCGATCATTTTTTATGTCCTACCGTTATAGAAGATGTAATGTTTGCTCTTCGCGCTAAAGGAGCTAAAAAAGATGAATCATATACAAAAGCTTTAGAAGTTTTAGATGAATTAGGAATCTTACATTTAGAAAACAGGAATATATATGATTTAAGTGGAGGAGAACAAAAGATTGTTGCTCTTGCAGGTATACTAATTACAAAACCAAAAATACTTCTTTTAGATGAACCAACCAATGCATTAGATGAAGATGCTGAAAATCGAATTATAAATATTTTAAATTCAATAAAAAAATCTATGATAATAGTTTCCCATCATAAGACATTTATTGATAGTTTAGTTCCCACTATATATAGACTTACAAAAGATGGATTGAATAAAATTAATCAATCAAAATAATCTATTATTTTGATTGATAAATCAATACTAAATAAAAATAAATAACTTTTATATATTTCACAAATCTTATACAATTTGGGGCTATAAATAGCAATAGAGTAGCAAAAAAACGATATTTGAGAAAAACATTTATAAATCTTAAATATAGATAAAAATAACATAATTTCTTAAGATAAAATTAATTATTTTTATGTAAAACTGCTTCTATAACAAAATACTTAAGGAGTGAAAATGAGTAAATTGATTAGATTGGGGATGACATTACTACTTTGTGGGACTACTTATGCTTTCGCATTAACAGCTGATGAAGTAAAGGCACATGTAATGGAAGGTAAAGCTTACTGTGATAAAGTAGGTGTTGCAAAATGTGTTGAAGAAATTGGTAAAACAGGTGGAATGTTTGATAAAGGTGAATTGTATATTTGGGCAAATGACTTTGACGGTATAATCACTGCACATCCTAAAAAACCATTAAAAGGTAAAAATCTTTATAGATATAAAGACAAAGCTGGAAATCAATTATTTAAAAATTTTATTGATAAAGTAAAAGCTGACGGTGAAGGTTGGGTTGATTATGTATGGGCTCATCCAACTACAAAAAAACAAACTCCAAAATCATCATTTGTAATTGGTATTGGAGAAAACAAACTAATTGGTGCTGGATACTATAAAGAATAATCTTTTATAAATCCTTGATTTTATATCAAGGATTTATCTTAGTATTAATAAAAATAAACTTATTTTGTGAATTTATTTTTATTAATACCACCTAAGACGTAGGAGCCTTTATGTTAAATAATATGAAAATTGGTACAAGATTAATAATAGCTCCCGCTATTGCTGTTTTGTTTTTAGTAGTTTTAGCAATATTTTCAAATAATGCTTTAAAATCTGATAAAGAAACTCTTAATGAAATAGTTCAAGTAAAATTTGAATTGTACAAAGCAAGTAGTAAATTATTAGTTGATGTTGAATTATATAATTCTGTTTTATATAAGGTATTTAGTTTTGCAACAGGTGGATATGAACAATCTCAAATTGATGAACAACTTGCAATTTTAGAGGATATTAAAAAACAAATGCAAAAAGATTTAGTAGTTTTATCAAAAGCAAAAGGTCTTGATTCAAAAACAAAAAAAATAGTAAAAGAAGTTCAAAAAAATGAGAAAGAATATTTATTAACTGTTCTTGATGCGATTGATATGCTTAGTGTTGATGTTGGAATGGCAACACCAATGTTATCAGTTACAGATGAAGTATTTTTGATGTTAAATAAAGATCTTAAAACTATTAATGAAATTGCTGATAAACAAAATAAAATTAGTTATGAAAATGCTTTAAAAAAGATTGATAATACCTTATATACTTTATATACATTGATAGTAATTGCTTTTATTTTATCCTTTGGAATTATTATAATTGTTACCAATTCTATAAAAAAACCTTTACAAAAATTTCAATCTGGTTTATTAGATTTTTTTAAATATATGAATAAAGAAAAAGATGATGCAGAACTAATTCATCTTGGTACAAAAGATGAACTTGGAGAGATGGCAGAAGCTGTAAATTCAAGTATTACTTCAATTAAAGTTGGAATAGAAGAAGACAGAAAATTAGTTGATAGTGCAATCTCTTGTGCAAATGAAGCTAAAAAAGGTCATCTAAGTGTAAGAATAGAAGGTTCTGCTTCTAATCCTTATTTAAATGAATTAAAAGATGTTATTAATGAAATGCTTACTGCTATTAATTCAAATGTAAAAAGTGCTATGGATGTATTATCTCATTTTGCACAATATGATTATAGACCAAATATTGATGTAAGTTCAATGCAAGGGGATTTAAAAGCTCTTTGTAGTGATGTTAACACATTGGGAAGTGCAATTACAACTATGCTTGTAGAAAATAAACAGATAGGATTAGTACTTTCATCAAATTCAGATAATTTATCAAGAAATGTAGATAGTTTAACAAATTCAGCAAATAATCAAGCTGCTTCATTAGAAGAAACAGCCGCTGCAATTGAAGAGATTACTTCAAATATGCAAAATAGTTCTCAAAATATTGCAAAAATGACTTCTTTTGCAAATGAAGTTTCAAGTTCAGTATCTATAGGACAAGAGTTAGCTTCTAAAACTGCATCTTCAATGGATGAAATTAATGAACAAACACAAGCAATTGCTGATTCAATTACGGTTATTGATCAAATTGCCTTCCAAACAAATATTCTATCTTTAAATGCAGCTGTTGAAGCAGCAACTGCAGGTGAAGCAGGAAAAGGTTTTGCAGTAGTTGCACAAGAAGTAAGAAATCTTGCTTCAAGATCAGCTGAGGCGGCAAAAGAGATTAAAGATTTAGTTGAAAATGCAACGGCAAAAGCAAATGGTGGAAAAACAATCTCAACTGAAATGATTGCAGGATATGAAAAATTAAATACAAATATTCATAATACACTAGAACTAATTAATGATGTATCAACTTCTTCAAAAGAACAGTTTTCTGCTATGGAACAAATTAATGATACAGTTAATAATTTAGACAGAGTAACTCAAGAAAACGCCCAAGCAGCAGCTGAAGCTAATAAAGTTGCAAGAGAAGTAAATGATATTGCAGTGCAAGTTGTTCAAAAAACTGATGAAAAAGAGTTTAATGGTAAATAGCATTTAACTTCTATATAACTATATTTTATTATAATCTACTTTTTAAAAGGATAGATTATGATAAATTATACTTTAGCTACACCTGATAATATTGAAGGCATTTTAAAACTTCAAGCAAAAAATTTAGTCTCAAACCTTAACGAGGATGAAAAAGAGGATGGTTTTGTAACGACTCCTTTTTCTCCTGAACAAATTGAAAATTTAATAAAACTTGATGGTGTATTTATCGCTTTGGATGATACTGAGGTAGTTTCTTATGTAATGTGTGCTTCATGGCAATATTGGGTTGCATGGCCAATGTTTGAATATATGGCAAGTTTTCTTGAAACTTTGGAATATAAAGGACAAAAACTTACTTTAGATAATTCATATCAATATGGTCCAATATGTGTTGCAAAAGAGTATAGAGGGAATAAGATATTTGAAAATATTTTTGAGTTCGCAAGAAAAGAAATGAATAAAAGATATCCAATATTAGTTACCTTTATCAATAAAATTAATATGAGATCTTATGAAGCTCATGTAAGAAAACTTGGACTTGAAGTAATATGCGAATTTGAATTTAACAATAATAATTTTTATGAATTGGTTTATGATACATCAAAGCCTGTATCTATATAAATAGGATATTTAATGCATGGTATTACAGATTTATATATATTTATAATTGCAGGACTACTTTTAAATATAACTCCTGGTTCTGATATGTTATATATATTAAGTAGTGCTTTTCAAAAAGGATTTAAATCCTCAATTATTGCAACTCTAGGAATAAGTACAGGTTGTTTATTTCATGTATTTCTGGCAGTAGTTGGGCTTAGTGCAATTTTACAAAGTTCTCATACGGCTTTTTTAGTAGTAAAATATATAGGAGCAATTTATCTTATTTATTTAGGGATAACAATGCTTTTAAATAAAAATAAAAAAGTAAATGATAGTCCAAATCTAAAAGAAAATAGTCTTAAAAAAGTTTTTTGGAATGGAGTTTTTATAAATGCTTTAAATACAAAAGTTGCGCTTTTTTTTATAACTTTTTTACCTCAGTTTGTTGATGTAAATAGTGATAATAAAAGTTTTATATTATTGTTACTTGGATTAATATTTATATTTTTTGGTACGATTGTTAATATCCTAATTGCTTTTACTGCTTTGAAACTTACTGTAAATTTATCAATAGGTCAAATATTTGCTAGATTTATAAAAAGAATAGTTGGAATTCTATTTATTGGATTTGGAATAAAATTAGCATTGGAGAAATTTTGAAAAAAATAGTAATGTTAGGTGGAATGTCTTGGGAATCAACAGCTACTTATTATAAACTTTTAAATGAAGAGATAAAGAATAGGTTAGGTGGTTTACATAGCGCTAAAATAATTCTTTCAAGTGTTGATTTTGAAGAGATTGAAAAATTTCAACATAGTTCTCTATGGGATGAAACGGCAGATATTTTATCCAAAGAAGCAAAATCAATTGAAAATGCAGACGCAGATTTTTTAATAATTTGTACAAATACAATGCATAAAGTAGTACCACAAATTGAAGAGAATATCAATATTCCTATTTTACATATTGCAGATGCTACAGCTAAAGCTTTGGTAAAAGATGGTATAAGCAGAGTTGCATTGTTAGGTACAAAATTTACTATGACGGAAGATTTTTATAAAAATAGGATTAATGAGAAATTTGGAATAGAAGTTATAGTTCCAAATGAACATGAACAAGATATTATTCATGAAGTTATTTATAAAGAGCTTTGTTTAGGAAAATGTAATCGTAATTCAAGAGATGAATACATTAAAATTATAAAGCGTTTAGAAGAAGAGGAAAATTGTGAAGCTGTTATTTTAGGCTGTACAGAAATTTCTATGCTCATTAAACAAGGTTATGTAGATATTCCTTTATATGATACAACAAAACTTCATGCAATAAGTGCAATTGATTTGGCTTTAGAATAATATGAAAAAAAATATTCAGATAGTAATGTTAGGCGATTCAATTACAGGTCGTGGTGATTGGAAAAAACTATTAGAAAATGAATATTTAATTAATCTTGGAGTAGATGGTGATACGACATCTGGTATTTTAAATAGAGTACATATTGTTGTTGATCTTGAACCAGAATTTGTTTTTCTAATGGCTGGAATAAATGATTTATGTATGTCAATTCCACTTGAAGATATATTTAGTAATTATAAAAAAATATTAGAGATTTTAAAAGAAAAAAACATAAACTTGACTGTGCAAGCTACTTTAATTACGCAAATGCCTAGTGTGAATAAAAAAGTTGAAAGTTTTAATAAACTTTTAGCAGAGTATTGTGAAAAAGAAGAAATTAAATTTATAGATTTAAATAGTTTTTTTTCAAATGAGGATAATCTTCTAAAAGAAGATTTAACCACAGATGGTTTACATCTTGGACAAAAAGCCTATAAAGTTTGGGCATATAAATTAAAACAATTGGAGAATTATGGATTTTAATAAATTAGACACAGCTAGAAAAGAAGAGTTACACTCTCAAATTACACAATATGCTAATAGTGTAGGTGGTAAAAACTTCTTTTTAAAAATGATTGAAGATATAAGAGCCGAGAAACCAAATCCAATTTTAAATAAAAGTGGAGCTTTCCATACTTCAAGGGTAAAAGTAACATTAAGCAAAGCAATGTTTAAAGACTCGTTTACAACACTTTTTGAAGCAATTAGACGAGAAGAAAAAAAAGGTGATATGCTTGATGGAATTGCTCCAAAAGAGTACAAAGCTACAATGAATATGATGAGAGCTTTAGGAAATGTAACTGTAAGTATTCAATCTAAAAAAGAAGAAGATGGAGAAGGTTTCCAATTTTCAATTTTAGACAAAAGCGAAGAGAAAAAAACTAAAGTTACATTTATATTTAAAGCTATTTTCTTTTATCATTTAGATGAAGCTAAAAAAGCATTAAATTATAAAGCATAGACTTTAATTAAAAAATATTAGGACATAACTTGATACGAGACCATAGAGAACGTGATGATATTCACCCTGGATTAAAAGTAAAAATTGTATTAAAAAAAGATCAAAGAACATCTAAACGTACTTTGGGAGTAGTAAAAAAACTTTTGACAAGTTCTAAGTACCATCCAAGAGGAATAAAAGTAATGCTTGAAGATGGACAAGTAGGAAGAGTACAGGAAATTGTAGTTTAAATGACACTTTATGTAGATGGAGATGCTTTTCCAAATTTGTTAAAACCTATACTTTTTAGAGCAATTGAAAGATTAAATTTAAAAACTTTTGTAATTGCAAATAAAAAAATAAATATTGGTCAATCCAATCTGATAACCTATATGGTTGTTGACCAAGGTGCAGATGAAGCTGATAATAAAATTGTAGAATTATTAGAAGAGAATGATTTAGTAATTACTGCTGATATTCCTTTAGCTGATAGAACTATTTCAAAAAGTGCCTATGCAATAGACCATCGAGGGGAACTTTATACTGAAGATAACATAAAACAATATCTAGCGATGAGAAATTTAATGCAAGAAATACGAGATAGTGGAGAAATTACAAAAGGTCCTGCTCCTTTTTCTCAAAAAGATGCTCAGAGTTTTGCAAATCAGTTAAATAAGTTTTTACAAAAAATTAATTAATTAAATTCCAGTTCGCAAACTATTTGGGCATGGTCACTTTCTAAAAGTGAGCCGTGTGGATTTTTTTGAAGATGTTTATCAAATATCTCATATGAATTAACTTTTCCTATAGAGCCTTTTTCTTTTTTATTAAACTCTTTTGAGACAAAAATATAATCAATAACATTCCCATATCCTTGATAATAACTCGAAGGAGTTCTTTTAATCTCTTTTTGTTCGGGATGTGGATTATAAATTTTTTTATCATATAAATAATATGCATCATGTAAAAGGTAAGAGTTTTTCTTTTTATTCTCATGATAAGCTCTATTAGTAAGAGCTTCAATGGATAATGAAAATTCTTTGTCATTTAAATCACAAACACAAATTATTGGAGTAGTAATTTTTTTGAAATCGTAAAAAAGTGATGAAGTTTCACACAGTCTTTGTTTCAATGCTTTTGAATAATTATTTTCTAAAGCCTCTTTTGATTGTTCTTTTTTCTCTTCCAAAGTATGATTTTTATTAAAAATATATTCAAATTCATTTAAACGATTTGATTTAAAATGATTTACATATACAGTGATTTTTTCTTTATTGGGAAGCTCAATTAGAGCTTTTATTGGTATTCTTGAAAACTTGAAGTGACCTTTAAACTTATGTTTTAAAATACTTTTTCCATGTACTAATACTTTTTGAATTTCTAAAATAGGGTATTTTGACGCAAGGGCGACAGTTGTGCTTATAAATACATTTGGATTTTTTTTATCAAGTTTAGCTTTATCTACAGCGACAAAATAATTAAAACCAAGCTCTTTTGTAAGTTTTTCTAGCTCATCACTTGAGAAGACTTCTTGAAATCCAATAATGTCACAGTTCATTTCTTGAATTTGTTTTTTTATCCAAGAGCTTTTTTCTTGCCATTGTTCTTCTGTAAAATGGTCTTTTTTTATATACCAAGAGTAGGGAGGTTTTACAAATTGAAAGAGATTAAAAGTTCCAATACGTAATTTCATTATCTATTTTTCGGTGCTCCAATTCATTTTCTTTTTGAAGTTTTCAACTTTTGCCTTACTTTTTACACTAAGATCAATATTACTTTGATCAATATTCTCTCCAAATTCTATATTTAACATATCTGATTTTGACATTTTTAAAATTTGAGATTGGAATACACTTCTATGCCCTGTAATTAAAAAACTTATTACAACACTAATGGCTGCATACTGAGCAATATCAACTCCAAAAAGTTCAACTGCCATAATTGTCGCAGCTATTGGTGCATTGGTTGCACCTGCTAGAACACTTACAAAACCTAGTGCTGCAAATAGGCCTATATGGTCACCTATTAAAGTTCCAAACAGATGTCCACTTGAAGCTCCAACATAGAAAATAGGGGTAATTACTCCACCACTTCCACCTGCACCCAATGTAACGGAAGTAAAAACAGTTTTTGCAATAAAAGCATACCAAGGTAATTGTTCAACTAAGTTTTGATCACTATAAAAAAGTGTGGAAATTGTATCTAATCCTAAACCAAAATATTTATCTACTACAAGAAAAGATAATAGAACTAAAAAAGTACCACCTAAAAAAGCTTTTAGATATACATTTATTTTAATTTTCTTGATTGTCATTTCTGATCTTCTTAGAAATGTAACCATAAAATCTGAAACAAGTCCAAAAAATAATCCAGCTAGAATAACTTCTGCAATTAATACTGGGTCAAAATTAAAGCCATTGTAAAACTCCATAGAATAATAGTAATAATGAACGCCCAAAAGTTTAGAAGTAGTGTATGCTGCAAATCCAGCAATAAAAGAGGGAAGTAGTACATCATACATTATGATTCCTACTATTAAAACCTCTACTCCAAATATTGCACCTGAAATAGGTGTTCCAAATACTGATGCAAATCCAGCACTAATTCCACAAATTACAAGCTTTTTTCTATCTTTTGCAGAAAATTTGAAAATTTGGGAGATAAAAGATGCTGCACCTGCTCCTATTTGTGCACCAGGTCCCTCTTTCCCTACAGAACCACCTGTAAACATAGTTATAACGGTTGCAACAAGTTTTACAGGTATTACTGCAACATCAATTTTTCCATCTCTTCTATGTACTGCTTCAATTACTTTTTCAGTTCCATGACCTGTTGCATTTGGTGCAAAGGTTCTAACTAAATAGACTGTTATTACAAGACCAATTGGTAATAAGTAATAAGATTCAAAAGGTAAAAATTCTTTCGCTTCTTCTGATTTATGAATAGTATTTAAGAAAAAAGTTACAATGGCTCCAATTATTACTCCAATTGAGGATGATAAAAGTACCCATTTTGTGACACTAAAAAAGATAAGAGATTGTTCTATAAAATGTTTTTTCATATTATGTCTTAGGTTCGAAGATATGTTTTTGATTGTATCTAAATAATATTGAAGTTATTATGCTATAATTGCGGAATTTGGAAAAAATAACAAAATTTTTAAAAATGCTTTACCATCATTTTAAATAATAAAACATTATTAGAACAGTTTCAAACTTTTTGTGAAAAAAATAATCCTAAGGATATGGAAACTGCTGTAAATTATTTTGCAGTTTTTGGAGGACTTGATATCAAAATTGATATGACAAAACCTCTACGAACATTGATAATAAGACATATCTTAAGTGAATATTATGAGATTCAAGAATATATAGGAAAACTTACAAAAAATTCAGCTCCTTTTCATAAAGTGCTAACTGGAATTGCTTTAGGAGATAGACGTACAAACTCTGCTTTTAAAAGAGCGGACATTGATTACGAAGAAGGAATTAAAGCTGTATATGATCTTGAAGAATTAGAAGTGATTAGAACTGAAACATCTATGGATCATCTTACAAAGAGTTTTGAAGAAAATGATGTTGCAGATAAACTTCTTTTTACAACACCATTTTTAAGATTTTGGTTTGCTTTTGTCTCTCCTCTTTATAGAGGTATAAAAAGAGAAGAATATAACGAATGTATTGAAAGATTTAACAATTATCAAGCAGAATTCATGGGTCTAATTTTTGAACAACTTTGTCATGAATATATAAAAGTTATATTCAAAGATGATGAAATAGAAGAGATTGGAAGATATTGGGATGAAGATAAAAATGAACTTGATATTCTTGCTGAAACAACTTCGGGTAGAGTTATAATTGGTTCATGTAGATATACTAATTCTAAGATGAAGAAAACAGAAATTAGTAGATTAAAAGATCTTTGTGAAAAACTTGAAATAGTTCCAGATTATGTAATTTTATTTTCAAAAAAAGGTTTTACAAATGAACTTAAGTCAGAAAAAGGTGAAAGTCTAAAGCTTTATACTGCTAAAAGTTTAAAAGCACTTTTAAATAAATAATATAATTAGCATTTTCATATAAGGTTAAATATTTTTATTTAACCTATAATGAAGCTTCAATCCGGAAATTACTAATTATCGTTTAAGTTGTATATTACAATTTACTAGCCATTTTGGCTAAACTCTTGCTTTTTTATAAATATAAAAATCGTTGGATTTACTTTGATTAAACCAAAGCAATAAAGTGTTTAAACACAAGGTTTTTATATGACAAACTTACAATTTCGTTATCAAACAATTGAATTTAATACTATGGATATTCATATCCGAACTTTAAAAGATAATCAACAATATGATATGAGTTACGATAAAAAAGATATAGAAGGACTGTCAAGTGCAAATTGGTCACTTTTTGGAGTATTATGGCCTTCTAGTCAAGTATTAGCAAATATTATGCAAGATTACAATATTGAAGGTATTCGTATTTTAGAAGTAGGTTGTGGAGTAGGATTATCTAGTTTAATACTTAACCATCGTGATGCAAATATTACAGCTACTGATTTTAATCCTGCCGCTAAAATTTTTTTAGATGAAAACACGCGTATTAATAGTGATGAAAGAATCCCCTTTGAGTGTGCAAATTGGAAAAATAGTGACGATGATTTAGGAATATTTGATTTAATTATTGCTAGTGATGTATTATACGAACAGTTTCATTTAGAAGATTTAGCTAATTTTTTAGAAGAGCATACTAAAGAGAATTCTGAAGTAATTATAGTTGATCCTGGACGTGGTAATCACGCTAAGTTTACAAAGATGATGCTACCTTTAGGTTTCTCTCATAATCAAGTCAAACCTCTAAATACCCAAGAGTATTTAGAAGAAGCATTTAAGGGAGTGGTTATTACTTACACTCGAAAAACTATTTTAAATAAATAATAGTAAGTGACTATTTACAAAATTCTTCAATCTTACTTGCAAAAAATACAGGACATTCTATCATAGGGTAGTGTCCTGATTCTTGGCACTCAACCGTTTCTAAATTTTCATATGAGGGTTCAAATAATCTTTTTACACTTTTTAGAGAAAATATAGGAAAGTCATATTTCCCTACAATTATTTTTACGGGAATTTTTATATTTTTTACTTCATCTAAAAAATCTGTATTTAAATACATCGACATATAACCCACTCTAGCTTCTACAGTAGAAGCATCATATGCTAATTTAATTCTTTTATCTCTCCATGTTTGGTTATATCTTTTACTTGAATCATTCACAATCTCTTCAATCTTTCCACTATTTTCTTTCATCTCTTTTAATAATTGATTTTTAGCTAAGGAGGCTATCTTTATTCCACAAGCAGGAACTGGAGTTATTAGTATTAATGATTTAATGCGATTGTCAATTAAAGCAATTTTTTGAGCAATCATAGTAGACATAGAGTGAGATATAAGATAAACATCTTTTAAATTTAGTTTTGTAATTAAATTTTTTACATCATTTGAAGCTTCTTCACAAGAATATGTGCCTTTTATATCTTTTGATAAACCATAACCTCTGTGGTCTACAAATATATAAGTATAATTAATTGTATCTAGATATGGAATAATAGGTTCATAATTTCTGTGGTCTCCCATAAGTTCATGTAGTAGTATTATTATCTTTTTTCCTGAACCTATAGTTTTGTAACCTAGTTCTACCATTTTTTCTCCTGAAACTTGCATTTAAATATATTCTAGGATTTTATCAAAAATTTCTTAATAATTTTAGATATTTTAATATTTGAAAAACTGTATAATGCTTTGATTATTTAAAAAAGGATTTTTATTGCCATATATTTTAAAACAATTTGATGTTATTAGTGGAAAAAAAGTTGAAGACTTTTTGGTTGGTATTGTAAAATTACCTGAAAACTTGGCTTTTAAACTTTTGCAAAAAGGTAGAATTATTGATGACAAAAAAAAGCGTTTACAAAAGGGCTATGTTCTAAAATCTGGTTTTATAGAAGTTTCCATTTATGAAGCAATAACAAAAGGTCTAAAGCCTATGTTTCAAACAGAGCATTTTGCAATATTTGATAAACCTTCTGGTTTAATAGTTCACCCAAGTGCAAGATCAACCCAATACACACTTTTAGATGAAATTAGATTTCACTTTGGAGACGAAGCTAGTTTAGTTCATAGAATTGATGCCGAAACTTCAGGACTTGTTCTAGTATCTAAAAATAAATATTCTGAAATGGTTTTAAGTGCTATGTTTGAAGAAAAAAAGTTTATTAAAAAATATAAGGCTCTTGTTCAAAATGAGTTAAAAGAAGAAGTTTTAATAGATAAAAATATTTCAAACTCAAAAGGTTTAATAAAACTAAAAATGCAATTAAGTGAAGATGGAAAAGAGTCCCTTACAAAAATAAA
This sequence comes from Arcobacter sp., assembly GCA_002869565.1. Lineage (GTDB taxonomy): Bacteria > Campylobacterota > Campylobacteria > Campylobacterales > Arcobacteraceae > Halarcobacter. Next base: position 176,374 of record PKUJ01000002.1, read on the forward strand.
ACCTATATTATATGATAAAACAAAAAATCAAACTTTAGTTGAAGCTACTCCTTATACAGGAAGACAACATCAAATTCGAGTACATTTAGATGCAATTAACCACACAATAGTTGGTGACCCAATATATGGACTTGATGAAAAATTTGTTGATAATTTTTTAAAAGGTAATATTTCTAAAGAAGAAAGAGAAAAAATTACAAAAGAAAAAAGATTAATGCTACATGCTAACTATTTAGAATTTACTTTTTTAAATAGGACTTATAAGTTTTTTTCTAAATCTACATTATAAAAGGTATATATTATATATATTAAAAATTTATAATTATTATAAATTTGAACAATCATTCATTTATTTCAAATATCTCACATTTAATCTCACATACTGTCGTTATACTTTTATTATAAGAAATAAATATTAATTATCTTAACTAAGTTAAAATTTATAATTAAAATACACTAAGGAGTATTATTATGGAAAAAGAAGTTTTATCAAGAAGAAGTGCCCTTAAATTTGGTGCTATAGGAACTGGTTTAGCAATGATTGGTGCAGCAACAAATGCCCTTGGAGCTATAACACTTGAAAAAGATGTTAAGTTTGATGAAGAGTACGATGTAATTGTAATTGGTTCTGGATTTGCAGGCCTTTCTGCTGCTGCAAAAGCTTCAGAAAGAGGTTATAAAGTACTTGTAGTAGAAAAAATGGGACGTATTGGTGGTAACTCAGTTATCAATGGTGGTGCATTTGCAGTTCCTAATAATGCTGACCAAAAGAAATTTGGAATTAAAGATTCTGGAGAATTATTTATTAAAGATTGTTTAAAAGCAGGACTTGGTATTAATCATGTTGAACTTTTAGAAACTATTGTAGCAAGAGCTAATGATACGCTGGAATTCGCTATAAAATGTGGAGCAGAATTTAAACTTGGACAAAAACCATCTTGGTTTGGAGGACATTCAGTTCCACGAACTCTAGTTACTGGCAACATGAGTGGTTCAGGTATTATTAAACCAATGACAAAATTTGTACAAGCACTTCCTGGTTGTAAAATTGTTAGAAGAACTAAATTTGATGATTTTGTGATGGGTGATGATGGTAGCGTTGTTGGAGTTGTAGTCAGAAAAGACTATAGATTTGATAAGAAACTTTTAAGTGATGATATTGAAAATACTACAGGTAAAAAAATGGTTTTAAAGGCTAGAAAAGGAGTAATCTTAGCTTCTGGAGGTTTTAGTGCTGATAAAGTTTATCGTAAGCTTCAAGATCCACGTATCCCTGAAGATGCAGATGCAACGAACCATTTAGGTGCAACAGCCGGCGCATTATTAAAAGCATTTCAAATTGGTGCAATGCCAATTCATATAGGTTGGATTCAACAAGGTCCTTGGGCTAGTCCTGATGAAAGAGGTTTTGGTGTAGGACCACAACTAACTCAACAAGGGCTATTTAAATTTGGTATGGCTGTAGATGTTAGAAATGGTAAACGTTTTATGAATGAGTTAGCAGATAGAAAAACAAGAGCAGATGCAGAATGGAAAATTTTGAGAAAAAATCCTGAATCTAATCCTGTTGCTATTGGTACTTATAATACATTTGATCCTCAAATTTTATCTTTGGTTGAAAAAGGTCTTGCAACTGGTGTTATGAAACAATATGACACGGTGGATGCTGCAGCAAAAGCTAATGGAATACCGGTAAAAGCTTTAAAAGCAAGTATAAAAAAATATAATGCTGGTGTTAAAAAAGGGAAAGATGAGTTTGGTAAACCAGTAAAAGCATTTGATGGTCAAGGTATAGAAGATAAGGGCCCTTATTATTGTGTTCGATTACAACCAAAACCTCACCATACTATGGGCGGTGTTAAAATTAATACAAAAGCACAAGTTATTTCTGGTAATACCCAAAAACCAATTGCTGGTCTTTTCGCTGCAGGTGAAATTACAGGTGGAACTCATGGTGCAAGTAGATTAGGAAGTGTGGCAGTAACAGATTGTCTTACATTTGGTATGATTGCAGGAGAAAATATTTAATTATGAAAACTAAAAAAACTCTTTTAATATTAGGGTTTTTTTTCATTTTTAGTGTGATTTATTTGTTTGGGGGTAATGATAATATTACCCTTGAACAGATTGTGGTTACACCTGAACTTAAAAAAGAATTTCCTATAAAATCTCATCATGATAGTCTTTCTTTGGAATGTATTCACTGTCATGATGGTCAAGGAAACAACCCTAGAGAATTTGAAACACCAGGTGATAAAGGATGTTTATCTTGCCATAAAAATAAAGAATATTTGGCAAATAGATTGGTGTTTATGGATGATTTACACGCTAATCCCCATAATTCAATTCATGATGGACCAAATCTTTTTTGTGATGAGTGTCATAATGAACACAAACCATCAATTAATATGTGTGCAGAATGTCATGAACATGATATTAAAATTTGGATGAAGGAAACGCCATGAAAAAAAATATTTTCTTAATTGGATTAGGTGGCGTTTTTGTAGGACTTCTATTTGCTTTGGCAACTTATGATGGAATACATAGAACTAGTACAGATAAATTCTGTAGTGTTTGTCATGAAATGCGACCTATGACTGCTGCATATGAAAATGATGTGCACGGTGGAAAAGGAAAAACAGGAATAAAAGTTGCATGTGTAAATTGTCATTTACCACAAGGAAATATTCTTAGTTATATTGGTACAAAAGCAAAAAATGGAGCTCTTGAAGTTGGAATTCATTTTCTCGGAGATCCAGATGCTATTGATTGGCAAGAGAAACGTAAACATAGAAAAGATTTTGTTTATGATAAAGGTTGTATAAATTGTCATACAACTTACAAAACGAATGAAGCTATCAGTAAAAAAGGTAAGGAAATGCATCTACACTATGAAAAACTTTTAAATACTGAGAAAAAAATTGGATGTGCATCTTGTCATGCTGAGGTGGGACATACTGGATTAAGAAGTACTCTTAACTATTATAAACCTGAATATAAATTTTATGATGGTAAACTTGACAAAAAAAGAGACGAAGTAGATAAAAAATTAACTGAGGAATTAGAAAAGGACTAGGATATGAAAATCCTTCTTTGTGAACCAGATAGAGAGTTAAGAAAAGAGATTGTAGATCAACTAAATAAATATCGTTTAAAGATTAACATAAAAGATATAGGAGATGAAAAAAAGATTTTTGAAGAAGAAGTATCTTCTTTAAATCTTTTTTCTCTTTTTGTTCTTAATTTAAGTGATCCAGAGGATACTAAGATTTTAAATTTTATAAGAAGATCTGGAGCAACTGTCCCCATTCTTCTTATATTAGAAAAAGATGTTAGTCCTCATATATTTAGAAAAATTTATTATCTTTCATATGACGATGTAATTAGAAAAGATTTTTATCCTCAAGAGATAATATTTCATATTTATAAACTATGTGATATTTGGAATGATGATGTTTTCTTCATATCCAAAAATGTATATTTTGATTACAAAAATTCTATTTTTGTTTACAATGATTCCGACATTCATTTAGGAAGAAAAGAGGCCTTATTGTTGAAATTTTTATTTGTAAAAAATTCACATGTTGTTTCATTTGATGAAATTATCTATTATGTATATGATAATGAAGTTATTAAAGAAGAGAGAATTAGATCTTTAGTGAGACAACTTAGAGCAAAACTTCCTACAAGCATTATTCAAACTGTCAAAGGTGAGGGATATAGGATAAAAAATTAAATAGAAATATTCTTTAATTAAGATAGCTAAAAACAATTAAAAATATTTAAAAAAGGTGAGAGGAAAAATGAAATTTATTTTTCTCTTATAAAATAGTTTTGTGTTTATTAATGATAATAATACTTAAAACTAATATTATTATAATTTAAGGAAAAATTATGAAATTCGCAAAAGTTTCGTTAATGGCGTTGTTAGCAATTGGTACATCTTCTTTTGCAGCAGATTCGTTAGAAGATGCATTTAAAAATGGTAAGTTTAGTGGCGAGTTTAGATTTTTATACACTACAGGAAGTAAATCTGATGTAGCGGCTACAAACCCAGCGAATAATTCAAAAACAGGTTCTATAGCTGTTGAAATGAATTATTTAACGGATAGTTTTTATGGATTTAATTTAGGTCTTGGTGCTCAATCAGCTCATGATTTAGGTTTCCATGATAGAGATGGTTCAACTGAGGATGATTCTAGAAATACAGTTAGTTCATCTCATTTAAATAATTTATATTTAAAATATTCAATGCTAAAGTCTAATATCATTGTTGGTAGACAAACTATAAAATTACCAATATTAATGAGCAGTGGGGCTTTCCCTCTTGAAGATTCATTTGATGCAGTATCTTTAAATATAAAAGAGATACCAAATACATTTGTAAATGCTACATATGTTAAAAAATGGAATAAGAGATATGGTAGTGATTCTAGTGGTTCTGTAGTTCAAGAAGATACAGATTATAAAAAACCTTTATACTCTTTATATATTAGAAATAAAAGTATTGAAAATCTAACTTTAGACGGGCAATATTTAATGACAAATGAAAATAGTAATAATGGTGATGCACCAGTACTTATTTCAGGTGGATATGATGAATATTTTCTAAGAGCAAATTATAAGTTTCCAATTGATTTTCCATTATCATTAGGAATAACATATGGTGGCGCTGATTTTGATGCCACAGGAGCAAAAGATACGTCATTCTATGGTCTTAAATTAGGAACAAAAGTAGGTGATTTTAAATTAAATTTAGCCTATACATCAGTTGATGATGACAATAGTTTCCCTGGAACTTTAGGACATGTACCTGATACAATACTTTATACTAATATGCTAACTAATAATGGAATATTTGCAGGTACAGAAGCAGTATCTCTTGAAGCTATATATGATTTCGGAATTGAAAACTTATATACATCAGCTAAGGTTGCACATTTTGATCAAAGTAATGAAGGAATGTTAAATTCATCAGTAGATTTATACAAATCAGATGAAATTAATATTGATATACGATATAAATTTTCTGGAGCATTAAAAGGATTTAGTACTCGTCTTTATGCTGGATATGGAGATTATGATGAGAATGTACCAAAAGATACTTTCTCTTATGCAAGATTATATATAAATTATAAATTTTAGTACTATGTAAATTTATGGCAAGGGAATAAAAGGATAAATTATGAAAATAAATATATCAAAAATTGCTAATCTTCCTTCCCAGTTTGGAAATTTTAAAATCCAAGCATTTCAAGAAGGAATAAAAGAGCATTTGGTAATTTACAAAAAACCTTTTGGAAAAATTCCCTTAGTCAGGATTCATAGTGAATGTTTAACCGGAGATAGTTTAGGCTCATTGAAGTGCGATTGTGGTGCACAGTTGGAGTATTCATTGTCAAATATCTCAAAATTAGGTGGCTTAGTAATATATCTTCGTCAAGAGGGAAGGAATATTGGTCTTTTTAATAAAGTCAATGCTTACTCTTTACAAGATAAAGGACTTGACACAATTGAAGCTAATCATCAGTTAGGTTTTAAGATGGATGAACGCAGTTATGAAATCACAGACACTATTTTTGAATATTTCCAGATAGATAAAATACGATTATTAACAAACAATCCCAAAAAAATTAATTCTCTTAAAAGTGTTAAGATTATAGAAAGGTGTCCAATTGTTATGCCTTCTAATAAATACAATGTAGATTATCTAAAAACAAAAAAAGAGATAATGGGACATATGATATAGAGGAATGAAAAAATGAATGCAATAATTAATGATCAAAAAACAATAGAAACAATAGCTAGAGTAAAACAAGCTATTAAAGATATTAGTGAAGGGAAAATGGTTGTTATGGTTGATGATGAAGATAGGGAAAATGAAGGGGATTTAGTTTATTCAGCTTCATTTTCAAGTGCTCAAAAAGTCAATTTTATGGCAAGTCAAGCTAAAGGTCTTATTTGTGTATCTGTTTCAAAGAATATTGCACATAGATTAAACTTAGTACCAATGGTAAAAAATAATGACTCTTCATATGAAACTGCTTTTACTATTTCTGTAGATGCTAAACATGCAGCAACAGGTATATCTGCATTAGAACGTGATATGACAATTAAAATTCTTGCAGATGGAACATCTACTTCATTAGAACTTGTTAGACCAGGACATATTTTTCCTCTTATTGCAAAAGAGGGCGGTTCATTAGTTCGTACAGGTCACACGGAAGGTTCAGTTGATTTATGTAAATTAGCAGGATTATCGGAGTCAAGTGTTATTTGTGAAATTATGAAAGAAGATGGAACTATGGCAAGAAGACCTGATCTTGATATTTTTTGTAAAAAACATGATTTAAACATAGTATATATTTCAGATATTATTGAATATCGTATGATGAATGAATCTCTTGTAAGATTAATTTCTAAAGAAAATGTTGAGTTTATGGATGAAAAAGCAAAAAGACTTGAATTTACAGATCATTTAGATAATCGACATATTGTTTATACTTTTGGGAAACTTCATCAAGAATCAGCTATAAAATTTCATAGAGTAACTGATGATGAAAAACTTTTTGCAGATACAATTAGATATAAAAGTTTACAAAATAGTATTACATATTTGCAAAAACATGGGGGAGCTCTTGTTTTTATGAAAAATGATTTAAAAAATATGAAAAAGATTCGTGAATATGGGATTGGTGCGCAGATTATCAATCAACTTGGAATTGAAAAAATAAATTTACTTAGTGATAATAAAGAAAAAGAATTTTTAGGTATCACTGGTTTTGGTTTAGAAATTAATAAATATATAAAAACATTGAGTTAAGTTTTTTTTATTTTTTAATGATAAAAATATGATAAATGAATAGGTTATTTAATTTTTTAATAGAATATTTTAAGTAAAATTTAAGAATTAGAAACCTGATGACATAATAAAGACATTTTGTTATGGTAAAATTAGTGATTTTATAACAAAAGGAAAATAATGAAGACTGTAAGTATAAAATCAAAGCTTTTAATATTTTTATTTATTAGTATCTCTTGTTCGTTTTTTATTCTTGGATTTTTTAACGCATCTAATGAATATGAGTCTGAGTACAATTTAGTAAAATTAGATCAAACAAATTTATCTGCTCAAACATCAAAATTTATTGATGGTTACCTAGCCTCTAAGATTACAATAGTTTCGTCTGTAGCTGACATGATAGAGAATCAAAATCTTAATATAGAAAATAAAGTGCTAATTAATCAATTGATGTCAGGTAAAAAAGCGGGTAACTTTGCAAGTATGTATTTAGGGTTAGAAGATAGTGGTGACTTGATTAAATTTAATGGTGTACTAAAAAGTATAGCAACTATGAATTATGATGCAAGAATTAGGCCTTGGTATAAAAAAGCTATGAAAATAAAAAAAGCTGGTGTTTCTGAACCCTTTGTTGATAATACTACAAAAAGATTAGTTATTACCGTTTTTGCTCCTTATAAAAAAGATGATAAGTTAATTGGAGTTGTTGGGGCAAATATTTTTTTAGATACTGTTGTTAACACTATCTTAAATTTAAAATTACCTAATGGTGGATTTGCATATATGTTATCTAGCGATGGAAAAGTATTAATTCATAAAGATAAAAAGTTATTAAAAAAAGAGAGTTCTTTATTTAAAAAAGCTAAAACAGATAAAGATATTGATTTTGCAGAAGTTAGTGAAAATGGAATAAGTAAATTAATTTCATATAGTAAAATAAAAATTTCATCTTGGTACTTAGCTGTTGAAGTAGATAAAGATACTATTTTTAATAAAATAAAAGCAAATATTTTAAAAGAGGTTGTTCTTTACTTAGTATTGCTAGCGGCAATTTTGGGATTTGTATATTTTATGCTGAAAAAGTTACTAAATCCAATAGCTACACTTGAAAATGGACTAAATGATTTCTTTGAATATTTGCAAGGAAAAAAAGATACAGTTTCTGTTCTAAATATTAATACAAATGATGAATTTGGAAATATGGCTCGTAAGATTGATATGGAAATTGAGATTGTTAGAGTTGGTATTGATAAGGATAGATTATTAATTGAAAATGTTAAAGATGTTGTTAATAAAATCAAAGAAGGAAATTTAGATGTGCAGGTTGTAGGTGAAACTTCGACTCAATCCCTAAATGAATTAAAAATCATATTAAATGATATGATTAAAACAATTAGTGAAAATGTTCATAATGATATAAATACTATTTTATTTGCACTTGAAAAATACTCAAAATTAGATTTTGTAAATAATATAGAAAATCCTAATGGAAAAATATCAAAAGGTTTAAATGGTTTATGTGACATTATTAATGAAATGTTGAGAGAAAACTATACTTTAGGTATGACTTTAGAAAATAATGCAAAACTGTTATTAGGAAACGTGGATATTCTTAATAAATCTTCAAATGAAACAGCGGTTTCTTTAGAAGAAACATCTGCTTCATTAGAAGAAATTACAACAACAATTATTGATACGACTGAAAATATTTCTAAAATGGTTGGTTATTCTGAAAATTTAGTTAATTCAATTAGCAATGGACAGGAGTTAGCAAAAAATACTGCACAATCAATGAATGAAATCAATGAACAGACAACTTCAATAGCCGATGCCATTACAGTTATTGATCAAATCGCTTTCCAAACAAATATTCTTTCTTTAAATGCGGCAGTTGAAGCTGCAACAGCAGGTGAAGCTGGGAAAGGTTTTGCAGTAGTTGCCCAAGAAGTAAGAAATCTTGCATCAAGATCAGCGGAAGCTGCCAAAGAAATAAAAAATCTAGTAGAAAATGCAACACATAAAACAAACGCAGGTAAAATAAATGCAGATAAAATGATTGATGGTTATACTGAATTAAATGAAAATATAAAAAAAACCACAGAAATTATCAATCATATTGAAATAGCATCAAATGAACAACGTGTTGGAATTGAACAGATTAACGACGCTGTAACAAAATTAGATCACAGAACACAAGAAAATGCGAGTGTTGCTAGTCAGACTCATGAAATTTCTACTGATACGTCTAATATTGCTAAGAATATTATTCAGAATGTTAGTACTAAGAAGTTTAGACGGGATTAATATTTTAGGAGTGAAGAGATATCTCTCTTTGCTCTTTTTTCTTGAAGAACTGGCCTTTTTCGCTTTCTTTACTTTTATCCTTCGGGATTTAGTCCCTAAGTTCCTTCATGGTGGCAAAGTAAAACCTCGCGATTGTACTCTCTTTTAGAAAAAAAACCATCCGAGTTGAAAGCAAAAGTTCCCTACAGTTTATAAATAAGTTTTGCCTGCAAGCAATATTTCCTCTGCCTTTCGCACCTTTTTTCAGTCAAATATATTCAGGCTTTTCCGAAAATTATTTTAAAAACTTCCGTCTTTGACAAAGGCTGGATATATGAAGTATATAAGAGCCTGATTAAATTAACACATTTGCCGAAACTTCAGGCTTAGTTTCACTTTAAATAAATCTATATTTTTATTTAGTATTTCTTTAATTTTATGACATAGTATAATCATAATCAATTAATATGCCTATAAATAACCTAAAAATTAATAGTCATCCTAACAATATTCATATAGATATATAAGCACTTTATAAGAAAACTTTAAGTATAATCGCATACTTTTTTAGAAAACACTCAACGTTTCTCTAGAATGGTAGTATCGTTTTGATTATGATTCTTATCATATGTCATGGCACCGTGAGGGTGTAACGAGAAGCCTGAGCCGCTTTACAGCTCAAACCAAGAAATAGAGAATCTTTAACTGATTCACACAATTAATTAATAGATTACTCTAAATATAAATAAAGGGAAAGAATGCCTACAATCAATCAGCTTGTAAGAAAAGAGCGAAAAAGAGTGATTAAAAAATCAAAATCACCAGCTTTAGAAAAATGTCCACAAAGAAGAGGAGTATGTACAAGAGTATATACTACAACTCCTAAAAAACCTAACTCGGCTTTAAGAAAAGTTGCAAAAGTTAGATTAACAACTGGGTTTGAAGTAATTTCATACATCGGTGGTGAGGGTCACAACCTTCAAGAACACTCTATCGTATTAGTTAGAGGGGGAAGAGTTAAAGATTTACCTGGTGTAAAATATCACATCGTTAGAGGTGCTTTAGATACTGCTGGTGTTGCAAACAGAACTGTTGCAAGATCTAAATACGGTACTAAAAGACCAAAGAAATAAGTAGAAGGATAAGATAATGAGAAGAAGAAAAGCTCCCGTAAGAGAAGTAATGGCTGATCCTATCTACAATAGTAAGGTGATCACAAAGTTTATTAATACTGTAATGTTAGATGGAAGAAAATCTGCAGCACAAAAAATTATGTATGGTGCAATTGCTAACTTAGATGCTAGAGGTGAAGAATCTGGTATTGAATTATTTGATAAAGCAATTGAAAATGTAAAACCACTTTTAGAAGTAAAATCTAGAAGAGTAGGTGGAGCAACTTACCAAGTTCCGGTTGAAGTTAGACCTGTAAGAAGACAAACTTTAGCTCTTAGATGGATTGTTGATGCTGCTAGAAAAAGAAATGAAAGAACTATGGTAGAAAGATTAGCTAACGAATTATTCGAAGCTGCTACTGATAGAGGTGCATCATTCAAGAAGAAAGAAGATATGCATAGAATGGCAGAAGCTAATAAAGCATTTGCACATTATAGATGGTAGGAAATTAAAATGGCAAGAGAAACACCACTTAACAGACTTAGAAATATCGGTATTGCTGCACACATTGATGCAGGTAAAACAACAACAACTGAAAGAATTTTATTCTATACAGGTGTTGAGCATAAAATTGGTGAGGTTCATGATGGTGCTGCTACTATGGACTGGATGGAACAAGAGCAAGAAAGAGGTATTACAATTACTTCTGCTGCTACTACTTGTCACTGGAAACACCCAAAAACTAATGACGATTTAATGATTAACATCATTGACACTCCAGGTCACGTTGACTTTACAATTGAAGTTGAGAGATCTATGAGAGTTCTTGATGGTGCTGTAGCTGTATTTTGTTCAGTTGGTGGGGTTCAACCACAATCTGAAACTGTTTGGAGACAAGCAAACAAATATAGAGTTCCAAGAATGATTTTTGTTAACAAAATGGATAGAACTGGTGCAGATTTCTTTAATGTTGAAGAGCAAGTTAATACTAGACTTAAATCAAATGCCATTCCTATTCAAATTCCTATTGGAGCTGAAGAAAACTTCCAAGGTGTAGTTGATTTAGTAACAATGAAAGCTGTTGTATGGGATATTGATGCTGCAATGGGTTCTAACTATCATATCGAAGATATTCCTGCTGACTTACAAGAGTTAGCTGAAGAATATAGAGAAAAAATGGTAGAGGCTGCTGCTGAACAAGTTGACGAATATATGGAAAAATACCTTGAAGGTGAAGAACTTACTGAAGAGGAAATTGTTATCGGTCTTAAAAAAGGTTGTTTAGCAATGGAAATTACTCCAATGACTTGTGGTACTGCATTTAAAAATAAAGGTGTTCAAACTTTACTTGACGCTGTTGCTATGTACTTACCTTCTCCATTAGAAGTTGAAGATATCAAAGGTGAAACTCAAGACGGTGAAGCTGTTGTTGTTCCATCTACTGATAATGGTGAAGTTGCAGGTCTTGCATTTAAGATTATGACTGATCCATTTGTTGGACAATTAACTTTTACAAGAATCTATAGAGGTGTTCTTAAGTCTGGTACTTATGTAATGAACTCAACTAAGATGAAAAAAGAGAGAATTGGTAGACTTCTTAAGATGCATGCTATCAAAAGAGAAGAAGTTACTGAATTATATGCTGGTGAAATCGGTGCAGTAGTTGGTCTTAAAAATACTATTACAGGTGATACACTTGCTTCTCAAAAAGATCCAGTTATTCTTGAAAGAATGGATTTCCCAGAACCAGTTATTTCTGTTGCAGTTGAACCAAAAACTAAAGCTGACCAAGAAAAAATGGGTATTGCTTTAGGAAAATTAGCTCAAGAAGATCCATCTTTTAGAGTTGCTACAGATGAAGAATCTGGTCAAACTATTATTTCAGGAATGGGTGAACTTAACCTTGAAATTCTTGTAGATAGAATGAAAAGAGAATTCTCAGTTGAAGCTGAAGTTGGTGCTCCTCAAGTTGCATATAGAGAAACTATTAAAAATGCAGTTCAACAAGAGTACAAATATGCTAAACAATCTGGTGGTAAAGGTCAATATGGTCATGTATATTTAACTATTACTCCATTACCTGCTGATTCTGAAGAAAACTATATCTTTACATCATCTATCAAAGGTGGTTCTGTTCCAAAAGAATACGTTCCTGCTGTTGATAAAGGTTGTCAAGAAGCTATGGCTGGTGGTATTTTAGCTGGTTATCCATTAGTTAATATTGCAGTTGATTTATATGATGGTTCTTACCATGATGTGGATTCATCTGAAATGGCATTTAAACTTGCTGCTTCTATGGGTTTCAAAAAAGGTTGTAGATCAGATGCTGCTCAACCTGTAATTCTTGAACCAATTATGAAAGTTGAAATCGAAACTCCTGAAGATTATATGGGAGATGTTATCGGTGACGTTAACAAAAGAAGAGGACAAGTTCAATCTATGGATGACAGAGCTGGTGTTAAACTAGTTGTTGCAATGATTCCATTGGCTGAAATGTTCGGTTACTCTACAGACTTAAGATCTATGTCTCAAGGTAGAGCAACATATTCTATGATTTTTGATAACTACTTAGACGTTCCAAAGAATGTTTCAGAAGAAATCATTAAAAAGAGAAATGGTTAAAACTGTTTAAAAAGAGTGACCTGCGTCACTCTTTTAGGTTTTACACAAAGGGATTTCTTCACTATGCTCCGGCATAACGAGATTTTGTATATGTAATAGAAATCTATGATTTCGTAATTACATCTTTTTGCTTGCAATCTCTGTGAGAAAATGTCCGAAAAGGCTATCCTTCGAACGTCTATGTTTGCGGGATAGCCTTTTTTCGTTACAGAGTAACTTTCTCTTTTTATATCTAAAATATACATATTTTTCTCACTTTTTTTTTAAATTTATATTCTAAATCCTTTTTTAAATTATTATTGGATAAAATCTCCTAATATCCTACAATAAGTGAAATAATGTCAAATATTAAAAATTTACTATTCTTATTAATTATTGCTATATCACTAAATGCAGAAACGCTAAAAGATGTAGTATATGTTGAAGATAAAAGCAGTACGGAAATTAGCTTAAAAGACGAATTTTTTAATGACAATACTAAAATGTACACTATAAGTATTGGTACTCTTACATTAAGTAGACATGATCCTATCGATTTTTTTAAAACATATAAAATGACAAATGCACTAGCTTATAAATATGGGCAAAATAAAGAATTTGCAAGAGTAATAGCGGGTGTATACAAAACTGGAACAGAAGCTGCAAATGCTATAAAAAAATTAGATCCAAGATTACGAAATAATAAACCGTATTCTGCAAAATTGATTAGACATCAGAGATTATACAAAGAAGATATGGGAATTGTTGAAAAAAAAGTTACAAAAGTTAATTTAGATACTAATAAAGTATCGGAAATAATAGAATCAAAAAACTCTGTCTATGTTGAAGCAAATGAAGGTTCACAAAATTTGAAGAAAGAATTTTTTAATAAAAATTCTAAATATTATTCAATTGCTTTAGGAAGTATATCTTTAGATAAGAATTCAATACAGAATTTTTTCAATACTTATGAAGTAGGGGATAAAGCTTTAGCTCATGTATATGGAAAGAATAAGGATAAAGTAAGAATTATATATGGATTATATAAAACAAGAGAAGAAGCATCTTTAGCTTTAGCAAATTTCAATGAAAACTTAAAACAGAACAAGCCTTATTCAATGAAAATGCATAAGTTTCAACATTTTTATAAAAAAAGTTTTCAAAATGATTCTGATAATAATTCTATTGTTGAATTAAAAGTAAATGACAAAAAAAATGAAAAAAAAATTTTAAATCCAAAAATTAGTGATGAGATAAAAATAGTTAAAAAAGAAGATAAACCAATAATTAAAGAAGTTAAAAAAGAAGTTATATCGCAAAAAGATAATATTCCTAAAAAACTTGAAGCAAAAAAAATAGAAGTTAAAAAGCCTATTAATAAAATAGTAAAAAAAATAAAACCAGTAAAACCGTCAAAAGAAGATTTAAATAAAAATAGATTTGTTAAATACTCAAAATTGGAAGATGTATATTATATTGAGAGTGATGGAAATTTTAATATTTTAAGTGAAGTATTTCTAAATGATAAAAGTTCATTTTATACAGTAGACTTAGGAGAATTAAAATTAAGAGATACTTCAATTGAAGAATTTTTTATTAAAAATGGTATGCAAAATGATACACTTGCTTATAAATATGGAGATAATAAAGAATATGCGAGAATAGTTTATGGAGCTTATGAAACTAAAGATGATGCAACAAATGCAGTTAAGACTTTAAATTTAAATACGAAATTAGAAAAACCACGGGTAAGTAATATTAAAAATCATCAAAAGTTATATAAAAACTTTCATAAAATAAGTAGCAAAACAAAAAACTCTAAACAATTAGTAGAAAGTGATATTATTGAAACAGACTTTAGAAAAAATTCAGATTCCTTTTTAGATGATATGGTTTATGTCGAGAATTTTAATGAAAAAAACTTATTAAAAGAAGAATTTTTTAATGAAAACTCTTCTTTATATACAATAACTTTAATAACTTTTTTAAAAAATGAAATGAGTCCTGAGAAGTTTTTTAATATGCATAACTTAACAAAGAATGTTCTTGCTTATCCAATTGGAAGTGTAAATAGTTATTATAGAGTTATTTATGGATTATATGAGAGTTCGGAAGATGCAAGAAATGCAATTGAAAATTTAGATCCAGAATTGCGTAAAAATATACCATATGTTTCTAGGGTTAGTACAAATCAGAAAAAATTTGAGAGTTATAATAATAGAGTTTTGAATAATGAGATTAATAAAGTAAAAAAAATAGAGTTAAGAAATAAGTAGGAAAGAACATTTGAAAGTTACAAGAAGTACAGAAAAATTAATATCTCCAAAAAAAGCAGGTGTAATATTAAAACCAGATTCACCAGACATTAAAAAAGAGTTTTTAGAGATAAAAAAATATTTTGCAGTATATAATATTAAAATTATGTTGGAACAAAAAAGTGCTTTAATGATAAATGAAGAAGATGGTTTATCTTTAGAAGAACTTTGTAAAAATGTAGATTTTTTAATTTCTGTTGGAGGAGATGGTACTTTACTTTCAGTTGTAAGAAATTCTTTTAAATATGATATTCCAATTTTAGGAATTCATATGGGAACACTAGGGTTCTTAACAGATATAATATATGACAAGCTACCTAATTTTCTAAATGAATTTAATAATAACAATTATAAAATTGATAATAGAATGTTAGTGGAATGTCATGTTGATGATAAAGTTTTTGTAGCATTTAACGATATAGTTATTTCTAGAAAAACTGTATCTTCAATGATAAAAATAAAAGCTAAAATTGACGGAAACTCTTTTAATAGTTATTATGGAGATGGAGTAATTATTTCAACTCCCACAGGTTCTACCGCATACAATTTATCTGTGGGTGGCCCAATCGTTTATCCTTTGACTGAAGCTTTTATTATAACGCCAGTAGCTCCTCATAGTTTGACACAGAGGCCATTAGTTATGCCAGCAGATGTAGAAATTGAATTTAAGATTAAAGATAAGCAAGGTGCTGTATTATTAATTGATGGGCAAGATACTTACGAAGTTGAAGATGAAACAGTTATTAAAGTAACAATTGCAAGTAAAAAAGCTAAGTTAATACATAGAACAAAAAGAAACTTTTTTGAAGTTTTAAATGATAAGTTAGGGTGGGGTAATTAATTTAAATGATTAATAGAATATATCTAAAAGATTTTTTGTCTTTTAGAGAGGTAGATTTAGAAATAAAAAAAGGATTAGTGGTATTTACAGGACCAAGTGGTGCTGGTAAATCAGTTTTAATGCAATCTATTTTATCACTATTTGGAATAAGTGATTCAAAAGCTAGTTTAGGTGAAATTGCTATTAGTAATTTAAATATTGTAGATGACTCTTTTGATATTGAAGCTGATGATGATATTATAATTAAGCAAATAAAAAAAGATAAAAGTAGATACTTTTTGAATTCTCAAAGCATATCAAAAAAGAATTTAAATCAATTTTCTAAAAAATTAATTAAGCATTTACATTTAAAAGATACAAGCGATTTTGATAGTCCTAAACTAATTGATTTTTTAGACTCTTTATGTATTAAAAAATTTGATGATTTTAAAAATTTAAAAAATGATTTTGATGATTCTTATTGTAAACTTCAAAAAATAAAAGAAGAACTAAAAAAGATAAATGAAGATGAGTCTAAATTAGAAGATTTAAAAGAGTTCGCAAAATTTGAGATTGAGAAAATATCTTCTTTAAACCCTCAAATTGGTGAATATGAAGAATTAAATGATATCAAAAAGAAATTATAAAAAAAAGAAAAAATTCAAGAAGCTATGGAAAAAGCAACACCACTTTTTACTTATACTTCTTCTGCTAATTTAGCCTTAGATTTAATGAATGAAGATGCTACATTTTTTGATGATGCAATTAATGAACTAAACAATATTTTTGAAAAATTTAGTGATTCACTTCTTGAGCTTGAAGAACTCGATGTGGAAAATGTTTTAGATAGAATTGAAAAATTATCTAGTTTACAAAAAAGATTTGGATCAATTGAAGAAGCTCTTAATTATAAGAAACAAAAAGAAGAAGAATTAGACTCTTATGAAAATATTTCTTTTGAAAAAGCTATTTTAGAAAAAAATCTAGTGAAAACTTTGCAAGAAGTTAAATCTAAAGCTATTGAAATTTCAAAATATAGATTAAAATCTAGTGAAATATTAGAAGAAAAAATTAATCATTATTTAGCTTACTTATATTTATCAAATGCAAAAATAAAATTAGTAAAAAAAGAATTAGATAAATCAGGATTAGATAAAGTTGAGTTTGAATTAAATGGTGTTAATTTAGAAACTATATCATCTGGTGAATTTAATAGATTAAGATTAGCTCTTTTAACTTCAATTAGTGAATTTGATATTATTAAAAATGGTATACTTTTTTTAGATGAAATTGATGCAAATTTAAGTGGAAAAGAGAGTTCTGCTATTGCAACAGTTTTATATAAATTATCTCAGACATATCAAATATTTGCAATATCTCATCAACCTCAATTGACTTCAACGGCAGACCAGCATTTTTTAGTAGATAAAAAAGATGGTATTTCAACAGTAACAAATCTTGATAGTTCTTCAAGAATTGATGAAATCGCAAGAATGATTAGTGGCGAAAATATTACAGATGATGCATACAGTTTTGCAAAAAATTTATTAAATAAGAAAAAGAGTTAATCTTCTACGAAGAACTCTTTTTTCATATTATCTATTAACATACTAATCTTCAATTTTTGGGATTTTGTTCTAGCTTTTTCTTCTAATATCTTTAAATTTTTATGAAATTTTTTTAAGAAATTTAGTATATATTTTTTCTTATGATAGGGATTATTTATATGACCTTTCATCTCTATAATTTCTAATACCAAATCTGTATATCCTAAGAATGCAGCATAGTTTAAAGCCAAAACACCATATTTATCAGGTTCATTTAAAAGAGGTTTATTGTAAGCATAGATTAGTTTAAATATCTTGATATTATTTTTCCAAATAGAATTATGTAAAATATTTCTTCCTCTATTATCAATGGCATTTATATCTGCACCTGAATGTAAAAGCATCTTAATTGTTGTTATGTCGCAATTTAAAATGGCTTTATGAAGAGTGATTCCTCCATATGAATCTTTTGCATTTACATTTGCACCCATTGCAATAATTGCTTGTAAATTATTGTGATACTCTTTTTGTTCTACAACTTTTTTAAATCTTTGATTTTCTTCCATATAGTTATAAATAATATTTTGATTTTCTTTATTAGGCTGATTAATATCTGCACCTTGTTTTATCAATAGTTTTACTAGTTCAATATTTCCATATCTTAATGCATCAAAAAAATATGGTTCTCCTTTAGAATTTAATTGTGTTAAATTTGAATCAGTGTTAACAAGAACACTCTCTAATATAGCTTTATAATCTGTTTTAAAATCAATATCTTTTTTTTCTGAACTTTTTACTTTCTTAGCATTCTTAACAATAAGTGTTGCATCAACTAATTTTTCTATAACAGTTTTGCCTACACTATTTTCTATATTAGGGTTTGCTCCAAAATCTAAAAGTAAACGATTAACTTCTGAATAATCTAAACCTCTTGTTATAACTGAGCTTAAGGCTGTTTCTTTATTACTATTTAATATATCAATGTTTACTTCATATTCAAAAAGAATATTTAAAACATCGATACATTTATTTTTTGAAGGAAGTGAAAGTATAGTTTCATCTTGTTTATTAAAAATTGAAGTATCAAAATTTTCTTCTAAAATTATGGGTATAAATTCTATTAATTGTTTTATTTTTATTTTATCTTTTTCTAATTCTTCTACATTATCATAGGATAAAGTATTTTTTCTTTTTATAATATCTTTTATTAAATGATGAAGTATAGTATCATTATTGTCGTCAAGACAATTTATATCTAAACCATTCTCTAAGAGTAAATGAAAAATGTCTTCACTTTCGATTCCATTTAATACTACATAAAAAAGAATATTTCTTTCTTTATTATCCAAAATATCAAAGTTTTCAAAGTTACTTAGAATTGTATTTAATATATCTTTATTAGCATAAGTATATTTATAAAATAGAATTTCATTTGTGATTTTGAAGTTTTTATCATTGAAAAGGTCACTTATAATTTGATAATTTTGTGCTTTTATTGCTATATGAAGTAAAGTTAAGTTTCTCTTGTTTTTTCTATTTACATCCTTTATATATTTTTTAAGTAATCTATATGCATTGTATTTATTATTAAAAACAGCATATTCAATGGGAGTATAACCATTATAATCTTCATCATTTACATTTGCATTCATTCTAAGAAGTTCATTAATCGCATCTAAGTATCCATTTTGTGCTGCAATCATTAAAGCTGTTACTCCAAATGAATCAGCTAAATTATAATCTATTCCATTTTTTAGTAAGCATTTTACAGATTCTATTTTATTTTCACTTATTATAAGATGTAAAAAATTTTGTAAATCTTGATTTTTATGATTTATATCCACATCTTTAAGCATTGAATTTACTTTGCTTTCATTAAAACTTTTACTTTTTAATTCATCTAATAAATCATCTGCTGTTGCTTTCTTGAACAGTCTTTGAATCATTTCTATTCCTTTATAAGAGTTTTATTCTAACATAAAAAAATAAAAAATAAAAATAAAAATAATAATAATAATCTTATCAAAAAATGTAAATTTAGCAATTAATTGATATAATAATCAATATAATGCAAAAATATATATTAGGATGTGTTTATGTTTTCAAACTTTTCAATTAAAGCTAAATTATTAATGATTTCATTGGTAGCTATTGTGTTAGTATCTATACTTGTTGCTGCAGAGTCAATTTATTCAATTAAAAAATTGTCTAAGAAGGAAATTGCTAATTTCAAAAAAGAATCCTATTCAGGAAAAGAGAAAGAGTTAAAGAATTATGTTTCTTTGGCAATGAAAACTGTTGAATCTTATTATGAAAGAACAGCTATTGAAAAAATAAAAGTTGAAGTTCAAGAAGATTTAAAGTCTCAGACCAATTTTATATTTTCAATATTAGAGTATGAGTATAAAAAATACAAAGATATTCTTAGTGAAGATGAATTAAAAGATAGACTAAAAGGAATAGTTGAAGGTACAAGATATGGCAAAAGTGGATACTTTTGGATTAACGATACCGATGCTGTAATTATAATGCATCCAATTAAGCCGCAATTAAATGGAAAAAATTTGGATAATCATAAAGATCAAAATGGAAAAAAGATTTTTCATGAATTTGCGCAAGTTGCTGAATCTAATGGTGATGGATTTGTTGATTATGTTTGGCCAAAACCTGGATTTGAAAAGCCTCAACCAAAAGTCTCTTATGTGAAATTATTTAAACCTTTTAATTGGGTTATTGGAACAGGTGAATATGTTTCTGATGTATCAACTGCCCTAAAAGAAGAGGCCTTAAAATCAATTGCAAGTATGAGATATGGAGAAAGCGGATATTTTTGGATTAATGATTCTAAACCTAAAATGTTGATGCATCCAATTAAGCCATCTTTAAATGGAAAAGATTTATCTAATAATAGTGATGCAAAAGGTAAAAAGCATTTTGTTGAAATGGTAAAAGTTTCAACTGCAAAAAAAGAGGGTGGATTAGTTAATTACTGGTGGGATAGGCCTAATAAAAAAGGTGACCCTCGACAAAAATTTTCATATGTACAAAAATTTGAACCTTGGGATTTTATCATTGGTACTGGAGCTTATGTTGATGATATTGAAGAACGTATTACTTTAATGAAAGAAAATACTGAGTCTGAAATATCTCAAATTATAATGTATATTGCAATTTTCACATTAATTTCAATTTTAATTATATATTTAGTTTATTCATATTTAATTAAAAAAGTGATTATTGATCCATTAGAAGATTTAAAAAAAGCAGTTGAACTTTTAAGTTCTGGTGATGATAGAAGAAGTGAGATTAGAAGAAATAGCAATGATGAAATAGGTTCCCTTGTCGATTCTTTTAATGCATACATAAAAAAATTGCAAGATGGATATGAAGAAGATGCAAAAGTAATTGCTGAAGTTGAAGATGTTATTCAAAAAGTAAATAATGGCTTTTATGTTTATAAGGTTGAAAAGAATTCATCAAATCCTCAAATTCAAAAGTTAAGAACTTCAATTAACTCTATGATTGATTCAACAAATATTAAATTAGAAGAAATTAATGATGTATTATTAGAGTATGGAAATTCAAACTTTAGTTATAAAGGAAATAATTCTCATAGTTCTTCAAATGGTATTATTGGTTCAATTTTCACTAGTGCAAAACAACTTGGTGGGACTGTATCTGAATTTTTATCTATGATTACTTCTTCTGGAGAGAAACTAAATGAAGATACAGATATTTTATCTTCATCTTCTGGTCAATTATCTACTTCTGCAAATGAACAAGCAGCTTCATTAGAGGAAACAGCTGCTGCTGTGGAGGAAATTACATCTATTATTAAATCAAGTAATGAAAAAGTTAATAGAATGTTTGTTTTGGCAAATGAATTAAATATTTCTGCAAAAGATGGTGAAGATTTAGCTTCTAAAACTACACAAGCTATGGAAGATATTGATGCACAAGTAAATTCTATAAATGATGCAATTACAGTTATTGATCAAATTGCTTTCCAAACAAATATTCTTTCACTTAATGCAGCAGTAGAAGCTGCGACAGCAGGAGAAGCAGGTAAAGGATTTGCAGTAGTTGCTCAAGAAGTTAGAAATTTAGCTTCAAGAAGTGCAGATGCAGCAAAAGAAATAAAAGCAATAGTTGAGAATGCAACAAATAAGGCAAATGAAGGAAAAGTTATTGCAGATAATATGATTGGTGGATATACAGAGTTAAATAAAAAAATTACTGAAACTATTGAACTTATTTCTGATGTAACAGATGGAAGTAAAGAGCAAGAGACAGGAATCGTGCAAATAAATGATGTTATTAACTCTTTAGATCAAGCAACACAAATGAATGCATCCTCTGCATCACAAATTAGTACTTTAGCTGATGAAGTATCTTCTTTATCAACAGATCTTTTGTCTATTGCAGATAGAGCTAAATTTGATGAAAATAAGAAAGCTGAAATTTGTGATATTGATTTAGTATTTGAAATATCAAAATTAAAAAATGATCATGTAATTTTAAAAAATAACAATTTTGCAAAAGTAGGAAGTTTTTCTTCTTGGACAGTTAAAACTTGTACAGAGTGTGATTTTGGTAAATGGATTGCTGATAAAGAAAATAAAGGAATAGGATTTACGAAAACTTCAAATTGGACTAGTATGAAAGAATGTCATAGTGAAGTTCATAAAACAGTTCAGGAATATATAGTAGAAAATGCAAAAAAAGCCCCAAATTCAGAGTTAGAAATTATTTCAAAAAAACTTGAAGATAAGACTTCTTGTTTATTTGCTTCTATGGATAGAATTAAAATCGACCATTGTAAAAATTTTAATATAGAAGTTAAAAAAGATGATACTGTTACTACTTCACATGTAACACCTGTAAAATTTGAAAAAAGAAATGTTTCAGAGAAAACTGAATCTAGAAAAGTAGTATCAAAAAAAGTTGAACCTATTAAATCTACTGTAAATACTAAGACTATTTCTGCAAACAATAATGATGACGATGAGTGGGAGAGCTTTTAAAAGCTCCCCCACCCTTTATTAAAACTAACTAATACTTATAAAAATCAATTAAATTTTTGTCAAATCTAAAATATAAAAAAATTTGATATAATTGCGAATTTACTAAATACTAATACTTTAGAATTATATTATTTTTAGTAATATTTATAAATTATATGAAAAATATTTATTAAGAGAATATCTCTATAAAATGAGATGTTTTGTAAGGAATACAATGAATAACGAAAAAACAGAATTATTATCTCCTGCTGGAAATTTAGAAAAATTAAAAATTGCTTTTAAATATGGTGCAGATGCTGTATACGGTGGAGTTAGTCATTTTAGCTTAAGAATAAGAAGCGGAAAAGAATTTACTTTTGAAACTTTTAAAGAGGGAATTGATTATGCACATTCACAAGGCAAAAAAGTTTATGCAACAATAAATGGTTTTCCTTTTAATTCTCAGATTGAATTGCTCAAAAAACATATAGTTGCAATGGCCGAACTTAAACCTGACGCACTTATAGTTGCAGCTCCAGGTGTTGTTAGACTTTGTAGAGAATTAGCACCAGATATTCCAATTCATTTATCAACTCAAGCTAATGTGATGAACTATTTAGATGCGCAAGTTTTCTATGATATGGGCGTTAGAAGAATTATAGCTGCACGTGAAATATCATTAAAAGATGTAAAAGAAATTAAAAAACATTTACCTGAAATGGAAATTGAGATTTTTGTACATGGTTCTATGTGTTTTTCGTATTCAGGGCGATGTTTGGTAAGTGCTGTGCAAATGGGAAGAGTTCCAAATAGAGGCTCTTGTGCAAATGATTGTAGATTTGAGTACACACTTTACGCAGCAAATGAAGATCATAGTTCACTTTTTAGACTTGAAGAAGAACCTGGTGTTGGAACTTATATTTTTAATGCAAAAGATATGAATTTAGCATCACATGTGGATGAGATCTTAGAAAGTGGTGCAGTTGATTCAATTAAGATTGAAGGAAGAACAAAATCTCCTTATTACGCAGCTGTAACGGCTTTTGCTTATAGATCTGCAATTGATGATTTTTATGCAGGAAAATTTGATGCGTCAAAATATCAATATGAATTAGCAACTACAAAAAATAGAGGTTTTACTGATGCTTATTTAATTCATAAACCTTTTGAAAAGAACGATACTCAAAATCATGAGTATGCATTGAGTAAAGGAAGTTATGAGGTAAGTGGTCTTGTTACGGAAGATGAAATGCATTTTCTATGTAAGTATAAAACTTATGCAAATGAAGAGACAGAAATTTTTGCTCCTTTAGATTCAATAATTAACGAAGTTGATAATGAAATAGGAAAGATTTATAAAAAAGAAGATGGAAAGTATTATATAAGTTTTAAAAAGATTTTGACAGAAACAGATAAAGAGTTAGAATCTGTTCATAGTGGAAATACAAATAAAATTAAACTACCAGGAAAACTTCCATATCTTACTATGTTAAGAGTTGAAAATGAAGAGCTTGAGACTTGTGAAGGATCTTGCAGTAACTAAAAATGGTAATCTTTAGGACAACAGAAAACATTAATATCAAGACCACAGATGGAACTTTAGTTAAATATAATAAATTAAGGAATCCATCTAACCTTTTTAATGAAACAGTTTATATAACTACTTACGAAGATTTTCAAGATATCAAAAAAGTATTTTCAAATGTTGGAGATAAATATCGAGCAAGAGTACTTGATGAAATAAAAATTAGATATTTAAGTGAATTTCCTAAAGAATTAGGAATAACAAATATCAATGAATATTCACTTACTCAAAAGTTAGATTTTGATTACAAAGATTTTAATTATATTGAAAAAAATAAAAATGAATCTAAAACTTTATATTTAAATGAAGAAAAAGCAGACTTAGATAAGCAACTTTCTGGAACTTTAAAACAAGATATATCTTTGATAATTCTTGGAAATCTTGGTTTAACAATTTCTGAAATGATATGTTCTTGTACTGCATTAAGAATTTTATATCAAAAATTAAGTAAAAAATTTAAAAGTGTAAAAATTGATATATATTTGAACGCTTCAGAAAATAAATATTATTCACGAGATAAATTGATTTATTCTAATCAAACTTTTATAAATAAAGTTTCAGCATTATCCATAGATGTTAAAGAATTCTGTTCTTATGATTTTTTTATAGATGCAAGTTCTGTTTCAAAAAGAAGTTATTATTCGGAGCTAACGCATATAGATGCTTGGCTTTATAAGTTTGGAATTGATTATTCAAAAGTATTTGAATCTGAAAAATATAATACAATTAATATCTCTGCATATAAGCCTAAAAAGGATTTAATTGAAAAGATTGAGAAATTAAATTTAAAAGGTAATACCTTACTTTTTCACCCTTATTCTGCAAATATTACAAAGTCGATACCTAAAGAAATTGCAATAAATTTATTAAGAGAGTTACTTATAAAAATGCCTGAATATACGATTGTTTCTGTTCTAAAATTAGAAACCAAAATAGATGATGATAGGTACATAGACTTATCTTCTTCTTCTCAAAACTTTTTAGATTATTCATATATTGTTTCAAGTATGTCGAAGGTAATTACAGTTAATACGGCAACTTATCATATTTCAGATGCTTTTTTTATACCAACCGTAGTGATTTTTACAGATTCAAATCTAGACGAAAATACTCAAAGTTATCCTTTAAGTAAAGCTATTTATGTAAAAGACAAATCAAAGAACTTTAGTAAGTTTATATTTAGAAGTGAATCATTAATTCTTCATAAATTTGAAGGTTGGATAGAACTTAAATCTTCCAAGATTATAAAATTATTAGAAACTTTTTGATATAATATTGTCTATTTTTAAAACAAAACAGGGGATAAAATGAATTTTGTATCAATTATTATGGGAAGTAAATCAGATTATGAGATAATGAAAAATTGTTCTGATACTTTCGAAAAATTTGACGTTAAATATGAAATGATAATTTCATCAGCACATAGAAGTCCAGAAAGAACAAAAGATTATATTAAAAGTGCAGAAGAAAAAGGTGCTGTAGCATTTATTGCTGCTGCTGGAATGGCTGCACATTTAGCAGGAGCTTTAGCTTCAGGTACAACTAAACCAGTTATTGGGGTACCTATGAAAGGTGGAGCTATGGATGGTATGGATGCTATGCTTTCAACTGTTCAAATGCCTTCAGGTATGCCTGTTGCAACTGTTGCTTTAGGGAAAGCTGGTGCTATAAATGCTGCATATTTAGCAATGCAAATTTTAGCTATTACTGATAAAGAATTAGCTATAAAACTAAAAGAAGATAGAGTAATAAAATCAAAAGCTGTAGAAACTGATTCTAAAAGTATTGAAGTATTAATCTAAAAAAATGAAGCCAGTTGCACTCTTTACTCTACCTAGCTGTAAATGGTGCAATGAGGCAAAAGCTTATTTCAAAGCAAAAAAGATCAAATTTAGTATAATAGATCTTTCCACAAATAAAAAAGCTTTAAATGATTGTAAAAAACATGGTTGCAAAGGTGCGCCTGTAGTTTTAATAGAGAATCAATGGATTTGTGGTTTCGATAAAAATAAAATTAATAAAGCATTAGGAATAAAATAAATGATTACATTTTCAGAAATTCTATTAAAATTACAACAATTTTGGGCTGAGCAGGGATGTAATATTGTACAACCTTACGATATACCAGCAGGAGCTGGAACTTTTCATCCTGCAACAATTTTACGAAGTTTAGATTCAACACCTTGGGCAACTGCTTATGTGGCACCAAGTAGAAGACCAACTGATGGAAGATATGGAGAAAATCCAAATAGACTTGGAGCTTATTATCAGTTTCAAGCCTTAATAAAACCAAGTCCTGATAATATTCAAGATCTTTATTTACAGTCATTAGAGTATTTAGGACTTGATATTTCTAAACATGATATTAGATTTGTAGAAGATAACTGGGAATCGCCAACTCTTGGTGCTTGGGGTCTTGGTTGGGAAGTTTGGCTTGATGGTATGGAAGTAACTCAGTTTACATATTTTCAACAAGTGGGAGGTCTTCCTTGTGATCCTGTGGCTGTTGAAATTACATATGGAACAGAAAGACTTGCAATGTATCTTCAAGGTGTAGATTCAGTATTTGATATTGTTTGGAATGAAAATGAATATGGAAAAACAACTTATGCAGATGTTCATAAAGAGAGTGAATATGAGTTCTCAACTTATAATTTTGAAGTAGCAGATGTAGATATGCTTTTTAAACACTTTGACGATGCCTTTAAAGAGTGTAAAGTATGTTTAGCAAAAGGTTTACCTCTTCCTGCTTATGATCAGTGTATGATAGCTTCACATGCTTTTAATACTCTTGATGCAAGAAAAGCAATTTCTGTAACAGAAAGACAAAACTATATTTTAAAAGTACGTGAATTAGCACAAGGATGTGCAGTTTTATATAAAGAACAAGAAGTTGATAGATTAAAAAGAATTGGAAGCGAATCTTCAAAAAAAGCACTTGAAAATTTAGAAAAAACTAACCCAGAGTTATTTGCCTAATTATGAAATTAAAAGAAATTTACAATTTTTTAGATGAGTTATCTCCTTTTTCATTACAAGAAAAATGGGATAATTCCGGGCTCTTAGTAGGTAATTTTGATGATGAAATAAAACAAGTTTATATCTCTATTGATTTAGATGAAGAAATTTTAAAAGAAGTTGAAGAAAGTTCTTTGATTATTACTCATCATCCCCTTATTTTTTCACCATTAAAAAAAGTAAATTTTGATTCCTATAGTACCAAATTACTTAGAACATTAATTCAAAAGAATATTTCACTTATTTCAATGCATACAAATATTGATGTGACGCATTTAAACAGATATGTGGCACGGGATATTTTAGATTTAGATGTAATTGATAGTGAAAGTTATATTTGTTATGCCAAAGTAAATGATAGTTTTTCTAATTTTGCAAACAAAATAGCATCTAAGTTAGGTCTTGAATATTTAAAATATGTTAAGTGTTCTGAGAAAATAGAAAAAGTTGCACTTGTAACTGGTGCTGGAATGTCTATGATTAGTGAAGTTAATGCAGATTGTTTTATCACTGGTGATATTAAATATCATGATGCTATGGAAGCGAAAGCTAGAGGTATCTCATTAATTGACATAAGACACTATGAAAGTGAAAAGCACTTCAGCCCCTTACTAGAGGGATTACTTAGCGAATATTTGAAAAAAAATAAATTAAAAGCTATAATAACAGCTTCAAAAAATCCATTTAAGTTTTGTACCCAAGGAGAAACGGTTGAATAAATATTTACAAGATTTAGTAAAGTTATCAAAGTTTGATAGTTCTATTAGTATGTTTGAGCCAAAAATTGAGAATGAAAAAGCAAAATTATCTACTTTTGTAGAGATTGCAGAATCAATTAAATCTCAAATTAACACAACATATGCACAAATTGATGATGTAAAATCAAAAAGAACAAAAAACAATATCCACTTAGCAGAGTTAAAAACTAAGCTAGAAGATATTTCGAGAAAAAACAATGAAATTTCAAATGAAAAAGAGTTAAAAGCTTTACAACTTGAAGAAGAAATTGCAAAAGAGCAAATTTCATTTGCAAATGAAGAGATTATTAGACTTGATGAAATTGCATCTGCAAAAGAAGAAGAGCTAAAAGAATTACAAGCCAAATTAACAGAAGAAGAAGAATCAATCAAAGAGATTCAAATCGCTGTTGATAATGCTATTGAAGAAATTAACAAAGAAAGAAATGTAGTTTCTCAATCAAGAGGTGAATTATTAGAGAAATTTGATAATAAAATTTTGACATTTTATACAAAAATTAGAAGATGGGCTAACGATACAGCTGTTGTGCCTGTAATAGACCAAGCTTGTTATGGATGTTATATGAAAATAAATGATAAAACATATGCAGAAGTTATTAAATCTGAAGAGATTGTTAACTGTCCTCATTGTGGAAGAATTTTATATAAAGAAGAAGAAACAGAAGAGGCTTAATATTGAGCCTCTTTACAATTATTTATTATTTGATTGCAAGTATAGTTTACTTACTTGCAATTCCCTATCTATTAATTAAATCACGAAATTCTAAATATAAAATAGCTATTCCCTCAAAATTCTTTTTATCAAATAATAGTAGTTTTGAAAAAGAAGGAATTTGGTTTCATACTTGTTCTATGGGAGAAACAAAAGCTATTAAACCTATTATTGAAAATTTAGATGACAATATTAATATTTCTGTTATTACAAATACAGGATATGAAGAAGCAAAGAGTTTAAGTTCAAATGTAAGATATTTACCTTTTGAAATTTTTTTGCCATTTTGGATAAAAAAGCAAAAAGCTTTAGTCGTTATGGAAGCGGAACTTTGGTATATGCTTTTTTTATGTGCAAAAAGTAAAGGTGCAAAAACATTTTTAATAAATGCAAGAATTTCTGACAAGTCTTACAACTCTTATAAAAAGTTTTCTTTTTTTTATAAGAGAGTATTTGAAAATATTGATAAAATTTTTGCACAAACTGAAGTTGATAAAGATAGATTGATTGAACTTGGTGCAAAAAATGTTGAAGTTATAGGCAATATAAAACTTGCGCAACTTCCGCAAATAACAAAAGAGTTTAAAAAAACTGAAGATATTTTAATAACAGCAGGAAGTACTCATGAAAATGAAGAAGAGTTAATATTAAATTCATATGAAAGAAAATTTGGAAGATTAGTTATAGTTCCAAGACATCCAGAAAGATTTGAAAAGGTAAATTTATTAGTAAGTGATTTTGCTAAAAAGAAAAATCTTAGTTATCATAGATTTTCTCAAAAAGAAGATTTTTCTAGTGATATTGTTTTAGTTGATAAATTAGGTGAACTAAATAATATTTATGCAATTTCGGATGTGGTAGTACTTGGTGGGGCATTTGAAAATATTGGTGGACACAATCCTGTTGAACCAGCATTTTTTAATTGTAAACTTATAAGTGGTGAGAATATATTTAATCAAAAGTCACTTTTTGAATGTGTAAATAATTACACTATAATAAAAAAAGATGAATTAAAAGAGACATTAGAAAATATAGAAAAATTAGAGAAATCAACTCTTGTTCAAGAGGGTGATTTACAACCTATTTTAAAGGAATTACATGGGTTACGATAAGGCATATAAAATATTAGCAAAACAAGAGGGGATTTCAAACTCTAAGGCTAAAGAGTTGATAGACAAAGGGCTTGTTAGAGCAGAGGGTAAAAAAGTTATGATTGCTCGTGGTGAAATTGATGAAGAGACAGTTTTTTCTGTAAAAGAGATTGCTAGTATTAAAATGATTTTTCAAGATGATGATATTGTTGCTGTTGATAAGCCAGCATTTTTAACAAGTGATGAAGTTGCAAGAAAATTTCCTGATTATATGATGTTAAATAGACTTGACAAAGAAACAAGCGGTGTAATGTTATTTGCAAAAAATGAAGAGTTTCAGAAAAAAGCAATTGCAGAGTTTAAAGCTAATAGAGTTTACAAAGAGTATGTTGCAATTGTTGATGGAAAAGTTATTGATGAAATTGAAATTGATAAGCCAATTTTAACTGCAAAAAATAGAGGTGTAGCTAAATCAAAAATTGATATGAAAAAAGGGAAACCTGCTAAATCAACAGTTTACCCAATGTTTGTAGAAGGAAATAAATCAAAAATTAAAATTGTAATTGATACAGGACGAACACATCAGATTAGAGTGCATCTAAATTCTATTGGTCTTCCAATCATTGGAGATGCAATTTATGGTAAACCTGCTGCAAATATAAATAGAGTATTATTACATTCAAAAGTCACTCATATTTTTGATTATAAATTTGAAGCAAAAGAGCCAAGAGAATTTAAAGTGTATGAATTTAACTAAAATTTAAGAATAAGAATAAATAAAAACTCCTATTTTAGGGGTTTTTAAATAAGATAACCTGAAATTTTTCTTAAATATATGCATAATTCAACTTCTTCAAAGAATAAAAACAGTAAAATCGCACAAATTTAAGATTTGGAGATAGTTTTGTTTGATTCAATAACCGGTTCGATAAGAAATGCAGTAAATAAAATTAGACATAAAGATGATGTCGCATCACTTAAAAAAGCGATAGTAGAGTTAAAAAAATCACTTTTAAAAGCAGATGTTCATCATAAAACTACTAGAGATTTAGTAGCTGCAATTGAACTTGAAACAAAAAACAATGGTATAGGACAAAATTCATTTTTAAAAGCTTTACAAAGTGAATTGACTAAAGTATTAACTACAGAAGGAAATCAAGGTTTTGTTTTTTCTTCAACTCCTCCGACAACAATTCTTATGACTGGACTTCAAGGTTCAGGTAAAACAACAACAACAGGTAAGTTAGCAAACTATTTAAAAATTAGAAAAAAGAAAGTTTTAGTAGCAGCAGCGGATTTACAAAGACTTGCAGCAGTTGAGCAGCTAAAACAAATAGCAGCGCAAATTGAAGTAGATATTTATTATGATGATAATGAAACAGATCCTGTAAAAATTGCAAAAGCTGCACAAGAAAAAGCCAAGAAAGAATTTTATGATGTTCTTTTAATAGATACAGCTGGACGATTAGCTATTGATAATGAGCTTATGGGACAACTTGAAGATGTTAAAAAAGCAGTTAATCCAGATGAAATATTTTATGTAGCTGATTCCTTAACTGGTCATGATGCAACAAGAACAGCAACTTCTTTTAAAGAGAAAATTGGTATTGAT
The DNA here is from genome assembly GCA_002869565.1 of Arcobacter sp. Classification (GTDB taxonomy): domain Bacteria; phylum Campylobacterota; class Campylobacteria; order Campylobacterales; family Arcobacteraceae; genus Halarcobacter. Next base: position 207,634 of record PKUJ01000002.1, read on the forward strand.
GGAGTTATTCTTTCTAAATATGATGGGGATACTAAAGGTGGAGTTGCTATTTCACTTTCACATCAAGTAGGAGTTCCTTTAAGATTTATTGGTACTGGTGAAAAAATGCCAGATCTTGAAGTATTTATTCCTGATAGAATCGTATCAAGATTGATGGGTGCAGGAGATATGGAAGGTCTTGCTGAAAAGACTTCTGCTGTAATTGATGAGAAAAAAGCAAAAGAAGTTACTAAAAAGATTAAAAAAGGTGAATTTAACTTTAATGACTTTTTGGATCAACTGGCAATGATGAGTAAATTAGGTTCAATGAAGTCTATTATTGGAATGATTCCTGGCTTATCACAAATGGCTGGACCTATAAAAGACATGGATTTTGAAAACTCTGATGAGATTAAAAGAATTAAAGCATTAATTGGTTCAATGACTCCAAAAGAGAGAGAAACTCCAAGTATTATGAATCCAAGTAGAAAGAAAAGGATTGCAAAAGGTTGTGGATTATCAGAAGCACATATCAATAAAATATTAAAGCAGTTTAAAAATGCATCTAAGATGGCTAAAAAATTGTCATCTAAAGGTGGAATGAAAGGACTTCAAAATATGATGTCTCAAATGCAAGGACCTGGTGGACCTGCTGGATTACCTAGATAAGTAAATAGTAAAACATTTAATAGTGTTGAATTGTAAACTCATTCTTTTTAAAGTTTGGAGTTTAGAATTCAATACTATAAAACAAAAATAAAACAAGGAAAGAAAATATGACAGTAATTAGATTAACTAGAATGGGAAGAAATAAAAAACCATTTTATAGAATCGTTGTGACAGATTCAAGAAAAAGAAGAGATTCAGGTTGGATTGAATCAATTGGATACTTTAACCCAGTATCAGAGCCAAAAGTATTAAAAATCGATGAAGAGAGATATAACTATTGGTTAAGTGTTGGTGCTAAACCATCTGAAAAAGTTAAAAAATTAGCAGCTAAGTAAGTTTAGTATAGAATAATAACATGATTACAAATTTTATAGAAAGTTATGCAAAACTTATAGTAAGTCAACCAGATGAAGTTAGTATTTCAACAAATAGTATTGATGAAACTTTTACTGAGATTACAATAAAAGCAAATAGTGCAGATATTGGTAAATTAATTGGTAAAAATGGAAACATGATAAATGCTTTAAAAACTATGGCTAATGGTTGCAAAGCAAAAGATGGTGTATCTTACAAAATACAAGTTATTGCAAATTAGCTTTTGATGAATAATAAAATTTATGTTGCAAAGCTAGGAAAAGCAGTTGGTCTAAAAGGTCACTTAAGACTTATTATAGACTCTGATTTTCCTAGTCAATTTAAAAAAGATGCAGTATTTGTTACTAACAAAAAAATTGAGTTAAAAGTTCAAGAATACAACACATCTAGAGAACTCATAAAGTTTGAAAATTACGATGATGTAGATACTGCAAAAAAACTCACAAATCAAGAATTATATGCTTCAGAAGAAGAAACAAAAAAGAACTGTCAATTAGAAGAAGACCAATATTTTTGGTTTGATATAATTGGTTGTGAAATAAAAGAAGATGGAAATCTTTTAGGAAAAATAAAAGAAGTTCATAGATATCCACTTGATGATTATTTTGAAATAGAGACTAATGAGAATTTAATAAAAGAAGGTTTAGCAAAAGTTTTTTTAATTCCATATGTAGTTGAAACTTATATAATAAACGTTGACATTGATAATAAAGTAATTGAGACGAAAGATTGCTTTGCTATTTTAGAAAACTCATGAGAGCTTTCTAGAAAAATTTAATATTTACATCTCTTTTCATACTCTTCATTAGTAAAATCAATTAAATAAGCTTCTTTAAAACCATTATCTAGTAAGTTGTCAAATATCTTTTTTCTCTCTTTATTTGAGTCATAAGGCCCAAAATAAACCTCTATTCTATTTTTATAATCTCTGCATAAAGAGATGTTTTTATCATATTTTTGAATTTCATCTAAAAATGATTTGTATAAACTACCTTTTATCGTTGCTACATTGATAAATGATAAAAATGATTGCGCTATATCTTTTTTATCATCTTGTGGGATTTCTTCTAACATTTCTTCATTATTTTTTAAAGGAATTTCTTCTTCTATTGTATTATTTTGAGATTTCACTTCATCAAGAAGTTTCATTTTTGCTTGTTCTAATTCTAATTTTGCTTGTTCTTGTAATTTTAGGAAATTTTCTTGCTGTGCTTTTATTTCTTCTTGATGTTCTTGTAATAATTTCTTTTCATTTTCTATTTTTTTAAATTGTGCTTCAAGTTTAGCTTCTTCTTCTCTCTTTTTTTCTAAGATTGCTTTTTCTTCAGCATCTTTTTTCTTTTTTTCTTCAGCTTTTATTCTTTTTTCTTCAGCTTCAAGTTCTTCTTTATTCATGATTTCATGTTTTGTAAGTAAAGAGAGTTTTTTGTTTAGTCTTGTTTTATCTAAATCTTTTGAATTAAAATTTATTTCGGGTTCAATTTTTTTTATTACTGTTTTTTTATCAACTATTTTAACAGGTTCTGGATCAAAAAAACCAGTAAAATAAAGAATTACACCCATTGTTAAAATTAGAATTAATAGTAGAGCTGCACCTATTAAAATTTTGTAAATCTTGGATTGTTTTTTTTGTATAGGAATTTTTTCATTATTGTTTTCACTTGTCATTGTTTCATCAAAATCATCACGATCTTCATTTTCTAATATTTTATTATTTTTTTCATTGTCTACTTTATCAGAATCAGTAATTTCTTCTAATTTAATATCTAAATCTGATGTTTCTAGATTTTTTTCTTTTTCTAAAGATAGCTTATCTAATGCTTCTTGCGTACTTATGTCTGTGGAAGTCTCTAATCCAACTTCTTTTATAATTTCTTCGTCGCTTTTTTCTTCCATTGTTTACTCTTCTTTATGTAGGTTTCTTTTTTCTCTTTGTTTTTGCAATATTTTTTCTTTATTTTTTTCATAATATTGTTTTCTATATTTTTTCAGTTCTTCTTTTTTCTTTTCTCTGTATGACTTATCATATTCTAATCTTTTATTACGATTTTCTTGATAGTAGCTCTGTTTTTTTTCTTTGTATTCATGCATCTTTTGTAAGATTTGTTCTTTTCTATCATCAATATGTTCTTTTTGTTTTTTTGCAATTAGCTTTATATTTTTTGCAAAATTTTCATTATTTAATTCTTTTGAATAATCGATTTCTTTATAATTTTTATATTTCGCATCGTCATTCTTTTTCTTACTTTTTAAATAATAATCTCGTTTTTTCTTTTTATGTTTTAAAAAGTTTTCTTCACGGAGTTTCTTTAATTCTTCTAAATTCATTGACATTGATTTAGTTTATATTATTAATTTTTTAATCTATTTACTATATCTAACATATCATCAGATGTTGAAATAGCTTTAGAATTTGCTTCATAAGCTCTTTGTGCTGTAATTAAATCAACCATTTCATTAACAAGTTTTACATTTGATAATTCAATCATACCTTGTCTAATTCCTCCAAATTGATCTGTTGTAGGATTTCCTTCAATCGGATCACCAGATGCATCACTTACCATATAAAGTGATTCTCCTAAAGGAGTCAGTCCTGCGTCATTAATAAAATCTGCAATTGTGATTTGTCCTAAGTCTGTTGTGGTACCTGTAGTTGGGTCAGTCGCACTAACTGTTCCATCATTTGCAATAGTTAAATCTATAAGATTTGAAGGAACAGTAATTTGAGGATTTAAAGCATAACCATTGCCATTTACAATATTTCCATCTGCATCTAGTTTAAAGGCACCATTTCTTGTGTATGCAGTCTCTCCATCTGGCATAGTAATTTGAAAGAAACCATTTCCCTCAATTGCTAAGTCTAATGTATTACTAGTAAGTTTTAGGTCACCTTGTAAGAAGTTTTTTTGGACACCAGATACACGTACTCCTAAGCCAACATCCATTCCTGTAGGATTTGTGGTAGTTTCTGAAGTTTTTCCAGCTGTGTAGTTTAATGTTTCATACATTAAATCTTGAAATTCTGCTCTATCTTGCTTAAATCCCATAGTATTAACATTTGCAATGTTGTTAGATGTAACATCAATTTGATGTTGCATAGAATTCATCCCGGTTGCAGCTGTGTAAAGACCTCTAATCATAGTAATCCTTTATTTTATAATTATGATAGATTATATTTAAAGAATTTTTAAAGTTAGATAAACTGGTGCCAGATTCTTATTTGTATTAAGTATAAATTTAAATCAAATTCTATATAATAGAAAGATTTTGAATATAGTTTTTTAAAAAGGTTTAAATATGAAAATATTAATAGTTGATGATAGTTCAACAATGAGAAGAATTATAGGTAATGTTGTTATGCAACTTGGCTATAAAAAGGACGATTTTGATGAAGCAGAAGATGGTGTAAAAGCATGGAAATTGTTAGGTGAATCTCAATATGATATTATATTAACTGATTGGAATATGCCAAATATGAATGGTTTAGATTTAGTTAAGAAAACAAGAGCAGAAGGTAACCATCAAAAAACTCCAATTATCATGATTACTACTGAAGGTGGTAAAGGAGAAGTAATTACTGCACTTAAAGCAGGAGTTAATAATTACATTGTTAAGCCATTTAATGCACAGGTATTAAAAGAGAAGCTTGATGGGGTTTTAAAGTAATAATTATTTGTGTAATATATTAAATATAGAGGTGTAAATTATGAGTATGAGTCAAGAAGAGATTGAATCTCTGATGAATGGTTTAGATATTGATGATGGTGATGATTCATCAGATGAACCAATTGTTGAAGAAAACTTCCCTGAAGGGAATATGTCAGAAGATGATATAAATGCATTAATAGAACAAACTGAAGAAACTTCTACAAATGTTGAGACCGCTAGTAGTGAAGAATCAGTTGATGATTTGTTAAACAGTTTGGAAGAATTAAGTAGCGAAAAATCTTCTGATGATGAGACAAATATTGATGATATATTAAAAGAATTAGAACAAAACAATAATGAAGAAGAATTAGAGCATAATAATATTGAAGAAATAGAAGCACCTCAGGATATAGTTGACTCAAGTTCTAATACTATTGATAATAAAGTGGAAAATATTTCAAATGATAATATAGATGATATTTTGGCTACTATGGATGGGCTAGATGAAGAGCCTGTTGAAAATATTGTTCCAACTTCTATTGCTAGTAAAAATACAGATATGAGTGATATTGACAGTAAAATCAATAGTGGACTTTTCCCTTTACCTGTTGAAGAAGATACTAAAGTTGTTAATCAGTTAAGTGAAGTTGCAAGTGACTCAGAAGAAAAAGCTACAAAAATTTTCGATGTTTTAAGTAATATTCTTGACTATAATAATGATATCCAAAATGATGTACAAGCTTTAAATATTTTTAATGAAAAACAAATATCAATGCTTACTTCATTAAGTCAAAAATTTCCCAATATTGATGTCTTTCAAGAAAATTTAAATCAAGCTCAACAAATGGGTAATCATATTTCGGATGTTAATGAAAAACTCAATGAAGGTAATACTGAAATATTTCAAGCTATGGAATTAATGCAATATCATGATATAAATAGACAAAAAATAGAAAGAGTTATGTCTGTAATAAGAAAATTATCAAGTTATTTAAATAATCTTTTTGAAGATGAATCTAATCGTCCTGAAGTTGCAGTTGCAAATCACATACATGGAGATAGTACAGAGGATTTAGTTGGCGATGATGATTTAGAAGCTTTAATTGCTGAATTTAATAAATAATAAAAAAGGAAAAAAATGAATCAAGGAACATACCCTTTAGCTGCATCAATGGTTAATCAAATTAATAGACTTGATATGATTTCAAACAATCTAGCTAATTCAAATACTCATGGCTTCAAACAAGAAGGTACAACTGAAGGTTCATTTAATTATTATTTACAAAGAGCTCAACAAGAGGGATTTACTCCGACAAAAATAAATGAAGTGACTAATACTATTCCTAAGATGGATTCAAAATTTATCAATAGTGAACAAGGCCCAATAATGCCGACAGGAAATACTCTTGATTTTGCATTGAGTAGTCCTGATACATTTTTTAAAGTTCAAGATAAAAGTGGAGAAATAGTTTACACTAGAGATGGAGCATTTAAAATATTAGATGGTCTTTTAGTAGATTCAAATGGACAATATGTTTTAACTAACGATAACGAACCAATTGTTGCGGAAGAAGAATTTATTAATCAAATTTCTGTTGTTAAAATAGATTATAAAGATTTAGAAAAATATAAAGATAACAATTATAAAGTAAAAGATAATGCTACAATTCAAGCTTTTGAAACAAATGATGGACAAATGCTTCAAGGTGCAATTGAAAAGTCAAATGTTAATTCAGTAGCGGCAATGGTTGGATTAATAGATGCTCATAGAAGATTTGATCAATCTCAAAAAGCAATTAAGACAATTGATGAATTAAATGGAAGAGTAATAGAAAAAATAGGGAATAATACTAACTAATGAAAGCAAGTAGCGTAACAGATTTATTATTTGATCAATTAAGTTTTAGAAGTGATAGACAAAATGTTATTTCAAGTAATATTGCAAATATTAATACACCTGGGTATAAAACTCAAGATTTGGTTTTTGAACATGAATTAAAAAAAGTTGATGATAGTAAAGATTTGAAAATGTTTACAACAAATTCAAAACACCTGTCAGGAACAATAGATACTCCAAAAGTAAACCAGCCTAATCTTATTCAAGTTAAAGGTTTAGAAGAACAAAATGATGGTAATAATGTTAATTTAGATACACAAATGAGTGAAATGTCAAAGAACAAAGTACTCTTTGATGCATTACAATCATCAATAAAAAAAGATTCAAGATGGTTTAGATCTGTTATTGAATCATCACAAAAAAATTAATTAGGATATTTACTATATGGATCAACTTTTAAAGTTTATAAACAATTTAAATACTGCACAAAGAGCTGTAATAATTGGAGGTTTCTCTATATTATTTGTTTTATTGATTGGTTTATTAGTTTATTCAAATATCAAAGCCCAAGATAAAAAATTAAATTATACAATTGCTTCTAATTTAACAAAAAATCAAGTGATGTTAGCAAGTACTGAACTTGAAGCATCAGGTATTGAATTTTCAGTTATTGGAAGTGGAGATAGACTTACATTAAAAACATCAAAAGATTTTATAAATATTGCGAAAATAAAACTAGTTACAAGTGAAGCTGCAACAAGTAATCATGTTGGGTGGGAGATATTTGAAAAATCATCTCTAGGTACAACAAATTTTGAAAATAAAGTTAAATATTTAAGAGCACTTGAAGGAGAACTTTCGCGTTCTTTAGAGTCTTTATCCGGAGTATTAAGAGCAAGTGTAAAAATTGCAATTCCAAAAGAAACAATTTTTACAGAAAGAAAAGCAGAACCTACTGCTTCCGCAGTTATTTCTCTTAAACCTGGAGTTTTTTTAACTCAACAACAAATTGATGGGATTAAGAATTTTATTGCTTCTGCTGTGTCAGAGTTAAAAGATGAAAATATTCAGTTAATTGATCAAGACGGTGCATTACTTCAAATGTCTGTTGATGATTTAGATAATCAAAAATCTTTAGCACAAAATAAATATAAACAAAAACTTGAAGAAGATTATGAAAATAAAATTGTTGCACTTTTGGAGCCATTTGTAGGAATACAAAGGGTCGTAGCAAGAGTTACATTAGAATTAGATTTTAAAAAAAGACATGTTCAAGAAGAAATATATGAGCCTGAAGGGACAATCAGAAGTCAACAAACAACGGAGAATACATCAAGTTCAAATGGTTCTGCTGCGGGGACAGGAGGGACAGCTGGAGTAGATAATAATATTGAAGAACCTGATGGAGCAAATGGAAATGCAGGGATTCAATCCAATAATGAAAGTGCAAAAAATATTACAAATTATGAAATTTCAAAAAAAGTTATTGATGAAAAGAGTAACAATTATTCTCAGGTAAAAAAAGTTAATGCTGCTGTTACTTTTGATTCTTCTGCATTAAAGGATGTTCAAAATAGAGATGAGTTTTTAGCTTCAATCGAATCTATTGTTCAAGATACAATTGGCTATGATAAAAGAAGAGGTGATAAAATTACGGTAAGGGATTTTAAATTTATTGGCTTAAAACCTATTGGTGTCAATGCTAATAATGTTGATGAAAATGGTAATCCTTCTAATATTGAAGAAAGCACTTCTGTAGATACTTTTGCTATGGTAAAATCAATATTAAGAGATTTTAGTGAATATTTTCAGTATTTAATTGCAGCTATTTTACTTTTTATTTTTTATAAGAAATTTATAGTTAATCATGAAGTTGTAATTCTTGGAAATCAAGGCTCTGCTGGGAAAAAAGTGGATGAAAAAGGTAATATTATTGAAACAGGTTTAATGGATGATTTTCTTGCAGACTATGAAAATGATTTTGATGTAAGTAGTGCACAAGGCAGATTAAAAGCAAAAGTTAGAAGCCAAATAATGAATAATATTGAAGGTTTAGATGAAGAGAGTGCTGCTAAATATGAAGTATTGATTGAAGCTTTAGACAAAGAAATAAATGATAGTCCTGATGAAGTAGCAAAAATGATATCTTTGTTATTAACAGAGGGTAGTGGAAAATTTAAATAGAGGTAAACCATGTCAGAATCTAGTGAAATATTAAAAGGAATGTCTATGCTTGATAAGGTTGCACATTTTTGTGTTCTTATTGGGGAAGAGGCAACAGTTAAAATCTTTCAACATTTACCGAAAAATACAGTTGAAGATATATCTACAGCTGTTACATTGATTAATTCCGTTGACAAAGAGACTTCTTTAGCTGTTTTAGAAGAATTTCATTTATTTACAAGATCAAAAAGTTTTATTAGTTCAGGTGGATATGATTATGCAAAAGAGATTTTATATAAATCTTTAGGAAAAGGCGAAGCAGATGAAGTTTTAGCTAAGCTTTCTAGGATGAAGCTTGCTGCACAATCTTTTGCCTATTTAGACGCAATTAATCCTAAACAACTATGTGATTTTATAAAAGATGAATCTCCTCAAACTATTGCAGTGATTTTATCTCATATGGAAGCTTAAAAAGCTGCAGATGTTTTAATGCAATTAGAAGAAGATATAAAAGTAAAAGTTACAATGCAAATGGCAACTATAAAAGATGTTTCCCCTGATGTAGTTCGGACAATTTCAGTAATTCTAGAAAAAAAATTAGAATCTTTATTGTCATCTATTGTTGATGTTGGAGGTGTAAAAGTAGTTGCCGATATGTTAAATAGACTTGGTCCAAAATCACAAGACATACTAAAAAACATCAATGGTGTTGATACTTCTCTTGCAACAAAAATAAAAGAAAATATGTTTGTATTTGAAGATTTATTAAATTTAGAATCAGAATATATAATGAAAATTTTACAGAATGTTGATACTGGAGATGTTGCTGTCGCAATGAAAAATGCAACTGAAGACGATATGTTAAAAGTTACGAGTTCTATGTCTTCAAGAGCAGGTGATAGGTTTAAGGAAGAATTTGAAATGATAACAAAAGTAAAAATAAAAGATATAGAAGCGGCACAAAGAAAAATGTTGGACGTTGCTCAGAAAATGATAGAAGAGGGTGTAATAGATAGAGATATGGATGAATAATGGAAAAAAATAATGTTTACTCAAGTGCAAAAATTGTAAGTAAAGATGGTGAAGTTGAAAATTATCAGCTTGGTACATTTATTCAAAATAATTCTCAACCAGAGATTACGTCTTCTTCAGTAGTTTTAAATGATAAAGAAATAAATGGAAATACAGATCCTGTATTAAATGAAGTTAGAGCTTTGTCTTCACAGATAAATCAAATATCTGAAAAAATAACACTTTTAGAAAATAATGGTATGACTGGAAAAGAGATTGATGCCCAAGTTGTTCAAGCAATAAGGGATTTGAAACATTATGCTAATTTTTTTGAACAAGCAACTTTTCAAATGGAATCAAAACTTTTAAAAACATCTATTTCCATTGCTCAAAAAATTATTTCAATTGAAGTAGGTGAAAACTCAGCTTTAATTGCAAAACAAACAATCAATCATCTTTTAGTAAAAATTAAGAGTGCTTCAAAGGTAAAAATTCATTTGAATCCCAAAGATTATGAAATTTTAAGACATGACTTAAATTTAGAAAATTTTATAGAACTTGCAGAAGATGCAAATGTGACTGCAGGAGGAGTTGTAATTGCAAGTGATTTAGGTAATTTTGATGGAAATATTGAAGCAAAAGTAAATTCAATGTTAGAATCACTTGATTTAGTCATATAAAATAATTCCTTTCTAAGCTTATTAACTTTAGTAAAATTTTATAAATAATAAAAAATAGTCTATTTTTATGCTATAATAAAGCAACTTATAAAAAAGTATTATTATGGAAATTAGTGAACGAGATTATGATTTATTAGTAGATACCCAAATTGTTGTTGATGTAATGCTTGGCAGTGCTAATATTAGTATTAAAGAGTTTTTAGACTTAGGACCTGGAGATATTTTATCTTTAGATAAAACTGCAGGCTCAGGTGGTGATATATACGTTAATAAAAGAATTATTGGTACTGGTGATATTATCGTAATAGATGAAAAATTAGCTGTAAGAGTACAAGAAGCTATGGATTCAGATAACGTAGTGCGATATTTCTTTGATGAAAATATGATATAGGAGTTTATTATGGCAGATTTAGCAGTAAATACAAAAACCGGAGTAGATGGAAGTGAATATACTACTTCTATTAGTAATGATAAATTAACTAATCAAGATTTCTTAAAACTGATGATTGAGGAGCTAAAACAGCAAGATCCAACAAAACCTATGGATTCTCAAAGAATGCTAGATACTCAAATGCAAATGTCTTCAATGGAGACAAACTTACAAATGACAGCTTCTATGAAATCTTTAGAAAGTGCTATTGCGAACATGTCTCTATCATCTGCATCAGCTCTTATGGGTAAAAAAATAGATGCTGTTATTGATGTTCCTGTAAAAGATGAGAATGGTGATAATTTAAAAGATCCTGATGGAAATACATATACTGAAAAAGTTAGAGCATCCTTCTTAGTAAATACTGTTGAAATTCAAGATGGTACGGCACGTTTAGAAAGTCATGAGTTATTAGGATTTAAAGATAGAATTGCTTCGACTGAAACAGGTACAAACTTAAATTATAATTATACAAATGGGCAAATTACTGACAGTGATGGGACCGTAACAGATTATTATGTAAAGCTCGATGATCAAGGTAGATTTGATTTGGATGCCAATGGAAAAGTTGTTATTTTAGATGCTGAAGGAGAGATTGTTACACCAAAATATTCTCCAACTGATTCTACAGATACATATCCAAAATTTGGGTTTTCAGGTACAGATGAAATTTACGCTGAAAGTTCAACTTTTGTTAATTATGAAGATATATTAAAAATTTACTAAAAGAATAGGATAATATTATGATTAGTGGATTATGGAATGGAGTTTCTGGATTAAATACTTTTGAAAGAGCATTAACTACTCAATCAAATAATGTGACAAACTCTAATACTATTGCTCATAAAACTGATGTAATATCTTTTGAAGATATGATGTATCAGTCACGATATGGGAAAGGTGTTAATGTACAAGCCGTTGAAAAGAATTTTTCGCAAGGTAGTGTGAAAATTACAAATAATCCTCTAGATGTTGCAATTGAGGGTAGTGGTTTTTTTGTTGTTTTAGATACCAATGATGATAAAACATATTATTCAAGAGCTGGTAATCTTAAAATGGGTACGGATGGGACTTTAGAAACTATTGACGGACATAAGATATTGGGAAGTTCTTCAACAATATCAAATATAACTAGTTCAGATGATACAACACAGTTTAATAGTAACTATACAAAATCAATAGCTTCTGAACTGATTTCGGGAACTACATATGATCAATCAATCAATGCAAAGTCTACAAATTATAACCAAACGGCAGTTGATAGTGGAGTTTCAGGAAGTGATTTTAAGACAGCAGGTGGAAAAGTTTCAAATATTAATGTTTTAATAGCTGATTATAACGAAAAACTTAAACTTTATTCTGCAAATCCTGTTATACCAGGTACTTCTTCAACTTCACAAGTTAATCAAATAGATTTTTCTGATTTCGCAACACAAATTCAAGATGATGGTAGTTTTATAGAAGTTTATGTTGAAGGTGATTTAATTAGACAATATTTTGATACAGATCAACAAACTACAATGAACAAATTTGCTGATAAATTATCTGTCTTAAAGGGTATAGATGGAAGTGTTGATTCAAATGGATTACTTAGTATTACAACTTTGATTCCTGGAAAAGATGTAAGAATTACATCTCCTGCTATAAACAATAGAGGTTATGGTATTTATGAATCTACGAAGCCAGTTTTAGGTTCAGGGCAAGCTATGGTAAATAGTTCTAGAGATGCATTAAAAACTGCTTTAGAAAATGCAGATGCTAAATTTTTAGAAATGACAAATTTTATTCCATATGCAGATAACAATTTATCAAGTATTGGGCAAATGCAATTAAAACTTGATAGTTTAAATATTTCAGAAAATGTTTTTGGTACCTTATCTGTTGAAAATGGATTAATTTATGCAAAAGATGATAATAATACATTTTTAATAGGAAGAATAGAAACAGTAAATTTTCCTAATCCTGATTCTTTAGTACCACAAGGAAGTACACTTTATTCAATTGGTTCTGATACAGGTACCCCTCAAAATGCAAATTCGTTAAATAAAATTACAGGTGGTGCCATTGAACTTAGTAATACAAATTTAAGTGATGATTTGGTAGATTTAATGGTTTATCAACGGGCTTATCAATCTAGTTCAAAGTCAATAACTACAGCAGATGAGTTCTTGAAAACTGCGATAGAGTTAAAAAAATAATTTTAACTCTATCGTGTTTAAATATTAGTACTTTAGAAAGTATTAATATTTGAGCATGTAAATGTTTAAAAATTTATCTAAAAGGATAAATCATGATCGGAGCATTATGGACAGGAATTTCGGGACTAGCGTCTCATCAAACAGCGTTAGATAACGAGTCACACAATATTGCGAATGTAAATACTGTGGGTTATAAAGCCTCAAGAATTTCTTTTGCGGATCAAATGTATCAAGATAGAATTGGTAAAGGTTCTAAAATACTTGATGCAGAAAAATTATATGTACAAGGAAATCTAAAACTTACAGGTGTTGATTATGATATGGCACTAAGTGGAGATGGCTTCTTTACAGTTTTAAACACACGTTCTAGTGGAAGTGCAGAGACTCTTTATACAAGAGCTGGTAACTTTAGGATGGGTGATAATGGTACATTGCAAGATGCTGCTGGAAATGAAGTTCAGGGTTGGTCTATGCGTGATTTGGACACAAATACTGATGTTACAAGTACTAATCCAAATGTAAAGATGTTTACAAATGATTATACAAAATTATTAACTTCAAAAGTTATTAATCATTCAACTTATATAGAAACGATTACAGCAAAAGCTACAGATTATGCTGCAAGTGCAAAAGCTGATTCAGGAGTAATCTATGATGGTGCAGGTGGAAAAAGTAAGTCAGCTAAAGTCTCTGATGTTGAAGCTTTAGTATCAAATTATGCTACATGGCTTTCTAAACTTAAAGATGATCCAGATGGAGGAAGTGCAAGTTCAACTGCACAAGTTTCGCAAATAAATTTTAAATCTGGTGCTGATGCTTTAATCTCTAAAGATGGAGATCAGATATATGCCTATATTAATGGAGAAAAGATTTCTCAAAATTTTGTTACTACAACATCTGATTTTAATTTTAAGGTAGAATTATATGCTGCTGATAACACTCTTGCTGATCCAGGAACCGTTGCATCTCCTAATACTTTGACTGCTTCAGAAATTGCAGAATATGACAAAATTGCTAGTAGAATAGAAACATATAAAGCCCTTGCAAATAAAATTTCTGAAAAGCCTGGATTAAGAGCATATGTTGCTGATGAAAGTGATGTTTCTCTAAATAATAATGATGTATTACAAAAAACTGAAAACTTTAAATTATCAACATCCGTTGCTGATATGTTAAAAGGTATTATACAAATTGAATCACTAATTCCAGGTGATGAATTTACAATTAGTGAAATTGGAGAATCTTCAGGACAAAATACAGTTGCTGGTGCACATCAAACAGGAACAACGGCAATTCAAGGTTCGGGAATAGGAGCATTACAAAGTGCTAGAGATGCATTATCAGAGGTAATTACTGGAAAACAACAAGATGTTTATACTGTTTCAGATTTAGGTTTATCTGAACCAAATACAGTTGTTGCTCCAACTGCTTTAGATTTTAGTTATGGAATAACTATTTATGATAAAGATTTAGATAAGGTAATTCCAGTCCCTGGTGATAATTCTACTACTCCTGCAATAGCACATAATATTTTTATAGATGGTGCAACTTCAATAGATGATATTGTTGATGCGATAAATGGTACTACTCCTTATTCATATTTAGATCCAAAAGATGGGTCTATACCTTCTACAAATTCATTTGATTTATCTGATTATGTAATAGCTAAAAATATCAATGGTAACTTAGTAATTGAAACTTTGGATGAAAATTTTGATGTTGAATTTAGTGGTGCAATTAAAAGTGCACCAGGAGCAACTGATACAGTTGCGAGTGATCCTAAAACAATTGCTTCATATACACCATTAGATAAAAATAATGATTATAGTGGAAGAAAAGGTGCCGGGGCTGAGTTCATTGAATTAGTTAATACTGTTGATCAAACAACGACGCAAACATCACTTCAACTAAAATTGGATACATTGGGAATTTCTGATTCTGCCTTTGGGCAATTTTCAGTTGATAGTTCAGGTGTAATTACTATGAAACAAGATGGTGCAGAATTTGCTATTGGACAGGTTTCAATTGCTTTATTTAATAACAATAGAGGTCTTGATCCAGCAGGAGATAATTTACTTGCTAAAACAAATGACTCAGGTGAACCAATTTACAATTTAAATAATGATAAAACAGCAAAAATAGAAGGTCAAACATTAGAACTTTCGACTGCAGATTTATCTGAAAGTTTAGTAAATTTAATGGTGTTCCAAAGAGCATTTGAAGCAAATGCAAAATCAATTACTACGTCAGATGAGATACTTAACACACTGATTAACTTAAAGCGATAATTTAAAATAAGAGGGTTTTGCCTCTTATTTTAATCTTAGAGGAAAAAATTGGATAACTTTTTATTAATTACAATTATTGGAATTTTACTTTTATATTTTTTTTCAAGTACAAATGTATATAAATCTTTATATAGAAAAATAAATGAAGAAAAAAATATAGTGGCAGAAGAGAATAAAAAACTTACAGAGATTATTGATCGATATGAAAAACAGGTTAAAGTAAGTGCTGGTACATTAAAAAATAATCAAGATAGTCTTCAAGTTGCACGGGATGATTTACAAAAGCTTAGATTGGAAAATGCCGAACTAAAACATAATATTGAAGTATTAGAGAACAGAAATGAAGAACTCTATGCACAAGTTAATACAATGGTTTAGGTAAGTTTTGAAAAGAGTTTTATTAATTTCTATTCTATTTTTTTATACTATCAATTTATTAGCAAAAGAAGATATTATTGATTCCCAGCCTGAAATTTTATTTAAATATGATAAATTAAAAAAAAATCAAGAAAATTTTAGACTACAAGTAGAATTTAATAAAGCTATTTTACTTTTGGAAAAAGGTGAATATCAAAAAGCTATTAAAATATTAAAAGAAACATCTTCAATATTAAAAATACCATCATTTTTAAATATTGGTATTGCTTATTATAAATTGAATCAAATAGAAAATGCAATTTTATATCTTAAAAATATTTATGATTATAAAGAGAGTGCATTTTCAAATACTTATTCATATATCTCAGCATCTTTTTATCTTTATCAAATTAAAAAAGAGAGAGTTTATTTAGAAACAATTATTGATATCACAAAAAAAAATAAAAATTTGTCTGAACATTCAAAAAGAATGATAGTCGATACTTATGTAATATTAAAAGACTATGATAAAGCATTAAATGTTTTAAATACAATGGAATTTAAAATGGAATTGAAAAAAGCAATGCTTTATTTCAAATTGAAAGATTATATAAATGCTGAAAAATCATTAGAAAAGGCACAATCAAATACATTAAATCAAGAGACTATAAATTTAATATTATGGCTAAAAATTTTTAGAGATTTAAAATCAAATGAATTAGATAAATTAAAAGACCATATTGAAGAGTTAAATTTGGTAAAAGAAGATTTTAATTTAAATCAAACATATCCACTTCAAATATTTTTTAATAAATATAAATATACTTCATCAGAATATTTAAAATTTGTCACCAAGTTTAATATGGATCGAAAAATTGATTTTGTATTTTATTTTGCACCATTTATTTTTTCAGATAATGAAGAAATCTTATATGATTCATCAAAAGGTTTTATTTTTAAAGATAAACAAAATGTAAAAAGCCTACAAGAGATGGTAGCATATAATTCAAAATTTATTGATATAATTCAAGATGATCCTATTATAAGAGTTACAAAACTAAAAGCTTATATTAAAGAAGATTCAAATTCATATGTATATTATAATTTAGCTCTTTGTTATGCACAAATAAATGATTTTCATAATGCTTATAAGTATTTTTCTAAAGCATATAAACTGAATCCAGGAAATAAACTTTACGCTGTTATGACTTTGGTTAGTGGAAAAAAAATAAAAGAAACAATTAAAGATTTGGAATATATCGAAGCCAATATTAAATCAAAAAATGGAATGTATAATTATTTTGGACAGACAATTTACAAGATTTTATTAAATTCTTCAATAGTAATTGAAGATAAACCTTTGTCTTATAAGAATACTGTTTTTTATAATGCTTTAGATTATCTAGTTAAATTATCAGATGATAAAATTGATTTAATGCATCCTTTATTTATAGAAAATTACAAAGATCCTCTTGTTTATTTGATGAAATCAACTATAAGAAGAAAAGGTGAAAATGATTATAGTTATTTTTCTAGATTGCAAGATAATATGCCTTTAAGTATAAATAATAATTTTTTAGAAGGTCCTCTTATTGTTACTCAATTTTATATAGATTTATTAAAAGGAATAGGGCTTTTTTATAAAGCAGATTTTAATTTAAATGGAAAGCAAAGCCCTTCATATTTAAGAACAAAAGCATTGAGGGCTTTGCACGATCATAAACCTAATGAAACTATTAAAATTTTGGAAAAATTACAAAGAAAATACAAACTTGAAGATAAATATACTATGTATTTGATTGTTGCAGCTTTACTAGAATCTGGCAAATATAATGAAGCTTCTATTCAAATTTCATTGATCAAAGGAATATTAAATGATTCTGGAGCAGATTTTTTAACTGGTGTACAACTTATTCAAGAACTAAAACTTAGTAGTGCTTCTCAATATTTTCCTGAACCTTATTTAGATTCGTTGATAGATTTTAGATTAATAAATTTTGACAAACTTTTAGAATCATTATAAACACAATTATAATTTTTACTGTTTTTTTAATAATAACAATTTAATTTAATCTTTTTTTGATATAATATCTGTAAGTCTATACTTTTAAAAGGAGATCTTATGGAAATAGGTAGAGTAACAAATATCGATAATGCGCAAGCTAATCATGTTGAGAAAATCAAATCTGTAAATGAGGTTGACGATAAACACAAGATAGTCCAAGATGAACAGTATAAAAAAGTTCAAGGTACTATCCAAGACATTGAATCTAATGAAGTGATTTTAGATAATGTTAGATTTGGTTATAATAAAAGTTCAAAAGATTTTTTTGTAAAAGTTACAAGAGGTGATGCTGAATACAAATATCCTACAGAAGATATGATGAGAGTTAAAGCACAAATTCTTAGTGATTTAGAAAAAATGTCACAAAAAGATTAATAAATTAATATCACAAAAAGGTTAGTTCTTGGCATCTGATTTATCAAGTTTCTTAAAAGATGAATTGGCTAATACATTAGTACAGTTACTTTCAAAGAGTGTTTCAATAGACTCAATAACTGAGCTTAATGTAGATAGTCTAGATGATTCTCAATGTATAGATGTTTCTGTAAAATTTGATTTTGCTAATATATCTTCAACTTGGAATTTTTATGTTCCTACAATTACAGCTACTAAGTTTGAGTATTTTATGCTTGGGGGTATGGGTGATTTAAAAGAACATATCGATGATGAAATTGCAGATGCGGTTAATGAAATAATATCAAATATTTGTGGAAGCTTATGTACTTCAGTAAATGCACAGGGCTTTAAAGATGTTTCTTCAATTAAATATGAAGTTTTAGGCTCTAATATAAAAGATTGCAAAGAAGTTGAATCTGTTCAAAGAAAATACCTTTTTGACTTGACATTAGATAAAGAAAAATTACCATTATATTTGGCTTTTGATGAAAATATAGTTCCTTATTTATCTCAGATAACTGGTATTAGTGATTCTACACTTGGCTCTGATTCTACTTTTATAGAACAAGATTCTCTAAATAATAATTCTTCAAATTCTAAAAATGCTCCACAAACTATTGGAATAAGTTCTTTATTGTCAGATGAATCGGCTCAAAATTTACAACTTTTATTTGATATTAAATTGAAATTGAGTGTTAGATTAGGAACAAAAAACTTTTTGTTAAAAGATATTTTAAGATGGGATATTGGAGAAATTATTGAACTTGAACAAATGGTTAATGAGCCCTTAGAAATTTTAATTAATGGTATTAAAATTGGAGAAGGAGAGGCTGTTATTGTTGAAGGAAAATTTGGATTAAAAGTAAAAAATATTGGTACAAGTAGTTCTCGACTTGGCCAAATAGGATTATAAAAAATGGATAAAAGTAGCGCGGCTGGTTTAGGAGCAGGTTGGGCACTTGTAGCCTTAGCAATTCTTCTAGGAGGAGTTGGTTTTGGTCCATATATTGATATCCCCTCTGTAATAATTGTTATTGGAGGAACTATTGCAGTTACTGCTGGGCAATTTGAATCATCTGATTTAAAAAGAATCACTCCTGCACTTAAAGTTGCATTTAATGAAGTTAAAATTGAATCATTACCTGAAGTCGTAGAAAAAATTACTTTTTATGCTACAGAGATAAAAAAACATGGAGTAATGCATATTGAACAAAAAGTTTTGCAAGAAGATAATCCTTTTTTTAAAGAAGCTTTTCAACTTTTAGTTGATGGAACTAAAGCTGAGACCCTTGCCCCTTTGTTAGAAACAAAACTTGAATATATGGATAAACGTCACAGTATAATGATCTCCTTGTTTGGAAATGTTGGTGGAACAGCTGGTGCTATGGGTATGATTGGTACTCTTGTAGGTCTAGTTGCCATGCTTGCAAATCTTTCTGATCCAGCAGCTGTTGGACCTGCCATGGCAGTTGCATTATTAACAACTATGTATGGAGCACTTATTGGTACTTTATTTGCTGGTATTATTGAGAGTAAACTTGACCAAAAACATAAAAAAGAAGTAAATACTTGTGAAGTTATTATAAAAGGAGCTTCAATGATTGCAGCCGAAGAGTCAATCGGTAATATAAAAATGCAGCTAAATTCAATTTTAGTAGAAATTGAAGAGTAGAACTTTTTTATGGGAAAAGAAAAATGTCCAGAGTGTCCTAAATGTCTTCCAGGTTGGCTAGTACAATTTGGTGATTTAATGTCACTTCTTTTAACATTCTTTATTCTACTTTTATCAATGGCAGTTATGGATAAAAAGAAAGTTGAAGAGTATTTTGATGTTATGAAAAAGGCAATGGGATTTATTGATGCTTCTACTGATGTAGAAAAACAATCAGATTCTTATTCTACAAAAAATAGTAGTTCTCAAGCAGATGATAGTGATGCAACTTCAACAGAAGAAGCAATTGCTGAGACTACACAAGAAGTTGCAGAATTGGTTAATCAAATGAATGATGTTACAAAGGATGAAACGGAGGAAATTCAATTAGAGAAAAGTAAAAATTCATTTACCTTGGATATCCCTTCAACAATTATGTTTGAAGAAGGTGAATATGAATTATCTAAAAGTAACTCAAAGAGATTTATAGCGAAAATAGCTAGGGTTATTAGAACAATGCCACAATCTTTTAATATTGAAATAATAGGACATACTTCAGTAAATAATTTTACTAGTGAAACTATTCCAAGAGATAATTGGGATCTTTCAGCATTAAGATCTATTTCTGTTGTAAAAGAGTTAATAAAAAACAGAATTGCACCAAGTTCACTAAAGGTTGCAGGATATTCATCATATCATCCAAAAAGTGAGATGGCAGCAGATAATAGAAGAGTTGAAATGAGATTTTTTGCAGATAATAATCAAGAAGATATTCTAAGTGAAGAAAGCTTTTTTGATAGATTGGAGTAATAATGGAAATAAATACAAACTTTGTAGATATAAATAATATTAAGTCTAATCCTATAAAGAATTATAAAGACTTAAATACTTCTAAATTAGAAGATGATACTTTGAGAAAAGTAACTAATGATTTTGAATCTTTTTTCACTCAGCAGTTACTTGATATTTCTTTAAAGTCAACAAAAATAGCAGGAGAAGGTAGCGGTTCTGATATAATTAAGGGTATGTATACAGAAGCTTTATCTAGGGAGTCAACAGGAACTATTGGTATAAGTGATATGCTTTATAACTTTTTAACAGAACGTAAAAAATAAAAAAGAGTAAACTATGATTGAAACAATTGTAAATGATATGACCGATTTAGTAAACAAAATGCAAAATTATATTAAACAAGACATTGAAGATATTAAAAAAGCAAAGCATGAAGAACTGCTAAATCGAAATGATGAAAAACAGTTTATGATTGAAAAGATTGCTTTATATAAACAACAATTAAATCAAGAGATAGTAAATCAAATGCAAAATGGAGTTGATGTAAATATTTACAGAGAAAAAGTTGATAATTTAGAAAATGAACTTAGAGTTCTTTTTGAATTAAATAGAAAGCTTGCTCTAATAGTACAACCAATTCAGCAAATGTATAAAGATATTGTTGATGATATAACTGAAAAAAATGGAGGAAGTTTCTTTCATGTTAAGGCATAAAAGTCTTTTTTTATTTTTTTTATTTTTTCAAAATTTGCATTCATTTGAGGTTATTAAAACAAATGTAAATATAAACTATAAAGAAATTATTAATATAAAAAAACTTTCATCAGCAAATGTATTAAGTGTAAAAAAATTTTGTATTCCTATTAGAATAAAAGATCTTGAAAATAAAAAATATGTAGCTAAACGGTATTTAAAAAAAGGCACAGTTCTTTGTACTAAAGATATCGAATCTTATGAAAAAAAATCTGTATTATTTGATTTTGGTGTGATTGAAATTGAAAAACAGGGAAAAATAATTTTTGAAAATGATGAATATATTAGGATAAAAAGAGTAGATGGGACTATTGAAAAAATTTATAAAGACGGAAGATTACAATGAATATGCTCTCTTTTTTAGGTGAAACTCCTACTATTGCATTAAGAAATGCTCAAGAAGAGTGTGGAGAAGATGCAATCGTTATTTCAACAAAAAAGATTTCTAGTGCGAGTGATGGAAATAAAGACATGTATGAGATTATTGTTGCTCTTGAAGATGATGAAAAAGAGATAAAACATGTCAAAAAAATTCTTCCTACTGTAACACAGCAGAGAATTGAATCTGGTGCTAAATTTTATGATTTTAGAGAAGAAATCCTTAAAATGCAAGATGCAATTATGCAAGTACAAAAAACATTATGGGACCCTAAAAGTCAGCTTTATGATTTAACAATTCCTCCTGAATTTATAGATATATATAATCTTTTTGAACAAAATGGATTTGATCAAGAAATGACATATACAATTATGAAAAAGACTATTAAACAGTTGCCTGTTGCATTAAAATCAAATCCAAAAAAAGTTAATGATTTTTTTAAACTTGTATTGCGAAGAGTTATTCCAATTAAACAAGAAATACCTTTAAGAAAACATCAGCGGAAAATAATTATGATGGTTGGACCAACCGGAGTAGGAAAGACTACTACTATTGCAAAGTTAGCAGCTAGATATGCTTATAAACTAGGACAAAACTATAAAGTAGGAATTGTTACTTTAGATTCATTTAGAGTTGGT
Organism: Arcobacter sp.; assembly: GCA_002869565.1. Classification (GTDB taxonomy): domain Bacteria; phylum Campylobacterota; class Campylobacteria; order Campylobacterales; family Arcobacteraceae; genus Halarcobacter. Next base: position 229,943 of record PKUJ01000002.1, read on the forward strand.
GCAATTGAACAACTTCAAGCTTATACAAATATCATGAGACTTCCTTTAGAAGTTGTGAAAAAGCCTGAGGACTTAGTTGAAGCATTACTAAGGTTAAAAGATTGTAACTATATTTTTATTGATACAGCTGGATCTTCACAACATGATGTTGATAAAATTGAGATAATTAATGAATATCAAAAAAGAGTAGATGAACTTCCTATTGAAAAAGTTTTAGTTTTACCTGCAAATGTTAAACATAGTGATTTAATTGATATTTATACTAATTATTCAAGGTTAAATATAGATTACCTAACTTTTACGAAACTTGATGAGACAAAAAGTTTTGGAAATTTAATCTCTTTTTCACATAAGACCAAAAAATCAATAACTTATTTTTCAATTGGTCAAAATGTTCCTGATGATTTAATTGTCTCTGATTCAAGCTTTTTAATTGATTGTTTCATGAATAATTCGTGTGTTAGGAGATAATAGTTGTTTAATATGATTTCCTCACAAGCTAGTAAATTAATAAATTTAACAAAACCTACTAATAAACCTTCAAAAACAAAAATTATTACTATTACCTCTGGAAAAGGTGGAGTAGGAAAATCAACTTTTACTGCTAATATTTCATATTTATTGGGTAAAAGAGGTTTTAAAATTGCTGTTGTGGATGCAGATATTGGTCTAGCAAATATGCAGGTATTATTTGATATAAAGCCAAAACTCACACTATTTTATTATATAGAAGGTAGAAACACTATAAATGAAGTTACTAGTAGTACAAGTTTTAATAATGTTTCTCTTATTGCAGGTAAAAGTGGATATCAATACACTAGTATTAAAAATTCTCTTGTTTTAAGTAGAATAATTGAAGATATTAAAGAACTTAATATCTATGATATTGTTTTAATTGATACAGGCGCTGGGTTAAATGAATATGTTCAAGAATTTTTAACTGTTTCTAGTAATGTACTAGCATTAACAACTACGGATCCTTCTGCTTTAACTGATGTTTATGCATTAATGAAGATGTTATCTATGGATGAAAAAAAGTTAATGTTATGCTTTAATCATACAAGAAATTATCAAATTGGGGAGACAATCGCCAATTCTTTACTAAATTTAGCTAAAAAAAATAGATTAAATCCTAATTTTATGGTAAAATATATAGGTAATGTTTCGACATCTGCAAATGTTTCTACCACTTCAAGGCTAAGAAAATTGTTTGCACATGAATTTGCAAATGATGAAATCACAAAACAATTGCAAAGGGTTATTGACACATTACTTAACGATATTAAGTAAGGTTTGTTTGTGTATGCATTGGCATTTAACATTTTTTTATCTAACATAGGGATAATATGGTAGTCGAAAATTTTTCACAGAGTGTGATAAATAGTGGTATCTTTAGATTATATATTGCCACTGGTTTTTTTGCTACACTGATATTTTTTGTAATTAATGCAGATTTATATACACCCCTTGAAATGATATTTGGAATTATAGGAGTTACTGTAATTTTAAAAGGTGTCTCAAATATGATGCTCTCACTAATAATTTTACTTTTTAATCTAGATAGCAAACGTGAAGAATTAAATTTTAAATATAATGAAGAAAAAATAAATGAAATGATGGCAGAACTAGGTGTTCAAGAGGCACAAAAAGTTGGAAGCCGAATAAATTAACTTAAGAATTAAGGAAAATAAATGAATATTTCATCAATTACTGATTCAATTGGTTCAATTACCAGTAAGCAAAATCCTCAGTCAACTAAAGTTGATAATACAACATTTGAAAGTATGTTAAAAGATGCTGTTTCAGAAGTTAATAAAACTCAAGTTGATGGGTATAACGCGATGGAAGGTATTGCAACAGGAAATGTTAAAAATCTTCAAGAAGCGGTACAAAAGATTGAAGAAGCTGAACTCTCTTTGAAACTTGCATTAGAAGTTAAAAATAAAGCTGTAAATGCATACAAAGAAGTTATGAGAATGCAAGTATAGGTATAGGAGAATAACATGGGTTTTTTTGATGGTTACAATATAGCAGTTTCAGGAATGTCAGCACAAAGAACACGGATTAATGTTGTAAGTGCAAATATCGCAAATGCCAAGACTACACATACGCAGGATGGTGGACCATATAAAAAACAAAATGTTGTATTTGAAGATGTCCTTTTACAAGAGAGTCAAAAAACAAACAATAATACTAACGAATTAAATAAAAACTCTGATATTTCTTTAAGGGGAGTGGGAGTAAAATCTATAGTAGAAAATGATGCAAAACCTGTTATGAGATATGAACCATCTCATCCAGATGCGAATGAAGATGGTTATGTTGCCTATCCTGATATAAATCCAGTAGTTGAAATGGTGGATTTAATTGAAGCGATGCGTTCATATGAAGCTAATGTTGCTACTTTCAATACTCATAAGAATATTGATAATAAAACATTGGATATCTTAAAGGCTTAGTTTATGACTAAAGAAATGGACTTTTTATCTCTTACTAAAACTACTCAAAGTGTTAGCAGTGTAAAAAATACAAACTCTTCACCAAAGAAAGAGGGCTTATCCCTTTTTGATTCTTTATTAGAGAATGATTTTAAAGAAACAAAAACTACAAATGAAAATAATTCACAAAAAGATAATGGTCCTGTTCAAACAAAATCGTCTAAAGAAACAATAGAAAATCCAATAACAAAAGATGTAAGTACTAATATAAATAAAAATCAAGTAAATCCAGAACAAATTGATAATACAAAAGAATTAAAAAATAGTAGTGAAATAGAAAATAAAAATATAGAAAAAAATGTAAATACAAATACAAAAGATAATTTAACTCAAGATAATTCTGAAATAAAAAAAGAAGTTACAAAAGAGTCTAAACCAGTTTCAACTACTTCTTTATTGGATAGAATGATTATTGAAGCTAAAAAGAATATTAAAACAACAACTAACGTGGTATTAAAAGAAAAAGGAACTTCAAATATAGAGGTTGTAAAACAAGAACCCACTTTAGTAACGAAAGAGAATACTTCTACTTCAAAAGAGGTATCTAAAGAATCAATGATAAATGTTGTTGTAAAGAATGTAGAAAAAGAAACAATAGAAAATCCAATAACAAAAGATGTAAGTACTAATATAAATAAAAATCAAGTAAATCCAGAACAAATTGATAATACAAAAGAATTAAAA
>PKUJ01000019.1 GCA_002869565.1 Arcobacter sp.
GAAATAAAAAAAGAAGTTACAAAAGAGTCTAAACCAGTTTCAACTACTTCTTTATTGGATAGAATGATTATTGAAGCTAAAAAGAATATTAAAACAACACCTAACGTGGTATTAGAAGAAAAAGCAGCTTCAAATATAGAGATTGTAAAACAAGAACCCACTTTAGTAACGAAAGAGAATACTTCTACTTCAAAAGAGGTATCTAAAGAATCAATGACAAATGTTGTTGTAAAGAATGTAGAAAAAGAGATAATAGAAAATCCAATAACAAAAGAATTAAAAAATAGTAGTGAAATAGAAAATAAGATAGAAAATAAAAATATAGAAAAAAATGTAAATACAAATACAAAAGATAATTTAACTCAAGATAATTCTGAAATAGAAACAGTAAAAACACAAAATCCAAAAATTGAATTAACAGTAGATACAAAAAACAGTGAGTTAAAAAATGAGGGTCAAAGTATCCCAAAAATACAAGTAGAAGAATTAAAAGATAAGAATATTCAAACTGTAAATGTAAAACAGATAAATGAAGAAATAAAAACAAATATAATTAAAGAAGCTATTCAGTCAACAATAAATTTTGATGATATTTCAGATGAATCAAAAAATATAGTAAAATCAGTTGATAATATAAAAAAAATAGTTCCTGAGGAAGCAGAAAAAAATTCTGAAAAAAATCTTGAGCCTAATGAAAAAACAAAAAATGAAACAAAAATTGATAATAAAGTAGGAAAGACTTTAACTGAAAAAATCAATGTAACTACAGAAAAAGAAAATCTTTCTACAGCTACTACTAATACATCTGTAGGAACTGATAATAAAACTGTTTCAAAAGAATTTGCAAAATTAGATCCTAGTGCAATTGTAAAAGATGAACAACGAGTTAATATAAATAAAGGTGATTTATTAAAAGATAATTCTGAAGATTTGAAAACTCCCTCTGAGTCAAAAAACACAAGATCTCTGATGGATAGGTTACTTGAAAATGCTAAAAACTCTACCCCAAGTGTTAATAACAAAAGCTTGGAAGAACAAAATACAGTAAGTAAATCTAACGATGTTGTCACAAATATATTTTTAAGCTCACAAAAAAATTCAATTTATAATCAAATGGCTGCAAATAAAAGTGAAGGAATTCAAGTAGTAAAAGATGCAAAAAATGTAGGAGACATTAAAAAAGGTGCACAAATATTAGATTTGGGATTAGATGAAAATTCTATTGAAATAGATGCTCTGAAAAATAATAGTAAAAACAATAGTTATAATGATAAAATAGAAAATAAAGATAGTTTATTAAATAAACTTGCTTTTAATAGATATGTTAAAAATAATGAAGTTTTAGAAAAAGTAGTTAATCCCTCACCAAGTACTATATCTACTACAGGAACAATAAATACAAGTACAGCTATTACAGGTGAAGAAGCTATTTCTTTAAATGTAAATCCTAGTTTAGCTTTAACTATTCAAAATAGAATAATTGGAGCACAACAACATATGTCTTCTATGATGTCAGATGTTGCAAGAAAAATGTATGAAAATTATAAACCACCAGTAACTGCCTTTAGAATTAATTTATTTCCAGCACAATTAGGACATATTGCAATATTGATGAAAAATGATAAAGAAAATTCAATAACTATTAGTCTTAATATGTCTAATTCTAATACTCATGATTCATTTGTTGAAAACCAAGGAGTATTAAGAGATGCTTTAAATAGAAATTTTAACAATAATCAAACAACATTTAACTTAGATTTTAATATGCAAAATGAGAATTCAAATAATCAATCATTTTCTGAAGATAATCAACATAATAAGCAGGATCATGAAAATGTATCTTCAAACGAAATATTGGAAGCTATTAACCAAAACCAGGATGTTGGTGAAGATTTAAATTATTTATAGATGCAAGAATTAATATCCTTACTTAATGAAGAAACTCTATTTCAATTTCTTTTGCTTTTTGCAAGACTTGTGTCTTTTGTAGCTTTTATGCCAGTTTTTGGACATTCAGCTGTAAGTGCAAGAATTAGAATTGTTTTTGCTTTATATATAGCTTTTTTTCTTTTCCCTTTAGTTACTCTTCAAGGCACTTTTACACAAGAAGAGTTTATACTTGCGCTTATTAGTGAAATTACACTTGGTGTAGTTGCCGCAATTTTTCTTAATGTAATTTTTGCAGCAGTAAGAATTATTGGAGATTTTGTGGGTTATTCTACTGCTTTGTCAATGGCTAGTATGTTTGATCCTTCATCTGGAGCAAATGAAGGTTTAGTTAGTAGATTATTATATTGGATTGCTTTAATAATATTTTTTGAAACGGGAATGTATGAAATGACTGTTGTTATTTTAGTAAAAAGTTTTTCAATGATTCATTTAGGTACATTTGATATTTTTTCTTATGATGGAATTCAAATTGCAATAGACGAAATAAAAAGAATGTTTGCTTTTGCTTTTGCTTTCGCTTTACCTCTTTTCTTTATTGGCTTTATTATGGATATATATTATGGTTATGGAACTAAATCAATGCCAGCTTTCTCTCCTTTTGTTATTACTTTTCAGTTGAAATTTGCTTTAATATTTGTATTCTTAATAGTTGGTATGGAAGTATTTACTGAGAGTTTTACAAACTATATGATTACAAAGTTTCAATAAAGGTGGAGAGATAAATGGCTGGTGATGAAGAGGAAAAAACAGAAGAACCCACCGATAAAAAAATAGAAGATGCAAAAAAAGAGGGTAATGTACCAAAATCAATGGAAGTTACTGGTGCAGCAGTTTTGTTTTTTGGCTCTTTATATCTTCTATTTTTTTCTGGACCTGCTTTAGATCAGATAAAAAAACTTTTTTTATATTCTTATAGATTTATTGGTGAAGAGATGACTGGAAATGTATTTTATTCCATTGGATATACGACGGTTATTACTTTAATTACAGCACTTTTACCTCTATTTATATTAATTATTATATTAGTTTTAATAACTAATTGGAGCCAATTTGGTATTTTAGTTACACCTTTAAAACTTGATTTACAAAAGCTAGACCCTATTAAAGGAATGAAAAACATTTTCGGACCAAAAAAAGCTTTAGAGGCTTTAAAGTTAACTATGAAACTTACGATTATTGTAATAGTTATGTTTTTGCTTTTTATTTTTACATACAAAGCATTTTTATCAATGATGGATAAGGAATTACCTGCAACTATAGCAGCTATTATTGAATTAACTGGTTACTTTTTGGCTGCAATACTTCTTATTATAATAATTTTTGCTATAATGGATTTTTATTTTACAAGACATTATTATTTTAAATCTCTTAAAATGAGTAAACAAGAGATAAAAGATGAATATAAGAATATGGATGGAGATCCACAAGTAAAAGGTAGAATACGTAAGATTCAAATGCAAATGGCTCAAAAACGTATGATGTCTGATGTTCCTGATGCTGATGTTGTTATCACAAATCCTACTCATTATGCAGTAGCGATGAAATATGATAATCAAGTTGATAGTGCTCCTAAAATAGTTGCAAAAGGGATTGATTTTATTGCATTAAAAATAAAAGATATTGCAAGAGAAAACGATATTCCTATAATTGAAAACCCAGCATTAGCTAGATCAATTTATTCTCAAATTGAAATTGATCAAGAAATTCCAGGTGAGTTTTATAAGGCTTTAGCTGAAATTTTCTCATATGTATATGAATTAAAGAAGAAAAAAAGAAGGTAGGATTTTGAGAGTATTTATTGTATTTGTATTGCTTATCTCTTTTCTTTATGCAAAAAAAGATTTTTATTATGGTTTTATTGATTCTTCTGGTGCTCAAATTTCACAAAAAAGAACTCAAGAGATTACTGATGGGTTTAGAATAATAGAACATGCAAGAGCTTTATCTAAAGAAGGTAAGATATCTGAAGCTTATTCCCAAATAAACACTTTTAAGAAGCAAAATACAATCAAAATTTTAGATTCAGATTTAATTATCTTAAATTCAGAATTGTCATTAAAAAAGAAAATGAAAAGATTAATTATTGAAGCTGCAAAAGAACTTGAAGAAGCAATAAATGATTCTAGAATTCATGAAGAAGATTTAGCTCGCGCGTATATGGTACTTGTGGAGCTAAAACTTAATATGAATAAATCAAAAGATGCTACATATTTTGCAAATATTATCATAAATAATTTTGATAATAAAATAATAAAAGCGTATGGAAAAATTTATTTAGCAAAAGTATATAGACATCAAAAATTTTACAGTAAGGCTATTTCAGTTTTATATAAAGTATTAACTGAGACAACTGACGTATTGGTAGCAACAATTGTTGCCGATGAACTTTTTGATGTATATATATTAGATGATAAAAGAGAAGAAGCTTATGAACTAATTTCAAAAGTTCTTAAAAAGAATATGGATTATTATGCTGAAGATTCTTTTTTAGCTTTAGAGAAAGTGAATCGTCTTATAAAAGTTGGAATGCCAGAATTTGCAGTGGAAATTTTAGAAGAATTATTAAAAAGAACTGATAAACCTAGTTCTATTGAGGATTTTAAATTTAAATTAGCTGGTACTTATATGGAGATGTATGACAGAACAGATAAATATCTAACTAAATCAAAAGAGTTATATAAAGATATTATTAATGATTATCCAGATGCTAGCTATTTCAAAAAATCAAAAATGTATTTAGATGAAATTTTGATGAGAGAAAGAAAAATAAATCCGGCTGTTTTAGCAACAAAATATGAAAATTCCGAATCAATGCAACAGAAAATTTTATTACAAGAACTTTTAAATGATAAATTTCAAAAGAAATATGATTTAATATTAAAATCTAAAAAAATTTATAAAAAAATTTCAAATACAATTACAAAAAGATTTGGTTATGAATCTGTTGATTCAATTTTTGACGAAGTTAATATTGATATGATAAAAGACTATTTAAGTAGAGGTAAATGTTTTTTATTAAATAATGCATTAAAAACATCAAGAAATGAAACTTTAGAGCTTTTAATAAAAGATGAAAAAATTAAGTATCAATTTTTTGAATGTTTAATTGAAGTTCCATATGAAAAAGCTTATCTACTTTTAAAGGAGACCTTTAATAATAGTAGAGATGCAAATATATATTTATATTTAGAAAGAATGGCTTTAGTTTTAAAAAAATATGAAGAAGCAGTAAATTTTTCAGCAAAGGTTGAGATGGTTGATAATAAGGAGGTTCTTAGTAAAGAATTTTTGTATAGATTTTTAGTTTTAAATGAAAAAAATGATTCGCTTGCTCTTGATAAATATTTTAATTACGCATATCAAAATCAGAATTTTATATCAGATAATAAAAATAACCCTCTTATTATAGATTTTTATTATAGTTATTATTTATATTTATTAAAAAAAGATTTAAAAGATGAGGCTTTAAAAATATTAGAAAAACTTTATACTAAGCAAAATGAAACAAAGGCTCATATTTATTCTCCCTTTGTTGAAATAGAGTTATCAAAAATAGAGCAAAAAAATAACAATAATAGACAGGCCTTAAATTTATTATTGGATGCATTAGAATATACCCGAAGAATGAAGCCGAATGATTTAGCACAAACTTATTATGAAATAATAAAACTTTATGAAGAATTTAATAATAACCTTAAAAAAGAAGAATTTATAAACAAATGTAAATCAATTGAAAATACAGAAGACAGTTTATATAAAAAAATGTGCGATGAGATGTAATGGATATTGATTCACTTCTTAATAGTATAGATGCCACAAATTTATCCATTCCTTTTGGTCGTATAAAACACATTTCTACTACAACAATAAAAGCAGTAGGGATTGAAGTAGCAGTTGGGGACATAGTAAAAATTGAATCACAAGCTCATCTTTATACTGTTTTAGGGATGGTAGCATCTATTGAATCAGGAGATTTTACAATAGTTCCTTTCTCTTTTATTGAAGGGTTTAGAATTCATGATAAAGTATATCTTCAAAAAGAGGGATTATCTGTTAAGACTGGATATGGATTACTAGGACGTGTAGTTAATGCTTTAGGTGAACCCATTGATGATAAAGGGAAAGTTAGAGATTTAGAAGAAAGTTCTGCTATTAATAAACTTTCTATGCCAGCTCTTGAACGTGGAATAATAAATGAAAGATTTTCAACAGGAGTGAAGGCTATTGATTCAATGTTAACTTCCGGGAAGGGCCAAAAAGTAGGAATTTTCGCAGGTTCAGGAGTTGGTAAATCTACTCTAATGGGAATGATTGTAAAAGGCTGTGAAGCTCAAATAAAAGTTGTTGCATTAATTGGTGAAAGAGGTCGTGAGATACCAGAATTTATTCACTATAATTTAAATGATAATTTGGAGAATACAATAATAGTTGCAGCGACTTCTGATGAATCTGCACTTATGCGTAAATATGGTGCTTTTACTGCTATGGCAATAGCAGAATTTTTTAGAGATAAAGGACATGATGTACTTCTTATGATGGATTCCGTTACAAGATTTGCTATGGCACAAAGGGAAATTGGTTTAAGTACAGGTGAACCGCCAGTTAGCAGAGGATATCCACCTTCTGTATTCGCATTATTACCTCAATTAATGGAACGTGCAGGAAATAATGCAAAAGGATCAATTACCGCCTTTTTTACTGTTCTTGTTGATGGAGATGATATGAATGATCCTATTTCAGATCAAAGTAGATCTATATTAGATGGACATATTGTTCTTACTCGAGATTTAACAGAGCAAGGCTTTTATCCTCCTATAAATATACTTAAATCAGCTTCTAGGGTAATGGATAAAGTAGTAGATGATGAACATTATAATCACTTTTTAAAGCTAAAAAGAGTATTATCGTTAATAAAAGAGAATGAAGTTTTAGTTCGTGTTGGAGCCTATAAACCAGGGATGGACCAAGAACTCGATGATGCACTAGCTAGGAAAGATAAAATTAGAGAGTTCTTGACACAAACTATGAAAGAACAGTATAATTATAATGATATAGTACACAAACTTAAGGAGGTATTCCAATGATTAGGTCAACTGAACAAACGTTATTTAGACTAGACAATCTTAATGCCGAACAGCAAAGAATTTCTTATCAAATGAGTACAGGGAGAAAACTACAACAAGGTAGTGATGATTCTAATTTATATGCTAGAGAAATATATGTAGATGATAAAATTAGTGTTTACAAAGGGCTGAAAGTTCAAATTGAAAGAACAAATGCACAAAACAATGTATCTGATTCCATTTTAGCAGATGCAAAAGATTTGCTCTCATATGTAAAATCAGAAGTTTTAAAAGCTTTAAATTCAACAACTGATGATAATGCTAGAATTTCAATCGCAATTAATTTAGAAGGTGTAAAAGAAAATCTTTTAATGCTTGCAAATGAACAAGTTGAAGGAGAATATCTTTTTGCAGGTTCGGATACATCAGTTAAGCCATTTGTTATGGATGCTACAGGTTCTGTAAAATATATGGGTGCTAATGAACTTAGAAAGATTGCTGTTGAAGAGGGTTCTTATCGAGATAGAGGAGTTACAGGTCGAGAGACATTTGACAATAGTACAGTTGCTAATGCTGGGGAATCTCTAGAATTTTCTTTAGATGAGAGAATTTATGACCAAGATGGGAATGAGTGGGAATTAAAAAATGATTGGGTTGCTGTCATTGGGACTCCTCTTGCATTTAACAATACGTATGATCTTATAGATAATAATGGTACTTATTGGGATTTAGATGAGTCAGTTCCTCAATTGGTTGATATTTCAGGTAATACAATACCTCTGACAGGAGGAGGTCCTGGGTATGCTGTAAATTTATCTCCTTCTGATGGAATTGAATATTTAAAAGCAAATGATTTAGTGATGTTAGATTCTAGTGGTAATCAGACTGCTACATTTGTGAAAATCAATCAAAATGCAGAAGGTAATTTGTCAATTGATACTCCCTCTACTACCGGTTCAAAATTTGAAACTAGATATAGTGTATTTGAAACTTTAGATAATATTATTAATGCATTAAAAAAAGTTGATTCATCTGGTACTTCTATTTCTGATACTGAAGCAAAAGCGGTATTGGAATCTGGACTTACTAGCATTTCAGAAGATTATGACAGAATGAATTTAGGCCATGCAAAACTTGGTGCAAGAAATAAAGTGTTTGAAATATCATATGAAAGAGTTAGTGCAAAACTTACTCAATATAATATTTTATCACAAGAGATTGGAGCTGCAGATTTATCTAAAGTTGCAGTAGAGGCAAAAGCATTAGAGCTTACATATACGGCATTATATTCGACAATTAACAAAATGAACGAGTTATCGTTAGTTAATTTTATTAGATAAAATTTATTAGTATTAGATGAATTTAAGAAGGTTTTTTTCAAAAGATTTATTTGTTGTTGCAATATTTGTTGCAATATTGACAATTATTATTATCCCTTTACCAAAGGGTGCACTAGATTTCTTTTTGATTATCTCCTTATCTTTATCTTTACTAATCTTACTTATTTCACTTTATATTCAAAAACCAGCTGATTTAACAACGTTCCCTACTATAATTCTTATCTTGGCACTTTTTAGATTGTCTTTAAATATAGCAACAACTAGATCTATTTTGAGTGAAGGACATAATGGCCCTGACGCAGTTAGTTCAATAATTGCTGCTTTTGGTGATTTCGTTGTTGGTGGAAATATGGTTATTGGTATCATTGTATTTATTATACTTGTACTTATTAACTTTATGGTTGTAACAAAAGGTGCTACAAGGGTTGCTGAAGTTACTGCAAGATTTACACTTGATTCTATGCCTGGAAAACAAATGGCAATTGATGCAGATTTAAATGCTGGATTTATTGATGATCAACAAGCACAAGTAAGAAGAAAAGAGCTAATATCTGAAGCAAACTTTTATGGAGCAATGGACGGGTCTTCTAAATTTGTAAAAGGTGATGCTGTTGCAGGTATTATTATTACACTTGTTAATTTAATTGGTGGATTATTAATTGGATTATTTCAACATGATATGACAGTTTCACAAAGTGGTGAGATCTATACAATTTTAACAATTGGTGATGGTCTTGTTGCTCAAATACCTGCACTTATCTTATCAACTGCTACTGCAATTATAATTACTAGATCAAATATGGATGAAGAAAAATTTGCAAGTAATGCAATATCTCAATTAATTAAAGATTCTAAATCATTAATATTAGTTGGAATGGGAATGATACTTTTTGGAATGGTTCCAGGTTTTCCAACAGGAATTCTTGTAATAATGGGACTATTAATGGTTTTCATTGGTTATTCAATTTATATGGTTGATGAAAATAGAGACAATATAATTACAAGGTTCATGAAACCAGCAGATAAAAAATCATCTATAGATGCTAGTGATGATATTCAAAGTTTAAAAGAGAAGAAAAAACAAGCAGCTACTGCACCAAATGAAAAACAAGTTATGGAAAATATTATGAAGCTCGAAGTTCTTGAGCTGAAACTTGGTATTAGACTTTTGCAACTTGTTCAAGGTGATTCAGAATTACTTGATAAAATTAAAGCTATTAGAAAAACTATTGCTAGTGAATTAGGATTTGTAATTCCTCAAATTAGAATTTCAGATGATGCAAATTTACCTCCTAATGAATATCAACTTTATTTAAAAAGAATTCCTTTAGTAAAAGGAAAAGTAGAGATAAATAAGCTTCTTGCAATGGGAGGAGTAGGAAATGACAAACTTAAAGGGTTACATGTAAAGGAACCTGTATTTAATCTTGATTCAACTTGGATTGATGAAGAGCAAAAAGAAGATGCATTAATGAAAGGCTTCACAGTAGTTGATGCCCCAACAATTATTTCAACTCATATTTCTGAAATAATTAAAAGACATGCTGAAGATATTATTACAAGACAAGATATTGTAGATATAGTTGAAGGGCTTAAAAAAGATTTCCCTATTGTTGTTGATGAAGCTATGAAAGTTACTTCTTATGGATCTTTATTAAAAGTTTGTAAAGATCTTTTACATGAAAAAATCCCAATTGTGGATATGCTTACAATTGTTGAAGCAATTGCAGACATAGCTGAGTTTACTAAAGCTCCAGATATTTTACTTGAGCATGTAAGAAGTAAATTATATAGACTTATTACAGATAGATTTAAAGATAGTGATAATACACTTCATATTATTACTATTAAACCAGAAATAGAACAACAATTTATTGGAAAATTACAAGAACAGCATGGGGTTTCTAAACTTATGTTATCTATTGCAGAGATTAATAATTTAGTCACAAAAACTAAACAGTTGTTAGAATTAGTTGAATCAAAAGGTTTTGGAAAAGTTGCGATGGTTGTTGACCCACTTTTGAGAAAAAGGGTTTCAGAAATATATGAAAAATTTGGATTACAAGTTGCAGTTTTATCCCATGCAGAACTTGATTCCAAAGCAAATTTTGCAATTGAAGGTACTTTAGAATTTTGATGAAACAGTTTAGATTTTTTTTAATTTTAATTTTTTTGAATATATCACTTTTAGCAAATGTAACTTTACATTCAGCTAACTCATTTATAAAAGGTGAAGCTTTTGTCTTTGAATTTGAAGCTGTCGGTAGTTCTGTTCAATTTCCAAAAATTGAAAAAATTGATGGCTATATTGTTGAAGGTTTAGGAACTTCTAGGTCATTACAAATCATAAATGGAAATTATGATGAGAAACTAACTAAAAAATATAGAATAGTTCCAAATTCTGATTTTACTATTCCTATTTTTACTTTTAAAATAGATGATCAAGAAGTGCAAAGTGAAGCTAAAAAAATTGTTGCTAAAAAAGTTGTTAAAACTTCGTCAAATGATTTTGATTTAACTTTAATTCCTTCCAAAAATTCTCTTTATGTGGGAGAAGAACTTCAAGTTAAACTTATTTTTAAATATAAAAATGGTTTACAAATTACAAATTTAGGTTTTGAGCAACCTCAGTTTGAAAATTTTTGGTATAAAAAAGTTGATAATTCAAGTAAAAGATATGAAGAGAATGGATACGTTGTTCAAGAATTAGAGTTTTTACTTTTTCCTCAAAAAAGTGGAGAGTTAACAATTGAACCTTTAAGAGTTGATGTTCAGATGATGGATACAAGTAGGAGTGGAGGGGTTGGATTTTTTACTGCTGCACCAAAACTTAAAAAAATTTATTCAAATCAATTAAAATTTGATGTAAAAAAACTTCCAGAGAATATTAATTTAATTGGTGATTTTGATATTAAAGCCAGTGTAGATAAAACAAAAATCAAACAAGGTGAGTCAATATCCTTTAAATTAAATATAACTGGTATTGGGAATTTTGATGATATTCAGGATATAAAATTAGATATACCAAATGCAACTATATATGATAATAAACCAGAGATAAAAACGAAGTATTCTAAAAATGGATATGAAGGAACTTATACAAAAGTTTATTCAATCATTCCAAGTAATTCTTTAGAAATACCAAGTATCACTTTTAAATATTTTAATAAAAAAGATAAAAAAATTGTAGTTAAAAAAACTAAACCTTTTAAAATTGAGGTTGAAAATCAAGTTTCAAAAAAGGTTGTTTTAGAAAAACCAAAAGAGATTATTGAGACAAAAAAAGAAGTTCTTGTTCAAAAGAAAAGCTCTTTAGAAGATAAGATAATATTTTTTATTTTAGGACTAGTTTCTGCATTATTAATAATTGGTTTATATATGTATGTTAGACTTCAATCTACTAAAAAAACAAAAAAAGACACCCCTTTAATTAAGCTAGTTAAGGGTGCTAAGAACAAGAAAGATATGATGAAGGTGTTAGTTCCTTTTATTAAATCAAATTCAAATTTAGATGAGCTAATAATTCAATGTGAAAGTGAAAAAGATTTTAAAGTCTTAAAAAAAGAGATTGTTGAATTGTTAAAAGAAATAAAAATTTAAGAGGTTAGATTATGAGATATTTATTAGTAATTTTATTTTTCATAAGTTCAAGTTTTGCATATGAGTTTTATGCTAAGTTAGAACCTATAGAAAGTTTTCAAGTTAAATCATCAGTTAGTGGTAAAGTTATCTATTCAAATGATAAAATCGAAGGTCTTAAGTCAAATAATACAAAAGTTATTGAGATAGATTCATATGTGGATAGAATTGATTTAGAACAGTCTAATAACAAATTAAAAGCAATCAATAGTATGATGAAAATTGAAGAGAAAAATTATAATAGACTTTTAAAAGTATCTTCAAAATCAGGTTTTGAAAAAGATAATCAAAAGTTAAAAGTGATTAATTTAAAAACTTCTAAAGCTGATATTATGATTAAAATAGCAAATTTAAAAAATAGTATTAAAAATAAAAAGTTAATCGAAAAGAGTAATTATATTTATAATATTGCTGTAAAAAAAGGTGATTATGTAAATCCTGGAACTCTACTTTATGAATCAAAAGATTTAAGTAAAGGTAAATTAGAAATTTATATTCCTATTGCGGATGTTGATAAGCTAAAAGATAAAACCATTTATCTTAATGATGAAAAAACTGATTTAAAAATAGATAAAATTTATAATGTAGCTGATTCAAAACATATATCTTCTTATAAAACAGAGATTATAATAGACAATCCAAAAACTTTTTCAAGGTTGATAAAAATTGAGTTTAAATAAAAATAGTGTAGCTTGTCCTTTAGATTGCTTTGATGCCTGTGAAGCTGTATATGAAAATGATAAATGTAAAGGGAGTAAAGAACATCCTGTTACAAATGGAAAATTATGTGTAAACTTTGCGCATTTATTAAATGAAAACTTTTTAAATGAATCCTATTTAAATAATGAAAAAATACCTTTATCTACTTCTTTAAATATTCTAGTAGAAAAACTTAAAAATACAGAACCTTCAAAAACTTTATATTATAAAGGTAGTGGAAACTTAGGTGTTATGCAAAGTAGTCCTAAAACCTTTTTTAGTGAATATGGTGCAACTCTTACAAAAGGTAGTCTTTGTGATGGAGGTGGAGGAGAAGGACTTACTCAAGGTAGAGGTTCTTGCGTTAATCCTCCTATTGAAAATCTTATTAATTCTGATGTAATTATTGTTTGGGGTAGAAATTTTTCTGTAACATCTCCTCATATGTACAATCTTGTTAAAGATAAAACATTTATAACTATTGATCCAATTTCAACTCCAATTGCAAAAAAATCTGAACTTCATATGCAATTAAATCCAAAAACTGACCATGAACTTGCACTTTTATTAACTAGATTTGCGTATATGGAAGATGTTGAAGATGAAGAGTTTATAAAAAATCATGCTCAAGGTGCAGATTGGTTTTTTGATTTAGCAAAAGGGAGACCTGTCGTTTCTTATGAAGCTACAACGGGTGTTTCTCTTAGTGAAGTTACTAGGTTTTTTGAGATTATAAAAGATAAGAAAGTATCTATTATGTTAGGTTTAGGAGTTCAAAAATATTATGAAGGTGCTCAAATAGTTAGGGCAATTGACTCTTTTGCCGGATATATTGGAATACATAATAAAGAAGCTGGTGGATTGTGGTATTTATCAGATTCATCTTATGGATATGAAAATCAATTTAAAGTAAGTCCTAAGAAAAGAGTTACTTTACCAGAAGTTGATTTCTCTTCTTATGATTTAGTTTTTATTCAAGGTGGAAATCCTGCTGTTAGTGCTCCAAATACAAAAAGAGTTATTGAAGGCTTGAAAAATAGTTTTGTAGTCTTTTTTGGAACAGTTTTAAATGAAACTTCTGAATATGCAGATTTAATAATTCCATCATCAAACTTTTTGACTAAAAAAGATTTAAGATTATCCTATGGACATGAATTTAAAGCTATTTCTAATGCAGTAAAAGAAAAAAATGAAAATACTATAACGGAGTATGAATTAACACAATATTTAAACGATGCATTTTCTTTTGAAAAGCTTGAAGATGAAGATAAAATTTTAAACTATTATGTAGAAAAAAATGTAGAAGATGCTTATAAAATTGAGACATTAGAGTTTATAGAAGAGTTAGAAATTGAAAATTTATATGAATCAAAAGAAGAAAATGAATTTTATTTTATAACTGGAAAAAGAAAAGATAATTTAAATTCACAATTTAATTCTGATAATACTATTCATTTGCATCCAAATACTGGCTTTAAAAATGAAGATGAAGTCCTTGTACGCTCACAATACGGTGAAGCAAAATTTCTAGTAACTATAAATAAAGATATAAAAGAAAATTGTCTATTTTGTTATGCAGGAAATAGAAATGCAAATTATTTAACAACAGAAAAAAAAGATGAAGAATCAGATTCTGCAATGTTCCAAGAGGTCTTAGTAACTATTGAATTATCGTAATTTATTAGTTAATTATCCAATTGTAAGAAAATTATCTATTCTTCAATTTGTAGCGTATTTTGGAGCTTGGTTTTCAAATGTTGCTATTTATACTATGCTTGTAAATTTTGGTTCAACTGCTTTTGCAATTTCACTGGTAACTGCAATGCATTTAATCCCTGCAATTGTTATTGCTCCTTTATCTGGGGCTATAATTGATAGATTTAGAATAAAATCTTTAATGCTAACACTTCTTTTTATAGAACTAATTATGACTTTGTTACTTCTTACTATTGATGATAAGAGTGAACTTTGGCTTTTAATGATTTTTATTTTTATTAGAATGGGAAGTGCTTCTATGTTCTTCTCAACTGAAATGTCACTTTTACCAAAACTTGTATCAGGAAGAGCCTTACAAAAAGCAAATGAAATACACTCAATTATTTGGTCTTTTACTTATGCTGCAGGAATGGCGGCAAGTGGAATAATTGTAAATTTGTATGGTGTAAAAACTGCTATTATAATTGATGCCTTATTTTTTATAAGTGCAATTATCCTATTTTTAAATATTGAATTCAAAGTTGACATTATTCATACAAAAGAAAAAATATCATCAATGATAAAAGATGGATTTATTTATTTAAAAAACAACAAAGTTGTATTGCATTTAATTTTACTTCATTCTTCTGTTGGACTTACTTCATTTGACACTCTTGTCACATTATTGGCAAAAAATGAGTATAAATATGTTATTGCAGTTCCTTTATCAATTGGTATTACAAATGCCGTGAGAGCTCTTGCTTTGATGGTGGGGCCTTTATTTATTACAAACAAAGTTAATAAAGATACTCTATCTTTAATATTTATTTTTCAAGGCTTGGCAATTATAGCTTGGGGATTATTACAGTTTAATTTTTATATTGCATTAATAGCTGTTTTTTTCACAGGTTTTACTACAACAACCATTTGGTCTTATACTTATGCTTTACTTCAAGAGAAAGTTGAGCAAAAATACTTAGGAAGGGTTATTTCATACAATGATATGATTTTTATGCTTTCAAACGTAATTACAACTTTTTTTATTGGAATTATGGCAGATTTAATCTCTTTAGAGCTAATAACTATTATAATAGGATGTGCATTTTTTGTTGTAGCAATATATTACAAAAGGATTAAAGATTGGATATAAATAAAAAAGTTTTATTATTAGCAATTTTGAAAAAAGAGGATGATGAAACTCTAATTGATGTTGTAAAAAAAATGGATAATACAAAAGTATTTTCATTAAAAGAGGGTAAAAAATATTTAAAAGAGTTGAAAAAAGAGAATTTAGTTTCTGATGATTCTTTAACTATGATTGGTATTGCAAAAGCAAAAGAGGCTGAATTAGAATTTAAAATCTAATTCAAGTCATCTAAAAATTTTAATTCTTTAAAATAATCTTTTAAAAATGGTTTTGAAACTTTATTAAATTCATCTTTATCTTCGTATAAATTGATATACCAATCAAAATCAATATTTCTATTTTTAAGTGCTTCTTGTGATAACAAGATATCATTTATACAGCCAAGTTTTGAGGGAGTTATTAATATAGCTTTTGTTTCGAACTCTTTTATTAAATCAATTATAAAAAAGTTTTCTTCAATAGGAACCATAAGTCCTCCGGCACCTTCAATAATTAATATATCGCATAAAGATTCTAAGTATTTTTTTTTCTCTTTTAAAAAATTTATATCAATTGTAGTTTTACCTTTTGCCACATAAGGTGCGGCAGGAAGTATAAATTGGTAAGGAACAACATCTTCTATTGAAACATTAAAATCAGGATTTAGTTTTTTTACTAAATTTAACATTTTATTTCCATCAATGGGTAAAGTTACAACACCTGTTTCAAGAGGTTTAAAATAGCCAACTTTTAGACCTTTTTTTGAATAATATTTTAGAAATTTTTCACTTGCGTAAGTTTTACCTACATCTGTATTAGTCGCTGTTATAAATAATGTTTTCATTTTCTCTCTTTTTTGGAAATGATATTATATCAAAATCTAAAAAATTCTTTAATATATTTAATAAACAAAATCTTTTACCAAGATAAGTGGTTTTTTGTTATAATATACTCAACAATAATTTAAAAGGTATATAGTGGCTAACGAATTAGAAATAGAATTAGATAGTGATTTAGAAGTAGTTGAACCAAAAAAATACAAGGTATTATTGTTAAATGATGATTATTCAACTATGGATTTCGTAATAGATGTTTTAACGAAAGTTTTTAGAAAAACAGCAGATCAAGCAACTCAGATTATGTTGAATATACATAATAATGGAAAAGATGTATGTGGAATTTATACCCACGAAATTGCTTCTACAAAAGTTGCACAAGTTAAAACACTAGCTAGAGAGAAGGGATTCCCTTTAAAAGCTGTAATGGAAGAAGAATAGAAAATGATAAGTAAAGAGCTAAGAAATATATTTGCACAAGCTGTAGGCTATGCAAAGAAAAGTAGACATGAATATTTAACAATTGAACATATATTTTTAATGCTTATTCATGATGAAGTAATTGAAAATTTATTTGTTGATCTAGGATTAGATCAGAATAAAATGTTCAATGAAGTTAAAAAACATATTGATGAAAATACTCCGGTATATCCGCCAGATATTGAAGATGAGCCAATGGAGACTATAACATTAACTTCAACAATTGAGAATATGGTTGCTCATACTCAGACTAGTGGAAGAAGAAATGCTTCTGTTGAAGATATGTTTGTTGCTATTTTAAGAGATGAAAAATCATATGCAACATTTTTACTAAGATCTGCTGGCGTAGAGAAAGTAGATATTTTAGAAGAAATCTCTCATAGAGAAGAAGATGATGCAGATGAAATAGAAAATGATTCTAAAGATGATTCTTCTGAAAATAAAGTCTTAGATAAAAATTCGACTGAACTTGTTGCTTTGGCACTTGAAGGTGAAATTGATCCTGTTATTGGACGATTAGATGAGATTAGTAGAGTTGTACAAATATTAAGTAGAAGAAAAAAGAATAATCCAATATTGGTTGGTGAACCAGGTGTTGGTAAAACTGCAATTGCTGAAGGTTTAGCTTTAGAAATTGCAAATAAAAGAGTTCCTGAATTTTTAGAAAATGCAAAAATATACTCTTTAGATATGGGATCTATGTTAGCGGGAACAAAATATAGAGGTGATTTTGAAAAGAAATTAAAAGCACTTTTAAAAGAGATTGTTAAAATTCCTAATTCTATTTTATTTATTGATGAAATTCATACTATTGTTGGTGCAGGAAGCGTAAGTGGAAGTGCAATGGATGCTTCTAATATCCTAAAACCAATGCTTGCAAATGGAAAGTTAAGATGTATTGGAGCAACGACATTTGCAGAATTTAGAAATGATTTTTCAAAAGATAAAGCACTTTCTAGAAGATTTGCAAAAGTTGATATAGATGAACCATCACAAGAAGATGCTGTTACAATTTTAGAAGGTTTAAAATCTAAATATGAAGAGTTTCATGGTGTACAATATAATAAAAATGCAATTGAAGTTGCAGTAGAACTCAGTAAAAAATATATTAGTGATAGATTTTTACCTGATAGTGCAATTGATGTAATTGATGAGGTTGGAGCTGCTAAAAAAATTGAGTATGCTACTTTGAATAAAAAAAATATAAAAGTTACTCAAAAAGATATTGAAGATACAGTTGCTAAAATGGCTCATATTCCTTCAAAATCGACAACTAAATCAGATATTTCATTACTTAAAAATCTTGAAAAAAATATGCAAAAAAGAGTATTTGGTCAAAATGGTGCTATTTCAACTATTGTTCAATCTATTAAAAGAAATAAGGCTGGACTTAATATTGATAAAAAACCAATTGGAAGTTTTCTTTTTACAGGTCCTACAGGAGTTGGTAAAACAGAAGTTGCAAAAGAGTTATCAAATCAATTAGGAATTCATTTTGAGAGATTTGATATGAGTGAATATATGGAAGCTCATACAATTTCAAGACTTATTGGTGCTCCTGCTGGATATGTTGGGTTTGAAAATGGTGGATTATTAACCGAAGCCATTAGAAAACACCCTCATTGTGTTTTACTTCTTGATGAGGTTGAAAAAGCACATCCTGATTTAATGTCAATTTTACTTCAAGTAATGGATAATGCAGAACTTACTGATAATAGTGGAAATAAAGCAGATTTTCAAAATGTAGTTTTAATTATGACTTCAAATCTTGGAGCTAGTGAAGCAAATGTTATGGGGTTTGCTAAAGATGACTCTTTAAATGAAAATAAAGCAGTTAATAAATTCTTTGCGCCAGAATTTAGAAATAGACTAGATGCAATGGTTAGTTTTGATTCTTTAAGTATCGATATTGTTGCAAAAGTTGCTGGTAAATTTGTTGAAGATTTAGAAAAACAACTTGAAAGTAAGAAAATTGCTATTGCTATAACTGTAAGAGCTAAAAAAGAGTTAGCAAATTTAGGTTATGATAAAGCTATGGGTGCTAGACCACTTGCTCGTGTTATTTCAGATAAAATTAAAAATGTTTTAACAGATGAAATTTTATTTGGAAAATTAAAAAAAGGTGGAAATGTTAAGATTGATTTTGTAAAAGAAGAGTTTACTTTTGTTTATAGTCCATTAGAAGACTAAAACACAAATAATTCACTATTTTATACTAAGATATTAACTTTATTACTTTTTAAGCAAAAAAAAGTAAAAATCGCAATTATTTTATTCAAGGAAGTTAGATGAGAAAAATTTTATTAAGTTCGGTTGTTGCAATTGCATTATTAACTGGATGTGGTGAAGACAAGAAGGTAGCTGAATCAAAACCAGTTGTAGCAGAGGTTAAAGTTGAAGAAGTTAAAAAAGTAGAAACACCAGTTGTTGAAACTAAAACTCCTGAAGCTAAGTTAGTTGATCAAGTAAAAGAATCAACTAGTGAAGTAGCAACGAAAATTGCAGAAGAGTCTAAAAAAGTTGCTGCACTTGGAACTGATGCTGTAAAAAGTGTAAGTGAAAAAGTTGTTGCTACAACAGAAGAAGTTACTAAAGTAATGGCAGAGAAAGCTGTTGAAACTAAAGATAAAATTGAAGAGAGTCTAAATACAATTGTTGCTACTAAAACAGAAGCAACATCGGATACTGCAGGTCTTGCTGAAAAAGGTAAAGGTCTATATTTAAAATGTGCTGGATGTCATGGTGCAAATGCTGAAAAACCAGCTTTAGGAAAATCACAAGTAATTAAAGGTTGGGATGCAGCAAAAGTTGCAACTGCTTTAAAAGGTTACAAAGATGGTTCTTATGGTGGAGTTATGAAAGGCGTAATGAAAAGTCAAGTAGTTAACTTAAGTGATGAAGAGATTGATGCCCTAGGTGCATATATAGCTTCATTTTAATATAAAGGGGGGGGAATAACCCCTTTATTTATAAATATAAATTTGAATATACTACCTCTTGATAAATTCTCATACTCTTTCCCTGATCCCTTTTATGCAAATGATATAGGAATATTAGCATATGGAGGTGATTTATCTCCTACTCGACTTATTACAGCTTATACAAAAGGAATATTTCCCTGGTATAATAAAACTGATCCAATTTTATGGTGGAGTCCAAATCCTAGATTTATATTAGATTTATATGAATTTAAAGTATCTAAATCATTACAAAAAACTATAAGTAAAAATATTTTTGAAATAAAATTTGATACAAACTTTAGACAAGTATTAATTGAATGTTCTCAAATACCAAGAGATGGGCAAGATGGAACATGGATTCTTCCTGAAATTATTGACGCTTACGAGAAATTGCATGAAATGGGTTTTGCAAACTCATTTGAAGCATATTGTGATGGTAAGCTAGTTGGTGGTGGATATGGAATAAATATAGGAAATATTTTTTGTGGTTAATCTATGTTTGCAAAAAAAAGTGATGCTTCAAAAGTAGCTTTATATTATTTAGTTGAAAGATTAAAATTAAATGGTTTCAAATTTATTGATTGCCAAATACCAACTCTTCATTTAGCATCTTTAGGAGCTAAAAAGATTCCAAGAGAAGTTTTTCTTAATCTTGTAAAAATTTCAGTTGAAAATCCCAAAACTTTTTAAAAGAAACTCTTATTCTAAAACTATATATTATTTAACTTTTTTCTTTAATAAAAGTTATGCTATTTTACGACTTTAAATTATTAGGATAGCTTATGATAAAAAAGATAGATATAGAGAGTGAAGAGTTTCAAATACAATTTGAATTAACAAAACAGTTTACAGATAAAGTATGTGAAGAACATGGATTTGTTTATAATCCTGAATTGGATGTAAATGAGTCAATTCAAATGGGACTAACTAGAAATAAACTTATATATGATAGAAGATATTGTCCTTGCTTTATGGTTATAGGTGAAACACAAGAGGAGAAAGATTCAGCTGAAAATAGACTTTGTCCATGTACTCCTGCATTAGAAATGGAGATTCCTTCAACTGGCCATTGTCATTGTGGGATATTTTGTACGAAAGAGTATGCAAAATCAATAGAAGAAGTAAGTCATGAAGTTGACACTGTAGTACATTCAAAAGGTGTGACAAAAGAAGAGTGTGAAGAGATTTTAAAAAAAGAACAAATATCTGCGCATGAAGTTGAATCATTACTTGAAGCTAGAGAATTAGGTTTTGTATACTTTAATTTGGTAGATACAAGAGAGTGGATGGAATGGGTTGGTGCTAGAATAAAAGGAACAGATTATCTAATTCCTACAACTGCATTTTATCAAGCATTAGAAAGAATTATGGATAAAAAATCAACTCCGGTAGTAGTTTATTGTCATAGTGGTAGTAGAAGTGCATATTGTCAAAGAATGATGTTAGATATGGGATTTAAATCAGTTTCAAATTTAGATTATGGAATTATTACTTTCCAAGGTGAAATTATTTCAGGAGAAGAGAATTAAATTTCAATATAGAAAATAGTTATTTACTATTTTCTATACTTTGTTCAATACTATAAAAATCATCACTAAACTTTTTTAAAAGTTGAATAAGTGAGATAAAGAATGTAACCATTGCAGGACCAATAATCATCCCCCAAAAGCCAAAGGTAGAAAGTCCCGCAACAATAGCAAAGAATATAAGTAATTCATTTACATCAGTTGGAGTTTTTACAACTTTTTGATTAATATATTTTATAATAACTGGTTTAATAAAAGTATCTGCAATTATGGAAATAACGACAATAGAATAAACAATAATAATAATTGCATTCCCCGTACTTCCAGCAAACATTTCATAAATTGCAATAGGAAGCCACATAATAAGACCTCCTACCACAGGGATAAGTGAAGCAAATCCATATAAAACTCCAAGTAATATTCCATCATATCCGAAGAAACTAATAAAGAATCCAAAGAGAAAACCTTCTAAAACAGCAGTGGCTAGAATAGAGTATAAAACAACACTCATTACATTTGATGATTCATAAAATAGTGCATTTGAATCTTCTCTTTTAAGTGGTAAAGCATCTTTGAAATAATGAGATAAATTTGTTGCATAAAAATTAAAGAAAAAATAAAATATTAAAATCATTACCATATCGATAATAAATTTTGCAGAGTTTTTACCTAAAAATGCTCCTATTGAAAATAGTTTTTGAATAAATTCAGGAATATCAACTTTTTGTAAAATAGTATTTAATTGGTCTTTTATAAAAATAAAATCATCTGGCATATTTTGAACCCATTGAAGAGTTACTTCATATATTTTTATTAAAGCTTGTTGGTCAATTTTATTAATTAAACTAGCAAATGAAAAAATACAATATAAAACAGGCACAAAGAAAATTGCTGTTAAAAGTATAGTCATTAAACTTGATAATATAAATGAATTAGGAATATGTCTTTTCAAATAAATATTTAAAGAATTTGTTGCTACTGCTAAAAGTAGGGCAACAATCATTGGTTTTAAAAATGGACTAAAAAGTTCAAACATAAAAAATATTGTTACGATGGTTAGTCCAATTAAAAAATATTGAGGTTTCAAAATAGAGTTCCTTCTTCATCCAGTTTTTCACTTCCTGGGTATGATAACCTAAACATTTCATATGTTTTTATACTTGCTACTCTTCCTCTAGCTGTTCTTTCTATGTACCCATTTGCAAGAAGATATGGTTCAATTGCATCTTCAATAGTTCCTTCATCTTCACTAAGAGCAGCAGCCATAGTTGAAAGTCCCATTGGTTTACCTCTATTTGAAACTAAAAGTTCAAGGAGATTTATATCCATTTCATCAAAGCCACTTTCGTTTACTCCTAGTTCATCAAGTGCAAATTTACATCTATCAATTTGAATAATGTCTTCATTTGCTACTTCAGCAAAATCTCTTACTCGCCTAAGAAGTCTTAATGCAACTCTTGGAGTTCCTCTACTTCTTCTAGAAATTTCAACTGCTCCATCGTCTTCACAATATTTATTTAGTTTTGAAGAAGCTATTTGAATAATTTTTGCAAGTTCTTCATGATTATAAAATTGCATTCTAAAATGCATCCCAAATCTCTCTCTTAAAGGATTTGAAAGCATACCAGCTCTTGTTGTTGCACCAATTAAGGTAAACCTTGGAAGATCTATCTTTACTGTCTGTGCAGCAGGTCCTGAGCCTATGATAATATCAAGTCTATAATCTTCCATAGCAGGGTATAAAATCTCTTCAACAGCAGGAGAAAGTCTATGAATTTCATCAATAAAGAGAATATCTCCTTCTTCAAGGTTTGTTAGAATAGCTGCTAAGTCTCCAGATTTTTCAATCATTGGACCAGCTGTAATTTTAATATTTGTATTCATTTCATTAGAAATTAAATATGAAATTGTGGTTTTACCAAGCCCTGGAGGTCCATAAAAAAGAATATGGTCTAGTGCTTCAGCTCTTTTTCTAGATGCTTCAATAAAAACTTTTAAGTTTTTCTTTATTTTTTCCTGACCAATATAATCATCCCAAGAAGAGGGACGTAGACTTACTTCAGCATTATCTTCTTCAAATGATATTTGTTCTACTTCAACAACTCTCTCCATTTTAGAGCTCCACTTTAGATTTATACATATTAGTACTCTTCCTCTTTTGCAGGAAAAGAAGCATCTTGCACATCACTTCTATATTGATTTACAGACTCTTTTACTAGTTCTGCTCCATTCATATAGTGTCTTACAAATTTTGGTTTAAAATCTTCAAAGAATCCCAACATGTCAGACCAAACAAGAACTTGTCCATCAGTTACATTTCCTGCTCCAATTCCTATTGTTGGAATTGAAACTGCTTCTGTGATTTTTTTAGCTGTATCACTCATAACACCTTCTATTACAATTGAAAAGGCACCAGCTCTTTCTATTGCAATAGCGTCTTTTATTAATTGTTCAGTGTCTTCAGGTGTTTTTCCTCTCACTTTATATCCACCTTCGCTTCTTACGTATTGTGGCATTAATCCAATGTGTCCCATAACTGCAATAGAGTTCGAGGTTAGGTGTTCAACTATATCTGCTCTATCTTCTCCACCTTCAATTTTAATGGCAGCTGCATTAGTTTGTTGATAGACTTTGATTGCATTTGTAAGTGCTTCATCTTTATTAATATAAGTTCCAAAGGGCATATCTAAAATAGTGAAAGCTTTAGGTGCCCCAGTACAAACTGCATTTGTGTGATAAATCATTTGATCTAAAGTTGCGGATAAAGTATCTGGTTTTCCTGCAAAACTCATATTCAAGCTGTCCCCAACTAAAATCATATCTGCAACTTCTTCGAAGAGTTTTGCAAAAAGTGCATCATATGCTGTAATCATTGTTAATTTTTTATTGTTTTTAGATTTTTTAATTTTTGTAATATTCATTTTTTCAAAATCATTTTTAATTATACTCACGTTTGGGTCCTAATAATTTATTAATTTTAATGGATATTGTATCTAAATTATCCTTTTTATTTTTGACTTTAAATTACATTAAAGATAAGATCTAGACAAGATACTCATATCTATTCAAGATAAAATTCGCTAAAATAATCACTTTATTAAATATATTATAGGATTTTATTTTGAAAAAATTAGTTGGTTATATTACATCATCTATCCCAGATAACAGTTTTTGTGTGGATTTAGCATTAAGTATGAAAGAATCTGGAGTTGATACTTTAGAACTTGGAGTTCCTTTTTCTGACCCTGTTGCTGATGGTCCGGTAATTGAAAAAGCGAATCAAGTTGCACTTGCAAATGGATTTAAATTAAAAGATTTATTTGAAGTAAGCTCTCAAATTGCACCACAAATGGATATGTTATGGATGGGTTATATGAATCCTTTTTATCATTATGGAATTGAAAATTTCTTGCAAAAAGCAGAAGAATATGGTGTAAAAGGAATGATTATCCCAGATGTTCCAAATGAAGAAGCTAAATTATTAGAACCTTTATTTCAAAAATACAATAAAGCTAATATATCATTTGTTGCACCAACGCATTCAGAAAATAGAATTAAACAAGTAGTTTCTAATGCCCAAAAATTTATTTATATGGTTGCTTACGCTGGAATTACAGGTAGTGGAGAAAGTGAAGATTTGACTTCTATTATCGATACAGTTAAAAAATATTCAGATACTCCCCTTTATATAGGTTTTGGAGTTGATGAAAAAACTTGTAAAGATAGAGCAAAAGGTGTTGATGGTGTAATTGTTGGAAGTGCTTTTGTAAAACATCTTATTGATGAAAGTCTTTCTAATGATGAAAAAATTAAGAATATTTGCAATGTTGCAAAAGAGATAAAAGAAAAAATAAACGAATAATTATGCATATTTTAGAACATGATGTGGAATTTTTAGAAGAAGATAGAGATTGCTCTTATTTTAATGAAGAGAGATCTGATATCAGATATAGATATATTCATAAATGTACAAAAGAAGATTACCAAAACATGCTTGAACATGGGTGGCGACGTTTTGGTAAAATGCACTTTGTTCCAGAGTGTAAAGGTTGTACAAAATGTATCTCAATGAGAATTGACGTTAAAAATTACAAATTTTCTCGTTCTGAAAAAAGAGTTTTTAAAAAAAATTTAGATATAAAACTTTATATTCAAGCTCCAACTTTAACTTTAGACCACTTAAGATTATATGACAAATATCATTACCATATGAGTCAAAAGAAAGATTGGAATTATTCTCCTATTGAACCTTCTGAATATGATAGATCTTATGTTCAAGGAAAAGATGAGTTTACAAAAGAATTCTTATATGTTAAAGATAAAAAATTAGTTGGAGTGGCATTAGTTGATATGTTGCCTAATTCAATATCTTCTATTTATTGTTTTTATGATCATGATTTTGAAGACTTATCAATAGGAAAATTTTCAATTTTGGCACAAATTAAAATTGCAAAAGAGTTAAATATACCATATATTTATTTAGGATATTGGATAAAAGACCATTTTTCTATGGGATATAAAGAAGCTTATACGCCTTTTGAAATTTTAAAAAATAGAGTAAGTTTAGAAGAAGAGACTATTTGGGAAAAGTATAAGAAGTAATTACTTTTATGATATAATTTGCCAGCATTTTTACACAAGTGAGAGAATATGAATAAACTAATATATATTTTATTATTTACAGTATCAATTAGTTTCTCAGAAATAATTGATGAAGAACCAAAAATAAGTGTAGATTGCCTAATACTACAAGATGAAAACTCTATAATTTGTAAATATGAACATGAAAGAATTGAAGAAGATAAAAATATAAATGTTCAATGGATTGATCCAAACGGTGAAGTTTCAAGAGAAAGAATTTTACTTATCCCTGCAGGTCATGGTTCAATTTATGATTTTAGATATATAGAAGGAAGAGAAAAAGGTATTTGGCAATTTAAAGTAATTGATGGTGAAGTAGAAACTTCAGCTACTTTTGAAATTGAATAAAGTATAAGAGTTTTAAACTCTTATACTATAATTTTTACAATATTATATGTTATAAACGATAATACACATGCGGTTGAAGTTGTAAATAAAAATAGATAAACTAAATATTTCCATCCACCAGCTTCCCTTGCAAATACCATGGAAGCAGCTAAGCAAGGAAGATAAATCATTACAAATACGATAAATGCCATTGCTGATGCAAATGGAATATTATTTCTAATTTTTTCCATAAGTCCTTGACTACTTTCATCTAATGAATCTCCTAGTCCATACAAAATACCAAGAGTTGAAACTACAATTTCTTTAGCAGCAAGTCCTGTTTCTAAGGCAATTGTCATTTTCCAATCAAATCCAAGTGGCGAAAATAAAGGTTCAGAAAATTTACCAATTTTTCCTAAGTAAGAATTTTCTAAGTTATATAATGAAATTTGGCTTTGTAATTCATATCTTTGTTCTTCTGATGTTGCCATTTCAATTTTTGTATTCATTACTTCTTCATATTCTAAATGTTTTGGATAATTGGATGCAACCCAAATTAAAATAGATGCAGCTAAAATATATGTTCCTGCTTTTTTTAAGTACATTAATGCCTGATTTGATACTGTATGCCAGATAAGTTTAGTTGAGGGCATTCTATATTTAGGCATTTCCATAACAAAAGGTTCATCTTCACTTTTAAATACAGTTATTTTTAGAACTTTTGCTGCTACTAATCCTAATAAGGCACCTGCAATATATATGTAAAACAAAATATTTCCTGCATTGTCTTGAGCGAAAAAAGCTCCTGTAAATAGAACATAAATAGGAAGTCTAGCGCCACAAGACATAAATCCTATGATAAATAGTGTTAGGAGTCTATCTCTATCATTTTTAAGTGTTCTTGCTGCCATGTAAGCTGGAACAGAACAACCAAATCCAGTAACCAGAGGAATAAATGATTTTCCATGTAATCCAAATTTATGAAAAAATCCATCAAGCAAAAATGCAACTCTACTCATATAACCTGTAGTTTCAAGCAGGGCAATTCCTAAGAATAGTATTACAATATTTGGTAAAAATAAAACTACTGCACCAACTCCTGCAATTGCGCCATCTCCAATTACTGAACCTAATTCCCCATAACCAAACACCTCTTTTGTTTTGTCAATTAAAGCTGCGAAAAATGCATCAATTAAATCCATTGGAATATTTCCAAGTTCAAATGTCACTTGAAATAGTCCCCACATTAAAAATAGAAAAATAGGTAATCCAAAAAACTTATGAATTAATATATTATCAATTTTTTCAGTAATTGATTTTACTTCAAGTTGTGTTTTATATTTAACAGTTTCCGTAACTATACCTTTTGCAAAGGCAAATTTTTCATCTTCAAAAATATCATCCAAGTTCTTTGTTCCAAAATGTAAATATATATGATCGAAGGCTTCGCTTAAAATAGGTTGTAGTTCAATCCAAATTGGTTCATCATGAAATTTAAGGAATGTGTTTTTATCTTCTTTTAATAGTTTAATTGCAATTTCTCTGTAGTGCACGTCACTTTTATATCTTTTTTCTCTTAAAAGTGATTTGATATTTGATATTTCTTCTTCAATAACATCTGAAAAAATCAGCTTTGTTTCAAATTTTGGTGATTTATATTTAGTAATAAGTGCTTTAATTAA
This sequence comes from Arcobacter sp., assembly GCA_002869565.1. Taxonomy (GTDB): domain Bacteria; phylum Campylobacterota; class Campylobacteria; order Campylobacterales; family Arcobacteraceae; genus Halarcobacter. The sequence goes on from PKUJ01000019.1 coordinate 27,965, forward strand.
TTCATCAATTCCAAATTTTTCTTTTGCAGATGTTCTAACACAAGGCTTACCTATAATTTTAGATAATTGTTTTTCATCTATTGATATACCTTCTTTATTAGCTTCATCAGTCATATTTAAAGCAATTACCATTTTTTTATCTAAAGCTAGTAATTCACTTGTAAGATATAAGTTTCTTTCTAAATTTGTAGAATCAATAACATTTAATATAATGTCATAGTGTGCTTCTTCAAGATATTTTTTTGTAACTTTTTCTTCTATAGTGTATTCATTTAATGCATAAGAACCAGGAAGGTCAGTAATTTTAAATAAATAGTCTTGATATTCAAATTCGATTTGTGTTTTTTCAACAGTTACACCAGAAAAATTGCCAACTTTTAGTCTTGAATTTGAAATAGAATTGATGAGCATTGATTTACCAACATTTGGTTGTCCTACTAAGGCAATTCTAATTAATTTTTTTTCGTTTATATTTTGCATTCTGATTTTTCTACCTCTATTAATTTCGCTTCTGAAATTCTTAAAGCTATTTTTGTATTATTAACTCTAATTTCTATTGTATTTTTTGACATGGTTTGTTGTATTGTATATACCATCGCACCTCTTGTTATTCCAAAAGAACTAAATCTTGCTTTTAATACTGAATCTGAATTGATTATTATAATCTTTCCACACTCACCTTTTTTTAATTCACTTAATTGCATAATATACCTTTTTTATTAACGATAATGATTATCAATGAAATATTACAGAATCTTAACTTAAAGTAAAGAATTGATTTTAATAATAATTATTAAAAATTTATTGATATAACTAAAATTTGTGATTTAGAGACAAGTTTTAAGTAATATTGATTAATATTTTGCAATAATTATTCCACTAGAACTTATTAAGGTTATATATAATGGTAAAAAGTGATGAAGTTATCGACGAGTTAAGAAAAATTGTTAAACAAAAAGGGTTGAAATATACCGAGCAAAGAGAAATAGTTTTAAATATTCTAATTCATGCTGATGGACATTTGACAGCTGAAGAAGTATATAATTTAATAAAAACAAAGAAAGCTGATTCTAATATTGGAATTGCAACTGTATATAGAGCTTTGGGTTTTTTAGAAGAAGTTAATCTTATAACTTCAATTACTTTTGGTGCTGATGGAAAAAAATACGAAAGTAATACAAAAGAACATCATGATCATTTAATATGTACAAACTGTGGTAAAATTGTAGAGTTCATGGACGATGAAATTGAAAAAAGACAAGATAGAATTGCTAAAAAGAATAAATTTAAAATAACGAGCCATTCTATGCAAATTTATGGAATTTGCGAACTTTGTCAAACTAAATAGTATTAAATAATTATTCTTTTTTATTAAACATATGTTATTATAATAATGTATTTATTAATTTAAAGGAGTATTAAATTTGAAATTTTTTTTAATATTTTTAATATTTATAAATACTTCTATTTTTTCTTCAAATATTATACCTATTCCAAAATCAATCGATTATAATTTAAATAAAGCTTTATTAGGAAAAAAACTTTTTAATGATAAAAGATTATCTTCCAACAATACAATTTCATGTGCAAGTTGCCATAACTTAGATGAAGGTGGTGATGATAATCTTGTTTATTCTATTGGTGTTGATGGAACTTTGGGTAATATTAATGCTCCAACGGTATTAAATGCAGTTTTCAATTTCAGACAATTTTGGGATGGAAGAGCAAAAAATTTAGAAGAACAGGCCCTTGGCCCTATTGAAAATCCAATTGAGATGGCCCATGATTTCTCTTTACTTTTGCCACAATTGAACAATTCTGAATATAAAGATGAATTTTTAAAAATCTATGATAATGGTATTACAAAAAAAAATCTTGCAAATGCAATTGCAGAGTTTGAAAAAACTCTTATCACTCCAAATTCAAAATTTGATAAATATTTAAATGGTGATGAAACAGTTTTAAGTGAGTATGAAAAAGAAGGCTTTGAAATTTTTAAAAATAAGGGCTGCATTTCTTGTCATCATGGAATAAATATAGGTGGAAACCATTACAATAAATTTGGTGCCATAATTGATATTGATAGTAATAATTTGGGATTATTTAATATTACAAAAAACAAAAATGATAAATATTATTTTAAAGTACCTAGTTTAAGGAATATTGAACTTACTGCTCCTTATTTTCATGATGGAAGATATCTTGATTTGGAAGAAACAGTTAAAACAATGGCTTTAGTTCAATTAGGTCGGCCAATTAGTGATGATGAGATTTCAAAAATAATTGCATTTTTAAAAACTTTAACAGGTAAACTAGAAATTATAAAGTGAAAAAATGAATAAAACTAAAGATTCTTTTACTCTGCTTTTACTTTTTTTTACAATAATTATCACAACATTATTTTTCTATTTATATTACACAAAAAATAATATGAAAAATTATTCATATTATCATGATAGTTTTGATTACTTACTTTCCTTGAATTCAAAATTTAACTATTTCATAGTAAAAAAAGATATTTTTGTAAATTTTGATAAAATAGTAAAAGACACAGATGAATTTGAAAACACACTTAATAATCTTATTAATAGTAATTTAAAAAAAGAGTTTGGAAGTGCATTACTTGTAGATATTGTTAATATTTCAAGCTTATATGAGAAAAAAAAAGTTTTGATAGAAAGATTTAAAGCTAGACAAGCTACAAATTTAAATTCAATTCATTATATATATGATTTAAATGAGTACTTTTCAAAGAGTAAAGAACTTAAAGATGAAGTTAGACTTGTTATTAATGATACATTATTTATGATGATGCAAGACTTTATTCAATTAAATGATACCAGAAGTAGTATTTTAAAGAATTTAGAATATTTGGAAAATAAAAATAAAGAATTAAAAAATAAAAAATTAAAATTTCTTAATATCCACATATATAAAATATTAAAAAATATTGATTTCATGAATAAAATAAAAAAAGAATCAGATCATCTTAATATTAGTAAAAAATTAAAGCTAGTTCAAAATAAGTTAATTAATAAGCATAAAAAAGAACTATTCAATCAACTTTTAATTTCATCCTTTTTCTTTTTCAGTGTCATAATCGTTATAATTATGATTTATCTTGAACATAAAAAATCTTCAAAAATAAAAAATGAATTATTAGCTTTTAAATATGCAATTGAAAATAGTGATAATTCAGTTATTATTACAGATGTTGATAGAAATATCTTATATGTTAATGATATTTTTGAAAAAATTACTGGATTTCTAAAGGATGAAGTACAAGGCCAAACTCCAAAGCTGTTAAGCTCAGGTGAAACACCATTAGAAACTTATATTGAATTAAACAAAAAATTAGAAGCTGGTGAAAAATGGGAAGGTGAATTTATTAATAAACGAAAAGACGGCTCAATTTTTTATGAAAAAGCTTCAATTGTCCCAATTGTAGTTGATAATGAGTTGAAAAATTATCTTGCTATAAAACTAGATGTTACAAATTATATAAAACAAAATGAAAGTATTAGGCTCTCATCTATTGCATTTGATAATATTCAAGAAGGAATATTGATTTGTGGAAGTGATAAAAATATTATTACAGTTAATAAAGCTTTTGAGTTGATTTCAGGTTATTCAAAAGAAGAATTAATTGGAAAGAAGCCAAACCTTTTGAAATCAGGCAACCATGATAAGATTTTTTATAAACAAATGTGGCTTGATATAAATGAAAAAGCTTTTTGGAGAGGGAAAGTTTATGATAAAAGAAAAAATGGAGAAATAGTTCCCTTTTGGTTAAATATTACAGTTGTTAAAAATGATAAGAACAAAGTTATAAATTATGTTGCTGTACACACTAGTTTAAAAGAGATAATAGAGAGTCAGGAAAAAGCAGATTTTTTTGCTTATCATGATAGTTTAACAAAACTACCAAATAGAGTTAAACTTGAAGAAAATCTTGACTATTCAATTATTTATGCATCTAGAAATAAATTAAATTTATTTGTATTGTTTATTGACCTTGATAGATTTAAAAATATTAATGATACTTTAGGGCATGGTATAGGAGATAAACTTTTAATTAATATTTCAAAAAAAATAAAAAATGTTTTAAGAGATACAGATATTTTAGCAAGAATGGGTGGTGATGAATTTATAGTTATTCTTGATTCAAATATTTCTAAAAAAGCGGCAGGATATGTTTGTCGAAAAATACTTCAAGTTATAAAAGAACCAATTATTATTGATAATAATAATTTAAATACAAGTGCAAGTATTGGTGTTGCAATGTACCCTGATGATGGCAAAGATATAACTACCTTAATTAAAAATGCAGATACCGCAATGTACCATGCAAAAAGACTTGGTAAAGACAATTATCAATATTATGATAAACAGTTATCTCTTGATGTTCATGAACAATTATTGATTGAGCAGTCTCTAAAAGACTCAATTGTTAATAATGAAATGTTCTTAAATTATCAACCTCAATACAATTTAAAAAATAAAAATACAGTTGCCTTTGAAGCTTTAGTTAGATGGATTCATCCTAAGTTAGGTTTTGTCTCTCCTGATAAGTTTATTGAAATTGCGGAAGATACGGGTGATATTATAGATATAGGTAGATTTGTTTTTGATACTGCATGTAGAGATTTTGTTGAATTTAAAAAAATCAATCAAAATCTTGAATATATTGCAATTAATATCTCAAGTGTGCAATTTAAAGACCAGAACTTTGTTAATGATGTTTTATTTATAATTAATAAATATGGATTAAATTCTTCTGAAGTTGAGTTAGAGATTACCGAAAGATATATTATGGAATTTTCAGAAAATAATATGAAAACTATAAATGCTTTAAGAGAGTTAGGTTTTAGGTTTTCAATAGATGATTTTGGTACAGGATATTCTTCATTAAGCTATTTAACAAAACTTCCAATCGACGTAATAAAAGTTGACAAAGCATTTGTAGATGGTACACCTAATGATCATAATAATGCACAAATTTCAAAAGCTATTGTAGTTTTATCTAAAAGCTTGGGATATAAAGTTATTGCTGAGGGGATTGAATCTATTGAACAAGAAGAGTATTTAAAAACTTTAGATTGTGAATTGGGACAAGGCTACTTCTTCTCCAAACCACTAACTTTCATTGAAATAATAGATTTTTTGAAGAAATAGAGTCTACTTTTTGTTTGGAATATATTTAAAAAATAGATAAAGTACTGATACCATAACAATAACTATCACTATTGACATAATACTTATCTCAACATCTGGACCTGCACCTCTTTGATAATTTTTTGGCATAAACAAAAACATACTTGAAAGTAGCATAAATGATGCTGTAATTACAGCAATTAAATGTGCAAAAACTTTGTGAAATTTTGTTATGTAAAAATCCTTAACCATTTTCCATGTTAAGAATGATGCAGTAAAGACAATTATTAACACAATAATTTTGTCATAATTTGGTTCCATTGAATTCCTTTTAATTTTATTAGATATTTTAGGTATATCTTACTTAAATAGCTTTTAATTGTTGATAGAATCATTTTTTTATTTAAAATAGTTTTAAATTTACTATTTGATTTATTAATTATTATCATATAAATTTCTTTTTAGTAATCTATAAATTTTTTTCTCTTGTATAGTGTTTATACAGTTAAAATATATACTATTGTTTAGAAAATGTTATAATCTCCTATGAAAACATTAATATTTACAGATTTAGATGGAACTTTCTTAAATCATTATGATTATTCATTTGATGACTCTAAAGAGGCACTAGCAAAAATATTTAAAAAAAATATTCCTCTTATTTTCACTACAAGTAAAACAAAAGTTGAAGTTGAAGTTCTGCAAAAAAAAGTAGGAATAAAAGAACCTTTTATTGTAGAAAATGGTGCGGCAATTTTTTTCCCTAATAATTACAAAAATCTTGATTTCTCATTTTTAGATAAGTATGAAGATTACTACATTTTACAATTGGGACTTTCCTACAAACAAATTTTAAACTTTTACGAAAAATATAAAGAAGAGTTTGGAATGTTTGGTTTTAGTGATATGTCTTTGCAAGAAGTTGCTAAGTATACAGGTTTGAGTGTTGAAGAGGTAGAACTTTCAAAACAAAGAAATTTTACAGAACCCTTTTTATTAAAAGATGAATCTATTTTAAAAAATCTTCAAAATTTAGCAGCAACATACAATATAAAAATTACAAAAGGTGGAAGGTTTTATCATTTGATTGGTGAAGATCAAGATAAAGGTAGAGCTGTTAAAAAAGCTAAAATGATATTTAAAAAAGTTTATGAAAAAAAAATAAATTCAATTGCTTTAGGTGATGGAGAAAATGATCTTGCTATGTTAGAGAATGTTATTGTTCCAATTTTAATAAAAAATCATAAAGATGAATTTATTGAATGTGATATAAAAAATATTCAAAAATCTACTTATCAAGGCTCAAAAGGTTGGAATGAGATGGTACTAAAAAATGTCTAGAAAAAATTTAGAAAAAATATTTTTCAAAGCCTTAGATAAGGTAAAAGCAAAAAGTATTATAAATGATAATATTTCGATTAATAAATCAGTTATTAAAATTGTAAATAAAAAAATTGATTTAAAAAATATTGATAATTTATATATCTTTGCAGTGGGAAAAGCTGGCTTTTCAATGGCAAAAGAGTGTGAAAATATTTTAGCTAAAAATATTAAAGGTGGAGTTGTAATTTCATCTTCAGAAGGTGAATTAAAATATCTTAAACATTTTACTTCAACTCATCCAGAAGTTTCACAAAAAAGTATTGATGCTGGAAATTTATTACTTAAAAGTGTAAAAAAATTAAAGAAAAATGATTATTTTATATTTTTACTTTCGGGTGGTGCTTCTGCAATGATTGAAAAACCAATTGAGGGATTAAGTTTAGATGATTTTAAAAAAATATCATCTTCACTTTTAACAAGTGGAATAGATATTAAAGCTTTAAATAGTGTAAGAAAATCAATATCTCAAATAAAAGGCGGAAAGCTTGCAAATGAGATAAAAGCCAAAGGTATAGTTTTAGTTTTAAGTGATGTTATTGGTGATGATTTAAATACTATTGGTTCAGCTCCAATGAATAATGGAAAATTTCCTCATCATATAATAGGTAATAATGAAATTGCTCTAAATGATGCAAAAGACTTTATAAAAGATAAAGTTGAAAAAACAGAAATTATTACAACAACTTTAGATAAAAAATCATCTGAAGCAGCTTCTTATATTTCTAAAAAGATTCAAGAGTATGATAAAAAATATGAAAGTTTTTGTTTGTTATTTGGAGGAGAGACTACAACTGTAGTTAAAGCAAATGGTGGTTACGGTGGCAGAAATCAGGAACTTGCTTTAAGACTTTTACTTAAGAATAACGTAAATAAAAATATATCAATTTTATGTTCGGGAAGTGATGGTGTTGATGGACGTTCTTCTTCAAATGGAGCTTTTATAGATTTTGATATATATGAAAAGATGAAAAAAGAAAAATTAGATGCAAAAGAATATTTAGATAATAGTGATAGTAATACATTTTTTAGAAAACTTGGATATGAGTTTACTACAGGCATTACAGGCACAAATGTAATGGATTTTATAATAGTATTAAAACAAAAAAAGGATAAATAGATGGCAGATTTTTTTCAAAACGGAGTAATAACAACTCTTCAAAAGCTAGGTGAACGTCCTCTTGAGGATATTGAAGTTGAATTGGAAGATTTTGGGAAAAGACATAGAATGGTTTTACTTTTACCTGCTTTGTATTCTGAGTTTGAAACTCCGGCAATGCATAAAATTATTAAAGAATTAAAGAGTGTTAAATATCTTTATAAAATAATTTTAGGACTGGACATGGCAACTAAAGAACAATTTGAAGAGGTAAAAGAATTAATGTCTGTTTTACCATGTAAAGTTGATGTGCTTTGGAATGATGGACCAAGGATTAAAGAGTTATATGCTGAATTAACTGCTGAAGGTTTCCCTGGTCTTAATACTCCTGGAAAAGGAAGAAATGTTTGGACTATGATTGGTTATGGTTTGACAGATAATGATGCTTATGCTTTTGCTTTACATGATTGTGATATTGTTAATTATAATCGAGAAATTCCGGCGCGTCTTTTTTACCCAATTATTCATCATGCACTTGATTTTGAATTTAATAAAGGTTTTTATTCTAGGGTTACTAATAAACTACATGGGAGAGCAACAAGACTTTTGTATACGCCATTAATTAATAGTCTTACAAAAGTTTTTGGAAGTAATAGGTATTTGGATTATATGGAAAGTTTTAGATATTCACTTTCTGGAGAGTTTTCATTTATAAGAACACTTGGTCGTGGTATTGGTATTTCTCCAACATGGGGATTAGAAGTTTCAACATTAAGTGAGGTTTATAAAAATACTTCAAATAAAAGAATATGTCAAACAGAAATCATGGAAAGTTATGAGCATAAACACCAAGAACTAGGAGATCAAAGTTCAGGTGGCGGGATTTATAAAATGGCAAATGATATTGCTAAAACTCTTTTTAGAGTTTTAGCCCAAGAAGGAGTTGTTTTTTCTGAATCCTCTTTTAAAACTTTACTTGCTACCTATTTTCAAGAATCAAGATTTGAAATATCAAAATATAATGCCTTAAGTAAACTAAATGGCTTAGAATATAATCGTGAAAAAGAGATAAAAGCAGTTGAAGCTTTTCAAGATGCAATAAAAGCTGCAGCAGAAGAGTTCTATGAAGATCCTATGGGAATTCCTTCTTTATCTCCATGGATTACAGTTAGATCTGTAATGCCAGATTTTTCTGATAAATTTGCATTGTATGTAGAAAAGGACAACGAATAGATGAAACATATATCAGATCCAGAACATACAATTAATAAAAGGCTATATAAATTATATCCTCCTGAAATTGCTGAAAGAGCTGTTAGTAGTATTATTGATTTAATTTTTAAATATAAATCGAGAATTGTTCCTAATGAGTATCATCTAAGCCAGAAAGATATTATTTTAATTACATATGGAGATCAAGTAAATAAAGATCATGAAGCCTCATTACATACATTGAATGAGTTCATGAATAACCATTTAAAAGGTGTTATAAACTCCATACATATTTTACCTTTCTACCCATCATCTTCTGATGGTGGTTTTTCTGTAGTAAATTATAATGCAGTTGATCCTCATATGGGATCATGGAGAGAAATTGAACATATAAGTGCTGATTATAGACTTATGGTTGATGGTGTAATTAATCATGTGTCACAATTCTCTGATTGGTTTAAAGCTTATTTATCCGGAGATAAATATTTTCAAGATTATTTTATTGAAATGGATCCTTCTACTGATTTGTCTAAAGTAGTACGTCCAAGGGCAACACCCCTTTTAAGTGAGTTTACAGATGATGAAGGCAAAATAAGACATATTTGGACAACATTTAGTAAAGATCAAGTAGATTTAAATTATCAAAGTCATAGGGTTTTAAGAAATGTTCTTGATTCGATGTTTTATTATATAGAAAAAGGTGCAACACTTATTAGACTTGATGCAATAGCATTTATCTGGAAAGAATTAGGTACTGAATGTGTACATCTTCCTCAAACCCATGAGTTAATACAACTTATGAGAGAAGTTCTTCATGAAGTGGCTCCTGAAGTTATAATAATAACAGAAACAAATGTTCCTCATCATGAAAATGTTTCATATTTTGGAAGTGGTGCGGATGAAGCTCAAATGGTTTATAATTTTGCCTTGCCTCCTCTTTTAGTACACTCAATTTTGACTAAAAATACTGAAACTCTTACTTCTTGGGCTCAGACTTTAACTCTTCCTAGTGACAAAGTATGTTTTTTTAATTTTACAGCAAGTCACGATGGAATAGGTTTGAGACCTATTAAGGGAATTTTATCTGATGATGAGGTAAATCATATTGTAGAAAAAGTTCAAGAACATGGTGGTCTGGTATCTTTTAGAGCAGAAGAAGATGGAACTAAAACGCCATATGAATTAAATTGTAGTTATATTGATGCCTTAACAAATCCAAATGAAGATGATAAAATTAGATTTAAAAGAATGCTTTTAGCACAAGCTACTGTTTTAGTTATGCCTGGAGTCCCTGGTATATATTTCCATTCTCTCGTGGGTTCACAAAACTACCATGATGGAGTAAAACATTCTGGAATTAATCGTACTATTAATAGAGAAAAATATAATATTGATTGGTTGGAAAAAGAACTTTCAACACAAGGTAGTTTAGCAAAAACAATGTTTGATTCTTACAAAAGATTAATTTCAATTAGAATAAATGAAGAAGCTTTTAATCCTTTTGGAAAATTTAAATTTTTAGACCTTGATAAAAGACTTTTTGTAGTTGACCAAAAATGTTGTAAAAATATAGATAGAATAATAGCTATTCACAATTTTTCAGATGAAGTAGTTTCATGTGTTTTACCTGATGATATTTTGTTACCATTATGTGATATACTTATGTCAAACTGCACAATAAACCCATCAAATGTGTACAAAGATAGTAGAAAAATAATCTTAGAACCTTATCAAATTATGTGGTTAAAAGGTAAAGTTACAGAATTATAAAAAACAAAAAGGACAAAAGAATGATAAAAAGATGCCTATTTCCAGCAGCAGGATATGGAACAAGATTCCTGCCAGCAACAAAAGCGATGCCAAAAGAGA
>PKUJ01000016.1 GCA_002869565.1 Arcobacter sp.
TAGTTTAAAGGCATTTGACATATCTTCCACACTACTTTTATCTAGCTTTTTTATTAGTTCTTCTGACAATCTTTAGCCTTTACTTCTCTTAGTGAAATTCATTGTAAAGATAACAGTATAAGAAGTAATATTTACAATAAATTAATGGAAATTAAAAAATTAATGGTATATGAAATAAATCATATACCATTAAAAGTGAGGTTTAAACTAAGCGTTTAATCCTACACCCATTCTCCAATCATCTTCACCAGAAGTACTTGCAGCTTCATGTCTCCATGTAATTTTTCTGTATGCAAATGATACTTTTTCTAATGGAGCAACTTGAGTTTTTGCTAGTCCCTCTTCATTTTCCATGTAAGCATCAATATCAACAATAACAGCATCTTCTAATACTATTGAAAAATAGTGTTCAGGTTTACCAGCATAACTAGTTCTGTACCATTTTAATTCTACTTCTGTTAATGTTTCACCTTTTGTAAGTGCATTATAAAGAAGAGGAGAAGATTTATCAAAAATTTTTGATATAACTAATGGTTCATGAACTCTTTGTCCTGATGGTTGACCTGATTGAGGATCTCTTGGAATACTAATATTATGAGAGAAACCTTTAATTAAAGCTTCATTCTCATGACCTTTTTGGTAAGAGTTTCCAACAGACTCTGGAGTAAAAGTACCTTCAGTAATTAAACCTTGAGTACTACCTTTGATTGAAATAAATATCGGGTTGTTCATTTTGTTCCTTTTTTTGAATTGAGTAATTTTAACAAAATAAAAATAAAATAATAATAAAGATTAGAAGTTTTTTATAAGATTATTAAATTAATTTACTATATTTGCTAAAAAGCACTCTTTTATGGGGATTTATATCCAAAGAATTTCTAAACCAATTTTTTAAAAAAAATGGAATCTTAGATAAGTCATATGTATATTTATTATTTTCAATTTCTTCAAGTGAATTATTTATAAATAAAGGTTTACAATTATATATTTCATACATAATACATGCAAAAGAAAATATATCAGATTGTTTGTTTGGGTTAGATCCAGAAAGTACTTCTGTAGCAGAATATTTTGGATTGAAAGCTTTAACTTTTTTATATTCAAGTGATATTTCTTTATTATCTTTTATATCTTGTGAAATCCCAAAATCAAATAATGAAATAAAATTTTTATGAACCATTATATTTGAAGGTGTTATATCTGCATGTATAATATTTTCAGAATGAACATATTCAATGGTTTTTGATAAAGTTTTAAAAAGTTTATTTTTGAATTTCTTATCCATATCAAGAATAGAAAGTTCAGATAATATAGTTCCAGATAAATACTCTAAAACAATATATGGGATATTTGATTCTTCATCTATACCAAAATCTAAAACTTTTACAATATTTTCATGATTCATTCTTTTTAAAAAAGAATACTCTGAATAAACAAAAGCAGCGATATCTTTGTTCTTTTGGAGTTCAAGAGATGGTATTTTAATTACAATATTTGAAGGTTCATTAAAATAATCACAATAAATATCAGTAGCAGTATAAACAGTACTTAATCCACCTCTTCCAATCTCATCCCCAAGATAATATCTATTGTTAAGAAGGGTGACATCAGATTTTAATTTTTTAAGTTTTTTCTTAAAACTTTTTTTTGATATTTGTGCAATTATATTTTTTTCTTTCATTTATTACCAACCATTATTGCAGTAATATTATCATCAGCTTTTGTTGAAAGAACAGAAGATCTTAATCTTTCCATTCCTATTTCTAAACTTTTGTCTTCAAGTGACAATTTTATTATTTTACTTGAAATATTATCGTATAAACCATCACTGCATAATAAAAATAAATCATCTTTTTTTACAATAAATCTTGTTGTTTCAACAAATAAATTTCCAGGAGCAGATAATGCAGAGGTTAGAACTTTTCTATAGCCATATAAGTCATTAATTTCAACAGAATGATCTTTAGTAACCGTACTAAGAACATTATCTCTTAAATTATAACATCTGCTATCTCCAGAGTGAATGCATACGCCTTTGTTGCCTTCTATAAATAATAAAATAAGTGTTGTCCCAATAGTAATATCTTTCACACTTTTTTCAACTTTATTTTTTAAAATATTATGAATATTTTCAATTTGTTTATTCATAATAAATATTTTATTTTCAAAATCTCCACTCATTTGCATCTCTTCAAAAATATCAGTGACTAAATGACTTGCGAAGTTTCCTTCTTCATGCCCACCCATACCATCACATACAATCCATAACCCTCTATCATCACTTGCGTAAAAAGAGTCTTCATTTACTTTTCGTATATGACCTGGGTGTGTGAATGCAAAACTTTTAAATATCATTATAAATTCTCACTTAAATAAAAATTTGATAAGGCATTATGTTTTTTTACTACTCTTGTAATTGGACCCTTTAAGTAAAAAGCTCCACTATAATCACTATCCTCATATTTTAAAATCACAGAATCTGTAGACGAAGATTGAATATCAAATTTATCAAAGAGTTTAAATAATGCCCACTCATTATCAAGATAATTTTCAACTACTGGATTATTTGTTAAATCATATAAATTAAACTTAACTACATTATTCAAACTTTGTGCTGGCCAAATAATTTTTTTATTTTTTATTGGACCATGTTCATAATAAATGCTATCATCATCATAGGATAATTCCATTGTAGCAAGATTACTACCTAAAACATGTGGCTTAATTGAAGCTACAAAGCCTAAAGAACCATTATTTTTAAAGAATACTTTTTTTAACTTATGTGCATTTAGTAATGCTTGCATATAAGTTTTTTGTATATTCATCATATTTCCATCTATATTTTTGAAATTGTAAGTATTAGTATTTGTTTCTACTTTAACAAAATTCGAAATATATTTTTTATGAAAACTATCAAGAATTCCATCTTTTTTGAAGAAATCACTAAAATCTTCAAGTTTTATATAATTGTTTGCTTCCTTTTTTGCAATTGGGTATTTATTTTTAATTCTTTCATTATAAAAAGATAAAACATCCTCTTTATATTTTGTATTAATATAAGATTTTGCATAACTTAATATCAATTTCCAATTTGAAATTAAAATTTGTCTATACCATTTTTTTACATGTATTGGTAATGAATTTAAAGGTACAACCATAGGTTGTGAATTTCCATTAATTCTATCTGTTACAATTTTAAAAGAATCATATTTTGGAGTAACCGCACCATTTATTGATGTCATTGTTTGATATGTTTTATTTAATTTTGCAACCGCATTTTTTAAAACATTTGATGGTTGTTCATTTTCATCTAAAAGAGAGTTATACTCTTTGAAAAAATTTCTTAGATTCTTCACACTTGTATTGTCCATAGTATTATCAACAGAATTTAAAGCTTTTTTAGCAACAGCTCTTCCTATTTGTCCTGGAGCAACCGTTGCAATAACAGCATTTTTAATTTTACTATCATCTTTTGAACTTGATTTTAGTTGTTCAGCTGGAGTATAAAGATCTGTGTGCTCTTTTAAAGCTCTTAATACTGAAATTATAGGAGAATCTGCTGAGCTTAATATTGATAACTGATTTGTTAAAGCTGATATACTATTTTGAGAAGGAATTCTTAATTTTGTTAATGCAGTATTCCAATATCTTTTATAATCAGCAAAATAAAAACTTAATATTTTTTTGTAGTGATTATTTATTTCTACAATACTTAAGTCAGTTCTTTTTCCAATAACCCAGTTATTTAAAAGTATATCTTTTGTTAAACCTCTTCCATCTTTAATCATGATTGAATAACCTGTTTTTGTGAAAAATCCAGGAATTGAGTAGTTGTTTCCTTTAAAAGATGATATATTACTTTCAAGAACATGCGAGAATCTGAAATCTTTTAGATTCATATCCCCTACTTTATTTTTTAAACCTCGATATGTTAAAGCTTCACTTCCTAATTTTGTTAATCTATTTCTTGCAAGCTTTAATGTTGTTTTATTTAAGTCATAAGGTTCAAAACCATAATTTAATATATTTGCCCAATGGTAATTTAAGCCTTTTTGTATACTAGGAGTATCAGGGAAAAGTTTCGCCCATCTTTTTGCCATATAATCAGTAAGATAATCTTTGTCTCTTCTTTTTAAATTCTCTAACATCACATATGCTTTTGTATTATCCCAGGTTTTATCAAAACTTTTAAGATTTGATCTCATCTGTTTTTCTATCTCATTTGCGACTCTTGGTAATAATAAAGATTTTAAATCATTGTAATAAACTTCATAGATTTTTTTCTTTCTATCTTCAGTTTTATAAAAAAGTAACTTCCAAAAATCATCTGAAGTGTATTTTTCATTGTAATGTTTTATTTTTTCTAAATCATTTAAAACTTCAAGTACTTCGTTGAATCCATCTGATGGTATAACTTTAGTTTTTTTACTATTATAAACTTGATAGCTATTTTCTAGTTTATTTAAAGTGTCATTATGAATAACAAAATCTCTAACAATAAAAATACTGAAAAAGAGAACTAATAAAAATGCTATTGAATATGAAATAATCTGGTTTCTTTTTATTTTCTTTTTATAATTATCATCCATTTTTATTATTTCAGATTCTGGGAAAATGATATCATTTAAAAGTTTCTTTATAAAAAGACCTTTTGTATCTCTAGATGTACCTAATTTATCTTCTGGAACTAGTGCATTATGATTGTCTTCACAAGGTACACTTGTAAAATATACACCTCTAAGCATTAATGGTTTTCTATATCTAGTCTGTGCGAAACATATATCTACAAATAAGTTTACTTTTTCAAATAACTCTGAAAAATTTTCACAAAATAAGAATATTTTACTTCTATACTCATCTTCCCACTCATAATGCATTCTATCTAGTACAGAACTATTTAATCTCTTTAATAAGTCTTCTAATTGTGGCTTAACAATGTTTGTATCAATATTTTTATTTTCAGCATCAAATGTTATACCAAGTATTTCATTCTTTTCTTCTTCTGTTAGATTAGAGAAGTATTCATTGAAACCTTCAATCTTATCACTTTTTGTAATGATTAAATAAATAGGAATACTAGACATAAATGATTTTGAAAGTTCATCAAACCTATCTCTTAAGTCTTTACCATATTGTTCTAATTCTTTTTCAGTTTTATCAACTAAAGTATCGACACTAATTGTTAGAATAACACCATTTATAGGTCTTCGCCATCTTTTTTTAGTGAATAAATTTAAAAATGATTTCCAAATAACAGGATCTTCTGGATTTTGCTTTAATTCAATATAATTACCAGGCATATCTATAAAAACAGAATGTTCTGCAAAATACCATTGGAAAGATTTAGTACTCTCTTCTTCAACGATAACCCTATTATCATAATTAACATTTAAAGGAAAATCTAGACCTGAAGATTCTAGTAAAGTAGTTTTCCCTTCAGAGTTATTTCCAACAACTAAATACCATGGTAATTCATATTTAGCTCTTCTTTTATTTTTGTATAAAGAGGATTTTCTTATTATTTTTATTGATTCATAAAATTTTCTTTTTAATTCTTTTATTTTTTCAGATATAACCTTTTTATGTTCCTCATGTAATTCTCTCTGCTCTCTTTTTTCTTTTATAATTTCTTGAGTTTCTTCTTTTTTAAAAAGTAGTACTAATAAAATTATTATAACTGTCCCAAAAAATATACTAAATGAAATTAATAATCTAAAATTTAATTCTTCAAATGATTTAAAAAAGAATGGTGTTACAAAGATAACTAATAATGAAAGAACTAAAGCAATACTCAAAAGCCAAAAATTCAATGATTTAAATATTGATTTTTTCATTAATTACTTCCTTCTAAATCACTTATTTGAAAAGCTTTATAGTCTTTATTTAACAACTCAACAAATTTTTCATCTTGTTGATGCAAACTGAAAGTTAAACTAGAATAAACAATTAATAGTAGAGTGAAAATACTAAGAATTAATATAGGATAAGATACTTTATCAAATAGTCTATATTTGTCTTTTGAAGGCTCTTGAAATGAATAAAAAGTCAAGGGATCGCGCCCTTGAACAATTTTAATTTGTCTAAATAAACCATCCTTAATATTGTTTAATTCAATTTGTCCTCTATCCATTACTCTATATTTACCTTCAAATCCTAAAGCTAGACAAATATACATAAGCTCAAGAATATGTATATATTTAGCAGGAACTTTTAAAAATTTATCTAATAAATGAAAAAAGTTTTCTCCTCCATATGTTTCATTATGGAAAATACTTAATAAACTATTGTTAGTCCAGTTATTATCTCTACCCAAATAAGTAGAATTTATTAATTCGTCAGAAAAAGTACATAATATATATCTAGTAACTAATACTTCATTCTCTTCAATACCATATTTATTTGCTGTATCATTGTATAAGTTTATTTTCGCAACTAATTCTTCTCGAGCATCATATGTACTATCTTTATCTAAACCTTTTTTTAATTGTAAGACGGTTCTTAAAAGTGGAGAAGCAGCAGTTATAAAAGGATTAAAACTAATTTCATATTCATTAGTTCTTTTTATAGGTCTTCTTCTAAATACACTTTTTTGTTTTTTATAATCCTCAATTGTACTTTTTTGCTGATGATTAAAATTTGTTAATGAATCATTATTTTGATTGTGTGAAATTAAGATGGTTTTGTTATTCATATTTCTCTCTAATATCAATTATTTTTTATTGCCCATAATGCATAACTAACATTAGGCAAAGTAGCAGATAAATGGAATGCAAATCCGGCAGATTTTGTTAACTCTATTTTGTTTTTATCAGTTAATTCTAATTTAAAATAAAGATGATTAATTCTATACGGAATCTCTTTAGGTGGATTTGATAGAGGTTTAATTTTAAATCCAACAAGATGATAATTAACAAGATTTTTAATTGTCTCAATTGTTCCCATCTTTAGCCCTGTAACTAAAATCTCTTTTATTTTTTCTGCTGATAAATCTGCATTAACTGAGAATATAAAAGATGAATTATTAAATAATTCTTTATCCTTCATAGGAACAATATAAATACCATATTTTCTCTCTTCAATTGGCAATGAAATACTGTTTTGTTCAAGAACCATTGTGAGCATAGATTTAAGTTCATTTAATATATTTTCAAAACTTGTTGTTTGATCAAAATGATCATAAGTAAATTGTTTTAACAATCTTTTTTCTTTTTTCATAAAAATAGCTAACTCTCCAGCTAAATGAGTAAGTTCTCTAAATAATTCATCAGGATGGATTTTATCTTGTGTTAATAAAAAGTGAAAACTACTATTGTATTTATTTAATACTTGCAACATTAAATAATCACCTAATTCAGAACTTTGAAGAACAGAATCACTCACTTTTTGTGCAAGTTTTTCTGATCGATAAGTTAAAGTACTAATTAGTTCATTTATTTTTGATAATAAATATTTTGATGAGTTTAAATGCAAAAAAGATGGAATAAATGTATCGTCCAAAGATACTATACCACTGTTTGATACATTACCAATCTTAGCTATTTTTATATTAATATAACTATCACTTAATTCATCTTCAAGTTGTAATTTAAAATTGTATTGAGCTACAGATAAGTCACTGATACTAACTTCGCTAGTATTTGTATTGGGAACATTTGAAAGAGTTTTAGCTTTATATCTAGTAAGCAAATTTTTATGTTCGTCAAAATGAACTTCATCACTATCTTTTACATTAATTGGTAATGATAAATAAATATATTTATTCATATCGGAAGTATTTATATCAAGGCTTAAAGAATATGAATCTTTAGAACTAATATTAAATAATGTTCCATCTGATAAAATACCAGATGCATTTTCAATTATCACTTTACTTGTGCTTAATAAATGTTCATTAATTTTAAATTCAAAAAATCCCCAATTATTTTGTCTAGATTGATATGTTCTTGTCATTAATTCATAATTATAATAACGATCATTTTGCTGAAAATGTTGAGGTCTTATAAAAAGACCTTCTCTCCATATTACTTTATTTTCCATTACTCTACTCTTTTTATACTAAAGTTTTCAATTTCTAATTCTGCATAATTAAAACTTTCTTTTTGCAGATTAATTACATGCTTCCAAGAAGTTTTATTTTCAATATTTCTAAATTTTCCAATTACACCTAAAAATTTGGTTCTATCATCAAAAACAATTCTATATGTTTGTTCTTGTTCTGGAATAATGATATGTTTTGCCTGTGAAATTAAATCATTATTTAATTTCTTACCTGATTTATCTAAAAGTTTCCAAAAATCATATTTTAAAAATTTCTCTGCTGAATCCAATTCATAGAAAGTCAACATTAAAGGTGAAGATTCGTTATCTAAATCTTGATTTAAATCCTTAGATGATTTTATAACCAATTCCATATGTGTAGGTTTACTAGCACATCCACTTATAAAAAAAGTTATTAGTATAACTGTAAATAGTGTTTTTAATAATAGTTTCATTTTTTTCCTTTATATCGATGTTAATTTTATACTATACGAAATATTGTTGTATTCTTTTGAAAAATCTTTTTCAATTAGATTGATACCAAAATCTGGATCTTCATTTAATTTCTTAAACATATTTATATAAGCATCCCACATTTGATATTTTTTGGGCATTAAGGCATTTAATTCGCCACTTGTTTCAAAATGATGTTCTAAACTTTTGGGAGAGAATTTTAAAACAGCTATGTTTATAAGATTTTTACTTGATCTATGCAATGCAATATTATGGATATCTAATTCTTTAAAAGATTTATTTACTGCTTCAGAAATCTTTATGTCATTATTATTTTTATTTTCTAATAAATTTAAAGCATGCTGTCCCATTTTAACTGGATTAGAGTCATTATAAGCGTGACTATTATTACTTATTAATAAATCATTTTTAATTTTTTCTTTTGTATTTAAAGATTTTTTTAAACCATCTAAACAATTTATTACAATATCAGAAATTTCTGTCAATATGTAATCTCTATCCTCTTGATTTAGTGAACTTAATTCAATACCTAACTTTTTCTCAATGATTGAAATGCCCTGCTCTGTTTCTTCTTTTGACAAAATTGGCTTTTTAGTTATGGGTTCTTCTATGATTTCTTCTTTTTCAATGATTACTTCAGTTACTTCTTCTACAACTTTCTTTGGTGTAACTTCTTTAATTATTTCTTCTTCTTTTATTACTTCTGGTTCTATAACTTCAGTAAAACTTTGAACATTAATATGTTGATTAAGAGGATCTGTATATGTTCTATCGTCAACAAATTCTGTATCTAATATTGTTGTTTTAATATTATTAAAAGGGTTTAGATTATTGTTCTCAACATCTTTTTTATCATTAAACATATTCATCACATTTGAACCAAAATCACTATCATCATCCGGAATAATAAATGAATTATTCATTACATTAGAATCTTCTAAAATAAAATCATCTAAAAAATCATCATCATTGGGTATCAGCTGAGTGCCTAATTGAGGGTTTCTACTGTTATTGTTGCTTCTCGAATAATCATTATTAATAATATCATCTTGAGAATAATCATTATCAATAAATCTAGCTTGAATTTCGTAGTCACCTATAATAAATATATCTGTAGAATTAATCTTAATTGATATATTCTTTGGTAATTTTTTATAAGGATACTTTAAATACGTACCATTTGTACTTTGGTCCTTAATAAAATAAATACCATCTTTGAATTCAACAGAGGCATGATTACTTGATATATAATTTTTTCTATCTGTTAATGTCCAATCAACATCATCTGAACGACCTATGGATCCGCCTGTCATATTAAAATGGAAATTCCTTTTTTCAGGTATATCTTTACCATTTTTTATTAGGTCAAATATTAATTTCATTAATTATTTACCTTTTAATGATTTTACTTCAGGCTTAACCTGATACAAAGGTTTGTAAGTTTCATTAAAACTTGTACACCCTGCAAAAGATAAAACTATTAGAATATTTGTTAAAAATAAAAGTTTTTTTAGCATTCTTTCTCCTAATTATGTATTATAGAAATTTCATTTTGTTCATTAATTGATAAATCAATTGAATTAATCTTAAGACCATTTATACTTGCATTTAAGATATATTTTGAAAGTTTAGGCATAATATTAGTATTTATGATTAAATCAATATTTCTAGCACCTGTATCTACTGTATTTGATAAAGAAACAATATAATCAAGCAATGTGTCATCAATATTTAAACTCATTTCTTTTTTATTTAGTTGTTTTTTAATCGTTTTTAGCTTTAAATTTGCGATATCTTTTAAAGCAGTATCTTTTAAGTTAAAATACGGAATTACATTCATTCTTCCTAATAATGCAGGCTGTAGATATTTTGACAATATTGGAGTAATCTCTTTTGTCATATCTTCTAATTTTATATCGTCATTTGATACACACATATTAGTAATTTCTTCAGTTGCAAGGTTAGAAGTCATAATAATAATTGTGTTTTTAAAATCAATTACCCTACCTTCTCCATCATTTGCAATTCCTTTATCAAATATTTGATAAAACAAATTTAAAATATCAGGATGAGCTTTTTCAATTTCATCTAAAAGCACAACTGAATAAGGTTTTACTCTTACTGGATCTGTCAATTGTCCACCATCACCATAACCTACATATCCAGGAGGAGAACCAATTAATCTTGAAACAGTATGTTTTTCTTGAAATTCTGTCATATTTATTGTAGTAATAAATCTTTCTCCACCATACATTAAATCAGCAATAGCTAAGGCTGTCTCAGTTTTTCCAACACCACTTGGACCAACTAATAAAAAAACACCAGCTGGTGAATTTTCATTTTTTAGACCAGAAATAGAAATTTGTAAAAATGTATTTATATAAGAGATTGCTTCATCTTGTCCGATAACTCTGTTTTTCATTTTTTCTTCAAGTTCCATAACTGTTTGTATCTGTTCTTGAACCATATTTCCTAGAGGAATTCCTGTCCAAGAAGAAATCACTTCTGCGATTTGTTCTTTTGTGACATTTTTATAAATATAAGAACCCTCTTCTTGCAATTGTGAAAGTTCTTCATTTAATATTTTTGATTCATCTTTATCATCTTCAATTAATTCTATTTTTTCTAATAATTCTTTTTGTTTTGTCCAATTCTCTTCAATAGCTACTATATCAACTTCAATATGTTTTATTTCTTCTTCAAGTATAGAGATTCTTTTTGAATAATCTTTAATCAAATTATCATCATCTCTTTTTAAGTAGTCAATTTCTCTTTGCTTTTCAATTACTTCAGTATTAAGCTTTTGCAAGGCATAAGGAATATTTGTTTTACTAATTTTTACATTTGCACATGCTGTATCTAAAACATCAATAGCTTTATCAGGTAATTGTCTTCCCGTAATATATCTTGCAGAAAGAATAGCAGCTGAAGTTAAAGCTTCATCTTCAATATATACATTATGAACTTCTTCATATTTATTTGCGATACCTCTTAAAATTGTTATTGCCTGCTCTATAGTTGGCTCTAAAAGATTAATTTTTTGGAATCGTCTAGATAATGCAGGATCTTTTTCAAAATATTTTCTATATTCAAGCCATGTTGTTGCAGCAATAGTTCTTAACTGTCCACGTGCAAGAGCTGGCTTAAGTAAATTTGCAGCATCTCCTCCACCTTCATTTCCTCCTGCTCCTATTAAAGTATGAGCTTCGTCAATGAAAAGTATGATAAATTGTGTACTTGCTTGTATCTCATTTATTACAGCTTGTAGTCTTCTTTCAAATTCACCTTTTACACTTGCTCCTGCTTGTAAAGCTCCTAAATCCAAAGATAAAATTTGTGCTTCATAAAGATGATCTGGAACTTCTTTATTTATAATTTTTAAAGCAAGTCCTTCTACAACAGCAGTTTTACCAACACCAGCTTCACCAACTAAGATAGGATTATTTTTTCTTCTTCTTAATAAAATATCAACAGCTTGTTTGATTTCACTATCTCTACATAAAACTGGGTCAATTTTACCCTCTTTTGCCAATGTTGTTAGATTTGTAGTATATTTCTCTAATTCAGAACTTTCAGAAACTCTTTTATTGTTTTTGCTGCTTAATTTTTCAATTGCTTGACTGTTTAACCCTATAATTAATTCTTTTGCTTCATCAAATTTAATATTTCTAAGAAGTTTAAAATATGCAGTATTTCCGTACTTTATTTCATTATCAAAAAGCGATAAGATTAATGAAGATTCACTTATCTCATTTGAAGCTAGAGAAACTCTTGACATAACATATGATTCTTCAAGCCATTGAACCAATAGAGTAGAAAATATAGGATTTGTACTTTCTGTTGTAGAAATCTTTGTACTTGCTTGTAAAGTGTTAAAAACTTCTTGTGCATCAATTTTATAATGCTCTAAAACTGTATTAAAGATACTTGTATCATTTTCTAACATAGCATATAAGATATCTTCTATTAATATTTCATTTCCCCCACGAAATATACATCTTTGTGCAGATTGTTCCAAATATTTTTTTGTATTTATATCTAAAGAATTAATCATTTCTTTTAATTCTAATTTCATTATTTTCCTTTTTGTGCAATAATTATATTTTCATCAAAGTCAGAATTACCTATCCAACTATTAATACCTAAATATGTTTTCCCATTTTCATCTAAAATCAATTCTTTTTTATTCTCTTTTTTTATTTCAAAACAAACATCATGTTCAAGAGGTTCATTTAAAGAAAATGAAATCAAATTATTTAGTTCAGCCATTTTTTCACCTAATACACTGTATTTAATTAAGTCTTCATCCTTTGCATCTTTTAATAAAATTCTAAATTTTGCATTTTTACTAACAATTGATTCTCCAATTAAAAAATCTGATCCTAAAGATATATTTTTATTTCCTAGTGAAGAATATTGCCATGAAGGAATATTGTATTTGCTAGGAATACATTGAATAATTTCTATATTATCATGAGATAAATAGTGTCTAATTACAGCTTTTAAAGTACCTGCTGATTTATGTTTCATACTTAAAATTCCAATGTATGGAATAAGTTTTTGTAAGTTAAGTGATGAATTATTAAGATTAATATTTGAATATAAACCTAAAAATGAGAGAATATACTTTGAAAATTTATCTTTTAAATCATGTCTATATTGTATATAATATCTATGCTTTTTCCAGATAGGATAAACAAATCTTTGCAGGTGGTGATTAAACAAATTTAGAAAATCATGTAAAAGCATATCTGAGTCTACACTATCTAAAACCATCTCAGTAAAGTGCGATGGCATAGGAGATGAACTACCAAATATTCCTAAAAAGTTAAGTCTGATTTCAACTTTCACTTCTTCATCAATTTCTATAAAATTGATACTAGCAATTTCTGTTTTTTGAAAGGCTAAGCTAGGATTAGCTTGAAATATGATTTTATCATAAAGTTTTTCGTATTCTTTTTCAGGATAGAATTTTTTTAAATATGCACAAACAATTCTTATTGATTGAGGTAAAGAGTAATTAAATGTCGACTCTTTTATTCTTTTATTAATATCATCTATATTCATATTACTTCTATATCAAACTTTGAGAACCAAGTTTAGCTGGCCATTCATATATTTCTTTATTTTGCATATCTACAGTTAACTTATGAAAAGAATTTATATTGCTATATAATGCAAGAAATTCATTAAGTATTGAACAAAATAGATATGCTTCACCTACGCACGAAAATTTATTAGGATCAATTTTTAGAAAAACATGAATCCCTCTAATTGGTAAACCTTTATCAATCATTTCACAAGTTTCATATGAAATATCTTCTAATCCTTTTAGGTTCATTGTTGTTTTTTCTTTTTGTTTTACGTTAAAAGCACCAAAAAAATCATATGTTTCAATTATTGTTCTAAAAGATTTAATATTATCCATAGATAAATAGTTTAAAGACATATTAGAAATAATTCTCCATAGAAAATCACCTGAAATTGGAGGAGGATAACTTTCAGAAGGTATAGTTATATTTTTGAAAGATAGATTTTCACTATTTGATAAAGCATTTGCTACACATATATCTCCTAGTAAGAGAGTTGAAGGTAAATCTCTATTGGTACATAGTATTTTTACAGAAACAGTTGCATTTGTTTTTAAAAGACTACTTTGAGTATCTGTTGATGCAAATCTTAAATATGTGTTAGTTCTTTCTCCATCAATAGAAAGTTTTATTCTAGAAGAGTAATATTCATTGTCATCATCTATGTGTTCAAAAGATTCAAAAGCTAAATAATCTTGATAAATATTCTTGCTAGGAATCCAACCTCTAACTTTTTCAATAGAAAAAATTTCACTATGATTTTTATCTAGTTCTGAGGGAACAATCAAAAACTCTTCTTGTTCTTGATTTTTTCTAATTGGAACAGTATCTGTTTCAAAAAGATTGATAATTGGAGTACAGTATAAAGAAAAATGTTCTTTTTTTAAAGTTTCTGCATGTAAGAAACGTTTTGAAAAATTAATTTTTATTCTAAAGTTTCTACTTTTTGAGAGTATTTCATCTGAAATATCTGATATTTTATTTAAGTTCATAACATCTACAAATAGGTATTTATCTTTAAAACAGAAAAATTCTTGTAATAAAATATATCCATCAAAGACATTTAGAGGATAAGGTGTCATAGTTTCAAGTGAATTAAATCCAACAGGAGCAATAGACATTTTATCTATATTAAAATTACTAATGGTTTTTCCATCTTCATCTTCAATAGAAAGTTCAATTTCTTCTATATAATTTGTCAAAAAAAGATATAAATCTTGTGCTATAAATTTTGAACCACTTAAATACATTCTTAAATTATTGAAAATAATATCTGCTAGGGTTCCAGAAGTAGTCATACTCATTTTTAATTCAAGGGAACTCTTTTTACCATGAATATAATAATTTACATCTACTAAATCAAGAGGCATTACAATTGTGTCATAAGTTGTTCTAAACTTACATTGTAAAGAATCAGATTTATTTTTACTCAAAACTTCTGTATTTTTCTTTATTTTAATATTATTTACAGAGTTTTTAATTGGAGAATATTGAATAATACTATATGAAGGTATAGGTCGTACATAATTTGGCCATAATAACTGGACTAGAGTATGTGCAACTTCAGGTAATTCTTGATCAAGTTGTTGCTTTAATCTTCCTGTTAAAAATGAAAACCCTTCAAGTAATCTTTCCACGTCAGGATCTTGACCTTCTTTAGATAAATATGTAGAAAGTCCAGGATTTTTCTTAGAAAATTCTGCTCCTAATGTTCGTAAAGAAGTTAATTCTTCTTTATAATAATCGTTAAATGCCATCTTTATATATTTTCACTTTTCCATTTTTTAATAAATCTGCTTTAAAATTTATTTTTTTACTTCTTCCGTTAACAACCAAATAACCTTCAATAAATATATTCATTTGATTAAATGTTAGTTTTTCTCTAGAAACCCCTACTTTAGTTTTATAAAGTCTAGGTTCATATTTTTTAATACAAATTTCAGAATGGTGTTCAATTAACTCAATCGAATCTTTCATACTCAAATTTATATTATTTAAATCTGGACGACCATAATCTTTTGCAATTTCGGCACTTCCAGCATTTGTAGAAAATATTCGTGAAAGATTATTAGCAATAGAGGCATAAATTGCCTCTTCATCGCTTCCAAATTCTTTTCCATTGAATTCGTTTGATAATCTTTCAAATAAACTTCCGTTATACATAAGCCTAGTCTTTATCTAATTTTCCAACTAAAGATAATTCAAAACTTGCACCCATATATTTAAAGTGAGGTCTTAATGAAATTCTTACTTTATACCAACCTGGATCATCTGCAACATCTTCTACATTGATAGCGATATCTTTAAATGGTCTTTTACTTCTTATCTCTGCACTTGGGTTTTCTTGATTAGCTACGTATTGTTTTGCCCATTTATTAAGTTCTCTTTCTAAATCCGCTCTTTCTCTCCAAGAACCAATATGTTCTCTTTGTAAAACTTTTATGTAGTGAGACATTCTTGTAATTGCAAAAAGGTATGGTAATTGAGTACCTAGTTTGTAATTTAATTGTGCTTCATTACCTTCAGGAGTATTAGGGAATATTTTTGGTTCTTGTGCAGACGTTGCAGCAAAGAATGCAGCAGAGTTGCTACCTTTTCTCATAATTAAAGGAATGAAACCTTGTTCTGATAGTTCGTATTCTCTTCTATCTGATACAAGTACTTCTGTTGGGATTTTCATTTCAATATCACCCATACTCTCAAAAGTATGTACAGGTAAATCTCTAACTTCACCACCAGATTTTGGTCCTATGATATTTGTACACCATCTAAAGTTTGCAAAACTATCAGTAAGTTTACTTGCAAATGGATAAATTGTATTTCCCCATAAATAATCTTCATGGTCTTTAGAAACATTTTCTTTGTAAACAAAGTTTGAAATTGGGTTATCTTCAGGATCATAAGGAGCTCTAAGTAAAAATCTTGGAAGTGTTAATCCAACATATCTAGAATCTTCATTTTTTCTAAAGCCTCTCCACGCTGCAAATTGAGGAGAACTCATAACATCTTCAATATCTTTTAAATCTGGTAAACCTTCAAAACTTTTTAAACCAAAAAACTTAGGACCAGCAGCAGCTATAAAAGGAGCATGACTCATAGCTGAAATTGAAGCTACTTTATTTAAGAATTTAATATCTACATTTGATGGAGACAACTCATAGTCTGCAATAATAGTTCCTACAGGTTCACCACCAAATTGACCATATCCACTAGTATAAACATGTTTATACAATCCAGTTTGTGTAATGTCTAAACTCTCTTCAAAGTCTTCCATTAAGTCTTCTTTAGAAACATTAATGATTTCCATTAAAATATTTTGTCTAAAGTCTGTTCTTTCTACTAACATATATAAACCACGCCATTTTGATTCTAAAGCTTGGAAATCTTGATGATGTAAAATTTCATCCATTTGCGCAGAAATCTTTTCATCTATTTCAGCAATCATTTTATCAATAATTGATTTATTTACTTTTTCATCTTCATTGTCTGATTTTATTAACTCTTCTATTAATGCTCCAACACCTGACTTCACAACACCATATGTGTCATCTTCTTGAGTAAGACTTGTTTGAGCTACGATACTATCTAATAGACTAAGTTGGTCTAAATTACTCGTACTTTGAGCTATTGATTCTTCTGTTGACATAAACTTCCTTTTGACTTTTATTCTTTAGAACTTAAGTTTAGTTCTGACATTAATGCATCTCTTTCTTCTTTGCTTGAAATTGCATTTTCTATTGCTTTTCTAAATGCTGGAACATTTCCTAATGGACCTTTTAAAGCCATTAGAGATTGTCTTAATTCCATAAGAACTTTCATTTCTGGAACATTTTCAACAATTTTTTCTGGTGAAAAATCTTTTATACTATTGATATTTAAATCAACATTTAAAGATGAGTCTTCATCTTCAATTAATTTATTATCAACATTAAAAGAAACTGATAAATTTTGTCCTTTTAAAACATCATTAAAATTACTTTTATCAACTTTTATCGCTTTTCTATCCTCAACAGGTACTTTTTCTTCATTTGGGTTATATTCCCCAAGCAAAGTAATCTTATAAGGTATTTCTACATCTTCATTCATATCTCCAGTAGCTGGTTTATATGTGACGTTAATTCTTTCTTTTGGTGACTCAGATTGTTTATTCATTTTTTCTCCTAATTTATTTTTATTTCAAATGCACTATTAATATCAGTTTTACAAAGATTCTTATAAATCAATTCAAGCTTGTCAATATCTATATCTATACTTGAAAAAGAAGTAAGAAGCAGATTATAAACTTTTGATGCAAGTTTTGGGTTCCACTCATTTAAATGATATTTTTCTATATCTTTCTCCAAATCTTCTAATAATGCCAACGCAATTTCTTTTTTATCAAATTCTATAGCAAGCTCCGCGTGATGTAACCTCCAATTAAATTTTTCTTCTGTACTTGATGAACTTTCATATTTCTGACTTAATAAACTCATAGCTTCTTTAATTTTATTTTCATTTGCTAAGTCATAAATTGAAGATAATATTTCGTCATTTTTATCATCAATCTCTTCTTCTATAGAATTATCAGTATTTTCATTTGAAGACAACTCTTCTTGTATCCATTTCTTTGTTTTATTAGATGCAAAAGGCATATCGTCCATAAACGTTAATTTTAAAATGCCTTCATTTGTTCTTAGAAAACTAATTAAAGTATTTTTAACTTCTTTGGCTTCATCAAAATTCTTTGTTTTTGTCAAAATATTATATGAATAATAATGACCATCCATCCAAAAAGGCGACACTTCTAGTATCTCTTCTGTTAGATAAAAAGCTTCTTCATACTCTTTATTTTTATATAAATTTTCTAATTCATCCAACTCTAGTTCTGAAGGAGGATGAAGAAAAGTTTTATTAGCTTCCGAGTTTGGCAATCCTTCCGTATCAAGCCAAGAAAGCAATCTTGTAATTCTTATCGCTTTAAGATTTGAAATATTTTCTTTTCTATAATAATCAGTAAGTAAAACCCCACTCTTTTTAAAACTTCTTAATACTTTTACAGCATCAGATTCACTTGATATTGTCGTTATTTCATCACTTTTTTGTACATGAATCTCAGGAACATTTTTTTCAATATTTTCTTGTTTTTTTTCTTCTACTTTTTTTAAATTCTCTTCATTTGTAATTTTTAAGTTTTTTTCTTTTACTAACGCATCAATAAATTGTATTATTTTTCTAAAATTATTATTTTCTGTATCTAAATGTATATTTATATTTGTATTTAAATTTTTAAATAATTCTAAAAACTCTAGTTCACTAGATATAGAACTTTTGTTGAACTCTATTGTTAATATATCATTTGTTAAAGATTCTTCAATCCAAGAAAATATATTTGTTTTTGCTTTTTTTGATTTAGGATAAATATCATCTTTAAATTTAGTGAGAAGTTGATTATATATAAAAAGGCCTTGTTTTAAGCCATTCCATGATTCTGTTTTCCATAATCCATAAAGAAACCAAGAAGCAATTTTTAAATCTTTACTTTCATTTGATAGAAATTCTTTGGAATCTTTTACTACAATTTTCCAATCTGTGTTACCATCTTGTGTTACACTATTATTTTTGTCTACTTCTTGTTCTATCAATAAAAAAGAATCTTCGTATTTAGAATCCTTACCGCAAGGTAAGCTATCACTAAATGCTTTAAGTATCAAATTATGCAAGTAAAAAACCTTATGTTTATATGAATTTATTATTAAAAAATGACATTAGTTATTACATTTATGCGTATTCTATCTTTTTAATTTTTAAATCATCTTTAAAAATTTGCAAAAACATTATAAATCTATTTATATATTAATTATTCACATATCTGAAAATTCATCGCAAAAATTATGTGTTTTTAAATTATTTTTAAATAGAATGATAAAAAAATTTGGATTATTAAATGGGAAATGAGTATCAAATAGTAGAAGATGGTGTTATACAATGTGCTTGTGGTGGGAAAGTTATTTTAACTTCTACTGTAAAAGAACAAGTTATTGGAGGGAAAAAACCTCTTTATTGGGAAGATTTATTAGGTGCTCCAATAAGTGGTTGTCCTTATCCTTTTTTTCCTTGTACAGAAGTTGCATCGATAAGTCCTATAGAAACAGAAATGAATGTAGGAGCAAGTGGAAAACCATATTTACTAAGAGCTGATGGTGCTACAACAGACAAAGGTAGAGCTCTTGTTTTAGTAGATCCAGGTCAGCATACATCTAAAATATCAGCTCCCCCTTCTATCTCTCCTGAAGATATTGTAGAAGAAGAACCAACTCCTGTTGCAATCAAAGAAGAAGAGAAAATAAAACATAAACAAAAATATGCTTTATACTTTTTAAGAAAAAGTGAAGATATATACAAACCCCTAAGACCCACAAGAACATTTAGAAAAACAGATGAGAAGTTTCTCTCAAAAGATGATACTGTAGATATAAAAGATAATGTTCATGTACATACCTTTGCATATATTTATATAACACAAAATAAACAAATAAATGAATATAAAGTAATAAGCAAAGGAACACTCTACACAGAAGAGCTAAAAGATATACTTTTTGAAAATACAAAAACAAAAATAAAATATGATTATATACCAATAGAAAAAGATAGTAATATAGAAATATCATATAGTAGTATAAAATTAGCAGATGAAGATGTACCAAAACTAAAAAGACTAAGTGTAAATCCAAAAGAACCAGACAAAGAGGATTGTTTCTACTTTAAAGATGCAGATGGTATAAATAAAAATAAACTAACAAAAAAAGATATAGAAACTCAAAAAGAGTTTAAACAAGATAAAGAAGGAAAACAAAAAAGATTAAATATCCTTTGTATAATAGATGATGTTCTAGCTGAAATAGAAGATATGTATAATAGATATTATACAAACTATAAACTAGCCCTTGCTCAAAATCATTCGATAATAGAAAATATAAGAAAGAAAAATGAATACTCTTATAGTATTGCAAATACTCTAAATCACTTTTATGTGGATGCGAATGAACAAAAAGAGTATGATGAAAATACTAAAATACTAAAAAAAGATTATGAAGATTTAGTTGAAATACTTTTTTCAAATAAACTTTTAGTTGAAGAAATATTAAAAGACAATAACCTTGCTACTTTAATAGAAAAAGGTTCTAGTGTTCCCTTGTCTTACCTTCAAGAAACAATTTATGTAAAAAAAGATTTCTTTAAAAAAATAGTTCTAAAAAATGTCAATCAAAATATGTTTGAGGTAAATTCAAATGCATATGCAACAGAACATTTTAAAAAAAATTATCCGTATTCAAGAGGTCGAGCAAGAGGATATTTACCTAACATAAAAAATTTCTTTGATTTTCTTCCTAAAAATACAAAACTAAATATATATCAAAATAGACCAGAAGATGTCTTAGCCTTAGTAATATTTTCAATATTATTTTCTCTAAAATTTGAAGATGTTTTAAAACAATGTGGTGATTATGATAAGATACATAGACTAAGAAAAGAGTTCTATTTTACCTTGAAAAATACAAAACCAATGCCACAAATTGGTGAAAACAATATAAGAGATACAAAAAGTCTACTTGAAAAACAAAAACCATATAATGCAATATTTTCAAAAAAAGATAAACTTTTAAGTGAATATGAACTCTTAGAACATAATAAAAAATTAAACTCTTTTAACTACTCTACAAAATCAATAAAATTTGATTCTTTGTATTATGACAAAGGATTAAAATACTATAAAGTTGAAGGGATAGAAAGTCCAGAAAAAACAATATCAAAGATTGCTACAAAACTAAAAGAAGATAAAAAACTAGAAAAACTTTTAGGTATTTATCAAGGATTAACTAATATAGATAAAAAAGATTATGTAATCTCAGCTATGAATATAATATATCTTCTTCATGCTCCAAGAACACACCTAGATGAAGAAACAAATCTAACAACACCTTTTAATAGTGAATATAAAAAACTATTAGAGTTTATGTCTGACCTCACAACAAAGAGAAAAGCCTTAAGTCAAGAGGATAAAAAGTTTATAGAAGATAACTATGGTATCCATGATGTTTATAATACAATGCAATATAACCTAATAGCCCATGCATACTTAGCTCAAAAACAAAAAAGAAAAGATATAGTAGAAACTTTTCTAAAACAGTTCCCAGCTCAAAAAGTAAAATATGAAATAGTACTTCCAAATTTACTTGATAATAACTTTGATGAAGAGTTTAAAGCAAAAG
Organism: Arcobacter sp.; assembly: GCA_002869565.1. Classification (GTDB taxonomy): domain Bacteria; phylum Campylobacterota; class Campylobacteria; order Campylobacterales; family Arcobacteraceae; genus Halarcobacter. Next base: position 21,851 of record PKUJ01000016.1, read on the forward strand.
CAAAAATAGAAGAACTATATGAAACTTTAAAAGGAATAGATGGTAGTTCTTCTAGGGTTGGGGATGCATTGGATGAAAAAAATAAGTCCCTTAAGACTAGAGGAACAGCAGAATCATCAGGGGTAAATAAATTTTCAAACAACCTAAACACCCACATAAAATCCCTATCCTTCCTAGTAGCAGGAGCAAATATAGCAAGAATATTAAGCGGAAAAGAAAAACTAACAGCCCCTAGTACAATAGGACTTGCAAATGATATTTCACTTTTAACAAATAGTATAACAAATACAGTAGAAAAGAATATAGAATTAGTAAAAACAAAAGATGCTAAAACTTTAGTTCAAAAAGTATTTTCCAAAGAAAATGTAAATATCACAAAAAATGCAAGTGGAAAGATAATAGCTTTTTTAGCAATTCCAACAATTATAATATCTACTGGATTTGAGATAGAAAAATATGCAAAAGATGAAGACTATGATGCAGCTTTTTTTGTGACCTTAAAAAGTGCCTTGACTTTAACACTTCTTTTAGCAGTACCTTTTACTATAGGAGCATTTTTACTTCTTGCAGTTATAGAATTGGCTTGGTACTTATTATCACATAAATTAATAGATAGTAAACTAGAAAGATATATAAAAAAATCTCTATTTTTTAGAGATATTCCAATTTTAGAAATATCATATAAAAACAAATCAATTTGGGGTAAAAGTTTTAAATCAGAGATTTTACTAGAAACAATTTCAAAAGATAAAGAACTAAAAGCTTTAAATGATGAAGGGTTTTCAAATATAAAAGAGATAAAAAACTTTATAGGAGATAACTATAATAAACATAAAGAGATATTAGAGGCTTCATTAAAAAATGAATTAAATCAAATAACTATAGCCCTACTTGGATATAAAATAGAACACTTAGATAAAAATATCAAAAAACCTCTGTATACTTTAAAAAATGGATATAAACCGAGAGGTAATTTTAATACAGTTGTTAAAATTGATAAAGGTTTAATAGAAGGAACAAATTATATACTTTTAGTTTCAAAAAATGGGAAATATGAGCAAGTATCAACAACACCATATGAAGACGATTATATTTATGATTTTACAAAATCTCAATACGATGATTACAATTGGCAAAATAAAGGTACAAGTGAAGTAGAAAGATTGGCTTCAAGTGATTGTTATATAATACTTTCAAATGACCATGCACAGATTAAATATAGAGTAGAATTTAAAAAAGAGTACTCATCAGAAGGTTTTTCTCCAATAATAGATTTAAAAATAGATGAATTAGAAGAAAAACTTTTAAATGATGAAGATTATAAACAAATAAAAAAATAAAAGAGACAAAAAATGCAAATAAAAAATAATATATTAAAAATAGTATTAGTTAGTTTACTAGCTTTAAGCTTTAGTTCCTGTGATGATAATGAAAGTTCAAGTACGATAAATAGTGAAAAGAAAGTTAGGCTTCCTAAACCTGAATGGGAAGATAGATTAACAAACTATAAAGATACTGGAAAATGGTTTCAATTAGCTGATGATGATGAAATTGCGGCTTATAATATAGGGGTTATTTATAGTGAAAAAATTAAAGATTATAATAAAGCTATAGAATGGTATTTATATTCTGATTCTATAAATTCTAATGGAGATAACTTATTTAATATTGGACTAATTTATAATGAATCTAAAAAATACGAAAAAGCTATATTTTATTATAAGAAATCATTTTCTTTAGGTATATATAAGTCTGCATTAAACTTAGGAAATATATACCAAGATTTAAAAGATTATTCATCTGCTGAGTTATGGTATAAAAAAGCTATAGAGAGAGAGAATGCTATTGCACTAAAGAATATAGGACTTTTATATCATAATGACTTGAAAAATGATTTATATGCTAGTGCTTATTATATTGCTTTAATTGGTACAGGATATACAAAAGGTGAAATTATTACATTTTTAAAAAAAGAATGGAAAATCCCAAATGAAACAATAAAAAAAGGCTACGAACTCCAATTAAAAATGGAAGGATTACCTAAAAGATATACAGGTGATTTAAACTTGGAATAAAACTTGTAAAATAGATGTCAGTACCAATATATAGAGCATTTAAAAAGCTAGATGAGAAGTTTCTCTCAAAAGATGATACTGTAGATATAAAAGATAATGTTCATGTACATACCTTTGCAATATTTATATAACACAAGATAAACAAATAAATGAATATAAAGTAATAAGTATTAAGTCTAAATTATGTTAAAATTCTTTTTTTAAAGGGGATAGATGAGATATGATTTAGATTTTTGCAATACTTTTAATAAAACACTTCTTTTTTGGATTGAAAGATTTGTTAGAAATAAATTGACTACATTGAGTAATTCAAATGTAATTGATAAAGATAGACTTGCTAAAATCATACACGAGCTTGTTCGAGGGACTAAAGGTCTTGATGAATTGAAACTTCTAGTCAAAAGTGCAAGAAATATTGGTTTAGCAGGAATCAATACTTACTTTAATCCTTTAGTAAAATTGTATGATTTTTTAGATAATCTTGGCTTAGCTTCAATGAAAGAGATAGATGAAGAACTTTTAAGTGATTTTCTAGCTAGTTCTACAAGTGGATTATCTGATGCTTCTAAAAAAAACCATAGAATTGCCCTACTTGCATTTTTTTCATATATAGATAAACAAAATCAAAATAGTGATGGATCTTCATATTTATTTAAAATAGAATTGAAAAATTGGGGCGGATTAAGAGGTCAATCTGGCTCAAAATTACCTTCATATATGAATAAAGATGAAATAACAAGATTTTTAGATGCAATAAATTCTTATGAATTTTCGCAGGAGACTTCATATAGAAATAGACTTATTTTAAAGATGATTATATATACAGGCATACGTGTTTCTGAAATGCTAAACTTAAGAATAAAAGACATGTTTAAAGAAGAAGATGTTTACGTGTTGCAAGTTAGAGGAAAAGGAAATAAACCACGAGTTGTGATGATAAAAGCAAGTATTATAGAAACAGATTTACAAAATTGGCTAAATATGCGTATTTGTAATGATGACTTGCTTGTTTGTAATAAAAAAGGAAATAGGTTAACTCAAGCTTATGTAAGTAGAATTGTTGAACAAATTTTAATAAGTGCAGGGATTAGAAAAGAGAAAAATGGGGCTCATATGTTAAGACATAGTTTTGCAACCCTACTTTATCAAAAACACCATGACTTAATACTTGTACAAGAAGCCTTAGGTCATGCAGATATTAATACTTCGAGAATATATACCCACTTTGATAAAGAAAGATTAAAAGCGACTACTAATTTAATGGATTAGTAGTTTACCAAAGAGATGCTGTCTCTAAATCATCTTCAACACTATTTTCTATTTCTAAATAAACTTCATCATCATAATCCAAATAAAGAGAATATTCTCCTATACTTATAGTATTTTGAATATTTCTTTTGTTTAGATATGCATCATCATTGCCGTTTGAAAGGTCCGAAAGATAATATTCAACCATAGAGGGAGCCATACTATTAATATTAGCATCAAGTGAATCAAAATCACTAACTCCAAAGGTTGAATATAAAGAGTTTTTATTTAAAAGTAAAACCATATATGTTAGTTATTGAATCCATTTAATAAAGAAGCCATTCTATTTAAATCAATTTTATTTTCTGAAGAATCTGATTTATGTTCATCCTTACTATCTATAACTATTTCTTCAATAGAATCTCTAACATTTGTTTTTTCTTCAATTTTTTCTTCTTTATCTACTGTATTATGGGGAATAGAAGAAGATGATTTTTTACTTAAAAGTCCTTCAATTTTATCTAACATAGAACTTATATTTCCAGAATCTTTTTCTGTATTATCTTGAAGAACATTTACATTGTCTTCTAAATCTCTTTTTTCTTCTTCTAAGAAAGCAATCTTTTCTTTTAAATTATCATTTTCATTATTTAACTTATCATTTTTCTCTTGAAGCTCTTCATAAGAGTTTTGTAGCACTTCATACCCTGTTATTAATTTTTCTAGGGCTTCATTTAATTTAGATATAGTTTCGGCATTTGTCATATATTTAGTCCTTAGTAATTATCATGTGAAATAAAAGCATTATTATTGCTAAAATTAGCTAATAATTCCATCAATTTTTAATAAAGAATCAACACTTGGATTTCTAGACGTTAATTCATAAAATAGTTTATCCATATCTTTTGAACCACCATTTTTCAAAATAGTGTCTTTATATTTAATTGCAAGCTCTTTATTTAATACTTTTCCCGAGTCAATAAACATATAAAAAGCATCGGCACTTAATACTTCAGCCCACTTGTATGAATAATACCCTGCAGCATAACCTCCTCCAAAGATATGAGAAAATCCATTTTGAAATTTGTTATATGATGGTGGAGTAATAGCTGCATACTTTTCTCTAATTCCATCAAGTAAGATTTGAATTTTTTCTTCACTAGTATAAAGTTTTTGATGCAATTTAAAATCAAAAAGTGCAAACTCTACTTGTCTAAGTGTAGCTAATGAAGATTGAAAGTTTTTAGCTTTGATAATTTTATCAATTGCTTCATCACTTAAAATCTCTTTTGTCTCATAATGTTTTGCAAAAAGTTTTAATACTTCTTTATCATATGCAAAATATTCTAAAAATTGTGATGGAAATTCAACAACATCCCAAGCAACACCAGAAATACCACTAACCATCGCTTCTGGAACTTTACTTAATAAGTGATGTAAAGCATGACCCATCTCATGAAATAGTGTAACAACGTCAGAGTGTCTTAATAATGAAGGTGTTGTATCGCTAGATTGCGGAAAGTTACATACTATATAAGCCGTAGGAAGATGTTCTTGACCATCTTTATCAATATAGTAAGAATGCCAGTTATTCATCCAAGCACCACCTCTTTTCTCCTTTCTAGCCTCCAAATCAATAAATATTCTTGCAATTGTTTTTCCATCTTCACTAATATCATAAACTTTTGCATTTTTATCCCAAGCTGAAGCTTCGGTTTTTGTAAACTTTATATTAAATACTTCATTTAAAAAATTAAAAAAACCATTTAATACTGAATCTTGTTCAAAATAAGGTCTATAAAACTCTTCATCTAAATCATATTTTTCTTTTTTAAGTTTCTCACTGTAATATGATAGATCAAAACTCTTAATATCAGAGATTCCATCTTCTTTTGCATACTCTTTTAATTCATCAATCTCTTCTAAAGCTCTATTTTTAGCTTTTAAAGCTAATTCTTCTAAGAAAGAAACAACATCTTGTTCATCTTTAGCCATTTTAGTTGCCAGGGAATATGAAGCATAATTCTTAAACCCAAGAATTTTAACCATTTCATCTTTTAGTTTTAATATCTCTTCAATAATTTTTCCATTTTCTGGTGCTCTTGTAGTATATGCTTTATAAATTTCTTCTCTTTTTTCTCTTGAAGTACCATAAGTAATATATGCTAAATAAGAAGGCATTTGTAAAGTAAACTTATATTTAATTTTTCCATCTTCTTCAAAACTAGCAAGTTCTAAATCTGATTTTGGGATTTCTTTAACATCTTCAAAATCTTCAATTATCATTTCATATGCATTTGTAGCGTTTAATAAATTTTGAGAAAACTTATGTGACAGTTCACTAAGTTTTAAATTTAGCTCTTTTAGGGTTTCTTTTTTTTCATTATTTAAATGACATCCACTTAATTTAAAATCCCTTATTTCATTTTCTAATACTTTTTTTTGTATATCATTTAAAGATATATTACTGTTATCTTGTATATCTTTTAAAGACCTATAAATATTATCATTTTGTGATATCTCAGTTTCATAATTAGAGATTAACGGAAGACATTCTTCATATACTTTTTGCGTTATTTCTGAGTTTTTAACAGAATCAATGTGAAAGATTGGTGTAACAAAATCACCGATGCTCTCCCCTACTTCTTCATATGGCTTTACAAAATTTTCGTAACTCTTTTCTTCTATTTTTAAAAGTTCATCTATTTTCTCTTTACTACTTGTTAAAAGTAGTTCTAAATCATTTCTACTATTTTCTAAATTATCTATATTAAATTCTTTAAACATCTAATCTCCTATTTTGTTTTGTTAATTGTTATACTTTAAATTTTAAGGTAAATCCTCTATCAAACTTTTCATAGTCTTGATAGAAAGAGTAATCAGCTACATTAAAATCTTTTAAATAAGCTTCCAGAGACTTCTTTTGATCATAACCCATCTCACATAAAAGATACTCTATATTTTTATTTGTAGTCTCTTTTATAATATTTTTTAGTAATTCATCCCCTACTATACCACCAAATAAGGCATTTGAAGGTTCATACTTTACATTTTCAGGCAATTTGTAATCATTTGCAATATAAGGAGGGTTTGATATAGTCATATGAATATCATTTTCTGTAATATTTTCATATAAATTACTAAGCCTAAACTCTATTTTATCTTCAACATTATGTTTTTTTGCATTTTCTTTTGCTAAAGCTAATGCCTTTTCATTTATATCTACAGCTATTATCTTAATATCTTTTATTAATAGTGCAAGCATAACTGATATAATTCCTGAACCTGTACCGATTTCAACAACGTTTACTGTGCAATTTTTATTCTTTAGAACTTCTAGTGCATTTTCTACTAATATTTCAGTTTCTGGACGTGGAATTAAAACACCCTCTTTTACTATAAAAGATTCCCCATAAAATGAGGCTTTTCCTATTATATACTCCAAAGGATAATCTGTAGCTCTTTTATTAACTAACTTTTCTAATTCTTTTTCTTTTTTAAACTCATTATGATAGTTTAAATGCATCCAAATATTGTTTTTTTCTAGCAAAAATCCAATGAGTATTTCTACCTCTTTAGCAGGAATATGTGTTACATATTTTAGCTTTTGTGAGTATTTTCTAACTGTGTCTTTTATTGTCATATTTAATGCTTACCTTTTTAAAAGTTGATATTATAGTTAAAAATAGATTACTCTAATATATAAAGTGCTAATTCATCTGATATAAGAAAATTTTTATTAGTAACAATTTTATCATTTATCTCTAATTTTTGTTCTTTAATAAGCTCTTCTACTCTATTTTGTTCATTTTCATCAAGTATATCTATACTAAAACCATTTGAACAACGAAGTCCTAATAATACCTTTTCTACTTTTATATCTTCATCACTTAGCTTTTCATAATCATATGAAATGGGATTTGAGATGTATTCTTCAATACTTTTATTAGGGTAATATCTTTGTTTATTTACACAACCTACTGCACCTGCTCCAACTCCTAAGTAGTTCTTATGTTGCCAATAGCCATAATTGTGTTTTGATTCATCTTCTTTAGATTTTGAAAAATTGGATATTTCGTATTGGTTAAAGTTATTATCTTTTAAATATGTGAACAATTTATAAGATAATTCCTCATCATCAATTTTAATTTTTGTGTTATTAAAGAATTTAGTTCCTTCTTCAATTGTTAAAGAATAAGCACTAATATGTGTTACCGGAAGAGAAAAAATTCTCTCAAAATCTCTTTTAATACTTTCATAAGTATCTCCATCAACTCCGTAAATTATATCACAGTTAATCCTATTAAAACCTATACAAAATGCATTTTGTATAGCAGTTATAGCCCCTTTACTATTATGTGCACGATTTAATCTTTTCAACTTTTCATCATCAAAACTCTGCACTCCAAAACTAATTCTATTTACACCTAAATCTTTCATCCCTTTAAGCCATTCTTTACTTGCAGAATTTGGATTACTTTCACTTGTGATTTCACAATCTTTTGATAGATATGGATTTAAAATATCAAACACTTCTTTGTACATTTCAACTTTGATTGTACTGGGTGTTCCCCCACCTATAAAAACTGTTTCAAGTTTTTCATTTTCAATTAAATTTTTTTCTAAGTCAAATTTTAACTGTTTTTTTAATGCTTCCATATACTCTTTTTTTAGATGAAACCTGTCTGTATAGGTATTGAAAGCGCAATAAAAGCATTTACTGTCGCAAAATGGAATATGTATGTATAAAAGCAATTTTTAATCCTATGTTTATTATAATATCAGGCTAATTATAAGGGAAATATTATTTATGACTGATAAAGAAATAGAAGAAAACAATAAAGTAAAGAAAAATTACAGACCAAATGTTGCCGCAATTGTATTATCAGCTAAATATCCTGAAAAATGTGAGATTTTTATTGCTTCACGAACTGATGTAGAAAATGCTTGGCAATTTCCACAAGGGGGAATTGATAAAGGCGAAACGCCAAACGAAGCATTATATAGAGAACTTGAAGAAGAAATTGGCACAAGAGAAATAGAAATTATTGCAGAATATCCGGAGTGGGTTAGTTATGACTTCCCTCCTGCAATTGCGAAAAAAATGTATCCATTTGATGGGCAAATACAAAAATACTATTTGGTTAAATTGAAAAAAGGTGCAAAAGTAAATATAAACACTAAAATCCCTGAGTTTAGTGAATATAAATTTGTCCCTACTAAGAATATTTATGATTATATAACTTTCTTTAAAAGAACTGTATATAAGCAAGTTCTTAAATATTTTAGAAACGAAGGTTTTATTTAAAAGGTTAAAAATTAGATGTTAAAAGTTTTAAAATTTGGTGGTACAAGTGTAGGTACCCTTGAGAGAATTCAAAATGTTGCAAATATTATAAAAGATATTAGAGATGAAGGTCATGATGTAATTGCTGTTGTTTCTGCGATGAGTGGAGAAACAAATAAATTAATTGAATATGCTGAAAGTTTTTCAAAAACTCCTGTTCCTAATGAAATTGATATGTTATTAAGTTCAGGAGAAAGAGTTACTTCTGCATTACTTTCAATTGCATTAAATGAACAAGGTTATAAGACAACCTCTATGAGTGGAAGAGAAGCTGGAATAGTTACAGATAATGCTCATACGAGAGCTAGAATAGAATCAATCGACACTAATAATATGAAAAATGCAATTGCTGATGGTAAGATAATCGTTGTTGCAGGATTTCAAGGTGTAACAGAAGATACTCAAAGAGTTTCAACTCTTGGTCGAGGTGGTTCTGATTTAACAGCAGTTGCAATTGCAGGTGCAATCCATGCTGATGTTTGTGAAATATATACTGATGTTGATGGAATATATACTACGGATCCTAGAATTGAGCCAAAAGCTAAAAAACTAGATAAGATATCATATGATGAAATGTTAGAACTTGCTTCTTTAGGAGCAAAAGTTCTACAAAATAGATCAGTAGAAATGGCAAAAAAATTAAATGTAAATTTAGTATCAAGAAGTAGCTTCACACCAGAAGTTGAAGGTACATTAATAACGAAGGAAGAGAATATTATGGAAAAACCAGTTGTAAGTGGTATTGCTTTAGATAAAAATCAAGTAAGAGTTGGTATGTATGGAGTTACTGATAGACCTGGCATGGCTGCAGGTATTTTTACGTCATTGGCAAATGCAAATATTAATGTAGACATGATTGTACAAACTGTTGCCGTAGATGGAAAAACTTCTTTAGACTTTACTATACCTACTACTGACTGGGAAATTTGTAAAACTGTTATGAATACATTCAAAGATGATATTGAAAAAGTAGACTACAATGAAAAGATATGTAAGGTATCTATTGTTGGAGTTGGTATGAAATCTCATACAGGTGTTGCCTCAAAAGCATTTAGTGCCTTAGCTTCTGAAAATATTAATATTAGAATAATTTCTACATCAGAAATAAAAGTTTCTATGATAATTGAAGAAAAATATGCAGAATTAGCAGTACGAGCACTGCATGAAGCTTACAACTTGGATAAATAAACGTGCAAGAATTTTTAAACTGGACAGTTGACATAATTAGAGAAGATAGATTAATATCTCCTTGGCTAGAAGAAAAAAAATATGAATGGGTTCCCCTTGTATCAAAAGCTGTTGTTAATATTTTTGATAAAGGTTGTTCTGTCTTAATTGTTACTGATAGTGATAGAGATTGGTTTTTAAAATATATTTTGACAAATTTAAATTCTCAAAAACATAATAGACCATTTTTACCATTTTATAATTTTAAATCATTCTATAAAGACTTAGATGGATTAAAAACTGAAGATGATATCAATTTTATAAAAGATATGTTAAATATCTCTTTCCCAAATGGCTATTGTTTTTGGTATATTGGTAAAAGTAGTGATGTAAGAGCAAACTTACCTAAATTTTCTAAAAATTCATTCCTTTGGGTTTTTGATGAAGATATTCAAGATGCATTTAATTTAAAAACTAGTGATGAAGCATTAGATATGAAACTTTTGCAAATGTATAGACTTTTTGATAAAACTTTAAATGCTGCACTTTTTGCAGAAATAAATGTTGAGCATTAGTAGATATAAATGATTGACAAAAAAATTGAATCATCGCATATTTTAATTGTTGCTGATATTAATGAAGCTTTAACTTCATTAGTTCACTATTATCCAAAACATACAATTAGAATAATTAGAAATGAAGAGAAAGATGATTTTTTATTAGCACAAGCTACAGCTGCTATAAAAGAGGCTTATATCTCTTCAAACGAAAAAAAATATATTATATTATGTGGAAATACATTTAGAAATGAAGCTCAAAATTCTTTATTAAAAGTTTTAGAAGAGCCACCTTCAAATATTGTATTTATAATTATTACAAATTCAAAATCATCAATTTTGCCAACAATATTTTCACGAATACCACATAAATATTTTAAAACTACGCTTCCAAAAGTAGAAATAGATATTGATCTTAATAAATTGGATTTAAAAGAAGTTTACACTTTTTTAAAAGAAAACCAAAGAATTTCAAAAATTGATGCTAAAAAAATTGTTGAATCAATTTTATTTAAAGTAAATTCTCAAAAAATCAAACTCACTCAAAATGAACTTGATATTTTTTCTAAATCAATAAAACTTTTAGAACTAAACTCAAGACCTATAAATGTATTAACTACTCTTTTCTTAACTCTTTTAAATAGAAAGAAAATAATTTAGGAACTTTATGAAGTCAGATATAATACCAATTTTCAATGAAAAAAAATGCCCAACAAAAATAATGGGTGTAATAAATGCAAATGAAGATTCTTTTTTTAAAAATAGTCGTTTTGAAGGAATCAATGCAATATCTAAAATTGAACAAATGATTGAAGATGGAGCAGATATAATTGATATAGGTGGAGTTTCTAGTAGACCTGGAAGTGTTGTGGTATCATCAAAAGAGGAATTGAATAGAGTTAGTCCAATTATTGACTTAATTAAAGAGCAAAAACTTTATGAAAAAGTTAAGTTTTCATTAGATTCATATGAACCAGATGTTTTAAAATATGCTTTAGACAGAGGCTTTAAAATTGTAAATGATATTACTGGTTTGGAAAATGATGAAGTATGTAAAATAGCTGCTGAATATAGTGCAAGTGTTGTAATAATGCATATGCAAAACAATCCAGAAAATATGCAAGAAAACCCAGAATATAATGATGTTATTCGGGAGATAAATAAATTTTTTCAAGAAAGAATTGACAAAGCTAAATCTTTTGGTATTAAAGATATTATTTTAGATGTTGGTATTGGTTTTGGTAAAACTTTAGATCATAATTTGGCACTTATTAAAAACCTAGGGTATTTTAAACATTTTGAATATGAAATTTTAATGGCTGCTAGTAGAAAATCAATGATAGATATGATAACACCAACAAAAACAGAAGATAGATTACCTGGGACCTTAGCTATTCATTTAGAATCTATTAGAAATGGTGCTTCGATTGTTCGTTGTCATGATGTAAAAGAACATTTTCAAGCAATAAAAGTTCAAGAAGCAATTTTAACTTCTTGATCTTTTATAAAATTTCGTGAAGAGAATTAGCTTTTTTCATCCAATTTTTCAACTCTTCATACTCTTCATTTTCAACCATTGTTCTTACTTTTTTCATATGTTCTTCAAACATATCAATTGAATTTAAAAGATTTTTTCTATTTTGTCTAAAAATATCACTCCACATATCAGGACTAGATTTTGCGACTCTACTCATATCTTTAAAACCACCAGCAGCCAAAGCAATAATTGATTTTGGATCTTCATGATTCATAACAGTATTGGCAAGAGAATATGATATAGCATGAGGTAAATGAGACATATAACAAGCATGAATATCATGTGAAGGGGCATCCATATATATGATTCTCATACCAATTTCTTGAAATATTCTAATTACTCTTTCTTTATGTAGTTCATCATTATCTTCAAGATTACATAAGACAACTGTATTACCCTCATATAAGCCATCAATTGCAGCCTTTGGACCAAATTTCTCAGTTCCAGTCATAGGGTGAGCAGCTACAAAATTTTTTCTAATTTCACTTGGAATATTATTAACAATAAATTCTTTAGTTGAACCTAAATCCATAATAGTTGTACTTGAAGTTATATCTTTAAAATCATCAATCATATCTATAATTGAATCAACAGGAATAGCTAAAATAATCACATCTGAATTATTTTTTAATTCCTCTAAAGTCATTAATTTATCCACTAAATTTAATTCTTCTATTTCTTTAATTGTTTTAGGTGTTCGTGCATATCCATATACATTTTTTTCAATTCCATATTTTTTTACCGCTTTTGCAATAGATCCACCCATTAAACCCAAACCAACAATTCCTATATTCAATTTAAAACCTTTAATAATATTTTTGAAGATATGATTATATCTTAACCATCCTATAATTTTAATTTAGATATATTAACTAGCTTTAATTACATAAATAAGGATAATTGTGAAAAATAAAAGTATCTTATTATCAGTGGCTTTGGCTGCAACAATGCATGCTGAACAAATAACTTCTATAGAATATATTAATTTAACAAAGATTTCTTCGTCTATTGCAAACGATACACTTGGTTTAAAAGTTGGTGAAGAAGTAAATATTGAAAAAATCAATACGGCAGTAAAAGAATTTTACAAATTTAATTATTTTGATGACATAATTGCTTCAACTAACAATGGTAAACTACAATTTTTATTTAAAGAAAAGCCATCTATTGCAAATGTAGAAATTAGTGGCTATAAATCGAGAGAAGATGACATTGAAATACTTAAAAAACAAATTGGAATAAATAAAGGGCAAATGTTCTCATCCAAAAAAGTAAAAAAAGCAAAAGAGGCGTTACTTAAAGAACTTGAACGAGCAGGATATATTAATTCTGTTGTTGAAGTTGATATTGAAAAGCTAAATGAAAATGCAGTTTCTGTAACTTTTAATGTAAATAAAGGTGATGAAATTGTAATCAAAAAAGTAAACTATTTTGGTTCTGAAAATTTAGATGAAGGTGATTTTGAATCAGTAACTGCGAATAAAAAAGAAGAAATTGCTTCTTGGTTCTTTACTCAAAATGATGGAGAATTAAATTCAGAACAATTAAGATATGATGGAAAAAGAATCCAAGAACTTTATTTAGAAAATGGTTATTTAGACGTAAAAGTTGAGAATCCTTTTTTAGAAGTTGATTTTGCTTCAAATCAAGCAGATTTAGACTTTTATATCAGCGAAGGGAAACAATACTTAACAAATTCTATCACTATATATTTAAATTCAGAAATTATTGATCCCAAAGAAATTTACCCAGAGTTAAAATTAAAAAAAGATAGAGTTTTTAATATAAAAAGATTAAGAAAAGATGCAGATTATATTAAAACTTTAGTTTCAGATTTAGGATATGCATTTACGCAAGTAAATTACGATATTAAAAAAGATGAAAAAAATGGAACTGCTGATGTAATTTTCAATGTAGTACCTGGAGAAAAAGTATATATTAATGATGTGAAAATATCTGGAAATAGCAGAACTTTAGATAGAGTTATTAGAAGAAATATATATTTAGCACCAGGTGATTTATTTAATTTAACAGATTTTAATGACTCTAAATCAAAATTAAAAAGAACTGGATTCTTTGACGATGTTATTTTAGAACAAAGAAGAGTTAATGCAGATAAAATGGACTTAATTGTAAAAGTTAAAGAGTCTCCAACAGGTAATATAATTCTTGGTGGTGGATATGGTTCATACGACAAAGTAACAGTTAATGCTTCAATTAATGAAAAAAACTTATTTGGTTCAGGAATTGAATTTGGATTATCAGCAGATGTATCAGCACAAAAAACTAATTTTAATCTTAATCTAAAAAACCCAGCAATTAGAGATAGTAAATATACAGGAGATTTCAATGCATATAATACAAATCAAGAGTATGAACAAACCTTTTATGATTTAGATAAAAGTATAAAAGGTTTTTCTATTGGAGTAGGAAGAGAATTATATAGAAACTTTTATGCAGGGCTTAGGTACAAACTAGATTTTATAAAAGAAGATTATGAATATAATGTACTATATGCAGGAACAAAAGTTCCTAATCAAGATTATGTTTCAAGTTCAATTATTCCTTTTATTAACTTTGATAACACAGATGATTATAGTACTCCAAGAAAAGGTTTCAGAGCTGGGGTATCAGTTCAATACGCTGGACTTGGTGGTGATTCAAAATATACAAAAACAAAAACTTATTTTAAAACATTTTATTCTTTACAAGATAGTTATGATTTAGATTGGATTCTTAGATATAAAGCACAAGCAAACTTATTAACAGATAATGGGCAAATCAATCTAGGAGATTCCTTCTATTTAGGTGGAACAAAAAGTTTAAGAGGATTTAAATCATATGCATTTGGTCCAGATGATGCTTATATAGATAAACCTTATAAAAAAATGTTTTCTAACTCACTAGAATTAAGTTTTCCTCTTTCTGCATCTGCAAAAATGAGATGGGGTGTGTTCTATGATTACGGAATGATTGGTGTAAATAGCTTTAATGATATTCAAAGATCAAGTGTAGGTGCACTTTTCGAATGGACATCTCCATTTGGTCCTTTACAATTAATTTTTGCGCAACCAATTGATGATAAACCAGGTGATGATACTTCATCATTTGAATTTTCTTTAGGATCGAGTTTCTAATATGGTTAAAAAAATGGATAGTTTAAATAAAAGACTTACGAACAAAGATGCATTAGATTTAATTCAAAATGCCTCTTTAGTAGAATTAGGAATAATGGCAACTGCAAAAAAAGAGCAATTACATCCTAAAAGAGTAACTACATTTGTAGTTGATAGAAATATTAATTATACAAATGTATGTTGGGTTGATTGTAAATTTTGTGCATTTTATAGACATGGAAAAGATGAAGATTCTTATGTTCTTAAGTTTGATGAAATTGATCAAAAAATTGAAGAACTATTAGAAATTGGTGGAACACAAATTCTTATGCAAGGAGGAGTTCACCCAAAACTAAAAATTGATTATTATGAAGAATTAGTTGAACATATTCATACTAAGTTTCCTCAAATCACTCTACACTCTTTTTCTGCTATTGAGATCTCTTTTATTGCAAAAGTGTCAAAAATCTCTAAACTTGAAGTTTTAAAAAGATTACAAGCAAAGGGTTTAAGTTCAATTCCAGGAGCTGGTGCTGAAATTTTATCAGATAGAGTTAGAGATATTATTGCTCCAAAGAAAATGGATGCAGCTGAATGGATTGAAGTTCATAGATTAGCCCATTCAATTGGTATGAAAACAACTGCTACTATGATGTTTGGTACAGTTGAAACAGATGAAGAAATAATTGAACACTGGGAAATGATTAGAAAACTACAAGATGAAACAGGTGGTTTTAGAGCTTTTATTATGTGGTCATTTCAAAGTGATAATACAAAACTTAAAGAAGAGATTCCTAATTTAAAATCACAATCATCAAATAGATATTTAAGATTACTTGCGGTTGCTAGACTCTATTTAGATAATTTTAAAAATATGCAAAGTTCTTGGGTTACGCAAGGAAGTTATATTGGTCAAATGGCTTTAAAATTTGGTGCAAATGATTTAGGTTCTACAATGATGGAAGAAAATGTTGTTGCAGCGGCAGGAGCAAGTAATTGTATGAATCAAGATGAAATGATTGAACTAATCAAAGATATAGGTGAAAATCCTGCTAAAAGAAATACTGCTTACGAGATACTAGAGAGGTTTTAATATTATATGAAAACCTCTATTTTAAAATTTACAATAATATTATTATGTTTACAAGGATTTTTAATGGCTGCTACAATAAAGCATCTAGAAATAAATAAAGTTAAAATTCCTGTTGTTTTTGAAAAAGATACAAATTTACCAATAATGAATTTGCAATTAGTTTTTAAAAATAGTGGGTATATTCAAGATAATGAAAAAAGTGGTACAGCATCTATTTCTGCTAAATTACTTAATGAAGGTACGAAAAAATTAGGAGCAACAAAGTTTGCACAAAAACTAGAAAATTCTGCTATTTCACTTCATACTAGCACAGGTTTTGAAACTTTTGTTATTGAACTTTCATCAATAAAAGATGTTCATACAAAAGCTTTATCTTTATTAAAGGATTTATTAAAAGATCCTAATTATGATGAAAAAACTATAGAAAAAATTAAAACAATACAAACAGGTTCTTTAAGAAGAAAAGAAAATGATTTTGATTATATTGCAAGTAAAAATTTGAAAAAATTAATTTTCAAAGATACTCCTTTAGAAAAACCTTCTTCAGGTACTATCGAATCTATATCTAAATTAAATTTAAATGACGTAAAAAAGTTTTTAGATTCAACTCTTGATTTAAATAATCTTATAATTGTAGTTGGTGGAGATTTTAATTATGATGAAATCATATCTGAGATTAAGCCTATTTTAGAAGTATTAAATAATAAGAAAGAGAATACTTTAAAAGAAATCACCATTAAAAGTGAAAATAAAACAAAAACTTTATTAAAAGAAACAGAACAAGCATATGTATATTTTGGTAGTCCTTTTTATGTAAATGTAAAAGACAAAAATGCTTATATGGCAAAAGTTGCCTCTTTTATTCTTGGAGGAAGTGGTTTTGGGTCTAGACTTATGGAAGAAATTAGAGTAAAACGTGGATTAGCCTACTCTGCTTATGGTTATGTTTCTATGAATAAATCACACTCTTATTTTACAGGTTATTTGCAAACAAAACTTGAAAGTGCAGATGAAGCAAAAAATTTAGTTTCATCTATTATTGATACATTTCTAAAAGAAGGTGTAACAAAAGAGGAATTAGTTGCTGCTAAAAATTTCTTATTAGGTAGCGAACCTTTAAGAACAGAAACTCTAAGCCAAAGATTAAACAGAGCTTTTACTCTTTTTTATAGAGGATTAAAACAAGAACAAACAAAAATTGATTTAGAAAAAATAGAAAATCTTAAATTAGAAGATTTAAATAATTATATAAAATCTCATAAAGAGATTAAAAATTTATCATTTTCAATAGTAAGGAAGTAATTTGTTAAGATTTGCTCCATGCCCTACAAATGAAATGACTATGAGCAACCTAAGAGTTGCTATTTTTAATTATATTTTATCAAAGCAATTAAATGAAAAACTTTTAATTAGAATAGATGATATAGACAAAGAAAAAAATATAGAAGGAAAAGATAAAGAAATACTTGAACTTTTAGCACTTTTTTCTATTGATTATTCACACGTTGTTTATCAAAGTGAAAATCTAAAATATCATCAAAAATTAGCAATGCAATTAATGTCAAAAAAGAAAGCTTTTTCATGTTTTTGTGGAGATGAAAAATTAAATGAATTAAAAGAAAAAGCAGAAAAAGATGGAAAACCTTTTACATATGATGGCTTTTGTGAAACACTCTCTGATGAAACTGTATTAAATGTTAATGCTCCTTTTACAGTAAGAATTAAAAACCCAGAATCAAATATTAAATTTTCTGATGAATTAAAAGGAGATTTTGATTATTCTGCTTTTGATGTTGATTCTTTTATCATATTAAAACATGATAAAACACCAACTTATAATTATGCTTGTGCGGTTGATGACATGCTTTATGATATATCAATGATTATACGTCAAGAAGATCATCTTTTAGATACTCCCAAACAAATACATATTAGAAACTCTTTAAACTACGATAAAATAGTTAAGCACATTCACTTACCCCTCATTTCAAATGAGAATTCAGTCAAATCTCTTATTGATGAAGGATTCTTGCCAAGTGCTATAGCAAACTATCTTGTATTATTAGGAAATAAAACTCCAATAGAAATTTTTACTCTCGAAGAAGCTGTTGAATGGTTCGACATAAAAAATATATCAAAAGATGAATCTAAATTTGATATTGATAAATTAAAATTTATAAATAAAGAGCATCTTAAAATTATTGATGATATGAGACTTTCAAAGATCTTAGGTTTTGCTGATACTGATATTGGAAAACTTGGAAAAATCTTTTTAGATGAAGATAGTACTATAAAAGAAATAAAATCAAAAATTGAGTCTATATTTGCTCATAAAACAACTTGTGTTGGTTTTGAGGGAGAGTTTAGTAAATTAAAAGAGTGCATAATTAATGCTCCTTTTATTGATAATTTCGATGATTTTAGAAAATATATTACAGAAAAAACTGGCTTAGAAGGAAAATCTTTAGATAAGCCACTTATATACATCTTAACAGGACGTGATAATGAATCTAATATTTCTGATATTTATTCATTAATTAAAAATTATTTAGGAGAAATTATAAAATGATAGAAGCTTTACTTGGTTCAATTTTTACAGTTATATTAGCAATTGTTTCACTATACAAATGGGTAATTATTATATCTGCCCTATTATCTTGGTTTAGCCCAGATCCATATAATCCAATAGTTCAAATGTTACATAGATTAACTGAGCCTGCTTACGCACTTGTAAGAAAATTTATTCCTACAGTTTTTGGAGGGATAGATTTAGCTCCTTTAATTATTATTTTTGCACTAATTTTCCTTGAAACATTTTTAGGAAGATTATTTATGGGAATGTAATTTCATATGAGAAGATTTTTACTTTTATTAACTTTTGTTTGTTTCATTCAGGCTGATGAAGTAAAATCAACTCAAAATTTAGAGGATAGTAGTTCTATTCAAGAACTATTATCTTTAGAAAAAGGTATAAAAAGAGATTTTTATATTAATGAGTATTTAAAAAAAGACATTAATCCAGAAGAAGCTCTAACTGCATTAGGTCTTGTAGATAATTTAAAAAATGAAATGTTCTATAACTTTGCAAAGAAATTTAAACATGATGAGACCTTTGCTGTTGCCCAATGTATGAATATGAGTACTAAAGATTTAATTGACTCATATGCTGATTGTATTGTTATTGGACTATCGTTAGAAGAAGCTAGTAGTTTATCTTCTATTGATTTAGACTTAATTATGCAAAAAACTTCTGAAAAATATCCTCTTTTTACAAAAAAATTAAAAGTTATCTCTTCATCAATTCCTTTTACAAAATTAATTATTCTAAGAAAAGACGATTTTTATGATATTTTTTTAAATGTAAACAAGAATTTTAGGGCAAAATATTTTAATTATAAACTTCCCAAAAGAACATTTGCAAAAATTTTTGATGACAAAAAAAGATTTGATAATTTTCTTCAAAAATCTTTATCTAATCCTAAATTAAATATATTAAATAAGAGTTTACTTGATATTGATGATAAAAATTTAAGTGTAAATTCTTCTTTTCTACTTGCTTTAAATGCAATAAGATTTAATGATTTAAATAAAGCATTTATTTACCTTACTAATATACAAAATAAAACTACTGATAAAAAGATAAATGATAAAATTTTATTTTGGAAATATTTAATTACTAAAGATAATACAATTTTAGATTTGTTAGCAGATAGTTTAGATTTAAACTTGTACTCATTATATGCAAATGAACTTTTAGGAAATAGACTTCAAGATTATAATTTTTTACAAAGATTAGAAAGTTTTGATACTCAATTAAAAGAATATAATATCAATAGAGTTGCCCTACTTTACTCTATTGCAAAAGTAAAATCAAATTTTGATTCAAATAAAATATCTGAAGATTTTGAAATTGGGATAATGCAATTAAAAAATGGTTTTATAACTAACATCAACACGATTATAAATGAAAACAACACTTTATCGTTAGATCAATTTTCAATTGAAAATAGTCTAAAATTTGCAAATATTCATTTAAATAACTTAGCAAAATTTGATACTAATATTTTAAATATTTTTCTAGCATATGAAGGTAAATATGAACTTCTAAAAAATAATGAATTATTTTTTAAAAAAAATACTTTTGAACCATTTATGAGTTTTGAATTAATATCTAATAATAAAAATTTAAAAGAAATAATAATGTATAAATATTTATACCAAAACTATTTAACTAAAAAAGATAAAGATAAAATCAAATTATCTTCTATTTTTGAAACGTTAATTGAGTATGACCATAAAGAGAATGAGTAAATTCAATTTTTAAAGATTGACTATCATCATTTTTAAAATTTATTAAATAATAATCAGCCCAAATATTTTTTAAAGGTATTGATTTTACTAATTTTGAATCTTTATCAAGAGCCGTAATATTTTCAGATTCATGACCATTTAAAGTAATTGTATAATCATTACTCTTTGAATTATTGTTTTCTTTATTCACTAAATGTACGCCAATCAAAAAACTATTTATTTTATTAGATTCATATTTTTTATCTACATCATTTAAATATGTGACAAAAACCATTGCTTTTATCTCAGTTTTATAAAGTAAATCGGCTTTCTTTGTATATTGAATTGCATTTGCACTAAGCGGATCTCTTTCAAAATGATTTAAAGCAGTTGTTGAAGTACACCCTGTAGAAAGTACCAAAACAGTAGCTGATATAAATAAATAAAACTTGTTCATAAAATATTCTCCAATTAATTGTCAAATGGCATTTTACACAAAAGAAATATAAAGTAACTTTAAATTAAAATACCGATAAAATCGTTTATACGACCTTATGTGTGCCAACTGTGTGCCAATCATCTAAGAAAGAAGCCCTTTTAATCTCTTCTTTTTTAATATACTTAGAATACTTTTTTAATGTGACAGATGAATCTTTATGCCCAAGCATTTGAGACACCCAAATTAAATTTTCGCCCTCATTTAACATCATGCTAGCAAATGTATGCCTAGTATGATAAATTGAACGATATTCAATACCTGCACTTTTTAAAATATTCATAAAAGCAGTTCTTAAATTATGACTACCTGAATAAGTACCCTTATTACCTAAAAATACAAATTCACTTTTTAGCTTTGTATATAACTGCTGATTATACAAATAAGTATAACAAGGTTCAATTATATCAACTACTCTAATACTGCTCTTAGTTTTAGGCGATTGAATAGAACCCCTATTAATTGTTCTTTTAATAGAAATAGTTCTATTTTTAAAATTAATATCATCCCATTTTAGACCTATTAATTCCCCCGTCCTAAGACCAGTAAAAAATGCAACTCCTAACATATTTTTAAAATGTTTTGGAGCATGAAACAATATTCTTTCAATCTCTTTAAGTGTAAAAGGCTTAACCTCATAACTACTAAGATTTTTTGATATCTTAACAGCTTTTAGAGGATTAACTTCAATAATTTCTTCTAATATCGCCCTATCGAATGTTTGATTCAATATAGTTCTAGCAAAAGTAATTGAATTTGAAAGAATTTTCTTAGAAACTAAATGCATTTGCCATTTATGAATATCTTTTGATTTTATATTAGTAATAAGCACATCATTAAAATAAGGCTTTATTAAACTATTATAAATAGATTCATAACAACGCACGCTAGTAGCTTTCAAAATTAATCTTTTTTCTTCTATAATTTCACTTACCAAGTCATTAAGAAAAAAACTAACATTATCATTACCATTTAACAATAAATTTTTATATAACTTTATATTGTTTTCATTGTAATTTAATTTAGTGCTTTTTCTTATTCTTTTCCCATTGTTGATATAATCAACATAAAGAGTATTACCCCTTTTGTAAAATCTCATTAATTAACCTTTTTAAATTTCTCATCAATTAATGTAAAATGGGTTTTTGAACGATAGATTCGTCTAAATTCTTTTATTTTTTCTTCGACAAAAAAGATTTTACCATTTTTTCTGAAATAATGATAATTCAAAATAAATTTATTAGTATCAATATAATTATAAATAGTTTTCTCTGTTTTATTTAAATACTGTGATACTCCCTTGCATTTTGTTAAATCAGGTGTTAAATATTCTAATTCTTCACGCATTTCTAAAACAATATCAAAAATTTTAGGAATCATATTTAGCTGGTCTTCAATTGACATTTAAAATCCTTCCTCATAAGAAGATATAGATAATATATCATTACATTTTACTTCCATAGTTTCAATATCAAAATATTTAAAATCTCTATAAATTAATTCATTGTTTATTAAAGCATAGTAATTAGAATCATAATCAGAGGTTAGAAGCAACTCTTTTAAATCATTAAGCAATGTCTCTGTGCTACGTTGTTTAATTGGTATAAGGGGCTTAAATTTGATTAATTTGTTATCTTTTTGTATATGTCGTACACCATCAATAATTAGTTTTGGTTCTTTAACTTTCTTTTTATATTTTAAAGTGATACGTCCGTTAGTATCTACTAATTTAGTTTCTCTTTTTTTGTAAATATTACCAATAGAATCATGAATACTTACAATTTTATTTGTATCTATATCTACTAAAATATGTAAGTCTCTTTGTTTATACATATGCGTTAATTCTAAAAGGTTGTATCTACCATTTAGCTTCCTAAAGACCTCTAAAGTGATTAAAGTTCTTGAAGTATAAAACCTAGTGATTTTATTTGTTATGTACCATAAAGACAAGTCTGTTACTTTGTCATTTTCTCTTAAGTCGTCAAAAGTTTTTAGAATATATTTCATAAGATAAGCAACTGGATTTTTAATATCAATTTGAAAATCTGTTTTTAAATTTGGATAGTTTTTATTAAAATAGTTTTGTATTTTTTCATGAATTTTTGTATGAATATTTTCAGGTACAAAAAGACTAAAATGTAAATGTGGTGTACCATCTTTATGAGGTTCATATACTCTAAAATAACATTTGTCTTCTTTGTCAATGTCTTTTAAAAATCTTAAATCAAGTAATCTTTTAAACATCTTTGAAAGTTCCCTTGCACCCGCTTTTGGAGAGTATTTATCATAGTCTAATACTTGCTTTCTAGTATAAATACAATAAGTAGGATTTTTAATTAAATGACCATTACAATATTTTGGATTTTTATATTTATTATTTATTTTTGGGTGGTATTCAGTTGGTAATGTAAGTGTACCAAAGATACATTTTAAATTGTTGTTATTTGCATAATGAAATAGTGAGTAAACTCTGTGATTAACTTCAGCTATGTACTTATCTGCGTTATGATATGCATTTTTTATTAAATCAGACATTGGAATCAAATCATTTCCAATTTCAAAAAAATTGTTTTTAAAATAATCCTTTTGCTTTTTAATTTTTTCTAAACCTAGTTTTCTAGTTTTATCATCGATACCGTACATTTTAACCCCTTTTTATAAATGACCGAAACTTTTTAATAAATAGACAAGAGATATATTTTTTTGTTCGTCACCTCACAAAAAAATATATCTTTATCTTAGGGGGCTTCGCCCCTTATCTGTTTAGGTGGTGTATTAACCAACTCAAACGAAATTAACTCTAAGCGTACCTTTGATATTAAGCACGAATAGAACACCTCATATACTCAAACTATAAACTGTATAAATAATTAATAGTTTGACCGTTGTATATCCCTTTTAAAAAAAGGAATCAAAAAGACTTTGAACTAATGGGACAAACAAAATATAGCTCATATATGAATCCAATAAACAAATATAGAAGCAAAAAAGGAGATAATATTATTATTAAAAATAAAAATTTCAACTTATCAAAAAAGCTCAATTTAATATGCTGCATACCAATAAGTAATATAAATATAGAAATAAAAATAATGTCCTTATTATCGTAATCAAATAATTCATTTTTCATTTTTTATCCTTACTAATTTTAAACGTAATTAAATTTGACATAGACCAAATTCGAGATTTTAAAGCTTTTTTATCTGATTCAGTTTTGAAAGAAATACCAATTAATTTTGATTCAATTGAATTTAAAAAAGAATTGATATTTTTACAATCAATTGAACAATATTCTTTTACACGTCCACGACCAACATTAAAAAAATCATTTCCACAAATAGGACATTTTAAAACGCTATCGTAATACTTTTTATTACACATAGTTAAACCTTTTATTGATTTATATTTAGAATCTGATTAACACGCTTATCATGCTCAGATAAAACTTTTTTATTTAAATCAGGTTTTGGCAAATCAATTACAATCTCATTATCTTTAATCAATACATTTTTATCATCTATAAGTTCTAAAAAGATAGTTAAATTTGATGTAACTTTATTTTTATTATCTAATTTAAAAATCCAACCAAGAAAAGGTATATCACTTAAAAAAGGTGTAGAATTTAAAGTATGATAATTTCTATTTTGATTAATACCAGTTAGTACAAAAATCTTATCTTTTTTCATTGTAATTGTTTGTTGTAAATAATTTTTTGAAGTAGTTGGTGTTTCTGAATTTTCTGTTAATTTTTCACTTGTAAGGTCAATATCTAAATATATATTATTTAAATATATTCTAGGAAGAATCTTTAATTTTAATCCTATATCTTTATAAGTAGTTTGAGTGATTGAACTTGTATTACCATCGTTAGTTGTTGTTGTTCCAGTTTTATATGGAATATTATCAACAATATCGAATCTAGTTTGTCTATTATCAAATAAAGATAAAGTTGTTGAACTTTTAATAGTTGATAGCTTATTAGTATCCATGAATCTAATAAATGAATGCAATTGACTAGTTTTTGTTTCTGAAACTTCGCTAGTAACTGTAAAGGGGTAAGCTAAGAGATTAATGAAATAATTAGATGTTTCTAAATAAGTATTTAACTGTTTTAACTCTAAACCATAATCTTTTAATTTATCCAAATTAGTATCAACTATTGTAACTTTTAATTTTAATTGTTTTGGAACTTTGTCTAATTGTTGTATTAGTTTTGCAATTCTTACAAAGTCTTTTTGAGTAGCATTAAAAGCAATTGTTTTATTAGAAGAAATATATGAATGATTAACGTCTTTTACAGTAGTAAAAAGAGGTTTTATAGTTTCATAATCTACATTCTTTAAAACTATAAATTGTAATTCTTTTTTTGCTTCTTTTTCATTATCATCTTTTGAGATAAGAAAGAAACCATCGAAAGGCTCAATAGTAAGATTATTCTTTTTTAATATTTGTACTAATATTTTTAAATAATTACCATTCGTTAAATTAGCATTATACGGAATCATTAAAGTAAAATTTTCCTCTATATCATCACTTAATACTATTGTCATATCTAAATCATTAGAAATCATAGATATATACTCTTTTATTGGTAATTCATCAATATTTTCTATTAATTCGTTAGCGTTAATTAGTTGGAAAAATACTAAGACTATTGCTATTACTATTTTTTTCATTTTCAAGACCCCCGTTAAAAATGTTGTAGAATTTTGGTTTTGCCAAAATATCAAGTTGTAAATAACCATTGTTTATTTTTGTAACTGAAAGCTCTTCAATATCAAAAATTTCTTTTAATTTATAATATGTATTAAGTTGAATTTTTTTATTTTTATAAAGACAGTATTTGTATTTTAAAGTACATTTTAAAGACATATATTTATATTCTAATAATTCATCATTTATATCTTTTTCTTCAATCTCTTCATCTTTTATAGAATCATCTTTTTTATCATTTGGTAGATATGTGTCAACAATATGAGTTTCTTTATCTTCAATAATTGATTCATTTGAAACTGATTTTTTTATTAAATATAAAATAGCTCCACCAATTACAAAAAACATAATTGCAAAAATTGCGAACTTTAAAAGAATTGATTTGTTGTTTTGATTTTTTCCCGAACCATAAGCAGAAAAAACCTCTTTTTTAATTGGTATTTTTAGCGTTCCACTTCTATTTTTATTAGACATTCTAGACTCTGGATATTCTCCATATTTCATTACATTATTGAATAGTTTTAAAGATGATGGATAAGCTTTATAAAAATATTCTGCAAATCCTTTATATTTAGAAGCAACTAAAGAAAGGTTTTGAGTAATTAATATTATTTCTTGGTGCATGTGACCATGATAAGATAACCACCATACTAGTACTTTATCTTGTCTATCAAAATAATTATGACACTCATCAAGTATTACTAAAGTTGCGTAAACCCCCAATAATTTAGCAAGTTTATTAAGTTCGTCATCATTAACATTTGATAAATAAAGATTATGTAAATCATTGAGGGAATCATAGAAACTATCCCAATTAATATACGAAACATTATCAAATTTATTTAAATCAATTTGATTAATATTTACAAGTGCTTTGGTTACACCTTTAATAATATATTTTTTATCTTTTATTAAATCTTTATCTTTACCAAAATTAGCAAAAAGAGTGTACATTGCTTTATAAGACTTTCCAGCTCTTGGAACTCCAGTTATATAAGTAATCATTTTATTTTCTACTTATATTAAATAATTTATATAGAGTATCAGATACAATTTTTATCATATCAAATGAATAGCCACTAATTAAAACTAAAAAAAGAAATGTAACTGAGGTAAGAAGAATAGGATATGCATTATTTAAACCATCTAATATACCTGAACAAGATAGAGCATAAGAAATTGATTGAGAAATACAAGAACCATCCCCACCACCTGAAGCAAGAGAAGAAACTTTATCTAAAAAATTTTGAAATAGTGTTTTAAATTCTAATATTTTAGCAATAATAAAAACAACAAAAGCACCAACTGCACCCCAAATAAGAGCAACAACTGTAAAGTATAAACCAACTCTAGCCAGTCTTAAACCTATTTCAATTATGTCAAAACCAGTATCTTTGATATCTTTTAATAAACCCATAATTAATTCCTTGCCATTCTAAACGCTAAGATAAAAATCTTCAAAGAAAAATATAAAAGTATTACTTGAATAAATAAAGAAAATATATTTCTATAAGCACCGATAAAAGTACATATATCAATTTTTACAGTTTGACCCCATAATGAAATTGTTGAACAAGTAGGAACTGAACTTGTAGTATTAACACTAAAATTAAAACCATTCTCAAAACCTTGTTTTACTGCATTAAAATCTTCAATAAAACCATTAAGTCCTGAAACCATTTCATTTCCAAAACTTTCTAATTCAGACATTTTAGATGAAAGCTCGGAAAATTTAGAAGATTTTTCACTATCTTTATTTTCTAATTCAGAATCTTTATCGTCTCTATATTGTTGGTCATCATCTTGATTTTGTTTAATATCTCTTAGATTTTGATTAACTTCATCTAATCCTAAATTCATATCATCATTTAAATTTTTAACACTATTATCAATTCCATCTATACCGCTATTTAATCCATTTATAGAATTATCTATGTTACTTAATTGACCATCTATATTAGATAACTTACTATCAATATTATTTAATTGATTTTCACGTGTTAGGTCATTTTCATTTTGTGTATATAATAAACTTGCTATTTCATCTTGTAATTCTGATTGTTTTAGATTTTCGTCTTTAATTGATTTTAAAAGAGAATTATTTATTTCTGAATCAGGAGTATTTTCATCAATATCTTCATCGGGTATAACTTGGTCGTCTAAATTATCATCTCTACATAAACATTCTGAAAAACCTATAGTATCAACACATGTAAAAGATTTTACATTACTTTTACTTCCACATTTTTTTATACAATTATCAGAGTATGTATCACAATCAATTTTATCAACACATATTTTTCCACTATTCTGAGCATTAAAAGGATTAAGAGAAGTATTAACAGTAAATTTTCCTATATCTTCACACGTTCTATCACAAGAGCCATTAATAGGATAACCACCATCGGGACAGAAATCTTCTGATGTAGGTGAAGCACATTGACCCTTTGAAACTTCAATAGTTGGAACTGCACAATCAAAAGGTAAACAAAGTCCTAAACTATCCTTACCATTAGGACAAGTACAAGTAAGCCAATGCCTACTAATAGAAAAAGACTGTGTTAAACTTATATGTGTTTCATTACTAGTATAATCGTCAACATAAGCTGTCCATGGATATTTAGTTACATAATATAATTGAGATATATTATCACTTCCACGGCTAAAGGTTTGGTTCATATAATCAGCAGTAGAAGAATTAGAACCATATCCATTACCTGTCCATTCTCCACCAGTAAAAACACCAGTTGCATTTTCTATTTTACCATCCAAAGAACATAACTGGTCGGGAGATTTAGGACTATCAAATTTATGTATAATTTCAGAAGTTGAACATCGACCATATTTATCACGTGTTCCAGATTCACACAAACAATGAAAAGATTTAAATTTTAAACCTATTTTATTTGGGTTAGTTTCATCGATACCATAAACATAAGATACCAAAGCAGATTCAGTTGAATTTAATTGATTTCCCTCGACTAAATAATTTGATTGTTTTTCATTGTAACTACTGTTTTGTACCCAAGAAGTAAAATTTGAATAAGCAATTCCATTTGATGCATAATTTGTATAATCTGTGTACTCAACTACTGTAACGTCAGGATTTAATGAACCACCACTCTCTGAACAAATATTCTCAGGGGATTTAATAGAACTTAACATGATTTTATTTGTATCTAGAGCATGAACTTTATTTACAGTAAATACCAATAATAAAAAAAGCAAGGGGAAAGTTAATCTAAAAACTAACATCTATCTTCCACCCATTAGAGATAAAGCACCGAAGAAAGTACAAAGAAAGCCGGTCATATATGCAAAAATACTTATGTATTGATTCATAATTGCATTTGATGTAAATTCTATTACTGTTAATTCAATCATTTTTTTGAACCTACCTTTATAGTTAAAAATATTGAAAAGAAAAGGATTGAAAAACCAATTAGAATACCTATTAATGAATCCATGAATAGACTTGTATTATCTTCCATAATTGCAATACAATTATTAGTATTTTTATCAAAATAAAATTTATTTGTATTTTCTCTTAATTCATCTATTTTTGCTTTAGATTCTGTCATAGTTCTTAAAGTTGTGGGAGTTGCACTTCTGTAATAATAAATAGTTGTATTATTTCCAGTATAATATGAATCTATACATTTTCCATTATAGATAGTTTCTGCATTTAGAAAAGTATATGATAGAGCTAATAAAGTTAATAAATTTTTCATAATAAATCCAATGATTTTTTTATACCCCATAAGAGACTAAGAAAAGTACCAAATGCAGTAAAGAAAATTGAAAAATTTGTTAAACTTATTTGTATCATTTTTTTATTTTCCCCTATAATTAAAATATATTGCAAACGTCATAAAATAATATTAGATAATATTAATTCTTTGTGTACATTTGCTAACGCCTTACAGTTGTTAATTGTTCTAAAATCAATAAATTTAAGGGATTAAACAAAAACTGAATAATCCCTTAATATATGCTAAGCTCTTGCTAAAGATAAACCTTTTTTAATTGCCCAGAAACCTGCAAGACCAACAAGTAATGCACCAGCAACTGTACCAACGTCAGTTAAATCGAAAGTTGGAGCAGTAAGAACACCACTAGATGCCATAGCATTAGAACCAATTACAACTGCACTAGTTGCAACAACACTAGCTTTTCTTTTTGCATTTGCGAAAAACTTTTTCATTTTGAATCCTTTGTGTGGGATAACCTATCCCCTAATTTAGTTTGTTGAATGTAGCACCAATTGTTACACTCAATCAACTAAATTAATAGAAAGCTCACAAATTTATTAAACTCTTCGATATTTGAAAATATTGATAAAATTAATAAATGAAAAGGATAAAAACCATAATAAAAATACTTATCAAATCTATATGAAAAAAGATTTATAGATTTACTATCTAAATAAATCATAATCAAAATTGCAATAGTTAAAACTGCAACTACAGAGTAAACTATAGATACAAAACCATTAACTAAAGAAACAGAAATGAAAATCATTAATAAATTAAATTTTGAAGATTCTATTCTTAAAAAAGAATATAAAAATATCATAAAGCTAAAACCAAAAAAACCATACTCAACAAAAAAGCTAAGAGCAAATAAAAATGTATAAGATAGATAAATCAATATTTTGCTTTTATAATCTTCATATATATGAATAAAGGCACATACTAATAACATAGAGTAAAAAATATTTAAAATAGTAGTTCCATAGTCAAAAGCAACAATAAAAGCAATTTGACTTATTAAAGCTAATATAGATATTGTAATTAATTGTTTAGTTCTATCTTTAACGTTAAAAGTAAAATTGTAAATAGTTAAAAAAGCAAACATAGGAAAAGCAATTCTTCCTATTACTCTAAAAGTTGAAATTTCAGGATATAAAATAACTCCTATATGATCTATAAGCATAATTAAAAAAGCTAAGTTTTTTAAACTACTAATAGTATAAGTATCAAAAAAACCTTTTTCTTCAACTTTTGAGTAAGTTATCATCATTTGACCTTTTAACTAACTTTCTTATTATCTTTTGAATCTTTAATAAGTAAAGGATTAGTATCATAAAAATGATAATTCATATTGTCATCTGGGAACATATAAGTTCCACCTTTTGTTGCTAAAAAAATGTATGGAACAACTATAAACTTATTTACATGTGCTTTAAAAATATCAACATCAGTTGCGGGAAACTGTACAGTATCAGTATCAAGTACTAATTCTCCGTTTTTATCATAATCTTCATACTGAACTATTACTTCTGTATTTGCTAATGTTTGTTGCGTTTGTTTGTCTTTTCTAGTGACAACTTTTGCACCTTTGATTTGTCCGATTAACTGGTAATTTCTCATTTTATACCCCTTATTTTTTTATTTTGACCCCGTTTAAATACGGCTTAGAAATTCGGGGTCACTAAGCCGAGAGTGAACTTTTATGTTAACACTCTATAATCCCAACTATAAAAAGTTAGGACTAAGAGTGTTAGTTCTCTTCTATCCAATCTAATGCCAATTGTCTAGATTTATTTCTATCTTTATTTTTAAACTGTTTTAAACAATATCCACCAAGTACATGGTAAATATCTGAATAATAAAAACCATCAAATTTTAAAAATTTAATTTCATAATCTCTAATTAATTCAGTACCTAAAGAAACTTTTTTTATACTCATCTTGACCCCTTTTTATGCTATTTCTATTTTTTCTAATTCTAAAACATTTATTTGTTTTAAAATTTTTTGTTTCATATTTTTTAAATGTTTGATATGTTTTAGTTGAGTAATTGGATTATTTAATTTATTTGTAATTTCTAATAAAGAGCTTTTTAATGTTTCTAATTGATTATCTTTAATATAATCAAAAATATTTGATTGTTTTGAGGAATCGAAAATGATTGATTCTACATCATCTATAAAAAAATCTAATTTATTTCCGTACATATCTGTTCCAGTTAAAGCGGTGTTATTTATTGAATCAATTATGTAATGTTTTCTTTTTGCTTTAACAATATCATCAATTTTAATTATTAAATTTGAGTTATCATCTTTATTTTGGTAAGATTTAGTATTAGATTGTGTGGAAATTTGCATTTTTAGACCCCTTTGAAATGTAATTTTTTAAATGAACATAGGAATTGTAGCAAATATTTGCAACATTGTCAATAAAAAAACGCATAAAATTGCAATAAGGTTTCAAGTGATAGGAAATAGAATAAAAGAATGCCGAGAAAGTGCGGGTTTTACTCAAGATGAATTCTGTATAAAAATTGAAAAATCAAAGAGTACTTTACTAAATTATGAGAAAAATGAAAGTGACCCAAGTGTAAAAACTGCAATATTAATAGCAGAAATTTGCGATGTTGACAAAATGTGGTTATTAACTGGAGACAAAGAAGAATGTAATATAAATTATAAAGATGAAATTATAAAAACATTAGAAAACCTTAATGAAAATGACTTAAAAAGTGTATACCACTTCGCAAAATCAAAAGAAAATTAATTAATAATGTTATATAATCCTTTTGATTATATAAAAGGGGTCATATATGATTAACTTAGGAAATATATCAATATCATTATATTGGTTAGTTTTACTTGTATTCTTTTACACAATATTTATAATTTTTATTTTTGGAAAAATAGAAAAAAGAATTAATGAAAAAAATGACAGAATAAAAGAACTTGAAGAAGAATTATTTAATAAAAATAGTTTAATAAAAGAAAACAACGAAAACAAAATAAAAGAAAAAGACTTTATTGAAAACTTATTAGATAGTAGTAGAAAATTTACTCAAAAGTTTGAATCAAAAAAGTATGATGAAAAGAAAAAAATAGAAAAAAATAGATATCAAAAAGGTAAAGAGTTTGAATGGCAAGTATGTCATAATTTTAAAAAACTTAACTTTGAAGTAGATAACAGAAGTGCAAGACTTGGAAGAAATGATAAAGGTATAGATATACTTGCAAAAAAAGACAATGTATATACTTTAATACAATGTAAAAATTTTGCAACTACAACAAAAATAAAACATAAACTAATAAAAGAATTTAACAGTAATTGTATAGATTTTATCAATAAAAACAAAAGTATATTAAATGAACAAAATACAAGGTTTCTATTTATAATATCAAACTATGAATCATTACAAAAATGTGCATTATATTATTTAAATGACAATAATAATAAATGTGAATATATGGAAATAAAATATATAGAATCATAAATAAATATTTGTGCCTTTTTTTGTGCCAAAAAGTATATTTAAATTACAGTAAAAATCTATGTTACTAGATTGAAGAAAAAAATAAAGACCCTTTTTACAGTAATTTAATATATTTACATTGTGCTACGCTATAAAGTAACTTTAACTATCATTTAGATAAAATCTGCCTTATGAAAAAGAATTATAAAAAACTTGTAGTAGCATTTAGTGGACCTTCAAATAGTGGAAAAACTACACTCGTAGCAAAAGTATCTAATATTTTGCAAGATAATGGTCAAAAAGTTTGTATTGTTAAACATGATCCCAAAGATAAAGCAAGATTTGATAAACCAGGGAAAGACAGTGATAAGTTTTCACAAACTGGTGCAGATGTTGCTGTGGTTAGTCCTACAAGAACAACTTTATTCAAACAATCTACTTCTTCTATTGAAGAGATGATCGAATTATTTGGTGATTTTGATTATCTATTAGTTGAAGGATTAAAAACCTTAGACTTGCCTAGGATTTCTATTTTTAGAAATAGGCTTGATGAATCATATTTTCCTGTAACAGATGCAATTGCATACGATGAGACTATAAATTCGAATGAAATTCCTACTAATATCGATAAATTAGATTTAAATAATCCAGAAGAAGTAATTTCTTGGATAGAAAAACATGCAAAGAGGGTATGATGAACGAAATTTTTGAAGCAATAAAAAAAGCAAGTGTAGAAATACAAAAAATTATAGATGTTGGAGATACTGGTAAGAGTGAAAATGAAAACTCTACAGGAGATACACAATTGAAACTTGACATTGCTAGTGATATTGTTATTGAAAAAATATTTGCAACAATTCCTTCTATAAAAGCAATTGTTAGTGAAGAACAAGAAGCAATAGTACCCTTAAATGAAGATGGAGAGTATCTTATTGCTTATGATCCTTTAGATGGATCTTCTTTAGTTGATGTAAACCTTTCTGTTGGTTCTATTTATGGAATTTATAAAAATGACTTTACAGCACAAAATATTATAGCTGCAGTTTATGTTGTATTTGGACCAAGAGTTGAAATGGTTGTTGCAGCAGATAATTGTGTAAAAATGTATAAACTTTTTAACAACTCATTTGAATATATTCAAGATATTACTTTAAATGAAAAAGGAACGATTACGGCAACTGGTTCAACTCAAATGTGCTGGCCAGATCATCATAGAATATTAGTTAATAAAATGTTTAAAGATGGATATTATTTAAGATATTCAGGAGGAATGGTTCCTGATTTACATCAGATTTTATTAAAAGGTGGAGGATTATTTTCATATCCTGGGACTACAGATAAACCAAAAGGTAAGTTAAGACAACTTTTTGAAGTATTTCCTTTTGCATTAACTTATGAGTTTGCGGGTGGAGCAGCAAGTGATGGTTCAAAAAGAGCTTTAGATGTTGAAACTACTCATATCCACGATACAACACCATGTTTTTTTGGCTCTAAAGATGAGATAAATAAAGTTTTAGAAGTATATAAAGAAAATGTCTGATAATAAAAATCTAGACCAATGGGAAGAAAAACTAGAAGAAAAACTCGATGAATTAAAAAAATGTCAAGAGACACAATCTTTATCTTCTTGTAATCCATGTGAAAAATTTTTTGATTGTGAACTTAGAAAAAAATATGTATTAGCTGTCTATGAGTCAATGAGTAAAGGCGCTGGCGGCGGATTCGAATTTTAATTAATAAAATATAGAGGTAAAAAATGGAACAAACTTGTAAAAATGTTTATATAACAACACCAATTTATTATGTAAATGATGTGGCTCATATTGGTCATGCATATACAACAATTATCGCAGATATGTTAGCTAGATATTCTAGATTAACTGGTGCAAAAACATTTTTTTTAACAGGAACAGATGAACACGGGCAAAAAATTGCTCAAAGTGCTGAAGCTAGAGGAAAAACTGCAAAAGAGTATGCAGATGAAGTATCTGGTAAATTCAAAGCATTATGGGATGATTTTGATATTACTTATGATAAATTTATAAGAACTACAGATGAAGAGCATAAATTAGGTGTTCAAAAAGCATTCGAGACTATGTATAATAAAGGCGATATTTATAAAGGTGATTATGAAGGTTTTTATTGTGTATCTTGTGAAACATTTTTTACAGAAAAACAATTAATTGATGAACAATTTTGTCCTGATTGTGGAAAACCTACAAATATTGTAAAAGAAGAGAGTTTCTTTTTTAAATTATCAGATTATGAAGATAAACTTTTAAAATGGTATGAAGAGAGCGAAGATTGCATTCTTCCTAGATCAAAAAAGAATGAAATTGTAAATTTTGTAAAAGGTGGTTTAAGAGATTTATCCATATCAAGAACATCTTTTGATTGGGGTGTTAAATTACCTGAATCAATGAACGAACCAAAACATGTTATGTATGTTTGGCTTGATGCCTTGTTAAACTATATTACTGCCTTAGGATATGGAAAAAATGAAGAGAATATGGAATTTTGGCCTGCAACAACACAATTAGTAGGTAAAGATATTTTAAGATTTCATTCTATTTACTGGCCTGCCTTTTTAATGTCTTTAGATTTACCTCTTCCAAAGCATATTGCAGCACATGGTTGGTGGACTAGAGATGGTGAAAAAATGTCTAAATCAAAAGGAAATGTTGTTAATCCTAAGGAAATTGCAGATGCTTATGGATTAGATGCATTTAGATACTTTATGCTTAGAGAAGTTCCATTTGGACAAGATGGAGATTTTTCTCAAAAAGCGCTAATGGACAGAATAAATTCTGACTTAGGAAATGATTTAGGAAATCTATTAAATAGAATTTCTGGTATGTCTGGTAAATATTTTGATTTTAAAGTAAGTTCAAAAGATGTTGAAAAATTCCATAGAAAAGAACTTGATGAAGTAGAAGCTATTTTAGACAATATTGAAGAATATTTATATAATATGCAAATTAATAGATACCTTGAAGATATTTGGAAAGTATTAACAATAGCTAATAAGGCGATTGGAGATTATGAACCTTGGGCTAAAATGAAAGAAGGTAAAGAAGACGAAGCTATGGCTTTAGTTGCTCTTATTACTAATATCATGGCTAGAGTATCTTTACTTTTAGATTCAGTTATGCCAGAAAAAATTGGTAAAATTGCTCAATCTATTGGTCTTGAAATTAACACAGAAAGCTATATTAAAATTGTAAAAAATAAAGAAATTTTACCTGATACTATAATTACAAAAGTTGAACAATTATTTCCAAGAATTGAAGAAGTTCTATTGGAACAATCAAAACCATCTGATGTATCAAAATCTGAAGCCGAAACAAAAAGTCCAAAGAACTCTAAAGAAGAAGTAGTTGAAGAGGATAACTTAATTACTATTGATAAGTTTTTTGAAACTACTCTAAAAATTGGTACAATTATTGAAGCAGAAGAAGTTCCAAAATCTAAAAAACTTTTGAAATTACAAGTTGATTTAGGAGAAGGAAGAAATCGACAAATATTAGCAGGAATTAAAGAATTTTATAGTGCTGAAGACTTAGTTGGGACCCAAGCATGTGTTGTAGCTAATCTTAAACCAGCAAAACTTATGGGAATGATAAGTGAAGGTATGTTGCTAGCAGCAAGAGATGAAAATGGTCTACATTTAATGAGACCAGAAGCACCAAAAATTTCAGGAACAAAAATAAGCTAGTGCAAATAACATCTATACTTGATATTATTGATGGGAGATTAATAAATCACCCATCAATCTCTTTTATTTATTCAATTAAAACAAATCCTAAAAAAGTAAGAGAAGGTGACTTATTTATTGTTCAAAAGGAGGAAGATATTCAATTGGCTGTAGAACATGGTGCCTTTGCTTTAGTTACAGAAAAAGAGATTGAAGTAATAGATAATGAAATTGCCTGGATAAAAGTTGATTCCATTGAAACTACAATAATAAAGCTAATTAGATATCTTTTATCAAATATAAGACTTACAGCTTTTTATTGTAATGATGTAACTTATGAAATATTTAATATCTTAATAAAACCTACAGTTCATACAAATATAAAAATTGTTCCAAAAAAACTATCAAAATTTTTTAAAATATTAGATGATATAGAAGAAAATGACACAATAATATTTTCTGATCAAAAAATATTAGATGATATTTACCCTGTTAACTTTGATTTTAATACTAAAAAATATGAAATAAATAACTTAATTGAACACTCTATTTTTGAAACTACTTTTTCTTATAAAGATAAATATTTTTCTAAATTAAAAATTTCAAGCCTCTATATTACAGAATTTCTTGATGTTTATACTTACTTAGGATTTGATGCAGATTTAAATAAATTAAAAAAATTTCATTACTTAAAGCCAATATTTGTTGATAAATTAATCAATCACATTGATTTTGGAAAATCGGATAAATTCTTAATAGCTCAAGATAGCGAAGACTTAGTTCTTAAAGAAGTAAAATATTTAGAAAATAAATATAAATATGCAAAAATTCTTTATATTACAACAAAAGATATAGATGATAATAAAGATATAGATTATACTTTTATTAATTCTCTTGAAGAATTAAAATCTTATTTAAAAAAAGTTCATTTTAATGCTATATACTTTATTGGAGTTTCATATGATAATCTTTATGAACAAGTATCTAAGCAAAATAATGAACCTTCATTAATTTAATATATCATTCCAAACGAGCTAACAACTTTTCCAACTATACTTACATCTTCTTTAGGTAATATTTGAATTGGATAATCCTTGTTATCGGATATTACATCAAGTTGCCCATCAACTCTCCTTTGAATCCTTTTTACAAAAAGCCCATGATTTGTTGTAAATGCATATATACCATCTCTTGATACATCTATTTTAGTTTTATCAATAAAAATTATATTATCACTATTTAATGTTGGCTCCATTGAATCCCCTATTACATTTATTGCATCAATATTTTTTAGATTATCTTTTCCTCCTAACATATTAATAAAATATGGAGGAACTTCAAAACTTTCATAACTATCATCACTTTCATAGGCACCACCACCAGCACTAACACTTACTTCAGGATAATATCTTATCCAATATTTATCAGTAGAATCAACAAGAGAACCTGGATTTTGATTGTAAAGTAACCAGTTTATAGATATCTTTTTTTTAGCACAAAAGTCTAATATATTTGAGAAAGGTATCTTACCTCTGTTCTTCATAGTAGCAAAATTTACTTGACTTAAATCCAATGCACCAGCAACATCTTTATCAAATACTTTTCCATTTTTTCCATCTTGACTTAATATATCTTTGAGTTTCTCTATTATTTCACTTACAATTAACATTTTAACTCCTTTTTAGAATTATATTACAAAATGCAATATTTTTCAAGTCTTTTTAAAAATTTATATAGAATTTGACATATATTTAACCTAAAAGGATAAAAGATGGCAAAGAAAATTGAAAAAGCAACTAACAATGTAATAAAAATGTTAGAAAAAGTTGATAATTTTTTACTTGAATTTGGTACTAAAATATTATAAAAAGTAATAAAAAGACCAAATTCATAAATTTATAAAAAATAGAGTTGAAAATAAATTCTACTAAAGCTAAATTAATATAAAATTATATTACTGCTTACACGAAGGTAACCACGGGGAGTAATATGGAAATAAATTTAATAGAAGAAGCTTTTAAATTTATGGCATTAGGAATGGGAATTGTATTTCTATTTTTAGTTGTTATGATTTATGCTTTAAAATTACAAGCAAAGTTGATTGGTAAATATTTTCCTGAAAAGAAAATAGCACCAGCAAAATCTACTGTAAAAGTTTCAGACAACACTGCAAAAATGGCTGCAATCGTAGCTGCTGTACAACATCACAAAAATCTAAAAGGTTAATTTAAATGGCTAAAAAATATATTGATGTCATGGATACTACTTTTAGAGATGGATTTCAATCTGTCTTTGGAGGTAGAGTTTTAATGAATGATTTCTTTCCTGCTGTAGAAGCAGCGAAAGATGCTGGAATAACTCACTTTGAGTTTGGTGGAGGGGCAAGATTTCAATCTTTATTCTTCTACTTACAAGAAAATGCTTTTGAGATGATGGACAGATTTAGAGAAATCGTTGGTCCGGATGCTAACTTGCAAACACTAGCAAGAGGAATTAACACTGTTATGTTAGATACAGGTTCGAGAGAACTAGTAGAAATGCATGCAAGGATGTTTGCAAAACATGGTGTTACAACAATTAGAAATTTTGATGCACTTAATGATGTTCAAAATTTAGAATACTCAGCTGAATGTATCAAGAAGTATGGCTTGAATCATGAAGTTGTTGTAACTTTAATGGATTTACCACCAGGATGTGAAGGTGCTCATGATGTGCCTTTCTATGAAAAAACTTTAAGACAAATACTTGATAGTGGTGTTCCACATGATTCAATTTGTTTTAAAGATGCTTCAGGTACATCTTCTCCACAAAAAGTTTTTGACACAATTAAAATGGCTAGAAAACTTCTAGGTGAAGACACTCACATCAGATTACATACTCATGAAACTGCAGGAGTATCAGTTGCTTGTTACTTAGCTGCATTAGATGCAGGTGCTGATGGTATTGATTTAGCAGCTGATCCAGTATCAGGAGGAACTTCTCAACCAGATATATTAACAATGATGCATGCTGTTAAAGGTATGAATTATGATTTAGGTGGATTAGAAATTGAAAAAATCTTAAAATACCAAGAAGTTTTAAAACATCAATTAAAAGATTACTTTATGCCACCAGAGGCTACACAAGTATCTCCTTTAATTCCTTTTTCACCAATGCCTGGTGGTGCATTAACTGCAAATACACAAATGATGAGAGATAATGGTACTCTAGACAAATTTCCAGAAGTTATTAAAGCTATGAGAGAAGTTGTTGAAAAAGGTGGATATGGTACATCTGTAACCCCTGTATCTCAATTTTACTGGCAACAAGCGTATGCAAATGTAATGTTTGGACCATGGAAACAAATTGCTCCAGGTTATGGAAAAATGGTTCTTGGATACTTCGGTAAAACTCCTGTCCAACCAAATCCTGAAATAGTTGAATTAGCATCTAAAAAACTAAAATTAGAACCAACTTCTGAAAATCCATTGTATTATGCAGATAGAGATGAAAAGAAAACTATGGCTTACTGGGAAGGTAGATTAAAAGAGGAAGGTATTGAAACTTCTGATGAAAATATTTTCATAGCAGCTGCTTGTGATGAAAAAGGTATCTCTTTCTTAAAAGGTGATAGTCCTTTAAGTGTAAGAAAATCTAATGATTCAACTTGTGATAATGATAAAGAATGTAACTTAGGAGAAAATAAAGGTATGAGTAACGCAACAGGAAACTACACGGTAGTTGTAGATGGACAAAAATTTAATGTAACTGTAGCAGAAGGAAATGCTGATATTCAGGTGACACCAGTAAGTGATTCTGCACCAGTAGCAGCAGCTACACCTGCAGGAGGAGCTGAAGTTGAAGCTACAGTTAGTGGAAATGTTTGGAAAATATTAGTAAAAGTTGGAGATAAAGTTGAAGAAGGTGATGTTGTTGCTATCTTAGAAGCTATGAAAATGGAAATTGATGTTGAAGCACCTTGTTCAGGTACGATTTCTGCAATTTTAGCTAATGCAAGTGACCCAGTTGAAGAAGGTCAAGCTATAGCTACAATTAGCTAAAACAAAATTGTATTAAAAATCGGAGTATTTTATATGAATAAAAAATTTATAGCTTCTCTACTGATAATGTTATTTTCAATTTTTAGTGTAACACTATTTGCTAGCACTTCTCATTCATCAGAGGAAGCAACAAAAACAGAAGTAAAACATGAATATAAACCAAAATCAATTACTGAGCTAATGGTTTCTTTTTATCAAACTACAGGGATTAATGCAATTGTTAATCCAAGTGAAGATATTATGACTTCTGAGCCAAATCCTGCGGATGCAAGACCAATGACATTCTTTGAACAAACATGGGGAAGAATAATCATGTTTGGTATTGTTATATTATTGTTTTACTTAGCAATTGCAAAAGGTTTTGAACCTTTATTATTACTTCCTATTGCTTTTGGAGGTTTATTAGCTAACATTCCTTTAGCCAATATGGGAGGTGCTCATGGTATGTTGGGAATAATATATAATATGGGTATTGCAAATGAATTTTTCCCACTCTTAATATTTATGGGTGTTGGTGCAATGACGGATTTTACTCCTTTATTAGCAAATCCAAAATCGGCAATCTTAGGTGGAGCAGCACAATTTGGAATTTTTGGTTCTTTAGTTGGAGCTGTTGCAATTGGATTTGACTTACAAACAGCATCAGCAATTTCAATTATTGGTGGAGCTGATGGACCAACATCAATATTTATTGCAAATAGACTTGCACCTGAAATGCTGGGAGCAATTGCAGTTGCTGCATATTCATATATGGCTTTAGTACCTGTAATTCAACCACCAATTATGAAGGCGTTAACTACTGAGGCTGAAAGAAGAATTAAAATGCCTAAATTAAGAAAAGTACACAAATTAGAAAATCTTTTCTTACCAATTTTAATTCTATTTTTAGCAATTTTATTTTTACCTGAATCAACACCTCTTATTGGAGCTTTTGCTTTTGGAAATTTCTTAAAACAGTCAGGAGTTGTTGAAAGACTTTCTGATACAATGCAGAATTCATTAATCAATATTGTAACAATATTCTTGGGATTAGGTGTTGGTTCAAAACTAGCTGCTGATAAATTCCTTGTATTAGAAACTTTAGGTATTATGGTAATTGGACTA
Organism: Arcobacter sp.; assembly: GCA_002869565.1. Lineage (GTDB taxonomy): Bacteria > Campylobacterota > Campylobacteria > Campylobacterales > Arcobacteraceae > Halarcobacter. Next base: position 63,548 of record PKUJ01000016.1, read on the forward strand.
CTAGCATTTTCAGCGGGAACTGCGGCAGGTGTTATAATGGCTAAAATAATGAATAAATTTAGTTCTGAAGAATCAAAAGTAAATCCACTTATTGGTGCAGCTGGGGTATCAGCAGTTCCAATGGCAGCGAGAGTTGTTAGTAAAGTTGGTCAAGAATATGATAAATCAAATGTATTATTAATGCATGCGATGGGACCAAATGTAGCTGGAGTTATCGGATCTGCGGTAGCAGCTGGTGTACTTTTGTCAATTTTTAAATAATTTATAGGGAAAGATATTATGTCTGAGATTAAAGACCAACTTGGTTTAGAAAATGTAGGTAATGTATATAGAAATTTAGATGTAGATACATTAATAGAGCATGCAGTTGCTAATGAAGGAGCTAAAATTTCTTCAACAGGTGCATTAATGATTGATACTGGTATTTTTACGGGAAGAAGTCCAAAAGACAAATTTTTTGTAAATCAAGATCCTTCAAATAAATATATTGCTTGGGGTGATATCAATTATAAGGTATCTAAAGATGTTTATGAAGACTTATTAGTTACTTCAAAAAAACAATTAAATAAAAAAGACTTATATGTAACAGACGTATATTGTGGTGCTTCATTAGATAGTAGAAAATCTGTAAGATTTATTACTGAAGTTGCATGGCAAGCACATTTTATTCAAAATATGTTTATTGTTCCAGAAAAAGAAGATTTAGAAGACTTCAAACCTCAATTTACAATATATAATGCTTGTAAAACTGTAGACATGGCTTATGCAAGTCATGGTCTTCATTCTGAAGTTTATGTAGTATTTAATGTGGAAGATAATGTAGCAATTATTGGTGGAACATGGTACGCAGGAGAGATGAAAAAAGGTGTTTTTTCAATGATGAACTACTGGTTACCTTTAGAAGGTAAATTACCAATGCATTGTTCTGCAAACATTGGAAAAAATGGTGACACGGCTCTATTTTTTGGTCTAAGTGGGACTGGTAAAACTACGCTGTCGACGGATCCTAATAGAGCATTAATTGGTGATGATGAACATGGCTGGGATGATAATGGTGTATTCAACTTTGAAGGTGGATGTTATGCAAAAGTAATTAACCTAGATGCTGAATCAGAACCAGAAATTTTTGGTGCGATTAAAAAAGGTGCAATTTTAGAAAATGTTGTAGCTGATGAAAATGGTATTGTTGATTATAAAGATTCTTCAAAAACTGAAAATACAAGAGTTTCTTATCCAATTAACCATATTGAAAATCATACAGCTGATATGAGAGGTGGTCATCCGACAAATATTATCTTTTTATGTGCAGATGCATTTGGTGTATTACCTCCTGTTTCTAAACTTGATAAAAGACAAGCAATGTATTATTTCTTAAGTGGTTATACTGCAAAAGTTGCAGGAACAGAAAGAGGAATCAGCGAACCTGTAGCTACATTCTCTTCTTGTTTTGGAGAAGCATTTTTACCTCTTAATCCAACGGTTTATGCTGAATTATTAGGTAATAAAATAGACAAACATGCTGTAAACGTATATCTTGTTAATACTGGTTGGACTGGTGGTCCATATGGTATTGGAAAAAGAATGAGTATAAAAAATACTAGAGCTTGTATCAATGGTATTTTAGATGGTACAATCAATAATTCTGAATTTGAAATTTTACCAATCTTTAACCTTGAAATTCCAAAAACACTTGATGGCGTTGAGACAAGAGTATTAAATCCAAGAAACACTTGGGAAGATAAAGAATCATATGATGAAACTGCAATAAAACTAGCGGGTATGTATAATGAAAATTATTCTAAAAAATATTTAACATTAGAAACTGATTATGATTTTACTGCTGCAGGGCCTAAATTATAAGATAGACTTGATAAATTAAAAAAGGAGTGAATTTATTTTCACTCCTTTTTTTATGTAAAAAAAATAGTTGAAAGAGCTCTAAACTATTTCAACTATATCAATTTTAACACTCTATCTGAATTTCTTCTAAAATTTCTAGACCAAATCCATTTAAACCAACAAATGAATGTTTACCACAACTTGTCATTAATTTTATTTTTTTTACATTTAAAGAGTTTAAAATTTGTGCCCCTATTCCATAATCTCTATGAGACTCTTTATGAATTGTATCTTCATTTAAAAATATTAGTAATCCATCTTTTGCTTGTAAAAAATTTATAGTTTTTAACATTGAATGAAGCTTTTCATCATTTAAGAAAAGATTTAAATCAGGAATTACAGTATGAAATTTTACATGAGTTACATCACTAGATTTACCAAATTGAATTACAGTATGAATATGCTCCAAATGATCTTTGTACTCTTTTTTTATTACATCTGTACCAAAAAACTTTATATCTTGACTAGATATTTCATCAACTAGATTTTCATGAGATAATCTATACTCTACTAAATCAGAAATATAAATTTGTTTCATATTATGTTTTTTAGCAAATATGTCTAAATCATCACGTCTAGCCATAGTTCCATCTTCTTTCATAATCTCACAAATTACAGCTTCTCCATTTAATCCAGCAAGCTTACAAAGGTCAACAGAACCTTCTGTATGACCTGTTCTAACTAATACTCCACCATCTTTAGCTATTAAAGGAAAAATGTGTCCTGGTCGAACTAACTCTTGTGCTTTTGAAATAGGATTTGCTAATATTTTTATAGTATCATCTCTTTCTCCTGCACTAATTCCTGTAGCTGCATCAGCTGCATCAACAGAAACTGTAAAAGCAGTCTCATAAGATGATGTATTTGAACTAACCATTGGATTTAACTCTAATTTATTTGCTGTTTCTTTTGTAACAGATACACAAATTAAACCTTTGGCATGGGTAGCCATAAAATTTACTTTTTCAGGAGTACTTAAAGGTGCAGCAAATACTAAATCGCCCTCATTTTCTCTATCTTCATCATCTAGCATGATGACCATATTACCTTTTTGAATTTCTTCAATTGCTTCTTTTACTCTTTGTATTGCATTCATATTTCTACTTTTTGGGTTATATTTTTTATTTAAGAATATTATATCAAAAATTTCAAAATTTAATCTAAAAACCCTTGACAATATATGCTTTTTTTACTATAATTTCGGCACTTAAAAAGTTGGGGTATCGCCAAGCGGTAAGGCAACGGCTTTTGGTGCCGTCATTCGAAGGTTCGAATCCTTCTACCCCATCCACTTTTTAATTTTGATCGCGGAATAGAGCAGTTCGGTAGCTCGTCGGGCTCATAACCCGAAGGTCGATGGTTCAAATCCGTCTTCCGCAACCAATTAAAAATGATGTCTTAAGTCAAGGTAGCTCAGCTGGCTAGAGCGCTGGTCTCATAAGCCGGAGGTCGAGGGTTCGAGTCCCTCTCTTGACACCACTTAAGTCCCAAATCGTGGGCAGTAGACATCTTTTTACCTTTATCCTTTTTTAATAATTTCAAATTATTACTTTTTTTAAGGATATTTTATTGCTGATGTAGCTCAGTTGGCTAGAGCAGCTGATTTGTAATCAGCAGGTCGTAGGTTCGACTCCTATCATCAGCTCCATTTTGCGAAAATGAAAATGAAATAGAACAAATTAATAATCAAATATATTTTTCCACCCTAATAAATTTTAACTCACTATTTTCTATTTCATTTTTGTTCTTTTTTTTAATCACTCTATTAAATTGTAACTTTTTTTAATTTAAAGCATATTTACAAAATATCTATTAGATTTATATAAATTGCGTTTAATTTTATGGTTTATAAGTGTACAATGGAATAATAAATTTATAAATGAAACAAAATAGGAATTAAAATGAGAACATACCATGGTTGATATAAGTGATATGATAATTGCCTCATTATCTAAGGTGTGGCATTTAATTCCAATAGTTATTGCTATTTTATTATTTAAAAAATTCATTAATACAAAAGACAAAAAACGTAGAATAAATATAAATGAGGAGAATGAAAAAAAAGGATTAACTTTAGAATTAAGAACAGTAAAAAAATATGAAAAAATGGGATATACAGTAATATATAATGAAAAAGAACAAGGAATAAATTTACTCTGTTCTAAAAATAATAAAACACTATTATTTCAGTGTAATAACTACTCTAAATCAAAATCAATTACAGATAAAGATATAAAAAACTTTATTAGTAATGCAATCAAATATGTTAAAACAAATAATATCAAAAAAAATGATGTAGAGTTTAGATTTGTAGTACCATACCTAGATGTATTTGATAAATCTGCAATTAAAATACTAAAGGATGATTCTTATAATTGTAAGTATGTAGTTTTATAAAAATTAAAGTTACTAAGGAATCTTATTTCGTTGGATTTTCAAAGAAAATATAAGTTGAGAAATCAGAAACTTCAAAGTAAACTTTCTTTTCATTCAGATCTATTTTAAAATTTTGATTCATATCTAAGTATCCATAACCATATCTATAAGAACGAGATTGACTACCTTCTGTCGCCACTGCCGTTGATAATTTATCAATTTTCATAAACCTTTTTACAAGTTTCTCTCCAGCATATACTTCTATAACACCATTAACACCTGTCCAATTCTGAATGTACCTATTGAATTTATTTTGTTTTTCCTCACAACCTGCTAAAAAAGTTACTAAAGCTAATAATCCTACTGATGATAAAATATATTTCATATTTTACTCAGTCGCTTCGTTAATTGCTTTTTTAGTTTTATTATAAACCTTTTTACTTCCATCTTTAGTTGCATCCCAAGCATCAGAAGAATCTTTTTTAACGCCTTTCCATGTTGCACAACCACTTAATACATAAATTGTTATTATCATTAAAAAAAAAGTTTTTATCATCATTTTCTCCATTCTAAAATTATTGAATTATTTTAACAAAAGTTATTATATTTATTGCTTTAGAATAAATTGAGCTTAGTATTTTTTATAGTTAGTTAAAGAAAAAGTAAGGCAAGTGCCCTACTTTTGGTTTATATTGTGATTTCTTTTATATCTGCAATGTTTTTAAATGCCTGATATATTAATCCAATACTATTTTTTCTATTTATTTTAATATCTTCATTATCATGATTTACAAAAACATTATCAAAGAAATTATCTAATTCTGGTTTTAGTCCAAACAATGCTTCTAGCTCTTCATCATATGAAGAATACTCTGTTGAAGTTACACTTGTATATTTAGCAAATAGTTCTTTTTCTTCTTTATCTTCAAATAAAGCTTCATTTACATTAAGTCTACTGTTTGTATCTAAATCTTTAATAATATTAGCAACTCTTTTGAATGTCGCACTATACTCTTTAAAATCATCACTTAATACAATAGGATTTAAAGCACAAAGCTTTTGTGAGATTTCAAATACGTCAGTCTCTTCTGAGCCTAATACAGCTTTTAATACAGAAGGATTAACATCAAATATTTTAAATAATCTTTCATTAAAAAACTCAACCAATTGTTTTTTATCTAATCCTGAATATGAAGGTGCAAGAGCATCGATAATTTTACCTATATCAATAGATAATTTATGTTCCATCGCAATTTTAACAATACCTGCTGCTGCACGTCTAAGACCAAATGGATCTTTTGAACCAGTTGGAATCTTTCCTACAGAAAATAAACCCATTAAATTATCAAGTTTATATGAAAGTGCAATTATTGCAGAAAATTTATTTGATGGAAGTTCTGAATCTTCACCATCTGGCAAATATTGCTCTTTTAAAGCAGTATAAAGTTTTTCATCTTCACCTGCAATCTTTGCATAGTAGTATCCCATTAGTCCTTGAAGTTCAGTAAATTCATAAACCATCTCTGACATAAGGTCTGCTTTACTTAACATCACAGCTTTTGTTACAAGCTCTTTATCTTCTACATTAAAAATGTCTGCTAAATAAGAAGCAATTTTTGCTTCTCTTTCACATTTTTCATACATAGAACCTAAACCTTCTACGAATACTAATTTTTTAAGACCTTCATTTGAAAGACCATTATTGATATCATTTTTATAGAAGAACATACCATCTGAAAGTCTTGGTCTTAAAACTTTTTCATTTCCAGCAATAATATGCGAGAAATCGTCAGTTTTTGAGTTTGAAACAACAATAAAATTATTTGTTAAAATACCATCTTTATAAACAGCAAAGTATCTTTGATGTTCTTTCATAGATGTTACAATTACTTCTTCTGGAAGTTCTAAAAACTCTTCATCGAATTTTCCAATTAAAGCAGTTGGGTATTCTGTAATAGCTACAACTTCTTCAAGAAGCTCAGCGTCAATTTCAATTTTTACACCATTTTCTTCTTCTATCTTTTTCATTTGATCTAAGATAGTTTTTCTTCTCTCTTCTGGATATAAAATAACTCCATTTTTATCAAGTTTACAGAAATAATCTCCTGCAAAATCAAAAGTAAATGGTTCATAAGAAACCATTCTATGAGCATAAGCATAATTTGATGATTTTACGCCAAAAAGTTCAGCATCAATTACTTCTTCACCTAACAAAATAGCTAAGCTTCTAATTGGTCTAATAAAACTATCACTTCGTGAAGCCCATCTCATAGATTTTCCAAAATTTAAAGAATTGATAAATTCATTTACCATATCATTTAATAAATCTTTTGCTTCAGTTCCAATAACTTCTTCTTTGTAGTATAAAACCTCTCCACGCCCAAGATCTTTTTTATCAAGTTCATCAACACTAACACCACATTTTTTTGCAAAACCTAAAGCAGCCCCTGTTGGTTCCCCATTTTTAAATGCAATTTTAACAGGAGCACCAAATTGTTCTTGAACAGAATCTTCTTGTTTTACTTGAAACTCTCTATGCCATAATACTAATCGTCTTGGTGTATAGAAAAAATCAAAATCACATAATAATCTATTTTTTTCTAAAATATCACTCCATTTCTTCTCAATATTTGGAAGTTCTTTTAAAAATGGAATTGCTGGAAGTTCTTCAACACCAATCTCTATTAATAATGGTTTATTCATCTATTATTTCCTTATCAGAATTCTTTTTTTCATTTTCTGCTATTTTTTTATTATGTTTAGCTATCTGTTGTTTATTAAATCCTCTAATAAACATAAATACCATAAAAACGAACAGGGCTAAAACAACAAAGTCTAAAATTTCTTTCATATTTATCCAATACTTTTAATAAAAGTTATTATATTATCTAAAAATCACTTATTAAGTAATGAAGCATAAATCACTCCATCTATCTCGTTTAAAGCAACTTTTTCTATCTCATCACTTGACTCAATAATAGCCAACACCTTCGCATCAAACATGTAATTTTCAGCTAATTTCTGTACAGATTTTGCAAGTTTTTTATCACAAATAATGTATTTAGAATTTAGTGCATTACAATATATCGCCTCGGTAATATTTGTAACAACAATTGCATTACTTAAACCATTTTTTCTACAATATAATAATAAATTTTCATCATAATTAAATATTAACATCGAATTAGCAAGGGTATGTTCAATATCTAATATACTGTCAATAAATGAAAACTCTTTATGTGGAATTAAATTGTCACCAATTAAAATCATAATAAAACCTTTTAATTATTTTGAAGACACTCTTTTGAACAATAAAAATTTCCATTACTCAAAATTGCTTCTTTTTTTGATACAAATGTATTGCAAGTAGGACACTCGACCATAACATCTTCAATCTTTTCATCTTCTTTTTTTGTTACACTTTTTTCTCTATTTTTTTTGAACAATACAATATAAATTAAAAAAAGTACAGCTGCAATAGCTAAAAATTTTAATATCATCTCTTTCCTTTTAGATAAAGATAATTTCTATCTTTTCTATTTACTATTTCACAGTTATCTAACTTGGCATCTTCTATTTCACTATTTAAAAGGCTGCCCTTATAGAATAAATATGAACTATTTTCTTTTGTTATATTTTTAGTAATATCAAGTAACAGTTTTGTATTTGTAACAGCTCTTGAAGTAATTAACTCAACTTCTAAATTATCTATTTCTTCAACTCTTTTTCCAATTACTTCAACATTTTTCAGACCTAAACTATTTTTTACAAAATTTAAAAACGCAACTCTTTTTATTCGAGGTTCAATCAAGTAAGCCTTTACATTAGGTCTTGCAATTGCTAATATAAGTCCAGGATAACCTGCCCCTGTACCAATATCAGCAAAACTATTATATGAGCCGATGAAGTTTAAAGGATATATTGAATCAAGAATATTCTCTTCAATATCTTCTTTACTTAATCTTCCACTTAAGTTGTGTACTTTACCCCATTGTTGTAATAAAGATACAAAAGTATTACATCTTTGAAAAAACTCATCATCAAAATAAAACTCTTTTAAACTATTTTCTAAACTCATTAAAACATATGTCCCATATGCTCTTTTTTTGTATTTATATAATACTCATTGTATTTATTTGATTCTGTAATTGCAGGTATTCTTTCACTAATTTTGACACCAATAGATTCAACATAATTAATCTTTTTAGGATTATTTGTAATTAATTTAATACTTTTTAAATTTAAATCTTTAAATATCTCTTCAACAATAGAATAGTCTCTATCGTCTTCTCCAAAACCTAATTCCAAGTTAGCTTCAATTGTATTTCGCCCTTGGTCTTGTAGTGCGTAAGCATTTACTTTATTAAGTAATCCTATGTTTCTACCTTCTTGTCTGTGATAAATTACTAATCCACCATGTGCAGCAATAAATTTTAAGCTTAAGTCTAATTGATTTTGACAATCACATTTTAGACTTCCAAGTGTATCTCCAGTTAAACATTCAGAGTGAATTCTTACATAAGGTGATTCAATTTTTTCAAAATTTTCACTCATTATTGCTAAATGTTCTTGATTTTCTTGTTTGTATGCTCTAATTTTAAATTTTCCATATTTAGTAGGTAAATTAGCAATATTTGATTTCTCTATATTCATAACCTTTTAAACCTTAAGTTGATAAAATGCATAGGATTATATCCAACAAAGGTAAATAATATGTTTAAAAGATTTAGAAGATTAAGAATTAATCAGACATTAAGAAACTTAGTACAAGAAACAGTATTAACAAAAGATGATTTTATATATCCACTGTTTGTAAAAGAAGGTCAAAACTTTAAAAAAGAGATTGAATCTATGCCTGGTGTTTTTCAAATGAGTATTGATGAAATCATCAAAGAGTGTGAATACATTAGAAGTATTGGATTAAATTAAATTATTTTATTTGCAATTCCAGATGTTAAAGATTCAGTAGGTAGCGAATGTTTATGCGATGAAAGTATTATAGCTAGAACAATAAAAGCTATAAAAGAAATTTATCCTGATATGTTTATAGTAACTGATTTATGTTTTTGTGAATATACAGATCATGGACATTGTGGTATTTTAGATCCTAAAACACAGACAGTTGACAATGACAAAACATTAGAAATATCTGCACAACAAGCTTTAGTCCATGCTCGTGCAGGAGCTGATATGATTGCTCCATCAGGAATGATGGATGGAATAATTCATACATTAAGAACGGCCTTAGATGAAAATGGATTTGAGAACTTGCCAATTATGGCTTATTCTACAAAATTTGCAAGTGCTTATTATGGTCCATTTAGAGATGTTGCAGAATCAACTCCTAGTTTTGGAGATAGAAGAACTTATCAAATGAATCCTGCGAATAGATTAGAAGCACTAGAAGAGTCTTTACAAGATGAAAAAGAAGGGGCAGATATACTTATGGTTAAACCTGCTTTAGCTTTTATGGATGTTATACGAGATATTAGAAATGAATCAAATCTTCCTATTTGTGCATATAATGTAAGTGGTGAGTATGCAATGCTTAAACATGCAGGTGCTGCTGGACTTATTGATTATGAAAGAGTTATGATTGAGACACTTACAGGTTTTAAAAGAGCTGGGGCTGATTTAATAATTACATATCATGCAAAAGAAGCTTGTGAGCTTTTAAACAAAAAGTAAATAAAAATATTATGGGACAAACTTATCAAGAAGCAATTGAAAATTCAAATATTGTTTCAAAAACAAATGAAAAAGGTGTTATAACCTTTGTAAATGATGAATTTTGTAAAATTTCGGGTTTTACAAAAGAAGAGCTAATTGGTAGTAACCATAATATTATTAGACATCCAGATGTGCCAAAAGAGTCATTTGCTATTCTTTGGCAAACAATACTTTCTAAAAAGCCATATAAAACTACTGCAAAAAATTTATGTAAAGATGGTTCTACTGTTTACTTAAATACTACAATAACTCCAATACTAGACCAAAATGATAATATAAAAGAGTTTATTGCAATTCGTTATGATGTAACAAAAGAAGTTGAACTTAAAAAAGATTTACAAAAAAAAGATGAAGAACTAGAAGTATTAAATAAAACTTTAGAAGAACGAGTTAAAGAACAAACTAAATTACTTTTAGAATTAAATCAAACTCTAGAACAAAGGGTTCAAGAAGAGATACTAAAAAATAAAGAAAAACAAAAGATGCTATTTTGGCAGTCAAGAATGGCAAGTTTAGGTCAAATGTTAGCAAATATTGCCCATCAATGGAGACAACCATTAACTGAACTTAGTATCACTATGTTTAATATTAAAAAAGGTGCTAAGAGTAATGATGCAAAGAAGATAGATGAATATTATAAAGAATCATTGAGTATTATTGAAAATATGTCAAGGACAATTGATGATTTTTCAAACTTTTTTAATCCTAATAAGCCAAAAGAAAAGTTTTATTTAGATTCTGCCCTTGATGAAGCATTAATAATTACAAAAAAACTTATACAAAAAGACCATATAAATATAAATAAAAGCTATGAAAAAATTGAAGTAATTGGTGTATTAAATGAATTAACACAAGTTATTATAAATTTGATACAAAATTCATCAGAAGCTTTTATTTGTAATAATATAATGTACAAGCAAATAGATTTGAAAATTATTGTACAAGAAAATTTTGCAATTATTATTTATATAGACAATGCATGTGGTGCAAATGAAGATATTATTGATAAAATTTTTGAACCATATTTTACAACTAAACACCAGAGTAATGGAACAGGACTTGGTCTATTTATGTCAAAAATGATTATTGAAAAAAGTCTTAATGGAACAATGGAAGCAAAAAATATAAAAAACGGGCTTCAATTTATTATAAAAATACCTTTAGGAGATTAGATGACAAGTGATGAAACTTTATTAAAAGAGCTTAAAATACTTTTTGTTGAAGATGAGGTAAATATCTCAAAACTATTAAAAGAAGCACTTTCTGACTATTTTTTTTCTTTTACAGTAGCAAATAATGGAGAGGAAGGCCTACAAAAATTCATAAGTGTAAACCCTGACATAGTAATAACTGATATCATGATGCCTAAACTCGATGGATTAGATATGACAATAAAAATAAAGGAACTTAATGAAGAAACTCCAATTATAGTTCTTAGTGCTTTTTCTGATAAAGAAAAATTATTAAAAGCCATTGATATAGGAATTACAAAATATTTTATAAAACCTTTTGATCCAGAAGAAGTCTTAGAATTTCTTATTTTTCTTGCAAAAAAACTAAATAAGCATAGAATTATATGTCTAAACAAGCATTTTAGTTTTGATAACAATACAAATAATCTTTTTGAAGAAGAAAATATTGTTAATATAACAAAAAGAGAAAAAAAATTTATTTCACTTTTAATAGACAATAAAAAAAATATCACAACTTCAGATGAAATCAAAAGTAAACTTTGGGAAGAAGAAGAAATTTCAGATGAGAGATTAAGAACTTTTATAAAAAGGTTAAGAGCTAAAACAGCAAAAGAACTAATTAAAAATATACCAGGACAAGGTTATATCATAAATAGGTAATTATTAATTTCTCCAAACAATATTCAACTTATTATCAAGTTTTGAAGTATCAAACGTTTTTGTAGATACTTTTAAATTTGATAAATTTTCAACATCTAAAAAATTTTGTATATAAAAATTTTCTTGATAATTATTTTGAAGTAAAATAGTTTGCATTTCATTTATATCCTCTTCATTCAATAAATCATTGTGTAACGTTGTTCTAACTTCAAATTTGGTCTTTGATTTATTTAATATATTAAGGGATTTAAGAAAATTATCATATGAAGATAAATTTGTTATAGTTTTATATTTTTCTTTTGGTGCTTTAAAATCAATTGCTACATAATCTAACAAAAAATTATCAAGTAACTCTTTTAATTGTTTTGGATTTGAACCATTAGTATCAAGTTTAATTTTAAAACCAAGATTAGTAATTTTTTTACAAATTTCTATTAAATTATGATTTGTAGCCTCTCCACCACTTAACACGACAGAGTCAAGTAACCCTACTCTTTTATTTAAAAAAGAGTATAAATCTTTTAATTCGTAGTTTCCTTCTTTTGCGTTAACAATATCAGGATTGTAGCAGTATTGACATCTCATGTTGCATGATATAAACCACACAACACAAGATAAATGATCTTTATAATCCGTAGTTGTAAACTTGGTTATATTATATATTATCTTTTTCAATAAATTTTACTCGTTGTTGATGTTCACCTTTTTTACCAATATTAAAACTCTCTACTGGTCGATGGTATCCCATCACTCTTGTATAAACAATACATTTAGTTCTTTTTTCTCTTAATTTTTCAGGCTCTAAGCTTCTCATTTTCTGATTCCTTTTTATTATTTTCTTTTAATTCTTCATCTAAAATTTCTTGATCACATATTGGACAATATTCATACTCACCGCTTAAATATCCATGTTTTGGACAGATTGAAAACAATGGAGTAATAGTAATATAAGGCAAGGTATAATTTGAAATTACATTTTTAATTAATTTTCTGCAAGCTTCTGCTGATGATACTTTTTCTTTCATATATAAATGAAGTACTGTTCCACCTGTATATTTACCTTGCAAATCATCTTGTAAGTCTAATGCTTCAAATACATCATCTGAGAAATCTGCTGGTAATTGAGAAGAATTTGTATAATAAATATTTTTTCCAAATCCCGCTTGTAAAATATCTTTATATCTTTTTTTATCTTCTTTTGCGAACCTATAAGTTGTTCCTTCAGCAGGTGTTGCTTCAAGATTATATAAATTTCCACTCTCTTCTTGATATTTCACCATTCTTTCTCTCATAAAATCAAGTATTTCATTTGCTAATTCTATTCCTACTTGTTTTGAGACATCAAACTCTTTTTCTGTAAAATTTAAAATCATTTCATTTATACCATTTACTCCAATAGTTGAGAAATGGTTATTAAAGCTAGGAAGATATCTTTTTGTATATGGAAATAATCCTCTTTCATATAAATCATTTACAAAAACTCTTTTTTTCTCTAATGTAGATTTTGCTAAATCCATAAGTTCTTCGAGTCTCTTAAATAACCCTTCTTTATCACCTCTAAATAAGTATCCAAGCCTTGCCATATTAATTGTAACAACACCAATACTTCCTGTCATTTCAGCACTTCCAAAAAGACCACCACCACGTTTTAGCAACTCTCTTAAATCAAGTTGTAATCTACAACACATTGATCTTACATGTCCTGGTTTATAAGCATTTTCATTGGGAACTAAATTGCCATTTTTGTCTTTTGTATATTGACTTCCAATAAAGTTTTGGAAATATGAAGAACCAATTTTTGCACTGTTTTCAAATAATAAATCAGTATTCTCACCATACCAATCAAAATCTTCAGTTAAATTTACTGTTGGAATTGGGAAAGTAAAAGGTTGCCCTGTTTTATCCCCTTCAGTCATTACTTCATAAAAAGCTTTATTTATCATATTCATCTGTTTTTGGAAATCTTTGTAAGTTAAATCAGTTAATGAATTATACCCTCTGCTTTTTGCAATTTCTAATAACTCTTCATCTTCAACATCTTTTAGCAAATGTAATTGGTTTTTTGTTGGTATTTGATCACTTAAATCTCTTGGAACAGTCCAATCAATTGTTACATTTGTAAAAGGACTTTGTCCCCAACGTGCAGGTACATTTAAATTATAAACAAAACTTCTAATATTTTTCTTTACTTCGCTATAAGATAATTTATCTTTAAATACATAAGGTGCTAAATAAGTATCAAATGAAGAAAAAGCCTGAGCTCCAGCCCATTCACTTTGCAATATTCCTAAGAAGTTTGCCATTTGACCTAATGCTTCTCTAAAATGATTTGGGGCAGTACTTTCTACTCTTCCTCTTACTCCATTAAACCCTTCATCAAGCAATACTCTCAAACTCCAACCTGCACAATAACCACTTAAACAATCTAAATCATGGATATGATAATCAGCATTTCTATGAGCTTGACCTTCTTCTTTTGAATAGATTTTATCAAGCCAATAGTTCGCTATAACTTTCCCAGCACTATTATTTATAAGACCCGCATGAGAATATCCGGTATTAGAATTCGCTTTTATTCTCCAATCTGTACCGTTTATATACTCTTCTATTGTTTGTGTAGAATTTATATAAGTAGTATCCTCGCTAAGCCCTAATATTTGTTCTCTTTGCATTTTATGCATATGTCTGTAAATCATAAATGATTTCATTACATCGTAATATCTAGCTTTATATAACTCTTTTTCTATTAAATATTGTATATCTTCAACAGCAGCAACTCTTTTTTTTGTAATCTCTTCTATAACATTTAAAAATATAATTGAATCATAAGTAGTATGTACACTTTTAAATGCTTTTTTTATTACATCTCTTATCTTAAAATCTTCAAAATTTTCATATGTTCCATCACGTTTTAATATATTATTTATCATCTATTTTCCTTAAAGCATATGTGCAATAATAGAGCTATATTTCTTAAAAAATAATAATATAAATAGTCACAAAGATGTCACTATATAGGCTTCTTGGGACTTTTAATAATTTTTATAATTAATTATTTTAGAATAAAAAACATTTTAAGTGAATAGTAAATCATTTTTAGGTAAAATTTAATCTTTTTTAAAATATAAAGGTTAAATTATGAAACACTTTTTGACACTAAAAGATTACACAAAAGATAAAATTCTAGAAATTCTAGAACTTGCAGCAAAAATTAAACTTGAAACTAAAAATAGAGTTTTCAAAGATTATATGCCAAAACATACATTAGGTATGATTTTTGAAAAAAGCAGTACAAGAACAAGAGTTAGTTTTGAAACTGGTATTTATCAATTAGGTGGTATTGGTTTATTTCTTTCATCAAATGATATTCAATTAGGTCGAGGTGAGCCAATGAGCGATACTTCAAGAGTTATTTCTAGAATGGTTGATATGGTTATGATTAGAACTTTTGAACAAAGTAAAATTGAAGAGTTTGCTAAATATTCTAAAGTTCCTGTAATAAACGGACTTACTAATGAATATCACCCTGTACAACTGATGGCTGATTATATGACTATTCAAGAAGTAGGTCTTGACAAAGATTTAGTTGTTGCATATGTTGGAGATGGAAATAATTTAGCACACTCATGGTTAATGCTCGCTTCTAAACTTGGGTTTGAACTTAGAATTGCAACACCAAAAGGTTATGAAGTAAATCAAGATATTTTAAATGATGCCTTAGAATTTGCTAAAGAATCAGGGTCCAAAATCATTATAGGTAATGACCCTAAAGAAGCAATAAAAGGTTCAACCGTAGTTACTACTGATACTTGGGTATCAATGGGACAAGAAGATGAAAAAGAAAAAAGAATAAAAGATTTTGATGGATATATTGTTGATAATACAATGATGAAACTAGCTTCAAATAAGGCTATATTCTTACATTGTTTACCTGCATATAGAGGTTACGAAGTAAGTGAAGAAGTTATTGAAAGTAAGCAAAGTTTAGTATTTGAAGAAGCAGAAAACAGACTACATGCACAAAAAGGTGTAATGGTTTGGTTAAATAAACAATTAAAAAAATAAAATATAAAAGAAGTTTAAAATGATTGATTTTAAAAAATTTGAAAAGTATTCCAAACCAGGTCCTAGATATACTTCATATCCTACAGCACCAGAATTTTCAGAAGATTTTTCTCAAGAAGATTTAATAAATTATTATAAAAATCAAGATGATGATAGAAACATATCTTTATATATACATCTTCCTTTTTGTAGAAGTGCCTGTTACTTTTGTGGTTGTAACGTAATATTTACATCTAAAGAAGATAAAAAAATAAAATATTTAGAGTACTTAAAAAAAGAACTAGATTTATTAAAAAAAGAGTTAAATACTAATAGAATAGTAACTCAAATGCACTTTGGTGGGGGAACACCTACTTACTTTTCACCTGAACAATTAGATGAAGTTATTACTATGATTAAAACTACTTTTCCTAATTTTTCATCTGAGGCTGAAGTTTCTTGTGAAGTTGATCCTAGATTTTTCACAAAAGAGCACATGGATGTACTTAAAAAAGGAGGTTGTAACAGATTAAGTTTTGGAGTACAAGATTTAGATGAAGAAGTTCAAAAAACTATTCATAGAATACAACCTTATGAAACTACTCAAAATGTGATGCAAATAGCAAGAAATGCAGGAATCAACTCTATAAATATTGACTTAATTTATGGTCTTCCTCATCAAAATAGAAAGACTTTTCATGAAACTGTAAAACAAATTTTAACTTTAGACCCAGATAGACTTGCAGTTTTTAATTATGCACACGTTCCTTGGCTAATGAAAACTATGAGAAAATTTGATGAATCTACTTTTGCTCCTCCATCAGAAAAACTTGAAATTCTGAAAGATACAATTGAATTTTTTACTAAAAATGGTTATAAAATGGTAGGAATGGATCACTTTGCAAAACCTGAAGATGAACTTTTTAAAGCAATTGAAAAAGGTGAACTTCATAGGAATTTTCAAGGATATACTACAAAAGGTGGTGCTGATTTAATTGGTATTGGGGTTACTTCTATTGGAAATGGTGTAGATTATTATGCACAAAACTTCAAAGATTTAAAACAATACGAAGAATCATTAGATAATGGAGACTTGCCAGTATTTAAAGGTTATAGATTAAGTGAAGATGATATATTAAGACAGTATGTAATTATGGAACTTATGAGTAACTTTAGTCTGAATATCCCAAGAGTTGAAGAAAAATTTGGAATAAATTTTAATGAATATTTTAAAGATGACTTAATTGAATTGCAAGAGTTTATTGAAGCAGACTTAGTTTCAATTGAAAATGATAAAATTACTGTTTCACAAACAGGAACAATGTTAATTAGAAATATTTGTATGCCATTCGATGCATATCTTAAAAAAGTTCCTGAAAATAAAAGAAGGTTTAGTAAAACAATATAATGAATATATTAGATAAATTTGATTATACAGAAATCAGCGATGATTGTGTTAAGTGTGGTAAATGTAAACCAGTTTGTACAATTTTTAATATAAATCAAGATGAGGCTACAAGCCCTAGAGGTTTTATTGACCTTTTAGGTGCATATAAAAGAGATGAGTTAGAACTTGACAAAAACGCAAAAGATATTTTTGAGTCCTGTTTCTTATGTACAAACTGCGTTGAAGTATGTCCAAATGATTTACCAACTGATATGATTATTGAGCAAGTAAGAAGTGATATTGCAAAGAAATTTGGTATTGCCTGGTATAAAAGAGCATTCTTTTTTCTTTTAAAACATAGAAAAACAATGGATATACTTTCAAGTCTTGGTTGGGTCTTCCAAACATGTGCTTTAAAACTAGATTCAAAAAAACAATCAGCTCTTCCTAGATTTTCACTACCAATAATTAAAAAAGATAGAGCATTGCCTTTTGCAGATAAAAGAAGCTTTTTAAATAAATATCCTCAAAATATACTAGCTAAAGATAAAAAAATTGAAGAAAACAAAAAAAATAAAGTTGCAATCTTTATAGGATGTATGAGTAACTATACATATACTAATACTGGTGATTCTTTAGTTAAGATTCTAAAAAAACTTGATCTTGATATTTTTATTCCAAAAAAACAATTATGTTGTGGAGCTCCTGCATATTTTACAGGTGATTTTGATACCGTTGATTATCTAGTTAAAAAAAATATAGAATATTTTGAAACTTGGATTGATGATGTTGATGCAATTATAAGTCCAGAAGCAACATGTAGTGCAATGATAAACCAAGATTGGGAACATTACTTACATGACCAGCCAGAATGGAAAGAAAGAGCTATTACAATATCAAAAAAAGTATTCTTAGCTACAAAATGGCTTGAAAATAACACAGATTTGAAAAATCTATTAGCTAATTCTACTAAACAAATGAATGCTTCTATTACATACCATGATCCTTGTCACGCTAAAAAAATGCAAGGGGTATGGGAAGAACCGAGAGAACTGTTAAAACAAAATTATATTTTAACTGAAATGAGCGATTCAAATAGATGTTGTGGTTTTGGTGGAGTTACTATGCAAAGTGAAAAGTATGAATATGCTAAAGCGGCAGGAATGCCAAAAGCTGCAATGATAAAAGAAACTAAAGCAGAGATTGTTAGTGCAGAATGTTCTGCATGTAGAATGCAAATTACAAACTCTTTATATCAAGCAGATGTTAATGTTCAATTTAAAAATCCTATTGAACTCATAGCTGATGCGTTAGATTAAGATTTATATATGGAATTTTGGCAAAATATTTATTCTAATTTTAATCCTATAGCGTTTAATATAGGATCAATTGCCGTACATTGGTATGGTATCATGTATGCTACAGCACTGCTTTTTGCAATTTTCACTGCAAAATGGATAATAAAACATGATAAAATTCCAATTTCAAATGAAATATTTGATTCATATATTTGGTGGTCAGAAATTGGAGTTATTTTAGGTGCAAGAGTAGGATATATCATTTTCTATGATACTCATACAATGTATTATCTAAGTCATCCTTGGCAAATATTTAATCCATTTGTAGATGGTGTATTTACGGGTATTTCGGGAATGAGTTATCACGGAGCATTCATTGGTTTTTTAATTGCCTCATTTTTATTTTGTAGAAAAAATAAAGTCTCTTTTTGGTTTTTAGCTGATATTTCTGTGCTAGGAATTTCTGCAGGTTATGTTTTTGGAAGAATTGGAAACTTTTTCAATCAAGAGCTTGTAGGACGAGTAACTGATGTTCCTTGGGGAATTTATGTTAATGATGTATTAAGACATCCTTCACAGCTTTATGAGGCATTTTTAGAAGGTATTTTAATCTTTATAATTCTATTTACTATTAGAAAGAAAAAAACTTTTGATGGACAATTAGCTATATCATATGGAATTTTATATTCTTCAATGAGAATAATTGCAGAGTTCTTTAGAGAACCAGATATTCAATTGGGATTTTTATATGGTGAATGGTTGACAATGGGAATGTTACAATCAGGTATCTTTGCTATATTAAGTATAAGTCTTTTTTTAATTATAAAAAGAACAACTGTTAGATAAAATTTATCTAACAGTTATATCTCCAAATTGATCTTCATAAGCTTTAATTACATCTTCTAAATCAACAATTTTACCTCTATATTCATCTATATACCCCTGCAGAGTATTAATTCCTTCTTGTGACTTTCCTAACTTATCTGTCATTACAACTATTTTCTTTTTAAATTTCTGATACTCTTCCACAGCAATAACTGCTGTTTGGTGCAGTTTTTCTATTCTTTTTTGATATCCCATTTGTAATTGGTCATTTTTATCTAATGCTTCTTTTAATTTTCTTTCTAATGAGAGTATTCGTCCTTTATCATCAGCATTTTTTGTTCTAAGAAGTTTTATTTGAGAATTAAGTTCATGTATAAATTTTGCTACTTGTTCATCTTTTTGCATTTTTGCAAAGTGTAAGGCATCATCAAACTCATCTTGAAGTCTTTTTTCTTGTTTAACTTGTTGACTTTTTTGATGCATAATAAATCTTTTTAATTTATGTTTTTCTTCTTCATCTTCTGTAATCAAAAAACGACTTGCCACATATTTTTCTATATTACCATCATTATCGAAAATAGGAAAAATTGTAGATTTCACATAATATGCATCACCATCTTTTGTTATATTTTTTATTTTTCCAGTCCATGTTCCACCTGATTGTATCGTTTTCCAAAGTTTTTCATATATTTTTGGAGAAACATCAGGATGCCTTACAATGTTGTGATTACTACCTATAAGTTCTTCTCTTGTATATCCAGATATTTCGCAAAAAATATCATTTGCATATGTAATTATACCTTTTAAATCAGTTTCACTAACAAGATTTTCTTTGTCTAAAATATCTTTATATATTTGTAATTCATTTTGCTGTTTAGTAACTAGTCTTAAATTATAAATATCTTGTAAAATTCTACTTAAAACTTTTAGAGTAGTATTAAGCTGCATTGGTTTTACAATATAATCAGAAACTTTAAATTTTATTGCTTTTATTAATTGAGAGATGTCGTTAAAAGCAGTAACAATTAAAATTGGAATTTCAAAATCTTGTTTTCTAACTTCTGCCATAAATTGAATACCATCAATTTTAGGCATATTTACATCAGTAAGAATTATATCTATCTCGTCTATATGAGATTTATATATATCAAGTCCTATTTGTCCATCTTCCCCAACATAGACTTTTTTAAAGAATTTTTCAAAGACAGAGAGAGTCTCCTTTCGGATTATCTCATCATCTTCTAAATATAAAAGTGTCGAATTCTTTAGAATCTCAAATTCATGAGAATTAGTTTGATTCGACGTATCCATACTCAACTGCTAATTCATCAATTTTTTTTTGTAATAAATCAATTCTCCAACCATGTCTATTAGCAAAATTTTCTATTTCCACTTCTCTTTGTTCTGGAGTACAAAAAACAAAAATCCTTTTAAGAAATGGTTTTGGTACTTGAATAGCAATTAATTGAAAGTAGTTTTCCTTACAACCTCTTGAACAAAAAGCCTTGCTCATTGCTATTTTTTTACCACAATATGGACAATGTGACATTATTTATTTCCCCTCTTTATAAATTAATTTGTAGAATTTTGCATTTGTTACATCTTGCAAGAATTTTGGATCAACTTCATGAAGTGCAATTATTTCAATCTCTTTGCCATTCATTATCCAACCTTTGCCTGAATCAATTACTTTTTGTTCTTCAAACATTTGAATCAGATCTTCTTTTGATATTATTTCTTCTTGCTCTTCCATATGTTGGTTCCAAACAGTATTTAATATAATCTACTTTTGTATATCATCAATAACATAACCTCTATTAGAATGATTTCTAATAATTTCATAATAAGTTTTTTGTCTAATTTTATTTACTATATTTCGCATAGTATATATTGACATATTCTTACCCTTCCAAACAACGCTCTTAATTGTATCATAATCTACAACATCACCTTTTTTAACAATAAGAAGTTTTAAGAAACCTTTTTCTAATCTAGTGAAATCAATTAAACTTCCACCTGCTTTAAAAAATTGATCTCTGTATTCATCAAAATAAATTCCATTTTGGAATTCTATTTTATCACCTCTTTTAGTTTGATTTAAACACATTATAACCGCTAACTTAATATCTTTTGGTCTTAATGGTTTAGTTAAAAAAGTATAAGCACTATTGTTTATTGCAGTTACAATATCTTCATTGTTATCTTTGTTTGAGATAATAATTTTTGGTAAAGTAGGAGCAGATTGTGATATGTTTGTACATAAATCATCAAAATCTTTAGCCTCTACATCAGTATCAATAATTATCATATCATAACTATTCTCCTCTATTAATGAAACCGCTTCATTAGTACTTTTTACTAAGGTAAGTTCTTTAAAGTAATCATCGAACTCATTTTCAATAGTAGTTTTAACTTCTGCATCATTACTAACAAATAGTAATTTTGCATTATAAAGTTTTCTAATGTTTTTTAATGTTTTTAGCATAGTAATCTCTTTATAAAATAATTTTAATAACATTCTAACAAAATTTTACTATTTTGTCAAAATAAAATTATTAAATAATAAATTTATTTTATATATTTTATGAGTTATTTAAGTTCTTGCCAACTTAAGCCTACACTTTGTGATACATTAAGAGGAACTTTTAATTTATATATTTCTTCCATAACTTCAGCCAATTTTTTGATTATTTTCTCAACTTCATCATTTTTAACTTCAAAAATTAATTCATCATGAATTTGAAGTAACATCTTAACATCCTCATTATTCTTGAACTCTTTAAAAATTTTCAACATTGATAATTTAATTAAATCTGCTGAACTTCCTTGAAAAAGACTATTAACTGATTCACGTAAAAAAGCTGCTCTCATCATAGCATTTGCAGAATCAAAATCAAATATCCTTCTTCTTTTTACTAAAGTTTCTACATATCCATCTTCTAAAGCTTGGTCCTCAATTGATTTTAAATACTCTTTAACACTTTTAAAGGCTTCAAAATAAGAATCAATATATTTTTTTGCATCTTTTGCAGGAATACCTAAAGTATCTCCAAGTTTTCTACTCCCCATTCCATAAAGAAGTCCAAAGTTTATTGATTTTGCAATAGACCTTTTTGCATCAGCCTCTTCTTCTCCAAAAATTTTAACTGCTGTTTGTCTATGTATATCTTTATTATTATTAAATGCATCTAATAAAGCTTGGTCTTCTGAAAAATGAGCTAAAAGTCTCAATTCAATTTGAGAATAATCAATACCTATTAGTTTATAGCCATCTTTTGGAATAAATGCACTTCTAATTTCAGCACCAGCTGGAGTTCTTACAGGAATATTTTGTAAGTTTGGATTCTTTGAACTCAACCTTCCTGTTGCAGTTCCTGTTTGTAGAAATGAAGTATATATTCTATTTTCACTATTTTTTAATCCTAATTCTAATAAAGGTTCAATATAAGTAGATTGTAGCTTAAAAGCTTCTCTATATTGTAATAACATAGGTATTATCTCATGAGCATCAACTAATTTTTGAAGAACAACTTCATTTGTACTATATCCACTTTTTGTTTTCTTTGATGGAGGAAGCTTTAGATTATCAAATAATATTGTTCCTAACTGTTTAGGAGAATTTATATTAAACTCACACCCTGCACTTTCATATATTTTTGCAGTTAATTCTTGAATATGCTTAGCATTTGTCTCTTTTAACTCTTTAAGTTTATTAACATCAACTTTAATTCCATTATCTTCCATATTTGCTAATACATATATAAAATCAAACTCTATTTCATTTGCAACTTTGATTAAATGCTCACACTCTTTATTTTTAAAATCTTCAAGTAAAGCAAAATATAACTTATATGTATAAAGAGCGTCTTCAGCAGCATAATTACAAGCATCGTCAATATTTACATTAGAAAAGTTTTCACCTTTTTTAACAACATCTTTAAAAGCAATCATTTTATGGTCAAAATATTTATTACTAAGAAAATCTAAACCTATTTTTGAACTTGAATCTAGTAACCAAGCCAAAATCATTGTGTCTGCAAAAAGTTTTAATTCTATTCCTAATGAATTTTTAATAATTGAATAATCATATTTGAAATTTTGAAGAACTAATTTCTTTTTATTTAAAATATTTATTACATCTTTTGCAACATTTTCACTTATTTGTTCTGGTGCTCCTAAATAGAAATGATTTAAAGGAACATAATAAGCTCTATTTTTCTCATATGAAAAGGAAAACCCTACTAAAGAAGCATTTCTTGTATCTAAATCAGTTGTTTCCGTATCAAAAGCAACAATAGTATCATCAGAAATTGAATTTACCACTTCAAAGAGTTTCTTTTCATCATTTAAAAGAATATATTCAACTTCTTCAATTTTTTTTATTTCTTTTATTTCCGATTCATTATTGTTAGGTATTTTTGTTTTATAATTTAGCCCCTCTTTATTTACCCTGTCAATAATTCTATTTAAATCATATTCTATTAAAATATCAGATATTTTAAGTATTGGATTTTCTTCAGGAAGAGTATAAGTATCAATTTCATCAATACAATGACAATCTAAACTAAGCGAAACTAATTCTTTCGAAATATAAGCTAATTCTTTTCCTTCTGTTAGCAACTTCTGCCATCTTGGTTTTTCAATTTCTTCTATGTTTGCATATATATTATCAAGAGTTCCAAACTGTTTTATTAAAGCTTCTGCAGTTTTAGCACCAACACCTTTTACTCCAGGAACATTATCTGCACTATCTCCTAAAAGAGATTGATAGTCAGTAAATTGTTTTGGTAAAACTCCATATTTTTCAAAACATTTATCTTCATTCATAACAACTTTTTTTATTGGGTCAAAAAGATACACTTTATCATCGTCAATTAATTGATATAAATCTTTATCATGGGATACAACTCTTACTTCTAAATCTTTTTGTTTAGCATCATGGGCAATTGAAGCTATTATATCATCAGCTTCAAAACCACTTCTCATTGCAGTTTGAAATCCCATTTTCTCAATCCACTCGATAGCAACAGGCAATTGTTTTAATAGATCTTCTGGAACATCAGGTCTGTGGGATTTATATTCTGAATAAATTTCATTCCTAAAAGTTGGTCCTTTTGCATCTAATGCAAAAACTAAATAATCAGTTTGGAAATCTTTTCCAATGTTTGATATAAAATTCATAAACCCTGTTAGTAAACCTGTAGGGAATCCAGCTTTATCACCAGACTTTGCTTTTAAAGGTGGTAAGGCATAATAACTTCTAAATAAAAAACCAAATGTATCGATAACGGTGATTGTTTTTTTCATTAAATACTTCTTTCAATTTATAAATAAAATAAGATAATACCATCTAGTTTGGTATTATTTAAAGATTTTATAATATAATAATAACACTTAAAAATAAGGGTAACTATTGTCTTTAGAAGATATAGAGAAATTAAAAAGAAATAATCAAGAATTACAAGAAATAATAAATCATTCTTGGGATGGTATTGGTATTATTGATAAATCTACAAAATTTATTTATGTTAATAATGCTTTTATGCCTATTTTAGGTTTTTCTAAAGAAGAACTAATCACTAAAACTTTTACTTCTTTAATGGAAGACAAGTATATTGAAGATTTTTTATCTCACCTAATTATTAAAGATAACAATAAAAAACATAAAGCAGAAATTGATATTGTATGTAATAGGAAAGATCAGAAAAAGGTCTATTTAAAGATTACAATTTCATCTATGTTAAACAAAAACCTTTTTGTTATTAATACAAAAGATATTACAGCTCAAATATCAGATGATCAAATTTTAGATGATTATGTAATCTCTATGTATACTGATTTACATGGACATATTACAAAAGTTAGTTCTGCTTTTTTAAAACTTTCAAAATACACACAAACTGATATATTAGGAAAAGCTTTTTCTTCTCTAGCTCACGAAGATACAGACCAAATTATCTATAAAAATATAAATAAGTCATTAAGTACTCAGCAAGAATGGAATGGAAAACTTAAAAAGAAAAAAAAGAATGGAAGTGCTTTTTGGATTGATTTAAGAATGAAACCTATGTATAATAAATATGGTGATGTCACAGGTTATACAGCTTTGATGTTTGATATTACAAATGAAATCAACTTGAATGATGAAGCTTCAATGCTTCAAGAGCAAGTCTCAACAGCAAAAAATGAGATTTTAGAAAAAGATGATTTGTTAATACATCAATCAAAATTAGCAGTTATGACTGAAACATTACAAAGACTTTCTCATGAATGGAGACAACCTTTAAATCTAATATCAATAAAAGCTCAAAAACTTGAATTAGATTATGAGATGAATAATAATCCAACAATAGATAATACGATTGATACTTTAGAAAAAATTAAAAATGAGGCAGATACTCTATCCTTAACAATTGAAAATTTTCAGAAATTTTTAGAACCTAAATCAAAAAAAGAGATAACTAAACCATCTACTATTATAGAAAAACTTCTTGTTATGCTAGATTTTGAATCAACAAAAAATATCAACATTATTAAGAAAATTGATGATGATATAGAATTTAAAACTTATTCAGAAGAGCTAACAACTGTTTTATTAAATATTATTTTAAATGCAAAAGAAGCAATACAAAGAAATAACATTAAAAATGGTGAAATAAAAATTTCAGTATATTTTTTAAATGATACTATATATTTTGAGATAAAGGATAATGGTAAAGGTATAGATGATGAAATTATTCATAAAGTTTTTGAACCTTATTTCTCTACAAAAGATGCTAAACATGGCGTTGGACTAGGCTTATATACAAGTAAGATACTTATTAATATGCATTTAAATGGAATTATTACCGTAAGTAATCATTCAAATGGTGCAAATTTTAAAATCTCAATAACTGTAGAAAATTAAAAAAGGAAAAACATGATAATAATACCAGCAAGGTTAAATTCTAGTAGATTTGCAAATAAAATTTTGGTTGATATTTTAGGTTTACCAATGGTTATAAAAACTGCTAAACAAGTTAGTTCACTAGATAAAGTAGTAATTGCAACTGATTCTCAAGAAGTAATTGATTTAGCAAAAGAGCATGGATTTGAAGCCGTGATGACTTCAAGTTCTCACCAAAGTGGAACAGATAGAATAAATGAAGCTGTTAATATATTAGAATTAGATGATGATGAAGTTATTGTAAATGTACAAGGGGACGAGCCATTTATTGAACCTGAAGTTATTCAAGCTGTAATTAATAGAGTTAAAAAAGTAAAAGAAAACACTGAAGATATAATGATTACAAGCTGCTATAAAGAGATAAGTTCTGATTTAGCAGATGATCCAAATCATGTAAAAGTAATTTTGGACGAGAATTCAAATGCAATTTATTTTTCTAGAGCAAAAATTCCATATCATAGAGATCATTACGATAATTCATCTTATTGTGGACATTTAGGTATTTATGGTTTTACAAAAAAATCTTTAAATGATTTTTGTAAACTTGTTCCTTCAAAATTAGAAAAAATAGAAAAATTGGAACAATTAAGAGCACTGGATAATGGTCATAAAATTGCTATGGTCAAAGTTAAATCAAAATCTTTTGGAATTGATACTGAAGAAGATTTAAAAAATGCATTAAAATTATTTAATAAGTAATTATTATAATATAAAATTATTTCTGCTACAATTGTAGTAGCAACAAAGTTCTATTGGGAAAAATAAAGGTTAAGTGAATGAATAAAGAAATCTTGAAAAATATTAACGTTTTATATGTTGAAGATGAAGAAGACGTTAGAGAATTTACAAGTAAAACTATAGGCACCATTGTAAACAGTGTTGTTGTTGCAGGAAATGGAAAAGAAGGATTAGAGAAATTTAATGAGAATCCTAAAATAAATTTAATTTTAACAGATATAAATATGCCCAAAATGGGTGGTTTAGAAATGTGTGCAGAAATTAGAAAAGTTAATAATGAAATTCCTATAGTAATTACAAGCGCGCATAGTGATCCAGATTTCTTGAAAAAAGCAATTGATGTAAAAGTAAGTGCTTATGCGATGAAGCCAATAGATTTATATAATCTGATTGAAAGTATGATTAAAGCAATGGAACCTATTTTCTTGAGAAAAGAACTTGAAAAAGTTAATCATAATTTGGAAAATAGAGTTGAGGAAGCAGTAAAACAAACTAAATCAATTCTTGATGCTCAAGATAATATAGTTATTTTATCTACTCTTACAAATATAATTGAAGTAAATAAAAAATTTTTAGATTATTTTGGAGTCTCTACATTAAATGATTTTTTAAATAAAAAAGAAACTCTTATCGATACTTTTATACGAGAATATGGCTTATTTGCTAGCGATAAAATCAATGAAGATGCAAATTGGATTTTAGAAATTCAAAAATTAAATGAACTTGATAGAATTGTTAAAATTCCAAATAAAAAGGGAGAAGAGAGAGTTTTTACTGTTAATGTTGACGATTATGAACATACGGGAGAACATTATGTAATCTCTTTTACTGATATTACTCAACTAAAAGAAAAATCAAATCTTTTAGAATATCAAGCAAATCATGACCAACTAACTGGTCTTTTTAATAGACAAAAATTTAATGAAATATTTTCAAAAGAGATAAAAAGAGAAAAAAGATACCAAAATTCTCTCTGTATAATAACATTTGATATCGACGATTTTAAAAATTTCAATGACGATTATGGACATATGGTTGGAGATGAAGTATTAAAAGTCATTTCTAAAATTGTAATGAATAGTGTAAGAGAGCATGATTCTGTTGCAAGATGGGGAGGAGAAGAATTTTTAGTTTTACTTCCTCAAACACAGTTAAATGGTGCAATACAAGTTGCAGAAAAAATAAGAGCTGCAATTGAAAAATATCAGGACTCTGTAATTCCAGGTCAAATAACGGCAAGTTTTGGAGTTACTAAATTAGAAAAAGATGATGATGAAGTAAGTGTATTAAAAAAAGCAGATGAAGCCCTATATATAGCTAAAAATAAAGGGAAAAATTTAGTTATAGCTAAGTAACTTAGCTAAAAACTAAAATTTTCTCCTAAATAATGTTCTCTTACACTGCCATCACTTCTTATCTCATCGGCATTACCTGAAGCTAAAAGACTACCACTTTTCATAACATAAGCTCTATTACAAATTTCTAGGGTTTCTCTTACATTATGATCAGTAATTAAAACACCAATACCAATTTTAGTAAGCTCATATATAATTTCTTGTATATCTTTTACGGCAATGGGATCAACTCCAGCAAAAGGTTCATCAAGAAGTAAAAATTTAGGTTTTGAAACTAGTGCTCTAGCAATTTCAGTTCTTCTTCTTTCTCCTCCTGATAAAGAAACACCTTTTCTTTGTCTAATTGGTTCAATATTAAATACTTCTAATAACTCTTCAACTCTTTTATGTTGTTCTGTTTTATCTTTTGTAACTATTTGAGCAGCTAACATAAGATTATCTTCAACTGATAAGTCTTTAAATATAGATGATTCTTGTGGTAAGTACCCTATTCCTTTTAAAGCTCTTTGATGTAATGGAAGTTTTGTAATATCCTCATCATCAAAAAATACTTTTCCAGAAGTTGGACTTACTAATCCGCATACAGTATAAAAAGTTGTTGTTTTTCCTGCACCATTTGGACCTAGTAAACCTACGATTTCACCTGAATTAACTTCTAATGAAATACCATGTAAAATTTCTGTTTTTTTAATACTTTTTGTAATATCTTCAATTCTTAATTTATTCATTTAAAATATATTGCCTTTTATCATCATATTTTTCTATTTCTAGAAGCATAACATTATAACCATATGATTTTAATAATTCTTCTAATTTTTTATCTCCCCACTCAACAAAATGGATTCCCTCTTTTTCAAATTCTTCTAATAATCCTAAAGAGATAAACTCTTCTAATGTTTTATTGTATACATCATAATGATAAATCTCATTAGAATATATTGATTGTAAAGAAAAGGTAGGAGAAGTAACTAAATCGTCAAGACCAAGAGATTTTACATAGTTTTTAACAAAAGTTGTTTTCCCACTTGCTAAATCACCCCGTAAAATGACTATTGCATTATTATCAAATTTATTTATTTCTAATTTTAATTCTTCAACTATTAAATTGATTTCATCAATACTTAAAACAAAAGATTTCAATAACTTCCTTAGTTAAGTTTTGAAGAGATAGTAATCAACTCTTCTAATTTACTTTTTGCTTTTAAACTACTAATCGCATTTCTAGCTATTTCAATTCCATCTTGTATATCTCTAGCTTTACCATCTACAACCAATGCAGCAGCTGTATTAATTAATACAATGTCAAGTTTTGCACCAGTAAGTTCATTATTTAATATTGCTCTTGTAATTTCAGCATTTTCATTTGCATCACCACCAACAACTTCTTCTTTTGGAACAAGTTTTAAACCAAAGTTTTGAGGATCTATTTCAAAATCTTCAATTTTTCCATTATCCAATTTTGTAGCAAATGAAATATCTGAAATTGAGATTTCATCCATTCCATCATTTGAAGAAACAACTATTGCTTTTTTCGTATCTAACAATTCTAAAGCTGTAGCAATTTTATTAATATAAGATTTATTAAATACTCCTATTAACTGTTTTGATACAGTAGCAGGATTAGATAATGGACCTAAAATATTAAATATAGTTCTATGGGGAATTGATTTTCTAATTGGCATAATATATTTCATAGCAGGATGATGATTTTGAGCAAACATAAAACAAAAACCTGTATCTTCGAGCATTTTGGCAGTGTTTTCAAAAGTAAGATTAAGATTAATTCCTAATGCTTCCAACATATCAGCACTACCACTTTTACTTGTAATACTTCTATTACCATGTTTTGCAACATAACATCCACAAGCAGCCAAAAGAATGGAAACTGTAGTAGAAATATTAAAAGAGTTTGATTTGTCTCCCCCTGTTCCACAATTATCAATCAATTTTTCTTTTAAATCATAATGAACAGGAAGAGGAATCAAATGATCTCTCATAGCACTAGCCGCTGCAGCAATCTCAGCAGAAGACTCACCTCTTTCATATAATTCAATCAGATATTCTCTAACCTCTTCTTCTGGAAGTCTATTTTCAAAAATATCATCAAATTTTAGTTTTGCTATATTAAACATCTGTTATCCTTATATTTTCTTAACGAATTCATCCATTTTTGATTTTGGTGTTGATTTTGTTGTAGGTATTTGTAAAACTTCAAATTTATCACTATTTTCAAGATATTTAATTTCTATAATATCTCCAACTTTAACTTCTTTTGCTTTTTTAACAGCAAGACCATTAATAAATACAACTTTATGTTCAAGCATATCTTCTGCAACTGCTCTTCTTTTTGTTATATTTACTGCATTTAAAAATTTATCTATTCTCATAATAAAGATTATAACTAATTTTAGATAAAATGTTAGCCTTAAAAACAACTATTATATAGGATAAATTTATGAGTAAAAAAGATGTTAAAAAAGTTGTTCTAGCTTACAGTGGTGGGCTTGATACTTCAGTTATTTTAAAATGGCTTCAAGATGAATATAAAGCAGAAGTTATTACATTTACTGCTGATTTAGGTCAAGGAGAAGAAGTTGAACCAGCAAGAGAAAAAGCACTTGCTATGGGTATTAAACCTGAGAATATTTTTATTTTAGACATAAGAGAAGAGTTTGTAAAAGATTATGTTTTCCCTATGTTTAGAGCAAATGCAATTTATGAAGGTGAATATTTATTAGGTACTTCAATAGCACGTCCTCTTATTTCTAAAAAACAAATTGAAATTGCACATAAAATGGGTGCAGATGCTGTTTCTCATGGAGCTACAGGAAAAGGTAATGATCAAGTTAGATTTGAGCTGGGTTACTTAGGATTAGATTCTGAGATTACTGTTATTGCTCCTTGGAGAGAGTGGGATTTAAATTCAAGAGAAAAACTTCTTTCTTATGCAAAAAAACATGGAATTAATATTGACAAAAAACATTTAGATGAAAATGGTAATCTAGCTGTTAGTCCATATTCAATGGATGCTAACCTTTTACATATTTCATACGAAGGTTTATTATTAGAAAACCCAAATGCTGAACCTGAAGAAGCTATGTGGTTATGGACTACATCTCCTGAAAATGCACCTGATACTCCTGAGTACATCACTATTGGGTATAAAAATGGTGATCCAATTTCAATCAATGGTGAAGAGATGTCACCTGCAACAATTTTAAAAACTTTAAATGAATATGGTAATAAACATGGAATTGGAAGAATTGATATTGTTGAGAATAGATATGTTGGTATGAAGGCTCGTGGTTGTTATGAGACTCCAGGTGGGACTATCATGTTAAAAGCACATAGAGCAATTGAATCAATTACACTAGATAGAGAAGCTGCACATTTAAAAGATGAATTAATGCCTAAATATGCTAAATTAATTTATCAAGGTTATTGGTACTCTCCTGAAAGAGAAATGCTTCAAGCTTCAATTGATGCAACTCAAAAAGATGTAGAAGGTGCTGTAAAAGTTAAACTTTATAAAGGAAATGTAACAGTAGTTGGAAGAGAATCTGTAAAATCATTATTCTCTGAAGCTCATTCTACTTTTGAAGAAGATGAAGTTTATAATCAAAAAGATGCAGAAGGTTTTATTAGATTAAATGCATTAAGATTTATCATAGCAGGACAAATGAAAAATAAAAAGTAACAGCTTTGTATTATTTTTACAATCTGTTAAAAAATAGACACCTTCCCTCCCTCAACATAAGCCAAGTAAGTATATAATTTACTTGGCTTTATAAAAAGCTCACAATATTATAAAATATATACAATTTAAAGGGCTTTATTTTGAACTACTTAAAAGATTTAGAAACTATTATTAATATAAACTCTTATACACAAAATAAAAATGGCGTAGATGAAGTTGGTAAATATATGACCAAATGGTTAAATGAACTTGGCTTTGAAACAAAAGTATATGAAAGAGAACTTCTTGGGGACCATTTACTTTTTAAAACACCTAAAATAGATGGACCAAAAATACTTCTACTAGGTCATAATGATACAGTTTTTCCACAAGGTTATTTTGAAGAATTTAAAGAAGATGATGAATGGGTCTATGGACCTGGTGTTTGTGATATGAAAGGTGGGAATATTGTAGCATTGCAAGCACTAAGAAACATTTTCAAAGAAAATACTGAACTATTTAATATAGATTTTTTACTTGTTTCTGACGAAGAAACCGGAAGTGATGATTCGAAAGAAGTAAGCTCTTCAATTGCAAAAGATTATGACTACTGTTTTGTTTTTGAAGCTGCTGGAGAAAACTTAGAAGTAGTTACTTCAAGAAAAGGTGTGGGAAGATATATTATTAATATTGAAGGAAAAGCAAGCCATGCGGGTACTTCATATAAAAAAGGCATAAATGCCAATCTTGAAGGTGCGATAAAACTTCAAAAGTATTCTGAATTAATTAACCTTGAAGAAGGGACTATTGTAAATGTAGGAAAAATGGAAGGAGGTATTGGGATAAATACTGTTTCTCCCCACTGCAATATGATGATGGAATTTAGATTTGATAAAAAGTCTGAGCAAAAAAGAGTTATGAAAGAAGTTGAAAAAATTACAGCTACATCTTATGTTGAAGGAACAAAATCTCACGCAGAAGGAATTATTCAAAGAGGTGTAATGGAAGAGAATGAAAATCAATTAAAACTTATCAAATTTTTTGAAGAATTAACTTCTCAATCTATTCCAAAAGAACGTAGAGGTGGAGTTAGTGATGCAAATATCATCGCTAGTTTTGGGGTTACTACATTAGACGGATTTGGTCCATATGGGGATGGGGACCACACTATAAAAGAGAGAGCATTAAAAAGTTCTTTTGAGCAAAGAATAGAAATGATGACAAAAATATTAAGGCATTATCAAAATAATAAGAAATAAAATCGTTTAAAATTAATAAAATTTAAATAGGAGTTCTAGTATGGGAAAAAGAAAGATTGGAATGTGGTTATACCAAAATGGTGGAGGAGATGTTATCCAAGAAAAAATGATCAAACTATTAAATGAAAGAGATATTGAGGTAATACCTAATATAAACTTACGTGATGCAATTGCTAAAAATGGACATATATTATGGAATGATATCAAGCTAGATAAACTTGATCTATTTTTCTCATATAATGCAGGAGAACAAACTCAATACCAAATGTATCTGTACAGAGCTTTAAACCGTGTAATCCCAATGATTAACTCTTTCGAAGCTTTTGAATTAACTGAAGACAAATTTCATACTTCATTTTTACTAAGAAAAAATAAAATTCAAACTGCAGATTATAAACTTTGTCATAGAGATGATAGTTATCATTTAAATGCTATTATTAAAAAATGGGACAAAATGGTATATAAACCTACAGATGGTTGGGGTGGAGTTGGACTTACAAAAATAGAAAATCAAGAAACATTAGATATGTTAATTCCTTTTTTAAATCAAATGGATTTAAGATATTTCTATGTGGAAAAATTTATCAATTATGATAACACTGATTATAGAGTAGATATTGTAGATGGACAATTTGTTGGTTGTTATGGAAGAAAAGCAGGAGGAAGTGACTGGAGAACTAATATAACAAGTGGAGGAAGTGTATTTGTAAGAGAACCAAATGAAGATGTAATCAAATTGGCACTAGATGCTGCTAAAGTTACGGGACTAGATATTGCTGGTGTTGATATAATTTATGATAAAGATAAAGAAAAATATGTTGTATTAGAAGTAAATGGAATACCTGCATTTGCAACTCCAGAACAAGAAAAACTTGGATTAAACTTTAATGATAAGAAAATAGAATTAATCGTAGATTTAATAGATAAAAAAACAAAATAATTTAATAAAACAAAAGGAAAAGAATATGAGTAAATTGCCAAAGTTAGGATTTTTATATCTTGATTATGTATTAAGATTTTTTGATCATTCAAATTTCAAGGGATGGCCAAATAAAATAGAAAGTGTAACTTATCACTGGAAAAATGATAAAAAAAGATTTATAAAAGAAGTAAAAAATAAAAAAATTGATATTTTAATTGGTAATATTCCAGCAACAGCTTATGATACTTTTGTAGAAATATCTAAAGAACTTCCAAATGTAAGGTTTGTTCCATCGCTAGAGACTCAATTTCCTAATAAATCTAAAGAGAATGTTACACTTTTTTGTAATAAATATAAACTTTCAGCTCCGTATACTAAAATTTACTATGACAAAAAGAAAGGATATGATTATTTAAAAAATAAAGCAAAATATCCTCAGATTATAAAAAGATCTTATGGTCCATCAAATTATGGGGGATATTATGTTCATAAAGCTGATAATTTTAAAGAAGCAAAAGCTTTATTAGATAAAGAAAAATATAACCCTATTTATACTCAAGATGCAATCGATTTAAAATTTTCTGGTGATTTAAGAGTTATGTTGATTGGACATAAACCAGTTTGTGCTTTTTGGAGATTTTCAGGAGAAGGAGAATGGATTACAAATACATCTCAAGGTGGTTCAATGTCATACGAAAATGTTCCTATGAATGCACTTGAACTAGCTGTTGAAGCTTCTAAAGCTGCAAAAGCAGAATATTGGGCTTGTGATATTGCAATTGATGCAAAAAATGACAAAGCTTATATTTTGGAATGTGCAACTGCATTTGCTGCTTTCCCATATATTAGAGATTGGATTTGTCAGTACTTAATGTGGGACTTTTCAAATGGAAAATTCAAAATGCCACATGTACCATTATTTTCATGGGAAGAGTTAGGAAAAATTGATTCTTCATTATTAAGAACGATGAGACATATTGGATTTAGTAAATATAAACCATCTTGTGATGGAACTTGGTATATAAATGATAAAGTAGATGAATTTGATATGGAAAAAGCTGAATTAAGTGATCCAAGTGATGTTCCAGAATCTATTGAACCAAAAGATTTACCAATTTTTAAGGATTTAGAGAAAGATGCTAAGCATGATAATTTTAAAATTAGTAAAATTAATTTAAATTCTGCTTCATTAACAGATATTATGACTCTTCACGCTATGGAAGAAGATTTAGCATTAGAGATTCATGAGTATCTAGAAGACAATATAGTAACTGATTCTAGTGACTTATTAGAATTAGAATCTATAGATCAACAAATGTTAGAAACATGGAATAATCATCTTGATGATATGAGAATTGATATAAATGAAGCGGATGAAAATACTTTAAAGAAAATCAAAGGTATTGGTGCTAAACTTGCAAAAATCATTTTAGATTTTAAAAATAAAAATAAATACTTTAAAAGTTTAGATGAGCTAAAAGAAATTGATGGTATTGGAAAAAATAAACTAGCTCAATTAAAATCTAGACTAAAAATAGGAGAATAACTTTTGAAGGAACTATATCGATCGTATGATGAATCAACTGAAATTTTTAAAAAGTTTCAGGAGAAATATCCAAGTAATTTTAAATTAGAATCTATTGGAGAAACTTGGGAAAAGAGAGATATAAACCTAATAACAATTACAAAAGATATCAGTAGTGCAGATAAAAATCCTGCACTATTTTTTACAGGAACTATTCATGCTAGGGAATGGGTAGGACATGAATTAGCAATAGAATTTACTACATACATTTTAGAAAATTTGGATACTGATCCAACATTACAATCCTATCTTAAAAATACGACTATATACATGGTCCCTTGTGCAAATCCTGATGGATATGAATACTCTAAAAACCATTTCTCTTTTTGGAGAAAAAATAGAAGAGTAAATGCTGATGGTTCATATGGAGTTGACTTAAATAGAAATTTTCCTATTGGTTATGTAAAATCAACCGCCACGACTTCAAATGTATATGGTGGACCAGAGCCATTTTCTGAGCCTGAAACAAGAGCTTTAAGAGACTTTGTTGAAGCCCATGAAAACATAACTATCGCACTTGATTACCATTCTCAAGGAAATGTATTTTTTCCAGCACATGACTTTAGACATGAAGATACAATTGATACTACAGATATGAATACACTTTGTGCAAATATGGCAGAAGAGATTAGAAAAATATCCGGACGAGAATATGGAATTCATCAAGGGAAACCACCTACAAAACTGATTTCAGGTAGTGGTAGAGAATTTTATCACTCTATGGGAATTATATCATCTGTGGTTGAAGTAGGTACTAGAAATATCTCTGATTATATGGATGATATGAATGAAAATTTAAGAGAACATATACCTGCTTTACTAGCAGCAATTAAAGAGGTTCCAAATTATTCAAAAAACAATTCTGTTTCTAGAGTAAATTCTTTTGAAATTACTGAAATTGGTTCCCACCATGTTAATTTAAAGTGGGATTATGAAGTAAATAAAGATGTTTTCTTCGAAATTTATAGAAGTGAAAAAGATAAGAGATTTTGTAATGCATCTAATTTAATTGCAAAAACTAAAAGCTTAGAATTTAGTGATATTAATTTATCATCTAATAGAGATTATTATTACAATATTAGAGTAGTAAATAAAAAAACTTTTGAAAAATCTCCATTCTATCCTCAAATCAAACTTAGAACAGATTGTGATTATGATGAATTTAGTCGTACATATTACGCAAACTCTAAAGATACGGGTTATGTTGCTGAAAATTTAAATGATAATAGTAAACATTTTGGTGTTAATTCATTATTTGTTGGAATAGACGAAAATAAAGGTGTTTCATACGCAATTGTTACTGTTAATGTAAAATCATTAGGTGAAAATGCACTTATAAAAAATGCTTCATTTAATTTATACCCTATTAATAGAGTTTCTACAACTATTGAAAAATTTGGTGAATGGAATGTGGGAATTGTAAATCAAGAAACAATGGGAGACATTACAAATTATGATGATGTTGATAATATGGAGATACTACAATATGTAGGAAGACCAACAGAATCACATCAATTGACACAAGGTATTTGGAGAAATTGGAAATTATCAGGGATGGAGTGTAAAGTACTTCAAGATGTAGCTTCAAAATATGAAAAAATTGTATTTAGAGTGGAAGGACCAAAAGAGTTAATTATTGGACGTACTCGACAAATGATGCAATGGGATTTAGGTTATGGAAAATTTGGTTCAGGATTACCATTTAGACCAAGACTTGAAATAACATATACAATCAAACCTACAATCACTGAACTCTATCCAAAAGCTGTGTATACAGTAGGTAACAATGAAGTTAAACCTGATGAAATCACAGCAGGATACGATATAGATGGTAAAAAGATTTATTCTACATTTGAATTTAATTTGTCTTCCCTACCCCCATATAGTAGTACAATGATTACAAAAGCTTATTTTGAATTGAACTCTACAAAAATCTATATAAAAGATGATATTAGATTCCATTTAGAGTTTGTAGATGAGAATATAAACCAAGATTACGAGAGTATTACAAATAGAGAAATTATTCAAAATATTGGTTATGATGTAAGTGCAACCGAACTTAAAAACAATCAAACACAACATTTCCCTTTTGATAGTTTTTCTGAAATTACATTAAATGAAAAATTAAAAAACAAATCAGATATTGCATTTGTTCTTAAACCAACATCATCTAAAAAAGCTAATAAAGATAAAAGTGTATCTTGGGAAGTTAAGAATCAAGCACTATCTCCAAAACTTATTATTGAACATATCCCTAAAAGAAGATTTCCTTTAGAAAAAGTCAATAATGTAAAACTTTCACAAGAGAATGGCAAGATTAAAATCACTTGGGATAAACCAGATGATCCAGATTTAAGAGGTGTAAAAGTAATTAAAAATGCTTATAGAAAGCCCTATTCTACCCATGATGGTCAAAAACTTTATGCAGGATTAGATAACTACACATATGATGATTTCGGAGCAAAAGATATAGATAAATTTTATGCAATTTTTGCATATGATGAAGTGCCAAACTATTCAAAACCTGTAATAATTGAATACAAAGCAAAATAAGACTTTTGTCTTATTTTGCTTCTTGTATTTTTAAATCACTAAAGATATAATAATCTCAAATAAATACTATTAGGATTTTAATATGATAATGAAATTTAAAGAATTTTATCCAAAGATTAGTTCTTCTGCTTGGATAGCTCCAAGTGCAGATGTTATAGGGAATGTTGTTATTGGTGAAAACTCATCTGTATGGTTTCAATGTGTAATTCGTTCAGATGTAAATGAAGTGATAATTGGGAAAAATACAAATATCCAAGATTTATCCATGATACACACTGATACAAATACAAAAACAATTTTAGGTAATAATGTAACCATTGGGCATAAAGTTATGTTACATGGCTGTACAATTGAAGATAATTGCCTTATAGGAATGAGTGCAACCATTCTTGACAATGCAGTTATAGGCGAAGGTTCAATTGTAGGTGCAAATTCATTAGTTACTTCAGGAAAAAAATTTCCACCAAGAAGTTTGATTATGGGCAGTCCTGCTAAAGTTGTAAGAGAATTAACACAAGAAGATGTTAATGGCCTAATTAGACATGCTGAGCATTATGTAGAGTATAAAAATGATTACTCATAAAAAGATAAGGTAAAAAGAGTTAAAACATCTTTTTACCTTATTAAATAATTATCCTGGATAGTTATCTTTTAATTTTGAATATAATTCAGCAAAACTAACATCTTCCATAGTTTCTAGAATTGAAATCATCACGACATTATCTTCATCACCATTCCATACTTTTACATAAGTACCTTCTTTATAACCATGGTCTTGTCTAAATTTATTTAAACAATTTTTACCAATGTATAATTTTTGAAGCCATGTAAATGATAATCCAGAAATTTTACAACATCTAAAAAATTGATCAATGAATCTCTCAATACCACTAAATGATGGCATATTTCCAGTTTCTATTGCTAATGAAATATAAGATAATTTTTCAGATTCAGTAACCATAAGTTTTACATCAATATCTTCAACAGCTTCATAGATACAGTGTGTATTTACTAAAGATACAGCTCTTGGAACATTAGTCTCTTGTAAAATATAAGACATTAAAAAGTGCCAAATATCAACTAATTCAACATGAATATTATTCATATCAGGTTCAGCATTAATATTTTTCCAATGTTTCCAAGGAGTAGATTCAATAAGTTCAGCAACTTCCATATGAATACATCTAAGCCAATTAATATCTTTACCAAATTTATTTTGTCCTAATTCCCAGTTTTTACCATTTGTTGAATCATTCAATTCTTTTTGTAATAAAAACATCTCTTCTAGTTTATGAGGGAAAGAAGATGCTTCTTCTAGTAATTCAGCTAAAGGAAGACACTCTTCAACTAAAGTATCAAGTGAAATGTTATTAGGTAAATCTTTATCACCTCTTAATAAATGAATAATCAATGAAACAATATAGGGAACTTCATCTTTTTCTTCCCATTCTAAAATATCTGATGGAGTAACTCCAATATAATGTACAAAATCCTCAATAGTTAAAAAACCAAGTGATTTAATACTTTCTTTTAAATCTTTATATAACAAATTAACACTCCTAAAAAAATTACTAAAATTAAAGCATTCATTTTACTCTAAAATCACTTTATATAAAATCTCTTATGAAATTGGAAGCTCAATCTTAAATACTGCACCCTTTGAGGAGTTACTTACAGTAAGTTTTCCCAAGCAATGTTTTTCTATAATAGTTTTAGACATATACAAACCTAAACCTGTTCCATTCTTATCTGATTTTGTTGAAAAATAAGGTTCAAATATCCTATGAATAATATTTTCTGGAATTCCTTGTGCATTATCCTCAATCTCTATAAAAGCAGAATCATCTTTTTTATAGTATTTAATATTTATTTCTTTTAAAAATATATTATTTTCTAACAGAGCATCTTTAGCATTTTTAAATATATTAATTAAAACTTGTACTAATTCATTTGCATGTACATTAAGTTTCACATCTTCATTTGCATCAATATTTATACTTATTGAATCTGTTTTTATCATAAATGAGACGAAATCAAAGGCTTTAGTCAATA
Organism: Arcobacter sp.; assembly: GCA_002869565.1. Classification (GTDB taxonomy): domain Bacteria; phylum Campylobacterota; class Campylobacteria; order Campylobacterales; family Arcobacteraceae; genus Halarcobacter. The sequence continues at coordinate 104,046 of PKUJ01000016.1, forward strand.
GTTCTTTCAAAGAAACAAATTCTTTAGGTTTATCAGGTAAAAAGAAATCTCTAAAATCATCAATTGTTTTACTCATATAATCTAACTGTCTACCAATACTATCTACAACATGATTTAAAAGATCGTCTGATATTTCTCCTTCAACCATTTTCGTCAAAGGAAGTTTTTGTATTAAAATAGATACTGCTTGAAGAGGTTGTCTCCATTGATGGGCAATCATTGATATCATTTCACCCATTGCTGCAGCTTTTGACTGTTCTATAAGAATATTTTGATGAGATAACAAATTCTTTTTAGATGTGATATTTTCCATTATTGCATCGTAAAAAACTATATTATTATTAGAATCAAAACTAGGATTTATAACAATGTTAACCCAAAAAAAACTACCGTTCTTTTTTTTATTTTTTAACTCACCTTTCCATTCTTGACCATTTTTTATGGCTGTCCATAATTCTTTAAAAACTTTATTGTCTGTATCAGGATGTCTTATTATACTGTGCGATTGGCCTATAAGTTCTTCTTCTTTATATCCCGAAATTTCACAAAATGCATCAGATACACTTTGAATAATCCCTTTTGTATCTGTTCTTGAAATAATTACATATTTATCAACAATACCTATAGACTTTGTTAACTCTTTTTTTATGTCATGAAGAGAGCCTGAATAAAGTTCTAAAACGTCAGCAAAGTTTTGTTCAAATATATAATTTATTTCTTTTTCAATTCTTAAATTAGTGATTTTTAAATCATAAGAAAATTCAATCATTGCATTTTTGAAACCACTACAAATTATAAAAATTTCGGAGGAAGTTATATTTCTATCTTTTAAATAAAAAAGGAACTCTTCAATTGTAGGACAAGTTCCAATTACTTCTTTTTCATTTACAATAGCAATATAATAGTCAATTATGCTAATAGCATATTTTTTTACAAAAATATCAGTTTCTATATTGTGACGTTTTAAAATATTATGTATTTTTTCATCTCTAAGCCAATATCTAATCAAAGAAATTTTATTTTTCGAATATAAACCAATATAATTTTTTAAAAAAGTATATTTCATAATTGGCTATTTTTCAATTCAAAAAAAGAACAATCTAATCCACTACTTCTTTTTACAACCACAGAAGGTATAGTTTGAGATTTAAATCCATAAGCTTTACATCCATGAGGTTTATATTTTTCCCAAGTGACATAATAAAATTTACATTTTTGACAAACAATTTTTTTATTCATAAATAATATTTTACCAAAGTTATTTAAATATTTACTTTACTTTGTATTGCTTTAGCTAAGGATAAGATATCAACATTTTCTAAACTAACTCCAGTTGGCACTCCTTGAGCTATTTTTGTGAATGTAAGTCTAAAATCTTTTAACTTATCTTCAATAAAAAGTATAAAAGCATCATTTGAAAGAGAAGGTGTAATTGCAAATAAAACATCAGTAGTTTCATTGTCTTTAATAAAGTGTATTAATCTATCTAAACTTTCAGGGTCTAATTCTTCAATAACAAAATATAATCCATCAAATTGTTTAGATTCTTCTATTATGAAAATATCTTTTGCACTTTGAACAATACAAACTTTTGAATGATCTTTACTATCATCTAAACATACTTCACAAATTTCGTGTTCACTCATAGAGCCACACTTAATACATTTTTTGATATTTCTTAGAGCATTTTCAATACTATGTGCTATTTTTATGCCACTATAACTATCATTCATTACAATATGATATGCTAGTCTTAAAGCTGATTTTTTACCTATTGTTGGTAAAGATTCAAATGCATCAACTAAATCATAAAACTTTTCTAAACCTTTTTTCATATGCGGATTATATCTAACCTTAATGGATATTTAGATAAAATCGCGAAAATTATTTTAAATTAGGAGTTAGTGATTTGACTGAAATAGATTATTATGAATTATTAGAAGTTACTAAAAATAGTGATAAGAGTACAATCAAAAAAGCCTATAGAAAAATGGCTATGAAATATCATCCGGATAAAAACCCTGATGATCATGAGGCTGAAGAGAAATTTAAAGCAGTTAATGAAGCTTATCAAGTTTTAAGTGACGATGAAAAAAGACAGCTTTACGATAGATATGGAAAAGCAGGATTAGAAGGTCACGGACAAAGAGGTGGCGGTTTCTCTGGTGGAGGATTTGATGATTTAGGTTCAATTTTTGAAGAAATGTTTAGTAATTCAGGATTTGGTGGATTTGGTGGAAGTTCTAGAGGCAGAGAAAGAAAAACTTATAATTACAATTTAGATGTAGCTGTAGAATTAGAAATTGAATTTAACGAAGCTATTTTTGGATGTAAGAAAGAAGTTAAATATTCTTATAAAGATGCTTGTTCTGACTGTAAAGGAACTGGTGCTAAAGATGGCAAATTAAGTACTTGTTCTCATTGTGGAGGCCAAGGACAAGTTCATATGAGACAAGGATTTATGACTTTTGCTCAAACTTGTCCACACTGTAATGGTTCAGGTCAAGCAGCAACAACAAAATGTAAAACTTGTAATGCTACTGGGTACAAAATCAAAAAAGATAAATTTGATGTTACTATTCCTGAAGGGGTAAATGATGGGAATAGAATCAGAGTTTCAAATAAAGGAAATATTGCACCGGATGGAACAAGAGGTGATTTATATTTACAAATAAAAGTAAACGAAGACTCTCATTATGTTAGACATGATGATGATATCTACTTTGAAGTTCCTATTTTCTTTACTCAAGTTGCACTTGGGGCATCAATTAAAATCCCTGGGTTAAGAGGTGAATTAGAACTTAATATTCCAATTGGGACAAAAGATAAAGAACAATTCAAATTTGATGGAGAAGGTGTAAAATCTGTTCAAGGATATGGAAAAGGTGATTTGATTGTACAAATTAAAATCAATTATCCAAAAGTAGTAAACAATGAACAAAAAGAACTTCTAGAAAAACTAAAAGATAGTTTTGGTGTTGAGAGTAAACCTCATGAATCAAATTTTGAAGGTATGTTTGAAAAAGTCAAAAAATGGTTTTCATAGCTTAATAAAAAAATACTTTAGAATTGTAATCTTATTTGGATATAATCAATCCAAATAAGGTTAAAGTAGAATTTATGAAAACATATATACTTTTAATTACATTTTTTCTAATCAATGCATTTGGAAATGTTAATACTCAAAATACTCTTAATAACCAAGAAAATGATATTCTAAATCTTACTGCAGATGAAATTAAATATCTTTCATTGAATAAAAAAATAGTAATAGGAAATGAATATGATTGGATTCCTTTTGATTTTAATGAAGATGGAGTTCCTAAAGGTTATGTTGTTGATTATATAAAGCTTATATGTAAAAAACTTAAGCTTGAACCTATATTTATCACTGATAAATGGGATATATTAGTAAACAAAATAAAAAATAAAAAAATAGATATTCTTCCTGTTTTAGCAAAAAACAAAAAAAGAGAAGAATACTTGAACTTTTCAAAACCTTATATAACTCAAAACCTTTCAATTATAACTAAAAAATCAACTAATACTATAATTAATTTAGATGATATGATTGGTAAAAAAATTGGAATTATGAAAAGTTGGAATATTACTAATATATTAAGAAAACACTATCCAAATATTAATATAATTGAATTTGAATCACTAAAAGATATATTTGATGCAATTAAGAATAATTTTATAGATGCTTCTATTCAAAATGAATTAATTTCAAATTATTATATAAATAAAGACTATCAAGGATATATAAAATCCGGAGTAAAAGTTGACTTTTCAGAACATAATACTGTTCTTCATATAGGAATCAGAAAAGATTTACCGCAATTACAAGTAATTTTTGATAAAGCCATTAATAGTTTAACAAAAGATGAAATTGATCCAATTTATAAAAAATGGATTAATTATGGAAAAGAAATCAATTTCAATACTGCTGAAAAAGAGTTTATTAAGAATAACATAATTAAAGTATCTACAACTAGTATTTGGGCTCCATTCAATTTTAAAGATGAAAATGGAGAACTGCAAGGAATAGCATATGATTTTTGGAATAAAGTAGTTGAAAAAGCAAATTTAAAAGTTCAGTATACTATTGAAGAAAACTTCTATGATATATTAAATAAAATAAAATCTAAAGATGCTGATTTAACAATGGCTACAAGTAAAACAAAAGATAGAGAAGATTATGCCCTATTTTCAAATACCATATTAAAATCACAAATAGGCATTGCTACACTACAAGAAGAAAACTATATTCCTAATGCAAATAAACTTTTAGGTAAAAAAATTGCTGTTGGTAAGAATTTTACAGCACATAAACTATTGGAAGAAAGATTTCCAACGATGCAATTTCATTTTGTAAAAAATGTTAAAGAGGGATTAGAAGAAGTTTCAGAAGGTAAGGCATATGCATATGTTGATATTATGCCTGTATTATCATATAGTATTAAATACTTAGGATTTTCAAATATAAAAATATCTGGACAAACAGGAATCGATTACGAATTAAGAATAATGATGAGAAATGATTATTCACTTTTACAATCAATCGTAAATAAATCATTAAATAAAATTACAGTAAAAGAAAAACAGTCAATTTATAATAAGTGGATTGAAACACCCTTTAAAGAAAAAACTGATTATTCATTATTATGGAAGATAATTATAGTATTTTTATTGATATTATCTTATGTAATTTATAAAAATAGACAGCTCCTTTCATATCAAAAGAATTTAGAAAAGACACAAGATGAACTGAAAAAATCACTTGTAAATTTTAAATCACTTATTAATTTTAATATAGCTGGTATTTTAATTATCAGAGAAAATAGAGTAAGATACTTAAATGATGAGATACTTAATATGTTAGATTATGATGAATATAATAATCTAATAAATATATATGTTAATAAACTATTATTATCTGACATTGTAAATGATTTAGAAAGTTTAATTGATAAATCTAATAATTCATATGAAGCACAAGCTATCAAAAAAGATGGTACAAAAATACCAGTACTTTTAAAAGTTAATAAAATTAGTTTTGATAATCAAGAATCAACTATTATCTCAATAATTGATTTAAGTGATGTTAAAAATAAAGAAGACTTAATTCTACAACAGTCAAAAATTGCGAGTCTTGGTGAAATGATAGGAAATATTGCACATCAATGGAGACAACCATTAAGTTCTATTTCAACTGCAGCATCAGGAATGAAACTACTAAAAGAGTATGGAAAACTTGATGATGAACACTTTAACAATGGCTTAGATTCTATTACAGAAACTTCACAGTTTTTATCTCAAACAATTGATGATTTTAGAAACTATATTAAAGATAATAAACAGAAAAAAGAGTTTAACCTAAATGCTAGCATTAAAAAAGTTGTATCTATTATGCAAGGCTCTTTTACAAATCATTTTATTAAGGTAAAAATTAATGTAGAAGATTTAACAATAAATGGCTATGAAAATGAACTAAATCAAATTTTACTAAATATTTTATCAAATTCTAGAGATGCATTAAAAAATATAAAAGAAGAAGATAGATATATAATTATTGATTCTTTAAAAAAAGACAAAAATGTTATTCTTACTATAATTGATACAGGTGGAGGAATAGAAGAGAATATTCTAAAAAAAGTTTTTGAACCATATTTTACAACAAAACATCAATCACAAGGTACTGGCTTAGGTTTATATATGACTCATAAAATAATTACTGAAAGTATGAGAGGAAATATATTTATTGAAAACTGTACTTATAAAAAAAGTAAACACTGTACAAAAGTAATTCTGTCTATTCCTATTAACTAACAAGATACAAAAATTTATTTCTATATAATTTCTTATCTACATTTACTATTTTATTTTTAATTAAAAAATTTTATTGTATAAATAAAATTAAAAGGCAAAAAATTGTTATATAACTCACAACGAATGGTAATGTATCCACATTTAAATGCAGCTGGAATACTTTTTGGAGGGCAGGCTTTGTCTTGGATTGATGAAGAAGCAATTATCTTTGCGGCACAACTTCTAGATACTCAAAAACTTGCAACAGTTAAGATGAGTGAAGTATGCTTCAAAAACCCAGCACTTCTTGGTGATATTGTAGTTATAGGAACGGAATTAGTTCAAACTGGACAAACTTCTATAACAGTTAGATGTGAAATTAAAAATAAAACTACAGATAAAGTAATTCTTGCTGTTGATGAGATAGTGATTGTAGCTTTAGATTATAATAAAAAACCAACAAAGCATATTCTTGCAAATAAATGTAATCTAAAAAAATAGATGAGAAGAAACTATTCCTAAATCTTATACACTCATTTTCTTTGCCATTTATTAATTAAATTTTATATTTATTTATACCTTTAAACTTTAAATCTTCTTTAAAACTTAAATTATATTCCTAATTATTGTATGAAATATATAATAAAAAATCAAATATTAAAAATATTTTTATACTTATTACAGATTAAACCTAATAATTATATTATTAACTAAATATTTGTGATAAATTATTATTTAAAGCTTAATAAATAAAATTACATGTATAATATTTGAAATTTTTAAAATAATTAGGAAAAAGATGAAACAGACTCTTATGGGAAATGATGCAATTGCATTAGGAATAATTCATTCTGACATAGATTTAATATCAGGTTATCCAGGAACACCATCTAGTGAGATTCTAGGTAATGTAAATAAACTAAAATATCAATTAGATTTAGATTTATATGCACAGTGGGGAACAAATGAAAAAGTTGGTTTTGAAGTAGCCTATGCAGGAGCTATAGCAGGTAGAAGAAGTGCTGTTACTATGAAACAAGTTGGACTAAATGTTGCAAGTGATGCACTTATGAGCGCTTCATATATTGGGAACTTAGCTCCTTTTGTATTAATTGTAGCAGATGATCCGGGCTTTCATTCATCACAAACAGAGCAAGACAGTAGAATATTTGCTAAATTTGCAAAAATTCCTGTATTTGATCCAGCTACTCCACAAGATGCATATGATTTTGTAAAACTTGCAGCAGATGTGTCTGAAAAATTTCAAACGCCCACAATGTTAAGACCTGTTATGAGAGTTTGTCATGCACGTCAAATTGTAGAAGTAAAAGAAAACCATGACTTCAAACCCACAAAAGGCGAATTTAAAAGAGATATTAAAAGATGGGCTGCCGTTCCTAGAGCTGGAAGAATTATTCAAGGGTATTATCAAATAGAAAGAATAAATGCAATTAAAGAATATAACTGGTTAAACCTAATTAAACCAGAGTTTGATAAATGCATAGGTGGAAAACTCTTAATTCTTACATCTGGAACAGGTGATGGTTTTACGAGAGAAGCTTTGGAAGATTTAGGTGTAAAAGCTGATGTAGTAAAATTTAAAATGCCTTACCCTCTTCCAGAAAAAGAAATTAAAGCACAATTTGCTAATTACGAACAAATATTAGTAGTTGAAGAACCAATGGCATGTATTGAAGAGCAAATTTTATGTGATAAAGTACATGGTAAAATTGATGGAACAATGAATATCATTGATGAAATGCAAAAAGTTTACATCCAAACTGCATTAACAAAACTTGGTATTTATAAAGGTGAAGATTTATATCCAGTAATACCTTTTAAAGATGAAGTTGCAGCTAGACCTCCAAATCTTTGCCCAGGTTGTCCTCATAGAGATATTTATTATTCAATTACTAAAGTATTTAAAAAGAAAAAATCAATTTATCCATCTGATATTGGATGTTATACCTTAGCTATTAACCAAGAGGCAATTGATACGGTACTTTGTATGGGAGCATCTGTTTCAATGGCTAGCGGTTTTTCTATTGCTGATCCAGATAAATATATTGTTGCAACAATTGGAGATAGTACCTTTTTCCATGGAGGAATTCCACCTTTAATAAATGCTGTTTACCAAAAACATAAATTTATGTTAGTCGTATTAGATAATTCTGTTGTAGCAATGACGGGTAGACAAAAGCCACCACAAAGACAAAATAAGGAAGTTGATATTCTAAAAATTGCTGAAGGTTGTGGAGCAGAAACTTATGAATATATTTATTCAAATGATTTAAATAATTCAATTAACTTCTTCAAAGAAATGAAGAAAAAATATGATGAAGCAAGTGGACCAATAGTAGTTGTAGTAAGAGAATTTTGTGTTTTAGATAAAGATGTAGTTGGTGATCATATACCAAATGACTTTGCTACTGTAACTCCTGAAGATTGTGTCGCTTGTGACCAGTGTACAACTGTTTATAAATGTCCTCCTATGGCTTATAATGATGATGGTGTAGTTGAAATTGACCCATTTTTATGTATTGGGTGTGGAGCATGTCTAAATGTAGTCTGTCCTACAGAAGCATTTGTTTTAGATGAAGAAAATAAAGGATTCAATCTATGAAATATCAAGTAGTAATAGCAGGTTTTGGAGGACAAGGTTCTGTTTTTTTAGTTAAAATTTTAGCTTTATGTGCGGGAAATAAAAATGTTGCTTGTTTAGGAACAGAAAACCATGGAATGAGTCAAAGAGGTGGTTCAGTTTCTTGTACAATTAAATTAGGTGATTATACAAATCCAATTATTGATGCTGGACAAGCTGACTTACTAATTGGATTAGAAAAAAATGAAGCTCTTAGAAATTTACAGTTTTTAAAATCAATGGGAACTTTAGCAGTAAATGCTGAAGAAGATTTTCCAATTAATGATGTTAATGCAATAGTATTTCATGTAGATGCATTTGAAAAAGCAAAAAGAAAAGAAATACCAATACAAGGGTTAAATGTTTACATGTTAGGACTTGTATTAGCTAAATGCAAGGATTTCCCATTTACAATAGAGGATGTCAAACAAGCAATAAAAGATTTTAATCCAAAAGTTGCTGAACAAAATATTCAAGTTTTAGAAAAAGCAATTAATGATATAAAGGCTTAAAATGGTATGGAATAAAATTGAGTGTAGTTCAAAAGAAGAGTTAAAGTCTTTGCAAAGTGCAAGATTAAAAGAGACTGTTGAACGAGTATATAATTTGACTCCTTTTTATAAAGACAAATTTTCTGAGCTAAATATAAGACCAGAAGATATAACTTCAATTGATGATATAAGTAAATTACCATTTACTAAAAAACAAGATTTAAGAGATCATTATCCTTTTGGGTTATTTACTGTTCCAATGAGCCAAATAGAAAGAATTCACAGCTCAAGTGGAACTACAGGTAAGCCAACTGTTGTGGGGTATACAAAACAAGATATGGATATCTGGGATGAAGTTATGGCTAGAGTTTATAAAATGGCTGGAGCAACCCAAAAAGATATTGTACACAATGCCTATGGATATGGTCTTTTTACTGGTGGATTAGGATTACATAATGGCGCTGCAAAAGTTGGGGCAACTGTTGTTCCAAGTTCAGGAGGATTTACTGATAGACAAGTAATGCTTATGAAAGACTTTGGAGCTACAATTTTAGCCTCGACACCATCCTTTGCACTTCATATGGCAGAAAGTGCTGTAAAATCATCAACAAATTTTAAAAATGATTTTAAATTAAAAGCAGGAATTTTTGGAGCAGAACCAACAAGTAAAGGTTTAAAAGAAGAAATTTCAAAGGTTTGGGGTATTGATTATCATGAAATCTATGGTTTATCTGAAATAATTGGACCAGGAGTTAGTTGTTCTTGTAAACATTCTGAGTTATTGCACGTTTTTGAAGATCACTTTTATCCAGAAATAATAGATTCACAAACAGGAGAACAACTTCCAGATGGAGAACGTGGTGAACTTGTTATTACGACATTAACAAAGCAAGCACTTCCTATTATAAGATATAGAACAGGTGATATTTCATCACTTACTAGAATTCCTTGTAAATGTGGAAGAACTATTGCTAGAATGGAAAGTGTTGTAGGACGTTCTGATGATATGATGATTATAAATGGTGTAAATGTATATCCATCCCAAGTTGAACATGTGATTTCCCAAACAGAAGGATTAACTCTTAACTACCAAATTATTATAGATAAAAAAGGTCATTTAGATAAACTCGATATTTTAGTTGAAGTTAGTGATAGCATTATGATGGATTCAGTAGGAGAGATGGAAAATCTTAAAAAATGTATTCAACACAATTTACTAAATAATTTATATATTAAAGCCAATGTAAAACTTGTAGAACCAAGACGTATTGAAAGAAGTGTTGGTAAAGCAATAAGAATAGTAGATAAAAGGAAAGAAAATGAAGTATGCCATTAAACAGCTTTCAATTTTTATAGAGAACAGAAAAGGTGAATTAACTGATATTACAATGATTTTGTCAACGAATAAAATATCTTTAAAAGCAATTAATTTAGTTGATACAACAGAATTTGGTATTTTAAGACTTTTAGTTGATGATACAGAATCTACAAAAAGAATTTTGGATGATAATGGTTTTTCTTTAACTATGACAGATGTTTTTGCAGTATTAATTGATAATCATATTGGTTCATTTAATGAAGTATTGTCTATCTTATCAGAAAATGACATAAATATTGAATATACATATACAATTAATAGCTCACAAAATGGAGCTTTCATATTTAAAGTATCTCCTGATGATATTAAAAAAGCAATAAAATTACTTTCTAAATCTAAAGTATCACTTTTAGAAAAAATTTAATCAAAAAAGAGAAATAGAATAGAAAAGAAGAAAAGTTTTTTTTAACAACTATTAGAATATAATTTTTATCTATTTTAGAATATTAGGAAAATATAAATGCTCACTCCAAAAGAGATTAGTTCATTATTTGAAGTACAAGTTAATACTTTATATAACTGGCGTAAAACCAAACCAAAACTTTATAGCTATTTACAAAATGCTGACTACAATTCAAAAATCAATAATGAAATTAATGTTCTTTTAGAATATTTTTCAAATACTATTCATAAAGATTTTACATTAAAAGAGATTGATTTTTTAATTGTTAGTGATTATGAATTGATTTCTATAGAAGAAGTTAATAATTTTCAAGACAATTTTATGAAAGCAAACTACAAAATGCTGACTACTAATCATAAATTAGTATTGAATATTTACGATAAAATAAAAAGTCTAAATATTATTGAAAAATATCTTCTTTATAAAAAAATATACAAAGTAAGACAAGTTGGAGATCAAGATAGAGCAGAATTTTTCAAAGAATTTTTACAAAAAGGAAATAAATAATGTCTAACTATTTAGAAACAAACCCAAATAAAGATGGTTATTTTGGTAGATTTGGTGGTTCATTTATACCTCCAATGCTAGAAAAACCTTTTAAAGATATAACTCAAGCATATGAAAAGTTAAAAAATGATCCAAAATTTATTGAAGAACTTAAATATGTGAGAAAACATTACCAAGGAAGACCTACTCCAATTAGTTTTGCAAAAAATCTGACTGAACATTGTGGCGGAGCAAAAATATATCTCAAAAGAGAAGATTTAAATCATACTGGTGCACACAAATTAAATCACTGTATGGCTGAGGTTATTCTTGCTAAATATTTGGGTAAAACAAAAGTTATTGCTGAAACTGGTGCTGGACAACATGGAGTTGCCTTAGCAACTGCTGCTGCATATTTTGGATTAGAGTGTGAAATTCATATGGGGGAAGTTGATATTGAGAAAGAACATCCAAATGTAGTTAGAATGAAAATTCTTGGTGCAAAAATTATTCCAGCAACACATGGTCTTAAAACTTTAAAAGAAGCCGTTGATTCAGCTTTTGAATCTTATATCCCACAAGCTGATACTGCAATTTATTGTATTGGTTCAGTAGTTGGTCCTCATCCTTTTCCTATGATGGTAATAGATTTCCAAAGCGTAATTGGGTTTGAAGTAAAAGAGCAATTTTTAGAACATGAAGATAAAAATCCAGATAATATCATCGCATGTATTGGTGGTGGTTCAAATGCTATGGGAATATTTTCAGCTTTTATTGATGAAAAAGATGTAAACCTTTATGGTGTTGAACCTATGGGAATTGGTAAAAAACTTGGAGAACATTCTGCTAGTTTGACTTATGGGGAAGAAGGCATTATGCATGGATTTAATTCAATTATGCTAAAAGATGAAAATGGGGAACCAGCTCCTGTGTACTCAATTGGTTCAGGGATTGATTATCCATCTGTAGGTCCAGAACAAGCTCATTTAAAAGATATAGGAAGAACACAAGTTGGTTTATGTAATGATGAAGAAGCAGTGGATGCATTTTACAAGTTATCTCAACTTGAAGGAATTATTCCAGCACTAGAATCTGCTCATGCAGTTGGATTTGCTATGAAATTAGCAAAAACTTTACCAAAAGATAAAACAATACTTATAAATCTTAGCGGTAGAGGTGATAAAGACATTGATTTTGTAGTTGAGAAACACCCTATTCCCAACGCAAAATTTTAAATAAAAGAAGCTCAATAGCTTCTTTTATTTAAATTGATTTAATAAATTTCTTTCTATCGTTTTATTGTCTTCATATTTATACATTAACTCTTGATATTTTAAATTATAGTCATTATATAAAAAAAAATAATCCTTATCATCTTCATCTTTGTATCGTCCATATTGGTCTTTTGAAGTCTTAGACAAAGCAGAAATAAAATTAAAAGAGTTCACTTCTAAAAGTATTTCATCTAAATACTCTTTAGGTATTACATCTGCACTATTTTGATTTTCTGGATTAATGATTTTTTTTGATATTGAATCATGTAATAAATCAGAAAGTGATCTCTTACTATTAAGAATAGATTCAAGAAAACTATGTTTATCTTCATAAATATCAAATAAATAGCTATATCCAAGATTAAAAGGTTTTCCCATAACCGTATTAAAAAGTGCTTCACCTAAATATTTGTCTTCTGTAAACATGCTTGCAAGTCTTAAATTCTTGGCTTTATCTTTATCTTCTTCTGTTGTAAAAACTTGTTCTATTTCTTCAAGAGAAATACCTTTTATATTTTCATATGTAAAATCAGTTGTTCTTACTTTACCCTCTTCTACTTTTGTGTCAAGAAGTGAAGTAAGAAAAGAATTACTATAACTTCTGTTATGAATTGTATTATTAATCTGATTTTTTAATAGTATTTCATTTATATTAGAACTTATCATAATAAAACCTTTTATATATCATAGAAAAAATCTACTTATAATTATATAACTAGAAAGAATTAATTTTTAATTACAATTATCTCTTTTTGTTAAAAATTTAAGTTCATCACATGAGAAGCCTGCTTTTTTTCTTGCTTCTATATTTAAATTTTGTTTTTTTGTTGTACAACCTGGATATATTTTTTCTAAAATTTCTAAATATGTCTTTTCAGGTTCAAGATTTAGTCTTTCACATTCATACTTAAACCATATGTCACCTTTTGTTACATGGTCAATTTCTTCTTCTAATATTGTATTTAAAGCTGATAATATTTTTATATTAAATTTATCTGGATTAGAATTGAGCTTATCCATGATTTTTGGATTTTGTTCAAGACCATTTGCTTCTAAATAACGAGGAACAATTGCCATACGAGATAATAAATCAGGAGTTTTTTTCATAGCTTCAAAAAGATTTGTATGGACTTCAATAGCACCATAATATGATCCTAGCTCTTCAAGTAACTTTTCTATCATCAAAAAATGTCGAATCTCGTCATTTGCAACTTCAAGCCAATCTTTATAGAACTTTCTAGGCATATTTTGATACCTCAAAGAAGCATCTAAAGCTAAATCTATTGCAGAATATTCTATATGTGCTATTGTATGTAATAAATTTATTTTTCCTTCTTTTGTATTTACATATTTTCTTTGTTTCGCATTTTTAGGTAAGACTACCTTTAAAACACCAAGGTATGAAGGCTCTTCCAGTTCATACGATTTGTAGTTTTCTTCAAAATATAATTTATTTGCTAAAAAATTATTATAAAAAAATTTAAATTCTTTAATTTTTACTTTTGGATTACATTCTAATAATATTTTTTCTAGAGAATAGTAATAATTCATAAACTTCCTTACAGCTCTAATTATATATACTAATATAAATTTTATCTAACAAAGGATTAAAAAATAATGGGAATTAAGATTCAACCTATGGGTGACTATCAAACAAATTGTTACATAATTACTGTTAATAACAAAGATTTTATAATTGATCCAGGCGTTGGTGCAACTTCTTGGATTAAACAAAATGTCAAAAATCCTGTAGCAATTTTAAATACTCATGGGCATTTTGATCACGTTTGGTCAAATAAAGAAGTCAGTGATTTATTTGATTTAAAAATATATACTCCTAAAAATGATAACTTTATGCTTCAAAAAGACCCCTATGGAATGGGTATGACTCCTTCATCAGCTGATTATCTTATTGAACCTGATGAAGAAATAGACTTTGATGGAGTAAAAGTTAAATTTCATTTTTTCCCAGGACATACGCCAGGTTGCTCTGCAATTGAAATAGATAACAATCTTTTTGCAGGAGATTTTATTTTCAAAGGTTCAATTGGAAGATGTGACTTTCCTTATTCTAATCCAGATGAAATGATAAAAAGTTTGGACAAAGTTTTAAGTTGGGATAGAGATATAACAATTTATCCAGGACATGGACCATCAACAACTTTAAAAGAAGAGAGAAGTTCATTAAACAACTGGAAAAATTACTTATAGGATTAAATGTGCAAGAAGTAACTCAATTAAATACATATAATTTTCAAACTATAATTGCGCTAAATGAGCATTTAGTTGGAATAAATAAGCTTGATGATATTTTTAGCCATTTATCTTCATATTTAAATAAAGATTTAGGTATTGATAAATTTAAAGTATCAATCAATAACAATGAAATATTTAAAAACTACAAAGATGAAACATCTTTGAATAAAAAAGAATTCTTTGTAAAATTAAATGTAAATGAAGAACTAAAAATCTCACTTTTATACCAAGATAAAGAATCTGAAAATATATCTTCAACTTTTTTATTAATTAAAACTACTTTTGACATGGTTTCGCAAACAATATATAATAAATATTTGGAATACAAATTAGTTCAAATGACATTAAAAGATTCACTTACCGGTCTTTATAACAGACAATATATTGATGAATATTTAAAAACTACCTTACCTCTATCTCAAAGAGAACATAAAAAAATGGCTTTTTTAAAAGTTGGGATTGATCATTTTAAAGCTGTAATTGATGAATTTGATTATACTATTGGAGACAAGGTACTAAAGGTACTTGCGGAAAGTTTAGAAAATACTGTTAGAGGTTCTGACATAGTTGCTAGAATAGAATCAGATGAGTTTTTAATTGTATTACATAATATAAATAATGAAAATAATGCTATAATGGTTGCAGATAAAATAATAAATAATTTTAAAGATGCAAGAGTTGTAGTTAATGAAGAGACAAATCAAATATTAATGAAAACTATTTGTACAGGTATATCTATTTACCCAGATGATGCAGTGAAAATAGATGAAATTTTCAGATCTTCTGATATTGCTCTATATGAAGCAAGAAATAAAGGTAGAAGTCAATATTTCAAATTTAAAAAAGATGATGAAACTATTGAATTATTTTAAGGGAAACAATGAAAAATAGTATTTTAGAGCTAATAAAATCTTCAGCAAATAATGAACAAGACTATAAAGCATTAGAAAAGATATATAAATTGTATGACCAATTACAATATTCTTCTAATATAAAACAAATGGCTCAAGATATATTTCTATGGCTACATACAAACTTTAATATTGATAATGTAACTGTGGCTTTATTTGATATTGAAAGAAATAATAGAGAGAATATATTTATTGAAGGAGATGAGTTCTATTTAGATGATTCTTTATCTTTTTTCTTTATTATTAATACACATACTAATTTAAATGCAATTGTCTCTTTTAGTGCTTCGTCAAAAATTCATTTTGAAATGCTATCTGATCAATACAATCTAATAGAATCTGCATTTTTTCAAATTTCTCCAATAATCCAAAGTGGTATTATAAAGAAAAACTTTGTTGATTCTCAATCATTAGATTCTGTAACAAAAGTTTATAATAGACACTATTTAATTGAAAATTTAAATAAACAAATAATATTATCAAAAAAAGAGTATAAAAAAATTTATTTTATAATGGTTGGAGTAGATCATTTTAAAGCTGTAATTGATGAATTTGACCATGATATAGCAGATCAAGTATTAGTTGAACTTGCAAAAGTAATACATACTAACATCTCTGAATATGATATGGTGGCAAGATTAAGTGGTGATGAATTTTTAATTTCAATGTTAAGTACAAATAAAGAGAATGATATCCTAAGAATTTGTGAAAATATTATTAATGACTTTAGTAAAGTAGAAGTTAAAGTTCATGAAGATGGATATATTTTAAAAAAGACTATTTGTATTGGAATTGATGTTTTTGAAACTTTTGATGAAAATGATAGTATAGATAAAACAATTAAAAATGCTGACATTGCACTATACGAAGCAAAAAATAAAGGACGTAGTCAATTATTTAAATATAGTGATTTATCTGCTGAAGATACAATAGATTTATTTTAAATCTATTGTATCTTTCTTGCTTTCATATATACTCTTTTAGGTGCGGGGTAACCTTCTACCGTTTTACTAAAATCTTCTGGATCTAAAAAATCTTCTAAACTTTGTTCAAAAGACCATGATGTTTTTCTTTGTTCTTCATTTGTAGTTGTAGTTGTTGCGATAACTTCCATATCTTCAAAACCTGCTCTACTTAACCAATTTGTTAAAGCTGAAATGGTAGGAATAAAATAAATATTTGGGATCTTTGAATAGCGTTTATTTGGAGTTAAACATAATTCATCTTCCCCATCTATCATAAAAGTATCAATTAATATTTCACCTTTTGAATTTAACCCTTTAGCTAAAGACTTTAATGTTCCAACAGGGTCAGGTCTATGATATAAAACACCTAACATAAATATAAAATCAAATTTATGTTCATAATACTCTAAATGTTCAACCCCTAACATCTCATATATAATTTCTGATTTAACAAAATGATTAACAAACTCAAACTGATGTAAAGTCAAAGCTGAAGGATCAAAACCAACCATTTTTTTTGGTTTATCTTCAAGCATTCTAAACATATAATAACCATTATTACACCCAATATCAGCAACTATTTTATCTTTTAAATTAAAATGAGGTCTAATAAGATTATATTTTATATTACTTTGCCATTCACTATCTATCTCTAAACCAAATATATTAAAAGGACCTTTTCTCCAAGGTATAAGTTTTTTTGCTGTCTCTTCGATTAAATCAAATTCTTGAGCTGTTAAGTTATCTTTTTTACCAACACTAAACCAATCTCCATAATCAATTTTTAAATCACTTTTTTCAATTTCAAAAACTTTTAATAATTGTTCATACCAAGGTTGAACATTTTTCCAAGATCTACAATCTTCTTTTTTCTTTTTTAATGCTTCTAAATTCATAATGCAATTATAATCATAATTTATTAAATAGATGATTACAATCAAAGAAAAAATTAATTTAAATGTATATAATTACAAAAATTAATGATTTTTTATTTTTTGTGTATAAAACTACACATAAAGTTCATACGCTAACTAGTATAATCTAGTAATTTAAAAAAAAGGATAGACACGTGAAAAAATTGACTGACGTCTTGTTTTCATTTAAGACAACACTTATCTTATTAGCCACATTAGGTATAGGAGCAGGTATTGCAACATTTATTGAAAATGATTATGGTACTTCTACAGCTAGAGTATTGGTTTACAACAATATATGGTACGAAGCTGCTTTAGTATTAACAATTTTAAACCTTATGGGGATTATATATAAATATAAAATGTGGAGAAGTCCTCCAAGATTTATTTTTCACCTATCTTTTGTAGTAATTTTAATTGGTGCAGCAACAACTAGATATATTGGATATGAAGGTATTATGCATATTAGAGAAGGTACAACTGAGAATAGAATGATTTCACTTGAACCTTATTTACAAGTTAAAATTAAACAAGAAAATGGGAGTTTTTATAAAGAATATCCTATGGAATTTGCAGCTTCTACATTAAGAAAAGGGATGGATGCTAGTACAGATACTGGAATTGTTGAGCTTATAGGAGAACAATTAAATAATTTTAATCACGATATAAAATTTAATAATAAAAACTTAAATATAAAATATAATGGTTATATAGTAAGTAAAAAAGGCTCATCTGAGATGGGTATATTAACTGTAGATTTAACTTTAAATGGTCAAACAAAAGCAGTTAGATTACCAGGGAAAAGAGGTCAAAAAGGTGTTTCAAAAATTGAAGACTTTGGTGATACTGTAGTAACTTTAGAATATGGATCAAAAGTATTACAACTTCCATTTTCGATTAAACTAAAAGATTTCCAACTTGATAGATATCCGGGAAGTATGGCTCCATCATCTTATGCTTCAGAAGTAACTATTAATAACGAAGATAAAACTAGCTATGATTATAGAATTTTTATGAATAGAACACTTCACCAAGGTAATTTCTTATTTTTTCAAAGTTCATACGATCGAGATGAAAAAGGAACTATTCTTTCTGTAAATAACGATCCAGGTAAATGGCCTACTTACTTAGGTTATTTTTTATTAACCCTTGGATTAATTTGGAATCTTTTTGATAAAAAATCTAGATTTTGGAAATTAACAAAACTTGTTAGTTCAAAAAATGTAGCTGCATTTATTACAGCTATTATTATTGGTTTTTCAGGGAGTAATTTACAAGCGGCAGATGCAAATCATGGACTAGAATTTAAAAACACAAAAAATGATATGGCAACATATCTTGAAAATTTTCAAACAGCTTCAATAGGTACTGCTGAAAAATTTTCTAAAATTGTTGTTCAAAGTAATGGTGGAAGAATGAAACCATTGAATACTCTAAATCATGAAATTCTTAGTAAATTATCTGGTAAAAGTTCAATGTTTGGAATGAATGCTGATCAAATTATTTTAGGTATGTTAACAAGACCTGAAATTTGGCGAAATGTTAAGATGATAAAAATTAAAACACCAAGATTAAAAAAATTACTTGGGGTAGAAAAAACAAGAAAGTATATTGCTTTTTCTGAGGTTTTTAAAGAAGGAAAATATGTTCTTCAAAAAGAAGCACAAGCTGCATCTATGACGAAACCTAATGAAAGAGGAACTTTTGAAAAAGACATCATAAAACTTGATGAAAAACTTAATATTTCATATATGGTTTATAACGGAAATTTATTTAGAATGTTTCCTCAACAAAATGCAAATGATAACAACAAGTGGTATTCACCTTTAGATGCAATTCAAATGTTCAAAGGTGATAATCAAAGTGCAATGGAATCACTAATAAGAGGATTTATAAATTCAGTTGTCTCTGAGAATTGGGATGTCTCAAATAAATTTATAGATTTAATTAGTCAATACCAAACAAAAATTGGTTCAGAGATAATGCCTTCGGAATCACAAATAAATAATGAAATCTTCTTTAATAAAATAAATATTTTTCCAAAAGTAACACTTGCATATGTTATTTTAGGATTTATTATGTTGATTGTAGCATTTATAGTAGTTTTTAATCCAAAAATTAAACCAAGAAAAACAACTTTTGTGTTCTTTGTACTTTTAGCTTTACTTTTTGCTATTCATACTTTTGGTATGTGATTTAGATGGATTCTTTCTGGACATGCACCTTGGTCTAATACCTATGAATCTTTATTATATATATCATGGTCAGCTGTATTTGCAGGGGTTATATTCTTTAGAAAATCATTACTAGCTTTAAGTGCGGCAGTTATTGTTGCAGGTATATTTATGTTTACTGCACATTTAACAAGTATTGATCCTCAAATCACTAATTTGGTTCCTGTACTTAAATCTTATTGGTTAACTATTCATGTTTCAATTTTAACTGCCTCTTATGGATTTTTTGGTCTTGGTGCAATTTTAGGATTCATGTCATTAATCATGTTTATTTTTAGAAAAAATAGACCACACTTAGATGAAACAATTAAGCATATTACGGCAATTAATGAAATCGCATTAATCATTGGACTAACAGCAATTACAATAGGAAACTTCCTTGGTGGTGTTTGGGCAAATGAATCTTGGGGTAGATATTGGGGATGGGATCCAAAAGAGACTTGGGCTTATGTTGCAATTGTATTTTATATTTTTGTAGTTCACCTTAGATTTGTTAAAGCTCTTAATACTCCATTTGTATTTTCAGTTGCATCATTGTTAGCATTTTCTACAATTCTGATGACATATTTTGGTGTTAACTTTTATTTATCTGGAATGCACTCATATGCTACAGGAGATCCTGTACCAATTCCAATGTGGGTTTATTATGTAACAGCAGGTGTATTTATAACAATCGCACTAGCTTATAAAAATAGAAATCTAAAAGATGCTATTACACAAGTAAAATAATAATTATAAAAAATAGTAACTATGCCAAAATATTGGCTTAGTTACTATTATCCTGTCACTAAATGACAAAAAAAAACTGATTTAAAACAAATTAACTTCTATTTATTTAGTTCAAAACAAATTTCTTATATAATTATTTTTAATATTAGGAGTTTTAATTTAATGAATCAAGATAAATTATGTAATATTATTTATATTACAAAAATACTAAATATTTTATATATAGAAGATAATAAAGATGTACGAGAACAAACAATAAAAATGTTAAAAATTTTTTTTGATAATATCACTGTTGCTGATAATGGAGAAAATGGACTAAAATCTTTTAAATCAAATAATAAATATGAGTCTACATCTTTTGATTTAATAATTACAGATATTGAAATGCCTGTTTTAGATGGAATATCTATGATTAATAAAATCCGTGAACTTGATCGTGATGTACCAATATTAATTTTTTCAGCTCATGAAAATACTGAATATTTTTTAAAAACTATAAATGCGGGTGTTGATGGATATATATTAAAACCGTATAATATTGAACAAATATCAAATGCCCTAATGAACATTATTGAAAAAAATAAGTTAGCAATTTCAAATAAGCACATCGTACACCTTGAAGATAATTTTTTATGGAATATTGATGAGTCTATTTTATTTAAATATGAGAAAGAAGTTAAACTTACTAAAAATGAAATAAAACTTTTTACACTATTTATAAATTCTAAGGGCTCTTTAAAATCATATGATGAAATAGAATCATTCATTTTTTCCGATTTTAGTGCAAATAATAAAAGAGTTAGAAACTTAATTTCAAGATTAAAAACAAAACTTAACTATGAATTATTTGAATCAATTTATTCTCATGGATATAAATTAAAATATAAAAAATTTATATAATAATGATTTTTAATTCATTTTATTGATACTTTTTTGTTATAATTTAGCATTTTAATAAAAAGTTAACAATGAAATTTATAATAAATAATTTAATCATATCTTTAATTTTTTCTATTACTCTTTTTGCTAGTTCGCAAATTGAACTTACAAAAGAAGAATCTAAATTTTTAAAAGAATACTCTCCTTTAAGATTACATAATGAATTAAATTGGCCTCCATACAATTATTATCAAAATGATCAAGCCAAGGGTTTTTCAATTGATTATACTAAACTTCTCGCTAAAAAACTTCATGTAGATGTTGAATATATTTCAGGTCCAACATGGGATGAATTTATGACTATGCTACAAGAAGATAAAATTGATGCTATTATCAATATATCAAAAAATGAGCAAAGAGCAAAAACAATTGCATTTACATCAATTTTTCATACTGCTGCAAATGCTATTTATGTAAAGAAAGGTAATGAAAATTTAGATTCATTGGAAAAACTTGGGGGCAAAACAATCGTAATGCCAAAAGGTTTTTTTGCACAAAAAGCTATCACAAAATATTATCCTAATATTAAACAAATATTAGTAAAAGATTCATTAGAAGCATTAAAATACTTATCCTTAGGAAAAGCAGATGCTACAATAGGGAAAAAAAACGTACTTGATTATGTCATCACACTAAATAATATCTCCGGAGTAACTACTACAAACTATGTTGATGATAATCGTATGGTTAGTCTAATTCGTATAGGAACTGCAAAAAATAAAGCAATACTAAGAGATATATTTGAAAAAGCACAAAAAAATGTAACTGACGAAGAACTACTCACTTTAAAAAGAAAATGGTTTGGTTCTCAAACTATAGAAAAAAGAAAAGAATATTTTTTATCAAAAGATGAAATAAATTATATTCATAAGAAAAAGAATTTCAAAATGTGTAATGCAAATGATTCTAAGCCTATAGAATTTATTGAAAATGATGAATTACAAGGAATAACTATTGATGTATTAAATAAAATAGAAAAACTATTAAAAATAAAATTTATATCAGTAAAAACTAATTCATGGAAACAATCAAAAGAATTTCTAAAAAAAGGTATTTGTGATTTTATACCAACAGTAACAAATAGTGGAGAATTAATCGGTCAAGCAAAATTTTCTAAACCTTATTTAAATTATAAATTAGCAATTATAACTCAAAAAGATAAACCTGTTATTTCTAGCTTAGAAGATATTTTAGATAAAACTATGGCAAAAAAACAAAATTCATATTTAATAAATATATTAAAATCTAGGTATCCTAATTTAATAATTACAAAAACTAACTCTGATAGAGAGACTTTAGAAGCTGTAAGCTCAGGAAGAGCTTATTTTGCAGTTGAACCTTTGCCTATTGCTTCATATTATATGTCAAAATATGCTTTAAAAAATCTTTATATTTCTAGATACACAAATATGTCCTATACTGTAAATATGGCAGTAGAGAATGAAAATGATTTACTTTTAAATATACTTAACAAAGCGATGAGTCAAATTAGTAATGACGAATATAGAGAGATATTCAATAAATGGACAATTAAATCATTTGAAACTATTTTTGATTATAAATATTTATGGCAAATATTATTTACAATTCTACTTATCATAATTATTTTTGCTTACAGGCATTATATTTTAGATCAACATAACAAACGTCTAAAATCTGCAAATGATGAAATTGAAAAGAAAACTAAACAAATTGCAAAACAAAAATTACTTTTTGAGAATTTGTATATTAAATCTTCTGATGGAGTAATTCTAATAAGAGATAAACAAATTTCTAGTTGTAATGAATCAATTCTAAAAATGCTTAAATATAATGAAAATGAATTACTTGAAAAAAAACTTTTTGAAATATCCCCATATAAGCAACCAAATGGAAATATTTCAAAAATAGTTTCTCAAGATATGATTGCAAAAGCATTAAAAGATGATGTAAATAGTTTTGAATGGGTATTTATGGATGGAGGAGGAAATAATGTATGGGTTGAAATTGTTTTAACATCCATTGAAATTGAAGAGAATAGTGTAATTCATGCAGTGATAAGAGATATTACAAATAGAAAAGTTTTAGAACAAAAATTAGAAGATTTAAATATTAATCTTGAACAAAAAATAAAACATGAAATAAAAAAGAATGAAATTAAAACACAACAACTAATTCAACAAAGTAGACTTGCTCAAATGGGAGAAATGATATCCATGATTGCACACCAATGGAGACAACCACTAACTGCAATTTCTGCTACTACAAATAATCTTTTAATAAAAATGATGCTTGATAAAAAAATAGAAAAACAATTTTTTGAAGAAGAATTAAAGTTAATAACAGATTATTCTCAACATTTATCTTCTACAATAGATGATTTTAGAAACTTTTTCAAAACAAATAAGGAAAAAGATCAATTTAATTTGGAACTAGTAATATTAAAAACTTTAACAATAATAAAAACTTCTTTAGAAGCAAATGATATAATCTTTACAAGCAAATTTTTTAATAAAATATGTATATATTCTTATTCTAATGAAATTCAACAAGTTATTTTAAATATTCTTAAAAATTATGAAGATATACTAATTGAAAAAAAACAAAAAACAAAAAAAATTGATTTATCAACTTTTAAAAAAGACAAGAATACTGCTGTAATAAAAATACATGACAATGGAGGAGGAATTGATCCTTCTCATATTGATAAAATTTTTGATCCATACTTCTCTACAAAAAATAAAAAAAATGGCACAGGATTAGGGCTTTATATGAGTAGAATTATTATAAATGAACATTGTGAAGGTTCTCTAAGAGTTGTTAATGAATTTGACGGGGCAACATTTATAATTGAATTACCAATAATAATCAAAGAATAATGGATAATTTGAATGAAAAATAATTTTAAAGAAATAATAGCTTATTCACAAAAATTAAATGTTCTTTTTATTGAAGACAATGAAAGTGTAAGAATTCAATTATTAAAACTTTTAGAAAACTTTTTTTGTAATATAGAGATAGAAAATAATGGCCTTAGTGGATATGAAAATTATATAAATTATTTCAAGAAAAATAAAATTAACTATGATTTAGTAATTACAGATTTAAGTATGCCAAAATTAAATGGTATGGAATTATCTAAAAAAATTATAGAACACAATTCAACTCAACTAATAATTGTAATCTCTGCCCAAACTGAATCAGAAAAACTTTTAACATTGCTAGATATAGGAATACACAAAATTTTACAAAAACCAGTAGATTATAGAGAGCTCTTAGATTGTTTAATTTCAACTATAAATAAAATAAAAAAATAAAAAAGTTTATGTAAATAATGTAATAGTTAAAATAAGTAATAATTATTCTTTCTTTATATGTAAGAGACTATAATGTTATTTATAGATATAATTATTAAATAATATATTATAGTTAAATTTCTTCTAAATTTTTTACTAGGATACAAATGAGATTAGTGTTTTTGTTTTTTATTACTTTTTATTCTATAGCTTTTTCAAATTCTATAGACAATTTACTGCAAGAATATAATGCAAGTAGTGAAAAATCCCTAAAAACTGTTGATGAAAAATTAGGTCATGTTTTTATCTACTCTCAAAAAGAAATTCAGTTAATGCAATATCATAAATTAAATGATATATTGAAGGAACTTCCATTATTAAATCTAAATAAAAATAGATTTGGTCAATCAACTCTTTCTTTAGCAGGAACAAAAACTACAGTTAGTGGTTTTTTTAGATTTTTCATAAATGACCATGAAATCAGTTCTATTTATGATCAGAGTCCTTCTTTGACATGGGGGAATTTACCTTTAGATTTTGTTGATCATATTGAAATTTATTATGGAGAAAGTTCACTCGCATTAGGAAATGATACTGGAATTTATTTTATTCGGCTTTACACGAAAACACCATCAAAAGAGAATGGAACTGAACTTAATCTTACTAGTACATCAAAAGATTCAAATTCTCAAAGTATTACAGATTCACGAGCCTTTGAAAATGGCTGGGCTTATTTATTTTATTTAAATAACACAAAAACAAAAGATTCAGACAAATATAGCAATGATGAAAATAGGAAATACCTATTCTTAGATATTAGTAATGAAAATACAAATATAAACTTTGGATATTCTGATGTAAAAAAAAACAATTATATGGGATATGCAATGGACAACTCTCCTGAAAATGGAGAAATTAAGTCAAAAGATTTTTATTTAGATATTACTCATTATTTATTAAAAGACAAATCTTTAAAAGTAAAAACCTCAATTGATGTAAATGAAACTAAATATAGTGAAGAAAATTCATCAGGAATGCTTTTAGTACCAACCTTAAACTTAAGGAATATTGGGTTAAGTTTACCAAAGAAATATAATGAAAATCTAAAATTAAAAAAACTAAATACCTATATTTCAAAATCATATAATTATAAAAATAACAATTTTTTAGCAGCTTTTAATATTTCGAAAAAAGAGTATGAAGTAAAGAATAGAAATGCAGTAAATTTTATTAATCAAAATTTAAATACAAATTATAATGATTATAACAATGAGCAGATTACATCGTTTATATTTCAAGATGATTATAAAGTAAATGAAAATCTTTTTTTAATTGCAAATACAAAATTTGATAAATATAAAAGAAATGGTTCTTTGTCAAATAGTTCAGAGAAACTTCATCGTGTGGGAGTTATTTATACACCTTTTAAAAATTTTGGATTAAAAAGTTTTTATACAAAAACATATCTACCTCCAACTTTTTATAATATAGATTTTACTGATAAAAATAATCAAAATATTAAAACACAAAAATATGATATTTTTACAATACAAGGTGTTTATACAACTGAAAAATCAAAATTTTCTACTACCTATCATAGAACTTATATTGATGATTTTATCTATTCAACACCTGTTGGCTTTATAAATATTGATCATACTATTAAAACTAGTGGATTTATATATAGTTATGAATACCTTTTTAATAAAAAAAATAAATTACAAGTAAATTATTTTACAACAAAATCTAGTGAAAAGATAAATAGTTCTGATAGAGGTGGATATATTAAATATGTGGGTGAATACGATAATTTTGAATATTTCACTTCTTTAATATATAGAAATTCATATGATTACAAGGGAACAGAAGTTAAAGCTTCATATGATTTTAATCTAGGAACTTCATATAATTATAGTAAAAGTTTAAAATTTAGTTTAAAAGGTGAAAATCTACTTAATAAAGGTTCAAAATCCTTATATGATGAAGGGTTTGCTGTTGGAACCTTTGCTTTAGAAGATACTCAAAGAACAATTAGTTTATCTATGAAGTGGGTATTCTAATGAAAAGTTTATTATTACTCTTTTGCTTTTTTTCATTTTCTTATTCTGAACAATATACTTTTTTAGTCAATAAATATGATAAAGAGATTGAACTTGAAGCAAAAATTATTGCTAATATTGCAATATCATCTGTAAATGAAAATATCAAATTATTTATTCCATAAATTTCTAATAATGAAAAAAAAATATATTCAAAATTTTTTACATTGGTAAATACTTGTTCAAATGCAAACTTTGTTTTTGTAAAAAAAACTATCAAAATTTCACCATCTTGTAATCAAGATAAAAAAATATTTTTTACAAATAACTATAGAAGATTATTAAAAGAACCTATCTATATAGGAGCATTCTTTTGGAGTAAGAGTAGACCAAATATAACTTTTATAAAGGATAGATTAATCCAACAAAATGTCAAGTTATCAAATGATTATAAAAAGTTTATCGAAGATATAAAATGAAAAATAAGTATTTTATAAAAAAACCAATTTATCTAATAATATTAACTATAATTATTTCTTTAGCTTTATTCATACTATTATATGGGATAGTAAATCTAGAGAAAAAAATTGAAAAAAAAATGTTAAAGATATCTACGGTTGACGTTCTTTCTATCACAAAGAATAGCGCAGATTCAATAGAAAAAATTTTAAAAGACAAAAATTATATAGAAGAAATACAAAATAATAAACAAATTCATAGAGAAATTGAAAAAACTTTGGAATTATTAATAACTTCAAATATAAAATATGCATATTTACTTTATAAAGATGAAAAAGGAATTTTTAGATTTTTAGCTGATGGTGCCAAAAAAAATGAAAAAGCTTTTATAAATCAAAAGTTTGATATTGAAAGTTCTAAATGGCTAGAAATTTTCAAACTCAAAAAACCTTTAAATTTAGAGCATCAATACTTACATGAGCTTTCTATAAGTTATTTATTCCCTATATTAGATAGTAGCAATGAAGTTAAACTCATTTTAGCTATTGATTTTTCAGTAGAAAGAATAGAAGATATACAGAACATTATTAGTCTAATGAAAACTGTCATTATTTCAATTACTATAATTACTATTATATTTCTTTTAATTTTGATTATCCAGTCATATAGATTTCTAGCAATTAAAAAAACTGCATATATTGATAACTTAACAAATGTTTACAATAGAAATTATATGTATGAATTAGATAATTTTATCAATTTGAATAATTACATTTTAGCAGTTATAGACATAGATTATTTTAAGGTGGTTAATGATGACTTTGGGCATGATATTGGAGATATAGTATTAAAAGAAGTAGCTGATATGATTTCTTTTTCAACAAGAGATTCGGAAGATATTGTTATTCGATATGGAGGTGAGGAATTTATTGTATTTGCAAAAATAAAAAGAAATGACTCTGTCCCACCTTTAAAGGTTATTGAAAGAATTTTAGAAAATATTCGAAATCATAAATTTTTCTATACAAAAGATGATTATATAAAATTAACTGTTTCTATTGGTGTTAATCTTCTTCCCAATGAATCAAAAACTTTGTTAGATGCATTTAAATTAGCTGATATAGCACTTTATAATGCAAAAAATGCAGGTAGAAATAACATACAAATTTGTGATAATTTAGCTTAAAATTTACATTTTATAAAGAAGTTATACTTTATATATTATTATTCTAACTCTCCAAATTATTTAAATAAATAGTAAATACAGCCCCCTCTTTATTATTAGAAACTGAAAGTTTACCTTTCATTTTATCTTCAATAATTGCTTTTGATAAATAAAGCCCTATTCCTGTTCCTTTGATTTCTTTAGTTGTAAAATATGGGTCAAAAATATGATTTATAATATTTTTGTTAATTCCACCTGCATTATCAATAACTTCCAATTTAATATCATTATTAACTTTTTCAATATTTATTGTGATATTTGGATTTTCAATAGTTTTATCATCAAAAGCATCTTTTGAATTGACAATTAAATTCATTAATACTTGCGAAAATTCATTTTTATTTCCATAAATTTTTATATTTTTCTTGTCATTAATAATAATATTAATATTATTATGATCTAACATGGGACCTATAATTTTTAATATCGAAGATATAGCATCAATAAGAAAAAAATCTTTCTTCTTTGTATCTTTTTTATAAAAATCTTTAAAGTTATCAATTGTATTTGACATGAATTCAATTTGATGAAGAGAATTTTCTAAAGATTCATTTAAGAGCTTATCATTTAATTTACCTCTATTTTGAAAAGCTTTTAAATTTTGTAGAGTTAAAGACAATCTAGTTAAAGGATGTCTCCATTGATGTGCAATATTTCCTATCATATCACCTAATTCTGCTAACTTACTTTGGTTTTGTAATAACCTATCTTTTTTTGCATTTTTTAAAGTCTCAATTTTAACTTTTTTGTCTAAGTTAGTGGCTAAGTCATGAAGTTTATCTGCTTGAGAAACTACAATCTCATACATATGTTTTAAAGGATTTGAAAAAATTATACTAAATATAATTGACATAAAAAATGAAAATATTAAAATGGCAATTATCATTTTATTGTTATTATCTTTTACCTCTTTTAAAGACTTATCAGTTTCAACTAAAAGCATGTTAAATTTTTGATCTCCTAAAAATAAAGGCTGAATATAAATATTACTTGTTAATACTCTTCCTTCTAAATTGTCTTTTTGGATTTCATTTACAATTTCATCTTCAAAATCATGATCTAAACGATGTTTTGTATTATATAAAGACCAATCATATTCTGATTTTTTATGTTTTATATAATACCCTGCACTATCAGTAATATAAATATCATAAATAGTTGATTTTGTAATACTTTTAAATAACTCTTTCATAAAAATATTTATGATTAAAATACCTTCAAATCTATTTTCAATATATATAGGAGTAGCAACTCTAATTACAGATTTATTCGGTTTTTCAATCACTCCATGTTCAATATTTAAATCAATAGAAGAAAACCATACGGAAGCATTATCTGTTAAACTTGCATTTTTAAAATAATATCTATTTGATTTATCTTGTAATTTAAGTGTTTTATAAGGTTCTTTTGATTTTTTTTCACGTTCAAATCTTAACTTTTCCATACCGTTACTATCAATAAAACGCATTTGCATATAATCTTTATTTGCTTCCATAAGAGTTAAAAAAAGCAAATCTATATAATAATTGTATGAACCATTTTTTGCATATTTTAAAAAATATTCATTTTTTGCAATTGCTAAAATTGCATCACTTCTTTTCTTAAAAAAACTATCAAACTCTTTCTTCTTTTCATCGCTTTGTAATGTAACTTCTCTTTCAAATTTATGTAATTTTAAATCATCAGATAAATATACATGAACAATTGTAATTGAAAGAATAAGTAAAAGGGTAAAGGTAATATATGATAAGAAAAGCTTAAAACCAAAGTTTTTATGCTCCTTTGATAGTTTTTCAACTTCAATCATATTTTTCTATCTTGTAGCCAACATTTCTTACATTAGTGATAAAATTATCTTCTAATTTAGATCTTAATTTTTTAATTGTAGTTCTTAAAGTATTATCACAGATATTTTTTTCTTCCCAAACATAATCTTTTATAATATCTGGATTTATTGTATTTCCAATATTTTTAACTAAGATATATAATAATTCTTTTTCTTGTCCGTTTAAATCTATTGATTTATTTTTATAAAAAAGTTGCATATTACATAAATTATAAGAATAATTTTCATTTATACTTATATTATCCATACACTCATTATGTATTAATTGATTAATTCTAAGCTCTAATTCTTCAAACAAAAAAGGTTTTCTTACATAATCATTACAACCAGCTTTATACCCCTCTTTAACATGATCTAAGTCATTCATAGCTGTTAAATAGATTGCAGGAGTAGAAGAAATCTTTCTAATCTCTCTTAGAGTCTGATGTGTCAACCCTAAATCAGACAAATAAATTAATATTCTAAGCAACTATTTCTAAACGTAACATTTTTTCTTCAAATTCAACAGGTGACATATAA
>PKUJ01000034.1 GCA_002869565.1 Arcobacter sp.
GTGCTTCCTCTGTTTTTGGACGGGAATTATAATAGATTTTTCTCCTCTTGTCAAGGGTTTTTTCTTTATACTAGCTTAAATTTTGAATGTTTCTTAATTTTATGCTTTTTCTTCCGCTATATTTTATATACATAACCCGTTTTTGGCTCTATTACAAGTTTTTTTGATTCAGAATTATCATTTATTAATTTTATTATACATTTATTAGTAATCTCATATTCATCATATTCGTTTTCAAAAGAGCTTAATTTTGAATATACTTTTCCATCATTGCCAAATGATATTTGTCCTAAACTACTTGTACTATTACAACTTATTTCAATTTCCATAATATTAAACACTTTTGTTAGTAATACATATTTGCTAGTTTTATTTGTTGGCTCACATTTATTAGATGAATAAATTTTCTTATTTGTTAATGGGTCAGATAGTGATTCATCTAAATTTACATGACCTTTTTTATTTATATCACTATATATAGAATAATATAAACCTCCAACATATTTGTTACATCTAAAAAATTTTAAAGTCCATCTTTTTTTATGCCAAAGATTATCTGTATTATTTTTTGTATTATCTATTAATGCTTGGTATCTTGTTTGTTTTAAATAAAGTATTATTCTATCTCTTGCTTTATCTAAATTATTTTGTTTGTAATTTAAAGAAAAAAAGCTTCCAACAAAAATTAAGATTATAATTACAAGAGAGATTTCAATTAATGAAAAAGCTTTTTTCATTAGTTTTTAATTACATATCCAGTAATTAATGTTTTTCCAAGATAATTAATAGGTAGTTTTAAATCATAAAAATATTGTTCTCTAGTTGTTATAAAATATTTATTACCTTCATTTATCCCGTAAAATCTAAGTCGAAGCAGTAATTCTTTATCTTCACTTTGAACTTGGTCAATATTATTAGCTTTTAATTCAGCCGCTAACTCTTTTGCAAAATTATATCTATATGCAAAATGTTTTTTTGGATTTTCTAATAATAAGTATAAAGGTTTATTAAAAATAGTAAGAGTTACATTTATAAATAAAACAATTAATACTAACATAAGTGTATAATTATGTCTATATCTAAATTGCGGAAGTCTAATTCTTACAGTATGAAGAAATATTCTTACCATATAAGGTAGGAATATTACAACAAATGGTGCATAATCCTCAATATATATTCGTTGTCTAAAAGAAAATAACAAAGAAAATATCAATGAGGTAGTTGATATATACCAAACTAAAGTTCTTTCATTCTTTATCCCCGTTCTATAAATAGAATAAAAAAAATAGATAAAAAGTAAAGGAGAAAATATTGAAGCATAAATGGCAAAAGTATCAACTAAAAAACCTCTTGGTTTTCCCCCTGTATCAAAACCATAAATTCCCATTGACAAACTAAAAAGGATTAAAGATACTATGAGTAATATATTATTCTTTTTATTTAAAGAATAAAAGAATAGAGCAAGAAAAAATATAGCAAAGGAATTATCGAGAAATAAAAAGAGAACCAATAATATATAACAATGTCTAGTTGTTTTTTTATAATAATATATATATAAAAGAGTAAAAAAGGTTACAACAATTGCACTATTAACTAATATTGCTGCACTTAAAAGTCCAGGAAGAATCATAAAAAGTACAATAGAGATTAATCTATCACTCTCTTTTTTAAAAAAACCATCTGAAAGTTGATACATTAAAAAAACTGATAAAACATAAAAAATTAAAAAAGGCAATCGTAAAGCAACATCATTTTGTCCAAAAAAATAAAGAGAAGTATTTGTCAAAACACTTAATAAGGAATTATTCACAAAGACATTTAACGCCTCTTTATAAGAAATACTTAAAGTATTTGCAGTATAAAGTAGTGTAGATAATACTAAAAATAGTATTGAGTAAAAAATATATTTAGCATTATCTCTTTTTATCATAATTTCAAGAAGTTATCTATTATCTTAAATCCGTGTTCACTCATAATTGATTCAGGATGAAACTGAACACCATAAATTTTTTTATCTTTTATTTCCAAAGACATTATCTCATTATCATCCATGCTATATGAAGTGGGAATTATACAAGAAGGAAGGTTTTCTTGTTTTACAGTTAAAGAGTGATATCTTGTCTGCGTAAACTCTTTTGGTATATCATTAAAAAGTATAGAGTCATTAACTACTTTTATTTTTGAAGTTTTTCCATGCATCATATTTTCTGCACGGATTACTTCCCCTCCAAAAACTTGTGCAATACATTGATGTCCCAAACAGATGCCAAAGATTGGCTTTTTATCCGCAAAATATTCTATAACTTCTAAACAAACTCCAGCCTCATTTGGAGTAGCAGGACCAGGAGATATTATAATTTTTTCAGGATTTAAAGCTTCAATTTCTTTAACTGTCAGTTCATCATTTCTAATAACTTTTAAATCTGCTCCTAATTCTAGGCAATATTGAACTATATTATAAGTAAAAGAGTCATAATTATCTATCATTAGAATCATTATTTAACTCCTCTTGATATTTTCTCATACCTGCATTTATTTCTGAAAGTTGTTCAACTGTAATATTTTCATCTTGTGACCATTTCACTTCATCAATTTGTCCACCATATTCTGCTCCAAGTTCTTCAATTTTTTTTGAGAATTCTTCTAAATCATTACAAATTTCCATTCTATTATCAACTGTGTCTGTTAATTCAATAAACCAGTCATGAGGAGACTCTCCTCTATTTTTTATTTTTGCTTCAAAAATTACACTCATAAAATACCTTTAAATTTAAAAACACATTATATCAATTTTAAAATTAAATTGCATTTTAAATTAATTATAATAACATAAATTATTTTAATTAAACTTTTATAATTGTAATCAAAATAAGAAATAATTTAATAATACTTAAGATATACTGATAAAATGAATTTTATAAAATTAATAATTGTTTTTATTCTATTTCTATCCCACCTAAACTCGAAAGAGTTAGAAAAAATATCATTACAACTTGATTGGCTTCATCAATTCCAATTTGCAGGATATTATATTGCAAAAGAAAAAAACTTTTATAAAGATGAAAACCTAGATGTAGAGATAAAAGAATATAATTTTAATATTAATTTAGTAGATACCATTCTAACATCTAAAAGTGAATATGGAGTAGGAAAATCTTCATTAATAATTGATAAACTTGAAAATAAAAAAATTATACTATTAGCAGCTATCTATCAAAATTCTCCAATGGTCTTAATTTCGCTAAAAAAATCTAATATAAATAAAGCAAAAAATTTATTAAATAAAAAAATCATGCTAACTCCAGACGCAAGATCAACTGCAAGTATTAATTCAATGATTATATCACAAGGTCTTAAATTAAAAGACATTAATTTCAAAGCCCACTCATTTAATTTAGATGATTTAATAAATGGGAAAACAGATGCAATGGGTTGTTACTTATCAAATGAACCATTTCTTTTAGAACAAAAAAATATTGATTTTGAAATTCATAATCCCAGCGAATATGGCTTTGATTTCTACGGAGGTATATTATTTACTTCTGAAGAAGAATTGAATAAAAATCCCTTGCGAGTAAAAAACTTTCATAAAGCAACATTGAGAGGTTGGGAATATGCCTTTGCACACATTGAAGAGACTGCAAAATTAATATATGATAAATATAATACTCAAAATAAAACCTTAGAATCTCTAATCTATGAAGGAAAAGTTCTAAAAAAACTATCAAAAGTTGAAGAAGGATTATTAGGAAATATTGATTCTAAAAAAATTGAAGAGATAAAAAGGCTTTATTTACTTTTAGCCTTAGCTAAAAATAATGAAGATTTTAAACTAAATGATTTAATTTATGATCCAAATAAAATTAAATTAACGAAAAAGGAAAAAGAGTTTATTGCAAAAAATAAAATTACATTATTAACAAATTCTAATTTTGCTCCTTTTACAATGATACATAAGGATAAATTGAGTGGTATAGAGATTGACTATTGGAAATTAATTAACAAAAAATTAAATATACTTGTTGAAAATATGCAAATAGTAGAAAAGAATAATACCGCGTTAGAAATGATTAAAAAGAATCAAAACTATATAAAATATGCCTTTGGAAAAAATGATTCTAATAATTTTACAAAAAATACAAATATTATAGGAAAAATAGCTATAGGTATTGTAACTCTAACTGATAAACCATTTATAAGTGACATAACAGAATTATCAAACAAAAAAATTGCAATTAGTAAATATTCAAATTTATATGACTACTACAAATCAAAATATTCGCAAATAAATTATATAGAAACAAAAAGTTTAAATGAAAGTTTAGAATTATTGTCTCAGAAAAAAGTATTTGGAATTATTGGAAAATTACCAACTCTTTCATATAACATAACAAAAAGATCTCTTACTAATATGAAAATATCCGGAACATTTCATGAAAAATTCAATATTAAACTATTAGTAAATAAAGATAATGAAATATTACTGAATATTCTTAACAAAGTTATATCTACAATTACACAGAAAGAAAAAGATGAAATCAATTCAAAATATTATTCAATCATATATCAAACATCAATTGATTATTCATGGCTTTATAAAATTGTAATACCTCTTCTTATTATTATATTTATTGTAGTCTTTACAAATAGAAAACTAAACAAGGAAATTAAAAAACGTAAGATAATTGAAGAAGAATTAAATAAAGTTGCAAATATTGATTCTTTAACAAATATATTTAACAGAAGAAAAATAGAATCTTTATATGAGAATGAGATAATAAGAACAAAAAGATATAGAAGGGAACTATCAATAATTTTCTTCGATATTGATGATTTTAAACAAATTAATGACAAGTTAGGCCATGCAATTGGTGATGAAGTTTTAATTAGATTAGCTTCTATTGTAAAAACTAATATAAGAAATAGTGATTTTTTTGGAAGATGGGGTGGAGAAGAATTTGTAATTATTCTTCCTGAAACAAATAAAGAAAAAGCTACAAATGTAGCCTATATATTAAAAGATAAAATAAACTCAACTGATTTTAATATAGAAAGAACTGTAACTTGTAGTTTTGGTGTCTCTCAATTTGAAGAGACTGATTCAGCTGATACTCTTTTAACACGTGCAGACAATGCTATGTATTATGTAAAAATAAATGGTAAAGATTCTGTAAAAGTAATATAAAAGTAGAAAACTACTTTTATACTATAATTGAAACTCTTTTATAAATTCGTCACTAATATCAATAATTTTTCTGTCTCTTAAACTTTGAAGTACCGCAGGAGTACAATCTACATCATCTGGCCATCTTCTTTTAAAATTATCTAAAGTATTCTTATTTGTACCATCTACACAAATAGTATTTTCTTTAATATAAATATCTCTATTAGAATCCATATTATTAACAACTCTCCAAACTAGCATATATGAATTTTCCACATCATTTTGATTAGAGGCATCAATAATTACTAAGATTTTTATATACTTGTATAAAGATTTTAAATCCTCAAAGAGCTCTTCTTGATTTCTATTCTTATCCACTGTTATTACAGTAACTGGATTTTTTGTATTTGTAAAATACTGTTTTAAATCTTTTATTTCATTTGTTACTTCATTCATTTTTGAAAGAAGTTCATTATCGCTTAATAAGCTAATACCCAATTCATAAACTTCGTCTCCGGTACAATCAAGACCAAGTTTTCCTCCAACTGCAAATTTTGGTGAAGAGTGATCAAGGGCATCTACAACACCTCTTGTTATTAGGATTTCTTCAATATCAATTCTGTTTAAAATATGCTCCGTAATAGCTTTATGATCTGTTAATGATGGTGCATCTTCATTTACAAAAATAGCATGTTTTACAAAAGACATTTGCCCTACTCCCCAAAATGCATGCATCATTTGTTGTGCATGTCCAGGATATAAAGTTTTTATTTTTGCTAAAATTAGATTATGAAAGACTCCATTTTCTGGCATATAATAATATATTAAATCAGGAGCTGTTGTTTTTAATAGTGGTAAGAAAATTCTCTCAGTTGCGTGCCCCATATACTTATCTTCTAACGGTGGCTTTCCTACAACTGTTGCTAGATAAGTTGGTTTTTCTTTTGAAGTAATTGCTGTAACTTCCATAAAAGGATACTCTTCTTCCAAAGTGTAGTAACCTGTATGATCACCAAATGGTCCTTCAATTCTTAGTTTACTTGGATCAACAAAACCTTCGATTATAAAATCATTATCTTTTGGTACATAAATATCATTTGTAATACTTTTGACTAATTGTGCATTTTTATTCTTTACAAAACCATATAACATAAGTTCAAAAATACCAATAGGAAGAGGAGCTTGTCCACACCAAATATACATAGGATCACCTCCTATTCCAATAGAAACTGGCATTTTTTTACCCGCTTTTTTGTACTCATGAAAAAAATGGTTAGAATCTTTATGAATTTGCCAATGCATTCCTAAAGTATGATCATCATAAACTTGAAGTCTATACATTCCTAAATTTTTCATCTCACCATTCAAAGATGTCGTATAAACTTGTCCCATCGTAATAAAAGGTCCGCCATCTTGTTCCCATGTAGTTAAAATCGGTAAATCTGAAAGTTTAGCTTCAGATCCTAGTTTTATAAGTTCTTGACATTCACCTTTTCCTTTATTCTTTTTAGGAATAGTATTTTTAAGTGCAAATAATTTTCCAAAAGTAGAAAGTTTTTCTGAAAAGCTTGAAGGTGGCTTCATTTTTAAAAGACTTTGTATTTCATTTCCAATTTTATCGCCGTCTCCAATAAATAGTTTTACTGCTTTTTCATTACAAAAAACATTCATTAATACTGGAATATCAAACTTTTTGTCATTTTTTCTATCTACTACATTGGTAAATAAAATAGCTTTTGAATCTTCTTTTTTAACTTCTACATATGCTATGTGTGGTATCTCTAAATAAATATCTAATTCATCATCAATAATTTTTAATAAATCATTATTCTTTAATATTTCTATTGCTTCTTTCATTAATTCTCCAAAATAACCTTAAAATTAGAATAAATCTTATATCATTTTATCCATAAAAAATAGTTTATAGTAGAGGTTTTATGTATGATTTATAATTTTGATGAGATTATTGATAGAAAAAATACAAATTGTGTTAAATATGATGCGCTAGACACATATTTTGGTTATGAAGATTTACAACCATTATGGGTTGCTGACATGGATTTCAAAACTCCAGATGTAATAAATCAAGCAATTATAAATAGAGCCTCTCATGGAATATATGGTTATGCAAAAAGTACAAAAAATACATTCAACTTAGTTCAGCGCTGGATGGAAAAAAGACATAATTGGAATATTGATATAGAATGGATTTCATTTATTAATGGTGTAGTGCCAGCTTATAGTGCTGCAATAGAAGCCTTAAGTAATGAAGGTGATGAAATAATTGTACAAACTCCTGTTTATTTTCCACTATTTAAAAGTATAAAAGAAAACAATAGAACTTTAATAAAAAATCCTCTTAAAGAGAAAAATGGCTACTATAAAATGGATTTAGAAGATTTAAAATCCAAAATTACTAATAAAAGTAAAATATTTGTACTTTGTTCTCCTCATAATCCAGTAGGAAGAGTTTGGGATAAAAATGAGCTTGAAGAATTAGCACAGATTTGTATTGAGAACAATATTACAATTATTTCAGATGAGATACATGCTGACTTAGTTTTTAAAAAATTTACTCCTTTAGCATCTATATCTAATGAGATATCAAATATTACCCTTACGTTAAATTCACCAGGGAAGACTTTTAATATTGCAGGTTTAAATTGTGCTTATGCAATTTGTAAAAATAAAGATATTTTAAATAAATTTAATAAAGAAGCAAAAAAAAGAGAAATAAATTCAGTAAATGTTTTTGGTTTAACAGCACTAGAAGCGGCATATGAATTTGGAGAGGAATGGTTAGAAGAATTATTAGTTTATCTAAAAAATAATATAACTTTTACAAAAGATTATTTAAAAAATAATAATTCAAAAATTGATTTTAATGAACCTGAAGCGACATATTTACTTTGGTTAAGCTTTAAAAATTATTCTAATTTACATGAAAAAGTCAAACAAAAGTTACTAAGCGATTCAAAGCTTGCGCTTAATGATGGAACAAGCTTTGGAGTCGAGGGTAAGGGCTTCTTTAGACTCAATTGTGCTCTTCCAAAAGAAAATCTAGAAAACGCTTTGTGTAAAATTGTTACATTTTTTTAGAGGTAAAAAAATAGACTATTACCATTCTTCTCACTATAAAAATAATATGTAACTATTTTAGCGCATATGTTCATAACGTAAAACAAATTATTGTACAATCTCTAAAACAATTAAATATATGGGATAGATTATGTCAACACATCTAATTCTTTCATCAGTTATATTTGTTTCAATTGCATTTATTTTAGTAGGAGTTTTCTTTCTAACTAAATATCTTGGACCAAATAATACTGAAGACAAATTAAAAAACACGGTTTACGAAAGTGGTGTATCCAATCCAGTTGGTAACACTAACATCAGGTTTTCTGTAAAATTTTATCTAGTTGCAATAGGCTTCTTACTATTTGATGTAGAAATCATTTTTATGTTTCCTTGGGCAGTTAATATTATAGAACTAGGTTATTCAGGTCTTATCAAAATGTTTATCTTTATTGGATTACTTTTTGCAGGATTAATTTATATGTATAAGAAAAAGGCATTATCATGGGATTAGGAGCAGAATCTAATTTAGGTGACTCAATAGTCACCACAAAACTTGACGAAGCGATTAACTGGGCTAGATCATATTCTATGTGGCCAATGGCGTTTGGTACAGCATGTTGCGGTATTGAATTTATGTCCGTTGCAGCTGCAAAATATGATATTTCAAGATTTGGAGCAGAGGTTGTAAGATTCTCACCAAGACAAGCAGACTTACTTATTGTTGCAGGAACAATTTCTTATAAACAAGCTCCGGTATTAAAAAAAATCTGGGATCAAATGTGTGAACCTAAGTGGGTTATCTCAATGGGTGCATGTGCTTGTTCTGGTGGATTTTATGATAACTATACAACTTTACAAGGGATTGATGAATTAATTCCTGTTGATGAATATGTTTCTGGTTGTCCTCCAAGACCTGAAGCTGTACTTGATGCAATTATGAATATTCAAAAGAAATCTTATGATGAATCAATTATAAAAGAAAGAAAAATGACTTATAAGGGGATTTTAGATGCATAAGCCAGATATGTTAATTGATGCAAGTGAAATAAAATCAACAATTTCAAGACTTAAAGATGAAGAAGATTATACACTTTTATTAGATATAACTGCTGTTGACTATTCAGTGTTTCCTGATATTACACCTTCAAGATTCGCTGTAATTTATATCTTAAGAACAAGTGACTTCAAAAAACACTTAACAATTAAAGCTTTTGTAGATGATAATACTCTAGAAGTAGATTCTATAATTGATTTATATTTTGCTGCTGATTGGGGAGAAAGAGAAGTATTTGACCAATACGGAATAAAATTCAAAGGACATCCAAATTTAAAAAGAGTTCTTAACCATCACCAATTTGTAGGTCATCCTTTAAGAAAAGATTATGAAATTACAAAAGGTCAAATTTGTACTGAGACTGAAGATTTAATGGATGAAATGACTCCTTTACTTAAATCTAAAGGTTATAAAGATAGTGACCTAGAAGATTTAATGATGTTAAATATTGGTCCATCACATCCTGCATCTCACGGTACAATTAGAAACTTCGTAGCAATGGAAGGTGAAACTATCACTGCTTGTGTTACAGAAATAGGATACTTACATAGAGGTTTTGAAAAATCTTGTGAAAACCATAATTACTCTCAAATTATTCCATATACAGATAGATTAAATTATTGTTCAGCAATGCTTAATAATATTGGTTATTCAAAAGCAGTTGAAGATATGTTAGGTGTAGATATTACACCAAGAGCTAAAATGATTAGAATAGTAATTGGTGAATTAAGTAGAATTACTGATCATCTAGTTTGTAATTCTGCAAATATGGTTGACTTAGGTGGACTTACAAACTTCTGGTATATCTTTGCGCCAAGAGATAAAGCATATAATCTATTCTCAAAGTTAACAGGGGCTAGACTTACAAACTCATACACAAGAATTGGTGGTTTAGAATTCGATTTATATGATGGATTTGAAGCAGATTTAGAAGATGTTTTAAAAGATGTTGAAAAAGCTATTGTGGATTCTCTTTCTTTAGTTGAGCATAATAAAATTTTCCATGACAGAACACAAGATGTTGGAATAATTGAATCAGAATTTGCAATAAGCGCAGGAATTACTGGTGTAAATTTAAGAGCTGCAGGTGTTGCTAGAGATTTAAGAAAAGATAATCCATATTACGGTTATGAAAATTTTGATTTTGATGTAGTAGTAGGTTCACATGGTGATGTTTATGACAGAATCATGTGTAGATTTGAAGAAATGACACAATCAATTAGAATTATTAGACAAGCTATGAAAAATATGCCAGATGGTGCAATAAATGTTGAACATCCTGCAATTTTCTTGCCATCAAAAGATGCTGTTTATGGAAATATTGAAGGTTTAATGAACCAATTTAAACTTACATTTGAAGGGATCAAGGTTCCTAAAGGTGAGTTTTACTCTGCAACTGAAGCAGGAAATGGTGAGCTAGGTTTCCACATAACAAGTGATGGTTCTGGAACACCTTACAAAATTAAATGTAGACCACCTTGTTATTATGCGCTTGGTGCTTACGCAAGAATTGTAGAAGGTAATATGCTGGCAGATGCAGTTGTTACAATGGCAAGTATGAACTTTATTGCAGGGGAGTTTGATAGATAATGAGTAAATTTAAATATACAGATGAAAAAGAACAAGAATTCAATAAAATTGCAGCAAAATACCCTAAGATAGATGCAATGATGCTTCCTGCTTTATGGTTAGTTCAAGAACAAGAAGGTTGGGTTAGTCCTGATGCAATGGTATATGTTGCTGATAGATTAGGAAAAGCTCCAATCGAAGTTTATGAATTTGCGACTTTTTATACTATGTTCAATTTAAAACCAATTGGTACATATCATATTGAGCTTTGTAAAACACTCTCTTGTATGATTATGGGAGCGCCTGAACTTAAAAAATTTATAAAAGAGACAATTGGAATTGAACCTGGACAAACAAGCGAAGATGGAAAATTTCACTTAAGTGAAGTTGAATGTCAAGGAGCTTGTGGTGGTGCACCAATGATTGCATTAAACCACACATATCATGAAAATTTAACAGTTGATAAACTAAAAAATATT
Source organism: Arcobacter sp. (assembly GCA_002869565.1). Classification (GTDB taxonomy): domain Bacteria; phylum Campylobacterota; class Campylobacteria; order Campylobacterales; family Arcobacteraceae; genus Halarcobacter. Next base: position 11,348 of record PKUJ01000034.1, read on the forward strand.
TTAGAGGGGTGCAAATAATGGCTGCTGAAATTGTAAAAATTGTAAGTAAAAACTTTGACATTCCAGATTCACATAAATTAGAAGTTGCTTTAAAACATGGTAGATATTCATCAATTGATAAACTATTTACTATGAAACCTGAAGATGTTACAGAAGAAGTTTGTAAATCAGGTCTTAGAGGAAAAGGTGGTGGAGGTGCTGCTTGTGGACCAAAATGGAAACTTATGCCACCAGTTGATGAAAGACCTAGATACTTAATTTGTAATGGTGATGAATCAGAACCTGGAACTTTTAAAGATAGACAAATTTTCCAATATGATCCACATTTATTAATTGAAGGAATCATCTGTTCTTGTTATGCAATTGGAGCACATGAATCATTCATCTACATTAGAGGTGAATACAAGTTTTTCATTGACCAACTAAATAATGCAATAGAAGAAGCTTATGAAGCTGGAATCATTGGTAAAAAAGTTATGAATAAGTATGACTTCCCTATTGATATCACTGTTCATAGAGGTGGGGGAGCATATATTTGTGGTGAAAAATCTGCACTTATTGAATCAATTGAAGGTAAAAGAGGACATCCAAGACTTAAGCCACATGGAAAAGAGTGTGAGTGGTTCTATGATATGCCTGCAACTGTAAATAATGTTGAAACAATCGCATCAGTACCTAATATTGTTGAAAATGGTTATGAATCATATACAAAATATGGAACAGAAAAAGCTCCTGGGACTATGCTATTTGCAATGAGTGGTCCAGTTAAAAATCCAGGTGTTTATGAAATGCCTTATGGTAATAAAATGATTGATGTAATCAATGAAATTGGTGGTGGAATGCGTGATGGGTTAAAGCTAAAAGCTGTAATTCCAGGTGGTGCTTCATGTCCAATTTTAACTGCTGAAGAAGTGGATAAAGCATACTTAGATTACGAGTCTATGTGGGATATTGGTTCAACTTTAGGTACTGGAGGAATGATGATTATTCCAGAAGGTGTATCTATGGTTGAAGTGGCAAAAAACTTGATTGAATTTTATCACCACGAATCTTGTGGTCAATGTACACCTTGTAGAGAAGGTACAGGGTGGATTGATAAAATTATCAAAAAAGTTTTAGATGGTGAAGGTTCAAGTGAAGATTTAGAGACAATTCTTGATGTTTGTGAAACAATGAATGGTAAAACTGTTTGTGTTTTCGCACCGGCTGTGAAAGACATCATAAAAAGCATTGTTCAAAAATATAAACACGAATTTGAATCACACTTTAGTAATTAATTTAAATAAGGAGAGAATATGGCAAAAAACACTTTTACATTAACAGATAACAGAGATGGTAAATCATACGAATACGATATTATCAGTGGAACAAGAGGACCTGATGTTGTAGATATAAGAACTTTCTATAAAGACTCAGGAATGTTTACTTATGATCCAGGTTATACATCAACTGCTTCTTGTGATTCTAAAATCACATTTATTGATGGTGAAAACTCTGAATTAAGATACAGAGGTCATTTAATCCAAGATTTAGTTGGTAAGCATTCTTATTTAGATGTTTGTTACCTTTTAATGAGACGTAGATTACCTACTCCTGAAGAATCTAAAGGTTTTGATTTAGAAATTAGACATAGATCTTTTTTACACGAAGCAGTAATTAGAATCTTTGATGCAATGCCAGATCATGCTCACCCAATGGCAACACTTGGTGCAGCAACAATGTCACTTGCTACAATTTATAAAGATCACGTAAATTTAGAAGATGAAGATGCATTTAAAGAGATGAGAAGAAGAATTATTGCAAAAATGCCAACAATGGCAGCAATGGCCTATAGAAACTCTCTGGGTATTCCAATGATTTATCCAGATGTTGATAGATATTTTACTGAGAACTTCTTATATATGATGAGAGCATATCCAGGTGGAAAAATGAAAAATCTTGGAAATGGATTAACAGAAGAGATAAAACAAGTTGAAGTAGATGCACTTGATGCAATCTTTACACTTCACGCAGATCACGAACAAAATGCATCTACAACTACAGTTAGAGCAGTTGGTTCAACTGAAGCTCATCCATATGTATCAATTGCATCTGGTATTGCTGCATTATGGGGATCTGCTCATGGTGGTGCAAATGAAAAAGTTATGGATCAATTAAAATTGATTGGTGATGTTAAAAATGTACCAACATATATTGCAAAAGCAAAAGATAGAAATGATCCATTTAGACTTATGGGATTTGGACATAGAGTTTATAAAAATAGAGATCCAAGAGCTGAATCTTTAAAAGGATTACAAGATCAGTTAAGAGCTGAATTAAATCTAGATTCTAAACTTTTAGATATTGCAGCAGCAGTTGAAGAAGCAGCATTAAGTGATGATTATTTTAAAGATAGAGGTTTATATCCAAATATTGACTTCTATTCAGGAGTAATTTTAACTGCACTTAAAATTCCAGTACAAATGTTTACACCAATATTTGTTATAGGTAGAACAGTTGGATGGATTACACAATGGTCTGAATTAAAACAAGATCCAACAGCAAAAATTGCAAGACCTAGACAATTATATACAGGTAAATAGAAAAATTAAGCGGTCAAAAAAAGGAGATGACACAATATGAGTGAACTTGTTAAACTATCAATAAATGGGAATGAAACAGAAGCAGAAAAGGGTAGTCTATTAATAGATGCCCTTCTTGACAGAGATGTACACATTCCTCATTTTTGCTATCACCAAGCATTAGGAAAAGATGGAAACTGTAGAATGTGTATGGTTGAAATTGAAGGTCAAAAAAGGCCACAAATTGCGTGTGATACTCCTATTAAAGATGGAATGATTGTAAGAACAGTAGGAGAAAATATTGAAAAAGTTAGAAGAGATATTTTAGAACTAGAACTTATCAATCATCCAATTGACTGTCCTACTTGTGATCAAGCAGGAGAGTGTAAACTTCAAGATTATTATATGGAATCAGGATTTTATGATTCAAGAGTTGAAGTAAAGGATAAAGTAACTGCAAGAAAAAGAATCGAACTTGGAAGTAATGTTATGCTTGACCAAGAGAGATGTGTACTTTGTACTAGATGTGTAAGGTTTTGTTCTGATATTACAGGAACAAACGAATTAGGTGTTATTAATAGAGCTGACCACTCAACAATTGGAATTTTTCCAGGACGACCTTTAAGTAACCCTTATGCAATGAATGTAGTAGATTTATGTCCAGTAGGAGCTTTAACTTCTCAAGATTTTAGATTTAAACAAAGAGTATGGTTTATGGAAACATTTGATGCAATCTGTAATGGTTGTTCAAGAGGATGTAATATCACGGTTGACCATAGAAAAGAAAAATATAAAGATGATCAAATCTTTAGATTTAAACCAAGAGTTAATAAAGAAGTTAATGGTTGGTTTATGTGTGATGAGGGAAGATTATCATATAAAAATGAAGGTACAAATAGATTTGTGACACCATTAATCAGTGGAACTGAAACAGTCCTTGATAATACAATTACAAAAACATTTAAACTTTTAACTGAAGAAAAAAAGAATATTTTATTTGTATTAGATCCTAACTTATCGTTAGAAGAAATGCAAAATGTAAAAAATTTAGCAAAAATATTAACTGCTAATGTTACAGGTTATTCACCACAATATATTGATGAATCATTTGGTGATGACTATTTAAAGAAAAATGATAAAAGTTCAAATAGAGCTGCATTTAAAGAATTAGAAATTAATGAAGATGAAGATACTTTTAATACATTGTTATCTGATGCATCATTAGTTGTAATCTTAGGGAATGAATATTTTGATAAACATCTTGGTTTATTAGAAAACAAAAAAGTAATAAGTTGTTTCTCTCATAATTGTTTAACTATATCAAAATCTGATGTTGCAATACCAACAGCATCTTTTTATGAAAAAAGCGGAACATATATCAATTTTGCAGGAACAAAACAAAGGGTAATTTCGAAAATGAAGAAAAATAGACCAATGGAAACTATAACTTCAATAATAGAACATATTAAAACTATGGTAGATAAAGGTAATCTATGAGTACGGCATCAATAGTAATTATTATTGTAAATATACTTCTTGCTAAAATATTATCAGTTGGAACAACTCCAATTATGGTTTGGTGGGAGAGAAGAGTAGCAGGTTTAATCCAAGATAGAACTGGTCCAAATAGAGCTGATATTGGGGGGATTAGACTTGGTGGCTTAATTCAAGCAATTGCAGATATGTTAAAACTTGTATTTAAAGAGGATTTTACTCCTTCACATATTAAATATAAATTTTTATATACAATCGCTCCTGGAATCGTATTTATCTGTTCGTTTTTAACAATGGCAGTTATTCCATTTGCTGATAACTTAGTTATAGATGGGCAAAGTTTTATTATGCAAGCTATTCCAACAACTCTTGGAATCATGTGGTTCTTAGCATTCGCGGGACTTTCTGTATTTGGTATTATTTTAGGTGGTTATTCATCTGAAAACAAATATGGGCTTTTAGGTGGAATAAGAGCATCTGCTCAAGTTATTTCATATGAAGCAGCAATGGCATTATCTATAATTTCAGTGCTTTTAACGTATGGTTCAATTCACCTTGGAGATATGGTAAATGCTCAAAGTGGAGTAATATTTGGGTTTATTCCAGCATGGGGCATCTTTATGCAACCATTAGCTGCATTAATTTTTATTGTAACCGCATTTGCTGAAACAAATAGAACACCATTTGATATTGCAGAAGGTGAATCTGAAATTGTTGCAGGTTATCATACTGAGTATTCAGCTATGAGATTTGGTCTTTTCCAAGTTGGGGAGTATGCTGCAATGTCTGCATCTTCTGCAATTATAGTTACTCTATTTTTTGGAGGATATAATATTCCTTGGATAGATACAGCTACTTTACAAAATAATGCAAATTATATATTACTAATAATATCTGCACTTCTACTATTTTCTGCTTTTGGATTTTCAAAATGGATGAACAAAAACTATAACTGGTTAGATGTAAATGATAAAAGACAAAGAGAAAAAAATATCTTAATCAAAGCTTACTGGGGAATTGCAATTATTATAACTCTTATATCAATTGCTTTTTTTATAACTGGTCTTGGAGAAAATGGAACTAATATTGCAACAGCAGTTATTCAAATAGGAACATTTATTACAAAATTCTTTATGATGAGTTTTGTATTTATCTGGATTAGATGGACTCTATTAAGATTTAGATATGACCAACTACAAATGTTAGGATGGAAAGTGTTAATACCGCTATCTATTTTAAATATTGTAATTACAGCTATATTTGTAGTAGCAATAGGAAGATAATATGGGAATTAAAATTGTACCTAGACATGGAAAGTCGTTAAAAGATAAACTATATATCCCAGCTATTTTTGGTGGGATGAAGACAACTTTTACTCACTTTAAAGAGAATTTAGGTGATGTATCAAAGCTAAGAACTATGCAATATCCAGAAGTACAACCTGATGATATTACGGATAGATATAGAGGTGTTCATAGACTAACAAAATGGGATGATGGAAGTGAAAAATGTGTTGCTTGTTATATGTGTGCAACAGCTTGTCCTGCTCAATGTATTTTTATTGATGCAGAAGAGAGATTTGATGAAGTAGCAGAAAAAAGACCAAAAGAGTTTAAAATTGATCTTCTTGAGTGTGTATATTGTGGATATTGTGTTGAAGCATGTCCATGTGATGCTATTAGAATGGATACTGGTATTTTTTCTTTTACAGGAAGTACTAGAGAAGAATTCGTAATAGATAAAAAGACACTTATGTCACATGAACGTTCAAAGGATTTTGATGATGAGTAATTTAATTTTTATTGCCCTTAGTTTATTTGCTATAACTGGTGGGGTTATGATGTTAGTATACAAAAATCCAATGTATTCTGCGTTAGGGTTATTAGTATCAATATTATCTGTAGCAGGATTGTTTGCATTACTAAATGCAACTTTTCTTTTTATGGTTCAAATAATAGTATATGCAGGAGCTATTATGACTCTTATACTTTTTCTTCTTATGTTTCTTAATATCAAAGAAGAAAATCTTCCTAAAGAGCCTAAGAAATATACTCTTATTGGAATAGGTGCTGTAATTATGATTCCTTTTAATGTTGTTATATTAAAAGCAGTGTCAAATTTACCTAATGCCAGTATGAATATTGTTGAAGGAACATTTGGTGATATTAAGCCAATTGGTGGACAATTATATACAGATTGGATTTTGCCATTTGAATTAGTTTCAATTTTACTTTTAATTGCACTTGTTGGTTCAATTGTATTAGCTAAAAGAAAAAAAACAAATAAGGAAAATTCATGATTAGTTTAACATCATATGCATTTGTTTCAATGATTCTTTTTTCTATTGGAGTTATAGGTGTAATTGCAAGAAGAAATATTTTTGTAATTTATATGTCAATAGAGTTAATGTTAAATGGAGTTAATCTATTTTTAGTAACTTTTGCAAGATACCATTTTAACATGGATCCACAAATTATTACAATAATGGTTATTTCTATAGCTGCTGCTGAAGCTGCAATTTTCTTATCAGTAATTATACTTTTATACCGATCAAAGAAATCACTAGATACTGATATGTTTACTACACTTACACAAGGAGAAAAATCATGATGGATACTTCGTTATTGGTATGGATTATTTTAGCTCCTTTAATTGGTGCAATCTTAAATGGTGGTTTATACATCTACCATATTAAGAAAAAACCAGTACCTCAAATTGTATTTTCTTTAATTGGTACAGGTACTCCACTAATTGCTTTTTTAATTGCACTAAGTATATTCTTAGATATGGTTGACACAGGTAATACTTATAAACAAGTACTATTTACTTGGTTGCATATTGATAATTTAAACATCGCAATGGGATTCTTAGGTGATAATTTAGCAATTTTCATGTCAATGTTTGTAACTTTTATTGGTTGGTTAATTCACATTTATGCAATTGGTTACATGACAGGAGACAATGGATTTGGTAAATTCTTTGCATACTTTAACTTATTCTTAGCATCAATGTTAATTTTAGTTCTTGCAGATAATCCAGTGATTTTATTTATTGGATGGGAAGGCGTTGGATTATGTTCTTATCTACTAATTGCATTTTACTATGGTAATAAAGAAAATGTTATTGCTGGAAATAAAGCATTTATTGCAAATAGAGTTGGTGACTTTGGATTTTTGTTAGGTTTAATCACTTTATATTTTGCACTTGGAGAAGTAGATTTAAATTTTACTTCACTTGAAGCAAATATAGGAAAGGCATCTCCAAGTTTATTAGCACTTTCAGGTTTCTTACTGTTTGTTGGAGCAATGGGTAAATCAGCACAAATTCCTTTATATGTATGGCTTCCAGATGCGATGGCAGGACCAACTCCAATTTCAGCACTTATTCACGCTGCAACAATGGTAACAGCTGGTGTATATATGGTTTCAAGATTTCACTTCTTATATAGTGGTATTGAAGGGATTGGTGTATTTATTGCTTACATTGGTGCATTTTCAGCACTATTTGCAGCAGTTATTGCAACTAGACAACAAGATATTAAAAAAATACTTGCATATTCTACAATGTCACAATTAGGATATATGTTTATTGCAGTTGGACTTGGATTTTATAGTTCAGGATTATTTCATGTTTTAACACATGCTTTCTTTAAAGCAATGTTATTCATGGGTGCAGGTGGTATTATTATTGCTTTACACCATGAACAAAATATATTCAAAATTGCACAACATAGAGCATCACTACCAATTATTAGTGCAACTTTCTTAATTGGGGTAATTGCAATTTCTGGTATACCTCCATTTTCTGGATTCTTTTCAAAAGATGCAATTTTAGCATCTGCTTTTCAAGAAGGGCAATACTTAATCTGGGCAATTGGGATGTTTACAGCATTTTTAACAGCATTTTATATGTTTAGAATGTATTTCATACTATTTATAGCTCCTAATAAACATACAAAATCTTATGTTTATACATCAAAGACTATAACTTTTCCACTTCTAATTCTTGCAGTTGGTGCAATTGGTGCAGGTTTCTTAAATTTACCCGCAGTATTAGGTGGAGAACATTTGGTTGATACTTGGTTAGCAAAATTAAATTCAACACATATTCATATGTCACATGCAACAGAATATATCTTAATGATTATTTCAGTAGCAGTTGCAGCAAGTGGAATTTTTGTTGCATATAAAAAGTATGCTAACTTTGATGTATTTAAACCAGAAGATGAGAAAGGTTTAATTGCAAATAAATTTTATGTTGATGAATTTTATGATCTTGTATTCGTACAATTTTCTAAAAAGATTTCAACTTTTATTGATAAAAATCTTGATGACAAAATCATTGATGGATTTATTATGGGAACTTGTAACCAATTTACCAATTTCGGTAAAAAAGTTGCAACATTACAAAATGCGAATGTAAGATTTTATGCAGCATTCATGCTTATTGGTATGAGTTGTATTTTCGTATATTTATATATTTCTTTAGGATTATAAGATGAGTGCAAATATATTATCATTTATTATCTTTTTACCAGCAATTGTTGCTTTTGGTTTAATGATAACAACAAAACATATAGATACTGTTAGAAATATTGCATTTTTAACTACAGCAGTTATATTAGCACTGGTACTTAAACTTTATATTGATTTTGAACCAAGTGCAGGTATGCAATTTGTTACAAATGTTCCTTGGATTGCATCATATGGTATTAACTATTATATAGGTGTAGATGGATTCTCATTAACAATATTAATGATGATTGCTATTCTAATTCCAACGTCATATTTACTATTATGGGAAGGAAGAACAAAAGGTTACTGGGTAAATATGTTATTAGTACAAACTGGTGTAACAGGTACTCTTTTATCTTTAGATGTTGTTCTATTTTATTTTTTCTGGGAAGTAATGCTTCTCCCAGTATTCTTAATGATTGGTATTTATGGATTTGGAGATAAAGTTTTCACAACCATTAAAGTAACAGTTTACACAATGGCTGGATCTTTATTAATGTTTGTTGCTATACTTTACTTAGGTGTTGCATATCATACAGAATTTGGTTCTTGGTCATTTCAATACGATAATTTAATGAAAATTACCTCATTAACTTACAATGAACAAATATGGTTATTTTTAGCTTTTCTTTCAGCATTTGCAATTAAGATTCCAATTTTTCCATTACATACTTGGATCATGGAAACATATAAAAATGCCCCTACTGGTGCAGTTTTCTTATTGTCTTCAATTATGGCAAAACTTGGTGTTTACGCAATCGTTAGATTCTTAATTCCAATTTTCCCTGAAATTTATATTGAATTCTCTACTTGGTTTGTATTTATAGGTTTATTTGGACTTATTTATTTTGGTATTGCTGCACTTATGCAAGATGATATTAAAAGAATGTTTGCTTACTCTTCGGCGTCTCATTTAAGTTTTATAGCTGCGGGTATTTTTTCTCTTAATTCATTTGGTATTAATGGAGCTCTATATTTAATTATTGCACATGCAATTGCAACCGGTGCATTATTTTTATTAGTTGGTTTAATTCACGAAGAGACTGGATTTAAAACAATTAAAGATTTAGGTGGATTAGCAAAAGGTGCTCCTATATTCACAACAATTTTTGCAATTATGATTTTTGCAAATGTTGGACTACCAGGAACAAATGGTTTTGTATCAGAACTTTTAATTATATTTGGAATCTATGAATTTAACCATACACTAGGTTATATCTCTGCTGTTACAGTTATTATTGGTGCTTCATATATGTTGTGGATGTTCCAAAGAGCAATATTACAAGATAGAGTTGGTGAGCCACTTAAATTTAGAGACCTAAAAATGAAAGAAATATTAGGTTTAGCTCCTTGGGTTTTCTTAGTATTTTTAATGGGTATTTATCCAGAGGTATTCATAAATAAATTTGAACCAACAGTAACACACTATTTAAATGACATTTTACAAATTGGAGCAACAAAATGAGTCAATTAATTCACATACTACCTGTTTTAACTGTTTTAATAGCGGCAGTTGCTTTAATGTTTATGAGCATGTATGGAGATAAATTTAGTACAAAAACGTATATTATAACAACATCTTTAGCATTAGTTTTAGGACTGATTTTAACGTTTATACCATTTGGTGAATCATATTCTATAAAACCATATCCAAGTATATTTAATGATGTTTTAATATTTGATACCTTTTCAAATTTTTTTAATGTTTTACTAATTCTTGGTACTTTATTAACACTACTTATTGGTGAACATTATTTTCAAGATAGAGCATACTTTAAAGGAGAATTTTTCTCAATTTTAATGTTTGCACTATTTGGAATGATGTTACTTGCAAATTCAAATGAATTAATTACTGCGTATATTTCATTAGAAATTGCATCATTTGCAGTATATATTATGGTTGGATACAACACTGAAGATAGTAAAAGAGTTGAAGCAATATTTAAATATTTAGTTTTAGGTTCATTTATTGGAGCATTTTACTTACTAGGTGTTGTACTAATTTATGGAGCAAGTCAAACAACAAACTTAAGTGAATTATCAGCATTTATTTCAAGTCATAATAATAGTGATTTGGCATTAGTATATATTGGTTTAACATTAATTTTATTTACTTTCCTATTCAAAATTGCTGCTTTCCCATTCCAATCATGGGTACTAGATGTTTATCGTGGTGCACCAATGATTATTACTGCATACATGGCATCAACATTTAAAATTGCAATTTTTTCATTTTTCCTAAGAACTATAATACAAGATATTTATCCAATGATTGATTTCTGGGATTCAATTATATATGTAATTATTATCTTTACACTAGTATTTGGAACATGGCTAGCAGTAACACAAAAAATTGTTAAAAGAATGTTAGCTGCTTCATCAATAGTTCATACTGGATATTTATTATTAGCATTTATATCTTTAGGGCAAAATATTGATGCAGCATATGCAACTGTATTTTATCTAATAGCTTACCTATTATCAGCTCTTGGTTCATTTGGTATTATTTCACATATTATCTCTGAAACAAAAGTTAGAGTTACATATGATGACTTTAAAGGTTTAGCAAAAGAGAGACCATTTTTGGCTGCAATGATGACAATTTTCTTATTCTCACTTGCTGGTATTCCTTCAACTATTGGATTCATTGGAAAATTTTATGTTTTTACAGAAGCAATTAATGCTGGATTTGCATCATTAGCTATATTAGCTATTATTGCTACATTTGTATCTGTTTATTACTATTTTAAACTTATTGCCATGATGTATTTTTATCCTACAAAAGAAGAGTGTATGGTAAATGATTTTAATGATAAAAGAATTTCAACTTATGCCATTGCATTTTTAGCAATTATCACTGTTTTAGGTGGAGTTGGTAGCGCAATCGTATTCTTTATTCCTATATTAAGTATTGATACTTTAATCAATTTAACTCAATTAGCTATACAATCGCTATCGTTGAAATAAGCATGTGTGAATAGGTAACATATGTTCAGATTCTTTAAAAACACTTTATAATACGATAAAGACCTTAAAAGCCCTAGTAATAGGGCTTTTTTTGTTTATATATTATTCTCTTGTACAATATTTGTACATAACTTTTACATATTAATATTTCCCTCTGTAAGCACTTTTTCGCTATTATTATGCTATTAAAATCACAAACAAATTCATAGGGAAAGGATGTCAAATGAGTGACCTAATAGAAGGTTATTTAGGTGAAACAGTAGAAAGAAAAAAGAGTAGAATGCCAGCGAAACTTGATTATATTCAAAGTGCAACTGGATTATTTCTAGGTCTATTTATGTGGGGACATATGTTATTAGTCTCGTCTATCTTAATTAGTAAAGATTTCATGTATGGAGTTACTAAACTTCTAGAAGCTAGTTTTATATTCGATGGAGGAAGTCCAATTATTGTTTCTATCTTCGCTTTTGTTATATTTGTAATTTTTATTACACATGCAGCAATGGGAATGAGAAAACTACCTGGAAATTTTAAACAATATCAAGTAATGAAATCTCATGCTGATAATATGGATCATGAAGATACTAAACTTTGGTTTATTCAAGCCTTCACTGGTTTTGCAATGTTCTTCCTAGGTTCAATTCACTTGTATATTATTATGACTAATTCGGATGCAATCGGTCCTTATGCATCAGCAGATAGAGTTTGGTCCGAGTGGATGTGGCCACTTTATATTCTTTTACTACTAGCAGTTGAATTCCATGGAACAATTGGACTATACAGACTTGCAGTTAAATGGGGTTGGTTTGATGGAAAGGATCCAAAAGCATCAAGAGCAAAACTTAAAATGTGGAAAAAATCATTAACTTACTTTTTCTTAATATTAGGATTTACTACACTTGCAGCTTATATGAAAATTGGTATGGATCACGCTGATAAAGCTGGTGAAAGATACCAACCAACTGCAAAAGTTATAGAATATAAAATTAATGATGGGAGAGTTGCGTAATGAAAATTAATTATTGTGATGCATTAGTTATTGGTGGGGGACTAGCAGGATTAAGAGCTGCAGTTGCTGCACAAAAAAAAGGCTTAAGCACAGTTGTTTTATCATTAGTTCCTGTTAAAAGATCACATAGTGCTGCTGCACAAGGTGGTATGCAAGCATCTTTAGGTAACTCTAAAATGTCTGATGGAGATAATGAAGATTTACACTTTGCTGATACAGTAAAAGGTTCAGACTGGGGATGTGATCAAGAAGTTGCAAGAATGTTTGTACACACTGCACCAAAAGCAATTAGAGAATTAGCATCATGGGGAGTACCTTGGACTAGAGTTAGAGAAGGTGCAAGAGAAGCAGTTATAAATGCTAAAAAAACTACTATTACGGAAGATGCAGATAGACATGGATTAATTACATCAAGAGATTTTGGTGGAACTAAAAAATGGAGAACATGTTATACAGCTGATGCAACAGGGCATACAATGTTATTTGGTGTTGCAAATGAAGCTTTAAAACATAATGTTGATATTAGAGATAGAAAAGAAGCATTATCTTTAATCCATGAAAATGGAAGATGTTATGGATCAATAGTAAGAGATTTAATTACTGGTGAATTAGAAGCTTATGTTGCAAAAGGTACATGTATAGCAACAGGAGGATATGGTAGAGTATTTAAACAAACTACAAATGCTGTAATCTGTGAAGGTATTGGAGCAGCAATTGCACTTGAAACAGGTGTAGCAACTTTAGGAAACATGGAAGCAGTTCAATTTCATCCAACTCCAATTGTACCATCAGGTATTTTATTAACTGAAGGTTGTAGAGGTGATGGTGGAATATTAAGAGATGTAGATGGACATAGATTTATGCCAGATTACGAACCTGAGAAAAAAGAGCTTGCATCAAGAGACGTTGTTTCAAGAAGAATGATTGAGCATATTAGAAATGGTAAAGGTGTTCCTTCTCCATATGGTGATCATATTTGGTTAGATATTTCAATTCTTGGTCGAGAGCATATTGAAAAGAACTTAAGAGATGTTCAAGAGATTTGTCAAATCTTCAATGGTATTGATCCAGCTGATGAAGGTAAAAAAGGTTGGGCTCCAGTTCTTCCTATGCAGCATTACTCTATGGGTGGTATAAGAACTAAGCCAACTGGTGAATCTCAAAACTTATCTGGACTTTTTGCTTGTGGTGAAGCTGCTTGTTGGGATATGCATGGATTTAATAGACTTGGTGGTAACTCAGTATCAGAAACAGTTGTTGCAGGTATGATTATTGGTAACTACTTTGCAGATTATTGCTTATAAAATGATGTAACTATTCCTACTGCGACAGTTCAAAAGGCACTTGACAAACAAGATACTTATCTTGATGAAATTTTAGCATACAATGGTACTGAAGATATTTTTAGAATCAAAAATAGAATGCAAAATTTAATGGATCAAAAAGTAGGTATTTTTAGAGATGGTACAGGACTTTCTGAAGCGGTTGATGAATTAGAAGAATTATTAAAGAAAACTAAACAAATCAATGTTAAATCTAAAGAAAGAGCGGGTAACCCTGAATTAGAAGAAGCATATAGAGTTCCAAGAATGTTAAAAGTTGCACTTTGTGTTGCCAAAGGTGGAAGAGAAAGAACAGAATCTAGAGGTGCTCACTATAGAGAAGATTACCTAAAAAGAGATGATGCAAATTGGTTAAATAGAACTCTTACTTCTTGGCCAGGTGAAGATGATACACAACCTACAATTACATATGAAGACTTAGATATTATGACTATGGAAATGCCTCCAGCATTTAGAGGTTATGGTGCTAAAGGAATGATTATAGAAAATGAATTATCAGCTAAAAGACAAGATGAAGTAGATTCAATAACTGAAAAACTACAAGCTGAAGGTAAAGATAGACATGAAGTTCAAGAGGCATTAATGCCATTTGATTTACCAATGAACTACAAAGAGAAAAATGAAAGAGCAGGAGATAAGTAATGAGCGTAGAAAAAGGTAGAGAAATAACTATATCAGTACTTAAGTTTAATCCAAGATCAAAGGTTTCTAAACCTCACTATGTGGATTACAAATTAGAAGAGACTCCAGGTATGACTCTTTTTATTGCTTTAATGAAAATTAGAGAAGAGTATGATCCTGATTTATCTTTTGACTTTGTTTGTCGTGCGGGAATTTGTGGTTCTTGTGGTATGGTAGTAAATGGTAAACCTGCACTTGCATGTAGAACACTTATTGCAAATTATCCAGAGGGTAAATTAACACTTCTTCCAATGCCAGCATTTGAATTAATCAAAGATTTATCAGTAAATACTGGTAAATGGATGGATGATATGTCAAAAAGAGTAGAATCATGGATTGTTTCAAACCATGAAGTTGATATATCAAAATTAGAAGATAGAATTGATCCAGATATTGCAGATCAAACTTTTGAATTAGATAGATGTATCGAATGTGGAATTTGTGTTGCTTCTTGTGGAACAAAACTTATGAGACCAGATTTTGTTGGACCAGTAGGACTTAACAGAGTTGCAAGATTTGAAGTTGACCCACATGATTGTAGAACAGCAGAAGATTTCTATGAATTAATTGGTGATGATGATGGAATTTTTGGTTGTATGTCACTATTAGCTTGTGAAGACCATTGTCCAAAACACTTACCATTACAAAATAAAATTGCATACTTAAGAAGAAAATTAGTAGCACTTAGATAATTATATATGAGAGGTTTTCCTCTCATATACAAAACAAGTAGAAAAAGTCAATTATCCCACTTCATTTGAATTGTGGATGATTGACTTTTTGTATTTTAGAGCTCTTAAAATTAGTTATAAAAATTAATTTATATTTAAAATAGCAAATTTTTAACTTTGAGTAGAAAGCCTACTTAAAGTCATTTATCAAAGTTATAATTGCATACTTTAAGCTAAAAGGATGCAAATAAGGATGGATATGAGTTTAGCAAATGACTACTTTTTACTATATCATGGAATACAAGTTGAACAAACTACTACATATGGAACAACCGAAAACAAAGAAAAAGATGAATTTTTTGATATTGCAGCATTAACACTCTCTGCCTCAAGAAAAGATTATGAAAAGTTTATAACTTTAGATAGTTTCAAAAAACTTATCTCAAAAATCACAAGTAAAGAGGTTAAGAACCTTGAAGAATTACACCAACTTCAATATTGTATTATAGATGCAATTGAAAAAGATACTAAAAATTGCCAGATTGAAAAAATGCATGAAGGCTTTGAATACCTAAATAAACAAAAAATCATAAAAAGTTCAGATTATAAAAAATTAATTTCTCTTTTTGACCCTGAAGAACTTGGACTTTGTGATGAAATAGATGTACATGATGAAATTAGAATTGATTCAACAAAACCATTCAAAGAAGCACGTCAAGAATTAGAAGAATTGGTAAATGATCTAATTGATATTTTTAATACTGAAGATTTTAAAGATGAATTAAAGAATATAACAAATTATTTAGAAAACCAAAAATTCTCAATAGGAATTACTGGAGTTATGAATGCTGGAAAATCAACTATGTTGAATGCATTAATGGGTCAAGAAATTTTGGGAAGTGCAGTTGTACCTGAAACAGCAAACTTAACTATTGTTAAACATGGTACTCCTAAAGCGAATGTATTTTTTTGGAATAAAGAAGAGTGGAACAGAATTGAAAACTCGTCAAAAGAAATAGAATCTATAAAAGAGTTTGTTCTCGAAACAAAAAAAATATTTGGGAATCAATTAGAAAACTTAATAAAAGAAGAGTCTCATAGTGAGCAAGTTGATATAAATAATCTTGCATCATATACATCTGCTGAAGCTAGTGGGAAAAAATGTAATCTAGTTAAATATGTTGAACTAAAATCTGATTTAAATTTTTTAGCAGATGGTATAGAAATTGTCGATACCCCAGGTTTAGATGACCCAGTTATTCAAAGAGAAGAGATTACAAAAGAGTATTTATCTCAATGTGATTTAATGATTCATTTAATGAATGTATCGCAAAGTGCAACATTAAAAGATGTTGAGTTTATAATAGATGCACTACTTTACCAAAATATAACTAAGCTTTTAATTGTTATTACAAGAGCAGATACTGTATCCAAAGAACAACTAGAAGAAGTAATTACATACACTAAATCATCAATTGAAAGACAACTAAAAGCCCAAAATAAAGATAGTAAGTTAGATTATATTTTAAATAGCATCAAATTTATTCCAATTTCTGGGAAAATGGCCCTACTACATAGAACCGGCAGAAGTAAAGAAGCTATCAAAGCAGGTTATAACCTAGAAGATACAGGTATTTTAGAAATAGAAGAATACTTAGATGAAACACTATTTGGTAGCCAATCTAGTAAGTCTGATTTAATTATAAAAGGCGCAAAAACTCAAATTATAAAAGTAATTGAAAAAGAGTTAAAGTCTTTTCATTATGAATTGGTTTTATTATCAAAATCAAAAGAAGAATTAGAAGCAGATTTAGAGGATTTCAATAGAAAAAAAGACACCAATGAGAAAATTTTTAAGACAATAAATGAAGATATAAATATTTACAAAAATGATGCCAAAAACTACATTGAAACACTAGAAAGTTTCTTAACAACAGAACTAATTGACTTACAAAATGTTATAAAACAAAGAGTTTTTTCTGATGTTAAGTACTCTTTTGAAAAAACGAAGAAAAAACCTGAAAATTCTAGAATAAAAACTATTGTAGAGACTGCAATAAAAGATGGAATCATAGATGTGATTAGAGACTATAGATATAAATTTATTAAAAAATCTCAAAGTATAGGTGAAATTTGTGAACAAAAGTACCAAGACTTAGGCTTTGTAATTGGGCATAAAAATGATAACTTTGATGCTAGAGGATTTTTTCAAGATGATTTTAAATCAGGTTTTTTGACTTCTTCAAATGATGTTTTAATTTCAAAAATTATAAATGAAGTATCCAAAAGTAAAGCTAATAAATTGCCAGAACTTGACAGAAATATAGATATTTTTATCAAAGAAGAGTTCGAACCAATTGAGAAAAATATAAAAGAAAAAGCTAACACTATTTCTCAAATATTAATAGAAAATTTCTTTAAAGAGATTGCTGAACCATTAAAAGTTTTTGAACATAAATTAAAAAAAGATGAAAAATCGCTTCAAAATAGAATTTCTAGTTTTGAAGAAAATGAAATAAATAAAGAAGAAATAACAATTACCATCCACAAAAAAATAAAAAAACTTGAAACTATAAATAAAGGACTTAAATCATGAGTATCTTAAATAGTTTTGTAAAAGAATACATTGAAAAATTTGTTAAAAGAGAAGAGGAGTATGAAAAAGGTTTAGTTGGAGATATAAAAAAAATTAGTGCAAAACTATTAGATCCAAAATTTTTTCCATCAGTACAATTAAAATCTATCTTAGACAAGCAAATAAGACGAGCTCGATATCCAATGGAAGTTGCAATTACTGGGCAATTTTCATCAGGTAAATCAACATTTCTAAATGCCCTACTTTCGAGAAATATTTTACCTACGGGGATTACACCAGTTACATCAAAAGTAAATTTTATTAATTATGGTGAAGAGTATAAATTAAAAATAACTTACTATTCTGGCGCACAAGAGTATGCACCAATTGAAGCAATTTCTGATTTTACTGACCAAAGACAAGATGAAATGCATGATATAAAATATCTTACTCTTTATGCTCCAATGGATATTCTAAAAGATATTTCATTTGTAGATACACCTGGTTTAAATTCACAATCTCAAAGTGATACAGATACTACAAGAAAAGTATTAAGAGATGTTGGCGGAATCATTTGGTTAACACTTATTGATAATGCAGGGAAAATGTCAGAAGCTGAAGTACTTGAAGAATATATGGAGCAATTTAAAAATAAGTCCCTTTGTGTACTTAATCAAAAAGATAAATTTACACCAGAACAAATTGAAACAACTACAAAATATGTAAGTGAAAAATTTTCAAAATACTTTTCTCAAGTAACTCCTATATCAGCGAAACAAGCTCTTGATTCAAGACAACAACAAAAACGTGTCTTGTTAGATGACAGATTTGACTTTATTACAAAAGAGTTCAAAAAAGAACTAAACAAAAATATCGATGTTAATTCTTTAGAATTTTTCAGTGAAAAATTTAATAACTTTCATAAAGAGATAAGTGAAATACAAAATAAAGATATGTCCGGAGATATGAAGCTGCTTAAAGAGTCTAATATTAATGAAGTTCTTATGTTTATTGAAAATACTATTAGACCTCAAGCTGCTGAATCAAAAGAGTTTGCAATTAAAAAAGATTTAAAAGGTATTTGTGATATTTTAATTAAAGAGTATGAAACAATAATTGGTGTTTATAATTCTTTATGTGAAATTCTAAAAAACTCTGAAGATGCGATATTGGAAGATTTTGAAAATATACATAAAACTTATTCTAAAGAACTATTTGGAATATATAATTCACTTGAAGCCATTATGGAAAAAATAGCCCATGAGACATATAAAAGTATAAAAAAACAAAAAGCGCATCGCTTTGAAAAAAAAGGTGGTTTTTTGAGTAAAGATAACTTTGAAAAGATAGAGTATGAAACCTATTGGATTGATTCAGATAATGTTTACAAAAATCTTTTCTATGACGATCAAACTGTAGATAAGATGTTTAAAAAAGCAATTAAACAATTAAAAACAATTGAACTTAATTCTGACGAAGCATATAGAAATGTTTATAGAGATATTAAAAATAATATTCATAGATGGCAAGAACCATATGAACTAATAAGAAAACATAGAGAAATATCATCTGACTTAGAATTTTCTTCAACAAGGCACTTCGCTGCAAAAGTATATGAAAATGTTTTAAGAGACTACCACAGAGCAATTTTAGAAAATATTTCCGCTCTAAGAAAGAAATTTGCATACTTTAATGGTGCACTTTCATACTCTTACATCCAAACCACTCAAGCAACTATTGCTCATTTTGAACAACAGATTTCTGAATCAGTTTCACTTTATGAAAAAGAACCTACAAGATTTTCTGTTTACCATCCAAGAGAAGATGAAATACTCACTAAATTAAAAGCTAATTTTGGATTCGAAAAAATTGAAGATTTTTTAACTTCAAAAAGAAACTACTTGTTTAAAATTATTCAATATTCAAAAAATCAATACCTTGAAATTAATGCAGATAGAATCGATTTCGTTGAATCTAAAAAAGAAGAATATATCAAAAAAATTGAAGATTTAGAACAAATTAAAAGTGAAATATAATTATTTCACTTTTAAATAAGTTTTAATCTTATTTTAACTATAATCCAAAAAATTATTATTGGATTATAAGATTGCATAAAAAAATCATTGTTAATACATTTGATGCTATATTTAAAAATTCTAATAACTTAGTTCAAAAACTATTTATTCCTATTTTACTTATGTCAAGTATAAATTATTTTATACCTCAATTTATAAGTTCAGAAATAATAATTCAATTAAATGCTAATAATATAAACATTAAAACTTTTGGCCCCTCTTTTCTTCTGTTATTTCTACTAATTTTAGCTAATATTTCTGTAGCTATTACTACTCATAGAGTAATAATTTTAGGGAAAGATTCTGTTCCTAAACTTGGTTCGTATATATTTGGATTAAGAGAACTTAATTTTTTGTTTAAAAGTATATTATTGATTATTATTATTTTGATTCCTACAATACCTACTTTTTTTATTCCAATAATAGGTCCATATATTACAATTGTTTTAGCTCTAATTTTATTTTCTAGACTCTCTTTTATTTTTCCAGCTTTAGCATGTGATGAAAAAATGTCTTTTTTTCAAGCTTGGAAATACACAAAAAATCATACATTTTTAACTTTATTTACTATCATAATTTTTCCAAGTATTTTTGCATTTAGTGTCGGTTTTATATATAGCATTACAATAGAATTCTTAATAAAATTGGTTTCACCTCATTTAGTAATTTTATACTCTTTATTAGATGTATTTATAATGGTATTTATAGTTAGTGCTTTATCTAGTGCATACATATACATAAAAACCCAACCTTTAAACAAAATAAGAAAAGAAAATAGTATATCAACAAGAGAAATAACTGAAACTACAAGAAAACGTATACATAAAATTGTAATACATGATCAACATAATGTTACTTTTTCTAGTATAAAAAAAGAACTACAAACACAATACGCAAAATTAAATTTTTCTGATATTGCTTATGATAGAAACAATGTATACTTATTAAAAAATCCAAATGACATAGAGGCATATGTATCATTAAGATATGACAATGATGAGTTTATAATTCAGGTTAATAATTCAAATTTGCCACAATTAAAAATACTAAGGATTAAGACTAAAAATTAATAAATTTAAAGATTCATTAATAATCTTTATTATTAATTCTAATCTAGATATTTAAACTAAATATAATATTGAAGCCTCGACTGTGTCGATTATTCGCATTTATTTTAAAATTGTTACATCTTAACGAAATAATTTGATTACTTAACAACTATTTAAAAGAATTTGTGAGAAACTTCGATATATAATTTATTAAAAAAAATGGAGAAAAGATGAACGCGTCAGACTTATTTATAAAAGCGTTAGAAAATGAAGGTGTTGAATATATTTTTGGTATTCCAGGGGAAGAAAATCTAGACTTATTAGAAGCTCTTAGAAAATCAGATAAAATTAAACTGATTTTAACAAGACATGAACAAGGTGCAGGTTTTATGGCTGCAACTTATGGAAGGCTAACAGGGAAAGTTGGTGTATGTATTTCAACACTTGGCCCTGGAGCTACTAACTTTGCAACAGCAGCAGCTTATGCACAACTTGGGGCAATGCCACTATTAATGATTACAGGTCAAAAACCAATTAAAAAATCTAAACAAGGTAGATTTCAGATTATTGACATTGTTGGAATGATGAAACCAATGACAAAGTATGCTAAACAAGTTGTAAATGGCAATAATGTACCTTCAATGATTAGAGAAGCATTCAAAATTGCTACAACTGAAAGACCTGGTGCTGTACATATTGAATTTCCTGAAGACATTTCTGCAGAAGAAGATGTAGATGATAACATCTATCCAGTTCAAGAGTTCGAATATCCGCAAGCTAATAAAAAAGCAATTGCTGATGCAATTAAGATGATTGAAAAAGCAAAAAGACCACTATTATGTGTTGGTAATGCTGCAAATAGAGGCGAAATGTCTACTGCACTTACAGAATTTGTTAATGAAACTGGAATTCCATTCTTCTCTACTCAAATGGGTAAAGGGGTAATTGATGAAAACCACAAACTATGTCTATCAACTGCTGCATTGTCTAAAGATGACTTTATTCACTGTGCAATTGAAAGATCTGATTTAATTATTAATGTTGGTCACGATGTAATTGAAAAGCCACCATTTTTTATGGAAAATTCAGAAGGAGCTACAAAAGTTATCCACCTAAACTTCTTTCCATCTGAAGTTGATGATACTTATTTCCCACATTTAGATGTTATAGGAGATATTGCTACAAATATAGAAAAAATCACAAATAATATTTCTAAACAGGAGCACTGGGACTTCGAATACTATATTAGATTAGCTGAAGAGATTAGAACAAGACTTGGTAAATACTTTGGAGATACAAGATTCCCAATTTTACCACAAAAAGCGGTAAGAACAATTAGACAAACTCTAACAAGTGATGATGATATTGTTACACTTGATAATGGTGTTTATAAAATCTGGTTTGCAAGAAACTATAGATGTGCTAAACCAAACACACTATTATTAGATAATGCTCTTGCAACTATGGGTGCGGGGCTTCCTTCAGGGATGGCTGCAAAAATGGTTAATCCTAATTCAAAAGTTGTTGCGGTATGTGGTGATGGTGGATTCATGATGAATGATCAAGAAATGGAAACAGCAGTAAGACTTGGTCTTGATATGACAGTAGTTATTCTTAATGATAATGCATATGGAATGATTAAATGGAAACAATCTGGTATGGGATTTGATAACTTTGGGCTTGATTTAGGTAACCCAGATTTCGTAAAATTTGCTGAATCTTTTGGAGCAAAAGGCTATAGACCAACTTCATGTGAAGATTTTGCTGAAATATTAGAAAAGTGTGTAAATGGAAAAGGTGTTCACCTTATTGATTTAGCTGTTGATTATTCTTTAAATCATTCAATCTTAAATGATTTATTAGCTAAAAAACAGTGTATGTTATAATATATAAATTAAACAAAGAAGGAAAAGAATGAGTACAATAGAAGTAACATCACCATTTGATGGAAGCGTAGTAGGGACAGTTCCATATGGAGGAGTTCCAGAAGTAGAA
>PKUJ01000040.1 GCA_002869565.1 Arcobacter sp.
AGTTTTTTTACAGCCATTTGTAAATTAACCTTTGTTTACTACCAATATACCATAGTTTAAGAGCTATTTTATGCACCCGTTTTTACTATTAAGTCAGAAATAAGCACTTAGTCTATAATAATTTATTCTCTCTAATTTCGATAAAACATAAAAATCATTTGAAATATTAAGTTTTCTTTTTTTTAAAATTTGCAGTTGTTCGTCAAAAGTTTTAAACTCTTTTCGATATGTATTTTTTTGATTTTTTACAGTTTGGAGTTGTTCGTGAAAATCAGCCATCTAAGAAAACCCCTTCGTTGGCACATTATTAAGAGGTGGAAAGGGTGTGTTAAAGGAATTATAACTTACTAGTTCTTTAAGTGAACTTAATTTTGTTTTTAAGATTATATACATAATTATATTATATATTTTTATTGTTTAAAAATTCAATAAATAAGTAGATTTCAAAATAAATCAAGGCGAAAAAGAAAAGGTTTGTAGGAGCTTACTTGGAGTAATTGACTAAAACCTTTTCTTTTTTAACGCAGAGATATGAAGAAATATGCTTATTAAAATAAGTCTTTATTTCTCAACGAGATTATAGAGAGATTCTATCTCCTCCGCCCAAATCTCTTCATTAATTGTCTCTAAAACCATCGGTATATCATCCATTCTTTCATCATTCATAATAAATTTAAAAGCATCCCAACCAATTTTTCCTACTCCTAAAGAATCGTGTCTATCTACTCTACTTCCTAGTTCTGGTTTTGAGTCATTTAGGTGCATTCCCATTAGATACTCTCGTCCAACTATATCATCAAACTCTTTCCACGTTTTATCGTAGGCTTCTCTTGTTCTTATATCATAACCAGCAGTAAACATATGGCAAGTATCTATACAAACTCCAATTCTACTTTTATCTTCTACTTTATCAATAATATGTGCTAAATGCTCAAACTTATATCCTAAATTACTTCCTTGACCAGCTGTATTTTCTATAACCATTTTTATATCACTTGTAGCATCAATTGCTTGATTAAGAGATAGTGCTATTCTATCTAAACACTCATCTTCACTTATTTTTCTTAGGTGGCTTCCTGGGTGAAAATTTAGCCTATCAAGTTTTAGGATTTCACATCTTTGAATCTCGTGAATAAAACCATTTAAAGATTTTTCTCTTTTATCTTCTTCTGGATGTCCAAGATTTATAAGATAAGAGTCGTGAGGCAAAATATGTTTTGCTTCTATTCCACATTTTTCAAACTCTTCAAACCATTTATCTAAAGTTTTTGTATCAAAATCTTTTGCTGCCCATTGTCTTTGATTTTTTACAAAAAGAGCAAAAGCTTTTGCTCCTATTGCACTTGCATTTATTGGCGCGTTAAAAACTCCACCACTGGCACTTACATGTGCTCCAACATATTTCATTAAAATTCCTTAATACTTTTTTGGGATTGTACTATTAATCTTTTTTGATTTTTATTAAAATTTTATTCTTCTTATCTCGATGAATAATCTCTTTATCTTCTTTATCAAAAAGTTCTTTTATAAAACCATCATCATAACTTTTATCTAAAAATTCATTGTTAAATGATTTTAAACTTTGACAAGAAAAAGTATCTTTACATATTTGATTATCGTAAATTTTCAGACTTAAAACCGAAGTCCCAGCAGAAAAGACTTGTACTTTTGTATAATCTTTAAACTTTGTTATAAAACCTTTATCATAAAACTTCATGCTTGGAGTTTTTATCAAAATTGTTGCACTTGAAACGACTTTTGGCTGAGTAAAAGAACATCCTATAAAAAGTAAAAGAAAAGGTAAAAAAAGAATTAATTTTTTAATCTCTTATCCTTTGTTTTAAAAATTTTCACTATAATACTCTAAATTAGATAAATTATAAAATCGAGGTTATATTTGTTAGTACATATCTGTTGCGCTGTAGATTCACACTATTTTTTGGAAGAAATTCAAAAAGAGTATCCAAATGAAAAAATTGTTGGATTTTTCTATGACCCAAATATTCATCCATATAACGAATATCGTCTAAGATATTTAGATGTTGAATACTCTTGTAAGAAACTTGGAATTGAACTTCTTGAAGGGCCATACAATTTAGAAGAGTGGTTAAAAAAAGTTAAAGGCTTAGAAAATGAACCTGAAAAGGGAGATAGATGTACAGTATGTTTTGATGATAGATTAGAAACAACTGTAAAAAAAGCTATTGAATTAGGTCATGATAAATTTACTACAACTTTACTAATCTCTCCTAAAAAGTCTCAAGATAAGTTAGAAAAAATTGGAGCAGAATTATCTTCAAAATATCCTTGCCAATTTATATTTAAAGATTATAGAAGTGGTCAAGGAAGCCAACTTCAAGGAGAAGTTGTAAAAGAAAATTCTCTTTATAGACAAAATTATTGTGGTTGTCTTTTTGGACTTACAGCCCAACGTGAGCAACAAAATAAAATCATGGATGAAATGTTTAGTCCCATATCAAATCAAATACTTCCAGAATCAATAGAGAGTAGACTTGAGTTATATAAAAAAAGAGATGAAATGGAAGAACAAAATATTCCATATAAAATCATAAAACAAAGATTTCTAAATTATAGACTTTTAAGTGGTACAACAAAAATTAATAAAAAAATTGTACCCTCTTATTTTCTTTGCTATTCAACATTAAACGGAAAAAGAATGAATGGTAGAATAGTGTATGAAAAAGATGAAATTGCTTATCTAAATCGAGATGAAGTAAAAGTATTGAGCTTAGAAATATTTAATGAACTAGGAAATAGCTCATACAAAAGTGTTAAAAGTTTAATGTTTAATCCCCCTACTTATGAATCTGAGCTAAATATCAGACATGCTATCACATCTAATCCTTACGGTCTTTCAGCTATTGTTGTTGTAGATGAAGTCATTGATGGTAAATATGAAATTGAACTAAATGCACTAACATATGAAGATGTAAAAGAAGTGATTATATGAAACTTTTAGTTTGTGCAATGGAAACCTCCTCAAATATACATCTTAAAGAGTTAAAAAAATATCTACATGATGATGTGGAACTTCTTGGAGTTTTTGATAAAGAACTTGGTGATCCTTTATACGATTTGACACATTTAGCTATTATGGGCTTTGTTGATGCAATAAAAAAACTAAGATTTTTTTTCCGTCTTAGAGATGAACTCGTAGAATTAGCAAACGATTGTGACAAAGTTTTACTAATGGACAGCTCAGGATTTAATCTTCCCCTTGCAAAAAAATTAAAACAAAGATACCCAAATAAAGAAATTATCTATTATATACTTCCTCAAGCTTGGGCTTGGAAGAAAAAAAGAGTTCAAAAACTTGAAAAATATTGTACTAAACTATGCTCAATTATTCCATTTGAGAATGAAATGTACAAAGATAAAGAAAAAATCACCTACGTAGGTCACCCACTTTTAGATGAAATTAGTGCATATAAAACAACTTTAGAAAATACAAATAAAATCATATATATGCCAGGAAGTAGAAAAACTGAGATTGTTAATCATATGGACGTATTTAGACAACTATCACGTGAAATAAAAAATAAAGAACACATCCTAATAATTCCTTCAAAATTTGATGATACATATATAAAAAAAACTTATGGAGATATATCAAATTTTACAATTTCAAATGATGCACATAAAACTTTAAAAGAAGCAGAATTTGGATTTATATGCTCAGGTACGGCTACCTTAGAGGCATCTATAATTGGTACCCCTTTTGTAATGTCTTATGTTGCTAAAAAACTAGATTATTATATAGGTAGAAAGTTTGTAAAACTGCCTTTTATTGGTCTTGCGAATATATTCTTTTATAAAATGGGAAAGGAAGCTATTCATAAAGAATTTTTCCAAGAAGACGTAAATTTTGAGAACTTGATAAATGAATATAAAAATATGAATAGAAATGATTATTTAACAAATTCACAAATACTCAGAGACTACTTACAATTTGGTAGCTCACAAAATGTTGCTAATATAATTCAAAACTAATTGTTTTTTCGCTAAAATATATGACTTTTTAAAACACACACAAAGATATAGGATATAAGAATGTTAGACATTATTGAAATTCAAGAAATTTTACCTCATAGATACCCACTTTTATTAGTAGATAGAATTACTAATATGGAAAAAGGTAAAAATATTATTGGTTACAAAAATATTTCAATTAGTGAACCAGCTTTCCAAGGACACTTCCCCGGTCATCCAATTTACCCAGGAGTTATGATTCTTGAAGGTATGGCACAAGCAGGTGGGATACTTGCACTTAAAAGCAATGATTTAACTGCAGAAGAACTTAAAAATAAAGTAATCTACTTTATGAGTATTGACAAAGCGAAATTTAGAACTCCAGTAAGACCTGGTGATAAATTAGAATATAGAATTGAAGTTAAAAAATTAAGAGGAAACTTAATCGTACTTGATGGAAAAGCTTACGTAGATGATGGACTTGTTGCTGAAGCTGAATTAAAAGCAATGATAGTTGATAAATAATAAACTAAAATTTTATGACAAAAATAATAGGTAAGAAATGAATAATATTCATAAAACAGCAATAATCGAGGATGGTGCGCAGCTTGGTGATAATATCACTATCGGTGCATTTACAATTATTGGTAAAGATGTAAAAATAGGTGATAATACAACTATTGCATCACATACAGTAATTGAGGGGAAAACTACAATTGGTGAAAATAATCAAATTTTTTCACATGCCGCAATTGGTACAATTCCTCAAGATTTAAAGTATAATGGTGAAGATGTTGAATTAGTCATTGGTAATAATAATAAAATTAGAGAATATACGCTATTTAACCCAGGAACAATAGGGGGAGGTTCAATTACTAAAATTGGAGACAATAACCTTTTTATGGGATATACTCATGTAGCACATGATGTTATAGTTGGAAACAATTGTGTATTTGCAAATGTAGCGACACTTGCAGTACACGTAGAAATTGATGACAATGTAGTAATAGGTGGATTAACACCTATTCACCAATTTTGTAAAATTGGGTCAAATGTAATGGTTGCAGGTGGTTCAGTTGTAACCCAAGATATACCACCATTTTGCCTAGCAGAAGGAAATCGTGCAGTTCTTAGAGGTTTAAATTTAAATGGCCTAAGAAGAAGATTTAAAGAGCGATCTGATATTGACGCAGTAAAAAAAGCTTATAAAGCAATTTTTGAATCAGGAAATGCAATTTCTGATGTAGCTAAAGAATTATTAGAAACAAACGACAATCAGTATGTTCACGAACTAGCAAACTTTGTAATTGCTACAAAACGTGGAATACCATTTAATAGAAAATAGGACATTTTATATGAGTAAACTTGAATGTGATTTTTGTGGAACAGCAGATTCCCACGATAACCCAATAATTTCTGGGGATAATGCCTCAATATGCAAAGCTTGTGTTAATGCGGCACATGAAATTATGGTATCAGGGAAAGAACCTGATCTTGTAGATAGCGAGACAAAAAAAGAAGAGAGTGCTCCTGTTCAACTCAGAACTCCAGCACAATTAAAAGAAATTTTAGATGATTATGTAGTAGGACAAAATAGAGCTAAAAAAGTTCTTTCAGTTGCTGTTTATAATCATTATAAAAGAATTTTTAGACACAATGAAATAGATGATGATACAGAGATTAATAAATCAAATGTACTTTTAATTGGACCAACAGGTTCAGGGAAAACACTTTTGGCGCAAACTATTGCAAAATATCTTGATGTACCTTTAGCTATTGCAGATGCTACTTCTCTAACAGAAGCTGGATATGTTGGTGATGATGTTGAGAATGTTGTTACTAGACTTATTCAAGCAGCAGATGGAGATGTAAAAAAAGCAGAAACAGGTATTATTTTTATTGATGAAGTTGATAAAGTAGCAAGAATGAGTGAAAACCGTTCTATTACAAGAGATGTTTCAGGAGAAGGTGTACAACAAGCACTACTTAAAATCGTTGAAGGGGCAACAGTTAATGTTCCTCCAAAAGGTGGAAGAAAACATCCTGGACAAGATGCTATTCAAGTAGACACTACAAATATTTTATTTATTTGTGGTGGAGCTTTTGATGGTCTTGAAGATATTATCAAAAAGAAAAAAGGTGGAAATATTTTAGGTTTCAACCAAGAAAAACAAAGTAAGGTTGATGGAAATATAATTGCCGATGTAGAAGCTCATGACTTAGTAAAATATGGATTAATTCCTGAATTAATTGGTAGACTGCATATGATTGCTACATTAAATGAAATTTCTGAAGATGATATGATTCATATTTTGACAGAACCAAAAAATGCATTAATTAAACAATATATAAAACTTTTTGAAATGGATAATGTAAAACTAAAATTTGAAAAAGCTGCATTAAAAGAGATTGCAAAACTTGCAATTGAAAGAAAAACAGGAGCAAGAGGTCTTCGTTCAATTTTAGAAGATATTATGCTTGATATTATGTATGATTTACCAACATTTAAAGATAAAACAATTACTATCACAAAAGATGTTGTAACAAAAGAAAAAGAACCCAAAATAGCATAAGATAAGAAGGATAAGAATGTTTTTAGACAAACTAATAGGTATGTTCTCTAATGATATGGCAATTGACCTAGGAACTGCTAATACTATCGTTTCTGTTAAAGGAAAAGGTATTATTATTAATGAACCATCAGTTGTTGCAGTGCAAAAAGATAGATACGGAAAAGATAAAATTTTAGCCGTTGGACAAGAAGCAAAACAAATGATTGGTAAAACTCCTTTAAATATCACAGCTGTTAGGCCAATGAAAGATGGAGTTATTGCAGATTTTGAAATGACTGAAAGAATGATTAGATATTTCATTGAAAAAGCACATTCAAGAAAATCATTTATTAGACCTAGAATTATTATTTGTATTCCATATGGAATTACACAAGTAGAAAGAAAAGCAGTAAAAGAATCAGCTTTAAGCGCCGGAGCAAGAGAAGTATTTTTAGTAGAAGAACCAATGGCAGCAGCTATAGGTGCAGGAATTCCAGTATCTGATCCTTCTGGTTATGTAGTAGTAGATATTGGTGGAGGTACAACAGAAATTGGTGTTACTTCACTTGGAGGACTAGTACTTTCAAAATCTATAAAAGTTGCGGGAGATAGATTTGATAAAGCAATTATTGATTATGTTAGACAAAACTATAATCTTTATATTGGAGAAAGAACTGCTGAAAATATCAAAATAGAAATAGGTTCAGCAATTAAACAAGATCAAGAACTTAAAATAAAAGTTAAAGGTAGAGATAATTCAGGATTACTTTCAACTATTGAATTAGGAAGTGAAGGAGTTAGAACAGCAATAAAAGAACCTCTTAGAGAGATTGTTTCAGCTGTTCCTTCAGTATTAGAAGAAATGCCACCTGATTTAGCAGGAGATGTTGTTGACAATGGTGTTATTCTTACTGGTGGAGGAGCACTTATTCGTGGATTAGATAAATACTTAGCAGATATTATTAAACTTCCAGTTAGAGTTGCGGATGAACCTTTATTAGCTGTTGCTTATGGTACAAGCAATGTATTAGATCAGGAAGCATTACTTAAATTAATTACTAATGAATAAATTCCTTTTCTTAATTCTTTTTCTTGGGATTAGTCTTGCCTATATTTTCGATATAGACAAGGCTGTCACAAAGATTATGAATCCTTTTGAATCAATAAAAAAAGTTTATGTAGAAACTGCCCTTTCAGTACAAACAAATATCGATAAATATTTTTCTCAAGCAAAACAAATAGAAATACTTCAAAAAGAAAATAATGAATTAAAGAAATATAAATTATTTTACAAAACAACTAAAAACAATTTAGATTCTATTCTAAAAACTATTCAAACTCCAAACTCTACAACCGAACAAATAAAATTTACAAAAGTACTCTCTTATATAAATTTTGATGACTTTACAAAAGTATGGATAGATTTTGAAAAAAAAGATGATTCTATTCTAGGTATTATTTCTGATGAATATGCAGCAGGAATTGTAGTAAATCAAGACGGTAGAGCAAAAGCACTTTTAAATGGCAATGAAAAAGCAAATTATTCGATTTTTGTAGGAGAAAAAAAGGCTCCTGGAATTATTCATTCTTCAAAAGAAGGTCATTATTTAGTAGCTAAATTTATTCCTATCTGGTTTGAAATTAAAGAAGGTGATGAAGTTATAACTTCAGGAATGGATAACATCTTTTTCGAAGGGTTAAAAGTTGGAAAAGTAATTGGTATTAGAAAAATGCAAGATATCCAAGAAGCAATTATCCAACCCTATGCTGATGTATTAAAACAAAAATCTTTTTTTGTTTATAAAA
Source organism: Arcobacter sp. (assembly GCA_002869565.1). Taxonomy (GTDB): domain Bacteria; phylum Campylobacterota; class Campylobacteria; order Campylobacterales; family Arcobacteraceae; genus Halarcobacter. The sequence goes on from PKUJ01000040.1 coordinate 8,349, forward strand.
AGATTATAGAAGATAAAAAAGCACTAGAGAAAATAAAAAAAGAGCAAAAATGAATTTAATAACACAAATACTTGAAAAACAAAATGTATTTATAATTGACGGTGCATTAGGAACTCAACTACAAAAAAAAGGCTACGATGTAAATGATTCTCTTTGGTCAGCAAAATTTTTAAATGAAAACCCTGATGCCATTGCACTAGTTCATAAAGAATATTTAGAAGCAGGAGCAAATTGTATTATAACAGCTAGTTACCAAGCTAGTTATGAAGGTTTTATCAAAAAAGGTTTCACAGAAGGAAAAGCAAAAGAACTTATACAGTCAGCAATAACCCTAGCACAAAAGACAAGAGATGATTATTGGAATACTGTAGAAGACAAAGAAAACAGAATCAAACCTCTTGTTGCAGCTTCAATAGGTCCTTATGGCGCATATTTAGCTGATGGTTCAGAATATAGTGGAAATTATGGTATTACAGATGAAGAGTTAAAAGAATTTCATAAAAGAAGACTTGATGTTATCATTGAAACTTCTCCTGATATTTTAGCTTGTGAAACTATTCCAACACTAAAAGAAGCACAAATATTAAGTGATTTATTAAAAGATAAAAATATTGCTTCATGGATAACTTTTAGTGCAAAAGATGGAACTCATATAAATAGTGGTGATGAAATTACAAAATGTATGTCTTGGTTGAATGATCAAAATCATATAAGTGCGGTAGGTATAAATTGTACTGCACCACAATTTATTTCACCTCTAATAGAAAAAACAAAACAAGTATGTAACAAACCAATAGTTATTTACCCAAATGGTGGTTCAGAATATAATCCTATAACAAAAAAATGGGAAGATAGTAATACAAATGCAGAATTTGGGAAAATGGCTCATCTTTGGAATAAACAAGGTGCAACTTTGATTGGTGGTTGTTGTCAAACAGGTCCAGAAGAGATTAAAGACTTAGTTAAATACTTGCTTCCAACTATAAAATAGTTTTAATATAATCAGCTACTCTAAAAGAGTTCGCATATATTGTCCAAGTGTGGGGAACGCTTCCTCCTGTTGGCATAAAACTTCCATCTGTAACAAATAAATTTTTCAAATCATGACTTTGACAATATTTATTTAAAACAGATGTTTTGGGATCATCTCCAAATCTACAACCACCAGCTTGCAAATTAGCAGAGGGTAAAGGTGAAATATTTACATCAATATTTTTTGCACCCATTTGTTTTAAAACTTTTATAGCTTTTTTTGCTAAAAAATTACCTACTTTTACATCTTGTTTATTTGCACCAATTCTTATATTTGCAACAGGAATTCCATATTTATCTTTATACTTTTCATCAACACTTACAAAACAGTTATCATTTGGCATCCAGTCAGTAAATACTTCAAAATTCAATACTCGTTTTGTTGTAAAATTTTTATATAACTTATCTTGTAAAGCCTTTCCAAAAAGTAAGTTCCCATTATCATCATATTTCAAAATATTAGCACGTCTTATTGGATTTGCATGTTCAAGAAGAAAATCTACGGTTCCACCTTTAAAATCTTTTGTATAATACCAATCTTTAAGTTCTCTATTTACAAATAATCCTTGGGTAAAAAGTTCATCTTTTGGTAAATCTGATTCATCAAACTCTCCACTACCAATTCCTCCACCTGTAAAAATCATATTCTTTCCAAGTTCATTTGAAGAGTTAGACAAGCCATTTGGGAAATACTCATTTTTAGAATTTAAAAGAAGTCTTGAACTCTCAACTGCTTGAGCTGCAAGAACAAAAAGTTTAGCTTCAACCTCTTTTCTTTGACCCTCTTTTGTAAAATAATAAGCCTTAGTAACTTTTGCTTTATCACTATCAAGTTTATATACAAAAGAATCCGCTTTTATTGAAAGATTCCCCGTTTTTAAAGCTGCTACTAATAATGAAGCTCTTGAACTTCCTTTCGCACCACTTGTACAAGGATATGAACCACAATAATTAGAATAATAACAAGCATTTCTATTATCTTTTGGTTTTGAGATAATAGCTCGAGGAACTTTATATGAACTAAAGTTTAACTCTTCACAGCTTTTGTCAAAAAGTTTTACTATAGGATGTTCTTCTAAAGCAGAATATGCATACTCTTTTTTACTTCGAGGTTCAAGATGTTTATACTCTGTAACTTTTCCAGAAACACCAACTTCTGATTCTACTTTTGTATAATATGGCTCCATATCATCATATGAAACTGGCCAATCAACAACATTTGCACCCTTGATTTCTCCATAGCTAGTTTTTAATCTAAAATCATTTGGCTTTAATCTATGAAAGTAACCACTCATAAAATTTGATGAACCGCCTAAAATATTACCATTCCAAAAACTCCAACCAGTTTCATAAGTAGGAAATTTTTGCCAAGAGCCATCTATAAACTCTTCAATAACATGATACTCATCTTTTAAATTTGGTGTTATAATATTTCTTCGCACAAAGGCAATCTCATCTTTAGAAAAATCTTTTTCACTATAAATAGGGCCTTTTTCTAAAATCAAAACTTTTTTGCCAATTTTTGTAAGCTCATAAGCTATTGGTCCAGCCCCTGCTCCACTTCCTATTATACAAATATCATATTTCATCATACAACTTTTGCATACTTATATTTTGGTTGTGGGCGTCCAGTTTTATGATTTAAACTTTTCCAGCCTATTTCATTTTTATTTCCACCATATATTGGATCAGAAAGCATAGCTTCCACTCCATAATATACAAGTTTTGTAAGCCAAGATTCACCATATTCACTACTATTTGTTTCTTTGATTATTCTATTTTTTTCTTCTTGATTACTTTTTAGAAAAGAAGGGAAAGCATCATTAAAATCCAGCGCACCTTGTAGAATATAATCCATATCCTCTTTATCAAAAGTTTCGTGTTTTGAATTTATTTGCAAGTAAAATGTGGCTCCAAACTCTTTTGCACTTGGCATTGATTTAGTTTTAGGAAATAAAATATCAAATACATTATCAATAATCAACCAAGATAGAGTATTGTCATTTTGAATTTCTTTTGAATTTAAAGCAGTACTAACTCCTAATATAGAAGTTGCAACTATAAATTCTCGTCTTTTCATCTTCTAATATCTTGCCATTATATTATCAACATCACCCCAAGACAGTTTTGAATTTTCACCTTTAAACATATTATAAACATATCTAGCAAACATATCAGTTTCAAGATTTACTTTTGTTCCAACTTTATATCTTTTGAAAAGTGTATTTTCAATTGTATGAGGAATAATAGTAAGTCTAAATGAATCTTTCAACACTTCATTTACAGTTAAAGATACCCCATCAATAGTTACACTTCCTTTTGGAATGATATATTTTATATATTCATTAGGTAAAGAAACAAAAAAATCTGTAGAATTTCCATTGTTTTTTATAGTTGATATTGTTCCTAAGCAGTCAACATGACCTTGGACAATATGCCCTTCAAATCTATCTCCCATCATCATAGCAGGCTCAATATGAACTTTTCCTCTATAATTTTCCATAGCAAGTACTTGTTGTGATTCGGGAGACAGTTCCACAGAAAAAGTATCACTTGAAACCCTTACAACAGTAAGACATGCGCCATTGACAGCAATTGAATCACCAATTTTTGGTGAGTATTTGGCTTTTAAAGTTAAAAAACTATTTTTTAAGCTTAAAACCTCAGCCATTTCACGAATTAGTCCAGTAAACACATAAATCCTTTAGCAAAATTGTAGTAAAGTTCGAAATATTTGGTATAATACCGAAAAATTATTGAGAAGCTAATTTTTACACTTTCATAAAAGATATAATCAAATTTTAAAAACTTTTCAATATAGAAAAATAAAAACAGCCATAAGAGCTATGATAGATAGGATAATTATGAATTACGATATTATCGTTGTGGGTGGGGGACATGCAGGAATTGAAGCCTCTTTAGCCGCAGCACGAATGGGTAAAAAAACCCTACTTATTACAATGTTAGTTGAGCAAATAGGTGCAGCCTCATGTAACCCTGCTATTGGTGGACTTGCAAAAGGTCACTTAGTAAGAGAACTTGATGCTATTGGTGGAGAAATGGGACTTTGTACTGATGCAACAGGTATTCAATTTAGAATACTAAATGCATCAAAAGGTGCAGCAGTTCAAGGAAGCCGTGCTCAAATTGATATGGATAAATATAGAGAGTATATGAGAAAAGTTTGTCATAATACTCCTAATTTAGAAGTTTATCAAGATGAAGTATCTTCACTATTGGTTAAAAATGGAAATGAAGTTCATGGTGTAAATACAAAACTAGGTGAAGTATTTGAAGCTAGAAAAGTGATTATTACTACTGGAACTTTTATGAGAGGGCTAATTCATATCGGAGAAAATACGTATGATGCGGGACGTGCATGGGAACTTCCATCTTCAACACTTTCAATTCAATTAAAAGAATTAGGACTAAATGTAGGAAGACTTAAAACAGGAACACCTGCAAGGATCGACTCAAAATCTATAAATTTTGATGTAATGGAAGCACATGGTGGAGATGAAAAACCAACTCCATTCTCTTTTAGAACTGATAAATCAAACTTTAATCCAAAACAATATCCATGTTATATTACATATACAAATTTAGGAACACATGGAACTATTTCATCAAACTTTGATAGAGCACCACTTTTCACAGGTCAAATTCAAGGTTCAGGACCTAGATATTGTCCAAGTATTGAAGATAAAGTAAATAGATTTGCAGAAAGAGAAAGACATCAATTGTTCTTAGAACCACAAACTCAAATGTGTACAGAGTATTATATAAATGGTTTGTCAACTTCTCTTCCAATTGATGTTCAAAAAGATATGATTCATTCAATCCAAGGTTTAGAAAATGCAAAAATTATTAGATATGGCTATGCTATAGAATATGATTATGTAGATCCAACTGAACTTAAACATACACTTGAAAAAAAAAAAATAAAAAACCTTTATAATGCAGGACAAATAAATGCAACTACAGGTTATGAAGAAGCTGCGTCACAAGGTTTTATGGCAGGAATTAATGCATCACTTGCAATTGATGAAAAAGAACCATTTATACTAAGACGAGATGAAGCATATATTGGAGTTCTAATTGATGACTTAGTTACAAAAGGAACAAATGAACCATATAGAATGTTTACATCACGTGCAGAATATAGACTTCTTCTAAGAGAAGAAAATGCTGATTTAAGATTATCAAAATATGGTCATGAATTAGGTCTAATAAATGATGAAACATTAGAAAAAGTTGAACATAAAAGAAAAACACTAGAAGATGCTGTTGAATTTATGTCACAAGAATGGTTCACATCAAAAAAAGAAAACCTTGAATTACTAGAATCTTTAGATGAAGATAAAATTAAAGATAGAGCTTTATTAATTGACCTTGTGGGAAGAAATACTATTACAAAAGAGAAATTTAATAAACTTGTACCAAGCCTTGCCCATGTAGAAGACTACTTAAAAGAGCAAATAATCATAGAAGCAAAATATTATAGATATATAGTAAAACAACAAAAACAAATTGATAAAATGAAAAAAATGCTTAAAATGAAAATCCCAGAAAACTTTGATTATAAAGCAATCCCTGGATTGTCAAATGAAGTAGTAGAAAAATTACAAAAATTTAATCCTCCAACATTATTCAATGCAAGTGAAATATCGGGAATTACTCCATCAGCAATTGATATTATTCATATGTATGTAAATGTTAAAGGGCAGAAATAATAAAAAGTGGTGACAAATATCTAAACTATACTATATTAAAAAATAAAAGTAGCAAAATAAAAAAACCTATAAATCGACTATTATAAGTCAAACTTATATATTTTTATGTTTATTATAAGTTTGATTTATATATAATAGAAAAAAAATTAGTAGGATAATTTTATGAAAGAATCAACAGTAAGTGTGAAAAAAACTTCACATAGAATACAAAGATATTATGCCTATGTTTTAGCAACGATAATTTCTTTGAGTATTCCATTTATTACAATAAATGGAAACCATATTTTTTTATTATCATTTGATAAAAAACAACTTCATTTAATGGGTATTGCTTTTGATATGCAAGAGTTATACATGATGCCATTTTTACTGATGTTATTATTCTTAGGAATCTTTGCTGCCACAGCTATTGGTGGTAGAGCTTGGTGTGGATGGGCCTGTCCTCAAACAATTTTTAGAGTTGTTTATAGAGATTTGATTGAAAGTAAACTTTTAGGTCTTAGAAGAATTAAGAATAAACAAAAAGAACCAGACTGGAGCAAAGCAGAAAATGCTTCTAAAAAATTAGTAGCTATTATCATTTGGTCGGCCTTATCTTTAATTGCAGCAGCTGACTTTATGTGGTATTTTGTTCCACCAGAAGATTTCTTTGCTTATATTCAAAATCCAACTGAACACTTCTTCTTAATTGGTATCGTACTTTCAGTGGCTGCATTTTTAGTTTATGATGTAGTTTGGCTAAAAGAAGATTTCTGTGTTTACGTATGTCCTTATTCAAGAGTTCAATCAGTTTTATATGATGATGATACATATCAAGCAATTTACTCTACAAATAGAGGTGGAAATATTTATAATGATGATAAAGAAAAAATCATCTTCAAAGCAAAAGATTTACCAGATCCAACAAATGAATGTACAACTTGTGAATCTTGTGTAACTGTTTGTCCAACACATATTGATATTAGAAAAGGTCTACAACTAGAATGTATAAACTGTTTAGAATGTGTTGATGCCTGTACTACTGTTATGGGTAAACTTGGTAAAGAATCATTAGTTCAATGGTCAAGTACAAGAAGTATTCAGAAAAATGAACCAACAAAAATTGTAAGAAAATCTACGATTATGTATTCTATTGCACTTATAATAATTATTGGATTATTATTTGTAATGGGTGGAAAAAAAGAGTATATGCTGTTAAATGTTAATAAAACAACAGAACTATATAAAATTAAAGAAAACAATGTTATTTCAAATAACTTCTTATTCTTATTTCAAAATACTGATTCAAAACCACATACTTATAATCTTGAGATTATAGATCATAAAGATATTGTAATTAAAAGATTTAGACCATTTAAATTAAGTCCTAAAAAACTTGCAAAAAAAGTAGTTATATTACAAACTGATAAGTTATTAGTTAATGATAAAACAAAAGATACTCCTATTACAGTAACTATTAGAGCTTATGCAGTCGATGAGCCTGAAAGAATTTCCGTATTAAGAAAAGCTGTATTTATTTTCCCTAGAGCAGATAAATTAAAATAGAGCATTTAAAAATCATAAAAAAAGGGGAAGTTTTAATACTTCCCCTTTTTTTTATTTAAATATATTCTTTAAAATGGAATTGCAGTATCTGCTGCATCTCCGACACCAGAGACAGTGTCTCCAACAACATCAGGAGTCACAGTATTTAATACAGCACCTGTTACTCTAAATGGTAAAGCCACTACATCTCCTACTATGCAACCATTAAATATAATTGCAATCAAAATTCCTATTATATATTTTATCATTTAATTAAATCCTATTTTTTGATTTACGAATTATAATTTAAGTAATGTTAAAAAGAGTTATTAACTATCTTCTCATTAATTATAATATCCAAAATATTTCAATTACTTTAACTCTTTATTAACATCTTCTTAGATATAATCGCGGAATATTTTATTATAAATTTTAACTATTTTTTATGGAGTTTTTTAATGACTAAATTCATATTTGTAACAGGTGGAGTATTAAGTTCACTAGGTAAAGGTATCACTTCTGCATCAATTGCAACAATTTTAAAACAATCAGGGTTCAATGTTTCAATGCTAAAAATTGATCCATATTTAAATGTTGACCCAGGAACAATGAGTCCACTTGAGCATGGAGAAGTTTTTGTTACAGCAGATGGAGCAGAGACAGATTTAGACTTAGGAAACTATGAAAGATTTATAGACAAAACCCTAACTGCTAAAAACTCTTTTACTACAGGACAAGTTTATCAAAGTGTAATCAAAAGAGAAAGAGAAGGTGGGTATTTAGGTAAAACTATTCAAGTAATTCCTCATGTTGTTGATGAAATCAAAAAAAGAATTTACGCAGCAGCAGAAGAACATGAATTTTTAATTATAGAATTAGGTGGAACTGTTGGAGATATTGAAGGCCTACCTTTTATGGAGTCGATTAGAGCAATTAGACATGAACTTCCAAAATCAAATACTATGAATATTCATGTAAGTTTAATTCCATATATTAAAGCAGCAGGAGAACTTAAAACAAAACCAACTCAGCACTCAGTTCAAGAACTTAGAAGAATTGGTATCACTCCTCACATGCTTGTATGTAGAACAGAAAGAGAACTTCCAAAAAATCTAAAAGATAAACTAGCTCTTTCTTGTGATATTGATAGAAATGCAGTTATTGAAGCTGGTGATGCACAGTCAATCTATCAAGTTCCTTTACACTTTATAAAAGAAGGAATTTTAACTCCATTATCTGATCACTTTAATATTAAAATTAAACCTAATATGGAAAAATGGGATACTTTAGTTAAAAATATTTTAGTTACACAAAATGAAGTAACTATTGCCTTTGTTGGGAAATACTTAGATTTAAAAGAATCATATAAATCATTAATTGAAGCTCTAATTCATTCAGGTGCACATCTAAATACAAAAGTAAATATTCACTGGTGTGATAGTGAAAGAATAGAAGATGTTGGAGCTTATGACATTATAGGAAATTCAGATGGAATTTTAGTTGCAGGTGGATTTGGACACAGAGGTGTTGAAGGAAAACTTGAAGCAATTAAATACGCTAGAGAAAATAAAATTCCATACCTAGGAATTTGTCTTGGTATGCAATTAGCAGTTATCGAATATGCAAGAAATGTATTAGGAATTGAAGACGCTAACTCAATAGAATTTAATGATACAACAGAAAATCCACTTATTTATTTAATTGATGAATTTATGGATCAAAGAGGAAATAAACAATTAAGAACTCATAAGTCTCCAATGGGTGGAACAATGAGACTAGGTGAATATCCATTTGAACCTTTAAAAGGTTCAAATCTTCAAAAAGCTTATGGAAATGAAGAAGTTTATTTTGAAAGACATAGACATAGATATGAAGCGAACCCTACTTATAAAGATAGATTAGAAGAAGCTGGAATGATTGTAACAGGACAATCAAGTGGTTTAATTGAAGCTGTCGAAATCAAAGATCATCCTTGGTTTGTTGGAGTTCAATTCCACCCAGAATTTACATCTCACTTAGAGACGCCAAATCCAATTATTTTAGAGTTCGTAAGACAGGCAAATACACATAGTTAATGTCTAAAATAACTAAATCAGAACTATTTACTTTATTAGAAGCAAGACATGAGAATGACAAATATTCCAGGCTTGCTAATTTGCCCAAACCAGATAGATTTAAAGATATTAAAAAGGCTACTTTACGAATAAAAAAAGCAATCACCAACAATGAACAAATTACCATTGTTGGTGATTATGATGTAGATGGTGTTGTATCAACAACAATTATCGTAGATTTTTTTAAACGAATTGGTGTAGAAGTTAATTATATCATCCCTAACCGTTTTGAACACGGATATGGACTCTCCCCTAAAATAGTAGATATGATTGATGATGGTTTAGTTATTACAGTTGATAATGGTATTTCAGCTGTTGACGCAGCTTTAAAATTAAAAGAAAAAAATATAGATTTAATCATCACAGATCACCACACAGTCGGAGAAAAAATTCCTGATGCCTTCGCTATTGTAAATCCTAAACAAGAAGATTGTACTTTTCCTTTTAAAGAAATTTGTGGAGCGCAAGTTGCCTGGTATTTGTGTGCAGCAATAAAACAAGAGATAAATGCAACAGTAGAATTACAAGAGTTTTTTGATCTTCTAAGTGTTGCTATTATTGCAGATATTATGCCTATGACTAGCCTTAATTATACTATGGTTAAACATGGACTAAAAAAGATTAAGACATCAAAAAGACCTGCCTTTATAAAAATAAATGAAATGATGAAAAAAGAGTTTTTTGTATCAGATGATGTTGGCTTTACAATTGCACCAAAAATTAATAGTGCAGGAAGAATGGATGATGCATCAATAGCTCTCTCTTTTTTATTATCTGAAAATGAGTATGAAGCAAATGATGGTTTACAAATGCTTGAAGAATTAAATTGTTATAGAAAAACTTTACAAGAAGAAATTTCTCAAAAAGCGAACAAGGCAACAAATAAAGAGGATAATGGAGTTATAGTCTGGGGAGAAGGTTGGCATGAAGGGGTGATTGGAATCGTTGCCTCAAAACTTTCAAATGCCTATAAAAAGCCTGCTTTTATATTCTCAATAAAAGATGGTATTGCAAAAGGTAGTGCAAGAGCAAATGCCAATATAAACCTACATAGTATTATCTCAGAAACATCCGATTTACTTCTAGGTTTCGGTGGTCATAAAAATGCTGCAGGATTATCTTTAAAAGTTGAAAACCTTGATGAGTTTAAATCTAGAATAAATATACTATTAAATGTAGAACCAGAAGAATTACATATAGAACATGATGTTTTAGGAGAACTTGATATTTCATGTGTAGATTTAGAATTCTTGGATATTATAGAGAAATTTGAGCCATATGGATTAGAGAATCATAGACCAATTTTTAAAGTATCTAATTCAAAAGTTTTAAAATCTCAGCTTTTTGGTAGAGACCAAAATCATTTAAAACTTACTCTTAGTAATAATGGTTTTGTTTTTGAAGCACTTAGATTTAACGCTGATAGAAAAATTTTAGCGGACTATATTGATTTAGTAGTTGCAGTAAATAAAAATGAATTTAGAGGACAAATAAATCCTCAGTTTTTAATACAAGATATATTATAACACCATCGGTGCTATAATTAATCTTCTTTCTGGTTTTATGCCTTCAAGCTCTAAAATTTCAGGGTCAATTGTAGTTTCGGCATTTGATGAACTTAGAATGTTTCCATTTGTAATATCAATGAATTTGATAAAAACAATTAAACTCTTAGTTGTAATTGTATATGTTCCAACAACAGCATATTGACTATCTACATATTTCTTATTAATATCTTTCTGTTCTCTAGTTAATAAATTTAAACCGTGTCTTCCATATTGGAAATTTTCACTTAATTCAACTTCTCGAACCATAATATTATGATTTAAAAGAGAATCTTTGAGATGATCAGATAATAAAAACCCAAGTTTTGAACGATTTTTCAAATTATCTAAATTAACAAAATCTGATACAAGAATTACATCATCTAATTGAAGATGTTGTTTTAATTTAGATGCCGATTTATCCACGAGATTTTTTACTAATGAATGAAAATTATTTGAACCCACCAAACTTTTATGATTAAGAGGAGAAGATTGGGCCAAATCTCTTACCATTTCAGTACAAGAAGTTAATGAAATAGTTAAAAACACTGAAGTTAGAGAAAACTTCAATGTTTTAATAAAGTATTTGTTCATTTATACTATTTTTCTTTTATTATTTTAATAGTTCTTGCTGGTTTACAATCTTTGAAAAGTATACAATCATTTCTTCTATTATGCACATATGTTGCTCTTGAACTTGAAATAATTTTTCCTGTAATATTGTCAATAACTCTCGCATTTAACATAACTTTCCCAAATTGTCTTGAATAAGTTCCAACAACAACGTATGTATTAGGAATATCATCTTTTAATTTATAAGGATTTCTGGAGATAAAGTATTCACCTTTTTCATTTATTGAAACAGCCATTTGACCTCTATATTCAATTATGTTAAATCCTCTATTTGACATTTCATTTATCAAACTCTCACTAACAATTCTTCCAAATTCTGTAGTCTTCTTGAAATTATCTAATCTTACAAATGAAGTAATCAAAACTGGTTTTGTGCTAACCATCTTTTTATTTCTCATCATTTGAGTGGCTAAAGAATTAATAGTACCTTCTAAAGTACTCTGTGTAGTTATATTATCTTGTCTATCTTGAGCAATCGCAATGTGCTGTTTAGTAACTTGAACCCTTTGATTCTCAACAGCAACATCCTTGTCTCCATAAGATGACGTAAATACTGGTTTAGATAAACATCCTGCAAATAATAATACAGCTGCTGTAACAGTACAAGCTTTAGCGAAACTTTTAAGCATAAAATCCCCTTTTTATAATTACATAGATTCTAGTTAAAAATAACTTATAAATTCTTGAAAAGCTTATGTATTAAGATACAAGAAGTGCCCTAATTTTCAATATTCTATGATAAAATTATTTATATGATTTATTTAAAGGAAAAATAATGCCAAAAGTTTTAATTATTATTTCAACTGGGTTTGAAGAAATTGAAGCAATTTCAATTATAGATGTTTTAAGACGAGCAGAAATTGAAGTTGTAATTGCAACTATAAATGATATTTTAACGGTAGGTGCACACGGAATTGTAATTCAGGCAAATCAATATCTAAAAGATATTGATAGTTCAATCTTTGACATGGTAGTTCTTCCAGGAGGAGCAGTTAATACAGAAAATTTAGCTGCAAGTTCTTCAGTAAAAGAAGTTCTTAAAAAAATGAAAAAAGATAATAAATATATTGGAGCAATATGTGCCGCACCATATGCACTTCATAAAGCAGAAGTATTAAATAAAAACTATACTTGTTACCCAAGTTTTGAGAAAAAGATTAGAGATGATGGTTACCAAAGTGATAACCAAGAAGTGATTATAGATGAAAAAGTAATAACATCAAGAGGACCAGGAACAGCAATGACATTTGCTCTAGAACTAATAAAACTTTTAAAAGATGAGGCTACTTATCAAAATGTAAAATCTGGACTTTTAGTGAAAAATAATTAAAACTCAGAAATAATCTTTTCATTCTTCTCCCAAAAATCTAAAAAACTATGAGAGATAGATTTATCTCTCATATATTCATAAGCCATTTTACTTTTTTCATAATATACCTCATCTTTAAAAGACAACTCCTTTATAGCTTTTTTCATATCTTTAGAAGAATTCATGCCTATAATATATCCAAAATCTTCATTTACAAATGTTTTTGGACCTCCTTTATTTGTTACTATTACGGGAAGTCCTGACGACATTGCTTCTAGAACAACTTGTCCTAAAGTATCAGTAGTTGAAGGAAAAATAAAACAATCACTTGAAGCATAAAGTTTTGATAAATCTTCTTTTTGTTTTCTTCCAAGAAGTTTTATATTTGAATTTTTTTTATCTTCAAAACCTATATCAAACTCTACATCACCAACTAATATTAATTCACAGTTTATAAAATTTGCTTTTCTCCAATATCTAATCAATTTATCTACATTCTTTTCAACAGAAACTCTTCCCACATACAATACTTTAAAACTATTTCTATTTATTTCATAAGTATCCCAGATTGAATCGTCCTTAAAAGATTTATCAAAACTTGTAATATTTATTCCAGCTTTTAATATATGAATATTTTCTTTTTGAAATCCTAATTGTTCTTCAATTATTTGTATATACTCTTTTGATCTTGAAAAAATTGCTTTATAGCCACTATAAAAAAACTTTAAAAACTTTATAGTTAAATATTTTACAAACTTACTTTTTGTATTTTTATAAAGATATGAAGGGAAATCAGTATGATAAATTCCGACAACAGGAATGCTCAATAGTTTTGCACTTATTAAAGCACAAAGACCAACCGTGCCGGGAGTAGAGATATGCAACAAATCAGGATTTAATTCTTTGATTTTAGATTTTATTTTAAAAAAATTTGGAAATACTAAATCTAAAGAGTTATAAAAAGGCATTTTTCTTGCAAAAATTGGCTTCAAATTATAAATATTTGGGATATCTTCATAATGATTTTTTTTAGTAGAGCTTATTACAGAAAAATCTTTTTCATATTTTATTGCCTCTTTTGCAATATCTTGGATAAACCTAGAAACTCCATTAACATCATAAACAGTGTCACTTACTAAACAAATTTTTATATCTTTCATTTTTAAAGTATAGAAAAAATAAATTACTACTTTGTTACATGTCATTAATTTGTAATCATCATGTAATAAAATTCTTTTCATGAAATATAAAAGCATCTTTATCTCGGACATACATTTGGGTACCAAATATTCAAATACACAACAACTACTTGATTTTCTTAAACAAACAGATAGTGAAAATCTATATTTAGTAGGTGATATAATCGATGGTTGGGCAATAAAACGAAAATTTGTATGGCCACAAACTCACTCTGACGTTATTCAGAAGATTTTGAAAAAAGCTAGAAAAGGCTGTAATGTAACTTTTATTACTGGTAACCATGATGAATTTTTAAGACCTTTTGTTCCTCTTATTTTAGGTAACTCTTTAGACATTAAAAATGAAGTTGAATATACTGCTTTAAATGGGAAAAACTATTTAATCACACATGGAGATTTTTTTGATTCTATCACCATGACAAAAAGATGGCTAGCTATTTTAGGAGATTATGGATATGACCTTCTTTTAAATATTAATCAAAAATTAAATTACATAAGAACAAAACTTAGAATAAAATCAAAATGGTCTTTATCAAAATATATAAAAGACAATGTAAAAACTTCAGTTTCATTTATTACTGACTTTGAAGCAACCCTAGCTATACATGCGAAACATAAAGGATATGATGGCATAATATGTGGACATATTCATAAAGCAGAGATGAGAATTGTAGATTCAATTGAATATTTAAATTGCGGTGATTGGGTAGAATCTTGTACGGCAATTGTAGAAACTAAAGATGGAGAATTCAAAATTATTAATTGGCTTGATAGATGAATTTAGCATTAGTATTAAGTGGAGGGGCAGCAAGAGGTGCCTTTCATTTAGGGATATTAGCTTATCTTGAAGAAAAAGCTATAGAAATAAATGAATACTCAGGAAGTTCTATTGGCTCAATTATTAGCTGTTCCCATGCAAGTGGCATTGAAGCAAGAAAAATACTAGAAATTTTTAAAAGTGATGATATAAAAAAAGTTTTAAAATTTAACTATTTTAAAAAAGGTCTCATAAGAATTGACAAAGAACACCAACTTCTAAATACTCTGCTTCCTATAAAAAACCTTGAAGATTTACCTAAAAAAGTTACAATCAATGCTTATGATACAAATACAAAAAAGATTTTGTATTTTGATAAAGGGGATACTCATATGTTATGTATGGGTTCAAGTGCACTTATTCCAATTTTTAGACCAATACATTATGAAGGACATAATTTAATCGATGGTGGGCTTTTTGACAATATGCCAATCAAACCATTAGAAAATAAAGATTTTGATATATTCACAATTGATTTAATGCCCAGATCAAGTCAAGAAGAAAAAAGAAGAGGATTTAATCCTTTGAAACCTTTAAAGAAAAAACTTTTTAAAACACGTTTTAATAATGGAACTTACTCAATACATAACTCAGATGTATATATTACACACCCAGAACTACGCCATATAAATATGTTTACATTTAAAGGACTACAAGAAAGCTTTGATTTAGGATATAAAGAAGCACCTAAATATTTTTCTTAAATAAAAAAATTTAATTACTAACACCATCTACTTTTTAAAGACCAATTAGTTATAATCGCGATAATAAAGATTAAAGAATTATAAAGAATTATCATGTCACAAATACCGCAATTTACACATTTACATTTACATACAGAATATTCGCTACTAGATGGTGCAAATAAAATAAAACCCCTAGCTAAAAAAGTAAAAAAAATGGGGATGACCTCAGTTGCTATGACTGATCATGGAAACATGTTTGGTGCAATTGATTTTTATAATGCAATGAGAGCAGAAGGCATTAAGCCAATTATTGGAATGGAAGCATATATCCACAACAGCGATGAAATTGATGATAAAACAACTAGACAAAGATTTCACTTGTGTCTTTATGCAAAAAACCAAATAGGTTATAAAAACTTAATGTTTTTAAGCTCTCAAGCTTATATGCATGGTTTTTATTATTATCCAAGAATAAATAAAAACTTATTACGAGAAAACTCAGAAGGTTTAGTTTGTAGTGCAGCTTGTCTACAAGGTGAAATAAACTGGCATCTAAACCTACAAAACCAAAGAAATGTCAAAAATGGAGCTTTAGGATATGATAGAGCAAAAGAGATTGCTTTAGAATATAAAGAGATTTTTGGGGATGATTTTTATTTAGAAATCATGAGACATGGAATTGGAGACCAACTCTTTGTTGACGATCAAATTCTAAAAATTGCCAAAGAAACAGGTATAAAAATTGTTGCGACAAACGATACACACTATTTAAATCAAAAAGATGCCGATGCTCATGAAGCATTTATGTGTATTGCAATGAATAAACTTTACGATGATCCAAATAGATTAAGACACTCAGTTCATGAGTTTTACTTAAAGTCTCCAGAACAAATTGCAAAACTATATGCAGATATTCCTGAAGCAATTCATGCAACACAAGAGATTGCAGATAAATGTAATTTAGAAATTAAACTAGGAGACCCTACTCCACCAAACTTTAAATTTACTAGACAAAAATCTGAACTAGATAATCTTCAACTTCCAGAACCAGAACTTGAATACTCTTTAGAAAATGACAAAGTTTTATTTATTCATGAATGTTGGAAAGGTTTAAAAAAAAGACTTCAAATAGTTGATGAATCTAAACACCAAGAATACAAAGATAGGCTACAAGTAGAAATTGATATTATCAATAATATGAAATTCCCAGGATATATGCTAATCGTATGGGATTTCGTAATTGTTGCAAAACAAATGAAAATTCCAGTAGGACCAGGTCGGGGTTCAGCAGCAGGTTCACTTGTTGCTTTCTCCCTAGAGATTACCGATATTGACCCCATCCCTTATGGCTTACTTTTTGAGAGATTTCTAAATCCAGAAAGAATCTCAATGCCAGATATCGATATGGATTTCTGTCAAGCAAGACGTGGGGAAATTATTGATTACGTTGTTCAACAATATGGGCGAGCCAATGTTGCACAAATTATTACATTTGGTAAACTTCTTGCAAAAGGGGTAATCAGAGACGTAGCCCGTGTTCTTGATATGCCTTACTCAAAAGCAGATGCAATGGCAAAATTAATTCCAGATGAACTTGGAATTGATTTAACAAACTCTTGGGAAAAAGAACCAAAGATAAAAGAACTTTGTGATATTGACCCACAAGCAGCAAGAGTTTGGGAATATGCACTTGCACTTGAAGGACTAAACAGAAATGCTGGTACTCATGCAGCTGGTGTCGTAATTTCCAATGAACCTTTATGGAATAAAACACCTTTATTTAAGCCCTCAGGGTTAGATACTCTTGCAACTCAATACAATGGTAAATATGTAGAAGATGTAGATTTAATTAAATTTGACTTCTTGGGTCTTAAGACCCTAACTGTTATTGAAGAGGCTTTAAAACTTATTGAAAAGAGACATGGAAAAAGAATAAACTTCCTTACTGCTGATGTAAATGACAAAGGTGTTTATAACTTAATCCAAACAGGTAATACAATTGGTTTATTCCAAATAGAATCTGACGGTATGCAAGATTTATGTAAAAGATTAAAACCAGATAATTTTGAAGATATTATCGCCGTTCTAGCACTATATAGACCAGGTCCAATGGAGTCAGGAATGCTTGATGACTTTATTGATAGAAAACATGGCCGTGCAAAGATTGACTACTTTTATGATGAATTTGATGCACCTCTTAGACCTATCCTTGAGCCAACTTACGGAGTTATTGTTTACCAAGAGCAAGTTATGCAAATTGTACAAACTATTGGTGGTTTTTCACTTGGTGGCGCAGACTTAGTTAGACGAGCTATGGGTAAAAAAATTAAAGAAGAGATGGATAGACTTAAAGGTGAGTTTGCAATTGGTGGAGTAAAAAAAGGTTATCAAAAAGAACACTGTGAAGAGTTATTCGACCTGATTGTAAAGTTTGCTGGATATGGATTTAATAAATCTCACTCAGCAGCATATGCCCTTGTAACATTTTATACCTCATACTTAAAAAACTATTACCCATCAGAATTTATGGCCGCACTACTTACTCTTGAAAAAGACAACACAGACAAAGTTGTAAAATATGTAGATGAAGTTAAAAGGCTAGGATTAGATCTTTTCCCACCTGATATAAATAAATCAGATCTTGTATTCTCAGCAACTAATCTTGATGGAGATGAAGTTGTAATGTTTGGTATGGGAGCAATTAAAGGTGCAGGAGATGTAGCAATTAAATCTATTTTAGAATCTCGACATAAAGATGGAGATTTTAAAGATTTATCAGATTTCATTTCAAGAATTGATGGAAGTAAAGTAAATAAAAGAGTTATTGAATCCCTTACAAAAGCTGGTGGTTTTGATAGTTTTGGATATTCAAGAAAATCATTATTAGAACAAATTGAAAAGATTGGTGAATCAGTAAGTGATGCCATGAAAATGAGAAAACAAGCTACAGGTTCTTTATTCGGTGATGCAAAAGAGATGACTCGAACAGAAATCGAACTTGAACATATGGAAGAGTATTCTTCAAAAGAAATTTTAGAATTTGAAAAAGCTTCTTTAGGTTTTTATGTATCAGGACATCCTCTTGATGAGTATAGAGAGCAATTAGATCAAATCAAATATACTTTATCCTCAGAAGTAGACGAAATTGCAGATGGTTCCCAAGCACTTTTTGTAGGAAAGATTGAAAGTATTGTACAAAAAATCTCAAAAAAAGGTAATAAATTTGGTATTGCATCTATTATGGATTTACATGGAAATATTGAACTTATGCTTTTTGAAAACAGAATAAAAGAACTTGAAGAAGATTTTGGAGTTGATTTAAAAAATCCTAGTGATTCTGAACCAATCGCTTTCAAAGTAAAAGTTTCAAAAGATGAAAACTTTACAAGAATGAATATTCTAAAAATAGAAAGCCTAAAAGATGCAAGAAAAGAAAAAATAAAAACAAAACAAAAAGTAGTTGAAGAACCACCCATGACAGTCGCAGTTCCTTTTTCTAATCAAGATAATATCATTTATAAACTTTTTGAAATAATTGCACATAATCAAGGTAAACGTGAATTAAAACTTCTCATTAAATCAAAACTTGCAGATATTGAACTAGAAACAGGATTTAGAGTAACTTCAAATATTGAAAATCTAATAGGCCAAGTAGAAGGAGCGTATATAGTAGAATGAAGCAAATCTTATTAACAAATGATGATGGTTTTGATGCCATAGGATTAAAAGCATTAATTGAAGCCCTAAGTCCTCTGGCAAAAATTACAGTTGTGGCACCTGCAAAAAATAAATCCGCATGTGGACACTCATTAACTTTAGATAGACCTCTAAGAATGGTAAGTATAGATGACGATTTTTATAAAATTGATGATGGAACTCCTAGTGATTGTATTTTTATTTCATTAAACAATCTATTTAAAGATGGTTATAAACCTGACTTAGTAATTAGTGGTATTAATATTGGTGCAAATATGGGAGAAGATATTACTTACAGTGGAACAGCAGCAGGAGCTATGGAAGCTGTATTACAAGGAGTTCCAGCTATCGCAATTTCACAAGTTTGCAGAAATAAATGTCAAGATATAAAAGACGGTTGGAATTTTGCCTTAGCTAAGAAAACTATTGCTAAAATTGCAAGTCAAATTTTAGACGATGAATTTCCACTTCCAAAAAGAAGATTTTTAAATATTAATATTCCTCCAATTCAAATTGAAGAGTGTAAAGGAATTAAAATTACAAAAGCTGGCTTTAGAGAGTATGGAAATGATACACATAGGCATTTAAATCCAAGAGGAGAAGAATTCTATTGGATTGGATTACACCCTCTTATTTGGCAAGAGAGTTCAAATAAAAATTGTGATTTTGAAGCTATTAAAGCAAATTATGTTTCTATCACACCTATAATGTTAGACTTAACATCATATAATGATATAGAAAAATTAAAAAACTGGATAAAATAAAACAAAAATCGAAACTATTTAAAAGGATAATAATTGATTTTAGAAAAATCGCTACAATCAACAATTGATAAACTGGTTGGAACACTAAAAGATGAAAAAGAATTAATAGAAGTATTAAAAAGAAAATTTACTAAAAAAGAATACAAAGTATATTTTGCAAGAGAGTCAGGTAAAGATATTGAAGAAATTAAAGAATTGATTCATGACGAAGAAGAAAGAATTGAAGAACTTTATAAATCAGCATGTAAAAAATTAAATCAAGAAAAAATTAAACAAGAACTTGTTAATTTATAAAAAAGTACTACAGCTTTGCTGTAGTACTTTTTTCTTTTGAAGAAGCCATAGAAATATTTTCACTCATTTTTCTATTTTTATCAAAATTAACTAAAACCATTCCTGCAAATTTATTATCTTTGTAAATCTCAACTCTAAAAATTTTTCCATTTCTATCTATTGAGTATCTTTTTAAAATTTTATCTCTACTTACTTGAACACCAGATTCGTCTCTTTTTCCTTTTTGTACAAAACCAATTATATTTACTCTAAAATCTTTTATTGGTTCAATCTCAAAATTTTCTTCCACATCAACAACTGAACCAATACTTACATTTTTTTGTTTTCCATCAACATTCATTGTAATGAATTTTTGTTGAACATCCATATCTAAATAATCAGCTTTTAGTGTAGCTAGTTTTCTATTACCATAATGAATCATATAAGTATCATTTTCTTTAATAACAGTCATTAAAGGATTAGAAGGAGTAAATTCTAAATTACCATCTTTTTTTATTGGGAAATATTTAAGAACATCTCTTATCTGACTTAATGGTAATTGAATTTTATCATCATAAAAAGAGATATAAATATCATGGTCAATCACATGTCTTACAGATAAAGCATCTAAATCAAATTTTCTTTCAAATTCAATTCCCATAATTTCCATGTATTTTTCAAGAGCAACAAGATGATAGTAAGTTCTTTCATTTAAAGGAAGGTTTTTACTAGCTTCATTACCAAAAGCTGCTTTTCCATTATTTATTGCAAAATAAGTCAATGTCTTTTCCATCTCTTTATCACCAAGTCTTGTATGAGTATTTTTAACCATATAAGAGTGTTTTTCATTGATTAAATTTTTATTTAAATGAGTACAAACTTTTGATGAAATTTCTTCAAGGTTTCCATAAGCCTCAATATTAAGTGCAGACTGATCAATAATTGAACTTTGTCCCCATCTATTAGGGGAATGAGACCAATCAATGAATTCTTTTCTATAAAAACCACTTCCATCATGCAAGTTTAAAACTACTTTTACTTCAGGAGATTTAATATAACTTTTTATTCTCTGAATAGCATTGTAATCAGGATCTTCAGGAGATAAGGCTGCAAATTTTCTATTCATATCACCAAAAGGCCCACGAGAACGCTTTATTATTGAATAAAAGTTTAAATTTGGAACAATCCAAACTGAACCTTTTGTTATTTTATAATGAGTTGTAATAAGTGAAGCAGCCATAAAAGCACCAGGCTCATCACCTTGTATTCCACCAACAATCAATAGAGTGTTATCATCTTGCACTCCCTTTTTGATAAAATCAAAATCAAAACTTTGAGTACTTGCAAAAAGATTTTGAATAAATATAGTAATTATTAGTAATCTAAATAACTTTAACATGCCAAGGTTCATACCTTACTCCATCCTTATTATTAATTGTATATCTCATATCAATATACTTTAGTTTTCTCATGTGAATAAACTCCTCTGTTAGAGCAAATCGTGGTGTAAAGTTTGCAAAACCTAAACCTTTTTTTCCAACATCAAAGTCAGCAACACTATGATAAGTAAAAGCAGGAGGAGCTAAAGATTTTGAAGCCATGGCCATATTACCATTTACTGAATCAATTTTATCTAAAAATAGTTTTGTTTGTTTTACAATACTTCTTACACCAGAAGTTAATGTTAATGAAGGTCCAATATCATCAAGCATTTTATAATAAACTTTTTCAGGCTCACCCTTAAATAAATAGTGTCCAGTGTGTGGTATTTTAACAACATCATTAGTATTTATTTTTTGAGTAATATTGTCGGATACTCTCTCTCCATAAAAGCCATGAATAGAGGGGTCATAATAAAATATATACTCTAAGAAATTTAATTCTTCTTTAGAAAATGTAGCAATACTAGCAGAGTTGTTAGCAATTTTAATCATATCATCAAAACTTATAATATTAAAATTTCCATAACCTATGTAACGTTGAATAGATTTTAATTTTTCTTTTACTGATACAAATTCATTGAGATACTTTTCTTCTAAAAATATGTCATTTTTCTTTTTAACATTTTGTACAGGTTCTAGTTCAACTATTTCATTTTCTTCAATGATTTTTTCTTCTTCAATGTTTTCAATATCTTTTTTTATTTCAATTTTTTCACTATCATCTTCTGTTTTACTAAATAGTTTATTAAAAAAATTTACAGGAAACAGTTGTTTTTCTACAGTAGTATATTCACTTGCATTTAATGAAGTTACCATTGTCGGCAAGACCAATGTTGATGCTGAATATTTAAGAAAATCTCTTCTTTTCATTTTGATTAATTAAAGTACCATCTTAATTTCTTCATGTTCACCTAGTATTTTATATAACTCTTTTCTATCATCTTCATTATGAACAATCAATTCGATTGAATAACTTTTAAATTTACCTTTTTTACTTACATTCGATTCTTTTACAGAATGTTTTCTCTCACCAAAAATATCATTTGAAATATATTTTATATTAACTGTTTCAAGTATAACTATTTTATATTTCCAAGTACAAGGATAATCTAATTCAAGTTTATGCTGATTTAAATCTATCATATTATTTTGTGCCTCCTGTACTCTCTCTTAAAAACTCTCCACTCTTTCCACCGCTTTTTTTCTCTAATTGTACATCTGATATTATCATTGATTTATCAATTGCTTTTACCATATCATAAATAGTTAATAATCCAACAGAAACACCAGTCAAAGCTTCCATTTCAACACCCGTTTGTCCATTTAATTTTGCAGTAACAATAAGTTTGAATCCTGGAAGAGAAGAAATTTCTTCAACATCACAATTAATCCCACTTAAAAGTAAAGGATGACACATTGGTATTAAATCACTAGTTTTTTTAACCCCCATAATTGCAGCAATTACAGCAGTTTGAATAACAGGACCTTTTTTAGTACTGTTATCTATTATTGCATCAAAGGCATCTTGACTCATAGTTATTTTTCCAGAGGCAATAGCAACTCTTGTAGTATCACTTTTTCCAGAAACATCAACCATTTTTGGTCTATTATTATCATCTAAATGTGTTAAATCCAAAATTTTAACCTTTTATCTTTATTACTTATTATAACTTTTATTTAATTAAATTGGAATTAAGTAAACTTTAAATATAATACTACCCTAAATTTTAAAAGAAAGAGGGTGAACTTTACATGCCAGGCATTAAAGTAAAAGATAGTGAATCTTTTGACGAAGCATACAGACGTTTTAAAAAACAATGTGATAGAAATCTAATTGTTACTGAAACTAGAGCTAGAAGATTTTTTGAACCAATGACAGAGATCAGAAAAAAACAAAAAATTAACGCTAGAAAGAAAATGCTTAAGAGATTATACATGCTTAGAAGATACGAATCTAGACTGTAGTAATTCACAATTCTTATCCAAAGGTCAGTTGTTTTCAACTGGCCTTTTTTTTAATAAAAACTCAATAAGGTTATAATAAATAAAGGCCCACAAAAAGCGGCAATCAACCCAATAAGTATAAAATCTTTAGAATTCAATTTTCCAGAAGAAAAAGCAATTGCATTTGGTGGAGTAGAAACAGGTAATATCATTGCACAAGAGGCACATAAAGCAATACTTATTACCATAAAAGAAATAATCTCTGTACCCATAGAACTCACTAATGCAACAACTAAAGGTAATATTATATTAGTTGCAGCAGTATTACTCATAAAATTTGATACTAATATAACTATAAAAGCAAATATAACTACAATCAAATAAATATTAAGCCCATCAATATTAAACTGTGCACCTAACCAAATATCTAAACCTGTTTTAACAACCCCAGCACCAAGAGATAAACCTCCAATAATAAGAATAATAACATCCCATCTTATTTCTTTTATATCTTCCGTGTCAATAATACCAAATACAGTAAAAACAACTATTGGCAATAATGATACCACTGGAGTTGGAATATGATGAAATGGACCAGTAAGCCATAATAGAATTGTAATTATAAAGATAATAATAACAAGGCTTTTTTTCCAACTTGGAACAGTAGGTACTTTTGTGAATGCAGTAGTTGAATCATCAAAATGAGAAACATTTTGTATTTTATTAATATTTATATGATCTTCATTTGAAGGATATAGTTTCAAGATTAAAAATCTAAATAATATTACTAACAAAATTGCAGGAGGAAGAGCTATCATCATCCAAGATACAAAAGAAGGTGCATTATCACCCAAAATTCCAACAGCAATTGCATTGGGAGGAGTTCCAATTATAGTTCCCATACCACCAATATTTGCAGCAATAACAATTGATAATAGGATACCTTTTTGAAAAGGATTACCTTTTTTCATATTTCTTAATATTGGTAATAACATTGTCATCATCATTGCCGTAGTTGCAGTGTTAGAAATGAACATAGATAAAATAAAAGTAATAAACATTAAGCCTGTAAGAATATTATGTGGCTTATTACCAAAATAAAATAAAACTTTTTTTGCTAACCACAAATCCAATTTTGTTTTTGAAGCAGCAATAGCTAAAATAAATCCTGCAATAAATAAAAATATTAAAGGAGATGACCATGATTTTAAGTAATACATCCACTCCTTTGAGTTAGTATCGAAATTAAAATCATGAAAACCTAAAAAAAGTATTTCTAATGCTATGATTAGAAAAGAGACTGCAAAAGCAGGTATTGCCTCTGTCATCCATAATAATGATGAAAAACATAATATAAAAAGCATATAATTTGAATCCGAACTTAGGCCAGCATAATTAGGAGCCAATGCAATTAAAAGAGAAAAAAAGAATGAAAAAATAAAACGACTAACTGCATGTTTTATTGAAAACTTTAATTTATGATTAATTAATTTCTCAAGATAAAATCGACTGTCTAACAAACTTCATTCCTCACGTATATTGTAAAATAAATGTTAATAATAGCAGATATATAATATATAAAAAGTAAAAAGAGTGGTGCCCACAACAGGAATCGAACCTGTAACCTCTTGCTTACCATGCAATTGCTCTACCGATTGGAGCTATGCGGGCTTAGGATACGCTAGAAGAGCAATTATTGTCTCTTGTAAGCATCTTTGTTAGGAATCATTTTCTTAGGCCCAAAAGTATTTCCACCAACAAATAAAGAAGGCTTTTTAATAATAGGCTTC
>PKUJ01000012.1 GCA_002869565.1 Arcobacter sp.
AAGATTAAAAAAATTAGAAGAAGAAAAAGCAAAAAAACTAGAAGATGAAAAGAAATTAGCTGAAATAAAAAAAGCAGAAGAAAAAAGAATTGAAGAAGAGAAAGCTAAAAAATTAGAAGAAGAAAAGAAATCAAAAGAGTTAAGATTAAAAAAACTAGAAGAAGAAAAAGCAAAAAAACTAGAAGAAAAGAAATTAGCTGAACTAAAAAAAGCAGAAGAAAAAAGAATTGAAGAAGAAAAAGCTAAAAAATTAGAAGAAGAAAAGAAATTAGCTGAAATTAAAAAGCAAAAAGAGCTTAAAAAAACGAAAGAATTAAGATTAAAGAAATTAGCTGAAGAGAAGATGAAAAGAATTGCTGAAGCAAAAAAGATGGCGGCAGAAAAAGCTAAAAAATTTATGGAAGAAAAAAGACTTAGAGAGATAAAAAAACAAGAAAAAGCTAAGAAAGTACAAGAACAAGCTAGAGAATTTGCAGAACAAAAAAGAATAGCTGAAGAAAAAGAAAAAAAAATAATTGAAGAAAAGAAACTTGCAGAAATAAAAAAACAAGAAGAAATAAAAAAAATGGAAGAGTTAAGATTAAAAAAATTAGCTGAACAAAAAAGAATTGCAAAAGAAAAATCAAAAAAAATAGCTGAACAAAAAATAGAAGATGATAGACTAAGAAAAATTGCTGAATCTAAAAAAATAGAAAAACTTAAAAAAGCAGAAGAATTAAGATTAAAAAAAATAGCTGAAGAAAAAGCTAAAAAGTTAGCAGAAGCAAAAAGAGTTTTAGAAATTAAAAAACAAGAAGAAATTAATTTATTTAAAACTAAAAAAACTGATATGCCTAAATATGAAAATAAAAGTATTATTTCAAATAAACCAATTGAAGAAGTAGATTTTGCAAATGGTTTAACTTCAGTAAAAAGAATTGAAATACCATATGCTCAAAGACTTCAAAATTTTAAAAAGAAATTTTATGATACTTCAAAAAATAATTACACTTTAAAATTAACAACAATAGATAGCAATAAAGTTAGTTGGTATACTCATAGGTTTGGTATTGATCCAAATTATGTTGTTATAGTAAAAAAAGCTAATAAAAGTACAATATATTATGGAATATTTACGTCTATTAGTGAAGCAAAGAAGAAGACTGAAACATTACATCCTTTAATTTATGAATCAAATCCTCCTGTTAAAAAGATTGGAAGTGTTTTATGAAAAAAAAGTTAAATAAGTTTACAGATAATAGTTCTAGTAATACTACAATTATACTTATTACATTTTTTCTAGTATTACTTTTTAGTGCTTATGTTATATTTAGTGACTATACCAAAAAAATATTAAATGCTACAAAAGATAACTACGAACTTAATATAAACTATTTAAATTCAAAAATAGAAAACAAAATTTTAGATTTTGACAAAAATATTATAAAAAATGAACTTAATAGATTAATTAAAACAGAACTTTTTAATTCTATTGAAGTTGAATATGACAAATTTATTTTTGATAAAAATAGTTTGATTGATTCAACAGATAGTTTTGATGACAAATCTTGGACGATAGCAGAAGTTGCAGTAGATGCAAGATATGGATATATTAATACTTTGCCAAAAAGTTCTTTGTATGAGTTTGTAAGTAGCTCAAATTTTAATAAATCACAGCCTATAAATATTAGGTATCAAGTTTATAATAAAAATGAAATTAAAAATTTCATTACTAAATTAGATTATTCTAATATCAAAATTGGAACAGATAAAAATAAAGAATATTCTTCATGGATTGATTCTCTGATTCATTTAGATACTTCAAATAGAATTTATAAAATAAAAAAGGATGGAGTTCATTTAGCTACAATTGCTTATGACTTAAATAATAGTATTGTAAAGAAAGACTTACAATCTTTTCTTATGAAACTTATTTTTTTCAATCTAATTATATTTTTACATATTTTATTTCTTTTAGGTTTTTACCATAAATATATATTTAGAAAATATGTAGTTAATCCTGTAAATTATATTAATAGCTATCTTGATAATATTCTTGAAAATAGATTTTCTCTTATAGATAAAAGTCAATTTGAAGGAACAAAAGAAATAAAAGAACTTACAACTAAAGTATCAAAAGTATCTTCAAGAATGGCATCTTTAAGAAATGAATTAAATGCAAATAAAGATTCTTTAGAAGAAAAAATAGCTACAGATGGATTAACCGGACTTCCTAATAAAAGTATCTTTGACTTTGATATTAAAAGTATGTTTGTATCTTCAATTCATGGATATATATTTATTATAAAAGTTGATAAATTATCTGAAATAAGTAAAAATCATGATTCTGGTTATATAAATAATTTTATTGAGAGTTATGCTAATATAATAAAAAATATAATATTTAGATTTAGTAAAACTGATATGAAAATGTATAGATTTTATGGTTCTCAATTTGCAGTAATAGCTAGAAATATTAATATTGAAGAAGTAAGAACTGTATGTGATGATATTATTGAAGAAATAAGTGATAAAATGCCCTTTATATATGATGTACCTAATGATTTAATTCATATTGGAGTTACAGCTTTTGATTTGTATGGAAGTATAGATACAGTTTTGGACTCAGCAAATAAAGCATATGAACTTTCAAAAGAAAAAGGTATTAATTCTTATCATATAATTGGCGATGATGATATTGCAAAAAATTATGCTCTAATCGATAATAATGTAATTGATATTATTAATAAAGCGAACTTTAGTATTGATTTTATTTTAGATAGTTATCTTTTTGATAATCCAGAAGTTTTATTTATGACCGAAGTTGCACCTAAACTTTATGATGAAAATAATAACAAAATACCTATAGGTTCGTTTGTTGCAGTAGCACAAAAACTTAATTTAGCAGATAAATTTGATATGATAGTAATTGAAAAAGCAATTGAATATATAAAAGAAAACAAAATTGCTTATGAAATTGCAATAAATCTTTCAATAAGTTCAATTAGTGATAAAACTTTCCTAAAATGCTTAGAAGAAAAGTTAAATGAAAATAGTGAATTAATTAAACAAATTGTATTTAGTATAACTGCATATAGTGCATATTTACATAAAAACGAATTTATAAATTTTGTAGAATTTATAAATAAAATTGGTGCAAAAACACTTTTAAAACGTTATAAAACTGATGAATATCCATTAAATCAGCTTGAAAATATAAAATTAGATTATATTAGAATAAATAAAGATTATACAAATAACTTCACTAATGATATTGTTAAAAAACATAAAGTTAAAAATATATTAATTTTTGCAGAATTAAATAATATTAATGTAATAGCAGACAGTGTTAAATTAGATTTAGATTATGATTTATTAGAAAGACTTGGCACTTTTGCCACGAGTAGATAGGATAGTTATGTATAAATATATATTTTTAATTTTAATAGTTTTTTTTGCAGGATGTACAAATAAAAGTACAAATATTGAAAAAGTGGCGCAAAAAGAGAATAACTATACTTTTAAAAATTATACAAATATTTCAAAAGATGCAATTTTTGAAGCAGCAAAAAAAGTATTTATCTTAGCTGGAAAGAAACATTATAGGATAGATTCATATCGAGATCATTTAGTTGTTTCTAAAACTAAAATGTCTCATTTCCCTTTATATGCGGTTACACATGAAGATATATGGGATTTACAAATTGATGAAAAAGATAATACCTCTTTTGCAAAATTAGATTTAATAAGAATTACAGATTTTTATAAAGAAAAACCTGAATATTTAAGTAAAAGATATCACGAACTTTTTTGGAATAGGGTTGAATACTTATTAGGTCTTAATGACAAATGGACTTCTTGTACGAGTACTATAGACATAAATAATGCCTTGTGTGATAGTATTGATATGTATGATTATAAAAATGCAACAAAAGATGATTTGATAAAAGATATATTAATAGTAAATAGAAAAAAAAGTCGAAACGTGGATGATATTAATGATGATATATTAAAAGAAGATGAAGTTTTTACCTTTGATGAAAAGAAAAATGATATTCTTGAAAATGAAGATAATATTAATGAACAAACTACTGCAGAAAAGAAACTTGATGATGCTTTAGGTAAAGAGATTGAAGAACTTGATAGAAAAGTAAATTCTAATATTGATGAAACATTAGATAAAATAGAGAATAACATAAAAGATGAAGAGATCTTAGACGAGAAAAAATAGGATTTAGTGATGATAAAAATTGTATATTTAGCTTTTTTTACAATTCTTAATCTATATGCTTTGACTTTTAATGAAGCAGCTCAAAATTTAAAAGACAAAAAGTATAATACTGCTTTAGAACAATTTACAATATTGGCTTTTGATGATGATTCAAATGCACAATATAATCTGGGTTTAATGAACTATAAAGGCCTAGGTACTCCTATTAATAAAGAACTGGCATTTTTTTGGTATGAACAGTCTTCAAACAATGGAAACATGAAAGCCCAAAATAATTTAGCACATATGTATTTTATGGGAAAAGTTATTAAAAAAGATATGGAAAAAGCAAAATATTGGTATGAAGAATCTGCAAAACAAGGTTATGCTTTAGCTAAATTGAATATTGCAATGATATATGAAAAAAGTACAAATAAAGATATTTTAAAAAAATCCTTTGATTGGTATGAAAAAGCTGCAAATAAAGGTGTAATAATCGCGCAAAATAATCTAGCTTCAATGTATTATTTTGGAAAAGGTGTTAAAAAAGATTTGGATAAAGCTTTTTATTGGTATAGAATATCAGCAGAATCAAATAATCCAGTTGCTCAGTTAAATTTGGCAGTTATGTATTTAATCGGGGATAATACAAAAATTGATTATGAAAAAGCTATATATTGGTTTGAAAAGTCTGCAAAAGCAGGGAACAAAAATGCAGAATTGAAACTTGCTGATATCTATAGAGAAGGTAATATTGTTAATACAGATTATAAAAAAGCTTTTGATTTATATATTAAGGCTACAGAACATAATAATGCTAAAGCCATGTTCTATGTTGGATTTTT
The DNA here is from genome assembly GCA_002869565.1 of Arcobacter sp. Taxonomy (GTDB): domain Bacteria; phylum Campylobacterota; class Campylobacteria; order Campylobacterales; family Arcobacteraceae; genus Halarcobacter. The sequence goes on from PKUJ01000012.1 coordinate 5,035, forward strand.
TTATTTTAATGGATATGGAGTCGAAAAAAATGAAATGAAGGCAAGAGAGTGGATGAAAAAAGCTGAAGCATTAGGTCATCAACGAGCTAAAAATTTTTTAGAATTAAATAATCTTAAATAAGAAATTTTTTAAGAGAAAACCAAACTACTTTTTTATATACTGCTACTCTTAATTGACCCCGTCGTCTAGTGGCCAAGGACGTCAGGATTTCCTCCTGAAGACGAATGTTCAAATCATTCTGGGGTCGCCATCGAAATTATGGTGTATATATAGTTTTTTAAGGTTTCTTTCTTAAACTTATTTCACCTATGAGACAGTTTTTAACTAAATTGTATTTACTAAGATTATTAAGTGCGTTTGTAGCTCAGCTGGATAGAGCAATGCCCTTCTAAGGCATCGGTCACACGTTCGAATCGTGTCAAGCGTACCACTTAAAATATTAATATTCTATTCTTACTACTTCAAATCCAAAAGGAGAACTTTTAGTTCGAAGTTTGACTTCCGTAACATCTAGGAGTTTCTTTCTATTTCCTTCGCTCATGCAAATCTGACCATTAATAAAAGTATATCCTTCAAAAGAAATTCCATTTTTACAAAGGAAAGCTGAATATTTTTTTATTTTTGCAGTGATTATTTTTTCATCTTTAACTGAAAAATTATGTAGTATATTCATAAAAGAACGAGTATAGAAAGTTTTTGTAAATAAAGGAACAGTAATTAGTATTGATATTATTACTAAAAGAAGATGTAACTCTTCTTCTCTGGCAATTTGTCTAATAATTCCTTTTGCCTGAAAAGTAGAGTATAAACATAATATAGTGCAAAAGATTACAAATGCATTATCTAAAATTAATATAGAAGATAATTCATTTACAATAAAATTTTTTTCTATTATTAATGACCAAAGTATTGCAAAAGACATAAATGATAAAACTAGGGTAATGATAATCGCTTGTGATTTTTTAATTTATTGTCCTTTATTAACTTTCAGTTTAGATATTAATCTGCAACCTATCATAGGAATTGTTTCTATTAGTTTATGCTCTAATTTACCTCTTAGCCTATATATTAGAGTTCGTAGAGTGCTATTTGATATTATATTTGATGGCCATAACTCACCTATTAATTTCTCAAATGAGACTATATCTCCATTGGCATTAATTAATAATTTTAATAACAAATTTTCTTTTTCACTTAGTTTTATTGGTAATTTTTTATAATATAATCTATATTTATCATAATTATAGTAATAATCAAGACCAATACTTATATATGAGGTATTTTGAAAAAAATCATTTTTTTGTTTTTCTTTATATATTCCTAATAGAATATTTGATTTCAAATCATCAATTTTGAATGGCTTATTAAGATAGGCTATAGGATTTGTTTCAATTGCTCTATTTATTGTATCGTCATCATTACAAGCGGTAAGATAAATAACAGGAATTTTTTCAATTGTATGAATTTTTTTTGTTGTTTCAATTCCATCTTTACTATTTTTTAAATTTATATCCATCAAAATAACATCAGGCTTATTTTTTCTTACACTATTTATTGCACTATTATAATTTGTAGCAGTATTAGTGATTTCAAAATTTAAGTTTTCTAAAGTCTTTTTCATATCTAGTGCGACAATTGTTTCATCTTCAACTATTAATATTTTTGTTTTCATATATAATCTTTTATTGTATTTTTATAATAGTATCATTTTTTTGTCACGAAACTTGTCACACTTTTAATAAAATGATAAATTTTATTATTTTAAAAATACTTTTTTAAAAAATTTTGAAGCTAAACTTGGATTATAGGATATAATTAAGCAGGGAATATCTAGTGAACCATATCCTTCTAACTCTTTGTATATCTCAACTCCTCCTAATTTTTTAAAAAGTTTTAAGTGCTCTTTTTTTATGCCTGAAAGTGCTATATCTATGTCATTATTTATAAACACATTATATATTCCGCACATAAGATATTTAAACTCTTGATTTAATCCTGCTCCTCTGTGTTTTACTATATTTCTTGATATTTCACCTATTCGATTATATTTAACTCTCATATCATCAAATTTGACTTTACCTTCTGATGGTAATTTATCTTTTGAATCAAAGATTAATCTGATTGTTGCACTTACTTCTTTATTATTGTGGTAATAAATAATTGCAGAGTGTGTATCAAATTTGTCAAAATTGAGACCTTCAATTGTATCTGGAAATTCTTCTTGATAGTTTATTTCAGCAAATACATCACTTCTTAATTTGAATACTTTGATTAACTCTTCTGCTGTAGTTGTTAGTTTTAGATTTTTATTTTCATAATTCCAAGATAAACTTTTGTTAAATGAAATACTTTCATCAATCACTTTTTCGAGGAAAATTCTTTTATTAAAGACTTCAAGTGCTTTCTTTTGTTCTTCAATAAAACTATTAGGAAGGTAATCTACTTTTTGTTGAAAGTTATTTTGTACAAAGACCTGTAACTGGTTTAATGAGATATTTTTGTTGATGTTAATCATTGTTTGTCCTTTTTTAGGACAAACTTTACATTAGTGGCGTCACAGTTTCTGTCACAAGAAACTGATTAATATTTTATAAGTTAATGATTAAATTAAATGGGAGGTACAAGTTTACAGCCAGTAGAAGGGATAGTTTCAATTATTTTATATTCAAGTTTTGCTCTTAGTCTATAAAGTAAAGTTCTAAGGGCTCCATTTGATACTGTGGAATCGGGCCAAATATAATATTCAATTTCATCAAATGATACTATATTACCTTTTGCTCCAACTAAAATTGTTAGAAGTTTTTTTTCATTGCTACTTATTTTAATTGCATGACTATCATAAAATAAAATTTCACTCTCTAAGTCATAATAATAATTAAATCCTAAATATCGACATTTATTTTCAATATTTGCTTTAACAGATTGTTCAATTTTATATAGAGTAAGTAATATATTTGATTTTAATTCATCTCTATTAAAAGGTTTTAAAAGATATCCAATTGGATTTGTTTTTGCAGCCCTTGATAAAGTCTCTTCATCTGAATATGAAGTTAGATATAAAATTGGAATATTCTCAATTTTTTGAATATCTTGTGCTGTTTCTATGCCATCTTTACTATTATTTAGTTTTATATCCATCAATATTATATCTGGTGAATTATCTATCACACTATTTATAGCATTGGTATAATTTCTAACACAATCAGTTACCTCCAAATCTAAGCTTATAAGGACTTTTTTTATCTCAAGTGCAATAATTGATTCATCTTCTACAATTAAAATTTTATTTTTTTTCATTTTTTCTCCAACTTATTAAAGTATTTACTCCATTCGATGATTCTATTTTTATATCTCCTTCTAGTTGTTCTGTAGCTAAGGTATTAACCAATAATAAACCTAATGAATCCTTTTTAATAGTTTTATCATAGCCTATTCCATCATCTTGTACATTTAATAAAAAAGTATTTTTTTCTTTTGATAAATTAATAAAGATATTTCCTTTTTTATTTGGAAAAGCATATTTAAATGAATTTGTAATTAGTTCATTTAGGATTAGACCACAATAGATAGCTTGTTCCATCTCTAAATTACTTTGGATATTTAAATGAAGTTTTATATTATTTTCATAGCTTGATTTTACATCGTCTATAAGTATTTCAAAATATTCATAGGCATTTATGTGAGAGATATCATCCTGGCTATATAATAATTCATGTAAGTGACTCATTGCATTAATTCTATTTTGAATAGTGATTAACACATCTTGAAGTTTTTTATCTGATATCTCATCATTTTGAAGTCTAATTAGAGATACAATAGTTTGCATATTATTTTTAACTCTATGATTTAGTTCTTTTAGTAGTAGATTTTTTTCATCTAATGCTTTTCTTAAATTTTTAGTTTTTTCTTCAACTTTTTTTGATAATCTATGTGTTTCATTTTTTTGTTGTATTAAAAGTTTTTCATTTGCTTCATCTTTTTCTTTTTGTAAATTATTGATTTTATTTGCTAATGCTATCGAAAAAACTAGGGCTTCTAATGTAAATGATGTTTCAATTAAATATGGAATATATTGATGAATATTAAATATACCTGCACTTGATAAGTACATTAACATTCCTGAAGTTAAAAATATACTCCAACCAAAAAGTATAAAATAGGCTTGTTTATTTTTTTTCAAAGTTGCATAAAGAGTTAATGCCATTAAATAAAATAAAAGTAATAAGGTTATAGTATTTCTATAGTTATCATATTTATCTGTAAGTAAAAAGAATACTATAGAAACTGGTATCAAAATTAAAAAACTATTTAAAACAATATTATTCTTTGGATATTGTTTTGTTTTTAGAAAACTTTTTGTAAAAAAACCAAGGGCTAATACGGGAAGAGCAACAATAACTGAAGCTAACTCTATTGCAAGATTCATATTTTTAGTATCCAATAAGTAAAGTGATGCAAAGCCCACATAAACTAAATGGTGAATAATAATTCCAAATATATAAAAAACATAATAAAGATAACTTATATCTTTTGTGAAAAAATAGATGAAAAGATTATAAATAGCCAAAATAAACATAGCTCCAAAAAATATAGCTAGAACTATTTGGTGTTTTATTTCTTTAGTGAAAAAAGCATTATTATCCCAAAGTTTAAGTTTTACAATCAAAGTTGTAATATGAGATGATGCTTTTATATAATATGTAACAGTTTCTTTAGGATTAATTTCTATATTAAATATGGGGTTAACAGTTTTTTTATTGCTTACATCATAAGATAATCCTTTTCTTTGTTCTAAATAATTGTTGTGTGGATCAAAAAAAACTATATGGGTTGTGAGTGCGTTGTCATATTCAATTATTTTGCGAATAGTTCTATTTGAACTATTATAAAGGCTACATTTTATCCAAACATCAAAATTAGGAGAATATCCAAATGCTAATAGTTTTTTATTATTTTTTTTAAATTCATTTTTTTTAGTTTCTATTTCTTTTACTGTTAGTTTTCTTGTTTTATCAATATAAATTTCAGAAGAGCTAAGTAAGTCTATAAAATGAGTATCATTATTTATTGATATAGGTTTTGCATAAACAAGCGAACTTATAAGCAAAAAAAGTATTATTTTTAGATGAAACATATTCGAAACCTTCTATTCTATAGGAGAATTATACTTAAGTTAGATTATTATCTATATAAATAAAAAAGTATTAATTGAATATTTTTTATTATTAATCATTATGTGTGACAAAAATTGTGACATACTTGCTTTATATAATATTAAAGAATAGTGTTAGTCATATTAATAAAGTGTATGTTATTATTTAAAAGTACTAGAATAGAACGTAATTTAAGAATAAAAACAAGGAAAAATATGTCAAAAAAATTTTTATATCCAATATTCCCAAAAGATTGTAAATCCTTGTTATCTAAGTATTTAACAAAAGAAATATTTGAGCACTTAAAAGATTTAAAAACAACAAATAATTTTACTTTAAATATGGCAATTGCTTCAGGTGTAGATAATCTTGATAGTGGAATTGGAGTTTATGCAGGAGATGTTGAATCATACTCTATTTTTGGAAAGTTATTTGATCCAATAATTCAAGAATATCATAGTTTCTCTAAAAATGATAAACATAAAACTAATTTAAATTCAGATGATTTAAAAGCTGCAAACCCTGATCCTTTAGGAAAATATATTTTATCAACTAGAATTAGAGTTGGAAGAAATTTTGCAAACATGCCTTTAGGTCCAGCTATTAGTAAAGAGCAAAGAGATGGAGTAGAAAAAAGAGCCTCAGAAGCTTTAAATTCATTAGATGGGAATTTAAAAGGTACATATTATCCTATTTCTGGAATGAATGAAGAGATAAGTAAAAAACTAATTGCTGATCATTTTTTATTTAAAGCAGGAGATAGATTTTTAGAATCTGCTGGATTAAATAGAGATTGGCCAAGTGGACGTGGAATTTTTCACAATGATGAAAAAACATTCTTAGTTTGGGTAAATGAAGAAGACCAGTTAAGAATAATTTCTATGCAAAGTGGTGGAGATATTAAGGAAGTTTTTGAAAGATTAACAAAAGCAATTTCTAAAATAGAAGAAAAAATAGATTTTTCATACAATGACCATTTAGGATATATTACTAGTTGTCCTACTAACTTAGGAACAGCTATGCGAGCCAGTGTTCACATAAAATTGCCAAATTTAGCTTTAGATATGAAAAGATTTGAAGAGATTACTGATAAATACTATCTTCAAATAAGAGGTATTCATGGTGAACATTCTCAAAGTGAGGATGGAATTTATGATATTAGTAATAAAAGAAGACTTGGTGTTACAGAAGTTCAATGTGTGCAAGATATGTATGATGGCGTTGTCGAATTGATTAAAATTGAAAAAGAATTAGAAAAAAAACTATAAAAATACTACTTTAGCAATATCTGGATTGTCACTTTTTTTTTCTTTAGTTATACTTCTAAAAAACTAGAAAAAAGGTGACACTATGAGCTACATAACAAATAAAACACTAGAAGAAGCAGATAAAGAGCTGTTCGATATAATAGAGAATGAAAAGATAAGACAAACAGATCATCTAGAGATGATAGCAAGTGAAAACTTCACTTCCCCAGCAGTAATGCAAACAATGGGTTCTGTATTTACAAATAAATATGCAGAAGGTTATCCTTATAAANAGCAGAACAATTAGCAATTAATAGAGCTTGTGAAATCTTTGGTTGTAATTATGCAAATGTTCAACCTCATGCAGGGTCTCAAGCAAATGGTGCAGTATATGCAGCATTAATTAAAGCTGGTGATAAAATCCTTGGTATGGATCTTTCTCATGGTGGACATTTAACTCATGGTTCTAAACCTTCTTTTTCTGGTAAAAATTACTCTGCATTCTATTATGGTGTAGAATTAGATGGTAGAATAAACTATGATAGAGTTATGGATATAGCTAAAATAGTTCAACCTAAAATAATTGTTTGTGGAGCTTCTGCTTACGCAAGAGAAATAGATTTCAAAAAATTTAGAGAAATAGCTGATGCAGTTGGTGCAATTCTTTTTGCAGATATTGCTCATATAGCTGGACTTGTAGCAGCAGGTGAACATATGTCTCCTTTCCCTTATGCTGATGTAGTAACAACAACTACTCATAAAACACTAAGAGGACCAAGAGGTGGTATGATTATGTGTAATGATGAAGATATAGCTAAGAAAATAAACTCAGCAATCTTCCCAGGAATACAAGGTGGACCATTAGTACATGTAATGGCAGCAAAAGCAGTAGCATTTAAAGAAGTACTAGATCCTTCTTGGAAAGATTACGCAAAACAAGTAAAAGCAAATGCACAAGTTTTAGCTAAGGTTCTAATGGCAAGAGGATATGATATAGTTTCAGGTGGAACAGATAATCATCTAGTATTAGTATCATTTTTAAATAAAGAGTTCTCAGGGAAAGATGCAGATGCAGCTTTAGGAAATGCAGGGATAACAGTAAATAAAAATACAGTACCAGGTGAAACAAGATCACCATTTGTAACATCAGGTATAAGAGTAGGATCTCCTGCCTTAACTGCACGTGGGATGAAAGAGAAAGAGTTTGAATTAATAGCAAACAAAATGTGTGATGTACTAGATGATATTAATAACACTGAGTTACAAGCAACTATCAAAGAAGAGCTTAAGACTCTTGCTCGTAACTTTGTTATTTATGAGAAGTCGACGTATTAGGTAATATATAAGGCTTTATTCTTAAAGCCCTTTAGGATTTTGATTCTTTTAAGTGGAATTTATTTCCACTGATAAAAAGAAGAAATTAATAAAAGGTTCCCTTTCAAATGGAATCATTTTAAAGGATATATTTTATGGAAATTAGAGGCGAAGAATTTATAAAAAAAGTTCAATTAAAACAAGAAAAAGAAGAGATTGAACAAAGATTAAATGAGATAAATGATGCAGAATCAGTTTATCAGGAACCAGTTAAAAGAACTGCTCCTCCACGACTTGATAAAGAGATTGAGATACAAGAAGAGCAAGAGTATAGTGATATTATTCTTGGATCAACAACTAATAATGAATTAAATAAAAAGAAATATTTAATTCTTGGTTTAGTTCTAGTAATCTTATTTTTACTTACAATTATAATAATTCGTCTTCTAACAAATGATTCAACAGAAAATGATTCCTTTTCAAAATCAAACAATAGTGATAGTGAAAAAGTTTTAGCAAATGAAAATATTGAAGAACAATATCAAAAAATCATTAATGAAAAATTGAAAAATATTCAACAAGAAAAAGAACAAATAGCAGCGACAGAAGAAAAAATTGATGAGAAATTAAATCTTGAAAAAATTGAAGAAAAAGAAAAAGTTGTTAGTACAGAAAAAGAGACAAAACCTGATGTCTTTGATGTTAAGAATATAGAAAAAACATATACACCACCTAAAAAGGTTGCTCTTGAAGAACCAAAACCCAAAGCAAAAACAAAACCTATTGTAAAAAAAGTTGTTAAAAAAGTGGCTAAACCAATTGTTAAAAAAACTACACCTAAAGTCACTTCAAATGCAGTAACAACAAAACCAAAAGGAACTTTTGTGCAAGTAGGAGCATTTTCAAAAATGCCTAGCAATAAATATTTGTCAGGTATAACAAAAAATGGGTTTACATACAAAGTATATAAAGTAACAATAAATAATAAATTATTTCATAAGGTATTGATTGGACCTTATAACTCAAGAGGTCAAGCAAAATTAGCAACAGATAATATTAAGAAGAAACTAAATATCTCTGGAGCATTTATTTTAACATTTTAAAATATAAACATACAATTAAGGGCAAAGTATTTATGCAATTTTATTCTAAAGAACTTTTTCTAGATCAATTCACACCTGTTTCGATCTATGAAAAAGTTAAAAACTTATATAAAGATGATATAACTTTTTTATTTGAAAGTACAATCAATTCAGCTGATGGAAACTACTCGTTTATTGCTGTTGGAGCAAGAGAGAGAGTATGGTATGAAAATAATACTTGTTACTATAAAAATGAAGAAGGAATTGTAAAGGAAGTCGAATCAAATCCTTTAAAATTTTTACAAAAATACTATAAAAATTTTGATAAAGAATTTTATAAAGAAAAAGCTCTAGAGCTTGGAATTGGATTAGTTGATGGTTTTATAGGAAATGTTGGATTTGATATTGGAAAAGAGTTTGAACCAAGACTAAAAAAATCAATGAATAATTTGGTTGATCAATTAAATATACCAGATTTAGATTTAATTAGACCAAATATTCTTTTAGGATTTTCACATAAAACTTCAAAATTAGTTATGGTAACTTCCGTTGAATCAAAAAAAGATGATTTAGAAAAAATTGAAAAAGAACTTTTTACACCATATGAATTTTCTCCACTAAAAAAAGCCGAAATTATTGATGAAGGTAAGTTTAACTATACAAAAGATGAATTTTTTGAAATGGTTAGAAAATCAAAAGAAATGATACGTTCTGGAGATGTCTTTCAAATTCTTATGTCAAATAGATTTATACAAAAAGCAAAAGTAGACCATTTGAGTTTTTATAGAGCACTAAGAAGTAAAAATCCTAGTCCTTATCTATTTCTTTTAGAGTTTGAAAAATTTTCTATTGCCGGAAGTTCTCCCGAGGTTATGATTAAACTTGTGGATGGACACCTTCTTTTACGACCAATTGCTGGAACTAGAAAAAGAGGTAAAACAATTGAGAAAGATCTTCAGATGGAAGAGGAAATGTTAAATAATCCTAAAGAGAGAGCTGAACATCTTATGTTAGTTGATTTAGGAAGAAATGATGTTGGAAGGGTATCAAAGCCAGGAACTGTAAAAGTTACTGATTTAATGAGAGTTGAAAGATATTCACATGTTATGCATATTGTTTCTGATGTAGAAGCAATTATAGATGATAAGTATGACATGTTTGATCTCTTTGCCGCAACTTTTACAGCAGGGACTATGACAGGAGCACCAAAAATAAGAGCAATGGAATTAATAGCAGAATTTGAAGGTATAAAAAGAAATTTCTACTCTGGTAGTATCGCTTATTTTGGATTTGATGGAAATATGGATTCTGCAATTACAATTAGAACTTCAATGCTTACTGAAGATAGTATTATATTTCAAGCAGGGGCTGGAGTTGTAGCTGATTCTATTCCAGAAGAAGAGTATTTAGAAGTACAAAATAAACTTGCAGCAAATATTGCTACACTAAAAGATTTATCATAAAGGATTAGATTTGCTACTTGGAGTAAATATCGACCACATTGCAGTTTTAAGAGAAGCCAGAAAAATAAATGACCCGAATCCACTAGATGCACTTGGAATTTGTAAACTTGCAGGTGCAGACCAAATTACAATTCACTTAAGAGAAGACAGAAGACATATTCATGATAATGATGCTAAAAATATCTGTAAACAATCATCTCTTCCTGTTAATTTAGAGTGTTCTATAAATGAAGATATTATTGATATAGTTTGTAAAATGAAACCCTCAAGAGCAACACTTGTTCCTGAAAATAGAGAAGAAGTTACAACTGAAGGTGGCTTAGATTTAGAAGGTAGCTTTGACAAAATTAAAAAAGCTGTAAAAAAACTTCATGAAAATGAAATTGAAGTTTCACTCTTTATTGATCCAAATAAAGAAATGATAAACTTAAGTGCTGAGCTTGAAGTTGAATGGATTGAGCTTCATACAGGAAGTTTTGCAAATATCTATGCAATGCTTTATAGTAATTTAGGAAATACTCATCATACAATTAAAGAGTTAGAACTACCAAGAGATGAACTAAAAAAGCTACTTTACAAAAGTAGAAAAGAGATAAAAAAAGCAGCTAGTTTAGCGCAACAATTAAAAATAAAAGTTGCTGCAGGACATGGATTAAACTATCAAAATGTTACAAAAATATCTTCTATTAAAACTATAGAGGAATTAAATATTGGACAAAGTATTATTGCAAGATCAGTATTCATAGGATTAGAAAAAGCAATAAAAGATATGAAAGAATTAATATGAGTGATTCAATATTACCAAAAGTCGCCATATCTGTAGGTGATTTAAATGGTATAGGAATTGAGATTGCATTAAAATCACACGAAAAAATTTCTAAACTTTGCAATCCAATTTATTGTATTAATAAAGATATGTTAAAACAAGCTTCTAAACTTTTGAATTTTAAAATTCCAAAAGATTTTAAAATTCAAAATGTAAAAGGTGAATTTGAAATAAAACCAAGTAAAGTCTCTAGAAAAGCAGGAAAATATTCTTATGATTCTTTTAACGAAGCCATTAATTTAGCTAATCAAAAAAAAGTTTCAGCAATTGTAACTCTACCGATCAATAAAGAATCTTGGAGTAAGGCTGGCATAAAATATAAAGGTCATACTGAAGTTTTAAGAGATTTTTTTGGTAAAAATGCAATCATGATGTTAGGTTGTAAAAAAATGTTTGTATCATTATATACAGAACATATTGCTCTAAAAAAAGTTGCAAAAGCCATTGAAGAGAAAAAATTAACTGAATTTCTTGTTGATTTTTATAAAAGTGTTAATAGTGATAAAATTGGAGTTTTAGGACTGAATCCTCACGCTAGTGATAATGGGGTATTAGGAGATGAAGAAATTCAGATTTTTAAAGCTATTAAAAATGCAAACAAAATATTAGAAAAAAATATTTTCAGAGGTCCTATGGTTCCAGATACAGCATTTTCTCCAATGTCAAGAAAAAACTACAAGTACTTTGTTGCAATGTATCATGATCAAGGATTAGCCCCATTAAAAGCCTTATATTTTGATCAAAGTATAAATGTTAGTTTAAACCTGCCGATAATAAGAACTTCCGTTGATCATGGAACTGCATTTGATATAGCATATAAAGAGAATAGAAAACTAAACTGCAAAAGTTATATAAATGCAATTAAAGAAGCAATTGAATTAAACGAAAATAGATAATGACAAGCCTCGAATTTTGCCATGAAATAGAATTCTCAAAAATAAATTTCATTGAACGCAAAATAAGAATCACTCACCCAAAAACTATAATACAAGGAGCTCCAAAATCTGGGAAAAGCTTCTTGATTTATGATTATTTATCAAACTTTGAAAATAGTGATTATTTGTATATTGACTTAGATGATTGTAGAAATGATTTTGATGAAATCAAAGAAAATATAGAAGAGTATGTTTTTAGAAATAAAATAAAAGTTATTGTACTAGAGAATTATTTATTTGATTTTAAAATACCCTATTGTGATAGTGTCATAATCTCAACAAAAGAAAAAAAAGAATTTAAAGGCTACAAAAATCTTTTTTTAACTCCCTTAGATTTTGAAGAATACCTTTTACATGATAAAAGAAACCAAAATATCACACATAGTTTTAATAGCTTTTTAAAATATGGAAATCTCCCTCAGACAGTACAAATGAGTGAATTTAAAATTTTAATGAATCTTCAAAATTTAATACAAATTATAAATAAAGATATTACTTCAGAAGAGATATTAAAAATACTAATTTTTAATATTGATGAAAAAAAATCTTTAAATCAACTCTATTTAAATTTAAAATTAAAAATTAAAATATCAAAAGATAAATTTTATGAGCAATGTAATAAATTTGAAAATGAAAAAATTATTTATTTTTTAGAAAAATATAATCAAAAAAAATCTGTCAAAAAAATATATACGTATAATCATGCTTTTTTAAGTGCGATTACACATAAAAAGAAATTTAAAAACGAATTAACAAATATTATTTTTCTTGAACTTATAAATAAATATGAAGATGTATATTATTTAGATTATATTGATTTTTATATTCCTTTTGAGAATCTTGCAATAGTATCAATACCATTTTTTAATTCATTTATGATGCAATCTCAATTAAAAAGAATAAAAAAACAACTTGAAGAGTATAAAATTAAGGAATTAATTGTAATTACAGTTTCAAATAATGAACACTTTTTTTACGATGAATTTGAAGTAAATGTTTTGCCCTTTTATGAATGGGCTTTAAGTTAGATTTCAATTAACTAATTCTTTAGAATTATTTAGATATAATCGCACAATTATAAAAGGAACACAATGAACAAAAGAGTACTTGTAAAATTTTCTGGTGAAGCACTTGCTGGTGCTGATGGATATGGTATTGACACACAAATTTTAGATTACATTGCAAATGAAATCAAAGAGTTAGTTAATAATAATATTGAAGTTGGAATTGTTATTGGTGGAGGAAACATTGTTCGTGGTGTTACAGCTGCTGCTGATGGTGTAATTAAAAGAACAAGTGCAGACTATATGGGAATGTTAGCAACAGTAATCAATGGTATTGCTATGCAAGAAGCATTAGAACATAAAGGACTAAGTGCAAGATTACAAACAGCTATTAAAATGGAACAAATTGCAGAACCATATATTGTTAGACGTGCAACTAGACACCTGGAAAAGGGAAGAGTTGTGATTTTTAGTGCAGGTACTGGAAATCCATATTTTACAACTGATACAGCTGCAACATTAAGAGCAACAGAAATTGGTGCTACAATGTTAATAAAAGCTACAAAAGTTGATGGAGTTTATGATAAAGATCCAATGAAATATGAAGATGCTACTAAATTGGATACAATAACATATGATCAAGCTTTAGATGACCATATAAAAGTTATGGATGATACAGCTATTGCACTTGCAAAAGATAATAAGCTTCCAATTGTTGTTGCAAATATGAATGAAAAAGGGAACTTATTAAGTATTATCAATGGTGATTATACTAAATGTTCTATTGTAAAATAAAAAATAAGGAATTTTAATGAGATTAGAAGAAAGAATGTCAAGAGCTTTAAAAAAAACAAACAATGATAGATATATTCTTGCTATTGCTGTAGGTCAAAGAGCAGACGAATTAAGTAAAGGTGCAAAACCTTTATTAGAACAAAATACACAAAATATGAAATATACAGATATTGCAATTGATGAAATTGCAAATGGTTTACTTGTAATCGAAGGGTTAGTAGACAAAGAATAGTTATAAAAGCTTAGGCTTTTATAACCTCTTAGGAACAAAATGGATCCATTTATTCAAAAAATTCAAAGTATCAACAACTTAGATGATGCTATCAGCCTCCTACAAAATGAAGCACATATAACTTCCAAACTTCAAGATATAATTGTTTTTACAATTAAAGCACATGAAGGACAGTTTAGAAAAAGTGGAGAACCATATGCAGTTCACCCTCTTTTAGTTGCTACTATAGCATCACACTTTTCAAAAGATGAAGATATTATTGCAACAGCACTTTTACATGATGTTGTTGAAGATACGGATTATACTTTGGATTTTATAAAAGAATCTTGGGGGGATGATATAGCCCACATGGTTGATGGTCTTACAAAAATTGATGAAATAAGAGAACATGAACTAGCCCCCTCTGATTCAAATAATAGATTAATATCTTCAGCTATGACATTTAGAAAAATGTTAATTGCATCTATTGATGATGTAAGAGTTTTAGTAGTAAAACTTTGTGACAGACTTCATAATATGTTAACACTTTCAGCATTACCTTTAAATAAACAACAAAGAATTGCTGAAGAAACATTAGTTGTTTATGTTCCAATTGCACATAGACTTGGTATCTCTACAATTAAAAATACATTAGAAGACTTGGCATTTTTGTACCTATATCCAAATGAATATAAAAAAATTGATGATTTTATACAAGAACATCAACATGCTATACAATTAACTTTTAATAAGTTTATTTCATCTACTAAAAAACTTCTTGAAAAAAATGAAGTTGATTTAAATAAAGTTCAAATATTCTCTAGAATAAAACATTATTACTCAATTTATTTAAAAATGCAAAGAAAAGGAGTAAGTATTGATGAAGTACTAGACTTACTTGCAATTAGAATCTTAGTTGATAAAGATATAGATTGTTATAAAGTTTTAGGATATTTACATCTTGAATATAAACCTTTAATATCAAGATTTAAAGATTATGTTTCTACACCAAAAGAGAACGGGTATAGAACTATTCATACAACAGTTTTTTACAACTCAAAAATTTATGAAGTACAAATTAGAACTTTTGAAATGAATAAAATTGCAGAATATGGGATTGCTGCACACTGGTTATACAAAACAGGAGCAAAACAACAACCAAATTTAAATTGGCTTAAATCTTTAGAATATTCAAATGATAATATTGAAGAATTCTATGCAGATACAAAAGAAGATTTATATTCTGAAGAAATTGTTGTTTACTCTCCACATGGAGACACCTTTAATCTTCCTCGCGGTTCAACAGCTTATGATTTCGCATATGCTGTTCATACTGATGTGGGTAAAAATGCGATTGAATGTTATATAAATAAAGTAAAAAAACCTTTATTAACAGAACTTCATAGTTCTGATATTGTGTCAATTAAAACTGTTGATTATGCTATTCCTAGATGTTCATGGCTTGATATGGTTAAAACAAATCGTGCAAAAAAACAAATAAGACTTTTATGTACACAAAGATTAAAAGAGATTGATGAACTTACAGGAAGAAATATTATAAATACAGTATTCTCTAAAAGTATAGATCATGTAACTTCAATTTATAAAAGTGATTCATTACATAAAATACCATTAATACTTGATTACTTTAAACACGTTAAACATGAAATTGAAAAAAATATTATCAAAAATCAAGGTTTCGTAGCTAGATTTAAAATATATACAAGTAAAATCAGAAAATTTAAATTCGATAATATGATTATATATTCGAATTTTAGCATTAATTCTGTATCATTTGACCACTGTTGTCACCCCAAGTTTGCCGATGAAATCGTTGCATTCAAAGAAGGTAATAAAGCTGTGATTCATCATAAAATGTGTGACAAAGCTTATAAAAAAATTATGAGTAATAATGAAATGCTTTTTTGTAAATGGACAAAAGATACTTTATACCAATATAAAATGGTAGTAAGTCTTCCGAATACAAAAGGTGAACTTGCAAGATTATTAAGTTATATGAGTCAATACGAAGGTTATATCTTATCTGTAGAATATGGTAGAGAAAAACATTCTTATAGACAATACTGTGATATAGAGTTTGAATTAAATAACTCAAATATTGAAGATGTTAAAAAAATTATAGAGAAAAAAGCAAAAGTAATTGAATTTTTTTCAAAAAAAGATGCTTATAATAAATAAGTTTTAGAAGAGGATAAATGGAAGAGAAAATTAAAGAAGCCCTAGCAGAGATACAAAGAGGAACTGCAGAAATTATTGACATTGAGGGTATTGAAAAACTAATAAAAAATTATTATGAAAATGGTGAAAACTTCTATGTTAAGGCAGGCTTTGATCCTACTGCGCCAGACTTACATTTAGGACATACGGTATTAATTCAAAAACTTGCAGCATTTCAAAAGTTTGGTGGAATTGTACAATTTTTAATTGGTGATTTTACTGCTACAATTGGTGACCCAACAGGGAAAAGTGAAACTAGAAAAGTTTTAAGTGAAAAGCAAGTTATCGAAAATGCGCAAAGTTATAAAGAACAAGTTTTTAAAATATTAGATCCTAATAAAACTGAAGTGATGTTCAATTCAAAATGGCTTAAAGAGTTAGGAACAAGTGGCTTAATCTCATTAGCTTCAAATTTAACAGTTGCAAGAATGTTAGAAAGAGACGATTTTTCTAAAAGATATGCATCTCAAACACCAATTGCAGTAAACGAATTTATTTATCCTTTACTTCAAGGTTATGACTCAATTGCTATGAACACAGATATTGAGCTAGGGGGGACTGACCAAAAGTTTAATTTACTTATGGGAAGAACCTTACAAAAAGCCTATAATACGGGAAAACAACAAGCAGTTCTTATGATGCCAATTTTAGAAGGATTAGATGGTGTTCAAAAAATGTCAAAATCCTTAAATAATTATATTGGTGTAACGGATGAAGCTTTTGATATGTTTGGAAAGGTATTATCCATATCAGATGAACTTATGTGGAGATATTATGAATTATTATCTACAAAATCATTAAAAGAGATTGAAAAATTACAAAAAAGTGTAGAAAACAAAACTTTACACCCTAAAGATGTAAAAGATTCTCTTGCGATGGAAATAGTTGATAGATTTCATGGGACAGGTTCAGGAGAAAAAGCAAAAGCTGAATTTAAAAAAGTATTTGCAAAAAAAGATATCCCTACAGATATGGCAGAATTCCAATTAGAAAATGATATTTGGATTTGTCAAGCATTAGTTGAATCAAATCTTGTAAGTTCAACTTCTCAAGCTAGAAGAGATATAAAAGCAAATGCTGTAAGTATAAATCAAGAAAAAGTTACAGATGATAAATTAAATTTAGCAATAGGTGAATATATTTTACAAAAAGGTAAAAAGAATTTCGCTAAGATAATAATAAAATAAAAGGCCAGTTTTGAAAATAGGAAAATATGATATAAAACATCCCATTATCCAAGGTGGAATGGGAGTAGGAATAAGCTGGGACCAATTAGCTGGAAATGTAAGTAAAGAAGGTGGTCTTGGAGTTATATCATCAGTAGGTACAGGTTACTACAGAAATAAAAGTGAAAATGTTAATGTAGTAATGAGAAAAGATAAACCTAAAGATGTAATGAACTTTTACTCAAGAGATGCTTTTTTTGAAATTGTTGAAAATGCAAGAAAAATATGTGGAGATGCTCCACTAGGATGTAATATATTATATGCATGTAATGATTACGGGAGAATGGTAAAAGATGCTTGTGAAGCAGGTATAAATATTATTATAACTGGAGCTGGTTTACCAACAAATATGCCAGAATTTACTAAAGATTATCCAGATGTTGCTTTAGTTCCTATTGTATCTTCAGCTCGTGCTTTGAAGCTTATTTGTAAAAAATGGAAAAAATATAATAGAGTTCCTGATGCAATTATCGTAGAAGGACCTTTAAGTGGTGGTCACCAAGGTTTCAAATATGATGATTGTTTTAAAGAAGAATCACAATTAGAAAATATTGTTCCTCCTGTTATTGAAGAAGCTAAAAACTGGGGAGAAGATATCCCTATTATTGCAGCAGGTGGAGTTTGGAATAAAGATGATATAGATAAATTTATAGCCATGGGTTGTGCTGGCGTACAAATGGCAACTAGATTTATAGGAACATTTGAGTGTGATGCTAGTGCAGTGTTTAAAAATGTATTACTAAATGCAGAATCAGATGATATCAAATTAATGAAATCTCCAGTTGGATTACCAGCTCGTGGAGTAAGAACAAACTTACAATTTTCTATTGAAAATAATACTGCACCAAAAGTTCAATGTATTTCAAATTGTGTAGCTCCATGTAATAGAGGAGTTGAAGCAAAAGCAGTTGGTTATTGTATTGCCGATAGATTAGGAGCAGCTTATCAAGGTGATGAAGAAACAGGACTTTTCTTTACTGGATCAAATGGTTATAAACTAGATAAAATTATTTCAGTACATGAATTAATGGAAAAACTAACAAAAGGAGAATAAAATTTTTAAAAAATTTATTCTTCTAATTTTTATTTCTTTATCATTTAATCTTCTTCATGCTTCTGAGGATTTAACGCAAGTTTACAATGCTGCTAGAATGAACTATTTAAAAGCTGTGTTAAATGATGATGAAGATACAGAAATAAAAAATCTCAAAATACTAATCTCTTCTGGCAAAAAACTCAGAAAAAATGTATCAAAATATGAAAAAGAGTTTAAAAAATATAATAGTACGACAATCCAAAAAATTAAAAAAATAGAACCTATTAAAATAGAAAAAATTATAAAACCAAAGATCTCAAAAATAGATACAAATAAATCTCAATATACAATTGATTCAGTTTATTCAAAAAACAACACGATAGTGATAAACTTTAAAACAAATATAACAAGGGACTATGTAAAGTTTTTTGAAAAAAAAGCTAAAAGTGGTAATCAAGATATATATGATATAAAAGGTCGTTTTAAGGATGCACATCCAACTAAACTTGCCATAAAAGGTGTTAAACAGATTGTTATAAAGCAAGAAAAATATAACACCCTAAGAATTCTTTTTGAAGACAAAATAAATTTAAAAACATCCTATATTATAAATAAAAAACAACTTCTACTAAAAGTATCTAATATCGGCAAGCAAAAAATAAAAAAAACTAAGGCAGTAATTTCTAAATCACCTAAAATTGTAAAAACAGGACAAAATAGAGTTATCGTTTTAGATGCAGGACATGGAGGTAAGGACTCTGGTGCAGTAGGTAGTAAAAAAAGATATGAAAAAATAGCAGTATTTAAAGTAACAAAATATTTAGAATCTATACTAAAACATAGAGGGTATAAAGTATATCTTACAAGAACAAATGATAGATTTATAAAAGTTAAAAATAGAACGGTCTTAGCTAATAAGAAAAAAGCAGACATTTTTTTATCTATACATGCAAATGCGGCACATAAAAGTAGAATTGCAGAAGCTAATGGAATTGAAACTTTTTTCTTAAGTCCTGCTAGAAATGCCAGAGCAAAGAGAGTTGCAGCATTAGAAAATAAATCAGATGTAAGAAATATGAGTGGTTCAACAAAACAAGCCTTTTTGGAATCACTAAATAGACCAAGAATAACAGCTTCACATAAATTATCAATTGATATACAAAGAAACATGTTATTTAGTGTTAGAAAGCAGTATAAAGATGTTGTTGATGGTGGAGTTAGAGAAGGTCCATTTTGGGTACTAGTTGGGGCACAAATGCCATCAGTACTTATAGAAATAGGATATATTACTCATAAAATAGAAGGTCGAAGATTATATCAGAATAAATATCAGAAGAATTTAGCTCATGGAATTGCTAATGGGATTGACTCTTACTTTGCAAAAAATCCTTAATCTCTTTAACAAGAATTTTTTGTTTCTTTTTTATATCAGGTAAATCTTTTATGTCAAAAAATTTGACCTTTGAATTTTCCCAAGAGAGATAATTATCATAAAGCTTATCATCTATAAAATATTTATCTAAATTATCTATTTTTTTCGCATTGATAATCCAAATCCCTATATTTTTTTCTTTATTTTCTTGATAAAAATAATCTTCAAATAGATATGTTTCAACAATAATTCCACACTCTTCTTTAAACTCTCTCTTTGCACACTCTTTGGCACTTTCTTTACCAGTTTGCATACCTTTTAAGCATCCCCATTTATCTAAACTCTTAACTGATTTACAAAGTAAGATTTTAGTACAATTCTTTTCAATTTTATAAAGTAAAATTCCATATGCTTTTATTACTTCCATTAAATACCATTCTTCTTTCTATAAATAAAATATGATATTATAAACCAGGTAAACATTGGCAATAATAGTGAAAATTCAGGAATTAATACTCCACTATTTGAAAACTTGTGGAGCATAAAGAAAACTCCCCAAATAACAAGGGTTGCAAAAATAGAAAATGAGGTAAAAGAACCTATATTAAAAAATCTTCTATTATATGAAGTAAATACAAATATCAGCATGATAAGAGGTAATATGAAAAAGGGAATAACTAATTCATAATAAATTGCAGATCTTATTTTACTAGTATTTACATCCTGCTTAGAGAACAAGTCAAAGGCAGAGATTGCATCTAAAATAGAAAAAGTTGACCTTTCTTCATATACATTATCTAATATTTTTGGCTTGAATCCATCTAAAGTATTTAAAAACTTTTCATGTCTTACTTCAAGTTTTGAATCTTCAAAAGTCAATTTACTTGGTTTTTTAATAATTTTTGCATCAACTACATACCACTTATCATTTTGAAAATATGCCTTTTTTGCAATTATAGTTTCAATAATGTCTTTGTCTTTAACCCTATAAATATGAATATCTTCTGCTTCCTTTTTAAGAGGCAGTAACTTTTTAAAATAAATGAAATTGTCGTCGTATTTTAAAAAAATATCTGATTTTGTATTTGTAAAATAATTACCATCTAATATTTTTTTCTTTTGTTCATAAGAGTATGCTAAAGGAGTCATTTGAATAAGAATTAATACAATTAACAAGCCTAAAGATGTTAGTACGACAGGAAAATAAATATTAAATCTTTTAGCACCCAAAGATGAAAAAGCTACTAATTCATTGTTTCGTACAAATATTACAAGTGTTAAAATCCAGCCAAAGACTAAAGATAATGGTAAAGTAAGAGTTAATGTAAAAAAACTATTATACATAAGATATAAGAGTTGTAAGTTTGCAGAACTAGGTAAGTTTTTTGTATTCTGCAAAAAATCCATTCCAACAAAAAAAAGTTGTAAAGACATTAAAACAATAGTAAAATGTAATAGATATTTTTTTAAAATATATTTAGTTAATATGCTCATTTATTTCAATGTAAATTTGGATTTTACTTCAACAATATCTTCACTTTTAAGTGCTTCTATTGCTTTAATAGTATGAGAGATTATACCTTCTAATTTATTTAATTCTTCTTTTGAAAAGTTCGATAATACATAATTTGCTACGTCAGCTTTATTTTCAGGTTTACCAATACCAATTCTAACTCTAATATAATCTTTTCCTATATGAGAATCAATTGATCTTAAACCATTATGACCACCATACCCACCACCTATTTTATATTTAACTGTACCAAAAGGTAAATCTAAATCATCATGTATTACTATAATATTTTCTATATCAATTTTATAATAATCTTTTATAGCAACTACAGATTCTCCTGAAAGGTTCATGTAAGTATGGGGTTTAACAAATAAGTTATATCCTGATTTTAAAACGTCAGCTTTGAAGTTTGCTTTGTTTATATTTGAAGCTGTAAGACTTTTAGTTATCTCATCAATAACTAAAAATCCTACATTGTGTCTGGTTAATTGGTATTGTTCACCAATATTTCCAAGACCTACTATTAAATGCATTATAAGCCTATTACTTAGCTTTAATAACACCTAAAATAGGAACTCTTGGATCCAAATAACATTGAACACCTTCAGGCATAACTAAATCTCTAACTAAGATTGAGTGACCTGTATCTAAATCTGCTACTTGAAGAGTAAAAGACTCTGGTAAATCTTCAATAGTACATTTAACTGGAACTCTTTTTTTGTGGTAAACAAATAGACCTTTATTTTTAAGACCTTTTGGAGTACCTTCACCAATTACTGGAACTTTATAAGAAGTTCTAACACCTGGTTGAGCTACCATTAAATCAACATGTAATAAATCTGAAGTAATAGGTTCTTTTTGATATTCTTGAACAACTACTTTACAAACATTTTCACCAACTTTTACATCAAATGCAATTGTTTCTTTGTTTCTTAAGTATTTAATGAATTCATTCTTTTTGAATGCTGCACTAACATTTTCTAAACCTTTTCCATAGATGTTTGCAATAATGTAACCATCTCTTCTTAAAGTTTTTGTTGCTTGTTTTGTCATACTATCTCTAACGATACCCTCTAACATAACTATCCTTTTTATATTTTAATTTGAGGCGTGATTATATATAAAGTTTTATAAAAGTTAGTTTAATGAAACTATAAGTTTACTTTTTATTTATGTTTTTTATGTAGTGATATAACGATTTAAGCTCATCATCAGTCAAAAAATATGTAGGCATTATTTTTGATTCTGTTTTATCTGCATTCATTTTTTCTAAAAAAACCTCAAAAGAAACTTTGTTTATAGCAGGGGCAATTATTACTTTTTCTTCTAATTTCTTGGTTTTTTTATTAATTTCTTTATATTTTGCAATTATAACACTTTTATTGCCTTTTTTATGACAAGAAACACATCCAATTCCTCTTGGATTGGCATAAAGCATTGCTCCATATTCAAGTTTTGTAATGAATGAATTATCAATATCTTCAGAAAACAAATTTGATAAGAAAAAAGAATTGATAAAAGCAATGAAAAAAAGGTGTTTCAATCTTAACCTTTATGTAAAATTTTTTTGGATATTATATCAAGCTAAAATTAAATATATATGAGGCTACAAAGCAATGACAATACTTGACGGTAAAGCATTATCAAATAAAATTAAAGAAGAAGTAAAAGTTGAAGTTGAAGAACTTCAAAATAGAACACATATTACTCCAGGATTAGCTGTTATTTTAGTAGGAAATGACGCTGCAAGTGCGACTTATGTGGGAATGAAAGCAAAGTCTTGTAAAAATGCTGGTATTTATTCAGTAGTACACGAAATGCCAGATACAATTTCACAAGATGAAATATTAGATATTATTAAAAGAATGAATGAAAATCCAAATCTTGATGGAATATTAGTACAACTACCACTTCCTCCACAAGTTGATACAACTACTATATTAGAAGCAATTGATCCGCAAAAAGATGTAGATGGTTTCCACCCATACAATGTGGGAAGAATGGTATCAAACCTTGATGCATTTTTACCTGCAACTCCTTTTGGTGTTATGAGATTACTTGAAGAGTATGATATTGATGTAGTTGGAAAAAATGTGTGTATTATTGGTGCATCAGACATTGTAGGTAAACCAATGGCGGCACTTATGATAAATGCTAAGGCTACAGTAGAAGTTTGTAACTCAAAAACAAAAGATTTAAAAGCTCATACTTTAAATGCTGATATATTAATTGTCGCAGCGGGGAGAGTTAATTTAATATCTGAAGATATGGTAAAAAAAGGTGCTATTGTTGTTGATGTTGGAATTAATAGATTAGAAACTGGTAAACTCGTTGGAGATGTAGATTACGAAGCGTGTAAAAACAAATGTTCATATATCACGCCAGTTCCAGGTGGAGTTGGGCCAATGACTATTGCAATGCTTCTTAAAAATACAGTTAAAGCTGCTAAACTAAGAGAAAAAAGAGAAAGTAACTAATGTTAAAAAAACTAGCAAACTGGTCTAGTTCATGGACGGGAACTATTGTAATTGTACTTACAATTATATTCTTTGTTGCACAGGCCTTCGTAATTCCAAGTGGAAGTATGAAAAATACTCTTTTAATAGGAGATATGCTTTTTGTTAAAAAGTTTGCATATGGAGTTCCTACACCTGTGATTCCATGGCTAAATGTAAGGGTTCTGCCTGATTTTAATGACAATGGACATCTAATAGCAGGAGATGGTCCAAAACGTGCTGATATTGTTGTATTCTTTGCCCCACATGAAAAAAGAAGAGGCAATGATATTCATTACGTAAAAAGATGTGTTGCTGTTGGTGGAGATATTATAGCACTTCAAGATAAACACCTATTACTTCACCCTAAAGAAGGAAATGAGTACGTAAAAGAAAAGTACAAAGGTTATAAGATAGTTGAAGCAGCAGGAAAACTTTTTGTAGTAGATCCATATAGAAAAGATCATCCTGGAATACATAATGATCCATCTGTTACAAAAGATGGCTTACAACCATATCAACTGTTTACTATGAACCCTATACAAATTCCAGAAGGTGAATATTTCATGATGGGTGATAATAGAGATCACTCTAATGACTCTAGATTTTGGGGAACAGTTCCATACAAATATATAGTTGGAACACCTTGGTTTATATATTTCTCTTGGGATAAAAACAAAACTATTAGATGGGATAGAGTTTTTAGAACTGTTGGAAGTATAGAAGAAGATATGTCTGGAAAAGAATTAAAAATTAACCATGAAAAAGGAATTTATTAATGAAATATTTTATAGCAGCTGACCATGCAGGAATTGATATCAAAGCTTATGTAAAAGAGTTATTTGAAGCAAGAGGTCACGAAGTTATAGACTTAGGACCAAATTCAAAGGATAGAGTTGATTACCCTGATTTTGCTGCAAAAGTATGTAAAGAAGTATTAGCTAATGAAGGTTCAAAAGGAATTTTAATTTGTGGTTCAGGAATTGGTATGTCTATGGCTGCAAATAAATTTGATGGTATCAGAGCTGCACTTTGTCACAATCAATACTCAGCTACTATGGCTAGAGAACACAATGATGCAAATGTAATCTGTCTTGGTGAAAGAGTTTCAGGATTTGGAATGGTTGAAGCAATAGTTGACGCATGGGATAAAGCCTCTTTTGAAGGTGGAAGACATGAAGGACGAGTAGAAAAAATCAATAATCTATTTGGAAGCTGTAGAGTTTAAAGACTAAAGAGTTATCTCTTTAGTCTCATCTTAAGACCATCTTCTTCATCATAATATTTTTCTAAGATTTTTACTTTTTTAAATCCAAATTTCTCATATAATTTTATTGCAACAATATTACTAACCCTAACTTCAAGTTCAAAACAATCTTTTTCTAAGTTACTTAAACTAAATTCTAACAAAGATTTAGCTAAGCCTCTACCTTGAAACTTTTTTAAAATAGCCAAAGAATAAAGTCTATAATAGTTTTTTCTTTTTAACCATAAAAGATATGCAACTATTTTATTATCAATTTCTAACTTATAAAGAGTATTATTTTTTATATGATAACCAAAAGAAGCCCGTGATAAAGCAAAACTATCATTTGAAAACAACTCTTTTTCTATAAAAAGAAGTTCCTTGACATCATTTATATTTGCTTTTTCAATTTTCATTTTTGATAAATTGTATATTTTGGTACAAGTTTATTTGGTCTATATGACATTTTTACTTTTTTTAAATTCTCAAAGCCCATATCATAACCTACATTGATATATTCAATATCAAATTTATCTTTTAAAATCTTAGTAAATTCTCTAAAAATAAACTGAGCACATCCAAGTATTTCAAAGTCTGTTTTTTCAATAATTACACTAGCAGTGTGTTCATTTATTCGCTCACCAACTGTAAAACCTTTTACTTCATCATCTATATAGATAACTAAGCCAATAATATCAAGATTTTCATAATCATTAATCAATCTTTTTATTGCAAATCTTTCAAAATAAATACCATCTAAAAATATTTCCACTTCTTCTTTTGGCATATATGTTGTTCTATCTTTTACCCATTTATTAAACAAATTTAAAACAGCTTCTGCATGTTTTGATTTATCTAATATTTCTATTCTATGTTCTGGATAAATTTTCTTAAATTTATTTATTTCATTTCTTTTTGATTTATATGAATCGCCTTTTAAATCAATTAAATCTTCAACTTTATAAATATAATCAACAAGTTTCTTCTCAATAATAAAATCTTTTAGCATTTCATATACTAAAGTACCCTCTTCTAAATAATCTACAAAGCCCTCTAATAATTCTTCATGTACAAATTCTATTTTAGAATAATTTCTATTGCTATTATGACTATTCATAATTTCAAAACATTGTAACATTGCATCATAGGTATTGTCTTTTTTACCAATAGGAGGTAAGAGCATGGTTAATTCGCCAGAATTTAGAATAAATAAACAGAATGTGTCATTTACTATTCCATAAAATCCCGTTGCTGTTGATAGCCAAATATAGTTACCTGCAAAAGTATAATCACTCACATCTACATTTATAAGTTTCAAATACTCATTCATAGTATCTCTTTCTCTTAAATCAAAATGTTTTAAAGTATAGTTACTTATTGTCAAAATTGACATGCTTTTTCCTTAAATTTATTTTGGAAGTATACATCTAATTTTTGATTTTTCATCAAATTTAAAAAAACTTTTTTCTAAGTGCCTATTTATCAATATTATGGGATAATCAAATCAAAAATTAAGAGTCAATATGAGAGAACCTTGGGCAGCATATTTAATTGTTTTTACAGTAGTTGCATTAATGATGCTAGGGAAGAAAATGATATTTTTCTCTGATGACAAACCTAAAAATGATAAGAAAGATACTAAATGATAAATCCGAAAATAATAGACTATATTTTTAGCTCTGCATCAATTCAAAGATGGAATGATTATCCTCGAATGGTCGAGTTAGTAGAACTTGATAAACAAGCTCACAAATTTATTATTGCATTTTTTATTGCAAAGTTTGAAAAAGATGTAAATTATAATCATCTAATAGAAGCTGGTATTTATGAATTTCTTAGAAGGGTTGTTGTAACAGATATTAGACCCGATGTTTTCAGAAATGCTTTACAAAAAAAAGCAAAAGAGATAAATGCCTGGGTAATTGCAAATTTAAGTACATCTTTAAAAGATATTGATAATGGATGTTTCTTACAAAAATTTGAAGAATATTTAAATAATCCAAATATCTATAAAAAAGAGAGATTTATATTAAAAGCAGCTTCTTATCTTTCTACAAAATGGGAATTTTCTATTGTATATCAAACTTCAGCTTTTTTAACAGATATAGAAGATGTTAAAAAAAGTGTTGAAGAAGAGATTGAAGATTATTATGAATTAATTGGAGTAAGAAAAATTGCACTTAATAAAAAACTTGCAAAAATAGTTGACCTAAGTGGAAGATTAAGATTCCAAAAAAGATGGGCACAAACACCTAGAGTACCAGAAACATCGGTTTTAGGGCACATGTTGACTGTTGCTATTTTTTCATATTTTTATTCACTGAAAGTAAATGCTTGCCCTAAAAGATTAGAGAATAATTTCTTTGTGTCTTTGTTCCATGATTTACCCGAAGCACTTACAAGAGATATTATAACTCCGGTTAAATACTCAGTAGATGATTTATCTGATATTATTGCAGAGTATGAAATCGTAAAAATAAATGACGAAATACTGCCAAATATTCCAAGTACAATGCACGATGAATTTTGTTATTTACTAGGTCTAAATGGTGATAAGAAAGATGAATTTGAAAATAGAATCTATGAAGATAAAATTGAAATAGTAGATGATGTATCTAAATACAATATGGATAAATACAATGCAGTAGATGGAACAGCACTAAAACAATGTGACAAGCTATCTGCCTTTGTAGAAGCATCCTTATCAATCTCACATGGAATCAAATCAAAAGAGTTAATAAATGGTAAAAAGCAAATTATGAAGTCACTTAAAGAAGTACAAGGAATAGACTTTTTAGAAATTGCAAAACAAATTGATGAAGAGTTTTGTACAACTGGGCAAACTCAGGTTAGAATGGATTTTAGCTAATTTTAAATTGATTATAACATCAAGTTAGATGAAAAAATTAACTCCTATTTTATAATTGTTCAGGAGGAGAAGGAAATGGATAAATTAAAAACTATTCCTACTATTTAATAAAATTAAGAGTTAATAATCAAAAAGCCTAATCAGACTTTTTGACTATTTTTATTTAGTATTATCTATTTACCCTTCCATTACAGTATAAGGTAGAATATCACTGTTGTTTAAAGGAATGGTTTTATTAAGTGGAATACGACTTAAGCCTTTTGATAACATCAATTCTACAACATTGTCATAGCTAAGTTCATTTTCTATTTCACAAGCTTTAGGGAAGTAGCTAGACCCTAATGTCATACCCGGAACCAAATTTGCTTCCATAAAGAAACATTCTCCTGCTTTATTTGTTTTTATATCTATTCTTCCATAATCTCTTACACCCAAGCCAGTAAACGCTTCAGAAGCTAATTTAGTTAATTTTATTCTTGTATCATTGTTATTTATTTTTTTTAGTTCTTCACTATCATCTTTTTTAGCTTTTTGGCCTAATATTCTAAGTCCATTTGTAGAACTTAACGGTACTATTTCAATTGGAGATATAATCAGTTTTCCACTGATAGTTTCTATTACTGCAACGGTAAATTCTCTTCCATCTAAATACTCTTCCACTAGAATTGGCATTTTAAATTGAGTGTATAAGGACTCTACTTTATTTTTAAATTCTGTGAAATTTGTTACAAAAGATAAATCATCAATCCCATTTCCATTTGCTGCATCAATTGGTTTTAGAAATAAGGGAAAAGAAATAGGTAAATCTTCAATCTTTTTAAACTGCTGTGGTATTGCTGTAAAATAATCAGCTGTTTTAATACCTTTTGATTTTAGGTGCTGTTTAGCTAAAACTTTATTTGAATCAAATCTTAATACATCTCTTGAAGAAGCTGTATAATTTATTGAATGCTCATCAAAATACTCACTTAGCCAAATATTCTTTTTGTTTTCAAAAGACAAATACTTTACTGCTAATATAACTAAATCAGGTTTTCTTTTTACAATATTTTCTAAATCTAGTTTAGTTTTACATACAGTTAGTATTATATTATGTCCTTTACTTATTATTGATTCAAGTACATTATTACAAGATTTAAGGCTTCCAAATCCACTCTCTTTTAATTCTTCATTAGGAGTGGTTACAAGTTCGATATTCATTAATAGTTTTCCTTAGAATAGGTGAGCATCAATTTTTTTACAATATTAAGTATTCTTTTTCATATAATAAATTAAAAGTGCATCGGAATAAGTGCCTAACAAAAATTAGTTAATGTTAATCAAAGTAGATCTAGGCTTTATAATAGGTTATTTTTATGTTTTTGAAAGATTGCAAAAACGACATTATAATACAGATCAAGTATCATCATATTGTTTTCAGTATAGCTGAAATTTTAGTTAAATAGTTTAAAGCTTATATCTTTAGCTTTAAACTATTTTCTTATCTACGATTTTAGAAACTGTATTTAAGATTTACATAAAAATATCTTCCAGGTTCATTTATAAGTTCACTATCACCAATACCTATATATTTAATATCATTGTAAGTATTTGTTGTTGCATACGTTTTATCTAAAAGATTATCTACGCCTAGAGTTACATCAAAACCTTTGCCAAGTTCATGATTATATTTCATGTTTACAATACCATATCCCGGTAAAGGTTTTTCACCATTATCTAAATCATATCTACTCCATGACTTAACTGCAACAACTTGTGCTGTTAATGAACTAGGACCAAAATCATAAGTTAAAGATAAATTTGTTTTTAATGGTGGAATTTCAGCTAAATCTCTATCTGTTTGTCCTAATAGTGCATTATCTTTTTTACCTTTTACATATGATACTCCATAATCTAAAATTAGATTCTCAGAAAAAAGATAATAACCTGAAATATCTAATCCATAAATTTTTGCATCAATATTTTCAAAAGATGCTCCATTTTTATTATAGATATAATCTTTTAGTTTTGAATAAAAAACTTTTGACTTGATAGAAAAGTCACCAATAGTTTTTTCAAAACCTAAATCTAATTCATAGTTCTTTGTAGCTTTTAAATTATCATTTCCTGAACCTGAATAATATAATTCTCTTGCATCAGGAACTCTTTCAGCTTTTCCAAGACCTGCAAAAAGTTTTGTATCTTTATCTAATTTGTAAGTAGTAAATATATGCCCATTTAATGAATCGTAGTCTTTATCTTTTTTAGTTAAATCTTCTGTATCAATAGAAGTATCATCATATCTTGCACCTACTTCAATATCAAAATCTCCTATTGTTTTTTCATATTTAGTAAAGAAGGCATTATTCTTTGTATCAGTTGGTGATAAACTAATTGATGGCATCATTCTCATACTAGTCATTGAATTAGTCATGTATTTTTCACCTTTCCAATTTCTCTTACTAGTATCTAGACCAAAAGTTAATAAATCATCATTTAATTCCATGCTATTTTTTAATTTTAATCCCCATATTGATGAATTCATATAATTTGTCATATATGAAGTCGATCCTATATTTCTAAGTCTAGTACTCATAGGATGTTCAACTTTTGAATTATAATATTCTAAATTTAACTCTTTAGAATATTTAAACAAACCTCTTTTTGTAAAATTAAAAGCAAAAATATCAGAATTATCAAAATCTGCATCCATTGGAGTATTTGGATATAAAATATTATCACTTCTATTTCTAGTGTATGATAAACTAAACTCACTGCTTTCATCAATATTTATAATTGCTTTTGAAAGAAAAGTATTTTTTTCATAAGCATCATGATTTATATTAGGACTAGAATACCTAGAACCTAAAGGAACCACATGTTTAACTTGTTGTTCATAAAAAGTATCCCCATTTCCATCTTTGTATTGCTCAGATTCTTCTTTTGATGCAGATAAAAGAAGTTTAATATTTTCATTTCCACCACTTACAGTAAAAGAAGCTTTTTTATATCCGAAATTTCCTATATTTAAATTAATATCACCAGCTAATCTCTCAGTTGGTTCTTTTGTTTTAACTTTTACTAAACCACTTAAAGTCCCAAAATTTTCCACATCATATGGCCCTTCAATTACCTCTACAGAATCAATGTTATTAGTCAATACATGAGAAGTTGTTGGATCCATTCTATTTGGACATGCCCCATAAATTTTGTTATCATCAATTAGTACATTGATATTATCTTTTTTTGCACCTCTTAAAATAATGTCATTTGCAATTCCGCTTCTTCTAACAAGTGAAATGGAAGGGACGTGTTTAGTTAAAGTTTCTGCTAAGTCTGCAGATTTTATCTCTTCAGAACTAATATCTTTTATTGCTTTTACATTTATCTTTTCTGTAACTTCAATCTTATCTAAAGTCGCAGTATCATTTGCATTTAGAAATACAAAACATGCAAGAGAAAGTGTGATTATCTTTTTCATAAATTACCTTTATAAATTTTTTTTAACATTTTATTCTCTCTCTGTTAATTAATTGTTAATATTAAGAATATATTAAGTTTTATTCTAAAAATATCTTTTTGTTTTATATGATATACTTTGATTAAAGGAAATCAATGGCAAAAATTGTTCTAGAGTGTGACGATAAAAATTTACCTACAGTATTGAATATATTAGAAAATTTGAAGACTGGACTTATTAAGGAAATATCAGTTGAAAAACTTGATAATGTTAATAAAAGGATAAAACCAGTATCTTCTTCAATAGATGGACAAATTAATAAAAGATATTTATCAAGAGATAAATATAAAGAAAAATTAAATCAAAGACCTCAAGAAGATGAATTTCTTCCAAAGGCAACTTCTACTGGGAAATATCTTTCTCCTAGTGATTTTAAAAATAGAAATAAAAAAGGTAAATAATTATGCAAATAATGGTATTCGCACTAGTTTTAATTGCACTGGCTGCTTTTATAATTTATAAAGTTAACAATAAGTTTGAAACAAAAGAAATTTTAATATTATTATCTTTAATAGTAATAGGCATTGGAACTACTATTTTCTTACTTCAAGAAAAAGAGAATAAAGTCCCAAAAATTTTTAAAGAGAAATATCAAACAAGTAAAAATACAGAGATTTTAAAGCTTTCATATACAAGATTAAATAACAAAAATGTGTCTTCAAATACAAATTTTATATACAATTTTGATTATATAATTAATAAAGATAATAAAGAGTTTTTTTGTACTTCAAAAGCAGTTAAAATAAAAAAAATAGAAGATGAATATATCTTTGAAAACTTTAATAGACTAGATGAAAAATGTATTGCTAAATAAAATATTTCAATAATTTAAACAAAAACATATGCCTAAAAGGCATATGTCTATTCTAAGCTCCTCCACCAACTTCAGATTTTAGGTCACCATGAACATCATTATGAGGAATACTAGCATATACATCTTCAGCTTTATGTAATGCAGAAATTACTTCTTCTAAGTTTTCGTAAGGAATTTCGATTAAGCCAGTTTTTTCGCCATTTTCAATTCTGTCAATTCTAACAACAGGGTCACTATATTCACCATATGGTTTTTCAATATGTGTTATATGTATTGAATCTTTTCTAAAATATTGTGCTAAAACAATAGTTTTTACTTTTGTACTTTCAAGCATAATTTATCCTTTTAAATAATTTAATAATATTCTATCATAAAATTTATTACAAGTTTAAGTTTATTTTAATTTAGTAACTTTTTTATGGTTTAAAAGACTGTTTTGTTTTGCACACATGAGGAAACAGACAATTATCACAATCAGGATTTAAAGCTTTACAAGTATATCTTCCAAATAGAAC
Source organism: Arcobacter sp. (assembly GCA_002869565.1). Taxonomy (GTDB): domain Bacteria; phylum Campylobacterota; class Campylobacteria; order Campylobacterales; family Arcobacteraceae; genus Halarcobacter. The sequence continues at coordinate 37,889 of PKUJ01000012.1, forward strand.
CATCGCTTGGTGAAAAATATGCAAATCATCTTTAAGTTTTTTTACTAAATGAGCTTCCGTTTGTTCAACTGTTTTTCCATCGCTGAGTCCTAGTCTATGGGAAACTCTAAATACATGAGTATCTACAGCCATAAGATTTGCACCTTCAAATTCAATCATAAAAACATTTGCCGTTTTATTTCCAACACCAGCTAGTTTCATAAGCTCTTTTTGAACATGAGGAATATTCCCATCATAATTTGCAATAACACTTTGAGCCATCTTTATAATATTTTTTGATTTGTTATTAAAAAAAGAACAAGACTTCAATAAATCTTTTACATCATCTAAGTTTGCATCTGCAAGTTCAAAAACACTGGGATATTTTTCAAAAAGAGCAGGAGTAATAATATTCACTCTTTTATCTGTACATTGGGCACTTAAAATAATAGCTATTAGAAGTTCATAATCATTTTTATAACTCAACTCTGTTACGGCATCAGCATACTTTTCTTGAAATGCTTCTTTTATAGTTTGGATATCTGCTTTAGTTGCTTTTTTCATAACGAAATTTTAGTGATTTTATATTAAAATAAAGTTATAAATCGATTTTAATGAAAAAGGATGCATATCGAACTATTAAAAGAATATAAAGGTTGTATTGAAACTGCTATCCTAATATTATTAGTAATAATATTCATTTATTTTCACTTTAGAGATAAAAAAAACAACAATAATTCTAATAATTCGTCTAGTACAGGAGATGGAAGTGGAGCAACTCCACATAATTATGACTCATGCGATTTTAGCGGAAGCGGAGATGGTGGCTCATAGATAATTTAAATATTTCTTAATAGTTATGTTAAAACTTAAAATTGTAAATAGAGGTTTAGATTTTTTTCAAAATCAAGGCGGAGAGAAATTTTTAAGCGGAGCGTACTAAAGTACGTGAGCATTAAAAATTACTATCCAACGTAGAGTTTGGACAAAAGATGAACCTCTATTTACAATTTTTTGAGTTTTTCGATTTCATCTCGTATTCTTATTGCCTCTTCAAAATGCAAATCCTTCGCAGCTTTTTTCATCTGTTGATTCAATTCAATCATCATCTTTTTTCTCTCTGCTGCTGGCATTTTTTCCATCTTATCTAGTTTCCAAGCTACGTCATCGTACTCTTCTAGTTTTAGATTTTCATCAAGTGTTCTTTTTGTACTTGTAGGTGTAATTCCATTTTCTTTATTGTGAGTATCTTGGATTTCTCTTCTTTTATTTGTCAAATCAATTGCATATTTCATAGAGTCAGTTACTCTTTTTGCAAATAATATTACTCTTCCATTTTCATTTCTTGCTGCTCTACCCATAGTTTGAACAAGAGAGGTCTTACTTCTTAAGAAACCTTCTTTATCTGCATCCAAAATAGCTACAAGGGAAGTTTCGGGGATATCTAATCCTTCTCTTAGTAAGTTAATTCCAACAAGCACATCAAACTCTCCGAGCCTTAGTTCACGTATAATTTGATTTCTTTCAATTGCATCAATATCTGAGTGCATATATTTTACTTTTATTCCTAAATCAGAATAATAAGTTGTAAGTTCTTCTGCCATTTTTTTAGTTAATACTGTAACAAGAACTCTTTCGTTTTTTACAGTTACTTTTTTTATCTCATCGTGAAGTTTTTCCACTTGAAACTCTGAATCTATTATCTCAATTGTTGGGTCAAGCAGTCCAGTTGGTCTTATAACTTGACGCGCAACAACATCACTTAGCTCAATTTCAAGAGGAGCGGGTGTTGCACTTACAAAAAGATAGTGAGGAGATTTTTTTATAAACTCGTCAAACATCAAAGGTCTATTATCCATAGCACTTGGAAGTCTAAATCCATAATCAACCAAAACCTCTTTTCTACTTCTATCTGCGGCGTGCATTCCTCTAAATTGTGGTAATGACACGTGGGATTCATCAACAATGAGTAAAAAATCTTTTCCAATTTGTTCAAAATAATTCATCATAGAATAAGGAGTTTCTCCTGGTTCAAGACCAGTTAAATGACGTGCATAGTTTTCTATTCCTTTACACATACCTGTACCTTCTACCATCTCTAAATCAAATTCTACTCTTTGTTTTAGTCTTTGATACTCTACTCTTCTATCTTCTTTTTCATAATACTTTAATCTATCATCAAGTTCTTCTTCAATTTGCTTTACAGCTCGTCCTAGATTTTCACTTGTTACAACAAAAGGGTTTACTGAATAAATAATTACTTCATCTAAATTTTTATGTTTCTCATTTGTAAGATACTCATGTTTAGAGATTGATTCCACCTCATAACCAAAAAATTCTACTCTAATAAATTCATCTTCATAATAAGCAGGGAAAATATCTATCACATCCCCATTTACTCTAAAATCTGCTCTATCAAAAAAGTTATCATTTCTTTTATAACCCATTTCCACAAGTTTAAGAAGTAATTCTCTTTGAGAATACTCAAACCCTACTTCTATTCTTTGAACCATTGCTTTATATTCAGCTGGATTACCAAGACCATAATTAGCAGATACAGATGCAATAACAATAACATCATCAAATGACAATAAAGAAGCTGTTGCACTCAATCTCATTCTTTCAAGTTCACTATTAATAGCAGAATCTTTTTCAATAAAAAGATCAGTTCTAGGTATATATGCTTCAGGTTGATAATAATCATAATAAGATATAAAATACTCTACATGATTGTTTGGAAAAAATTGTCTGAACTCAGAATATAATTGGGCAGCAAGGGTTTTGTTATGGGTCATAATAAGTGTTGGCATTTGAGTTTTTTCAATAACTTTTGCCATTGTATAAGTCTTACCAGAACCTGTAACACCCTCTAAAGTCGTATATTTATTTCCATTTAAAATAGAATCACTTATCTGTTTTATGGCAACAGGTTGATCACCTGCTGGCTCATAATTACTGTTTACTTTAAATTTAGCCATGACAAGGATTATATCGAAGAATAGCTTTCTTGATGATTTTTTTACCTGTTTTCACTTTTTAATTTTGCGTTTTTATCCATTATTTCAAGTTCTTTTTCGGCAGTGATAACAATATTAGAATCAACTTCATAATCAATTCTTTCATCTCGTCCTTCATAATCAACTTTATTTAATATTGTTTTTATAGCATTGTATCGTGCAATAAATTTATCATCACTACGAATTATAGTCCAAGGAGATTTTTTTGTATTTGTTTCTTTTAACATTCTATATTTTTTAGCAGTAAATTCATCCCATCTTTCTTGCATTTGTAAATCAATTTCACTTAATTTCCAATGTTTTAAAGGATTTTCTTCTCTCTCTTCAAATCTTCTTGATTGTTCATTTTTTGATACTGAAAAATAAATTTTTAAAAAATGTATACCATGCTCTATTAAATCTTCTTCAAATCTAGGAACAGTTTTCATAAATGTCTCATACTCATCATCTGAACAAAAACCAAATACTGGCTCAACCATAGAACGGTTATACCAAGATCTATCAAAAATCACAATCTCACCAGCTTTTGGAAATTGTTGTACATACCTTTGAAAATACCATTGGCTTTTTTCTACATCAGAAGGTCTACCTAAAGCTACAACCCTATAATGTTTTTCATTCATATATCTAGTCATTCTTCTTATAGCACCACCCTTACCAGAAGCATCTCTCCCTTCGATAAGTATTATCATTTTTTCATTCTTTTTTTCTAAATGTTCTTGTAATTTAATCAATTCAACTTGTAATATTCTTAATGATTCTTCTTGTGATCTATATTCATACTTTCTATGTAAATCTTTTAAAAAATCATTATTTGGTTCATTATTAAGAGTATCAACAAAAGCTTCGAAATCTAATATTTCATCTAAATTCTTATTATAAATATTTTCTATTTTCAAAATTTACTCCGATTTTTAATTAAATATACTATTATAAGAAAGTATATATTATTTTAGTTACAGTTAAACAACTATGAGATTTTTATTTGCTATATTTTTTATAATTTGCTAAGAAATAAAAGATAATTGAAGTATCTCTATTTGTCCAAATATAATCTTTCGATAAGTCATCTTTTGATTTATTTATATCAACATAATTATTGTATTTTTTTATAATACCTCTCATCAAGTTTTTTATATCATTTTCACTTGAATTTAACAAAAATGAATGAAAAGTACTTTTTTGATTTGAAATATAAAATTCTTCATTTATTTTAAATAATTTTAAAATTAAAGATATTTGCCAAGAATGCCACTCTTTTTTCTCTAATTCATGCATATTCATCTTTTGATAATCAAAATATTTATAAGATTCGAATATCTTTTTTACAATATCTTGTAATTGGTTTTTACCAATTTTATCTATACCTATAGGTAAATGAAGACTATAAGTTTCAGGAAGGTATACATGTTCTTCTACATTTGAAACAATAATTTTTTCTTCTGGTTTTTCTTTTTTTAAAAGAGATATTACAAAAATAAGTAATATCACAATTATAATTAATATTACTAAGACAATAGCAATAGAAAGATTACTCATAAGTTTTCTCCTCGAAACTCTTCTTCTAAAATAAAATATTTTTTATCACAACATAACGATGGAATGTTTACATACAATTGATTATTATTAATAAAACTTTTACCTTGATGAAAATGTCCTTCGATAACTATTTCACTTTTATAGTTATTCAATCTTTTCAATGCAAATTCATCAAAATTGTCCATTTTTGAACAAATATTTTTTTCTATTAAAGAGTAATAAATCTTTTTTGAAATTAAATTATTAAAATCAATAAAATTAAGAAAAGTCAACAAAAAATGATTTCTAATAATACTACAATATAAATTGTAATGCCAAGGAGTGAAAATATCTCCATGAGCTATTTCTACACTTCTATCTTGAAATTTACCACATAAAGGTTGTTCTTCTCTTGGTATTACTAATATATTTTTAAATAATGATTTCATATTATAATCATGATTTCCTTCAAAATATACAATTTGCATACTCGTTGATAATTTATTTATAATATCAATTAATTCTTGATTTCTTTTTATAAAGTATTTACTCTCACCAGAAATAAAATCAAACATATCTCCCATCAAAAAAAGCTGAGTTGTAGAAATCTCTTTATTTACTAATTTCTTTAAAAAGATTAAAAACTCTGGCTTTTTTTCATTATAGTGTGAGTCAGCTACAAAAATAGCTCCTTTTTGTATATTAAGGTACATATGCTATTTTTGGTATTCCTTCATTTTCTTCAAACCCACACATTAAGTTTGCATTTACAACAGCTTGAGAAGATGCTCCTCTTAAAAGATTATCAATTGATGAATTTACAAATAGTGCTTTTTTATTTCTTGCAACATATATATCACAGAAATTTGTTCCAGCTACTGATTTTAAATCAACTGGAGATTTTCTAATTCTTACGAATTCATTATCCACATATGATTTTTCTAAAATTTCATCAACATTTATTTCATCTTTTAATGTTGCAAATACAGAGATTAACATTCCTCTTGTAACAGGAAGTAAATGAGGTACAAAATTTATTTGAAACTCTTTATTTTTTACTATTTTTACTTTTTCTTCAATCTCAGGCATATGTCTATGTTTAAATGGATTATAAGCATGTGTATTCTCATTTAAATTAACAAAATGTGCTACTTCACTAAGTTTTTTTCCAGCTCCACTAACTCCAGATTTTGCATCAATAAAGATTTGACTTCCCTCTTCAATATAATCAACAAATGGTAAAAGAGCTAAAAGTGTTGCAGTTGGATAACATCCTGGATTTGCTACAAGATTACTTTTTTTAATCTCTTCAGCAAAATATTCAGGCAAACCATAAACTGAATCTTTGATATGCTCTTTATCTTCATGTGGGCAATAGTGTTTTTCATATGCTTCTAATTCAAGTCTATAATCTGCGCTTAAATCTACTACTTTTACTCCAAAGTCTAATAACTCTTTTACAAAAAACATAGATGTTTTATGAGGTAAAGCTAAAAATACTAAATCAGCTACTTTTTTCACTTCTTTTGCATCTGCTTTTGAAACTTCAATATCAATTACACCTTCTAAAGAAGGATGCAATTCTTGAACATTTTCTTCACCTGTTGAATTTGCTATATATGTAATATCAAATTTTGGATGATTTATAAGTATTTTTATTAATTCTAAACCAGTATAACCACTAGCTCCAATAATTGCTACATTCATTATAATTCTAACTCCTTATATCCTACATTTAAAAGTTCATAAGTTTTTTGTCCACCAGGCAAAGTAGCAACAATTTCATCGCCCTCCTCTTTTCCAAGAAGTTGTTTAGCTAAAGGTGAATTAAATGAAATAAGACCTCTTTCAGCATTAGACTCTACTCCACCAACAATAGCGTATGTAAACTCTTCATCTGTATCACAGTCAACAAGATGTACTGTTGAACCAAAACTAACTTTATTGTGTGGAAGCGTCTCAGGATCTATAATAACAGCTTTACTAATAACAGCACCTAATTCAGCAATATGAACATCAATTAAAGCTAATTTTTCTTTTGCAGCATGATATTCTGCATTCTCTTTTAAATCGCCTAATTGTCTTGCTTCATCTAATGCGATTACAGTTTCAGGTCTTTCTTTACTTTTTAAAAAATCTAATTCACCTGTAATTTTTTCGTACCCTACTCGTGTCATTGGCTCTTTATCCATAAGAAAGCCTCCTAATTTATAAATTTTATTTTTATTGATTTAATTTGATATAATACCGAAATTTTAATAAAAGAGTATAAATGCAAAGATATGATAGAACAATAAAATTATTTGGTGAAAAAAACTTTGAAAAATTTCAAAATACAAAACTTATACTTCTAGGAGTTGGAGGAGTTGGAAGTTTCGCACTCGATTCACTTTATAACACAGGAATAACAGATATAACAATTGTTGACTTTGATACCTATGAAGAATCTAATATGAATAGACAATTAGGAAGTCATGGAAATATTGATAAAATTAAAGTTGATTCTTTAAAAGAAAAATATCCAAATGTTACACCAATAAATGTAAAAATAACACCTGAATGGATTGATAATTTTGATTTTTCATCTTTTGATTACATTCTTGATGCAATTGATGATATAAAACCCAAAGTACATCTAATTAACAAGTTTTATACTAAAGTAATCACTACTAGTGGTAGTGCAAAAAGAATAGATCCTTCAAAAATTGAATATAAATCCATTTGGGAAACTTTTAATGACCCCTTCATTAGAAAAATAAGATATGAATTAAAAAAGCTAGGTTTTAAGAAAAAGTTCAAAGTTGTATTCTCAAGTGAAGAACCTAAATGCCTAGAGAAAGGTAGCTTTGAAGCAGTAACTGGTTCATTTGGTTTTATGATTGCATCAATCACAATACAAAAGATACTTGACAAGAATAAATAAAATAATTTTTTAAAGTTAAGTATAAGAAAAAAAGCAATATAATTTAAGCACAAAGTAAAAAGGGTATTCATGAGTGGTATCAATAGCGTTGAACAGATGACACAAGGGCATTTAAGAAATGTACAGCAATTAGCTGTATTTTATACTGGCCATAATAATATTTATGCAATAAATATTGCTAAAGTTAAGGCGTTTATTATTACTGAAGAAGTAACAATTAACGATACACCAACAGATACTAAAGTTATTGCTGGTATAGCAACTATTAGAGGGGAACCTGTAACTTTAATAAATCTTGATGCATGGTTAGGTCTTCCAACAATGGAAACTTTAGACTACAAGTTAATAATTTATTGTGAATTTAATCATAAAAGGGTTGGTTTTCTAATTAAAAACATGCTTGATATTGTTGAAAAAACAACGGATGAACTAAGACATACGGAAGAGACAAACTCTAAAGTTACATATACAACTTATGTTAAAGTTCAAGAAAAAGATGAATTATGTACAGTATTTAATGCAGAACAACTTCTAAAAGATTTAGGTTGGGTTGATGATGGAGAGGATACTTTAAATAAATATGTTGAAGGTCCATTAAAAACTGACAAGGTAGTGCTTGCTGCTGAAGATTCAGGAGTTGCACGAGAAGTATTAACTAGATTTTTTCAAAAAGCACAAATAGATTTTGAGATTTATAATAATGGTGCGCATCTATTACAAAGAGTAGAAGAACTTGGTGGAGATAAGATTGCGATGATTATTACAGATATTGAGATGCCAGAAACTGACGGTTTCCAAGTTGCATCTTATCTTAAAACTAGTAGTAGTTTATCTCATATTCCTGTTATTGTGAATTCATCTATGACGACAGATGCAGTTAGAAATAAAATGAATCAAATTGGTGTAGATGGATTTATTGGAAAAACTGATATTCAAGCACTATATGCTACAGTAAAAGAATTCTTAAAGTAGAACTTTTAAAAAATAGATGAGATTTTTTCTCATCTATTCCTAAATCTTATTAATTAACTTTTAACCACTCTTCAAATACTTTTATTTGTTCAACTGTTTGTATTGTTGAAGTTCCACCTAATGACATTCGAGCATTCATTGAGTTTCTTAAATCAAGATACATAATAATCTCTTCGTCTATATTTTTAATTTCATCATTTGAGCTTCTTATTTCATCAATTGTAAGTTCACTCAAATCTTTGTTTAAAGAGTTTGCTTTTCCTACTACATCTTTTGTAATATAATAAGCTGTTCTAAATGGCATATTTTGTTTCTGTACTAAAAAGTCTGCTAAATCAGTAGCACTTAAGTGCCCTATTTTACAAGCTGATTCCATTTTATCTACATTTACAATCATAGTTTTTATAACTTCATTTAAAATTTTCAATGAAATTTCAATAGTTTTCACAGAATCGAAAACGCCCTCTTTATCTTCTTGTGTATCTTTATTATATGCTAAAGGAAGTCCTTTCATAACTGTAAAAAGTGAAATAAGATTTCCATAAACTCTTCCTGTTTTTCCTCTTAGAAGTTCTGGAACATCAGGGTTTTTCTTTTGTGGCATAATCGATGATGTAGTAGCATATTCATCACTCATTCTTACAAATTGAAACTCATAAGAAGACCAAGTAACTAACTCTTCAGATATTCTAGAGATATGCATCATAGAAGTTGAAATATTAAACAAAATTTCTAAAGCAAAATCTCTATCAGATACAGTATCCATAGCATGAGATGTAGGTGCTTTAAAGCCTAATTTATCACTAGTACTATTTCTATTTATATTATGAGGAGTTCCAGCTAAAGCAGCACTTCCTAGTGGCGAATAATTATTTCTTTCATAAGAACTTTCAAATCTTTCAAAATCTCTTTTAAACATATTTGCATAAGCTAATAAATGATAACCAAAATTAAGTGGTTGTGCATGTTGTAAATGAGTCATTCCTGGAATTAAAGTTGTAGTATGTTTATTTGCAACTTCAACAAATGTTTTTACAACTTCTTTTAATAACTCTTTTATACTTAATGATTTTTCTTGAACATAAAGTCTAAAATCAGTTGCAACTTGATCATTTCTACTTCTAGCGGTATGAAGTCTTTTTCCAGGTTCACCAATAATCTCAGTAAGTCTGTTTTCTACAGCCATATGAATATCTTCATAAGCTAATGAAAATTCAAATTTTCCTGACTCTATCTCCTCTTTTACTTGTAATAATCCTGACTCAATAGATTCCTGTTCTTGGGAAGTTAGAATTCCTTGTTCACATAACATTTGTGAGTGTGCAATAGAACCTTTTATATCTTGAGAATAAAGTTCTTTATCAAACATAATTGAAGCATTAAATTCATCTAAAATTTGTGCATTTGTGTTTTTTAGTATTTGCCCGTTTGCCATATCAAATATCCTTTGTAATACGCCGTTTAATTTATTTAATTTTGGCGTATTATATCAAAAGAATAATTATGAAGGCATTTGGAAACTTGACATATCCATAGGGTCAGTTTTTTCTATATCTTTATATTTTTTAACAGATAAAGAGATATTCATTAAGAATAGAAGATTTGAAACAATAAAAAGTCCAGCTGCTAAATATAAGAAAATAGAACTTAAGAAAAAAGCTAAAACAAAAAAGAACAAAGAACTAACATAAATATAAAATTGTAATCTTATACTATTTTCAACTATCAATTCTCTCATAGTTGGAACTGTAAAGTATCCTTTTGAAGTTAAATGAAACCAACATAAAAATGGAATAATTTTGTAAACCATACCTTGAAGTAATGAATACAAAAATCCAAGACCAAATAAAATTGCTAATAAATATGAAACATCACTTTTTGAAAAGGTCCAAATCAAAAGAGAAATAAGTAACATATATAAAGAGAGTTTCCAATATAAAAGTGTTACATCAAAAATAGGTCTTCTTCTATTATTCAAACTATCAATTCCAAAATAAGCAAACAATCCTATAGTTATAAGAAGTGATATTTTTATTAAAGTCATATCGATTGATAGAAATTCAAAAGCAATATATGATAAAAGTAAAAAAACTAAAATAAATGGTATCTTATTTTGAACAAACTTTGGAAAATCCCGAGCCACATAAAACATAGGTATAACCTGAAAAGAAACTCCCATTATAAGAACTGTAGCAAAACCAAACATTCCAAATAAAATATGAATTGCTACAAAAGAATAATGATAATCTCCTATATTTTGCCCAATATGAGCTCCCGCTAAATGAAGTCCTAATAAAATAGTAACTAAACCTAAGAGAACAAATATTCGCATTGCAATAACTGTTGAAGTTAAAAACTCTACTTTAAAAAGAAGTTTGATTGATACAAAGAAAAAAGTCAAAAATGAGGTAGATAAAAATACGCTTGCAATTATTAACAAAATTTTTAAATTATAAATAAAATAGAGTGTAAAAAATATTGTTCCTAAAGTCAAACCAGCATGAACAACATTTGCAAAAAGTATTGGTCTTTTTATTATTGCACCTGCGAGTACTGGCATCATTTGTTGCATTGCACCTACAATTATCATTGATAATACTCCAAGAGTAAATAAATGAACTATTGCAATACTTATTTCAGAATATCTATTCATAATAAGACTAGCATCACTTGATAGAATTAAGGCACCAATTATAATTGCAAAAATTGGTGCTGTTAAAAAAAATCTAAACGGTACTGATATTGGAGGAGCTTGATCTAAAGATAGACCTTGATTAAACATATTATGCTCTTTCTAATTCTTTCATTTGAGAAATTACTAGTGAAGTATCTGCTCCTAAATGCTGATCAGCCATTCTATAAAGCATTTGTTCTTCTTTCATATTGTGTTGTTGCATAAGCATCATAAGAGTTTCACTTAGTCCAAAAAAATGCTCTTTATCTTTTTTTTCAATATCACATTTCATTTGACCTAATATTTGAAGCATTTGTTGATGTTCCATTCTCATCATTTGCGTTGGTCCACCAGTCATTCCTGTTTTTGATTCAAAAGCTGGAAACATAACTTTCTCTTCCATATCAAAATGATGTTGCATATCTGAAAAAAAAGAAGCAAATACTTTTTCTACTTCTATCCAATTTTCACTTGCAACAGAATTTTCTAACGCTGCAAACCTATCATCACAATCTCTATGATCTTGTGTTAAAAATGAACTAACTGTATTACTCATGATTTTTCCTTAATAATATTAAATGTTAGAGTAATTATACAAAAATGAATTTTTTTTTATATTGATTACTATCAATAAAATATATTTAGCTTATTAAATATTTGAGATTTTATCATTTGATAAAATAATTTTATGTTTATACATATTTGCTTTAATCAAAATATCTGAATATTCTACAGGATTATTCTCTTTATCAAAAGACAATCTATGCAAAGATAAAAGTGAAGAGCCTTCTCTTATTCCTAATTTTTTAGCTTCTTCAAAATTAGAGTCTTTTGCTTCTACTGTCTCTTCAGCATTATAAAATTCAATATTATATTCATCTTTTAAAAACTTATATAAGGATTCAATATTAAACTTTTTCTTTAAATTTGGAACTTTGTCAAAATCAAGATAATTTGCCATCAAAGCAAAAGGCGTTCCATTCATTTCTCTAAATCTTTTTATACATAATAAAGTATCGCATTGCAATAACTCTTTTACATAGTGATCTTTTTTGATTATCTCAAATTCAATTGATTTTGTAGTTAGTTTATGATTTTGTTTTTCTAATCTTTGAGTTAATGAGCCAATAGAATTTGCGTCATAAAGAATTTTTTGTTCTTTTACAAAAGTACCAGAACCTTGTTTTCGTTCTAAGATATTATCTCTTTCTAATAACTCAATAGCTTTTCGTACTGTAATTCTACTAACTTCATACTCTTTTTCTAATTTAAGTTCAGAAGGGATAAGCTCTCCCGCTTTATAATTATTTTGAATATCTTTTAAAAGTTTACTTTTTAATTGTACATATAAAGGAATACCATTTTTATTAAACAATATTAAAATCCTTATTTTTGAATATTCGATATTTTATCATTAGATAAAATGATTTTATGTTTATACATATCTGATTTTATAACCAAATTTGAATACTCTATTGGTTTATTTGCTTTATCAAAAGATAATCTTTTTAACGATAATAAAGGAAAACCTTCTTCTATGTTTAATTTTTTAGCTTCATCTTTATTTGCAGCTTTTGCTTCTACTATCTCTTCTGCATTATAAAGTTCAATATTATACTCTTCTTTTAAGAAAGCATATAAAGATTCAAGATTTAATTTTTTATCAATATCAGGAACAGTATTTATATCAAAATAGTTTATCATAAGAGCAAAAGGAACCTCATCTAATAATCTAGTTCTTCTAATACAAAGTAACTTTTCACAATTTAACATATCTTTTACAAAATGATCTTCACTTTCTTCAATTATTTCAAATGATATTGATTTTGTAGTTAATAGATGTTTTTGTTTTGATAGTCTTTGAGTTAATGAACCAATAGAGTTTGCATCATAAAGAATCTTTTTTTCTTGAACATATGTTCCTTTACCTTGCTTTTTAATTACAATATTCTCTTTTTCTAACTCTTCAATAGCTTTTCTTACTGTTATTCTGCTTACTTGATATCTTTCTTCCAATTTACCTTCAGGAGGAATAATATCATTAGCTTTATAGTTAGTTTTAATATCTTCTAAAAGTTTTTCTTTTAACTGGAGATATAAAGGTATACCATTTTTAGCAAACAAAAGTTAGATCCTTTAATAGATTATAACAATATATTCTATTTTTATTATATATTACATAATTCACTTTTAAAGTGCACTTAATATAAGTATTTTTAGACCTCTAATCTTTACATATATAAGTATATTTTATAAATGGAAACTTTTTTTAACCTTTTTGTATAAAATCTACCTATTATTTTTATAATGAATTATTTAATAAATACAGAGCATCTTCTTTCTCTTTTAATGTTCTATTTTCATCCCAAGCTAACTCTTCTTCCATAATAAATAAAACTTTATCTAAAATATCAAAAGCTACTTTTTTATCAATTAAAGCAACATTACATCTTCTTACAATGTAATCCATAGGTTTTTTAACGAACTCTTCTTTTATACAATAAATTACTTCCGCATTAGTGTATGGTTCACCTTCGATTAAATATTCGATATTTTCAACAGATGATAAAAGCTTTTCAACTCTATCTCCATATTGAGAAAGTAAATAATCATTAGTCTCTTGATTTAGATTTTTTGCAATAAAATTTGTATCTAAATTTTTACTTCCTACTAATTTTAATTTTTTAGTAATACATTTTTCTTTTTCTTTATTTTCTACTTTATAAATATGGTCAACTAATTGTTCTGCCATTTTTCTATAAGTCGTCCATTTACCACCGATTATACTTATAAGTCCAGATTTGTTTGTTCTTATTTCATGTTCTCTTACAATATTTGAAGTATCAGCATCTTCATCAGGTGCAACTAAAGGTCTAAGACCACACCATGAAGATAAAATTTCCTCTTTTTCTATTTTCATATCAAAGTAAATTTTTAGATGTCTTAAAAGATATTCAATATCTTTATCTGTAACTTCTGGATGTGTTCTTAATTTAGCTGGATCATCTGTAGTTCCAACCAAACATTTTCCAAGCCATGGTAAAATAAATAAAACTCGTCCATCTTCTGTTTTAGGAATCATTAATCCCTCTTTAGATGGTAAATATTTTTTATCTAACACAATATGAATACCTGTACTTAAATCAAGCATTTTTTTGGCATCTTGTTCATCTAATCTATTTACTCTATCAGCAAAAACACCTGCAGCATTTACAATATGTCTTCCTTTTAGGATAATAGTTTGATTATTTAATTTATCTAATACTTCTACTCCATTTACTTTCCCACTCTCATCATAAGTGAAAGCTTTAACTTCATGATAGTTTTTACATTCAGCTCCATACTCTTTTGCAGTTTGTAATAAGGAGATTGTTAATCGTGAATCATTAAATGAACCATCATAATATTTTACACCACCTGCTAATCCTTCTTTTTTGATTACTGGAAACTTTTCAATCATTTTTGATTTAGAAACAATGGAACTTCTTCCTAATCCTTTTGTTCCTGAAACAAAGTCATATAAACTTAAACCTGCAAACATATAAGGAACTTCCCACCATCTATACAAAGGAGTAATTAAAGTTAACCTAGAACATAAATGTGGAGCATTTTTCAATAATCTTGATCTCTCTTTTAATCCCTCTTTAACTAAATTAAATTGGTTTATATCAAGATGTTTTACCGCTTTTTCCAAATATCTAACTCCACCATGAACTAATTTAGTACTTCTTGAACTAGTCCCTTCAGAAAAATCATTTTTTTCTAATAATATAGTTTTAAGACCTCGTGAAGCAGCATCAACAGCAATACCACTTCCTGTTGCTCCTCCACCTATAATAATAATGTCATATTTTTCATTTTTCATAGTGTTATTGTCCTTGAACAAGATTACATCATAAGGTTATAATGTTATAGTGAACATTATAATGATATAACTATAAAAAGAATATTAAATTAAATATATAATTTGCAATTGTTTTCTTTTTGGTATTTTAGAGCATTTATATTCCAACTTAATTTCACTACTAATTATTTTATATTTGTTATAACATTTAAGTCTTTTATAAGTACAGACAAACCTAGATACCATAGGATGGGGATGCTATTTTATTGCTACTATTTATTGTAAGAAAAAAATATTTTAAAAGAGTAAAATTAAGGACACATTTAAGCTTAGTTTAAAATTCTATACGTCACTATTAAAAGCAACATTATAATGTTATGATGTAAAAACAATTTAGGTCTAAATCGTTTTATATTTACATCCTACATATAATTTAAGGACAAGGAGATTTGATGTCGTTAGAACTTGAAAATATATCTATGAAAGTTAATGGACAAACACATATTTATAATACAAATTTAACATTAGAAAAAGGTACTATGAATGTACTTCTTGGTCGAACTTTATCTGGAAAAACTACTCTTATGCGTATTATGGCTGGATTAGATGTACCTACAAGTGGACGAATTTTATGGGATGGCAAAGATGTAACTAGAATGAAAGTACAAGATAGAAAAGTTGCTATGGTATATCAACAATTTATTAACTATCCTTCTATGAGTGTATATGATAATATTGCTACACCCTTACGAATAATGAAAAAAGATGAAGCTGAGATTGATAAAGCAGTAAGAGAAACAGCTGCGCTAATGCGTCTTACTGAAATGTTAGATAGAAAACCTCTTGAATTATCAGGGGGACAACAACAAAGATGTGCTCTAGCACGTTCTTTAGTAAAAGGTTCAGGACTTGTATTACTTGATGAACCACTTGCAAACTTAGATTATAAACTAAGAGAAGAATTAAGAGAAGAGATTCCTAAAATGTTTGAAAAATCTGGTGCAATTTTTGTATATGCTACAACTGAACCAGAAGAAGCTTTACTCTTAGGAGGAAATGTTGCAACATTATGGGAAGGAAAAATTACACAATTTGGTAAAACTTCAGAAGTCTACCATCATCCTAATAATGCTACTACTGCAAAAGTTTTTTCTAACCCATCAATGAACTTTTTAAAATTTACTAAAAAAGGTGAGTCAATATTTTATGGTGATAATGAAGAGAGACGAGTTCATGATGCACTAAAAGGTATTGATGATGGAGAATATATTGCAGGATTTAGACCAAATCATCTTAGATTAAAACAAGATGATGGCCACTTAATTAGATTTGAAGCCCACCTAAATGTTACTGAAATCACAGGTTCTGAAACATTTTTACATATGACACACTGTGATGATAACTGGATTGGACTAATCCATGGAGTACATAATTTAAAATATAACTCCAAATTAGATGTATATTTAAATACACGTCATATTTTTGTTTTTAAAACAAATGGTGATTTAATACAAACTGCATCATATGCGAATGAAAGGTAGAAAGAATGGCAAAAATAACTCTTTCAGACTTAGCACACTCTTATATGGAAAATCCTCAAAAACCAGAAGATTATGCCTTAAGAAAAATAAACCATGAGTGGGAAGATGGAGCAGCATATGCCCTACTTGGACCATCAGGTTGTGGAAAGTCTACACTTCTAAATATAATCTCAGGAATTTTAACACCATCTGAGGGAAAAATTCTTTTTGGAGATAATGATGTCACTTACGAAACAACTGCGGATAGAAATATTGCACAAGTATTCCAGTTTCCTGTTGTATATGACACAATGACTGTAAGACAAAACTTAGAATTCCCGCTAAAAAATAGAGGTGCAACAAAAGAATATATCAATAATAGAGTTGCAGATATAGCAAAATCAATTCAAGTTGAAGATATTTTAGATAAAAAAGCTAGAGGTTTAACAGCCGATGCAAAACAAAAAATATCACTTGGTCGAGGAATGGTTAGAGAAGATGTAAATGCAATTTTATTTGATGAACCTCTAACAGTAATTGACCCACATATGAAATGGGAATTAAGAACACAATTAAAAGCTTTACATCAAGAACTAGAACACACAATGATTTTCGTAACACATGATCAAACAGAAGCTTTAACTTTTGCAGATAAAGTTGTTGTAATGAATTATGGTTGTGTACTACAAATAGGAACACCTGAAGAACTTTTTCAAAAACCAGCACATACTTTTGTAGGCTATTTTATTGGTTCACCAGGAATGAACTTCTTTGATGTTGAAATAAATGAAAACATAGCAAAACTTGATGATGTAGAAATTGAATTAAACCATAAATATAAAAACACTTCAAATAAAATTGAATTGGGTATTAGACCAGAATTTATAAATTTAACAAACAATGTAAATGATATAAAAATTAATATTGTAAGAGTTGAAGATGTTGCTCACCATAAAATTGTGAGAGCTACATATAATGACAAAAAAATAAATATTATCATTCCTGAAGATGAAAAAATTACTGATGAAATGACATATATAAATTTTGATAGAAACAACATCAATATATATGTTGATAGTTGGTTAGTTCAAGGAGAAGCATTATGAAAAAAACAGTAAACCAAAAAGCTTGGTTCCTTGTACTTCCTGTACTAATATTAGTTGGGTTCTCTGCTGTAATTCCTTTGATGACAGTTGTTAACTACTCAGTACAAGATACCTTTGGAAATAATATATTCTCTTTTGTTGGGTTAGAATGGTTTGAAGAAGTTCTTCATTCAGAAAGAATTCATGCGGCATTAGGACGTCAAGTACTTTTTACTGGAATTATTTTAGCAATTGAAATTCCTCTTGGTATTTTTATTGCTCTGCATATGCCCAAAAAAGGTATTTGGGCTTCCATATGTTTAGTTTTAGTAGCTTTACCGCTACTAGTACCTTGGAATGTGGTAGGAACAATTTGGCAGATTTTTGGAAGAACTGATATAGGACTATTAGGTTACACCTTAGCTTCTTTTGGTATTGAATATAATTATACGCAAAATGTTTTAGATGCATGGATTACTATTATTGTAATGGACGTATGGCACTGGACATCACTTGTTGTATTACTTTGTTATGCAGGATTACAATCAATTCCTTCTGCTTATTATCAAGCTGCAAAAATTGATCAAGCTTCAAGCTGGAATATCTTCAGATATATTCAACTTCCTAAAATGATGGGTGTTTTATTAATCGCATCTTTACTTAGATTTATGGATAGTTTTATGATTTATACTGAACCAATGGTTGTAACAGGAGGAGGTCCAGGGAATGCTACTACATTTTTATCAATTGACTTAGTAAAAATGGCAATTGGGCAGTTTGATTTAGGTCCAGCAGCTGCCTTTTCACTAATATATTTCTTAGTGATTCTATTAGCTTCTTGGGCATTTTTTACAATTATGACAAATATTGATAAGGAGGAGAATTAATTATGAATTCAATAAATAAAAAAGGTTTTTTTAGTAGTAAGTCTCCTGCAATTATGCTTGTATATATTATATTTTTAATGTTGCCTGTTTATTGGCTAATTAATATGAGTTTAAAAACAAATGAAGAGATATTAGGAACATTTTCACTTTTTCCAAATAACTTAACATTTGATAATTATATTATTATATTCACTGATCCAACTTGGTACTGGGGATATATTAATTCTATTACATATGTAACGATGAATACAATAATATCAGTTGCCGTTGCACTTCCAGCAGCATATGCATTTTCACGATATACATTTTTAGGAGATAAACATCTATTTTTCTGGTTACTAACCAACAGAATGGCACCACCTGCTGTATTTGCGCTGCCATTCTTTCAACTTTATTCAAGTGTTGGTTTATTTGATACACATATTGCGGTGGCTTTAGCTCATACCTTATTTAATGTTCCATTATCAGTTTGGATTTTAGAGGGCTTTATGCGTGGTGTACCAAAAGAAATAGATGAAACAGCATATATTGATGGCTTTAGTTTTTTTGCTTTTTTTACAAAAATTTTTACACCATTAATTGCTTCGGGTATTGGAGTTGCAGCATTTTTTTGTTTTATGTTTTCTTGGGTTGAATTACTTTTAAGTAGAACATTGACATCTGTGAATGCTAAATCTATAGCAGTTACTATGACAAAAACTGTTTCAGCTTCAGGAGTTGATTGGGGCGTTTTAGCAGCAGCAGGAGTTTTAACACTAATTCCTGGTGCAATCGTTATATATTTTGTTCGTAATCATATTGCCAAGGGTCTATCTCTTGGACGAGTTTAAGGAGGTTTAGTATGAATTTATCATGGATGGCATGGACAAATGGAACTGCTATATTTTTCATTTGTATTTTTGCGGCATTAATAATAATGACTATCTGGGCCATTAAGTGGCCACAGGCACCAAGAGTAGGAATTTTACGTATTGAAACCACTCCCGGTGACCGACTTTTTCTTAGTCTGTTAGGTTCGGCATTTATCTGCCTTGCTTGGTTGGCAATATTTGGTGCTCCGATTTTCGGAGGAATGGTTGTTTGTTTTTTTTATGCACTAGCGGTTTTTCGTTGGGTATAAAAATTTAGTGTAACATATTAACTTTAAGGGGAAAAGAATGAAAATAAAAAATGGAATTACCACTTCGGTTGTAGCAGCTTTATTAGGATTGAGTACTTCTGCATTTTGTGCGGCTGATATGAGTAAATGGATGGAAGAATTTCAACCATCAGTACTTACAAAAGCTGAAATGAAAACTGAAATGGATTGGTTTGAAAAAGCTGCAGTACCTTATAAAGGAATGACTATTAAAGTTGTATCTGAAGGTATTACAACGCATGTTTACGAAAGTAAAACATTATCAAAAGCATTTTATGACTTAACAGGGATTAAAGTAATTCATGACATTATAGGTGAAGGTGATGTTGTTGAAAAGTTACAAACTCAAATGCAAACAGGACAAAATATATATGATGCATATATCAATGACTCAGATTTAATAGGAACTCACTGGAGATATAAACAAGCAAGAGATTTAACAGCTTGGATGAAAGGTGAAGGAAAAGCAGTAACAAATCCAGGATTAGATTTAGAAGATTTTATGGGTCTATCTTTTACAACTGCACCTGATGGAAAATTATACCAATTGCCAGATCAACAATTTGCTAACCTTTATTGGTTTAGATACGATTGGTTCACAGACCCAAAAAATATGGCTGATTTTAAAGCTAAATATGGTTATGACTTAGGTGTTCCTGTTAACTGGTCTGCTTATGAAGATATTGCAGAATTTTTTACTGGTCGTGAAATTGATGGTAAAAAAGTATATGGACATATGGATTATGGTAAGAAAGATCCTTCTTTAGGTTGGAGATTTACTGATGCATGGATGTCTATGGCAGGTATGGGTGACAAAGGTGAGCCTAATGGTCTTCCAGTAGACGAATGGGGGATTAGAGTAAATGACAAATCTCAACCTGTTGGTTCTTGTGTAGATAGAGGTGGAGCTACTAACTCTCCTGCAGCAGTTTATGCAATCGAAAAATACAATAAATGGTTGAAAAAATATGCACCACCAGCAGCTGCTGGAATGGTATTCTCTGAAGCTGGGCCTGTTCCTGCACAAGGTGAAGTTGCACAACAAATGTTCTGGTATACAGCATTTACAGCAGATATGGTAAAACCAAATATTCCTGTAGTAAATGAAGATGGTTCTCCAAAATGGAGAATGGCACCATCTCCACATGGAGCTTATTGGTCAGAAGGTACAAAAATCGGTTATCAAGATGCTGGTTCTTGGACTCTAATGAAATCTACACCTGTTAAAAGAGCACAAGCAGCGTGGTTATATGCACAGTTTGTTACATCAAAAACAGTTGACTTAAAAAAATCACATGTAGGTTTAACATTTATTAGAAAATCTTCAGTTAATGATAAATCATTTACAGAACGAGCTCCTAAACTTGGTGGTTTAGTAGAATTCTATAGATCTCCAGCTAGAACACAATGGTCTCCTACTGGAACTAATGTACCTGATTATCCAAAATTAGCTCAATTATGGTGGCAAAATATTGGTGATGCTTCATCTGGTGCAAAAACAGCACAAGAGGCTTTAGATTCGCTTTGTCTTGCACAAGAAAAAGTTCTTAAAAGAATTGAAAGAGCTGGTGTTCAAGGTGATATTGGACCAAAACTTAACAAAAAAAGAGATGCTTCATATTGGTTAAAAAAAGAGGGTTCTCCAAAAGCTAAATTAGCGAATGAAAAACCAGCACCTATGACAATTTCTTATGACGAATTAATTAAGTCTTGGAAATAATATTATAAACCCTAACAAAAGTTGAGTTCATATCTCAACTTTTGTTATACTACAACTATAAATACTAAACAAATTATCTTAAGTAGGAAGATATGAAATATATATTATCAATCGATCAAGGTACAACTTCAAGCCGAGCAATTTTATTTAACAAAGAGATGAAAATAGAGGCAATCTCACAAGAAGAATTTCCTCAATACTTTCCAAATTCTGGTTGGGTAGAACACAATGCCGATGACCTTTTTAGAACTGTATTAAACAGCTGTAAAAATGTTATAAAAAAAGCAAATGCAAAAGTAGAAGATATTGTATCTATTGGAATAACTAATCAAAGAGAAACAACTGTTGTCTGGGATAAACATACAGGAGAAGCAATTTATAATGCAATAGTCTGGCAAGATAGAAGAACTTCTCAAGAGTGTAATGAATTTAAAAAAGCAGGACACGAAGAGATGATTAGGCAAAAAACTGGACTTTTATTTGATCCATATTTTTCAGGAATGAAACTAAGATGGATTCTTGAAAATGTTAAAGGAGCTAAAGAAAAAGCTCTAAATGGTGACCTGTTATTTGGAACTGTTGACTCTTTTTTAATTTGGAAATTAAGCAATAAAGAAAAACATGTAACAGATGCTACAAATGCTGCTAGAACAATGATTTATAATATAAAAACAAATGAATGGGACAAAGAGATTTGCGACCTTTTAGATATTCCAATGAATATGTTACCAGAAGTTAAAAATTCTGCCGATGATTTTGCATATGTAAATAAAGAATACTTAGGAAAAGAGATTCCTATAAATGGAGTTGCAGGTGACCAACAATCTGCTCTAGTAGGACAAGCTTGTTTTGAACCAGGTATGGGAAAATCTACCTATGGTACAGGATGTTTTGCAATACTTAATACGGGCTCAAGTATGGTTTTATCAAATAATAGATTATTGACTACTATTGCATATAAATTAGATGGAAAAACTACATATGCCTTAGAAGGTTCAATATTTATTGCAGGTGCAGTTGTGCAATGGCTAAGAGATGGTTTAAAAATCATTAAAGAAGCTAAAGATGCACAAGAACTAGCTTTAAATGCTGATCCAGCACAACAACTATATTTAGTGCCAGCATTTACAGGACTTGCTGCTCCATATTGGGATACTGAGTGTAGAGGCGCTATTTATGGACTTACAAGAAATTCAGGACCAGAAGATTTTGCAAAAGCAGCACTTGAAAGTGTAGCTTACCAAACAAAAGATTTATTAGAAGCTATGTATGATGATTGGAATAATTCAGAAATTTCAGTTGATTCATCTAAAAATTCTGTTTTAAGAATAGACGGAGGAATGAGCTCATCAGATTATACAGTTCAATTTTTATCAGATATGTTAGGAACAGCAGTAGATAGACCCGAAATACTTGAAACCACAGCCCTAGGAGTTGCATGGTTAGCAGGAATGAAAGCAGATTTCTATCCTACAAAAGAAGGGTTTGCAAAAAACTGGAAACTAGAAAGAAAATTTGAACCAAAATTAGATGAAGAGAAAAGAAAAGAACTTTACGCAGGTTGGAAAGATGCTGTTAGACGAACGCTTAGTACAAACTAATCTTATAAAAATATATACTTAATAATTTGAGTAAAACTAGTATTGAAGTTAGTATATTCAAGAATTCCATTCCAAAAAAGTAAAGAAGAGGCAAAATGAAAAAGATAATTCCATTTGTAAGTGATTGTGATGAAGAGTCAACACTTTTATGGTTAAGATATTTACAAGATGAGATGAGTGAATATGATATAGTGTTATTTAAAAATTTATCTAAAAGTCAAAAAGAAAATGCAGATACTGCAATAGTTGCAAATCCCAAGCCATCTGATATTTTTCAGCTAAAAAATCTAAAGTGGGTTCAAAGTCTTTGGGCTGGAGTAGAGAAACTTCTTTTAGATATTCCATATGCAAGTTTTAAAATAGTTCGTATGATAGATCCTATTTTAGCCCATACTATGGCTGATTCTGTTTTAGCATGGACTTTATATCTACATAAAAATATGCCCTTATATAAAAAACAACAAAATCAAAAAATATGGAAACAACACCAAGAACTGCTTCCAGAAGAAAAAAATATATTAGTTTTAGGATTAGGAAAACTTGGCTTAGAAAGTGTAAATAAACTCAGAGAAAATGGTTTTTGCGTATTAGGATGGTCAAGAAGTAAAAAAGAGATTAACGGAGTAATTACTTATCATGGAGAGGAAGGATTACACCAAGCTCTTAAAAATGCAGATATTGTAGTTTGTTTGTTACCACTAACAAATCAAACAATAAATTTATTAGATAAAGAAAAACTAAATTTATTACAGCCAAATACCTCTATTATAAACTTTGCACGAGGGGCAATCATTGACTATGATTATTTACTTGAAAAACTAGAAAAATCAGAACTCTCACATGCAGTCTTAGATGTATTTGAAAAAGAACCTCTTGATGAAAATAGCCCTTTATGGAATAATGAAAATATTACTATACTACCACATATCTCAGCTCCTACAAACATGAAAAGTGCTTCAAAAATAGCTTCAAAAAATATTTCTGACTATTATGATAAAGGAACTCTTCCAGATTTTGTAGATATTAAAAAAGGGTACTAAAAATAAATAAATTGTACCGGATTTTTCTGATTATTAATTAATATTAATACCAATTATCAATTTTATTTATAATTAAGTTTCTTTATATTAGCATTCCATTAAAAATTTGTTAGATAAAATAAAAGAGTAAATAAAATAAATTTAAAAAAATTAAGCCAGCAAAGTTTTTAACAAGTAGCCAGCCATAATTAAAGGAAAATTATGAAAATAAAGATTGCAAAATCTCTTGCAATTCTTTTGCTGGTAAATACACTTAATGCAGAAGAATTAGATACAGTAGTAGTAGAAGGAACTCAAGAATCATATTTTGAAAATACTTCAACATCAAGTATGAAAAATGAATCAAGTGATAAAACAATACCATACACAGTTTCAGTTACAAAAGGGACTTTGATTGATGACTTACATGCACAAAGAATTGAAGATACCTATGATTATTCAACAGGACTTACAAAAGTTGGTAAAAATGCAGATGCCATAATGATTCGTGGCTTTCAGACAAATTTACAAAATATACAAGTAAATGGAATGTCTGGATTAATAAGCAGAATGGGCTCTCCCTCAACTTCAAATGTTGATAGAATTGAAGTTGTAAAAGGTCCCTCCTCTGTATTATATGGTGCTTCTCAACCAGGTGGAATGGTAAATATTATTACAAAAAGACCACAACCAGTACAAAAAACAACTTTAGAAACATCTCTACAAACATATATGTCAAATGGGGTTTCAAAATTTGGAAGTGATAATGGTATTACAACTACATTAGATACAACGGGCCCTGTAAATGAGAATTTATTTTACAGATTTATAGCAGTTGGTGAAAAATTAAATTCATATAGAGATAATGTTGATTTTGAAAACCTTTATATATATCCTAGTCTATTATGGAATATAAGTGATAATACTTCATTATTACTATCTATGGAATATGGACATGAAGATGGAAGTGCAGATGATGGATTAATTGTAGCTAATCATAATATATCAACAGCTGCAAATTTAAATACAGTTTATCAAGAATCAGATAACTATGATAATGACGAAGGAACTGCTTTTGATGTCAATTTAGATCATTTTATTAGTGATAATCTTTTTTTAAATTTTGATTGGAGAAGTGTATTTCATACTGATGATAGAAAACTATATGAAAATAGAGCAGTTAATCAAGGAACAACAGTTTCAGATACAACACTTACAAGAAGAAATAGACATCAGTACAATGAAAGAGATTGGCATAGTTTTGATACAAATTTAAATCTTGATACTATTATTGCAGACATGAAACATAATTTGACCCTTGGTTTAGCTGGAAATTACAGAAAAACTGATTTTGATAGGGTTATTTATGGAAGTACTGTGACACCTAATTTAAGTATATACAATCCTACCCTTGGTGGAACAGCAACAGATAATCAAAGTCACAGAAGAAAGACAATAATTAAAAGTGCAGGAATATATTTACAAGATAAAATAAGTCTTACTGATGATTTAACATTAGTTGGTTCTACAAGATTTGATAAAACAAGAATTGATTATAAGTGTACAAGAAGACTTGGGAATTGTGCAGATGATACAATAAAAACTTCAAAAGATTTTGTTGGTTCAATTGGAACAATATATAATATAAATGATATCTTTTCTCTATATGGAAGTTATGGTCAAAGTTATGATCCAAGTAGTGCAGAAAGAATTGATGATTTAGGAAACCCTTTAGATACGGAAAAATCTAAACAATATGAAATAGGTACTAAAATTAATGTAAGTAAAGAGTTTAATACTGGATTGTCTTTTTATAAAATAAATAAAGAGAATGTAGCTGAAAGAACTGATTTAGGGAATTATGCACTTTCCGGGGAAGTTGAGAGTAAAGGTTTTGAAGCTGAACTACAATGGTTACATAGTGCTAATTGGCAGTTCAAATCAGGATATGCGTATAACAAAGCAAAATATATATCTGGTAAATCGCTTGGTAATACTCAAGCTCTTACTCCTGAAGTTACTGCATATATTTTTACACGATATAATATACCTCAAAAAATATATGGTGGAAGGCTTGGATTATCAACTGGAATAACATATAGGGATAAAATTTATACAAGTTCATCTAAATCAACTAGAGTAGAACTGCCTTCTTATGCAAGAGTTGATGTAGGAGCATATTATTCGGTAAATGACTGGGATTTTTCTTTAAATATTGAAAATATTACAAATAAACAATATTATGAATCAGGAACACAGGACTATAGAATTTACTCTGGTGAGCCTAGAAAACTTACAATTAACATTAAAAGAACATTCTAAATTATATGAAAAAGAAACAATCATTAAGTAATAAGGCAAGATCTCTTCATAGGGATCTTGGCTATTTTTTTATAGGTATAACTCTTATATATGCAATTAGTGGATTTGTATTATCTGCCCGTGGGTTAGGTTGGTTTAAATATGATTATAATTTTCAAACAAATATTTCAAAAAATATTTCAAGTGATGATTTTAAAGAAAAATTAATTGAAGAAGCAAAAGATGGAAAACTAGATTATATTTATAAATTTGGTACAAAAGATGTGGTTAAAAGAAATATAAAAAGATTAGTTTTTAAAAAAGAAGAAAATAAGATTTTATACTTTGATTATAAATATATGCATATTAATTACCATATAAACTCAGGACTTACAAATATAAAATATAACTCTTATCCGGCATTTTTGCAGTTATTTATTAGTTCACACTTATCAACTAATAACAAAGTATGGTTTTATTTGGCTATGGTTTATAGCATTGTTTTAGCTTTTTTTGCTTTATCTGCCATTGTAATGGTTAAAGGTAAATATGGATTTAAAAAAAGAGGTTTATTTTTAATGTTAGCAGGAATTATTACGGTTATGGTTTTTTTATTTTTTTCATTTTCTTAATCATTTGAATAAGAATTAAATATCATATCTGTACTTTCTAAATAGGTAAGATCGAGGGATAACGACAACCTAAACACCACTTCTTTTTATAATCTTATTCACTGCTGGTTGCGATATTCCTATAATATTAGCAATTATATACTGTGAATATCCTTGTTTATATGATTCAATTATTTTTTTATTTCTTTGTTTATTATTTGAAATATTATCAAATAGTTTTTTTAGTTTTTCTTTATCAATCTTTTTCTCTATATCTGGAGCTTCTACTAAACTTGATGCTTTTTTAAGTTCATTTAAATCTACACTATCTATCTCTAAAGTAAAAAATGATTCTATTTCTTTTATATCTTTTTCATATGTTTTTATTATCCATGAATTTTTTAGATATTTTGGTATTTGATTAGTTTTAAAAAAGTGATAACTTGAACTATAAGGATAATATTCTATCTTATCTACCATTTTTGCTTTTAAAGGATTTTGTTCTATATATCTCATTAGTATATAAAGGTATGCTTCATTGGCTACATACCATGATTTAAATCTCCCTTGCCACAAGTGTCCTGTTCTTTTATACTTTTTATTAAAGTATATAGCATATGTAGAGTTTAGGTATCTCATAAAAAGTGAAAGATTCTCATCTTTAAGTTCTATTAGCAAATGATAATGATTGTTCATTAGGCAATAGTTATGTAAAACTATATTAAACTTTTCACATCCATTAGACAAAAGATTTATAAAGTATTCAAAATCATCCTTATCATAAAAAACAACTCTTCTTTCTACTCCTCTATTTACTATATGATAATATCCTGCTATCTCTATTCTTGGTTTTCTTGCCATACTTTTATCCTTTTTTAAAGATAAAGGTATTTTAGCTCAAATATATTTTAATAATTAAAATAATTATATTTTGCAATATAAATTATTACTACCTTGGTTATCGTTATCTCTTGACCCTATTTACTGGATATTTTGCTGATAAATTGCACTTGATAATGTTTTGTCATTTTATATTTCTTCTTTCATATCTTAGATAACAAACCATTTGATTTTATTTCCTACTTTTTTAGCTTTACACTCAATTCTTCTAACATTTCTTATTTTCTTTTGAAATGCATAATGGCTATAGTAAAAAACTATTTCTCCATTTTGCTCATAGTTCCTATCCTTCTTTTTTAGATACCACATGTTTACAGTCATAGTGTATCTATCCGAATAGTCATCTCTAGCATAAGCAACATAAGTCCAATGTGCACCTAGTACTCTTCTTGCAGCACCTTTATAATCTTTATTCGCAGCATACATATGTGGAGCCATGGCATTGATATGCTCTTTGCTAAAGTGGCCATTTTTATCTTTGTATGCGGCAGCTTTCACTGCTAATTTGTAGTAAAAATTAAATGCCTCTGTTGGAGTATCAAAGCCACCTGCGAAAAGAGAAGTACTACAAAGTAGTAGTAAAGTTAAGATTAGTTTTTTCATTTTAGTCCTTTTGGATTTAGTTTTGTCAAATTGGAGTTTTTATTGATTTTTTAAATAAAAATATGAAATAATACAACTGATTATATAAATATATGATTAATCATTATAGTAAAGCCAATATTAATGAATAATTACCTAGATTGTTGAATATAAGAGTTATTATTTTGTTCAGAATTAACAACAGATGAAAAAGATTGATACTTAGTGTCATTTGAATTGTTAATTTAGTTAGTTCCCAAGCTCCTGAGACTGGAAACGAGTAAGATTGAATTATTTGAACTTGTTATATTAGTTAAGTATTTATTTGGGGCAATTATTTAATCTAGTATCACAAACTATAATATTTTTTAAATATTGCATAGTTTTGATAACATCTTTTTTACCTGGATCATATCTAAAAGCTTTTTGTACAGTATAAAAACTATCCTTACCTTTTATTGCTTTTAGGAAAGTCAACTCTGGCTTATTCGTAAGTTCATTCTTTGAACAAGATAGCATTATTAATGCAGAAAATCTGGGGACAGAATACCAATTAATTCAGAAAATCTGGGGACAGAATACCAATTAATTCAAATCTTTTTTAGGTCGCCCTGCTTTTTTATTTTTATAATTTATTCCTGTTAATAATTCTATTTTATCATAAAATTCTTCGTCTCCACAAGGTTTTCCTGTTCTTGTTTTTTCTTTTATTAATTTTATTTTTGTATCTTCTTCTAAAAACTCTTTATAATTTTCTATATTGTCTATTGCTTCATAGCTTGACAATAATTTATCTTCTGATATTTGATTTAATCTATATCTAACACTTGAATATTTATATTCCCATGGATATTTAACCATATATGCTTTTACTGGATTCTGTTCGACATATCTTAGAGCATATAAAAAATGTTTCTCATCTAATGGTGTTGAGTAAAATCTTTCTTGAAACAAATGTCCTTTTACTTTTTGTTCAAAGTTTATTTTCCTTGTATAGAGTCTATGGGTTTCTCCAATAGCTTTTGAAAGAGATTCTTTATTCTTTGGGACAACGATTAAATGCACATGGTTTGTCATTAGGCAATAAGATAGTACTTTTAGCTTATGCATTTTACATTGTTCTAAAAGCAGTTTTTTATAATATATATAATCTTCTTCTTTAAAAAATATATTCATAGAGCGAACTCCTCTTTGTGTTACATGATGAGGAGTATTTGGTATTAATATTCTTTTTATTCTTGCCATTGTTTATCCTTAATTTAAATAAGGATAATTATATATATTTTAATTATATTTTATTGTTTATATTACATTTTGCAATTTTTTATATTTACCTTTCATTTTACTTAATTTGGTATTCTGTCCCCGGATTTTGTTCATTTTACTTAATTTGGTATTCTGTCCCCGGATTTTGGTATTCTGTCCCCGGATTTTTCATAGTTTATATAAAAATGATAGACAATATGATGCAGGATTTTATAAAAAAGCTTGTGGTGGTTTGTAAAAAGAGTAATTAAATTACTCTTTTTTATGGAGATTTATTATGTTATGATATTAGTTGGGAATTTTAAAATTTAAAGGTTTTTTAAGGTGGCGACTGTCCCCGGAATTTTCTAAATTTGTAGTAGCTACAACAGAATTATATATTTTAGATTCATTAGATATATAATTATCAAGTTCTTCAAAAGTTAAATTATTTAAATCAATTCTATTAACCATTATTACCCTTTTATTTTATAAGCTATTTTCCCAGATTTTTTTTACAATATATGTTTTAATTTTTTTCTTTTTTGTTTGAACAATCTGGACATCCATTGTAATATTAGTTGGTGTTCCTTTTTTAAGTACTTTATTTTTTAAACTTTCAATTAGTTTTTCAAAATTTTTATCAGTTTTAACTTCTCTATCTAATCTGAAAGGAATTGGCCTATCAATTTCTGGAAGTTCAATTCTTCCAGAATAGTTTGTTGCACTAAAACTTGTAATTATTCCTGTAATAGAAACTACATTTTCTAAAACAACTTCTTCATTTAAATAGGTAAAAGAATCAATAGATAACTCTGAACTAAACTTCATTTCTTTGTCATTTAAAAAACCTTTTATAATTGTTTTGTCAGCTGATTCACTTTTATAGATCGGTCTATGCATATCAATAATTGAATTATTACATTTATCAATTACCATATCTAATTGATGCTGATGTATTATAGGTATATTTTTTATTTTATTTTCTTCATATAGTTTACCAAGAGATTTATTATAATCAACATGAACACCTAAACTTTCAGAAATCACATAATCATATGCTGAAAAAACCATATGACCCAAAGCAGAATTCTGTGGTGCTAGTAACCCAGCACCTATTGTACTACCTAAGGCAATAACAATCTTCATCTTCCAACTACCCTCCTCGTGAGGCAATGCATAAATATGTGCATTTTTTAAAGATGTAGATTTAGTAATAATTTTTTCATTTAATAATAAGTGTGTTGTTATTGCTAAAGAACGGTGGAAGCCCATGATTGACCTAGATACATCGTATAAATCAATTCTATGGTTTTCTGTCAAAGAGCCATTATAAGAAACTTCAAAAGTTAATAAATCAGACATTAAGAACCTTTTTTATCTATATTTATTATTATTTTATCTAAATATATATAATATAATTATTCATTAGCAAAGAATTGTCTAAAAATGAGTGGGTTTAAATGAAAATAGTTCTAGAAGAAAACCAATTAAATTATGATATGACAGAAGAAATAGAATACCTTATAGATAATAATCTATTCTTTGAAAATATTCAAGTTCATACTTGCCCTATATTAAAAGAACATATCATTGAATATAAAATAAAAAATAAATATATCCTAATTGAATTAGTTGAAAACACATTTAATAGATATTTCAATGATTTAAAAGAAGGAAAAAGACTTTATGAAATTACACCCCAGGGGTTGAATCTCCACTTTTTATAAATTTTAGGGTCAGGTGATAACGATAACCTAAACACCACTTCTTTTTATAATTTTATTTACTGCTGGTTGGGATATTTCTATAATATTATCAATTATATACTTGCAATATCCTTGTGCATAAGTATCTACTAGATTCTTATATATTTTAAATAACAACATAACAATTTTAATTTTCTAAAATTGTAAAAATTAATCTTATTATAACATTATAACAATTAAGTTTAGAATAAGTTTCATATCATTATAATGTCATAACAAATATCTCAAAGGAATATTATGAAGAATTTAAAACAAGAACAGCTATTAAAATCAAATTTTTTAGAAATAGTTGCACATGAGCCTATGAAAAGTTTGGTATGTGGAGAATGGAAAGGTAGTGATGAAATTTCAGAAAATATAAATCCATCAGATACTTCAGATGTAATATCTACTTTCTACAAAGGAACATCAGAACATATATTAGAAACTATTGATTTTACTTCAAAAGTACAAAAAGATTGGGCTAAATCTTCAATATCTTTAAGAGAAGAAATATTAAAAGAGATAGCAGATAAATTACTCGAAGAAAAAGAGTACTATGGTGAAATTATTGCAAGGGAAGCTGGAAAACCTATAAAAGAAGCTACTGATGAAGTTATAAAATCTGCTGAATTTTTTAATTATTTTGCAGCAGAAGCAATTAGATTGAAAGGTGCATTTATGGATTCACCAAGGGAAAATGTTGATATTGAAGTAATCAATGAACCTATTGGTGTAGTAGGAGTTATCACTCCTTGGAATTATCCTTTGGCAATTCCTGCTTGGAAAATTGCCCCTGCTTTGGCATATGGAAATAGTGTTATCTTTAAACCATCTAGTCAGACACCTGCTATTGCATATATTTTAGCAAAGATTATTGACTCTACAAAATTACCAAAAGGTGTATTTTCATTAATTTTTGGACAAGGGGG
Organism: Arcobacter sp.; assembly: GCA_002869565.1. Taxonomy (GTDB): domain Bacteria; phylum Campylobacterota; class Campylobacteria; order Campylobacterales; family Arcobacteraceae; genus Halarcobacter. The sequence continues at coordinate 70,105 of PKUJ01000012.1, forward strand.
AATAATAGGAGATGCTCTTGCAGAATCTAAAAAAGTTCAAGGTATCACTTTTACAGGTTCAGTTAGTGTTGGAAAAGAGCTTGCAAAAAAATCTATAGATTCTATGACCAAGTTACAATTAGAGATGGGAAGTAAAAACTCTCTTGTTATATTAGATGATGCAGATGTAAATATTGCAGTTGAAGCAGCTATCAAAGGAGCATATAATGCAAATGGACAAAAGTGTACTTCATGTTCTAAATTAGTAGTTACAGAAGGTATTTATGAAGAGTTTTTAGATGCTTTTAAAACTAAAATGAAATCATTAGTTGTAGGAAATGCTATGAATCCAGCAAGTCAGATTGGACCTTGTATTGATAAAAAGCAACTTGATGCAAACCTTGCATATGTAAAACTTGGTATGGAAGAAGGAGCAACTTTAGTTTGTGGAGGAGAAGCAATAAAAGCTGAGACAGAGGGTTACTACTTTTCACCAGCTCTATTTGTAGATGGAAAATCAAGTATGAGAATAAACAAAGAAGAGATGTTTGCAGCTATTGCTTGTGTAATCAAAGTAAAAGATTATGATGAAGCAATTGAAGTTTTAAATGATACTGATTTTGGATTATCAGGTGGAATTATAACTAATAATCTAAAAAAAGCAATGCAATTTAAACACGATGCAGAAATAGGAAATGTAATGATAAATCTACCAACAGCAGGTATGGATAATCACGTGCCATTCGGTGGAAGAAAAAGTTCTTCATATGGTTCAAGAGAAAAATCATATACAGCAAGTGATTTTTATACTACAACTAAAACTGTATATATCAAATACTAACAGCACTCTGTAGCTAAAATACTCCTACAATGTTCATGTACGGAGGAGAGACTGTGAGTTATTTTACAGTCTCATGGGGAAATTATTAAAAATACTTGCATTAATATTTATATAACTTATCATTAACTTTTTCTAAGTCATCAAGAGCTTTAATTATATTTAATCTGAATTCTTCTAAAAGTGTAAATTCTTTCGAAGGGGTCGCCTTCAATGGTAGAACAAATCCAGGTAAGGACGAGGTTATAGTTCAATTCCCATTGTAGGCACCACTTATTTTATTCTAAATCTTGAGAATAAGAAAGAATATCTGCTACAGTTTTATCTCCAAAAGGGAAAAATGCTGGCATAAAAGTTCCTGGATGACCAAATCTTATCTTATGAAATGCTTCCCAAGGATTATCTCTAATTGCATCACCTACAAAAACTTCTTTTGGTGCTTCTTTGAAATTAATCATTTTTCCATCTTCTCCATGACATTTCGCACAGGTTGCTTGAAATATTATACCACCATTTGTAGCATCACCAGAGACTCTTTTTGTTTTGCTATCTATAAAAGGTGTATCTGTTTGCATCATTGACACAAATATTGCGATGGCTTTAAGTTCTTCATCTTTCATTACTGAACCATATTGATGATTTTCACTTTTTAAAATAGTTACAATATCTTCTATTTTACCATTTTTATAATCTTGCAAACCTTTGATTCCTGTATAATGACTACCTTTACTATATTGACCTAAAACACCTTTTGCATCCCATCCATGACACTCTTTACATCTCCACGAATCTTTTGCTTTTTTACCAGTAGCAGGATAAGATGGATGTACTTCTTTAGGACTTTTTACACCTTTTACACTCATCCATTTATCATAAAGTTGTGCACCTTTTGCTATTTGTTTACTCTCTTCAACAGAAATAGCATTTGCATAAATTGTACTTAAAAGAAAAAATACCATTACAAATAAATTTTTCATTGAATTACTCCTTTTATTTTAGTTTGTAAAGAAATTATAATATTAATAATAAGTATATATTATAAAAATAATATTAACTTCTATTAATTCTAATCTTAGGATTTACTGATAAAAATGATATAATATACTAATTTAACAGAGTAATTATTAATTTTTTTTAATAAATAACTAAAAAGGTTAGGAAGAATGAATATTTTAATTGTCGATGATGATCAACAAATAACTTCATATTTACAAAAAGGACTTCAAGAAGAAGGTTATATTGTTGATACAGCTTTTAATGGGCAAGATGGATTATTATGTGTACGAACAAAAAGTTATGAAGTGATTATTCTTGATTGGATGCTGCCAAAATTGAGTGGCATTGATATTTGTACAATTATAAGAAAAAATAACATAGGCACACCAATTTTAATGTTAAGTGCAAAAGGTGATATAGAAGATAAGATAGAAGGTTTAAATTGTGGTGCAGATGATTACTTATCCAAACCTTTTTCTTATGATGAACTTGTCGCAAGAGTTAATGCTCTTGTCAGAAGAAAGAAGTTGCAAAAAGATACTATTTTAGAAGTTGCTGATTTGTCATTTAATATAACAAATAGAGAGATTAAAAGAGGAGATGTAGTAATAACCCTTACAGTAAAAGAGTATGACTTATTGGAACTTTTGATGAAAAATAAAGGTCATCTTGTAAGTTCTAAAAAAATAAGTAAATTTTTATGGGGTGAAGAAGATATTGAAAGTAATATTATAACTGTACTTATTCATCATTTAAGAAGTAAAATAGATGGAAAGTTTGATATAAAACTTATAAAAACCGTAAGAAGATTGGGTTATAAAATAGATGATTTCTAAAGTAAAAAGTGTAAAATCAAAGTTACTGTTTGTATATGGTGGAATATTGATTTTAGTTCTATTGTTTTTTAATGCAATTCTTTATTATTATGCAAAGTCTTATTTTTATGAACATACTATTAATTCATTAAAAAGTGTTTCAAGAGATGTGGTTTTTGACGACATTGAAGGTAAAAAATTAAAAGAAGGCATTACTTTATTAAGCCATAAATATGATTTTAGTATTTCAAATGTCTATATTCAAGTTTTTTACAATAATAAAATTGTACTTAAGTCTATCAATATGCAAAATTTTGAACTGCCTTTTATTAATTTGAAAAACAAAAATGAAAGTATTGATTTATTTAAATTAAAAAATATCTCTCAATATGATATTTTGATGTTTTCATCGAAAGTTTTAGATGGTAACTATATCGTGCAAGTCGCAACAACAGAAGAAGAAACACAAAAGAGTTTAAATACATTAAGAAGAAATTTTTTAATTGGTGATCCCATTTTTTTTCTTATAGTATTAATCCTTTTATATAAAATGTTAGTGGATATATTAAAACCTATGAATACTATCACTGATACAGCTCGAAGTATATCTATCACAGATTTAGATAAACGAATCCAATATGAAGAAAAAGGGGATGAATTTACAAAATTAGCTAAAACATTTAACAATATGCTCTCACGGCTTCAAACTTCTTTTAAACAGATAAGAAGATTCAGTTCTGATGCTTCTCATCAGTTAAAAACGCCACTAACTGCTATTAGACTACAAACCGATGTTACCTTAAAAAAGGACAGAACAAAAGAGGAGTATAAAAATGTTTTACAATCTATTAATGTAGAAATAATCCATCTACAAAATATGATTGATAATCTTTTTTTATTAACTAAAATGGATGATGAAATTATTCAAAAGAATTTCAAAGATATTGACTTGGATATTATATTAATCAATGTTGTTGAAGAGTTTATTTTAGTTGCCAGTCAAAAAAGGATAACTTTAGATATAGAAGAAGTTGAGCATATAGCTATAAAAGGAGAAGATACCTTACTTTTTATTCTTTGTGCAAATTTAATTGATAATGCCATTAAATATACGCCAAAAGGCAAAAAAATCATCATATCTTTAAAAGATTTTACTTTAACAATAAAAGATGAAGGTATAGGAATATCAGAAGAAAATTTGCATTTAATATTTGAAAGATTCTTTAGAGTAGAAGCCAGTAGATTTGATGAAATAAAAGGTTATGGTTTGGGTATGTCTATTGTAAAAACAATACTCAATCTACACCATGCAACAATTGATATAAAAAGCAAGTTGGATTTTGGAACGACTATAAAAATTAAATTTAATAATAGTTGATTTAAAAGCATAAAAGAAGCAATACTATTAAAACAAGATTAGAAAGGGGAAATATGATGATAACTCTACCAAACTCTACAGTAAATATTAAAATCCCTTAGGTATAATTAAAAAATTAATATACCTAAGGACAATTTTAAATATGTACAAAGAAGTAGATGTAATTATCAAGCCAAGATTTATAGATGAATATAAAGATGGCTATCCTCTAATATCAAAAGAATCAATTTTAAACTGGGATAAAATATCTGAAGAAGGAACTATTATTAACCTTTTAGATAATAAAAAAAAATTTATCGCAAAAGGGTATCACGGTATACAAAACAAAGGTTTTGGCTGGGTATTAACAAATACAAAAAATCAAAAAATCGATACAGAATATTTTAAAGCTAGAATAAAAGATGCCATTGAGTATAGAAAAGATTTTTATGAAGATGATTCAACTACTGCTTTTAGAGTGTTTAATGGCGAAGGTGATAGAGTTGGTGGTTTGACTATAGATTATTTTGATGGTTTTTATCTACTTACTTGGTATAGTTTAGGCATTTACCAATTTAAAGATGAGATTCTTGAAGCCTTAAAATCGCAAGTGGAATACAAAGGTATTTATCAAAAAAGAAGATTTGACACGAAAGGGAAATATCTTGAAGGTGAAAACGATTTTATTAGTGGAGATGAAGCCCCTACTCCACTTATAGTAAAAGAAAACAATGAAAATTTTGCAATATATTTAGATGATGGTCCTATGGTTGGAGTATTTTTAGACCAAAGAGAAGTTAGAAAAATGATTAGAGATAAATACGCCAAAGATAAAACTGTGTTAAATACATTTTCATACACTGGTGCTTTTTCAGTTTTTGCAGCTTGTGGAGGTGCAGTTAAAACTACAAGTGTAGATTTAGCAAATAGAAGTCGTGCAAAAACAAAAGAGCAATTTGAAATAAATAATATAAAGGCAGAAGAACAAGAGATTATAGTTCAAGATGTATTTGATTATTTTAACATTGCAGTGAAAAAAGGCTTCAAATTTGATATGGTAGTAGTAGACCCACCAAGTTTTGCAAGATCAAAAAAACGAACTTTTTCTGTGGCAAAAGATTATGTAAAACTTCTAAAAGAGATAATCCAAATCACAAATAAAGATGGAATAATAGTTGCCTCAACAAATTGTGCAAACTTTGGAATGGTAACATTTAGAGATTTTATCGCCAAAGCATTTAAAGAATCCAATAAAAAATATAAAATAGAAGAATCATTTTCACTACCAAAAGATTTTAAAGTTATAGATGAATTTAGAGAGAGTTCTTATTTAAAGGTAGTTTTTATTAAGAAGCTATCTTAATCCTTTTTTCAAGACAAAAAAAAAGAGAAGATAAAATCTTCTCTTTTTTATATTAATCAAAATTACTAATTAGATTGGTAAAACTCTAATATTTTCATCAACTTTTTGTTTAAGTACTGATTCAATAGCGTATAATGTTCCAGTATCACCAGAAGCACAACCGTTACAAGCACCTAAATATCTGATATATAAATCATAGTGAGGGATATTTTCTTTAATATCAATAATTTCCATGTTTCCACCATCCATCATTAACATTGGTCTAATATCTGTATCTAATATTTCATCAATTACTTTAATTCTTTGAACAATAGTCATTTTATCAAATGAAGATTCACCAGCTGCACTTGCATCTGCTGCATTTTTTAATCTATCATGTTCCATTTCTGCTCTAACATCAGTTAAAATATCTACTAAGTAAATATCTTTTTCTTCATGTCCACCAGGTTTGATACATGATTTACAAAATGCTCCAGCTTTTGTATAATCAGTAATCTCTTCAACAGTTTTTAAATCATTGATTTTGATAACTTCTTGAATAGTTCCTAATGTAACTCTCGCACATTCACAGATAATAACTTCAGTCTCGAAAGACTCCATATCTACACCTTTGTACTCTCCAGCTGCTTTTTTGATAACATCATAAGCCATTACTGAACAGTGCATTTTTTGAGGTGGAACGGCAGGAACATCTGGATGATCTCTAAGTGCATGCTCAACATCAATATTTGTAATTTTAACTGCTTCATCAACTGTTTTACCAATACATAATTCAGCCATTACATCTGAAGATGCGATTGCTGTACCACATCCAAAAGATTTGAACTTAGAGCTTTCAATTACATCTGTTTCTTCATTTACAACCCAGTAAAGTCTTACTGCATCACCACAAGACTCAGCTCCAAAGTCAGCAACAATAAGCTTTCCACCTATCTCTTTTGCTTGCTCTTCTGTAATCTCACCTTGATGTGTAGGTTCATCCATTCTTCTAATTACTTGGTTTGAATACTCATCCCAAATTGACCCACTAATTAAATCATTCTTAGCCATATTATATATCCTTTTTAAATGTCCCATTAAAAAAGGGACTTATATTTTTTATCTATCTACTTTTTAACACAATTTATAAAAAATTGTTAAAAGTAGTAAAACCTAAAGAAGACAACGAGTTGCCTTTTATATTCTTTTTTCTTATAATTGTGATACGTGATTTTTTGGTGTATATGCATATGAACTAGAAATATCTCTTAGTCTATTTACAGCACCTTTAATCACTTTAATTGCATAATCAATTTGTTCTTCAGTAGTAAATCTACTTAATGACAATCTAACACCAGTGTGAGCTAACTCACTATCACTTCCAAATGCATTCATAACTGGGTTTGCTTCTAAGTCTTCACTCGCACATGCAGAACCAGTTGATGCACCAATTGTTTTTTGATTTAAATCCCAAAGCATTGATTCACCCTCAACACCTCTAATTGAAATAAGTGTAGTATTTGGTGTTCTATTATCTTTTCCACCAATTACTATAGTTTCAGGGATTTCTAAAATAGCATCTTCTAATTTATCTCTTAATTTTCTAACATGATTGTTTTCATAAGCCAAAGCCATTGGTGAAGTTGCTAACTTCATAGCAAGCCCCATTCCTACCATTGATGCAACATCAACAGTACCAGCTCTATGTCCACCCATTTGTTCACCACCATGTAAAAGTGGAGTTAACTCATAACCTTTTTCTACATATAAAGCACCAATTCCTTTTGGTCCATGGAACTTATGAGCAGACAATGAAAGATAAGTTACATTACAGTCTTGAACATCAACAGCTACTTTTCCAATAGCTTGAGTTGCATCCGTATGAAAAGGAATACCTGCTTCTTTACAAATTGCACCTATCTCTTTTATAGGGAAAATTTTTCCAGTTTCATTATTTGCCCACATAATAGATACTAAAGCTGTATCTTCTTTGATATAATCTTTTACAACACTAGCTTCTAAAATACCTTCTTCATTTACTGGTAAATAAGTTACGCTTACACCTTGAGTTTCTAAAAACTTACAAGTTGCAGTAATTGCTGGGTGTTCAACTTCTGAAGTAATAATATGATTCTTATTACCATTTAAAATTTTATCTACCCAAATACCTTTAATAACTGTGTTATTACTTTCAGTTGCATTTGCAGTGATAATAATATCATCTTCATCCGCAGCATTAATACCTTCATATAAATAATTTAAAGCTTCTATCATCTTAGGATGTGTTCCTGCTCCAAACTTATGTAATGAATTTGGATTACCATATATATGACAGAAAAATGGTTCCATAGCTTTATAAACTTCTGGGTCAACCATCGTTGTGGCATTATTATCTAAATATACTTCCATTGTAATTCCTATATTCTTTAGTATCTTCTATGCAAAAACTATTCCGCAAAAAAGAGACATTTTAAATTAATTTGTGGAATTATAATTTAAATAGGATAAAAATTGTCTTAATTAAAAAGACTAACCTTTCATTTTTGTAAAAAAGTTATTTTTATTACTATTTTAACTTTCTAATTATTTTTTCACAAGATTATATTTGAATAAAATATTATCACAATATGTATTAATAACAAAAGTAGAAGTGTCAAGTATTTGTAAAGAAATACAATCTAATAAATTTACATTTACACTCTATACTTTCACAAATTTATACAAGGAGAAGAAATGAATCTATCAGTTGATTTAAAAGTTATAAAGGTTGGTCTTTTAATTACCCTACTATCACTTATATTTAGTATTGGTATGGGAATAACTTTTGGAGCGAAAGAAGAGGTATTTAAAAATTATATCTCAAAAAATGTAGCAATGTACCCTGAAGTACATGACAAAAAGAGTACTGCAAAAATTTGGAGGTATGCACAAAGAGCCCATTTTCATGCAGGAGGAATAGCATCTTATTCATTAGCACTATTGTTAATTATTCTTTTATCTAAAATGAAAGACTCTTACAAAAGATTAAGTTCGACATTAATTGGTATTGGAACATTATATCCATTCGCTTGGTATTCAATATACGTAATGGCACCAATAATTGGTAGGGGAGCAGCAAAACATCATATTTTAACCGAATCCATAGTCTATATCAGTGTTGGTTCTGTTATTATCGGTACAGTAATATTATTTGGAAGCCTATTTTTTAATACATTTAACGAAGAGAAGTAAACTATTGTAAGATTCATTAAAAATTAATGAATCTTACATTTTTAATATTTTTATTTTTTTATCTATTAATTGTTTTTGTTCTTGATTATTTTCAATTTCATAAAGATAGTTTAACCAAAATAAAACTAGTTTTTTATATCCAGAAAAAGAGGATTTGCTTACTAAATAATTTATTTGAGACTTATTAAGATATTTTTTCATTAAACTCGCAGCAATAAATTGAGAAGTTGTTTGTTCCATAGACATAATAGATTTAAAAGCCAAATCATATTTTTTTGACAAAAAATATCTGCTAAAAGATTGATACTGTTTTGGTAAATATTCTATCTGCTCACTTTTTAATCTATTTTTTAACATTAGAAAATAAGTTTTTAACTCTTTGGAAGATACAAACTCTTCTATTTTTTTATACTCTTCACACTTATCATCTTGTTCAACACTAATATTTAAAGCGCATGCTCCTAAATAAACCCGAGAAAGTTGTTCTAAGTTTGCACTTTGTTTTGCATATTTTATCGCTCTTTCTAAATCACTATTTGCTAATTCTTCATCATCAATTAAAAAATATTTTGAATATGAATTAAATGCATTTGAACTATTAAATTCCCATTGATTTTCAGGGGATTTAAAAGAACAAGCTTGAAAAAAGATAATCGTAAAAAGAATTATAATTGCCGATTTCATGGTAAGACTACTTTCTCATTTTTATTAGATTGAAAAAGATTGTCAACTTTTTCAATGATTTGATTGGTTTTAGACATTCCAGTTTTTATCTGTTCTTTTATTTTTACTATATCTTTATCAGAGGAACCAACAGAATTTACTACCCCATCAAGAGCTTCCAATTTAGATTTAATATCTTTGGCTATTGTATTTAACTCTTTTATTAAATCTGAAACTAAAGGCACTATATCTTTATTTAAATCATCACTTAGATTATTGAAATTATTGATTAAATGAGGCAATTTATTTACTGTTTTTATAAATGACTCAGTAGCTTTTTTATCACCCGTTAAACTAGTAAGCAAAGATTTATCTTTTACTAAAGTATTACTAAACTCTTCTATATTTTTAATAATCTTCATTAACTCTGAATTATCTTTAGATAAATAAGTAGTGATTTTATCAACCGAATTAACGATATTACCAATCTTAAGTATTATAGGTTCTATACTTTGAACTAAGTCGTTAATATCATTACTTATAATAACATCAAGAGTTGAGCCAGCTTTTATAATTGGATTTCCAATTGCAGAATATAATATAATTTGTGGAGAACCAAGAAGTGGTTTACGTATCATCAGTAAACTCTCTTCACAAAGCCATTTTTGATTTTCTTTATCTACTGAAAAGGTAAATTTAACATTTCCATTATCCAAAAGTTCGATTGTATCTACTCTACCAATGGCAAAACCTGAAACTTTTACAGGCATTCCAGTAGTGAAAGAATCTGCACTAAAAGTAATAAAAGAGTAGTTGTACCTTTTATCAAAGGTACCTTTTTTTACTAAAATATAATATACAACACCTGATAAATTTAAAATCAAAAAAAGTACAAATAACCCTACTTTAAATTTTATATTATTATAAGCCATAATTTTTCCTAAAAGTTCTAATAAAGTATTAATATCGACAATAACTCTGTCAAGATTAACATATTTAATATTATAATTAAGTTTTTTATCACCGACTTAGTTACATCATAACTTTTCTTCTTTAGGTGTCCTGAATAAAGAGGTACAAGAACAGCAACAAAACCAAAAATTTAGCTTTTGATTAATAGTATTAAAATGTTTTCAAAACTTATTGAATTGATAATTAAATTTTTATATGTAAATAAATCAATATTTAAATATAAAGAAGAAACAATATAACCACTTAAAATCATAATAGTTGCAAATAAAAGGGCCATTAAAGGAACAATTAGCAGGCCATTTATCAATTTAGGAATGTAAATTTTACTACTTAATTTGCTATTTTCTCTTTTTATACTTCTTATTTTTTCTTGCAATGACAAACTATAAACTAAGATAAAAAAAAGAGTTGTAAAAAATGGTGAAAATTCATTTACAATAAGTAAAACCAATAAATCACCCATTTGATCAACTAAATTAAAAGTAATTGCAAAACTAATTGCAATTACTATTATAATCGAACCTAAGAATAGTGCTAAAAAAATAAAAGAGAATAAGTTCTCTATACTACTTAAATAAATTTGCTTAACTAAAAAAATTCTTGAAGATTTACTGTAATTACTTGGCAAAAAGATATTACCTATACATTTAAAAAGAAAAACCAAAAAATCATATGTAGCAAAAGAATATATTATAACTTTATCACCAATATTCTCTACAATTTTCATAAAAAACATAAAAAACTCTTTAAAAAGAAATTAAAAAAATTATTACTAAAACTTACTTAACTTATTATATCTAAATAATAAATATGTGATAATAGGCCAAATTTTATAAAGGTAAAAACAATGAAAAAACTTCTCATAATTATGTTTTCGTCGATATTGGCACTTATTTTAGCAGGATGTGGAGAAAAAGAAAAAGAGCAAAAAATTGAAAAAAAAATAGAAAAAAAGGTTTTAAAAGTAGGAATGGAATTAGCTTATCCTCCTTTTGAAATGAGTGATAAAGATGGGACTCCTTCTGGGGTATCAGTTGATTTTGCAAAAGCCTTAGGAAAATCTCTTGGGCGTGAAGTTATTATAGAGAATATTGCTTGGGATGGTCTAATTCCTTCACTAAAAACTGGAAAAATTGATTTAATCATTTCTTCAATGACTATTACAGAAGAGAGAAAAAAATCAATTGATTTTTCTATTCCTTATGCACAAAGTTCATTAGCAATCTTGGCAAATAAAGATTCTGGTGTTTCTTCAATCAATGATTTAAACGTAGCTGGAAAAAAAGTTGCAGTAAAAAAAGGTTCAACAGGACATATCTATGCTAAAGATAATTTACCAAATGCAGAAGTTTTAGTATTTGATAAAGAAGCAGCTTGTGTACTTGAAGTAATTCAAGGGAAAGCTGATGGTTTTATTTATGATCAATTAACTATTTATAAAAACTATGCAAAAAATATGGATACAACTATACCTTTACTTCAATCTTTTCAAGAAGACTTTGAATATTGGGGAGTAGCAATTAAGAAAAATAATCCATTGAAAGAACAAGTAAATGAATTTATTAAACAGGCAAAAGATGATGGAACATTTGACACTTTTGCTGATAAATATTTAACAGATGCTAAAAAAACATTTGATGAACTTGAAATTCCATTCTTTTTCTAGGGATATATTATCAATTTAAAAAATCTGTTTATTCATGAATTAGGAATAAAAAAGAAAAAGCCATTAAATAAGTGGATTTATTTTTTTAACCTAATTCTTCTTATTAGTTTTGTACTAATTACCTTTTATTTTATGTTTAAAAATATATCTTATAATTTTAATTGGGATAGTGTTTACGAATATAAGCAAAAATTTATTGATGGATTTATGATGACAATTATCATCTCTTTTTTTGCTCTAATTTTAAGTTTTATAATAGGTCTATTTTTTGCATATTCTCAGAATTCAAAACTTTTACTTCTTAGATTCTTTTCAAGATTTTATATTGATATTATAAGAGGAACTCCTCTTCTAGTACAAATTCTGATTTTTTTCTATGTCTTTGCAAATAACTTAGGTTTTGAAAATAGATATGTAGTTGGAACAGTAATTTTAGCACTTTTTGCAGGAGCTTATGTAAGTGAAATAATTAGAGGGGCCATAGAATCAATAGATATTGAACAATATGAAACAAGTCTAAGTCTAGGAATGTCAAACTATCAAATGTACGCTTATGTAATCTTTCCTCAGGCATTTAACAGAATGTTACCAGCACTTACAGGACAATTTGCCTCTATAATAAAAGACTCATCACTACTTTCAATTATCTCAATAAGTGAATTTACAATGAATGCCCAAGAAGTAAATGCTTATACTTACTCTACATTGGAAAGTTATATTCCTCTTGCTCTTGGATACTTGATGTTAACCTACCCTATTTCTTATTATACAAACAAACTAGAAGCAAATATACATAAATAGTTGAATTATATTTTTAATATAATGGCAAAAAGACTTTCAAAAAGTTATTTTATTGTTTATATATTTTCAATTCTAGTTTTAGAAAAAGTGTCATTTTTTATCCTTTAATTTTTCTTTTTCTCTAATGATATTCCACCTTTTTTGTAAGTCATCCATATCAATTATTTCATCTTTATACATTACTACTTCCTTTATGTATTATTAGTATCTTTTATTGATAGTAATTATCAATAAGGGATACTAACAATAGTTTTCTTAAAGTTTTATTATATTAATAATAATTATTATAATTAAAATATAGATTGAAATATTTTATTTTAATCTTCAAAAAATAAAGGATTTAAAATGCATAAAGACGAAAATTTTTATATCAAAATAGTTTTCTTATTCCTCCAGTAATTTTTGCAATACCTAGTACAGAAATCCCCATAAGTGTTTGAGACTTAATATCAGCTCCATTTTCTACAAGATAATCTACTACTTTTTTATGACCAAACATTGCTGCAAACATTAGAGGTGTTTTACCTCCTCCATTATCTGCATTTACATCTGCACCATTATCTATTAATAACTTTACCATCTCAAGATTACCTTTAAATGCAACTCCTCCAAGAGGAGTTTGTCCTCTGTCATTTGTTTTATCTACAGAAGCTTTATTATCTATTAACATTTGACTGCATTCTATATTCCCATTATAAGTTGATAACATAAGCAGAGAATCACCTTTAGTACTTGATAAATCAACATTCATGCCAGACCTTATCATAGATTCTAAAGATTCTGTTTCTCCTTGTCTTGCAAAATCTAATGCCATATCTTGTAAATCAGCATATCTTTCTTCTTCCTCGGCAGTTAATGTAAATGTACTCATTTTAAGGCCTTTCTAACCCCTGCGGCATAAGAAGAATCTACTTTTTCAAAAAGGGCTAATTGTCTATTTATAATCTCTTCTGGAACACCATTCATAGACTCAGCAATATTGTTAAATAACTGCTGTTTTTGATTATCATTCATCAAATTAAATAATTCTGTTACTTGTGAATAGTGGTCATTATCATCTTCAAGATGACTGTATCTATCTCCATCACCTGTTACAGGGAATTTAGGCTCAAGATACTCTTTATCTTCTACTGCTCCATTAAAACTGTTTGGTTCATAATAAGCATCACTACTTCGTGGTTCACTAAAATTCATAGGTCCATCAGCATGATAAGTATTTACTTCAGTTAAAGGTCTATTTACAGGAAGCATCTCATAATGAGTCCCTACTCTATATCTATGTGCATCAGCATAAGAAAAAACTCTTGCTTGAAGCATTTTATCTGGAGACCAGCTAATACCAGGAACAATATTTGATGGACTAAAGGCAGCTTGTTCAACTTGGGCAAAATAATTCTCTGGATTTTTATTTAATTCTATTTCTCCAACATCTATCATTGGATAATCTTTATGTGGCCAAACTTTTGTTAAATCAAATGGATTAAAAGAAGAATTTTCTGCTTCTTCTTGTGTCATAATTTGTATTTGAAAATTCCATTTTGGGAAATCTCCATTTTCAATTGATTCATATAAATCTTTTTGAGAACTTTCTCTATCTTTTCCTATAATCTCTTCAGCTTCTTTATTTGTAAGAGTTTTAATTCCTTGTTTAGTCTTAAAATGAAATTTAACCCAAAATCTTTCACCTTCTTTATTTAAAAGACTGTAAGTATGAGAACCATAACCATTCATATTTCTCAATGTTTTTGGGATACCCCTATCAGACATGAGAATTGTCACTTGATGTAATGATTCTGGACTTAATGACCAAAAGTCCCAAGCTGCCGTTGCACTTCTCATATTTGTTCTAGGATGTCTTTTTTGAGTATGTATAAAATCAGGAAACTTTAAAGGATCTTTGATAAAAAATACTGGCGTATTATTACCTACTAAATCCCAGTTACCTTCTTGTGTATAGAATTTAATTGCAAATCCTCTTACATCTCTTTCTGCATCTGCCGCACCTTTTTCACCGGCAACTGTAGATATTCTGATTAGTAGTGGCGTTTTCTTTCCTATTTGTAAAACATCGGCTTTAGTATATTTACTAATATCTTCAGTTATTTTCAAAGTTCCAAATGCACCAGAACCTTTTGCATGAACTACTCTTTCAGGAATTCTCTCACGATTTTGGTGGGCTAATTTTTCTATTAACTGATAATCTTGCATCAATAAAGGTCCTCGTGAACCTGCACTTAATGAGTTTTGATTATCTCCTATTGGATTACCTGCTGATGTTGTCATTAATTTTTTCATTTTTATTCCTTATTAATAATTTTTATCTTCTGATAAAAATTATACTTGATGGAAACTTAAGACAATATAATTTATTAAAAGAAAATAATTATCTTTAGCTATTTTATATTTTTTACTTATTCTCTGAATTCAAAGCTTGTACTTCTTAGATTCTTTTTAAGATTTTATATTGAGATTATAAAGGAGACTACTCTTCTAGTACAAATTCTAATTTTTTTATGTCATTTTTGAAAGTAGATGTATAGTGGGACAGTGATTTTAAAACTTTTTGAAGGAGTTTATCTAAGTAAAAAATTAGTGGTTAATATTCATAAATAGTCTCGACTCAGCCATCCTTATTATTTTCAATTTCATAAGCTAGTATTTTTATTTCAAACTCAGCACCATCTTTTATATTTTTTGCAGTAATTTTGCCTTTCATATGTTCTTCTATTATTATCTGTGACATATAAAGACCTATACCCATTCCTTCATGGTCTTTTTTAGTAGTAAAATATGCCTCAAAAATATTTTCTAAAACTTCTTCTTTTATTCCACCACCATTATCACTTATTCTAATTATGATAAAATTATCATCTTTTGAAATATCAATAATTATTCGCTTTGTTTCTAATATATTTTGTGAAAATTTTTCTTCTATTGCATCTTTTGAATTATTTAAAATATTTATAATCACTTGTTTAAATTCACTATCATTAAAATTTATTAAATATTCACTATTTTTATTCTCTACATCTATTCTTATATCTATATTATGATTTTCAAACTGCTTATGTATAATTTTAATTGCATCTTTTATAGTATTTTCCACATTGAAGATTTTATTATGTTTTGAAGGTAAAAAAAAATTTCTAAAATCATCAATAGTATTTGACATATACTCTAAACTTGCTTGCAATTCACCTGAAAGTTTTGACATCTCTTCATCATCCAGACGATTAAGTTGAAACTTCAACTGTATCTCTTGAGACAACACACCAACTGCATTTATAGGTTGTCTCCATTGATGAGCTATAGCTCCAATCATCTCTCCCATTGCAGCGAGTTTTGATTGATATATCAACATTTTTTGTTGTTTCTCTAACTTTTTAAAAAGTTTTATAGGTATTTTAGAAATAAAATATGCTAAGATTATTGATATAGGAACAACCAATAATGTTAAAATAATTATCGTTTTTAAAGTAAAAGCATCTAACCATATGACTCTATTTTTAATTGATAGGCCTATATAAAGTTTTTCTAAATCACTATTTATATAAATCTCATCTTTATATATAAAATCTGTTTTTTTTAAAGATTTTTTCACTTTTAAATATTCTTGCCAATTTTCCATGTTATTGTCATTTGAATATAATAAATAGTTTTTATTATTGTAAATATATATATGAAAATCTGTTGAACTTGTAATTCTCTTTAACAACTCTTCCATAAATATATTGAGTACAATTATCCCTTTTTTTTCTCCTTTTATAAATATAGGAATAGCAAATCGTATTACAGGTTCATAGGGTAAAACAATTTTTTCATTTTCAATATTTAAATCTAATTTTGAAGAATAAATCTCACCTTCTTTTGAATTAATTGCATTAATAAAATAATATCTTTTTGATTTATTTTGTAAATTCTTTTCATCTACAATATAAACTAAATCATCACTTTTTTTTCTATCTACTCTAATCTTTTCTTTACCCTTTTCATTTATATACCTAAGTTGCATAATGTTTTTATTCATCTGTACAATAGAAAAAAGAAAATCTTTTAAATTAGTATACGTTTTTAAATTTTCATTTTGTATATATTCATCTAAAAATCTATTTTTTATTATACTTTTGAGTATATCCTCTGAATATTTAATATTTGAACTAAACTCATTTTTATGAAGTTTAGTTTCTAAATTTGCCTTATCTTTAAAAATCTCTTCTTCTAAAGTTGATTGCTCAAAATGAAATACACCAAAACTAAAAATTGCAAAAGAGCTTCCTGTAAGTATAAATAAAATTACAAATATTTGTAAGTAATTATTTTTATCTATTTTTCCCATTATTCTAATTCACTAAGGGGTTTAGGTTTAGAGAAATAATATCCTTGGAAGTAATCAACTCCAATTTTTTTTAGTTTTTCTAATGTTTTTTCATCTTCAACAAACTCTGCAATTGTTATTATTCCTAAATTTTTTGCGAACCTTACAATTGCATCGAGTAACATATGACCTCTATATTCATGAACTCTTTTTACTAGTGAACCATCAATTTTAAGAGTATCAATTGGAATATCATGAAAATATATAAAGTTAGAATATCCAGCACCAAAGTCATCAATTGCTATTTTTACACCATAACTTTTCATAATATTACAAAATTTAATAGTTTTTTCTATATCTTTAAGACCTTCTGTTTCAAGTAATTCTATAGTAAGATCAAAATTTTTATGTTTTTGCAACATGCTCTCTAAATAAAATGTTATTTCAGGGTTTTCAATATCTTCAAATGAAATATTGATACTAAAATGATGTTTAAATTTCATGCCATCTTTAAAAACTGTATCTATAACTTTTTTTGTTAAAAGCGGATAATTTTTTGATTGTTTTGCAATTGGCAAAAAAGCAGCTGGTTCTAAAACTACATTTGGATTATCTGGATCACACATTCTTATTAAGGATTCATACTTTAAAACTTCTCCATCCGCATCTACAATTGGTTGATAATAATTAACAATTAATCCATCATCTATAGCTTTTTTAATTTTAAATTGAGTATTTAAATTGTTTTTAAAATCTTCTTTTAAATCATCTGATTCATTAAAATATTTAAAAGATTTTTTTGACATTTTTGCAATATTACTAGCCAAAGTAGCTTCTGTAAATAAATCTTTTTCTCCTGTAAAACTAGCCCCAATTGTTATACTTATATTTGTATATAGATTATCTTTTAAATTAAAAGTATGATTTTGAATGTCTTGAATTATTCTCTGAGCAAATTCGTTAACTATTTTTTCATGAAAATTCTTTTTATCTTTACTTAAAATTATAAAATGGTCAGATTCACCTTTGTACAAAATATATTCTTTTTCATTTGAACAATAATTTTTTAAAAGTATAGCTAACTGTTTTAAGATTTCATCTCCAATATCAAATCCATAGATATGGTTAAACTTAAAAAAACTATCAATATCAACAATTAATAAACCTACATCTTTGTACTTATTTTCAATATCATAAAAAAGTTTTTGCCTATTTGGTAAAAAAGTTAAAGTATCAGTATATAATTGTTTTATTATTTCATCTTTTTCTTTTAGAATTTGGGTAATGTTATTAAACATAATTGTAATCTCACTTATAAAATTTTCATCATCAAAAATTGATGCAAATGCTGTAATAATTACAGTATATTTACCTTCATGATAAGTGAGAGGAATCGTTTTATTATAAATTTTAAACTTTTTAGTAGTTTCTAAAAGTTCATCAATATATTTAAGATCTAATAATTCTTCAAGTAAAGTTATTTCATTTTTTTGATTAATACCTCTTTGAAAATACTCTTTTAACTCATTATTAACACTAAGTATTTTTCCCTCTTTTGAAATTCTAACTACAAGATTTGTATATTCAATTGCTTGACGATAATGCTCTAACTCTCTTTTTTTAATTAAAAAGTCTTTACTTCTAATAATATTTTTACTTATTTCTGAGATTAAGCCTATTAGATTTACAATCTTTATTGGTTTATTTATAAAATTATCAACTTTTAAATCTATTGCTTTATGTAAATATTCTATTTCATTATATGCAGAAACAATAATAATAGGGATTTCAATATTATTTTCTCTAAGTTTTTCTATTAATGTTAAACCATCCATATGTGGCATTCTTATATCAGTAATAACTAAATCAATTTTATTGTTTTTGAACATTTCAAGTGCTTCTATACCATCTTTTGCAGAGTATACTTTCTTCACCAATAAAGATAGTGTCCTCTCTATAGAGTTTCTGATAATTGGTTCATCTTCAACGAATAAGACCTTTATATCAATGATTTCATCCATAATTAACCTTTAAGTACATAGTGAAAGAAAAAGTTTCAGCCTACTTATTTTATTTTTAAGATAATTGTATCTTTTACAATAAAAAAAGAAAAGATATGAAAAGTCCTAACCTATATAATTAATATATATTTAAGTTATATATTTATATTTTTAGATATTCTTAATTCTAAATACTACTTAAAAATCTAAATACTTTTTTAATGAACATATGATACATTTACATAAATAGGACTAAAAGACTCCTATTTAAAAAAGGAGCTTATTATGAGCGACAATAAACAAATTAAAGAACTATTAAATCAAGAATATAAACTTGGGTTTGAGACACTTGTTGAGAGTGACACTTTTCCTGTGGGTTTAGATGAAAACGTTATAAAAGCGATATCAATTAAAAAAAATGAACCATCTTGGCTTTTGGATTTTAGATTAAAAGCTTATAAAAAATGGCAAAAAATGGAAGAGCCTACATGGGCAAATTTAAAGTATCCAATGATTGATTATAATAAAATATCATATTATTCTGCCCCTAAAAAAGGGATTGATTCTTTGGATGAAGTTGATCCTGAGATTTTAAAAACATATGAAAAATTAGGAATCCCTTTAGAAGAACAAAAAATACTAGCAGGGGTAAAAGGTGTAGCAGTGGATGCCGTATTTGATTCGGTTTCAGTTAAAACAACTTTTCAAGAAGAGCTTGAAAAACTGGGAATCATATTTTGTTCTATCTCTGATGCTGCACATAATCATCCTGAACTATTAAAAAAATATTTAGCTTCAGTTGTAAGTGTAGGAGATAACTATTTTGCTTGTTTGAATAGTGCAGTTTTTACGGATGGAAGTTTTGTATATATTCCACCAAATGTAAGGTGTCCAATGGAATTATCAACATATTTTAGAATAAATGCCTTAAATACTGGACAATTTGAAAGAACCCTTATCATAGCAGACAAAGGAAGTTATGTATCCTACAATGAAGGCTGTTCAGCACCAAGCAGAGATGAAAGACAGCTTCATGCAGCTGTTGTTGAACTTGTGGCTCTTGATGATGCACAGATAAAATATTCTACTATTCAAAACTGGTACCCAGGTGATAATGAAGGAAAAGGTGGAATTTTAAACTTTGTTACAAAAAGAGGATTATGTCAAGGTGTAAATTCAAAAATATCTTGGACGCAAGTTGAAACAGGTTCAGCTTTAACTTGGAAATATCCATCATGTGTTTTAAAAGGTAATAACTCTGTTGGGGAGTTTTACTCTGTTGCGATTTCAAGTAAATCTCAACAAGCTGATACTGGTAGTAAAATGATTCATATTGGTGAAAATACGAAATCAACTATTATCTCAAAAGGAATCTCTGCTATGAGTGGAGTAAATGCTTATAGAGGATTGGTAAGAGTTGGTAAAAAAGCAAAAAATGCTAGAAATATTTCGGAATGTGATTCTTTATTGATTGGAAACAAATGTAAAGCAAATACATTTCCATATCATGAAATAAAAAATTCTAGTGCAAATATAGAACATGAAGCAACAACTTCTAAAATATCTGAGGAACAACTGTTTTATCTGTCTCAAAGAGGTATTGGAGAAGAAGATGCAATTGCAATGATAGTAAATGGTTTTTGTAAAGAGGTTTTAAAAGAACTTCCAATGGAATTTGCTGCTGAAGCTAAAGAATTACTTAGTATTTCTTTAGAAGGTAGCGTTGGATAGATTTATTAATAACAACTCGTTGTTCTCTTTAGGATTTGTTTCTTTAGGTGTGGCTTTGCCATACCGATAAAAGAAATTAAAAAAGAAAAGGTTCCCTTCTTCATAGCGTCGTAGTCTTGTGACGAACGTAGTGAAGGCAAAAAATGGAACATTTTTGAAGGAAAAATTATGTTAAATATAAAAAATTTAAAAGTAAATATAGAAAATAAAGAGATTTTAAAAGGCTTAGATTTAGAAATAAAGCCAGGTGAAGTTCACGTATTAATGGGACAAAATGGTGCTGGTAAATCAACACTTGTAAAAACTTTAAGTGCTCACTATGATTGTGATGTGATAGAAGGTGAGATTGAATACAAAGATAAAAATCTTTTAGATTTGGATGTAAGCCAAAGAGCAAATGAAGGTATTTTTATGAGTTTTCAAAATCCAGTTGAAGTAAAAGGGGTAAACAACAGCTATTTTCTTAGAACAGCAATGAATGAAAAAAGAAAATACAATCACCAAGAAGAGCTTGATACTATGGAATTTTTAAAACTTTCAAAAGAAGAGTTATCAAAATATGATATTGATAAAAAACTTATGCAAAGAGATTTAAATGATGGATTTTCAGGTGGAGAAAAAAAGAGAAATGAACTTGTTCAATTATTACTTTTAAAACCTGATTTAATCATGCTTGATGAGATTGATTCTGGGCTTGATGTTGATGCAGTTAAAACTGTTGCAAATGTTGTAAAAGATTTATTAAAAGATAAAAGTCGTTCTCTTCTTATGATTACCCATTATGATAAATTACTTAGCCAAATTAAACCTGATTTCGTACATATCATGCAAAATGGGAAAATAGTAAAAACTGGTGACTATAGTTTAGCACTTGAACTTGATAGTAAAGGCTATGAAGCAATAGGAATAAAAGATGAAACTAATTAACTTTAAAAAAGATGTACTTTTAATAGACAAAGATACAATTGAACCTATAACTATAATATATAATTTAAAAAATGAGTTAAAAAACTCTCTAAAAATAAAAGTAAAAGAGAATATTAAAGCTTCTATTATAGAAGTTTATTTAGATGGTAATAAAGACATTGAGTATGATTTTAAAAGAGAGTTGATAGTTGAAAAAAATGCAAAATTAGAGTATCTAAAGTACCAATCTACAGATGAAGATTCGATTCTAAATTTAGATTTTTCTATAAATTTAAAAGAAAATGCAATAATAAATATGACAAATTTAGAATTAGGACTTGGAATAAGCAACAACAATTTTAATACAAATTTAGACAATGAAAATTCGAGTTTGATAATACATGGATTAGTAAAACTATACAATAAAAGTAAATCAGACTCAATCTTTAACACCGTACACAATGCAAAAAATACATCTAGTGATATAAGTTATAAACACTCATTACACGATAGTTCAAAAGCATTATTTGAAGCAAAATCTATTGTAAATGAAAGCGCAAATTTTTCAAAAGTATTGCAAAATACAAATACTATTTTACTTAGTGATGATGCAGTGATTTTTGCAAGACCTCATCTTGAGATAAATATAGATGAATTAGAGGCTAGTCACGGAGCTACAACGGGGAGCTTGGATAAAGAACAACTTCTTTATTTACAATCAAGAGGTATACCAAAAGATGAAGCTTATGAGATGTTGTTAAAAGCTTTTGAAAATGAAGTTTACGATAATATAGAAGATTCAAAAATAAAAGATTTTGTTGAAAATTTCGATAGGAGTGAGTATGTTTAAAAAAGATTTTCCATATTTTAAAAATAGCGAAATAGTCTACTTAGATAATGCAGCTACAACTCAAAAGCCAAAAGCTGTTATTGAGTCGCAAACAGAATATTATGAAAAATATTGTGCGAATACTCATAGAAGCTCTTTTGGTCATGCAAATAAGGCTACACAAAACTTTGAAAATGCAAGGAAAACTTTAAGAGAATTCATCAATGCTTCTTTAAATGAAGAGATTATATTTACAAAAGGAGTTACGGAATCTATAAATTTCATAGCCCACTCTTTTGCAAAAGATTTTAAGACAGTAATTATCTCTTCCCTTGAACATCACTCAAATATAGTTCCTTGGCATATGCAAGGAAGAAGTTTAGGAAATGGATTAGAAGTTGTAAAATGTAATGAAAACTTAGATTTTGATTTTGAACATTTTGAAACTCTTCTAAAAGAAAATCCAAATGCTTTTGTCTCTATATCACATATTTCAAATGCTTTTGGAAAAATCCATGATATCAAAGCAATAATAAAACTAGCCCACAAATACAATGCTATAGTGATGATTGATGGAGCACAAAGTTTAGCTCATATGAAAGTAGATATGCAAGAATTAAATGTAGACTTTTTTGCAATTTCTTCACACAAAACATTTGGACCAACGGGAGTTGGGGCTATTTATGTAAAAAAAGAGTATTTGAAATTATTAAATCCATATCAAACTGGTGGAGCAACAATCTATGAAGTTGATTTTAACTCATCAACACTACTTAATTCGCCATATAAGTTTGAAGCAGGAACTCAAAATATAGCTGGGATTATAGGTTTTGGTGAAGCTTTAAAATTTATTTCGCATATTGGATATGAGAATATTGAAACTATAGAAAAAGATGTATATAATTATCTAAATGAGGAACTTAAAAAACTTCCAAATATCATATTTTATAATGATATAAATAATAGTATTGGAAGTAGAAGTTTCAATTTTAAAAATATCATTCATGATGATATTGGAATATTAGTTGATAAGATGCAAATTGCTCTTAGAGTTGGACACCATTGTGCACAACCAATTATGAAACAACTTGAAATAAAAGGTACAATAAGAGTATCAATTGCATTTTATAATGATTATACAGATGTAGATAGATTAATAAATGCACTAAAAAAAGCACTTAGCATGCTTGAGTAGAGACAAGACCTTGTCTCCTTTAGGGTTTGCTTCTTTAAGTGTGGCTTTGCCATACTGATAAAAGAAGTCATAAATGAAAAGGTTCCCCTTGAGAAATGGAACATTTTATAAGGATAAAATTTGAGTATAGAAAAAAGAGTTCAAGATATAAAAGAAGATTTAGATTTCTTTGATGATGAACTACAAAAATATGAATATATTATTGATTTAGGAAAAAAATTAGAACCTCTTGATGAAGAGGATAAAATACCTGCGAATATAGTGCATGGTTGTACTTCTCAAGTTTGGTTAGTATGTAAACAAAAAGATGGCAAACTACACTTTTATGGCACAAGCGACGCTGTTATCGTAAAAGGCTTAGTTTACCTAATATTACAGATATTTTCTGATTCTACTATTGAAGAGCTAAAAGAAATAGATATGGATATAGTTTATGAACTTGGGCTTTCAGAGGTTATTACTCCAAATAGACAAAGTGGAATAATAGGAATGATTAAAAAAATAAAAGAATATGCTACAAAAATATAAAAGGACCATCTCATGTCACTAATAAAAAACTATGAAGCTATAAAATTAGAAGTTATCAAAAGATTAAAAAATGTATATGACCCAGAGATACCTGTAAATATCTATGACTTAGGATTAATATATTCTATAAACTTTGCAATAGAGAACAACTATATGTACGCGACAGTGGAGATGACACTCACTTCTCCTTCTTGTCCAGTAGCAGATAGTTTAGTTGATCAAGTTAAATATGTAACTCTAAGTGTAAATGAAATAGATGAAGTAAATGTACAATTAGTATTTGATCCCCCTTGGGATACTAGTAAAATGTCAGAAGATGCGAAAGAGCTAATGGCAGCATCAGGAGCAGTTATTTAAAAAATGCAGAGAAAAGAGCTTTTAATAATCATCTATACAATCACTATCTTACTTTCAGTGATGTATGCAACCCAGCCTTTACAACCACTTTTATCAAAAGAGTTTGATATATCAATTGTAAAGGCATCTTCTTTTACAGCGGTAATTATGCTTTTTTTAGCAATTTCTCCTATCATTTATGGATATATTTTAGAATCAGTTAAAACAAAAAAAGTTTTAGTAATAGCTTCCATAACACTTTTTATGACCAATCTAGCTTTAGCTTTTGCAAATACTTATGAAATATTTTTACTTATAAGAACTATAGAAGCAATGGTAATTCCGGCTATTCTTACTGCATGTATGGCAATACTAGCAAAAGATAAAGAAAATATAAAAATAAATATGTCTATTTATGTGGCATCAACTGTTTTTGGTGGTTTAGTTGGGCGGGTGTTTTCTGGTTTTATTGCAGAAGAGTTTGGATGGAGAATTGTTTTTTTCTCACTATCATTTGCGCTCTTAGTTGGACTCTATTTTATAAATCATTTATCTTTTGAAGGTGAAGCAAATTTAGTAAAACCAAAAATAAAAGATATATTAAATATCCTAAAAGACAAAAGATTTATAGTGATTTATTCTTTGATGTTTACTATCTTTTTTGTATTTGCAGGACTTTTAAATATCTTACCATTTAGAATAAAAGAGCTAATTCCAGAAACTTCAGAGACTCAAATTGGTTTGCTTTATTTAGGATATGGAATGGGAATTATTATCTCTCTTACAATTCATAAAATTATAAATTTTTTCAAAAAAGAGATGAGAACTATAGTTGCAGGTATTATTATCTTCATAATATCTACAAGTCTATTTTTTAGTTCAAATGCTCTATTTTTGTTCTCTTTAGTATTTCTTTTTTGTGTAGGCATGTTTACAATACATACAGTATCAACAAGAATTGCAAACTCACTAAAAAGTTCACAAAAAGCCATAACTTCCGGTATGTATCTAAGTTTTTATTATATTGGAGGAGCAGTAGGCTCAATTGTTCCATCAATTGTATACGCAAAATTTGGATGGAATACTACAATTTTTATGTTTTTATCAATACTTATTTTAATACTAGTTTTTGTACATCTAAATAGAAAACTTTTTCAAGCTTATAATTAAAATTATTTTTTTATATTAATTTTATGATATTAATAAATTAACCACTTTTATGTATAATAGAGTTATGGCAAAAGAATATAAAGAACAAAAGAAAAAAACTACAACTATTGTTGTTTTAGATATTTTATTCAAAACTTTGGTGACAATAGCTGTAATAATATTTGCATATATACTAATTGAAAAAACAGATTTTTCAACTGGTAGTATGGAGTTTACAACTGTTAGAAAAACTAAAACTGAGCCACTTACGCCAGCTCCATTAAAATGGTTTGATACTTTTAAAGGTATTGAAAATGTACCAAGTAAAAAGAAAAAAGAAAATTCCGAAAATTCGCAAAACTTTATAGATTATGAATCTCAAAAAAGGAGTAATTAAATGGATAATATTTTATTTTCACTGGCTGCATTAATACTTTTTTTCATAACAATTATGATTGCTATACAATCTATAAAATATTTTATTACAATGTGGAAATTTAAAAATAGAAAAAAAGATGGAAGTGAGGATGACGATTTTAAGTACTTTGATTGACTCTTCTTTAAATAGATAATATTTCCACTTATATTAATATTATTTTGAATATAATCTAATACAAAATATAAAAAGGAAATTAAGTGAAAAAAATATTATTAAAAACCCTAGCTATTTGCACATTTGCAATACTATTTATTGGATGTACTCCAGAAAGAGTTTACAACGTGCCAAAACACAGTTTTGATAAAAAGAAAACAAATCAAACTCTTTATGATGCTATTATTAGTTCAGGTAAATTTCTTGGTTGGAGTATGAAAAAAATTGATGAAAATACTATTTTAGGTATTTTAATAATTAGAGATCATAGTGCTAAAATAAAGATCTCCTATGATGACAATTCTTATAGTATCAATTTACTAGAGGCTGAAAACCTAAACTACGATAAAGAAAAAGATACAATTCATAAAAACTACAACGGTTGGATTATGAATCTTAAAAATCAAATTGAGGCAAAAGTAACTCCTTTAGTAATGAATGATTATCTAAAAAGTGAGCAATTAAAAGCAAGTAAATATATGAAAGATGAAGCTTCATCAACAAATAGTAAATACAAAAAAATATATGATGTTAAAAATAAAAAATTTACTAAAGCTCATAGTGATATTAACGTAGTTACAAAAAAAATATTAGCTGTAGGAGATAAAGTAAACTGGGTAATGAGTAAACAAAATGATGGTTTTATTTTAGCAAAAATTGTAAGAAGAGTTCATTCTGCTGTTGTAAGAATAGATTATAATTTAAATTCATACAGTATAACTTATATTACAAGTAAAAAATTAGCTGCGGATGAACACTACAATATTCATAATAACTATAATATTTGGGTAAAAGAACTAGAAGAAGAAATTAATTTTGCACTTTAGAAAAATAGAAGAGTTATCTTCTATTTTTCAAAGTCTATTTTATTTATATTATTTATCTTTTGTAAAACTTAGTTTTTCTTTTATTCTTATAACTCCAAAGAAAAATAGTGGAATAAATAAAACACCAATTACAACTGCTGCAATCATACCACCAACAACAGTAGTACCAATTATATGTCTACTTGCACTTCCTGCACCACTACTAAGTGCAAGAGGTAATGTACCTGCGATAAAAGCCAAAGATGTCATTACAATTGGTCTAAATCTCAGCCTTGCAGCTTCAATAGTAGCATCAAATAAACTCATTCCATTTCTTAACTTATCCATAGCAAATTCAACAATTAAAATTGCATTTTTTGCTGATAAACCAACAAGAGTGATAAGACCTACTTGAAAATAAATATCTGCTTCTAATCCCCTTAAATATACAGCTAATGCTGCACCAAATATAGAGAATGGTATCGAAATAATAACTGCCATTGGGATAGTCCAACTTTCATAAAGTGCAGCAAGAATTAAAAATACAAAAATAGCTGCATAAAGTGAAGTATAATTTCCTTCACTCTCAACTTTTTTCTCTTGGTATGTTGTACCAGACCAAGCAATTGTATAACCTTCAGGAAGAATAGAGGAAGCTATCTCTTCAATTGCATTTGTTGCATCACTTGATGCAAAACCTACTGATGGATTACCTGTTATTTTTGAAGCATTAAACATGTTAAATCTTTCAATTATACTTGCATTAACTACTCTTTTTAGTTGAATTAATTCACTAATAGGTATTAAATTCCCATCTTCAGACTTCACATAAATATTTTTAAAATTATCTCTTGTTTTTCTATATTGTGCTTCTGATTGAATATCAACATGAAATGTTCTACTATATAAATTGAAATCATTGATATAACCTTTTCCAAAAGTATTTTGAATACTGTCATAGATTAAAGAGATATCAACTTTCATATATTTAGATTTTTCTCTATCAACTGTTAATAAATATTGTGGAACATTTGTATTTAATGTCGTTCTAACTGAAGATAATCTTGGATCTTGTGAAGCTTTTTCAACAATCGCATTTGTATATTTACCTAAAGTACTTAAATCACCACCTGTTCTATCTTGAATCCACATTTCAAATCCACCAGTTGTACTCATCCCCATAATTGGAGGTGGGTTCACAGGAATTACAAATGCTTCCTTACTTGTCATCATAAATTGTCCCATTAATTGCCCTGCAATCGCTTGAGAATTTTGATTAGGAAGAGGTCTTTCATCCCAAGGTTTTAACATTGCAAACATTAAAGCTGCATCAGTTTTATATGCAAATGATGAAATATCAAGTCCAGTAATAGCCCCTAAAGAATAAACATCAGGATGAGCAAGTAATTGTTCTTCAATTCCATCTGTAATTTTTTTAGATTCTCCAAGAGAAGTTGATGGCATCATATTTACAATTACCAATAACACACCTTTATCTTCTGTTGGAACAAGTCCTGATGGAGTAATTTTCATAATTGAGTATGTTGCAACCATTAAAATTGCAAATAATGCTATTGAAAAGAACCATAGTCTAATTGTTTGTTTTGTAATACCAATAAATACATTCGTTGACCAATCAAAAAACTCATTAAATTTTCTAATAGGCCATAAAGGCTCTGCTTCATGTTCTTTCAAAAAAATTGCACAAAGTGCTGGTGTCAAAGTTAATGCAACGATTCCTGAAATTACAACTGCCATAACAATTGTAATAGCAAACTGTTTATACATAACACCACTAAATCCACCAGTTAATGCTGCAGGAATAAATACAGCAGAAAGAACTAGTATAATTGCAATTAAAGGAGTTGTTAACTCTTTCATAGCTTCAATTGTTGCATCTTTTACACTAATCTTTTTAGTTCGTAAAACTCTCTCAACATTTTCAATAACAATAATTGCATCATCAACAACCAAACCAATGGCCAAAATCATACCAAATAGTGTAAGCAAGTTTATTGAAAAACCTGCAGCATATAGTCCTGCGAAAGTACCAATTACAGAAACAGGAATTGCTAATACAGGAATAATTGTAGCTCTAATGTTACCTAAAAATAAGTATATTAAAATAATAACAAAAAATATAGCTTCTAAAAGTGTTTTAATAACTTCTTTAATTGACTGATCAACAAATAAAGTTGCGTCATAAGGAACTTTATATTCTAAGTCTTCTGGAAAATTTTTAGATATTTCTTCTAATTTTTCATCTAAAGCTGATGAAACATCTAAGGCATTAGCTCCTGGTGCTAAGAAAATACCAACAGGGATCATTGGCGATTTATTATATGTTGCCATAGTATTATGTGAATCTGAACCTAATTCTATTTTTGCAATATCTTTTAATCTTAATGTTGAACCATTTGGATTTGAACGAACAATAATTTTTTCAAATTCTTGCACATTTTTTAATCTTCCCTCGGTAGATATTGAATATGTAAAAGGTTGAATAGTTTTAATTGGTTCAGCTCCAACTGTACCAGTGGAGTATTGATTATTTTGACTTTTTATAATACTTGTCACATCACTTGTTGTTAGATTATAAAAAGCTAACTTCTCAGGATCAATCCAAACTCTAATTGCATAATCTTTTGCTCCAAATACAGTAGCATCTCCAATACCTTTGATTCTTTTAATATCATCTATAACATTTACTGTTAAATAATTTGAGATATACGTTGTATCATGGACATTACCTTTTGAGCTAAAAGATAATACTTTTAACATATCAGGAGATCGCTCTTTTACAGAAATACCTTGTCTTTGAGCTTCTTCAGGTAATTTATTTAATGCAAGCTGCACTCTATTGTTTACATCTACTTTTGCTTGAGCAACATCTGTTCCTACATTAAAGATGATACTTAACGATAATACACCACTTGGAGAAGCAGTTGATGTCATATAAGTCATATTATCAACACCATTAATTGCATTTTCAAGTGTAGTTGCAACAGTAGTTGCAAGTGTTTGAGCATTTGCTCCTGGATATACTGCCGACACATTTATCTGTGGAGGGGTTACAGCCGGATACTCTTTTACAGGTAAAACCTTAATTGAAATCAACCCTGCAAGTATGATTAAAATAGAAATTACCGTTGAAAAGATTGGTCTATTTATAAAAAAACGTGAAAACATTATTTTCCTTATTTGTTAATTATTTTGTCAACAACTAGAGGTTTTCCAGGTTTAACTCTAAAAAAGTTATTAACAATTACTCTATCGCCACTTTTAAGCGGTCCACCTGCTACAACAAATTTATCGCCACTTTCATTCCCTATTATTACAGGTCTAACTTCTGCAATACCTTTATTCTCAATAAAAACTACTGTTCCTAACGGATTTTGTAATAAGGCTTTTTGTGTAATAGTAATTACATTTTTTTGAATAATTCCTTTTAATGTAACTCTAACAAAATTACCTGGCATAAAAATCTTATTTTTATTCTCTACAATTGCTCTCATTTTTACTGTTGAAGTATTTTGATCAATATTAACATCTATAAAATCAACAAATCCCTTTGTATCAACAGCTTTTCCAGATACAGTCATTTCCACTTCAATTTTTTTGTTTTCTGGTAATGCCCATAAACCGTCTTTAATATTTTTATAATCACTTAAAGGCATTGAAAAATCAATATAAACTTCATTATTTTGAGTTATAGATACAAGTTCCATTGGTGGATTTGAAGTTACTAAATCACCTAAGTCTACTTCTTTAATACCAGCAGTACCTGAAATAGTTGCTTTAACTTTTGTATAATCTAAATTAATTTTTGCTTCTTTTAATTGCGCTTTTGACATTGACAATGAAGCCAAGGCATTTTGATAAGCTGATAGACTTGAATCTCTTTGTTCTGTACTTACTGCTTTACTTTTATAAAGTTTTTGAGTTCTATTCCAACTTCTAGTTGCATTTTCCAATGTAGCTTGATTCATTTTTACTGAAGCTTCTGCTGCATCAACTTTTGCTTGATACAAATTATCTTCTATTTTAAATAACATCTGACCTTTTTCAACTTCTTGTCCTTCTTTAAAATATTTTTCTTGAAGAACTCCTAAAACTCTTGAATAAACCTTTACATTCTGAAAAGACTTAATTTTTGCTGGATATTTTAATTCAATTGCTAAATCTTTTAATTCAGGTATTACATAAACATCAGCTTTTGGAGGAGGCATTGCTCCAGGGGCACCAGCGGCCAAAAGATTTCCCGATAATGAAACCAGAGTAACAACACCTAATACAATACTTTTAATTTTTCTCATTTTACAAACTCCTCTAAATTTTCACCACTATAATAAATTTTATTTGCTCTTTTTAATTCTAAATCATAAAGTGCAACTTTTAACAAACTTTCTGCATCAAATTTTTCACTTAATGCGGCTAAATATGATACATTATCTACTAACCCTGCTTCATATTTTGCTTTAATTGACTCATATGCACTATCTGCTGCTTTTAGACCTGCTTGTGCAGATTCTATTTTTAATTTTCCTATATCATAAGCTCTTAATGCTAATCTTAAATCTACATTTGCTTTATTTTTTTCATATTCATATTGAGATTTAAGTGAAAAATATTTTTTATATGCAGATTCATACTCTTTATTTGTTGAGCCAAAATCAAATATTTTCCATGTTAAATTTAAAGAAGCAGTATTTTGATTAAACTCATCATTAGCAGTACTATATACGTTTGAATCATAATTTGAATCCATTCTTGATAATGTATCATTAAATGTTACTTTAGGTAAAGCTCCACTTTTTGTTGCCTTTGCATTTGCTAATAATGCATTTAATTGATACTCAATAGCTTTAATATCAGCTCTTAATTTACTCTCTTTTGAATCATATCTACTTATTTTTGAACCACTTTCAATACTTACACTTTTTCCTACTACATACTCAAGGTTATGATTGATAGTTTCAATATTTAGTTCTAATTCATGTAATGCAACTTTTGCAGTTTGAATATTTGATATAATTTTTTGAACTTCATCTTCAGTAGTTGTACCCGCATCAAGAAACTTTTTAAGTCTTCTATATTGTGCTTCTAATTGCTCTATCTCTTGTAATTTAGCTTCTTTTTGAGCTACATATGATAAATTACTATAATAATAACTTATTACTTGTAAAGCAATTTGATTTTTCAAATCATCTAAACTTTCTTTTCCACTCTTTATAGTTGCGTCGTAGTAATCATAAGTATTTCCTCTTTTGCCACCATCATATATTACATAATCAACACTTCCTTGAAGAGCTAAACTATTATCAGGAGCAGTACTCAGCTCTTTACTATTTTTTTTCAAACTTGCACCAATGTTAAATTGTGGCAAATAACCTTTTTTTACACTCTCATATAAATCTTTTGTACTTTCTAAAGTAATTCTAGAAGAGTCTAACATTTTGTTATTTTTCGATAATTCAATTAATTGTGCTAAATTTTCACCCCAAAGTGCGAAAGGAACAACTATAAGAAATAACATACTTTTTTTCATTTTTAATCCTTAATATTATATAACTTAGTTTTCTTTTATTAATTTATTTGTGATTTTATGTACGAATGGAGCAACAAAAAACACTATTGGAAATGCAAAAGCAAAAGCTTTTACAAATGCTTCCATCCATTTTAAAAATATTCCATCTACTAAACCTAAGTTTATAAATGTAATTACCATACTCATAATGAAACTCATAAAAAGTGACATAAAAAAAGCAAATGTCAATCTTCTAAATTTTGGAGAAATCATTTTTTTACCTTAATTAATTTAAATATTGTATTCATGAATTTTTCAAAATCTGCTCTAACATCAAAATTATTCTGACTCATTTTTCTAAGAGCCAAACCTTTTTGATAAGTAATTACTCCATCAGCTAAATCAATAGCCTCTTCTTTTAACTCACCTTTTGCAATTCCTTCTTCAAAAATTTTAATTAACTCATTTTTAAAAAACTCATTTTTATTGCAATTAAATTCTTTCATTGAAAAATTTTCTTCAGATAAAACAATAGAAAGAAACTCTTTATATCCATTAAAATGTTTTATATTTTTTTCACTATCATTTAATACAAAATCAAAGAACAGCTCTATCTTATCTTTTATAGTTTCAAGTTTTAGAACCTCTTTAGAAAACTCTTTATGATGCTCTTCAATATGCATATTGATTATTTCAAAAATAATATCATCATTATTTTCAAAATATTCATATACAGTACCCTTACCAATTCCCGCATTTTTAGCAACTTGAGCAACAGTTAAATTCTTCATCCCTACATCATAAATCAAATCAATACAGCTAAGAGCAATTTCTCTTCTCTTCTCTTCTTTATTGACCTTTCTAGGACTCATAATACTCCTTTTTGATTACAAATAATCTACATTAATATTTTATGACTGACCGTCGGTCAATTAATTTAATTTGGATTATATTGAATAAGAACTTAAAGCAAATTTAAAGTTGACTATTGGTCAGTTTGTTTTTGACTTGTTTAATTTTTAAAAATCTACATTTATCTTTTTTTACTGATTTTGATAAAGTAAACTTCTATTATCAGCTTCAATTAAATAATATTATAGTAATTTTTATTATCAATTATAAAAAAGGAATTAGCATGAAAAAGATTATATTAGCTTCTGTTTTATCACTTGGATTAATCACAAGTTTAAGTGCCTACGAACTAAATGGAGAGTTAGGTGTAAAATGGACTGGTTTTAAAACTGAGAAAAAAGTGCCTGTTTCTGGGACATTTAATGATATAAAATTAGATATTAAATCATCAGATAACTTATCTATGTTTTTAAAAAGTTCATCAGTTTCAATAGAAACTAGCTCTTTTGAATCAAAAAACCCAGTAAGAAATACAAGTATCATCTCAACATTGTTTTCACTTGCTACTTCTAAAACAATAAAAGGTAAGATTTTAGAGGTAGATGAAGCTGAAAAAAAACTAACACTAGAAGTAACGATGAATAAAGTTTCTAAATTGGTACCAATGATGTACGAAATCTCAAATGGAAATATCCTAGCAAAAGGGACAATAGATATTTTGGATTTTGATATGAAAAGTTCATTTTTGACTTTTGCTAAAAAATGTGCGGATCTCCATCAAAATAAATCATTTTCAGATGTAAATATAGAATTTACAATTCCATACAAATAAAAGAGCTCTCTTGCTCTTTTATTTGTAATCTAAACATCTTTAAAAGTATTTCTAATTTTTAAAAATTCGCCTAAATGTTCAAAAAATATATCCACTAATTTGGGATCAAAATGTTCACCTCTCTCTTCTTTAAACAATTTAAATATTTTATCATCAACCCAAGCTTTTTTATAACATCTATCACTACCTAATGCATCAAAAACATCAGCTATAGCTGTAATTCTTCCATAAATATGGATATCTTCTCCTGCTAAACCTTGAGGATAACCTTTTCCATTGTATTTTTCATGATGTTCATATGCAACTACAGCAGCAGCTTTTAGAAGAGGACGATTTGAACTATTTAACATTTCATATCCAATCCTTGCATGAGTATTCATAATTTTTCTTTCTTCATCATTAAAAGGTCCAGGTTTATTTAAAATATAGTCGGGAATAGCAACTTTTCCTATATCATGCATAGGACTTGCTTGTTTCAACATTTCAGCTTCATTTGCATCTAATCCATAATAAAGTGCAAAAAGTTTTGAATATTCTGCAACTCTCTTTACATGATTGCCTGTCTCTTTAGAACGGGTTTCACCTATAGCACCCATTGTAAAAACAACTTCTTTTTGTGTTGTTTCAATCTCTTTATTTAAAAGGCTGATTTCTTTTATTCCTTTTTCAACTTTTTCTTCAATTTCATCAACAGAGAGAGAAATATTTTTATTAACTTTATAGACTACAGTTAATACAAAAATAATTGTTATAATAAGTATAAAAATTAAATTGGAATTATTTGATTTAATAAAATTCTCAAGAATTTCTTGTGTTTTATTTTCAATGCTTTTATTTAGTATAGAATTATTTACAATGATTTTTTGTATTTGTTGAGTTAATTTGGCTTCATCAGATTCTATTTCCTGTAATTCTAATATATAAGCAGTCAAATTTTTAACTACTAAAATATATTCTTCCCACTTAAGAAAATTTATTTTTTCTTTTAATAATTCTGCTTTTTCTATCCATTTTGATAATGTTCTTTTATTTTTATATTGATATAAAGCTTCTTTGCTATAGTATTTTAAATCTGAATAATCCTTTATTAATTCAATATTATCACTTTCCCAAATACTATCTTGTAGTGATTTTCTAATATTATTTTCCAGAGGGTAACTTTTATTAAATAGTTCCTTTATTTCTATCTTCTTTTTTTGTAATTTATAAATTTTATCAAAGGCTTCTTCAATTATTTTTTCGTTGGTATATAAAGAGTTTAACTCCTCATGAACAATTTCATTTTCATAAATATTACTAACAAATTTATTAAAAAAACTTTCTGTATTATTTACAATTTCCTTTTCTTTTTCTTCTTCAAATTTCTTTTCTTCTTCAAAAAAAAGCTTTTCGATTTTTTCTAATGAGACTAAATCTTCAACTAATAAGGCATCAACTAATATATTGTTCATATTATTTTGAATACTTATAATTGCTGATATATAATTTTTAGAGATATTATTTTTTTTATTTTTTTCCAAAACAACAAAATTAATAGAAGCTATTAAAAAAACTAAGATAATAATACTAATAAAACTAAATTTAATTATTTTCTTTATATTCATAAGTTACTCTTTAATAAAATATTTCTTATTATATATTATAATATAAGTATTTTAAGTTAAAAATATGGGAAAATAAAAAATTATTTATTATTACTAAATAATTATAAGATAAGCTTTCATTTTTATCTTATCTTATGAAGAACAAGAAAGCATCAAATTTGCATACTCTTGTGGAGTTGGTTTTGAATATCTCTCAAAATTTTTATGCTCATCAAACGGATTTTGCGCAATATTTAACAAATCATTTACAAGTTTAAAATTACCCTTTTTAGCTTCATCAATTGCTTCTTGAAGCATATAATTTTTGATTACAAACTTTGGATTCGTTTTTCTCATAAGTTCTTTCATGATTTTAAAATCTTGATTTTGTCTTTCTATTACTTTTTTATACTCTTCAAACCATTTAATCATTGGTTCTCTAAATACACAAATATCTGTAATAGTTGAAATATTATCAAAGTTTTCAAGTTTTGTTAACTCATAAAAGAAACAGTTATAATCAATCTTTGCAGATTCTAAGGCATTTAATAATTCTATTATCAAATCCAAATTTGAATCTCCACTTAAATTTTCATTCAAGCCAATTCTTTTATTCATAATCTCCAAATATGCTTTTATATGTTGAGGAATAAATGTTTCTAAGTATTTCATTAACTTTAAAAAATCACAGTTATCTTTTAAAGTATTTGCTAAAACTTCTAAATTCCATCCTGCAATATGTGGTTGATTATTGTAAGAGTATCTTCCTTCTTGGTCTGTATGATTACATATATTGTGTTTATCAAATGTATCCATGAAAGCGTATGGACCATAATCTATTGTAAGTCCTGCCATTGACATATTATCAGTATTCATAACTCCATGCATAAAACCATATGCTTGCCATTGTGCCAAAAGTTTTGCAGTATTATCTACTAATTCATAATACATTTTTTCATATTTATTTTCTTCATTTTCAAGATGAGGGTATGATTGTTTTATTACATAATCTGCTAATTGACTAACATTTTCTTTAGCATTTTTTCCTCGGGAGAAAAACTCAAATGTTCCTATTCTTATCCAAGAAGGAGACATTCTCATAACAACAGCTCCTGTTTCAACTTCTTCATAAGATCTAAACACTTTATGAGAAGAACCTATAAGTGCCAAAGCTCTTGTTGTAGGAATTCCTAATGCATGCATAGCTTCACTCATTATATACTCTCTAATACTTGAACGTAAAACAGCTCTACCATCACCTTGTCTTGAATATCTAGTTAGTCCTGAACCTTTAGTTTGAAAATGCCAATTATTTACAGCTCCTAAGTTTATTGCTCTACCGTCACCAAGTTGTGGAACAAAATATCCAAACTGATGTCCTGCATATGCCATTGAATATGGAACAGAACCTTCAAGTACTTTCTCTCCATTTACAAACTTTATAAATTCGTCGCTTTCACACTCTTCATAATCTAAACCTATTAAATCACATGCATTCTTACTATAAGATATAAGATGTGGATGGTTAAGTGCTTGGGCTTCTATTTTTTGATAAAATTTTTTATCAAATTCAAAATAGTCTACTTCTAATTTTAATTCATTTAATTTCATAATAATTCTTTTTAATTTATTTAATGCAAGATTTATGCCAAATATTTGATTTAATCATAGATATTTTATTTACTTAGTTTGATTATTTAAGATTCAAATACTTTTACTCACTTATAAGAAAATCTAATACGTTGTTTTAAAAGATTTTTACTCTTATAAAAAGTTTGGTATAATCTGCTCAAAAAGTAGGAATTTTATGAAACATCATGTTGAGACTTCGTTAAGTCATATTGCTAAATTTGCACCATTTGCTGAACAAGCAGGTGCTTCACACTTCCCTATTTACAACACTGGAACTTTTGATTTAAAAAAACAAGATGGTGATAAAATTTATGATTATACAAGAAGTGACAACCCAACAAGAGAGATGTTAGAAAATCTATTTACTGAAGTTGAAGGTGGTGCTGGTTGTGTTTGTACTCATACAGGAATTGCATCTGTTGCACTTTTATTTGAGACAGTTTTAAAAGCAAATTCACATATTTTAGTTGAAGCAGATTGTTATGGTGGGACATTTAGATTATTAAAAATATTTAAAGAAAAATACAATGTTACAGTTCATTTTGCAAACTTCCTAGAGTTTGACAAAATGGAAGAAATCTTAAAAAATAACCCAATTGATTTGGTACTTTGTGAATCTCCCACTAATCCTGGATTAAAAATTATTGATTTAGAAGAAGTTGCTAATCTTTCACATAAATATAATTCTCTTTTTGCAGTTGATAACTCACTTGCAACATTTATATCTCAAAGGCCAATAGAACTAGGAGCTGATTTCTCTTTATTTTCAACAACAAAATATATATCAGGACATGGAGCAGTTGTTGCTGGAGCAATTGTTGCTTCTACAGAAGAGTTATCACATGAAATCCACTATTATGCAAATGCAGGTGGACGAAGCCAAAATCCAATGGATGTATATCTAATAACTTTGGGGATTCCAACACTTAAAGTTAGAATGAAAGAACATCAGATAAGTTCAATAAAAATTGCAAAATTTTTACAGAGCCAAGATTATATTGTAAAAGTAACTCACCCTGCTTTAGAATCTCACCCACAATATGAATTGGCAAAAAAACAAATGAAATATATCCCAGGTCTATTTTGCGTTGATTTTACTTCTGTTGAATTAGCAGAAAAGTTTATTGAAAATACAAAAATATATGGTGAAAAGTGTTCATTTGGAAGTCCTGATTCAAGAATAGAGATTCCTGCTAAAATTTCTCATGCCTCTTTTTCAAAAGAAGAATTAGCTGCAATTGGAATATCAGATAGCACAGTTAGATTTTCTATTGGTTTAGAAAATGTTGAAGATTTAATAGAAGATATTAAACAAGCTGTAAAATAGAGATAATAATATATGATCAATAATTTTTTTGAACAAATAACTTGTGGTGAGACATTACCTGTAAACAATGTCCATGCAGTTTCTGTTTCTATGCCAACAATTCAAAATGTAATAGATTATGAAGAACAAAAACCTGAAATATTAGAGATTATAAAAAGTGGATATCCAAGATTTATACTTCATCCATATTTAAAAAAATTAGCTCTTTTCATACAAAAAAAATACAATATTTGTGATGATTATGAAGTTGTGATATTAAGTTCACAAAAAGCAGTTGAACTTGTAAGTGATAAATATTTCATACACAATAAAATCGAAATAGATGAACCTTTTGGTGTAATCTTAGTTCAAAAAGGAACTTGTCAACTTCAAAAAGTCTTAACTTATATTCAACATGTAGGATGTAATCTATCTTCTAGACTAGCTGAAAAGTATCTATTTGATAAAGGAATTATAAATACTCTACAAGAAGAAGAAATTGAAGATAAAGACAATGCAAAAAATATTCTTATTGGTACATTAGCTGATGCATATTCCCAACCTAGAGAAAATATATGTTTAGCTCCTTCGGGAATGAATGCAATTTATTCTGCTGTAAGAGGATTAAACTCTATTCAAAATCACAATGGAAGAGATATTCTAATTCAATTTGGTTGGTTATATCTTGATACAATGAATATAGTAAACCATCATTATGCTCAACAAAAAGTATTTCCTGATATTTCAAATCTTGATTTACTTGAAGAGTATTTAAAGGAGTATGGATTTAGAATTAGTGCTATTATCACAGAAATTCCTACAAACCCGCTTTTAATTAGTGTTGATATAATAAGGCTTAGAAAACTTTGTGACGAATACAATATACCACTAGTAATAGACACAACCTTTGCAACACCGTATAATCTTGATTTGAGAAATTATGCAGATATTTTTGTAGAATCCCTTACAAAGTTTGCTTGTGGAAATGCTGATGTTTTGATGGGTGCAATTATATTAAATAAAAAGCATAATCTATCTCATATGACAACAGAATTTTTTAAACATTGTGAACCAGTTTATATCAAAGATATTCAAAGGATGGCTTTTCAAATAAAAGATTATAAAAGTAGAGTCAAAAAAATAAGCACAAATACAAAAATTTTAGTAGAGTATTTAAAAACATGTCCATATATAAAAGAAGTTTTTTATTGTTTAAGTGATAAAAATAAAAAAAACTATTCTCAAACAATGATAGATGACAATTCTTATACTGGTGTTATATCAGTAACTTTTACAAAACCCATAAATGAAGTCTACGATAAACTAAATTTTGCAAAAGGACCTAGCCTAGGTACAGAGTTTACACTTCTTATGCCTTATACTTATCTCGCACACTATGATTTAATAATATCAAAAAATGGGAATAATTTTTTAAATGATATTAATTTACCTATAGATTTAGTAAGAATCTCCGTTGGTACTGAAGAAATAGATAAACTTATAAATGAATTCAAAAGACTATGAAAAAATAAATAATTTTTTTTATTTATATAACTTAAAGTATTCTTATATTAATATAACATCATAGTAACATTTAGAAGGAGTATTTTATGAATATTAAATCAAAAATTGTGGGGGCTTTTTTAGTCCTTATTGCCATTACCATTTTTTCAAGTATTTTTGTTGCATACAACATAAAACACATTGAAGAAAATGTTTTTGAGCTTACAGATAGAGACTTTCCTGCACATGCTGTATTATTAGAAGCGGATAGAGATTCTTATCAATCAAATGTTGCTTTATCTCAATTGATAAATTTAAAAGATAAAAGTAAAGTAGATGAATTACTTAAAAATGGTGTAAATAATAATATAAAACAAGTTAGGCAAAGATTTGATAAATTTAAAGGATTCCTTGAAAGTAGTCTACCAAATCATAATCAAAAATTTGAAGATTTTGAAAAATATTATGATCTTACAAATACACATACACAAAAACTTGTTTCGCTTATAAAATCTGACAAATATGAAGAAGCACAAGCTTTTTATTTTAATTCATATTTAAAAGATTATGAAGCAATGAGAGATACAATGGATTTTTTCACTGAAGAATCTTCAAAAGTGATAAAAATTGCTGAAGAAGAGACCCACTCTATTATTGGTACTTCACTAACTACCTTTGTTGTTATTGCTGTACTTAGTATCTTAGTTGCTATTTTCTTTACAATTGTACTAGGACGTGCAATAAATAATTCAATATCTAATTTTAGAGATGGTTTACTAGGATTTTTTCATTATTTAAATAGAGAAACATCTAGTGTTGAGTTATTAGATACTAGTGCAAAAGATGAAATAGCAGCAATTGCAATAGTTGTAAATGAAAATATAACTAATACTAAAACTTTAATAGAAGAAGATGATGCATTAATTAATGATGTAAAAAGAATCGTTGAATCTGTTAAAAATGGTCATTTAGAATTGAAAATTGAAAAATCAACTCATAATAAAGGACTTGAAGAATTAAAAACTATTTTCAATGAAATGATTCAAATTATTTCTACAAATATTTCTACTGATTTAAATGATGTAGAAAAAGCACTAAATGAGTATCAAAACTTAAATTTCTCACACCGAATAATAAATGCATCTGGAAATACAGTTGAAGGATTAAATAGTTTAGCAAAAATTATCAATGAAATGTTAGTTGAAAATAAATCTAATGGATTAACACTTCAAGGTAGTGCAAATACACTTTTATCAAATGTTGATACTCTAAGTAGATCATCAAATGAAGCAGCAGCAAGTATTGAAGAAACAGCAGCAGCATTAGAAGAGATAACTTCAAATATTGCTCATAATACTGAAAATGTAGTAAAAATGGCTAAAACTGCAAATGAATTAAAAAATTCTGCAAATGAAGGTGAAAGTCTTGCAACAGAAACTACAAGTGCAATGGATCAAATTAATGCTCAAGTTACAGCAATTAATGATGCTATTTCAGTGATTGATCAAATTGCCTTCCAAACAAATATTCTATCCCTTAATGCAGCTGTTGAAGCCGCAACTGCTGGAGAAGCGGGAAAAGGTTTTGCGGTTGTTGCTAAAGAAGTAAGAAATCTTGCAAGTAGAAGTGCTGAAGCAGCAAAAGAAATTAAGGATTTAGTTGAAAATGCGACAGTAAAAGCAAATGATGGAAAATCAATAGCAGATAAAATGATTAAAGGTTATGCTGGATTAAATCAAAATATTACAACTACTTTAGAATTAATTAATGATGTTGAAACTGCAAGTAAAGAACAACAAACAGGAATCGTACAAATTAATGATGCAATAAATATGCTTGACCAACAAACACAACAGAATGCTTCTGTGGCAAATGAAACTCATGAAATTGCAAATCAAACGCAAAGTATTGCAGATAGAATTGTTGATGACGCAAATGAAAAAGAGTTTGAAGGAAAAGATAGTGTAAAAGCCAAAAATGTTCAAGTTTCTCAAAAAAGTACTTTAAAGGCTAATGTAGAAACTCCTCTTAAAGCTAAAATTGACTACAAAAAGCCGGCAGGAACACCAATTAATAAAAAAGAATCTCCAAAAATAGAAAAAACAGTTCAAAAAACAATAGTTTCAAATAATGATAATGATGATGAATGGGAAAGCTTTTAAAAGTCCCTTTCATCTAAAACTTGATTCACAGTCCTTATATAATATCTGCATTTAAAAATAACAATATCCCAAGTATAAACATAATAATAGGAGCTAATATTTCAAGGAAATTTGTAATTTTATGTGATTTTGAAGATAAATTATGAATACTAACACCTATAAATGATGAAAGAAATATTACTAATCCCATGCCTAAACTTATAAAAATTGAAGCTAATAAAACAGCAAAATAAGTTTTAAGAACAAAAGCATATATAAAAAGGACTACAGTTCCTGGGCAAGGTATAAGCCCTGCTGTTAATACAAAGTACAAATCTTTTTTCACAAACTTTGGTTTTAAATTTATATTTGCATTTGGGTTTTTTATGCTCCAAATAGGATTTTGGTTTACAGAGCTACATGAATTACAAGCACATTTGTTGTGATTTAACTTATTGTAAAGTATATAAATAGCTAAAGTCATAATCATTATTGAGCTTATTTTAGTCAAAATTTCAACTGAATCTTTTACAAAACTATTAAGAAAAGACTGTAATAAAAATACTGAAACTATTACTAAAATCAATGCTCCAATTATATGGATAAAAGCACTTGCTTGAGAAATCCAAAATGCCTTTAAATATGAACTCTTATTAGAAGAAAAATATGTAAAGGCTAAAGATTTTCCATGTCCAGGCCCTAAAGCATGAATGATTCCATAAAGAAAAGATACACCCAAAAGAATAAAAAGTGCATAACTATCACCATTTTGTATTTTTAACAAATACTCTTTTACTTTTTTTGAAAAGCTAGATAATAAAGTTTTTTCTTTTTCAATTACTTCAGATCTTTCTTCTTTTACCTTTTTATCATCTTTTGTTTTTTTTATTTCTTTTATTGTAGATTCTCTTACTTCATTTTGATCAATATAAAGAACCATACTCTGTCTAGATAAAACTTCTTTATGTTTAAAAGGTACACTAAATTTAACCCCATTTATAGCAAGCAACAAAATAAAATAGTTTTCATCATCATTAATATTTATATATAAAGCAT
The DNA here is from genome assembly GCA_002869565.1 of Arcobacter sp. Classification (GTDB taxonomy): domain Bacteria; phylum Campylobacterota; class Campylobacteria; order Campylobacterales; family Arcobacteraceae; genus Halarcobacter. Next base: position 113,584 of record PKUJ01000012.1, read on the forward strand.
TATCTTTTATCACTTCATAATTCAAATCTAAAATATATGTGAAATGGAGTAAAGAATTTTTGATATAAGTTTTATACTCTTTTATATTTATATCTTCAGAGTTTTCTTTATCTATAATTTTTCCATAAGAAATATGTGTAAGAAAATCTTTTGGTTTTATATAATCAAGAAGTGATTGCTCGATGGGTTTTAGTTCATCTTTATCTATAAAGTTATTTTGATTTTCATCATAAATTTGTTTTAATTGTTCAGTAAATTCTTTTGTTAAAACCCAAGTGATATTTGCGCTCTTAATCTTTTCATGGTCCGCTTTAATTTCTATTGCAACCTTTGTTTCTGGGGAATAAAGAGTACATAATGCGCAACCATAAAAAGTATGCGAAAATAGTATTAAAAATAAAAATATTTTATTTATATGATTTTGCAATATCATTTGCTACTTTTATTAAGTTCTCATCCCATTTTTCAGATAATGGATTAATTGTCTCAACATTAGCATTTATACTTTTAGAGATAGTTTTAGCTCCTTTTTGAGAAAACTGAGGCGCTACAAAAACTATTTTTATATTATGTTTTTTTGCCTCATGTACTAATTCTACAAGTTGTGCTGGTTTTGGTTCTTTTCCTTGAACTTCAATTGATATTTGTTCTAGATTATATCTAGCAGCAAAATACCCCCATGATGGATGAAATACCATAAATGCTTTATCTGGATATGCCTCTAAAATTTTTTTTAATTTATTATTTAAACTTTCTAATTCCAATAAAAAAGTTTCATAATTTTTTCTATAAAATTCTATATTTTTAGCATCTACTTTTGCTAAAGCTTTATAGATATTTTTTGCTTGAATTTTCACAAGAATAGGGTCTAACCAAATATGGGGATCAGCACCTTCATGATTATGCCCCTCTTCTTGAATATGTTTATGTTCTTCTTTTTCATTTAAGGAATGATTTACATCTGATTCTTCATCATGATGTTCATGGGCTGACATCTCTAATTTATCAATGCCATCAGCTGTATCAATTATTATCATCTTTTTATTCGCATTTTTAAACTTATCTAACCATGCATCTTCAAATGGCACATCAATAGCAAAATAAATAAGAGAATTAGATAACATTCTCATTTGGGATGTTTTTGGTTCATAAGTTGTAGGAGAAGCTCCAGGGTTTACCATCACATTCACTTTAACTTTATCTTGGGCAATTTTTTCTACAAAATATTTTTGAGGTAAAATTGAAACTGTTACTTCAGTTGCTAATAACAAACTAGTAAGTGTAAAAAAAGCAATTAATATTTTTTTCATATATATCCTTTTTATTTTTTGCAATTTAGTTGCATTTTGGAATTTTAATGAACTTTTTCTTTAATGCAACTTAATTGCATAATATTTTCTCTAAGCAAATCTATTTTTAAAAATAACTAGCTATAATTTTTAATGGATTTAGAAAACTTATCAAAAAATATAAAACTTACGACTGCAAGAAAAGCGATATTAGAGATTTTAATAAAATCTAATAAACCCTTATGTTATGAAGATATAAAAGACCAATTAGCTATGGATAAAGCTACTTTTTATAGAAATATTACAAAATTTGAAGAAGAAGGAATAATTAATTCATTTGAATCAAATGATAAAAAGAGATATTTTGAAATACAAAAGACAAAACACTCACACTTCATCTGTAATGTATGCTCAAAAATTGAATGTATACATGAAAAACTTGATATTGATATCAAAGGCCATCAAATAGATAATATTATTATAAAGGGTATCTGCCCAAATTGTTTATAAAAAAGGAATTTTATAATGATAAAACCATTGATTAACCCACTAATTACTCTTAACAAATTTATCAATAAAGAAGCACTAAGTGGTATATTACTTTTCATTGCAACTGTTGCTGCAGTAATTGTTGCCAACTCAAGTTTAGGTCAAGCATACTATGACCTTTGGCACATGCCATTTGGTATTAATATAGGAGAACTAAAAGTTTCAATGTCTTTAACCTATTGGATAGATGATGGCCTTATGGCCCTATTTTTTCTAATGGTTGGACTTGAGATTAAAAGAGAAATGCTAATTGGTGAACTTTCGTCTGTTGCAAAAGCTTCCTTTCCAATAGTTGCTGCAATAGGAGGAATGCTTATTCCTGCACTTATTTATGTTGCATTAAATCCATCAAACCCATTTGGATTTGGTATTCCAATGGCTACAGATATTGCTTTTGCGCTTGGAATTCTGATGCTTTTAGGAACAAGAGTTAATCCAGCTCTAAAACTATTCTTAGTTGCCCTTGCTGTTGTTGATGATTTAGGTGCTGTTTTAGTTGTTGCTACAGTATATACAAGTGAAATTCATAGTGAATATTTTTTACATGCAGGAGTTATTTATGCACTAATTTGGGCTTTAAACTTCAAAGGTGTTACAAAACTTTTACCATATCTTATTTTAGGTATTGCACTTTGGATTTATATTCATGCAATTGGTATTCATGCAACTATTGCAGGTGTTTTATTAGCTTTTGCAATTCCAATTAAATCAAAAATTGATGAACAAAATTTCATAAAAGAGACAAAAAACAATGTAGATGAATTTGAAAAACATATAGATGAAATTCCTATGTTAAATCATCATCAAATAGATTCTCTTGAAAACATTGCATATAACTATGACAAAGTACAAAATCCATTAGTAAGATTAGAGCATGATCTTCATGGCTTATCAGCATTTTTTATCATGCCACTTTTTGCTTTTTCAAATGCTGGAGTTTTAATTGATTTTTCAACAGTTAGTGCAAATCTTATGATAGTACTAGGTGTAGTATTTGGACTTGTGATTGGTAAACCTATTGGTATTTTTGGATTTACTTATTTAGCAAGTAAATTAAATATTATAAAAAAACCTGACAATATCTCTTGGGCTGAAGTAGTTGCGGTTGGATTTTTAGGGGGTATTGGATTTACTATGTCTATCTTTATCACTCATTTAGCTTTCTTAGATGAAAGTATAATTGCTGCTGTAAAACTTGGAGTTTTTGCTGCTTCATTTATTGCTGCTGTTATTGGAGTTATATTGATTTTAAGAGTTAAAAAATGATGTTGATAATTAATACTAATTTAACATTAGATAAATATAATTTTAAAATTTAAAAAGGTTTCCAAAATGAAAAAATTTATTTTAGCTCTACTTATATCAACTTTATCACTTTTAGCATCTCAAATTGAGATAAAAGATGCTTATGTAAGAGCTACACCACCTAATCTTCCAAACTCTGCTGCATTTATGAAAGTGGTTAATCACTCAGATAAAGATATAGCTATAATAAAAGCTAGATCAACTATATCTAAAACTGTAGAATTACATACTCACGATATGAGCGATGGAATTATGAAAATGTACCAAGTACCTGAAATCATTATTCCTGCAAAGGGAGAAACTCTCCTTCAACCTAGTGGTTTTCATATTATGATAATTGGATTAAATCAAGCTTTAAAAGAAGGTGAAAAAGTAAAATTAGAAATTAATTTTTCAAATGGTGAATCAAAAATTATTGAAGCACCGATAAAATCAGTTATGGATGGTATGATGAATAAAATGGATCATTCAAAACATATGAAACATAAACAATAATTATATCGATGCCTAATGAAAATATAAAACCTACAATCTTAAATACAGTTCTTCCTCTTGGAATAATTGTATTGATTGTAGGAGGATATTTTTTAATAGATTTTAATGGAATCTATCAATCCTTTAAAGACAAAGCAGAATTTATTTCCCAAAATGAAAGATGTGATTTACATAAAGAAGAGTGTCAAATTACAATCCAAGATGGAACTACATTTTTACTCTCTATTACGCCAAAAGAAATCCCTCTAATGAAACCTCTTACATTTAGTATTAAAAGTAATCAAAAAAATCTCAAAAATTTAAAACTTGATATTTATAGTACAAATATGTTTATGGGAGAATTTAATCTAGATCTTAAAAATTTAGGCAAAGGTTATTATGAAGCGACAGGAGTTCTTCCTACTTGCCCAACGGGAGATATGCAATGGAATGCAGAAATTCGGGTAAAAAAAGCCAATGAAACAATTGGCGCAAAATTCAAATTCAAAACGGATATATAAATGAAAATCTTTTTTAATATTATGCTTTCAGTGATTTTCGCTCTTGTGGTAATTATTATTGCAAAACCTTTTTTAAATGATTATAAAGAAAAAACTAGATACGACTTTACAGTTTCAACTATTGATGGAGAGATTAAAAAAGATGATTTTGAAGGTAAAGTATTAGCAATCTATTTTGGATATACCTTTTGCCCTGATGTCTGCCCTACAACACTAAGTTCCCTAGCCCAAGCACTTAAAAGTATTGATAAAGAAAAAGTAAAAGATTTCAAAGGTCTTTTTATTAGTGTTGACCCAGATAGAGATACTTTGAAAAATTTAAAAGAGTATGCACAATATTTTCATACAAATTTTATAGGAGCAACATCAAATAAAGAAAATCTTGATGATATTGTAAAACGATATAAAAGTTATTATAAAAAAGTTGAACTAAAAGATTCAGCTATGGACTACTCTGTTTCTCATACTTCTTATATCTATTTATTTGATAAAAATGGTAAACTTTTTAAACGAATAGATCATTTTTTTGACCCTTCAAAAATAAAAGAGGATTTAGAGATGGTATTAAAATAGCAATTTTATTCTATTTTTACACCTCTTATTTTGATATAATATAATATGTCACCATTATTAAATAACATACTATTTGAAAATGTAAGTTTTTCAAATGAAGATTTTACTAAACATTACCATGACACTTATACTATAGGATTGACATATAAAGGTGTTCTAAGATCATATAATGCAAATCAAAGTTATGATTCATATGAGTACTCAATTCGTATAAATAATCCAGGAGAAGTACACGCAGGAAAATCACAAGAGTGGTCTCATGTAAATTTCTATCCAACTACTGAAATGATGTCAAACTTATATGAACAAATTTTTGGAGAGAGTAAAATACCCTATTTTCAAAGACATATTGTCGAAAATAAAATACTATTTTTAAAACTACACCACTTTTTTGATAGCTATTTTAAACACGAAGATGAAATCTTAGTTGAAACAAATCTAATTGATGCCCTATCAAATTTGATATTAACATCAGTTATTTATACGAAAAATCATGAGAATATTTTTGAAGATAAAAGAATTATCAAAAATACCTATGAATTTATAAATGATTCTATTGATACAAACTTTACCTTAGACTCCTTAGCTACTAATGTAAATCTAAGTAAATATCATTTTTTGAGACTATTTAAAAAAGAGTTTGGACTAACACCTCATGCATTTATTGTAAATGAAAGATTAAACCGAGCTAATAGACTTATTCAAAATGGTCTTACCATAAGTGAAGCAAGTATAGAGGTGGGATTTAATGACCAATCACATTTTTCAAGAAATTTTAAAAAATATTTTGGGTATACTCCTTCCTATTTACAAAAGAATAGCAATATTATTCTATAACTATTTTTTACTTTAAACTATACTTCTAATAAAATTAGAAAAAAGATTAATTATGACTTCAACAAACAAAAATATTTTTTATTTTCTTATGATTCTAGCTATGGCTGGATGGGGAGCATCTTGGGTTAATGCTAAAGTTCTTAGCTCGTATATGACTGAATATGAACTTATCTTTTTTAGAAATATCTTTACACTTATTACACTTGGACCAGTTATATTAATAAGTAAAAAATACTTTTATATAAATAAACGAAGTCTTATTTTAGCCCTTGTCGCCTCAGTAGTAATGATAGCTTATATGAAATGCTATTTTTTAGGAACAAAATTTGGTACAGCCTCACTAGGTGGAGCTCTTGTAACTACACTTATTCCTATAAATACATTTTTAATTATGGCAATATTTTTTGGAAAAAAGATTTTAAGAAAAGATACTTTTGCACTAGGACTTGGAGCAATAGGTATTTTAACTATGTTAAATGTTTGGACTTTTTCTAGTGAACAAATATTTTCAATACAAAATATGTACTTCTTAGGTGCTTCAATTTTATGGCCTACGCTTACAATTGTTAGTTCTAAAATCACAAAAACCTCTCCTATGGTTTTTACTTTCTATATGTATGTTATTACAACCATAATGGTAAGTATATTTTTTGTTGATTTTAAATCAATAGATTATAATAGTTATGATTCTATTTTTTGGATAAATATTTTAAGTCTTGCAGTAATTTCTACAACTTTTGCAACTACTGTTTATTTTATTGGAATAGAAAAATTAGGTACAAATGAAGTTAGCTCTTTCATATTTTTAGTTCCTTTTTTCGCTATAATTTTAAGCATTATATTTTTGGGTGAAAAAATAAGTCCTTCAATCATAATTGGCACGATATTGACTATAATTGCAGTTAAAACATTAAACAATATAAAAATATTTAACAGAAAAAAGATAAAAAAAGAATTCAGTGAACAGCAAAACTAAAAAATTAAATACTTTTACACTGTCAGGACTTATCATTGGACCTATTTTAGGTTCAGGACTTATACTTCTTCCTCCGCTTTTATACAATATGGTTGGGAACTTTTCTTTAATAGTTTGGGCTATTATTTTAAGTCTTGGATTTATCTTTGCACTTATTTTTGGTCGCCTTGCTATACTTTATCCAGGAGATGGAGGAGTAAGTCTTGCAACAAAAGAAGCAATGGGTAAAAAGTATCAACTCCTAACCTCTTTTTACCTCATCTGCGCAGTATTTTTTGGTCCTGTTGCAGTATTAATAATCGCTGCTCAATTTATCCAAGAGTATTTCCCTAGCACCTCTTTAGAACTTTTAGCTTTTTATATTTATATCTTAACTTATATCTTACTACTTACTAAGATAGACTTCATAGGAAAACTAATGTTAATAGTAAGTTCAGCTATTACACTTATATTTTTTCTTTCAAGTATAAACATACTACTAGATGTAAATGAATTTATATTTTCAATACCAAGCATTTCTTTAAAAGAGTTTGGATATTCCCTAATCCTAGCATTTTGGGCAATAGTTGGATGGGAAGTAATAGGTAACTATTCCCAAGAAGTTAAAGAGACTAAAACACTTACAAATGCAGTTAAGATATCCGCTATTATCATCTCACTTGTTTATATACTAACTACACTTGCCATATGTTTTGGAGAGTTTCCAAAAACTGATGAATTTAAATTAGTATGGCTGATAGAACCTATTTTTGGGAAAAGCTCAGATATAATTATGGCAAGTGTTTCAATGATACTTTGTGTTGGTACCTTAATTTTATTTGTTGGTGGAGTTTCAAGACTTATATCATCTTTAAAGTTAGTCACATACACAAGTAAACACATGCAAAATGGTACACCAATTGGGGCTTTAAACTTTTTATCACTTATTTATACAACTACTCTGTTTTTAGTATATTTCAAATACCTGAGTTTAGATAATCTTGTAGCTTTTGCAGATGGATTTTTTATAGCAAATGCAATTATTGGATTAATTACCGCAATAATACTTTTTGAAAAAGGTTTTTTAAAAAAATGTTCTGTGTTATTATCTATACTATTTTTTTGTATTTTGCTATTTTCAAACATTTTTATTTTATGTACAGTCCTTGGTTTATTTTTATTTACATATTTAAAAAAGTAATAAATAATTAGCTACATCAATACCTACAAATATTATTCTTCCCCCTAATTTATCCTTTCCACATTGAAAAATATTGCATAAAATACAGGTATAAGTATCATAGTTAAAATAGTCGCAACAATTAAACCAAAAATAATCACTACGGCCATAGAAGCGAAGAATGGATCGCTTACAAGAGGGATCATTCCTAATGCAGTAGTAAGCGCTGCCATTGATACTGCTCTTAACCTACTTAATCCAGAGTTATAAATTGCATTATTTAGAGGTATTTTATTTGCCTCATTTTCTAAAGTAATCTCATCAATTAATACAATAGCATTTTTAATAAGCATACCTGAGAGACTCAAAAATCCAAGTAAAGACATAAAACCAAAAGGTAAATCCATAATTAAAAGACCTAATACTACACCAATTAAAGCAAAAGGAACTGCAAGCCATATAACTAGTGTTTTTTTAATAGAATTAAATAAGCCAATTATAATTAAAACCATAATAATAAAAAAAAGTGGAAGAGATTTAATAATTGGCTTTTGCGCATCTTTTGAACTTTTATATTGTCCATGCCATTGAACATAATATCCATCTTCAAAATTAATATTTTCAATTTTTCCTTTTATATCAAAAAGTAAATCATTTGCTAGTTTACCAGCAACTGGTTCAGAATGAATAGTAATAGCTCTTTTTCTATTATATTTATAAACAATATCATCTTCAAAAACTGTCTCATATGAAGTAATTAACTGCTTTAAAGGAATCATTTTTTTTGCCACATTAGAAAAGATTTGAATATTTTCAATATTTTTAATATCTCCTCTTTCACTTTCTGGTGATCTTAAAATAATAGGTAAAAGTTCTGTTCCATCTCGATAAATACCTACATTTCTACCTTGAAAGGTATCTAAAATAGCTTCGGCAATTGAGTCTTTTGTAATTCCGTTTAAATTAGCTTTTTCATAAGAAATTATTGGTTTTAAAACTTTCACTCTATTTCGCCAATCACTTCTTACCCCTTTTGAATAAGGTGATTCATCTATTATTTTATAAACTTCTTCTTCATATTTTCTTAATTTATTTAAGTCTTTACCAAATATTTTAGCTTGAACTTTTCCTCCTTCGCCTGGCCCCAAAATAAACTTTTTACCATATACATTTATATCAGGATATTTAGCTTTACTTAAAGTCTCAATATCATTAATAATTCTATCAGACTCTTTATAATCTTTCACATCAATTAACATTTGACCAAAGGCAGAATTCGGACGTTCGGGGTCATAAGTAAGAAGAAATCTTAAACTTCCTTTTCCTATAAAGGTAGAGATATGTTCTACCCCTTTTATTTTGAGTATTTCTTTATTTAATTCATCTAAATATCTATTAGTTATTTTGATATTTGTTCCTTGGGGTAAAAAATAATCAACGATAATTTGAGGTCGTGAAGAATCAGGGAAAAAACTCTGTTTTACATATTTAAAACTCACTAGAGAAGATACAAAAACAATAAGAGATATCACTATTACTATAATCCTATGATTAATTGCGAATTTTAAAACTGCACCATATGCTTTATAAAGTATAGAATTATATTCCTCCTTTTGAATCTTTTCTTCATTTTTTTTCTTCTTATTAGGTTTTAATAACTGCACAGCTAAAATTGGAGTTAAAGTCATAGCTGTTACCCAAGATAATCCTAAAGAGATCATGACCACTAGAAACAAAGACCTTGTAAACTCTCCTGTTGAATCTTCGGATAAACCAATTGAACCAAAAGCTAAAATGGCTACAATAGTTGCTGCTAAAAGTGGCCAAGCAGTTTGTTTTACAACTTCAGAAGAAGCATCTTTTGAGTCCATTCCTCTATTTATACGAACTAGAATTCCATCAACTACTACTATTGCATTATCAACTAGCATACCAAGAGCAATAATTAAAGCTCCCAAAGAGACCCTCTCAAGCATAACACCCAATGTTGACATAAATATAAAAGTTGCAATAATAGTTACTAATAAAACAGATCCTATAATAAGACCACTTCTAAGCCCCATAAAAAGAAGTAATACTATAATTACAATAGCTATTGCTTCAATAAGATTAATAATAAAAGAGTTAATAGCAAGCTCTACATCATTTGCTTGATTAGAGATGGTTCCTATTTTTATTCCAAGAGGTTTTTGGGATTTAAATTCTTCTAATTTTTCATTTATTAATTTCCCCATTTTTACAACATTTCCACCTTTTATTGTAGAAATTCCAATTGCAATAGAGTTATGCCCATCATATTTTAAAATCTCGCTACTAGGCTCTTCATAAGTATCTTTTATCTTTGCAATATCTTTTAAAAAAATTTGTGACTTACTAGAATTCCCTTTTATAACAATATTTTCTAACTCTTTTATACTATTAAAACCATCTGCTTTTACTCTAACAAACTCTGTTCCAATATTTACTTTTCCAAAATTTGGAATAAGATTTTTCAAATATAATTCTTGGATAATTTGATTTTTTGTAATGCCAAGTCTTGCTAGTTTATCTTTATTTATTTCAACAATAATAGCTCTTTGTTGTTCTCCAAAAGTATCAACCTTTCCAACGCCATCAACTAAAATAAGTTCTTTTTTTAAGAAATCAACATAATCTTTTAGTTCTTCATAAGTATATTCATCTCCATAAATTGATAGCATAATTCCATAAACATCTCCAAAATCATCTTTTATATATGGAGTTCCTACTCTTGGAGGTAAATAAGTTTCAGCAATTTTTTTTCTAAGTTCATCCCAAATTTGTAGAAGTTCTTTTGATTTATACTTATCTTTCATTCTAACTATAATAAAAGATTGTCCGGCACTATTTTTTGTAATTATTCTTTTTACATATGGTAGAGTTTGAATAGTTTCTTCTATTCTATTAGATACTTCTTTTTCAACTTCAACAGCTGTTGCCCCGGGATAATTTGTAATTATAAGTGCATCTTTAATAGTAAATTCAGGGTCTTGAAGTTTTCCCATTTTATCATAAACAATTAATCCATATGCAACACTAAGTATTGTAAGGACATAAATTAAAAGTTTATTTTTTAGGCTAAATTTAGCAAAATCCATTTTAGTTTCCTATTTTTCTATACTCAGTTACTTCATCATTTTCTTCAAGAAATCTTATTCCTGAAGTAACTACTTTTGAAGTTTTATCTAAACCACTTAAAACTTCAACAGAATCACCTGAAACATCTCCTATTTTTATCTGTTTTTTATGAACTTTATTTTTTTCATCAATTATCCAAATATAAGAAGATTTTTTTTCATCTGTAAATAATGCTTTATATGGTATAAATATATTTTTCTCTCTATGCACTTTTACCACTGCTTTAACTTGAGCTGTCATTCCTGGTAAAATTGTCACATCTTTTTGTGATTTCATTTGGAGAGTTGCTTCAAATGTTCTTGTAATTTCTTCCGCTGTTGTGGAAATATCAAGTAAGCTTGCATCGTATTTTTTATTTTTGTCATTTCCAAAAGTTACATAGAAGTCCACAATCTTAGATATATGACTAGGTGTTAATTCTCCTTTTAATTTCAAGATATCATTTTCGGGAACAAAAAATTTAATTTTAAAAGAAGAGTTATCTTGTAGCCTTATAATTGGTTGTTTTACAGTAACTCTTTCAAAATCATTAACCATTTTTTTAGCCATTACACCATCAAATTCTGCAATTAATTTTGTTTCCTCTAAGTTTTTCTTTGCTACTTGAAATAAAGCTCTAGTTACATCTAAATTTTGTTTTTGTTTTTCTAAATCTATTTTTGCTACGGATTTAGATTTATACAATTTTTCATATCTTTTATAATCACTTTTTGCTTGTTTATAATTCGCATTAACTTGATTATAATTTGCTTTATAAATAGACCCATCAAGTTCTGCAATAACCGAACCTTTTTTAACCTTTTCACCCTCATCAAAATTAAACTTTACAATTTTCCCAGATACTTCAAAAGCCATAGTTGCATCTTGAAAAGCTTCAACTTGCGCTGGATAAGTATAAGATTCACTAAATATTTCACTATCACTTATATTAAGTATTTTCACAATTTTTACTTTTGGTTTCGTAACAATTTTATCTTCTTTTTTTTCACATCCAGTGACAATTAACAATGAAAATAAAACTACACTAAAAAATTTATAATACATTCTCTTCTCCTATTTTTTTACAATTGCATCTAATATTATATTTGATACAAATTCTGAAATATAGTTTAATGTTTTCTCACTATTATTTTTCAAATCATTCTCTTTACCTATTGGTAAAGTACTCATTTGAATTACATAAAAAGTTTTAATAGTTCCATTTATGAATGAATATAAACTATAAATATCCATATCTTTATATTCATCTTTTATATCAAGCTTATTTACAAGCATTTTTAGATAATTCATTTCTTCATTAATATAAGGCATAAAATTTTCATCTACATTAGCTCCATAATTTGCAAACTCTCTTAATGCTAAAGGAACAATACTTGGATTCTCTTTTATTGTTAATATTATTGCATTTACATATGCTCTAAAAAGAGTATTTGAATCTTTTTTATCATCAAAAACAGCTCTAAGATTAGTATTTAATCTCTCTATAGCATTTTTAATCACTTCATTATATAAGCTTTTTTTATCTTTAAAATGATAATAAATTGTAGCCTTATTTATATCAAGTTTTTTTACTAAATTATTCATACTTACTGCGTTAAATCCAAGTTTAGAGAACTCTTCTTCTGCAACTTTTAATATAATATCTCTTGTTTTCATAAATATTCCTAAATATTTTACTAACCATTCGGTTAGTTAATAAGTTAATAATATTATATTGTGAGATATTTGTCAAGTTTTTTTATTTAAATAAAAGTGAAAGTAAGAAGAAAATCAGAACAAGCTAATTAAATTAGCTTGTACTATTATATATTATCGTACGTAAGAGCCATTGTTAAAGTCCATAGTAGTGCCATTTACATATTCAGGACAATCTGTAGCTAACCAAAAAATTACTTCTGCCGCCTCATCTGGCTCTGCAAATCTTCCAGAAGGAACTGCTTTTTTAAATTCTGCTTTTCTCTCTTCTGAATTGTCTTTTTGCATATCAGTTTCAACTGGACTTGGAGCTATACAATTTACAATAATTCCATGAGTTCCTAAAAGTTTTGCAAATATTTTTGTAGCATTTATTATTCCAGCTTTTGCAATTCCATACCAAATATCAGGATGTCCGATTTGACCAGCAATAGAAGCTGTATTTACAATTCTTCCATATCCTCTTTTTTTCATATCTTCAGAAAAAAGTGTCATAAGCTCAACAGGAGAGTAAAGATCTACATTCATAATATGTTCTTTTGCATCTTTTGGATAATTATCATAAGTGTATTTTGGTTGCATATAACCTGCATTGTTTATTAGTGTATCTATCTCCCCTACTTGCTCTGCAAGTATTGGCAAGTCTTCAACATTAGATAAATCATATACTATAGTTGTCACTTTTTCATTATCTTTAAATGGAAAATCTTTAAAATCCCTTCCTACAACAACAACATCATAATCAACTTCTAAAAATCTTTTTACTACTGCTAAACCTATTCCTTTATTTCCACCCGTAACTAATACTCTATTTAACATCTTAAATCCTTAGAATTTTTTTTATTATATCAAAAAAACCATAACAAATTTATGATATTATTATCAATAAATATTTATACAAATTAAAGGATTTTTTATGAAAACAATTCTTATTCTCTGCTTCTGTTTTTTTTATTTATATGCAATAAACCCTATTCTTCTTCCAATAAAAGGAGTAAGTGTTCAACATACTTATTCAAATGGCAAAAAAGAAGAGATATTAATACAAAGAGAAGTTCAAGGAGTATGTTTAGATATACCTATAAACACTAATACTTTCCAATCAGAAAATCTAGCTTCAAAAAGTGTAGATGAAAAATGTAAAAAAACTTTTATCACAACAAAAGGTGTAATTCAACCTCATACTTTAAAAGCTGGCATAACTACAGTTGCAGAACTTGAAGTTTTAGATTTTATTGAAACTATGTCTTCTAAAAATCCTAACAAATATATTTTAGTAGATAGTAGAACCTCAGATTGGTTTAACACAGGAACAATACCAAGTGCTGTGAATATTCCATATGATGAGTTAACTTATGATGAAGATTTTGAAGAAGAGTACGAAAGAGCTTATAAAACTTTAGGTGTAAAAATTTTAGGAAAAAACAAATTTGATTTTACAGATGCAAAAACTGCAATTCTCTTCTGCAATGGCTCTTGGTGTGCTCAATCACCAAGAGCTATAAAAACTTTAATCAAGTTTGGATATCCAAAAGAAAAAATTATCTGGTACAGAGGAGGAATTGCTTCTTGGGCAGGAGTTTCTTTGACTTTAACAAAAAATATAGAAACTAAATAGTCTTATATATACTTCTTTACAAAATATTTATTGTCAAATTTTTTAAAATAATCCATAAATTATGATTTAAATCAATAACAATCACAGATTAAAGTGATAACATATGAACTACTATTCACTAAAAGGTATAAAATGATAAAAAAAATAACTATTGCCTGTATAGGTACTTTATTTTCTGTAACAACTGCACTTGCATTAAATGAACCACATACTGTAAAAATTTTAGAAGTAAAAGATGCTGGTGCGTATACATACATAAAAGTAAACGAAAATAACCAACAATATTGGGCAGCAATAGAAGCTTCTCCTGTTAAAATTGGTCAAACTATTACTTTAAAAGAACAAGTTTGGATGAAAAACTTTAAAAGTAAAACTTTAGATAAAACATTTGATAAAGTCTTATTTGCTGATTTTGAAAGAAAAGGAATAAGTGGTGCAGATAATGTTCATAAAATTCATGGAAGTATGATTAAGAAAAAACAAGAAATTTTAAAACCTGATCCTAAGTTCAATGAAGGATTAGTTATATCAAAAGAAAAAGCTATAAAAATAGATATTTCTGATTTATATAAAAATAAAGAGATATACAAAAATAAAAATGTTGAACTTACTGCTGATGTAATTCAAGTATCAAACAAAGTTAAAGGAAATACTTGGGTTAAAATTTACAATGGTAAAGATGCAATAATTTTCAGATCACCAAATGAAGATGAAAAAGTTGAAATTGGGGATAAAGTAAAAGTTATTGGAACCATAAATACTGATGTAGATTATGGATTTGGTTTTGCTTATGAAATAATTGGGGTAAACGGTAAATTTGAAGTTTTAAAATAATTTAAAACATAGAGACAAAAAAGTCTCTATGTTTTTTTATTGCATAAATTTTCTTAATGCATCTGCAAGTTCTCTATTTGTAGGGCCATTATTTGCAGTATTTGTTGAAGGCTTTGTAGTCGGTGCTTTATTAAAAAGTTTATTTAAATCTATTTTATTTTTTAATTTCTCTTGTAATTTCTTTTTATATTTATCAGTTTTTTCTTTTAATTTTTTTCCATATTTACTCTCTAAGAAAGCTTTTGTATCAACTTTTACTGTTGGATTAGAAAGATCTCCTTTAACTGTTGTATCAAAAGAATACTTAGTAATAGTAGTTTGAATTAATGCATTTATACTATTTTTATCGGTATCAAGTGTACTACTTGGAACTTTTATTTTTGTATATTTACTCTGCATATCAACAAAAGTATTAATGATGTTTTTTTTCATATCACTTTTGATTTCAACTTTTTCATAAACCTCTTGAGTTAAATCAAACTTTGCAAAAGTATTAATAATATCTGAGAATTCGTTTTTTATAAATTTACCTTCTACTAAGTTCCCATCAATTTTACCAATTTTAGTAGCTAAATTGTAATCAACATCAATTTTTGATTTTGAAGTAAATATTTCTGGATAATATAACATATGAGTTAAATCTTTTATCTCAACACCATCAATATTTGCTTTGAAATTATCATTTATAAGATTAAAATTAATATCTCCCCCAAATAATTTTGAGTTTCCATCCACTTCAAGATTATCAGAACTTTGTTTAATATTTCCAGCAAGTTTTGCAGAACCTCTCATTTTTGTTTGTGTCAAATCATAAAGTTTTGTAAGGTCTGTAAAATTAATTAAATAGTCACTTACAAAAGAACTTTTTTCTATATCAAAAACAGCTTTTTCCATATTAAGATTTGTAACAGTAGTATTTAAATCAACTTTTGAGATAGCTTGTGTTTTTACCAAATCAGTAAGAATATTACCTTTAAAAACTAATGGCTGTTTTAATTTTTGTTCAAACTCTTTATTTACAACATCATTGTTTACTGTACTTTCTAAAATAGTTGTAATAACTTTACCATCGAGATTTTTTATATCTGCATTTTTTATCTTTGCATCAATATTCATAAAACCATTTGCATAATTCGGTTGATTTACTAAATTTAAAAGAGACTCAATTTTTGCATTATTAACTAAAACATTTACATACTCAGGTTTTGAATCTGCAACTTTTATATCATACGTTGTATCACTTTTAAAAATATCAGATTTACCATTTATTTTTATAACACCATTATTAACATTTACAATTCCACTTGTAGAAAAAGAACCATTATATTTTTGATTGATAAGAGTTTCAAGTTGTGACATGTCTTTTACAAATAAAATATAATCACTATTTACAACAGAATTTTTTAGATTTACACTTGCATTTGATACATCAAGTTTTGCAATTGTACTATCTAAATCAACTTTTGCATTTGCCATATTTCCTGATAACTTTGTAACTGTATTTCCAGAAAACGTAATTGGTGTTTTTGGATTATCTTCTAATTCTTTATTTATTAGTTTTGCATTTAAAATACCATTTGAAATTTTTTGAGTGATTAAACCATCTAGATTATTTATATCTGCACTTTTAATATCTGCATCAATATCTAAATTCCCACTTGCGTAAATTGGCTGGTTTACAATATTTAACAGCTCTTCAATTTTCGCATTTTTCATATTAAATAAAATATTACTTGGTTTAAAATCTACTAAGTTCACATCATAAGTTGTATTACTAGAAGCAATAGAACTAATACCTTTTATTACTGCTAATTCTTGATCACCTTTTATACTACCTTTAGTTGAAAATGGACCATTTAATTTTTGTTTTGTAATATTTTCTAATTTTGAAAGTTCTATAATATTAATATCATAATTTAAATCAACGCTTTTTGCGAAAATATTTAAATCACCAGCAATATTAATTGTTGAATTATCATCAATAGATGCATTAAAAAGAATCTCTTTAGTAGTTAATTTAAAATCATTAACTTTCATCTTTACATCTTGTTGTCCCTCATTTACTTTATTCTCTATAATCATAGCCACATAAGAATTACCCATACTTGTAAACAGTAATCCATAAATACCCCCAATTATTAGAAGTACAAAAGCTGTTAAACCAAAAAACAGTTTTTTCATTATAAACCTTTCATCTATTTGTTAAAAGTAGCAATTATATCAAAAAAAAGTAAACAGAAAGTACAAAGATAAATTTGTTACTTTAGGTAATAAAAATAAAATATATTATACTGTCTAATGAACTATTAAATATATATGAGATATAATTTTGCCCGAACAAGGTGTTAAGTAGGGAAATATTTGCATTTATGTAAGTATTGCTACAGTTTACTGTGGTTACGCTATACGAACAGACTTTGGTCAAAAATATTTTTTAAGGATTCACGAATGAAAAAAATCGTTCTATTAATGCTTGCTATCGCTGGAGCTGCTTTTGCTGCTGATGGTGCTGTTGCAAACGAAACATTAAAAGCTTACTCTGTAGTTGCTGCAGGTATTGGTCTAGGTCTTGCTGCACTTGGTGGTGCTATCGGTATGGGTAACACTGCTGCTGCAACTATTGCTGGTACTGCTAGAAACCCAGGTTTAGGTGGAAAATTAATGACAACAATGTTCATTGCTTTAGCGATGATCGAAGCACAAGTTATTTATGCACTTGTTGTTGCTATGATTGCATTATATGCAAATCCATTCCTATAAGATCCTAGTCTAAACTACAGATTTTATAAATCTTAAAAAGGTCAAGAGGTTTTCCTCTTGGCCTTTTTTTTATTCTTTTTTTACCTTACTTTTAAAAATTCAAAAAGACAACTTTTATGCCACTTCTTTATATTATTATTCATATATTATAAAAAAAGGCACAATTATGAAAACAAATAGTATAAAAACAAAGCTTCTCGCTCTTGTTATGTTTAGTACCGTAATATCGTTTATGATACTAGGATTCTACAATGCAAATAATAATTATAGCTCCGAATATAATCTTATTAAACAAAAAGAGTTAAACTTAGCAAAAAGTACCTCAAAATTTATTAATAGTTATATTCAATCAAAAATTGACATTGTAGAAGCTGTTTCAAAAGAAGTTTCACCTTTGACATTAAATACTAAGAATAGTCAAATTGTTGAAAAACTTAGGTTAGGTAAGGAAGCAGGAAAATTTGAAGGACTATACATAGGATTTAAAGAAAATGGTAATTTCCTACAGTTTGATGCAAGTTCGAGAACACCTCAAACACACGATTACGATGCAAGAAAAAGAGGATGGTTTAAAAAAGCAATAAAATTGGATGGTCCAGCAGTTAGTGAACCATATATTGATTTCACATCAAAAAAATTAGTTATTTCAATATCTACTCCACTTAAAAAAGATGGAGTAATTGTTGGTGTTGTTGGTTCAGATATATTTATTACTACTATAGTTGATAGTGTTTTAAATATTAAGCTTGATGGAATGGGTACAGCATATCTTTTAGATGAAAAAGAAAAAATAATTATTCATAAAAATCAAAAACTTTTAAATACTAATGACTCTTTATTTTCTCAAATTAAAACAACAAATAAATCAGATTTTGGTGAAGCTCTTGAAAAAGGAGTTGAGAAATTACTTGCATATAGTACAATTAAAACTTCTAACTGGAAAATTATGATAAAACTAGACCGTGATGAAATTTTTGAAAAGATAAATGCCCAAATATTGAAAGAAATTACACTATATATAGTTCTTCTATTTATTATTCTAGGTTTTATTTTATTCTCTTTAATCAAAATCTTATCACCACTTAAAACCGTAGAAGAGGGATTTAACTATTTCTTTAAATATTTAAAAGGTGAAGAGAGCAGTATTAAAAACATCGATATTAAAACAAATGATGAATTTGGGAATATGGCAAAAGTTATCAATAAAGAGATGCAAGTTATTGCCTCTCATCTTGAAGAAGA
>PKUJ01000018.1 GCA_002869565.1 Arcobacter sp.
GGATTACGTAAGAGTCTGAAGATAAAATTAGTTGATTATTACCTTGTAAATTATAAGAAAAGATAGAAGATTATGCACCCATATTTACTATTAAGTCTTATTTCTTACCTTTTCAATACGTCAAAAGTGGCAATAAAAAGGATATTTTTTTAGAAGACACATCTTTTGAGGATATAATACAGCTTTATTATTTTGATAGTGAACTTAGAAAAATCATCTTTGAAGCAATTGAAAGTATTGAAATATACTTTCGAACACAAATTACTTATGGTCATACAGTAAAGTATGAAGCTTTTGGGTATCTAAAAAAAGAAAATTTCGAAGCATCTCAAGAATTCTTTGACAATGTTATTGCAAATTTAAAATCTGAAACTAAGAGATCTGAAGAGATATTTATAAAACATTTCAAAGATGAATATAATACTACAGATTTACCTTTATGGAGCATAGTTGAAGTGATCTCTTTTGGAACTTTATCAAAAATATATTCTATCCTTAAAACAGAAGAACAAAAAGAAGTAATATTTAAATTAAAAGGTATTAATAATAACGTATTTAAAAATTGGCTTCATGGTTTATCAGTTCTTAGAAATATATGTGCTCATCATAGTAGACTATGGAATAAAACATTAGGTGTAAAATTTGAGATACCAAGGAAATTAGAAGAGTTCAAAAATATAAAGAAAAATATAGTCAATAAAGAAACAAAAAATAATACAGAAGTGAAACTAAATGATAAAGTCTTTTTTCCCTTAAGCATTATCGAGTATATTTTTACTTGTATTGGGGAAGATGAAATAGAATTTAAATCTAAAATAAAAACTCTTTTACAAAAATACCCAAAAGTAAAACTTGAAAGTATGGGGTTTATTGAAAACTGGGAAGATAATCCTATCTGGAAAGATTAAACAATAGTATCAATCTCAAATTCAAAATATTCTTCTACTGTTTTATACATGAAATTTATATACTCAGGTGAAGTGATTTCATAGTTTATTTTTGTTAGTTCTTCATTTAGACTTACACTTGTAAAATCTATCTCTTTTAGGTGTTCTAATTTACTTTTTATATCTTTTATTTTTATTGTAGTAAAAAAATTATCAGTGTTAAATGCTTTTTTCAAAATGTTTCCTTTTTTATGTAGATACATTTATCATTCCTTGGGCTTGATAAAATAAAAGTCTTAGTAAATATTTAAAGTGTGATTATGTTTTGTTAGTGATTTAGATTATTATTTAGAATAAAGTTTTATTAGGTATATTTTCAAAAATAGTATTAAGGATATATATGTCAAAAATTGGAATATTAGTTGCAAGTGCAAACAATAATAAGAAATTAGCAGAAAAACTTCAAGAGTTAGCTACTTTAGAAAATATTGAAACAGAGATTATAAATTTAGTGGATTTAAATCTACCTTTATATAGTACCGTTGAAGAAGAAAAAAATGGGATTCCTGATATTGCAAAAGAGTTAGCTTCTAAAATTTTAGCTTTAAATGCTTTTATTGTAGTTGCTCCTGAATATAATGGAGTTATGCCTCCTGTATTAAACAATGCTATGGCTTGGACTTCAAGATCAACTGAGAGTTGGAGAGATGCTTTTAATGATAAGATTGTAGGACTTGCAACACATAGTGGTGGGGGAGGACAAAAAGGTCTTCAAGCAATGAGAATTCAATTTCAACATTTAGGTGCAAATATTTTAGCTAGAGAACTTCTAACTACATATGAAAAACCTTTAAATGAAGAAGCTGCTATTGGTATGATTAAACAACTTAACAAGCTTTCAAATATATAGAATAAATTGCAGCACTATATAAATAGTGCTGTTTTATTAATCAGTTTTATTTGGATTAAATATATCAAGTTTTGCATCTTCTACATTATAAGATTCTATATTAAATGCATTGTTTTTAAAGGCTAAAGATACATAGGCAGTTTCTATTTCCGGATTTTTTATCATCCACGAATCTTCTTTGTCTACTACCGTGTTTGTAAATCCTAATTTTTCATATTGTTTGATAAGTTCATTTTTTATGATTTCAAAAGATATCTCATAATCATTTGTGTTAACCGTGATTTCATTTTTATTATTGATAATCAAAGCTTCATTTGATGAGCTTTTTATTTTTTCAAAATACTCAGGATTGTCTTCTTTTATTACTCTATATGTTGCTGAGAGAGCACTTACAATAAATACAGTAATAAAAACATCTAATACAGGATATAAGATATCAAGATGTGGAGAGATTAGTTTAATTAAAAAACCAATAGCTAATTCATATACAAAGCCTAAGATTAAAGCAAAAATTACAGGAAAAATAACTATAGTAAAAAAGCATAACAATTTATAGTTCTTAGTATATTCCCATGCATCACTAATCGAAATTTCTTTGTCAATTGCAATTGAAGGGAGAGCTAAAGAAAATCTACTAAATAGTATAAGAGCAAAAAAGGCTGAAATAGCAATAATAGCCATACTTACAATACTTTCTTTAAACATTAGAGGTATAGCTCCAAATAAGATTACAACAGCCATAATCACTCCAATAAATATTGAGGTAATCAAAAATGAAAACTCTCGTCCTCCAAACTTAAAAAGTCCCCATTGGGGGATACTACTTGAACCTATTAAAAGTATTCTATGGGTTGTAATGGCAATAGTAATATTTAGTAAGAATATAACTACATTAGCTATTATTATGATTAAACTATCATTAAAATATATTAGTGAGAGTTTTGTTAATATTACTATTAGGAAGAGCGGAATAATAAGAGCTTTTATAAGTAAAAACTTATTCTCAAAAACAGGTAAAAATGTAGAGTTTATAATTCTTTTGTACATAAGAGTCCTTTAAAATTTGTATTTTATTGGAGTTTTACTTAATAATAAATATTTCGATTAATTATAAATATAATTTTTCAAGTGAAATCAGGATATAATTCTTCAATTTAAATATATAGAGAAATTATGGAACATATTTTTACCGCACTAATTCCTGTCTTTTTATTGATATTAATAGGATATTTTTTTAAAAGAATAAAATTTCCATCAAATGATTTTTGGTCAAATGCAGACAAACTTACATATTATGTATTGATGCCTTCACTCCTTGTATATAAACTAGCAACGGCTAATTTAGATAACATTGAAGGTTTAGATTTTGTTATTGTCGGACTTTTGGGTATTTTTGCAGTTCTTTTTATTAGTATTCTAATAAATATGAAAGCTAAAACTTCAGGAGCCTCTTTTTCTTCCGTTGTTCAAGGTGCTGTTAGATTTAATACTTATGTCTTTTTAGCCCTAATTGCAGCTATGTTGGGGGATACAGGTCTAGCTTTGGCAGCTTTACTTATCACTTTTGCGATTCCTTTGATAAATGTAATCTGTATAACAATCTTTGCAATATATGTAAATGATAAAAAAGCAACATTTACTGGGATGATTAAGTCCATAATTACAAACCCTTTAATAGTAGCTTGTATTATTGGAGGAACCATAAATTATGTAGATATTGATATGCCAATTATCGTCGAAAGCGTGCTTAAAATAATGAGTGCTTCTGCTCTTCCTATGGGACTTTTATCAGTTGGTTTTTCACTAGATTTAAGTTCTATAAAAGAGGCAAAATTTGATTTATTAGTCTCTTCTATTTTAAAACTTGTAGTAATGCCTTTAGTCATGTTTTTTATAGCTAAAGCTTTTACTTTGGATAATTTATTATTAAGTATTTTAGTGATTTTTGCATCAATGCCAACTGCTGCTTCCTCTTTTATCTTAGCAAGACAGTTGGGTGGGGATACTAAACTTATGGCATCTATTATTACTTTACAAACAATATTGTCAATATTTAGTATTTCTGTTATTTTGGGTTATCTTTCAAATTAATGTAATTTGATAATAACCCCTTTATTAGTTTTTTTAGAGATTACATAATATGTTGAAATATTTATAGAAGGATTTCCTTTAATTGTCTTTTTTAAATACTCGGCTACTTGTAATGCTCTATCCTTCCCTAGTGAATTTAAAGATTCTTTATTGTCTTTAAAATAGGCAATATCATTTTTATCTATAACTGGAATTATATTTATTCTTGATATCTCAGAATTGTTTTCTAATATATCCTTGATTTTATTTTCACACTTAGCAGTTTGTTTAATCTTTGCTACTTCTGTGTCATAACATTTTATAGTTTCTTTTGCTTTTTTAGTAATTGCAAGTTTTGGCATAACACCAATATTTTTTTCTTTTTTATCTTCAACTTTAACAGTTTGTACTTTGTCAATTTTTACTTTTTCAACTTCTTTTTTTTGAATCTGTTTTTGCACTATTTCTTTTGCTTCATTAGTCTTTTTAACTTTTTTTTCATTTACTTTTTCTATCTTAGGAATGATTTTTTTAGGTAATTCCGTCTTCGCATTTTTTACAATAGTCTCTTTTATTATTGGTTTTTCTATTTTTCCAATTTTTGGAACTATTTTTTTAGGGATTTCTGCTTTTACAGTTTTTACTTTGGAGATTTTTTGGTGATTTAATTTTTTACTAAGTAATTTTTGTCTTTTTTCTACTCCTTGAAGTATTTTTTTATCTAATTTACTAATAAGTTTCTTTTGTAAAACCTTAGCTTTTTCTGGGTTATATCTATTGGGTTTACACTTTTCACAAGAGTATATTTCATAAAGTTTTCTTTGTGCTATTTCATAATCTTTTGATGCTGCAAGTTCATAGTATTTTAAAGCTTTTTCTTTATCTTGAGGAGCCACGTCTTTGTGATAGCCATATTCATATATATTACCAAGTCTCATAATACTAGAGAGTTCTCCCATATCTGCAAGTTTATTATAAATATTTAGAGCTCTTTTTAAATCTTGAACAATAATGGGTCTTACCATATAGATATTAGCACTTGCATACTCTTTCATACTATATATATCTTCAGCTAAAACTAGTTTCTCTAACCAATATAGAGATTCTGAAGGGTTTTCATATTTATAGATTTTTACAAGTTCCCTTTGAGCTTTTATATTATTCTTTTTTGCAAGTTCTTTGTAGATTTTTATTGCTTCTTTTTTATCTGCTTTTTTAGCTTTTTCTAAAAGTTGGAGTTCTTCATTTACCTTAGCTGTTTTTCTTAGTTCTTTAAGTCTCTTTTCTATTGTCTTTACTTTTTGTTTCCCATTGATAAAATAGTTTGAATTTTTTTTGTAAAAATTACTGTATTCATTTAATATTATAGGATTATCAATTTGTAAAATTTCATTGAATTTTTCTTCAAAAAAAGCGATATTTTCTTTCGAATAATTAAATTTATCAATGCTGTAGTATGTTTTTACTTCTGGAACTTTTACTTGTTTATTTTCACATCCTGTAAAGAATAGAATAAAAGAAAAAATAGCTAATATATATTTCATAGAGAACCTTTGTTATAATAAAGAAGTAATAATAATACATTTATATTTTATAAGGAGTTAAAAGATAATGATTTTTTTGATTTTATTTGGAATTATTGCAGTAATTGTGATAGCCTTAAATATACATGATAGTTCAAACCTTGATGAAATACGAGAATATTTTGAGAAAAAGAACTGTCAAAATATAGTTTATTCAAAAGGAAGCTTTAAAGGAATATGTAAAAATGAAATTATTCAAGTGAATAATAGTTTCACTGTAGATTTAGAAAAAAACAAAAGTACATTTAAATTAGATAAAATACACGAGTTAAGTAAAAAAGATTTAGCTATTGTTATAAATAAAAATTATAAAATAGAATTTAAGATAAAAGAAAATATGGAAAATTTTTATAAAAAATTAGAGGAAAAGAAAAATTAATGGATGAAATAATCGAGTTCATAAAAGCTAAAGATGTAGAAAAATCTGCATTTTTTAAACAATTGAAATGTTCAAAAGAAGAAGCAAAAATATTACAATATATTACAAAAGAGTATATTTCAGGAAGAGAAACCTTAGTAGTAATAGATATTCTTTCAGAGTTTTATGATGTAAAAACATATGAACATCTTTATCATATACAATTAATAAAATCACTTTTAGAATTTGGTTGGTTGGTTTTAAATAGTTTTGACCATATAAAATTAAGTGATATGTCAAAGTTAGAACTTTTAAATTCTGCTGTTACTCTTTCTCCTGCTTATCTAAAGCTTTTGGATAAAGGTTCTTTGGAATTTGTATTGCCTGAGATTAAAAAATATGAGGATCACTTGGAATATCTTCAAGATCAATTTTTTAAAATAGATTTGGCTCAACAGTTAAATTTAGTGAAAAGAAATTTTGATGAGAATTCACCGAATATTAATAGATTAAAGTCAAAATTAACACTTCTTGAAAATAGAATAAAAGATAGAGTTAAAGAGACTGCAAATGATATTATGCTTGAGGATTTTTTCAAAAGCAATACTCTAGATGAACAAGAACAGATGCTTTTCCTTGCTCTTTTAAAAGAAGAGTATTCAGGAGGAGATGGAACAATTAGGGATATGAATTCTTTGATTGATTTAGTTTCTAGTGATGATTATGAAAAGATAAAATATAGATCTTTACTTGAAGAGAGTTCAAATCTTGTATCAAATGGTTTAGTTGATTATGATGAGGTTTTAACTCCTTTTGGTGGGATTAATAGAAATTTTTATATTCCAGATGATATTCTTTATAAAATCTCACATCCAACAAAAAAGAAAACAAGAACTAGAAAAGTAAAACTTGACTCTTTGATAAAAGAACAAGACACTTTTGAATTAATTTCAACAACTAAATCACTTGATGATGTTGTTTTAAATGAAAAGACAAGAGAAGTTTTAGATGGTTTGTTAAAACAAATGGACAAAAATGTTTTCAATCGCTTAAAAGATTGGGGATTAAAAGACAAGAAAAAAGGAATTGAAGCTAGAATTATATTTTATGGATTTGCAGGAACTGGAAAAACTCTAACAGCGCTAGCTTTAGCAAAATCTCTAAAAAGAGAAATTCTTAGTTTTGATTGTTCAAAAATTCTTTCTATGTATGTAGGAGAGAGTGAAAAAAATGTACGAGCAATTTTTGATAAGTACCATGAACTAAGGGATAGAAGTAAATCTGAACCAATTTTACTTTTAAATGAAGCAGATCAATTTTTAAGTTCACGAACTACTTCAAGTGCAAGTGGGAGTGAAAAAATGCATAATCAAATGCAAAATATCTTTTTAGAACAAATTGAAAGGTTCGACGGAATATTAATTGCAACTACAAATCTTTTAGAATCATTAGATACAGCATTCTCAAGAAGATTTAATTATAAAATAGAATTTAAAAAGCCTACCCCTGAACAAAGAATAGAGTTATGGAAAAAATTATTGCCAGAAGCTCTCCCTCTTGAAAAAGGTTTTGATATTAAAAAGTTAGCAAAACAAGAGTTAACTGGTGGACAAATTGAAATGGTTATTAAAAATACTGCATTTAAAATAGCAGTTGAAGATGAACCAATTTTCTCAATAAAATCTTTCGAAGAACAAATTGAAAAAGAGCTCAAAGGTAATTTTGACTCTGAAAATAAAGTAGGTTTTTTCTAAAAACCTACTTTTATCATCTCAATGTCATCTAATTACTTTAAAATATACTTAAGATTTTTTTCTAATTGATACTTTTAGTAAAAAAAAAGAAATTAGATAGTCTCCTTATCTTTTTATAAGACGAGCTTTATAAGATATTCGATACTATTTAGCTAATAATTAATTAAGGATTAAAGATGACACATATGGATTTCTCTCATCCGTATTTCGGTGCCTTTGTTATGTTTGTACTGACTTTCGGGGCTTTTATAGCTACTGTTTGGATTGCAAGATTTGTAAGCAGAAAGTTAGCACGTCTTGATACAGAAAAACTAAAAGCAACCCTTTATGAGTGTGGACCTGAGGTTACAAAACAACCTAATAGTGTATCCGTACAGTTTTACCTTATGGCACTTCTGTTTATTCTATTTGATATAGAAATTATATTCATGTTCCCATGGGCAATTGATTTTAAATACCTTGGTTGGTTTGGGTTTATAGAGATGATTCTATTTATTCTTTTACTAGCTATTGGTTTTGTTTACGCATGGAAAAAAGGAGCCCTTGAATGGCACAGCATAAAGTAAATTATTTCCAAGATGGTGGAGCTCCTATAGCTCTTACTTCTGTTGACAAATTAGTAAACTGGGGTAGGTCAAACTCATTATGGCCTTTAACATATGGATTAGCTTGTTGTGCGATCGAAATGATGGCAACGGGAGCTTCTAGATATGACTTCGATAGATTTGGTACTATTTTTAGAGCAAGTCCTAGGCAAGCAGACGTAATTGTTGTTGCCGGAACTCTTACAAAAAAACATGCAGAATTTATGAGAAGACTGTATGATCAAATGCCAGATCCTAAATGGGTTATCTCAATGGGTTCTTGTGCAAATACTGGTGGGATGTTTAATACGTATGCAACAGTACAAGGGGTTGATAGAATTATTCCTGTAGATATTTATCTTCCAGGTTGTGCCCCAAGACCTGAAACTTTGCAATACGCACTTATGACTCTTCAAAAAAAGATTAGACGTGAATCTGTATTTAGATCTATAAAGAAAAAAAGGTTAGTGTAATGAGAAAATATACGCCTAAAAATAGTGTTCAAGCAAAATCATACTTTAATGATAGATTTTTTGTATCTCCTGAAACTCCAAAAATTGATCCTGCTTCTGATGAAATTTATTCAAAAGATTTAGAAG
Source organism: Arcobacter sp. (assembly GCA_002869565.1). Lineage (GTDB taxonomy): Bacteria > Campylobacterota > Campylobacteria > Campylobacterales > Arcobacteraceae > Halarcobacter. The sequence goes on from PKUJ01000018.1 coordinate 8,746, forward strand.
CTTTATTAAATAAATTTGAAATTTCTAATTCATATATTGAAATTACTGAATTGGTAATCTATATAAACCCCGAAGATAATCTAAATGTATTAACATTTTTAAGAGATGAATTAGAGTATGAATCATGTATGGAACTTTCAGCAATAGATTATATAGCTACACGTGGTGGTTTTGAAATTTTTTATGAAATGCTATCTTACAAAAAAAGAAAAAGACTCAGGGTTAAAACATTTATTAGACAAAAGCAACCTATAGAGTCAGTTTACTCTATATTTAGAATGGCTTCTTGGTCAGAGAGAGAAATGTATGATATGTACGGGGTAAAAGTTTTAAATCATCCAAATATGAAAAGAATTATTATGCCTGATGATTGGTATGATCATCCATTAAGAAAAACATATCCTCTTACTGGCGATGAGGCTGCATCTTGGTATGAAATTGATAAGATTTTTGGAAAAGAGTATAGGGATGTAGTTGGCCCAGAAATTAGAGATTGTGCAAATATTGATAGATACGATACCCAACGATTCTCACGACTTGGTCATGAAGTACCATATGGTACAGATATTACTGATGGGAAAGAACCAGATACTCCTATTTCATATCAAGAAGAGGGTGGAGTTCCTATTATTAGAAAACTTAATCCAGCTGATTCTGTAACTTTAAAAGAAAGAAGGTAATAATATGCAACAATCAGTAAATAGATTAAAACCTTTCTTTGAAAATATAAATTTTGAGAGAGAAGATAACACTATGATGGTTAACTTCGGGCCTCAACATCCTTCTGCTCATGGTCAGATGAGACTTATGCTTGAGTTAAAGGGTGAAGAAATTGTAAAAGCAACACCAGGGGTGGGATATTTACATAGAGGTATGGAAAAAATGGGTGAGAATATGATTTATAATGAATTCTTACCTACAACTGATAGAATGGATTATATTGCATCTACATCAAATAACTATGGTTTTGCCTTAGCAGTTGAGAAACTTCTTGGAATTGAAGCGCCTAGACGTGGTGAAGTTATTAGAACTATGTTAGTAGAGTTGAATAGACTTATTTCTCACCTTTTCTGGCTGGCATGTCATGCCCTTGATGTTGGAGCAATGTCAGTATTTTTATATGCCTTTAGAGAAAGAGAATATGCAATGGATCTTATTGAGGATTATTGTGGAGCAAGACTTACTCATAGTACAGTAAGAATTGGTGGTGTTCCTTTAGATTTACCACCTTCTTGGTGTGATGATTTAGAAAAATTCTTAAAAATATTAGATGTTGAAGTTGAAAAATATGAAGGTCTTTTAACAGAAAACAGAATCTGGAGAATGAGACTTGAAAAAGTTGGAGTTATTAATCAAGAGATGGCAAAAACTTGGGGATGTTCAGGAATTGTATTAAGAGCATCAGGTGTTAAATGGGATTTAAGACGTGAAATGCCATATGGACTCTATCCAGAGTTAGACTTTGATGTTCCTGTAGCTTCAACTGGCGATTGTTATGGAAGATACAAATGTCATATGCAAGAGATGAGAGAAACTGCAAAAATATTAAGACAACTTATTCCTATGTATAATGAGAGTGATTCACAACTTATGGCACATGCCCCTGAGTATATATCTGCTACTAAAGAAGATATTATGACTCAAAACTACTCTTTAATGCAACATTTTGTTCTTGTAACACAAGGTATGAGACCACCTAAAGGTGAAGTTTATGTTACAACTGAATCTCCAAAAGGTGAGTTAGGATTTATGATTGTAAGTGATGGTTCCCCATATGCTTATAAAATGAAATTAAGAGCACCATCATTTTGGCATACAGGTATTTTAGAAGATTTACTTCCTGGTCACCAGTTAGCTGATGTTGTTGCCATTATTGGTAACCTGAATATTGTATTCGGTGAGATTGATAGGTAAAGGTAGAAGTTATGAAAAGATATGATTTAAGACCATTAAAAGATAACTTCTATGACAGAATGTTAGAGCTTATGGATAAAGATATTGTTGAAGGTGAAAATGCAATTTTTCTTTTTGAAATTGGAGATTTTTCGCCTATTCAAAAATCATCGGATGTAATTGCGGAAGCTGGATATACATTAATGAATTCTATAAAATTCAATGAAGTTGACTGGACTCTTGTAGTTAAAAAAGTTAAACCAGAAGTTCCAGCTGTAAAAGCAGATGAAACTGAATCAAGTGAAGAGTAGATATGAATACTGATATTAAAGAAGTTATTGCAAAGAGTGATTATATTATCACATTTGGTTCTTTTTTGGCTGCAGATAATGTAGAAATCCAAGAAGCTATTATTCAAGCTATTGCGAAAAACACAGCAGAATTTGTATATATGCATCCTATTGATAATGTAGACTTAAAAGTTTATTATTCACAATTTATTAAATATGAAGTTGGAAGTGAAGAAGGGATAGCTGCACTTTTACTTGATACTTTTGTAAAATCTAGTGATGAGAAAATAGAGAGTTATATTGAAGATTTAGATATTGGGTATATCTCTGCTGAAAGTTCAGCAGGAGAAGAAGAGTTTGAAGAAGCATATGAAAGATCACTGGAAAAATCTGAAAAAACTTTGATTTTAGGAAGAGATATTTTCACCCATGAAAGAGTTGAAAATATTACGAAAATATTATCAGTTATTAGAAGATATAGTGATTTAACTGTTATTTCTTTAGATAAAGAGTATCAACATATTGTAAATGAAATCTTAGATGAAAACATTGATGAGGTTGAAGAGTTAGATTCATATAATGGAACTGTAATTTATAGAACTTATGGAGAAGAGAAGACAGATGTTCTAGTTGGAAGTGAATCATTTGCAAGGATTGCAAAAGCAGCTAACAATGATGAAATTTTTATTAATTGTTGTGGTGAAAAATTTAAACGAACTTTTAAAATAGATAAAGATTTATACGGAACGATTGCACTGTGTGCAATGAATAGTGATGATTCTAGCGCTTTATCACGTGATTATCGATATAAGCAAGTAAAGATTGAAAAGGTTGATGCATAATGAGTGATTTAATTACATTAACAATAAATGGCAAAAGTATTCAAACTGAAGAAGGTGAAACAATATTAAATGTAGCACGGGCAAATGATATATTTGTTCCTGCTGTTTGTTATTTAACAAGATGTTCTCCAACTTTAGCCTGTAGACTTTGTCTTGTTGAAGCTGATGGCAAGCAAGTTTACTCTTGTAATGCAAAAGTTAAAGAGGGTATGGCCGTTACTACAGAGACTGAAAATATTCAAAAAGAGAGACGTGCTATTATGGAGGTTTACGATGTAAACCATCCATTACAGTGTGGAGTTTGTGATCAAAGTGGTGAATGTGAACTTCAAAACTACTCTTTATATATGAAAGTTGATTCTCAAAGTTATACTATAAAAGATGTGGCACGACCTGCTGCAAATTGGGGAGTTATGAAATATGACCCAGGTTTATGTATTGTTTGTGAGAAGTGTGTAACTGTTTGTAAAGATATGATTGGGTCAAATGCTTTAAGTACAGTTAAACGTGGTTCTGATGCAATTGAAAAAACATTCAAAGACACTATGCCAAAAGATGCTTATGCGATGTGGAATAAGCTGAACAAATCACTTATTGGCTTTGAAGAAGATAATTGTACTGATTGCGGTGAATGTATTTCTGTTTGTCCAGTTGGGGCTTTAGTATCTTCAGATTTCCAATACAAATCAAATGCTTGGGAATTAAGCAGAGTCCCTGCTGCAAACCCGCACTCTTCTGATTGTGCATTTATGTATTATGAAACAAAACATACTTCACTTGAAGATGCAACACCAAAAATTTATAGAGTTACAAATGAGCATCATTATTCAACTATAAATGGCGCTGCAAGATTTGGCTACGATTTTGAAAATAGAGTTGAAAGTAAAGATTTAGAAGCTTTTAAAAATGCAGTTGAAGCATTTAATAAAGCAAAAGCTATTAAATTTAATTCATATATTACAAATGAAGAAGCTCTAATTTTACAAAAAATTGCAGATAAAACTGGTGCAAAACTTGTAAATAAAGATGCTTATAATTATAAAAAGTTCTTAAATGCTTATTCTGAAACTTCAGGACAATCTCTATATTCTTCTTCTTTAACTCAAGTTCATGATTCAAATTTTGTTATCTCTGTTGGTTCATATCTGAAATCAGATTTACCAAGTGCAAGATATGCAATGAATAACACTGTTTTAACAAATAAAGGTTCAGCTTTATATTTCCATCCAATTTCTGATCCAGTTATTGAGAAGATTGGGAAAAAAGGAAAAACAACTGAGTTTATTTATCATAAACCCTTAGCTGAAGAATCAGTTCTATATCTTATTTTAAGTAAATTTGGAAAAGATTTACCAGAAAATGTTCAATCTTATATTGATTCTTTAAAAGAGACAAGAAAGAAAACTATTACTGAAACGGTAAAAGAAACAGTTATTGAAATTGTTAAAGATGAAGAGACTGGTGAAGAAAAAGAAGTTAAAAAAGTGGTTCCTAAGAAGCAAGAAAAAGAAATAGAGTATGAATATACAAAACTTCTTGATAATATAGGGCAAGATGAAAACTTACTTGATACGATAGATACTCTTATCGGGAAAGTTGATACTTACTCTTTAATGCTTGGTGAAGATTTAATCACTCATCCAAATAGTGAAAATTTAGCAAAACTTTGTGGTTTGATAGATAGATATACAGATTTTAGTATTGTTATTATCCCATCTCAAACTAATACTTTAGGTGTTAGTTTAATTTGTGATATTGAAGCAGATGCAGAAGGCTTCACAGTTGGATACAACGAAAAAGCCGATTTCCAACTAAGTGCTTTAGGTGATGGAGATTTAGATATGCCAGCACTTAATCAACAAGAAGGAACATTTACAAATATAGATAAAAAAATTATTACTACAAATGCTGCCTTGGCATATAAGGGTTATACTCTAAATGATATTGCAAATGAAGTTTTAGGTGATGATATTGAATATACGATTGAATATACAGAGTTACTTCCTATTTCTTCTGGATACAAAGCAATTGAGTTTGATAAGTTGCCAAACTATTTTGGAAATGATAGAGTTGAGTATCGAGGATATGATTTAATTGTAAATGAAACAAGCAAAAAAACAGAAGTTTCAGATGCAAATATTGAGCTTTTGGAAGCTGCTGAAAATGAAACTATTATTTATAGAGCAAATCCAATTAATCAATTTAATGAGTTTACAGCAATTGCACATGAATTTGCTGAAAATTTACAATCAGGGATTTTTGCTTCAAAAGAATTACTTGAAAAATTAGAACTTAGTGAAGGTGATAGTGCGTTAGTTAATTCAAACGGTGTTGAACTGAATTTAAATGTTTACTGTGATAATCAAATCGCAGGGGATATTGCATATGTTTCAACATTCCAAAAAGATTTAGATACGCGAAGCTTATTTGACACATACAGATATAGTAAAGCTGTAATTAAAAAGGCATAACATGGAAATAGGATTTATTATTGAGACCATAATAAAAGCTGCAATAGTTCTTGCAGTTTTCTCTGCCCTAGCTGGTTTTACAACATATATAGAGAGAAAGATCTTGGCTTTTATGCAAAGAAGACTTGGACCTATGAATGTTGGACCACACGGGGTTTTACAATTAGCGGCAGATGGTATAAAACTTTTTACTAAAGAAGATTTTATTCCACAAAATGCAGCAAAACCTGTATTTATGATTGCCCCAATTATTACAGCAGCTACTGCTTTTATTGCAATGACAGGAATTCCATTTTTCCCAGAGTTTGAACTTTTTGGATATACAGTTAGACCAATTATTTCAGATGTAAATGTTGGTGTCTTATTTGTAATGGGTGTTGCTTCTGTTGGACTGTATGGACCTTTATTAGCTGGTATGAGTTCTGCGAATAAATGGGCACTTCTTGGAGGTGCAAGAACTGCGATTCAACTTTTATCATATGAAGTTGTTTCAGGTATTGCACTTTTAGCACCTTTGATGATGGTAGGTTCATTATCTTTAATTGATATTAACAATTATCAAGCGGGTGACAATTATTGGTTGGTAGTTTATCAACCTTTAGCTTTTGTTCTTTTTGTAATTGCAGGATTTGCTGAAACAAACAGAACACCATTTGACTTACTTGAGCATGAGGCTGAGATTGTTGCTGGTTATGCAACAGAGTATTCAGGTATGAGATGGGGGATGTTCTTTATTGGAGAATATGCAAACCTTTTCACAGTTTGTTTCTTAATTTCACTTATATTCTTAGGTGGATTTAATGATATGTGGTTTATCCCTGGTGGTTTAGCAATTGTTCTTAAAGTTATGGCTTTGATTTTTTTCTTCTTATGGACAAGAGCTTCTTGGCCTCATATTAGACCTGATCAATTAATGTGGTTGTGTTGGAAAATCTTAATGCCATTATCAGTAATTAATATTTTAATTACTGGTTTTGTCATGATGTTTTAGGAGCTGAGATGGGATTAGAAAAATTAAAAGACAGAAACATAGGTGTTGGTGATTATATCAATATCTTAGAAGATGAATATCCTAAAACTGGATGGGAACAATTTAAACAAGTTACTAAAAGGTCTGTAAAAGGTGAACTTTTTGGTGGGTTGAAAATTGTAATGAAAATTATGTATGGCGCACTTTTTAAAGGTGAAATGCAAACTGTTTCATACCCAATGGAAAAATTACCAATAAGCACAAGATATAGAGCTGTACATAAATTACTTGGACTTTTAGAATCGGGTGAAAATAGATGTATTTGTTGTGGACTTTGTGAAAAAATTTGTATCTCTGATTGTATTAGAATGGATACAAGAATTGATGAAAACTCTAGAAAAGAAGTTTTAGAATATAGTATTAATATGGGTAGATGTATTTTCTGTGGTTATTGTGCAGAAGTATGTCCTGAACTTGCAATTGTTCATGGTGGAAGATATGAAAATGCAAGTGAACAAAGGGCGCATTTTGCGTTAAAAGAAGATTTATTAACTCCACTTGATAAATTATCACAACAACAAGAGTATCCTGGTTTTGGTGCTGTATCTCCTGATGCAGACGAAAAAATCAAGAAAACTCCATTGTCATACTAAGGAGGTAGGATGTTTGAAATAATTGCTTTTTATCTGTTCTCAATCTTAACGATTGTTATGTTTTCAATAACAGTATTTACAAATAATTCATTATACGCGCTAAGTGCGTTAGCTGCTGGAATGATTTTCATTTCTGCTTTCTTCTTCCTATTAGATGCTGACTTCCTTGGAGCTGTACAAATTGTTGTTTATACTGGTGCTGTTATGGCTTTATATGCCTTTGGTATGATGTTCTTTGATTCTCTTTCTACTGTAAAAGAGAAAATCCAAAATCCAAAATTGGTTTTTTTATTAACTGGAATTGCTGCTTTGGTAATCGTAGTTATTTTTGTTGCACCAATTATTGGCTCAAATATAGAAGCACAATATCCAGTACATCCAACATGGGGTAACTCACAAGATGTAGGTATTGTTTTATTTACAAAATTTTTAATTCCTTTTGAGGTTGCAGCTGTTATGTTATTGGTTGCAATGATTGGTGGAATTATACTTGCTGGTAAAAAAATGGAAGTTTCTTATTCAGAAATGACAGAAGAAGAGATTGATATCTTCGAAAGTCAAGCTAGTGAAAAGGATGAAAAATGAGTTTAAATGCATACCTGATTTTATCAACTATACTTTTTTGTATAGGTATGGTTGGTGTAATTAGAAGAAAAAATCTTTTAATGCTTTTCTTCTCAACTGAAATAATGTTAAATGCAGTAAATATTGGACTTGCAGCCATTTCTAAATTTCATGGAGATTTAACTGGTCAAATGTTTGCTTTTTTTATCATTGCAATTGCAGCGAGTGAAGTTGCTATTGGATTAGGATTACTAATTCTTTGGTTTAAAAAGAAAAATTCTATTGATTTAGATACATTACAAAGTATGAAGGGCTAATGATGGAAAAATATTTATATATAGCACTTTTCGCTCCATTACTTGGTTCTATAATCGCGGCACTTTTCTCAATGAGACCTAAGATGCTTTTTACTGGAATTATTACTTCTGCACTTTTAGCTGTATCAATGATAGCTTCTTTAAACCTATTACATTATGTTTATACAACAGATGCAATTGTTCATCTTAAACTTATGGACTGGATTGTAATAGGGAATCTAAATATTCCTTTTGGATTTGTAGTCGACCAAGTGAGTGTTACTATGATGGTTGTTGTAACAATCGTTTCAACAATGGTACATATTCATTCTATTGGTTATATGGATCATGATAAATCATTTAATAGATTCTTTGCTTGGTTATCTGCTTTTGTATTTTCAATGATGATTTTAGTTATGTCTGATAACTTTGCTGGACTGTTCATCGGTTGGGAAGGTGTTGGTCTTTGTTCTTGGGGATTAATTGGATTTTGGTATCACGTAGCTGATAGAGAAAAATCATCTGATGTTTATAAATCACCATATTCAACACTATCGCCATTTTCTTCAATAAGTCCAAGTTTTGCAGCAAATGAAGCTTTTATTACAAATAGAGTTGCTGACCTTGGAATGTTAGTTGGAATATTTTTAATTTATTGGAATATTGGATCTTTACAATATGACGATGTTTTTGCACAAATTGGAACACTTGAAACTTCACTTGTAGTAGCAATTGCAATTTTCCTATTTATTGGAGCAATGGGTAAATCAGCACAATTTCCTTTTAATCAATGGCTAGCAAATGCGATGGAAGGTCCTACTCCTGTATCTGCACTTATTCATGCGGCTACTATGGTAACAGCAGGGGTTTATTTGGTAATTCGTGCAAATGAAATCTTTACAGTTGTACCTGCCGTTGGATATTTTATAGCTTGTCTTGGAGCTTTAGTTGCAATTGGTGCTGCATCAATGGCACTAGTTGCTACAAATATTAAAAAGATTATTGCCTTTTCAACTCTTTCTCAACTTGGTTATATGTTTGTTGCAGCTGGACTTGGAGCTTATTGGGTTGCACTATTTCACCTTGCAACTCATGCTTTCTTTAAATCAGTTCTTTTCTTAGGAGCTGGTAATGTAATGCATGCAACAAATAATGAGATAAATATTAAAAATATGGGTGGGCTTCATAAACATATGAAAGCTACATCGATTATTATGACTGTGGCTTCTGTAGCACTAGCAGGAATTTTTCCACTTTCAGGATTCTTTTCAAAAGATTTAATTCTTGAAGCTGCATTTGGAACTCATGCATATATTTTATGGTTAATTTTATGGATAACAGCTGGATTAACTGCCTTTTATTCATTTAGACTTGTTATGTATGTTTTTCATGGTGAAGAGAACTTTAAAAAGTTTGGTTATCATCCACATGAAACTTATCCATTTGTAATAGCAGCCATGACGCCACTTGCGATTCTTGCAGTTGTTGCTGGATTCTTCAAAAGTTCATATATAGAAATGATTACAAAAAAATTGCCTGAACTTGATATTCATGTCAGTTCTGGAACATTTTGGGTACTTGTAATTGTAACTTTAGGTATTGCTTTATTTGGTATTGCATTTGCAGTATTCAAGTTTAGAAAAGATGAAACTTATTTTAGTGAAAAAATTAAAGAAAAATCATTTTATAAACTATTAGCAAATCAGTACTACATGCCCCATATTATTGAAAATGTAATTTTAAAACCATATTTAGCATTGTCTAAATTCTCTTGGAAAAACATTGATCTTAAAATTGTTGATACTATTGTTGATGGTGTTGCAAAAGTTATTTATAAAAGTGGTGAAGGGTCTAGAGTTATTCAAACGGGTAACTTATCAAGTTCACTTAGATTGATGATATTTGGTATCACAGTATTATTAGTGTTAAGTGTTGCACTTGGCATAGCGAAGTAAGGGGTTAGTTAGATGGAACACATTTTATCGATTTTAATATTTTTTCCAGCATTTGCAGCATTCTTAGCATTTTTAGTAAAAGATGATTCTATTAGAATGTATGCAATTTTAGTAACTGCAGTGGAGTTTGTATTAAGTATTTTTCTTTGGTCAAACTTTGATTCTAGTATAGCAGGTATGCAGTTTACTCAAATAATCCCAATGATAAGCGCATATGGAATTAATTATTCAGTGGGAATAGATGGTATATCACTATTCTTAGTAATTATGACAACATTTATGACAATGATTTCAATCATTGGATTAACTGAAAAAAGAAATTTGAAGCATTTAGTTATTACTGTACTATTTTTAGAAATGACTATGGTAGGAGTATTTTTAGCTCTTGATGCAATAATCTTTTATTTATTTTGGGAATTGTCTCTTGTACCAATGTTATATATTGTTGGAGCATGGGGTGGAAACCTTAGAATTTATGCTGCTATCAAATTTTTCTTATATACATTTATAGGTTCATTAATTATGTTAGTTGGTATGTTATATCTTGGATATGTATATTTTCAAACAACTGGAAACTGGAGTTTTAGTATCTTAGATTGGAATATGATGATATTGCCATTTGATATGCAATTTTGGCTATTTATTGCATTTTTCTGTGGTTTTGCAATCAAGGTTCCAATGTTTCCTTTCCATACTTGGCTTCCATATGCACATGGTCAAGCGCCAACTATAGGTTCTGTAATCTTAGCTGCTGTACTACTTAAAATGGGTACATATGGTTTCGTAAGATTTTCATTACCATTATTTCCTGATGCTTCAGTTTATTTTGTGACCCCAATGGCTATATTAGCTTTAATTGCTATTGTTTATACAGCAATGGTTGCTTATGCTCAAGAAGATATGAAACAGGTTATTGCATACTCTTCTGTCTCACATATGGGTGTAATTATATTAGGTATTTTTGCATTAAATGTAGAAGGTATTGGAGGATCACTTTTCCTAATGATCTCTCATGGTATCGTTTCAGGAGCGCTGTTTATGTTAGTTGGAGTAATTTACGATAGACGACATACTAAGATGATAAAAGATTTTGGTGGACTAGCTTTAGTTATGCCAAAATATGCAACTATTTTTGCAATTATGTTAATGGCATCAGTTGGACTTCCTTTAACAATTGGATTTGTAGGTGAGTTTTTATCATTACTTGGATTTTTTAAAGTATCACCAATTCTTACTTTAATAGCTGGACTTACAATAATTTTAGGGGCAGTTTATATGTTAGTAATGTATAAAAAATCTTTTTTTGGACCACTTACAAATGAAGCTAATAAAAATTTAGAAGATGTAAAAGGTCGTGAATTAGCGGCTTTAATCCCTCTTGTAGCGTTAGTTGTTATTTTAGGTGTTTATCCAAAACCAATTTTAGATCCTATTAATAAATCAGTATCTCAACTTGTAGAAGTTATGCAAATTAAGGCAATAAATCCTAGTACAAAGACCAAACTCATGGAGTATAACAGTATTGGGGAGGTGAAACATGACTGATATAGTTGTAAACTTACCAGCATTTGCTGACTTAAATTTTGGAACAATAGTTCCTATGCTTGTTGCAATTATCGGGGCACTTGTAATTTTATGTATTGATTTAGTAAATAAAAAACTTGATAAATCTTTATATGTAATGCTTACAGTATTATTTTTAATAGTAGATTTTGGAACATTAGTTGGATATTCTGGAGATGTTAGAGGTTTCTTTGACTTAATGATGATTGATGGGATTGCAATACTTTCTCAAGGTGTTATTGTAATAGCCTCTTTATTATTTGTTTTAACAGCTATGAGTAAACTAAGATTCCAAGAGTATAGATATCCTGAATACTTTGCTTTATATTTGTTTATGGTAGCAGGTTTTCAGTTTATGGTAAGTTCAGATTCTTTGATTCTTATCTTTGTTGGACTTGAAACAGCTTCAATGGCACTTTATACAATAATTGCTATGCATAATAGAAACAATGCTTTAGAGGCTGCTATAAAATACTTTACAATGGGTGGATTAGCAACTGCATTTTTTGCCTTTGGTTCTATGATTTTCTATGCATTGACTGGAACAGTTGAATTAGGACAAATATCTGAATCATTAGCTGCTTCTAATTTTGAAAATTATCCAATGGTTTTAATTGGTGTTGTATTTATGTTAGGTGCTCTTGGATTTAAATTATCTTTAGTTCCTTATCATACTTGGGTTCCTGACGTATATGAAGGAGCAACAGCAGCTTTAGCTGGCTTCTTATCTATTGTTCCTAAAATGGCAGGATTTGTTGTAGCAATAAGATTTTTTGAAATTTTTATATCAAGTGGGGATATTTATGTTGAATTGATTTTATATGCAACAGTTGTCTTATCTATGACAATTCCAAATATCATTGCACTTGTTCAAAATGATATAAATAGAATGCTTGCATACTCTTCAATGTCCAATGCTGGTTTTGCAATGACAGCAATTTTGATTGGAACTACTCAAGCAACAAATGCACTATTTTTATATTGGATTTTATTCTTAGTTACAAATCTTGGTGGATTTACAATGTTATGGTTAAATAGAAGTAAGGATTATAACTCTTTCTCTTCTGACCATGCCTTAGAAAAATATTCTGGATTAATAAAAACTTCACCATTTACGGCAACAATGATGGGATTATTTTTATTATCATTAGCTGGAATTCCTCCTTTTGCTCTATTTTGGGGAAAACTGTATTTAATTGGAAGTGCTGTAAATGCAGGGTATATGCTTTTAGCGCTTATTATGGTAATAAATGCTGCTATTGCAGGATACTATTATTTAAAACCAATTGTATATATGTTCTTAAAAGATCCTATTGAAGGTAACAATACAAAATATATGACAAATGCAACTACTTCAACAAAGGTATTAATTGGATTTTGTGCAGTTGTGACTATTCTTTCAATCTTTTTAATTGAACCATTATTAGAGATTATCTCTTATTATGTCCAAATTTCTGGTTACTAGGATTTTATCCTAGTGACCTTATCTTTTTTCATTTTTTAGATGCTAAAAGATTTAATCTTAAGATGCTTGTTTTGCAATTGAACTAATTAGTTCTTCAGCCATTTCTTTAAATCTTTCTTCATAACTTTTAATTAAGTTTTCTTGGGGAGTTATTACTTGCCAATCTAATACTTTTGCACCAATTGAAGTAGATGTATGTTCCATGTATATTTTTGACATATAAAAACTATGATTAATAAAATATTTTGTAGTATTATAGTTAATTAAAATGGATGATTTTTTTAAACTGATTCTTCTTGGGGTAGATTGAACTTGACCATATGGCCAGTAATAGTAAGCCACTAATCGTTCAGAGAATTTTTCATGAACTTTATTTTTTGAAAAGAGGTTATTTCTATCTGCTAGAATTACATAAGCATCAGCTTTTTCTATTTTATCAATAGCCTCATTCATATCATCATTCATACAACATTTGGAAGGTTCTTCACCTTTCTTTTGTGTACAACATCGACATTGCGTACATTTTACTATTTGCAATTGGGAGAGTTTAAGTTGACAAGTACTTATTCCTAAAGACAAAAAGTATTCACTAAAAAAACCTATAATTTTATCCATATCATTGTGATATGTTTCCGTACAGTCAATAAACTTGATAAGCATTATATTCCTCCTTTGTAAAAGAAATTATAAATGAATATTCATATATTAACACATAAATATGAAATTAAAGTGACATTTTGTCACTAAAAAGTCATAATTTGGCAACATAACCAAAAAATAATAGATAACTTGATACAATCTCGATAACTAAAACTTTTAAACTTTCAAGGACTTAATTTGAAAACAATAAGCGTTGCACATTCTCCGGATGCAGATGATATTTTTATGTATTATGCCATCAAATTTGGTTGGGTTACACCTACTGATGCAAAATTTGAAAATATAGCTGATGACATTGAAACATTAAATAAAGCTACATTAAATGGAGAATATGACATTTGTGCTATCTCTTTTGCACTTTATCCATTAGTAAAAGATGATTATGCTTTATTAAAAACTGCTGTTTCTTTTGGCGAAGGATATGGCCCAAAGCTTATAAAAAGAAAAGGTACAAAGTTAAAACGTAATTTCAAAGTTGCATTAAGTGGTGAGTTTACGACAAATGGATTACTTTTTAAGATTGCTTATCCTGAAGCTAGAATTACATATATGAATTTTTTAGATATTGAACAAGCTGTATTAGATGGAACAGTCGATGCAGGTGTTTTAATACATGAATCAATTTTAACTTTTAATGAGGAATTAGAAGTTGAAAAAGAGATTTGGGATATTTGGGTTGAACTTAGTGGTGGAGATTTACCTTTACCATTAGGTGGTATGTGTTTGAGACGTTCAATTCCTCTTCATAGTGCTATCGATTATGAAAATACTTTGATCAAAGCAGTAGATGTAGCTAATAAAAATAGAAGAGTATTAGCTCCTATGCTTCTTGAAAAGGGTCTTATTCGAGTTGATGCAGATACCTTAGATACATATTTAGACCTATATGCAAATGATAACTCAGTAAAATTGAGTGAAATTCAATATAAAGCTTTGGATAAACTGTATGAGTTAGGATATAAGCATGGATATTTTGAAAACCTAATAAAAGCAAAAGATTTTTTAATCCCCAATGAGTATGAGGAATTAAGAGCCAAGTGAGTTTAAAAAGTGAAGTTCTAAATGAATACAAAACTATAGATTTTTCTAAATATTCATCTATAAAAATAGGCCCTGTAGTTGATGTTAAAGTAATCAATGAAATTTCTGATTATGATGATTATCAAATAATTGGTCGTGCAAATAATTTATTAGTTTCAAATACTCCTCCAAAATTTGCTATTTTAGGTGAAGCCTTTGATTATATAGAAGAAAAAGATGGAAAACTATATGTGGGCTGTGCAACTACTTCTGGTAAACTTTTAACATATACAAGAAAAAATGATATTGCCGATTTAGAATTTTTAGCTAAACTTCCTGGAAATCTTGGTGGTTTAGTAAAAATGAATGCAGGACTAAAATCTTGGGAAATCTTTAATTATATAGATAAAATTAAAACAAAAGATGGTTATATTGAAAAAAAGGATATAACTTATTCCTATAGAAAAACACAAATAAATACAATAGTATACGAAGTAGTATTTAATATTGAGCATGGTTTTTCTAAAGAGAAGTTAAAAGAGTTTAATAAAATGAGAGATAATCAACCTCAAACTCCAAGTGCTGGCTCTTGCTTTAAAAATCCTAAAGATGATTATGCAGGACGACTTATAGAAGAGGTTGGATTAAAAGGGTTTAGAAAAGGAGATATGGCTTTTAGTGAAGTTCATTCAAATTTTCTTGTAAATTTAGGAAATGGTACTTTTGAGGATGCAATATGTTTGATAAATCTAGCCAAAAGTAAGATAAAAGAGAAATTTAACATCGATATTCAAGAAGAAGTAGTAATTTATTAAAATTAATTGCTTTTAATTTATTTATGATAGAATTTCAGATTGTAAAAAATCAGCTTAAAAGTGGAGCATTAATTAGTGAAAAATTTAGTAATAGTAGAATCACCAGCAAAAGCAAAAACAATATCAAAATTTTTAGGTAAAGAATATACCGTAATGGCATCAATGGGTCATGTACGAGATTTACCAAAATCAAAACTTGGATTTGATCCAGAAAATAATTTTGAGCCAAAGTATCTTATTTCAACAGATAAGAAAAAAGTAATAACAGATTTAAAAAAACAAATTGATAAAGATACTACTATTTACCTAGCGGCCGATGAGGATAGGGAAGGGGAAGCCATTGCATGGCATTTAATTCCTGCACTTAAAATTGAAAAAAACCCACTAAAAAGAATTGTTTTCCACGAAATTACTAAAGACGCAATTTTAGAAGCGATTAATAACCCAAGAGAAGTAAATCAAAACCTAGTAGATGCACAACAAGCAAGACGAATACTTGATCGTGCTGTTGGATATGAACTTTCTCCACTTCTTTGGAAAAAAGTAAGATATGGACTAAGTGCGGGACGAGTTCAATCAGTTGCTGTTCGAATTATAGTTGATAGAGAGAATGAAATCAGAGCTTTTATTCCAGAAGAATTTTGGAAAATCAAAGCAGATTTTATAAATCCAGAACTAAAAGCAGAATTAGCAAAAATAGATGGAAAAGTAAAAAAAGTAAAAAACGAAGCAGAGGCTAAAAAGATTGAGGCTTCTATAAATCAAGGGAATTTTACTTTAGATGATATTGAAGAAAAAGATTCAAATAGAAATCCAGCTGCTCCTTTTACAACTTCAACTTTGCAACAAGAAGCCAGTAGAAAACTTGGATACTCAGTAAAACAAACAATGATTATTGCACAACAATTATATGAAGGAAATGTTGGAAACATACCTAATCACACAGGTGGTTTAATTACATATATGAGAACTGACTCATTAAATCTTTCAAAAATTGCAACAAGTGCAGCGAAAGAAGTTATTGATTCTGAGTATGGTAAAGATTATTCTTTAAGTAAACCACGAGTTTATAAATCAAAAGCAAAAGGAGCACAAGAGGCTCACGAAGCGATTAGACCAGTTGATTTATCTTTAAAACCAAGTGATATTAAAGCTTACGTTGATAATTCACAATATAAATTATATAGTCTAATTTGGAAAAGAACTCTCGCTACTCAAATGGCAGCTGCAAAAATTGCAAATACTACTTATAAAATTGGTGCAGGTAAAGATAAAGAGTATGAATTTCAAGTAAAAGGTCAAAGAATTGTATTTGCTGGATTTATGAAAGCATATACAGAGGGAAGTGATAACCCTGAATCAGCACTTGACAGTTCTGAAAAAATATTGCCAACTGTAAAAGTTGGAACAGTTTTAAATCTTGAAAAACTAGATTTAGAACAAAATTTCACAAAACCACCTGCAAGATACACAGAAGCATCATTAGTTAAAAAACTAGAATCTGAAGGAATCGGAAGACCTTCAACATATGCTCCAACAATTTCTACTATTCAAGCACGTGAATATGTAGTAAAAACAGAAGATAAAAAATTAGCTCCAACTCCAACAGGAGAGATTGTAAATAGTTTCTTAGTGGATCACTTTTCTCATATTGTAGATTTAGGATTTACTGCAAAAGTAGAAGAAGAGTTTGATGATATTGCTGATGGAAAGATTGCATGGCAACAAGTTATGCAAGAGTTTTATGGCGATTTAAAAAAAACAATTATTGAAAAAGAAGAGAGTGTAAATAAAGAAGACTATCTTCAAATTAGAGAGATTGGAACTGATCCAAAAAGTGGAAAACCAATGAGTGCTAGAGTTGGAAGATTTGGTCCATTTGTTCAAATAGGAACTAAGGATGATGAAGAAAAGCCTCTTTTTGTAGCAATTCCTGAGCATCTAAATATGGATACAATTACTATGGATGAAGCTCTGTTTTTATTTACTCTACCAAGAGTTGTAGGACAAGATGCTAACGGAGATGATATTAAAGCAAATATTGGAAGATTTGGTCCATATTTACAAGTAAAAACAAACTATTTTTCTCTTAAAACTGATGATCCTTATAAGATTGAATTGCCAAGAGCTTTAGAAGTAATTAAAGAAATTTCTGAAGCAAAAGCAAAAGCAACAATAAAAGTATTTGAAAAAGAAAAAATCCAAGTTTTAATAGGACAATATGGTCCTTATATAAAACAAGGAAGAAAAAATTATAAGATACCAAAAGGTGTAGAAGCTGAGGATTTAACTTTAGAACAGACTTTAGAAATTATTGCTAAAGATCCTAAGTCTAAAGGGAGTGTTAAAAAAACACCAGCAAAAAAAACTACAACAAAAAGAAAGACTGCTACAAAAAAGCCAGCTGCTAAAAAAACTACAAAATAGCTTATGAAAATTGGAATATTATCGGATAGTCACCACAAGAGTGACTATACGAAAGAGGTAATTGAACTTCTAAAAGATAAGGGAAGTGAATATTTAATACATGCAGGTGATTTGTGTATTGAAAAGAACTTAAAACTTCTAGAAGAATCAGGGTTAATTTATGTAAGTGTTTTTGGAAATAATGATATGTCATTAATTTCTGTGTCAAATAAGTATAATATAAAGCAGGAACCATATGCTTTCAAGATAAAAGATACTACTTTTAAGTTGATGCATTTGCCTTATTATATGACTGGGGATTGTGATGTAGTAATTTTTGGACATACACATATATTTGAGAGTGAGTATAATAATGGAACACTGTTTTTAAACCCTGGCGAAGTGTGTGCTAGGGAGAAGCCTAAAATAGAGTGTGTATTGTTAGAAATTAAAGAAAATGAGTATATAATCAACTATTACTCAAGAAATATTAATGAAAAAGAATTTTTAAAAGAAGAGATTAAATATGAACGAAAATAAAAGTATTTTTTTATGTGCCATTTCTAATATTGAGAGTGGAACATGTAATGAAGATTGTAAGTTTTGTACGCAGAGTGTTAAATACAAAGCTGATATTCAAAGATATAAAAGAAAAGATATTGAACAAATTGTAAAAGAAGCGAAAATAGCAAGAGAGAATGGTGCTAATGGATTTTGTTTAGTAACGGCAGGAAAAGGTTTAGACGATAAAAGATTAGCCTTTGTTTGTGAAGCTGCTCGTGCAGTTAAAAAAGAGAATTTAGGTCTAATTTTGATAGCCTGTAATGGTACGGCATCTGTTGCGCAAATACAGGAATTGAAAGAAGCTGGAGTTGATGCTTATAATCATAATTTAGAAACAGCACAAGATTTTTATGCAGAGATTGTTACTACTCATACTTGGGAAGAAAGATATCAAACTTGTTTAAATGTAAACGAAGTTGGATTAAGACTTGTATGTGGTGGAATATTTGGATTAGGTGAAACACAAGAACAAAGAGTATCTATGCTTGAGTCTATTGCATCATTAAATCCTATGAATGTTCCTTTAAACTTTTTCCATCCAAATGAAGCTTTACCTCTTGTAGAAAATAGTGTTACAAGAGAAGAATCTTTTGAATTAATTACTCTAGCTAGAAAAATGGTTCCAAATGCAATGAAAATTATGGTTGCAGGAGGAAGAGAATTAATGTTCGGAGAGGAACAATACAAGATTTTTGAAAAAGGTGCAAATGCATTTGTTATAGGAGACTATTTAACAACAGCTGGAAAATCTCCTAAAGAAGATATTGAAGAACTAAAAAGATTAGGTTTCAAAATTAAAAGAGAAATAGACTAGTTCTAGGAAGATATATGACTGAAGAAATACTAATAATCATATAGATATCATTAATAATATTTACTTCACCATTAATATCTAATTTATTAAGACTTCCTACTATTGCAGTTGAGATTACACTTGGTGCCTTAGCTGCATATTTTGCTTTTATAGTAGAGCATTCAATTTTAGAATTAGTTGCTGAACTTGGATTTTTATATCTAATGTTTCTCGCAGGTTTAGAAGTGGATTTAAAAAAACTTGTGAATATTTCTGGAAATTTATTAAAAAAAGCTATTCTTTATAATGTAATTTTATTTTCACTTTCAGCTGCAATTACTTTATATTTGGACTTAGGACATATATTTATTGTTGTATTACCTCTTATTTCTATTGGACTTCTAGCTGCACTTAAAAAAGAGTATGGCGATGTAGAATGGATTAAATTATCTATTACCGTAGGATTAATTGGTGAAATAGTATCTATTTTTGCCTTGACAACAGTATCTGCTGCACTTGAATTTGGAATAAATTTTGAATTTTATAAAACAATGTTTTTATTTTCGCTGTTTCTTATTTCAATGCTTTTCCTTTATAAATTGTTTCATAATCTTATTTGGTGGTATCCTGAAATTAAAGCATATTTAATGCCTGAAGTTGATCATCAAGAACAGGATATTAGAATCTCTATGGCAATATTCTTTTTAATGATTACTGTTATGATATACCTTCATCTTGAAGTTGCATTTGGGGCATTTATTGCAGGAATATTTATTACAACTTTTTTTGAAGAGCATAACAAACAACTCCCTCATAAGTTAGAGCACTTTGGATTTGGCTGGTTAGTACCTATATTCTTTATTTATGTAGGTTCTTCTTTTGAGCTTGAATCACTTTTTCATGATGGATTAATTTATTCCTCACTTTTAATTGTGTTAGCAATGGTTCTTATAAGACTTGTTGCTTCAACTTTGTTTATAAAAGATATGGGGTGGAATAGATTTTATATGATAGGACTTTCTCATTCAATGCCATTAACACTTTTAATTGCTGTTGCAACTTTGGCTTATCATAATCATTCAATTACACAGTTTTATTATTATGCATTTATCTTAGCTGCTATTTTAGAAGTGTTAGTTGTTATGATTGCTATTAGAATTATTTCTTATTTTGCCAATTTAAATAAAAAGATATATTGATACCTTTTATGGTATCAATATAAAAAATAGTTTATTCGTAAAGTTTAATGATACTTACCATTTTATCATCATATGTAACTTCATAGTTTTCAGGCATTTCAGAAAGTTCTACAACAATTCTGAAAAATTTTTCTTTTTGATGATTACCAACTGCAATTTTTGGAAAGTTTGTAGAATCTAAATTTTCTCTTTTTGTATAGAAGTTTTCTTTTGCCATATAATCTAAGATAATCTTTTTTTTACCAGGAAGTGTCATTTTTTTAGTAACTTTGTAGTCTGAATGAATAGTGATTTTATCATTGTCATATTCAATTTTTACGAATGGCAAAATCTCTTTTTCATTTGTTACATCTAGTCTAGGTTTAACATAAACTACTTGTTGTACTTCTTTTGGTTCTTTAACAATAATTTTTTTTACGATAGTTTTTGTATTTGCTTCAGTCTCTTTCTGAGCTTTTTTTATCATTTTTTTAACTTTTTCTTCTGTAAGTGCTGCTTTAGCAGGTGTTTTTGCTTTTTCTTTTGGCATTTCTTTTTCAATTTTATTCATTTTTTCATATACTGTATTTATATATTGTTGTTCTTGCTGAAATTCAACATCATAATTTTGCTCAACTTCGTTCATTTCAACAATTCTAGCAGCCTCTTCTTCATAGGCATTTGTTGGTTCAAAAGGGTTTTCTCTAGCAATTAAACTTGTAGAAAAAATCAGTAAAAGTGTAAATAAAGTTCTCATTCTTCTGGCTCCAAATTTTTTAATTCAAAATACTCTTTTTGTAAATGTGCGTTATCTTGTTGCAATCTTTTGATTTCACTTTGGAGATACTCTTTTTTGTGTTTTAAAGAGTTATAAACTTCTAAAGAATTGTCTCCAAAAAGAACATTTGCAACATGATAGCTAAGAAATATCGTAATAGCAATAGAGGCTATTGCTATTAACGAGAATTTCTTTAGTTCATGAAATTTTTCTTTCATAAATTATTTTGAGAATGGTTGATTCCCTAAATATTCAGCATAACCAATTTCTGCACCAATTTCTAATAATCTATTGTATTTAGCGATTCTATCACTTCTAGCTGTAGAACCAGTTTTGATTTGACCACAATTTAATGCAACAGCAAAATCAGCAATAAATGCATCTTCTGATTCACCAGATCTATGTGACATTACACAATTGTAGTTGTTTCTTTGTGCTAATCTAATAGTTAACATAGTTTCAGAAACAGAACCAATTTGATTTGGTTTAATTAAAATTGAATTTGCAATTTTCTTAGAAATTCCTTCAGCTAAGATTGATGCATTTGTAACAAATAAATCATCTCCAACTAATTGAACAGAATCACCTAGTTTTTCAGTTAATATTTTCCATCCATCCCAATCATCTTCACTTAATCCATCTTCAATAGAAACGATAGGATATTTAGAACATAAATCTGCATAGTAATTTACGAGTTCTTCAGATGTAACTTCTCTATTCTCTGATTTTAATACATAAAGACCTTTGTCATTTACTAATTCTGAAGCTGCAACATCAAGTGCAAGTGCAACTTGTTTCCCTGGTGTATAACCAGCTTTTTCGATTGCTTTCACAATTACTTCTAAAGGTTCTTCATTTGATTTTAGGTTTGGAGCAAATCCTCCTTCATCACCAACAGCAGTTGATTCACCCATTTCATCAATTATTTTTTTAAGGTGTTGATAAATTTCAGAAGTAGCTCTAAGCCCTTCATTAAAGTTTTCAAAACCTACTGGCATAATCATATATTCTTGGAAATCTACTGAGTTGTTAGCATGTTCTCCACCATTAATGATATTAAACATTGGAACAGGCATAGTCATTGCATTTGCTCCTCCAAGGTATCTATATAATGGAATACCAAGTGAAGCTGCTGCTGCACGTGCTACTGCCATTGAAACACCAAGTACTGCATTTGCCCCTAAGTTTGAATAATTTTGTGTTCCATCAATATCTTTCATTGTAGCATCTACTTCTGCTTGATTAAATGGGCTTAATCCTAGTAGTTCGTCAGCTATAACTGTATTTACATTTTCAACTGCTTTTAGAACACCTTTACCTAAAAATCTATCATCACCATCTCTTAATTCTAACGCTTCTCTTTTTCCTGTACTTGCTCCACTTGGAACAATTGCACTCTCTTTTGTACCGTCACTTAGAACAACTGTTGCTCTTACTGTTGGGTTTCCTCTTGAATCTAATACTTCATCTGCATATACATTATCTATAAATACCATTTCAGGTCTCCTATTTTGAGTAAAATTACAATATTATACTTAAAAATATATTGCTAATTGCTTTTGTCTGAGAGATTTAAATAATTTAGAAAGAGATTTTATGTGAATTTAAATGAATTAGGTAGTATATTAGTAAAAAGAGAGTAGAAATTATCTACTCTCATAAGTTAGTTTTTATTCGTCATCTTCTTCTGGAGTACCTTCAATGATAGAATCATTAATACCCATTGCTTCTAAAATTTTATTTTCAATCTCAAGGGCAACTTCTGGATTATCTTTTAAGAATACTTTTGAATTTTCTCTTCCTTGACCTACTTTTGCATCATTGTAAGAGAACCATGCTCCTGCTTTATCTACAATATCAAGTTTCACACCATAATCAATAAGTTCACCTGTTTTAGAAATACCTTCTCCAAACATAATGTCAAATTCTGCAATTTTAAAAGGAGCTGCAACTTTATTTTTTACAACTTTAACTTTAACTCTGTTACCAATAGAATTTTCAGCTTGTTTAAGTGTGGCTATTCTTCTAATATCAAGTCTAACAGAAGAGTAAAATTTAAGTGCATTACCACCAGTTGTTGTTTCAGGACTTCCATATCCTGTCATACCTATTTTCATTCTAATTTGGTTGATAAAGATAACAGTACAGTTCATTTTACTTAAAAGACCAGTAACTTTTCTAAGTGCTTTAGACATAAGTCTTGCTTGAACACCTACTTGTTGGTCATCCATATCTCCATCAATTTCTACTTTTGGAGTTAAAGCTGCAACGGAGTCAATTACAACTAAATCTACAGCGCCAGATCTAATAACGGTTTCAAGAATTTCTAAAGCTTGCTCTCCATAATCTGGTTGAGATACAAGTAAATTATCAATATCAACACCAAGATTTCTTGCATACATAGTATCTAATGCATGCTCTGCATCGATAAATGCACATACTCCACCTGCTTTTTGACATTCTGCAATAGCATGAAGAGTAAGAGTAGTTTTACCAGATGATTCAGGTCCATATATTTCAATAACTCGACCTTTTGGAAGTCCTCCAACTCCTAAAGCTAAGTCAAGACCTAGTGAACCAGTTGAAATTACTTCTGTTGGAACAACTTCTTTGTCTCCAAGTCTAATTAATGTCCCTTTTCCAAATGCTTTATCGATTTGCTTGATTGCTAAATCTAGTGATTTTTTTTGATTTTCATCCATCTTATTTGTTCCTATTTTTGTATCATTTTTTCTTATGTTGGAATTTTAGCAGATTTTATTTAAAGTAGTAAATTTTATTGCATTTTGCAATAAAATACTTTTTAATCTTTTGGAATGTTTTGATTTTCAGAAATTTTTTCTACAGTTTCAATCGTTTTTATATGAGAATTAACTCTTTTTTTCATTGTGAATTTTTTAATGTGTTTGGCAAGAATCTTAGTATATTTTTTGTAGTTTCTTGAACCTTTTTCAAAACTTGCTAGTTTTTTTTGTATTTTTAGTATATCTTCTGGAATTGAATTTTCTGCCATATTAAACCTATAAAATTTATTTGTAATAAATTATTGCATATATACTCTTAAAATATAAATTAAATAGTTTATTGGATATCATATTATATACAAATCTTCTATTTAGATTAAAGGTACTTAATGTTCAATAATAAAAATATTTTAATCACAGGTGGCACAGGAAGCTTTGGCAAGATGTGTACAGAAATGTTATTGAAAAAATTTGAACCAAATAAAATTATTATTTATTCACGTGATGAATTAAAACAGTATGAAATGGCTCAGGAATATAATCACAAGTGTATGCGATACTTTATTGGTGACGTTAGAGATGCTGACAGATTAAAAAAGGCTATGAAAGATGTTGATTATGTAATCCATGCAGCTGCTTTAAAGCATGTTCCAATAGCAGAATATAATCCAA
Organism: Arcobacter sp.; assembly: GCA_002869565.1. Taxonomy (GTDB): domain Bacteria; phylum Campylobacterota; class Campylobacteria; order Campylobacterales; family Arcobacteraceae; genus Halarcobacter. The sequence goes on from PKUJ01000018.1 coordinate 33,338, forward strand.
TGGAATGTATTAAAACAAATATCATTGGAGCTCAAAATGTAATTGATGCTTGTATTGAAAATGGTGTTAAAAAAATAATTGCACTCTCAACAGATAAAGCGGCAAATCCAGTCAATCTTTATGGGGCAACAAAATTAGCAAGTGATAAACTTTTTGTTGCTGCTAATAATCTCGTAGGTACTCAAAAAACATCTTTCTCCGTTGTAAGATATGGAAATGTTATAGGTTCAAGAGGTTCAGTTATTCCATATTTTAAAAAACTTTTAAATAATGGTGCAACGAAACTACCAATTACTGATATAAAAATGACAAGGTTTTTTATAACCCTAGAAGATGGAGTAACTTTTGTATTAAAAAACTTTGAAAGAATGCAAGGAGGAGAGATCTTTATACCAAAAATTCCTTCAATGAAGATAACTGACCTTGCAAATGCAATGGCTCCAAATTTGCCAAATGATATAATAGGTATTCGTCCTGGAGAAAAACTTCATGAGATCATGTGTCCTGCTGATGATAGTCATTTAACTTTAGAATTTGATGACCACTATGTTATAACTCAAACTATTCAGTTTAGTGCAAAAAGAGATTTCACTAAAAATTCATTGGGAGAGGTGGGATTAAATGTTCCTCAAGGCTTTGAATACAATTCAGGTAATAATGATGTCTGGCTAAGTCAAGATAAATTAGTAGAAAATATAAAAGATATATAATGAATTTTATACCTTATGGAAAGCAAACAATAGAAGAAGAAGATGTATCTAATTTTATAGATACTTTAAAAAGTGATTTTTTAACAACAGGTTTAAAAGTAAATGAATTTGAACGAGAAATTTACGAAGTATCAAATGCAAAGTATTGTGTATCTGTATCAAATGGAACTGCTGCTTTACATTTATCAGCTCTTGCTTTATTAAATGAAGGCGATAAAGTCTTAACTACTCCAAATAGTTTTATTGCTACATCCAATAGTATTTTGTACGCAAAGGCTATTCCTATTTTTGTAGATATATGCGAAGATGGAAGTATTGATTTGGATTTATGTGAAGAGATTTTAAAAAAAGATGCAACCATAAAAGCTATATTTGCTGTTTCTTTTTCAGGAAAAATTTTAGATAAAAAGAGACTGCAGGAACTTAAAAATACTTATACAATCAAAATACTTGAAGATAATGCTCATACCTTAGGAGTAAAACTAACATATAGTGATATATCTACTTTTTCATTTCATCCTGTTAAACATATAGCTACAGGAGAGGGTGGAGCAGTTGTAACTAATGATAAATCATTATATGAGAAAATAAAAATGCTAAGAAATCATGGTCAAGATGATAAACACCAAATGCTAGACTTGGGATTTAATTATAGACTTAGTGATATAAGTTCTACTCTTGGACTATCACAGATTAAAAAACTGGGTTTATTTATTGGAAAGAGACAAGAAGTAGCTAAAAGATATGACAAAGCATTTGAGAATACTATTGTAAAACCACTTTATAAATTTACAGAGACTTCTCTCTATCATCTTTACGTTGTAAGAATTGATTTTAGTAAATTGGATATTAGTAAAAATGAATTAATAATAAAAATGAGAGAGAAAAAAATAGGTCTACAAGTACATTACAAACCTATAAATAAACAACCCTATTATAAAAATTTGGGATATGGCAGTGAAAATACTCCTATGATGGATAAGTATTTTCAAGAGTGTTTATCTTTACCTTGTTATCCATTATTAAGTGAAGATGAACAAGAGTATGTTATAAAATCATTGTTAGAAGTTTTCTCAAAGAGAGTGCAAGGCACAAGAAATGCCTAGATGTATTGCAATTATTCCAGCACGTGGAGGAAGTAAAAGAATTCCAAAAAAAAACATAAAGTTATTTCACGGAAAGCCATTACTTGCCTACTCAATTGAAACTGCTTTAAAAAGTGAACTTTTTGAAAAAGTGGTAGTAAGTACAGATAGCGAAGAAATAGCAATGATTGCAAAAGAATATGGAGCAGAAGTTCCTTTTGTAAGACCAAAAGAGTTAAGTGATGATTTTACTGGAACAGGAGAAATTATAACCCATGCAATAAATTTTTTAAAGGAAAAAGGTGAAGAGTTTGATTTTTGCTGTACCATTTATGCTACTGCACCACTCTTACAAAAAAAATATTTAATGGAAGGCTTTGAAAAATTAAAAAATAGTGATGCTGTAAGCTCTTTTTCTGTAACTTCTATGCCTTTTCCTATTCAAAGAACTTTTAAAATTACAGGAAATAATAGATGTCAAATGTTTTGGCCAGAAAACTTTATAAAAAGAAGCCAAGACTTAGAGGAAGCATATCAAGATGCAGGACAGTTTTATTGGCAAAATTTAAACAAAAAAGCAAAAGATATATTCTTTGGTCAAGATAGTATTGCAATAATCCTTCCTAGATACTTAGTTCAAGATATTGATACAATAGAAGATTGGGAAAGGGCTCAGTATATGTATGAAATTACACAAAGGAGTAATGTTTGAAAATAGGAAATTTTGATTTAAAAAAAGATGGGACTTATATAATTGCAGAACTTAGTGCAAATCATAATGGAAGTTTACAAACTGCTCTTGATACGATAAAAGCTGCAAAACAGTGTGGGGCAAATGCAATAAAACTTCAAACCTACACAGCAGATATTTTAACATTAGATTGTAAAAAAGATGACTTTATGATTGATGGAGATACTTTATGGGATGGAAAGAGTTTATATGAATTATATTCAGAAGCTTATACTCCTTGGGAATGGCATAAAGAGTTATTCTATTATGCTAGAGAGATAGGAATAGATATTTTTTCAACCCCCTTTGATAAAAGTGCAGTAGATTTTCTTGAACAATTTAAACCAAGTGCATATAAAATAGCCTCATTTGAAATAACTGATTATGAATTAATTAGATATGCAGCAAGTAAAGGCAGACCTATAATTATAAGTACAGGTATTGCTAAAATTGATGAGATACAGGATGTTGTAGATATTTGTAAAGAAGAGGGGAATGAAGATATTGTTTTACTTAAGTGTACAAGTGCATATCCTGCTCCTTTAGATGAGGCAAATTTAGTAACAATTCCAAATATGAAAGAAACTTTTGGAGTAAATGTTGGTTTTTCCGATCATACTTTAGGTATTACTGCACCAATTGTTGCAACTACTCTTGGAGCAAAAGTTATAGAAAAACATTTTATAAAAGATAAAAATATAGGTGGTCCTGATTGTGAATTTTCTTTAGATAAAAGTGAATTTTCTTTAATGGTTGAAAAAGTAAGAGAAGTTGAGAAACTCATGGGAAAGGTTGATTATACTTTAACTCAAAAAAGAAAAGAACAAAGAAGATTTTCACGAAGTTTATATATTTCAAAAGATATAAAAAAAGGCGAAAAATTCACACAAAATAATATACAAAGTGTAAGACCTGGATATGGACTCCATCCTAAGTATTTTCAAAAAATTTTAGGAAAAATGGCAACAAAAGATTACGAAATAGGCGATAGGGTTGAAAAAAATATTATTTAGATGTGATTCCTCTTCTACTATAGGCTTAGGACATGTAAAAAGATGTTTAGTTTTAGCAAAAAGATTAGAAGAACAAAATAAAGACTTGCATATTGCATTTTCAACTTTAGACTTAAAAGGTAATATAAATCAAGAGATTTTAAAGAATGGATTTGTTATCTATTTTTTAAAGGACACTAACGTTAATTTCTTAAATGACATTTTAAAAAAGCAAGGTATAGATTTTTTGATTATTGATTCATATGATATTGATGATGTATTTGAAAAGAATATAAAATAAAAAAATCAAAAACTAAAAATATTAAGTTTTGATGATACTTTAAAAACTCATAATGTGGATATAGTATTAAATCATGGAATACAAGCACAAAGAAGTGCTTATAAAAAACTAGTTTCAAAAGAATGTAAAGTTTTATGTGGGAGTAAATATACTCTTTTAAGGGATGAGTTTTTTAAAAATTATAAAACAAAGATAAAAAAAGATTCTGTTGCTATTATTTTAGGTGGGAATGATGTTTTAAATCTATCCTCAAAAATTGCAGATTATCTTTTAAAGCTTAATAATAACTATAAAATTAGTATAATAACTTCAAAGGTAAATATTCATCAAAAAGAATTAAAACAAAAAAAAGGTGTTGAGATTTTAATTGATATAGATAATATTGCTGAGGTATTAAGTTCAAAAGACTTTGTAATCACTGCAAGTGGAGGAACACTTTTTGAAGTACTAGCTTTAAAAAAGAGATTTATTAATATAGATGTTGTGGAAAATCAAAAAGTAGTAACTGATTTTTTAAAAGAAAACTCTATAAAAACTACAATAAAAGCAGATAAACTATCTTTAAAAAAGTTAAGAGAAAAAATAGAATATATAGAAAAAACCAATATTTATGAGAAAATAGATTTAAAGTTTTCAAAAAATAAATTAATAAAAAAAATATTAAAAGAGTTATAGTGAAAAGAATATTTATCCTAGGTGGAAGTAACCTTCAATTAGATTTAATATTTGAAGCGAAAAAACTTTATTTTGAGGTATATTTATTTGATGGAAAGAAAGATTGTGAAGGTCAAAAATATGTAGATTATTTTTTTCATATAGATATAAAGGATAAAGAAGCAATCCTAAAAAAAGCAATAGAGTTAAAACCTTTGATAATAACTACAATTGCTTCTGAAATCGGAAATATTACTTCATGTTTTGTATCTGAAAAGATGGCTTTAAAATCAAACTCTTATGAAGTAGCTTATAATACTACAAATAAAAAATCAATGAAAAATATTGCACTAAAAAGTAGTATAAATATTGCTAAATTTAAAGTAATAAAAAATTTAGAAGATTTAAAAGAGTGGAGTATATTTCCTGTTGTTATAAAACCCATAGATAGTTCAGCAGGAAGAGGTGTTAGTTTTGTTTTAAGAAAAGAAGAATTAGAGGAGGCTATAAAAATAGCTTTTAATTTTACTTCTGAAAAAGAGATTTTAATTGAAGAGTATATAAAAGGAAAACAGTTTAGTATAGAAACAATATCTTCAGAAGGCAAACATAACATAGTTAGCATAACAGAAGAATATTTAAGCCCTTTACCCAAAATTATAGAAACTCAGCAATTAGTGCCTGCTAGATTAAATAAAAGTGAAGAAGAGAAATTAAGATTGTTTGCTTTTGATGTTCTAAATTCTTTTAATATAAAGTTTGGCGCTTGTCATATCGAAGTTAGGATTGATGCAAAAGCAGATATATATTTAGTTGAAATTGCTTCAAGAATGGGTGGCTGGAGAAGTGAGTTAATAAATTTAGCTTTAGGAATCAACTATTGCCAACTTTTACTTTTTTCTTTAGAAGGGAAAAATATAGAGTTTCAAGCGTCAAGGGATGAGATTGCAATAGTAAAGATGATTTTATCTCAAAAAGATTTTGAGGATTATAAGTTTTTTTGTGAGAATTATTATGATTCTGTAATTTCAACTTTAAATATCAAAGATATTAGGGAATCAAAACATTTAGCAGATTCTAATGGATTTTATTTTTTACATATTCAAGATAAAAAAGATCTTCTAAGTTTTATTGGAGAGCATAAATGAAAGAATATATATGGATAATTGGAGGTTCTATTCATCAGCTCCCTGCAATCTATGAAGCAAAAAAATTAGGTTTAGGAATTGTTTGTAGTGATTATAATAGTGACTGTATAGCAAAAGATGAGGTTGATATTTTTATAAATATTAGTATTTATGATAAACAAGCTCATATAGAAAATATAAAACGATTAAAAGATGAGGGGATTAACTTAAAAGGAATTGTTTGTATTGCAGTAGATGCAGCTATTACAATGGGTGCTGTTAATGATTATTTTGGTTTTTGTGGGATTAGTGAAGAGATTGCAAGTATTTGTAAAGATAAAACTTTATTTAGAGAAAAGATGGATGTCTGGGGCTTACCAAATGCATATTTTAAAATACTTACAAAAGAGAGTAGGTCTGTTGATATTATAAAAATAGATTTTCCTATAATTATAAAACCAAATAATGGTTTTGGAAGTGTTGGCGCTAAAATATTTTATAATGAAGTAGGAATATTTAATCATATAAATTATTTACTGGATGACTTGGATTTTGAAAAAATATTAATAGAAGAATTCTATATAGGAGAAGAACAAACGGTAGAAGCAATAGTGGATAAAGATGGTGTTTTTACACCTGAGTTTATAACTGATAGGTTTTTTACAAGAGATATTTATCCTGTAGAAATTGGTTTACAAAATCCGAGTTCATTAGCTGAAAGTATCCAAAGTGAGTTATTTGATTTTGCTAAAAAAATTGCACAAAATTTGAATATAAAAAATGGAACTATTAAACTTGATAGTATTATTACAAAAAAAGGTGCTCGTATTATTGAAGCAACTGTAAGAGTTGCAGGTGGTCTTGATCCTTATTTTTTAGTACCAACTGCAAGTGGTAAGAATATAATGCAAAATGCTATTCTTACAGCACTTGGCAAGCCATTGAAAAAAGAGGCTTTAATAAATAGTATAAATAAATATGCTCTAACAGGTTCTCCTTTACCAAAACCAGGTGAAATAGTAGATATAAGTGGAATAGATGAGGCAAAAAAAATATCTGGAGTTGAAAAAGTGTTTCTTTTTGGAAATATTGGGGATAGGATTAAAGAGTACAAGGATGGGACATCTAGAATTTGTTTTGTATTGGTTAGTAATAAGAGCTTATCTAGGGCAAAAGAAATTTTAGAAGAAGCGATTTCTTTAATAAAAATAGAGACTAAATAGTATGAAAAATATAAAATACATAGAGAGTTTGACTAAAAAAGATATCAATAGCTTAGAAGTCCTTAAATATAATGACATACTTTGTACTATAGACTTTAAAGACATACTTGTAAAAAAGCCTTGGGGAAGTGAGTATTTACTTTTTGAAAATAAATATTGTGCAGTTTGGGTTTTAAATATTAAATATATGCAAAATACTTCAATGCATTGTCATGTAAAAAAAGATACCTCATTGGTATGCTTGGATGGTGAAGTTTTATGTAATACTTTGAATGAAACAAATGAACTTGACCCTTTAGATGGTTTATATTTTTCCAAAAAGCTTTTTCATCAAACACAATCTGTAGTAGAAGAGGGTTCTTATGTTTTAGAAATAGAGACACCCGTAAATAAGTTTGATCTTGCTCGTATGAATGATAAATATGGAAGACAAGGGAAGGAGTATGAGCAAAAGGAGTGTTATGAGAATGTGAAAAAACTAACACTTACTTTCCCCAATAATTTAATAAAGCAAATAAATAAAACACAAGTAGAAATAAAAAAAATAAAAACTCTAGAGGAAATAAAAAAGTATGAAAGAAGTTCTATTATTTCTTTTTTAGATAATCATAAAGAATGTGGTAAAATTTTTAGACTAATTGATATAAAGAATATAGAAAAAGAATCAACAGTACTTATAATATCAAGGAGAAAATAGTGAAAAGAGCTGTAATAATAGTAGGGAAAGGTTTTGAAGATAGTGAGTTTACCTACCCTTTTTATAGACTACAAGAAGAAAATATAAAAGTTGATGTGGCTATTGCTGGTGATATTGCAGTAAAGGGTAAAATGGGACAAGAAGCAGTTCCCACTTTAAAGTGTAGTGACTTGAGAGAAGAAGATTTTGATATTGTTATTATTCCTGGCGGGCATGAAGGACCTGATAGAGCTAGACAGGTGCAAGAAATACTTGATTTCATAAAAGCTATGGATGAAAAGCAAAAACTTATAGCGACTATTTGCCATGGTTCTTGGGTGACAATTTCTGCACAAATTATGAGAGGGAAAAAAGCAACTTGTTATAAAGGAATGAAAGATGACCTTATAAATGCAGGATGTGAGTATTTAGATATAGATGTAGTTGTAGATGGAAACTTTGTATCTTCACCACACTTTAGAAATAATCATCAATGGATGAAGGCTTTGCTTGAACAATTATGAGTAATTTAATTAGTATTGTTGTTCCTGTATATAATGTTGAAAATTACTTAGAATCTTGTTTGAATTCTATCTTAAATCAAAGCTACAAAAATATAGAAATTATTGTAGTAAATGATGGCTCAACAGATAATAGTTTAGAAATCATTAATCAATTTCTCCTAAAAGACAAAAGGGTAAAATTAATAAATCAAAAAAACAAAGGTCTAGGAGGAGCAAGAAATACTGGTTTAGAATATTCTAATGCCGAGTTAATTGTTTTTGTAGATAGTGATGATATTATTAATAAAACAATGATTGAAAAGCTTTATTATAAACAAAAAGAAAGAGATTCAGATATTGTTACTTGTAGATATAAAAGAGTTTTTAGAGATGGTAGAATTGATTTAATATCACATAATGAAACATATAGTGATAATTTATTGAAAGATATCTTGTTAGGGCATATTGCTCCTATGGCATGGAATAAACTTTATAAGAAAAAATTGTTTATGAATAATGATATAAGATACCCAGAGGAATTATACTATGAAGATCAATATCATTTAATACAATTATTTTTTAATGCTAAAAAAGTAGACCAATGTGATGAGGTTTTATATACTTGGTTTATAACAGAATCTTCTATAAGTAAAACTATCTCACAGAAGCATATTAAAGATTTTTTTGAAGTAATGAAAAAAATTTTAGTTTATCTTATAAATAATAAGCAACAAAAATATATAGATATTTTTGTTAACAGAGTATTTTATTTGACGATTTCACATATATTAGTTAATTTTGAAAAGATCAAAAATAAAAATGATTTTTTAAAGTTATTAATGATTCTTGATGAAAGTTTTAAGAGTTTGTTTAAGAATATCGCATATTTAGAAATTATAAAAAACAAGTATTTAAATATGTATATTAATTTCTTGTCAAAGATTAATAATATATGTTTAGATTGGAAAGAAGAGATGAAATTTTTATCAAATTATAGTTTTTATGATAAAGATATAGTGAAAAAATATAAACATTTAATTGAAGAAAATAATCCTGAAAAGGTATTATATTTAAAAATTAAAAAATTAAAAACTAACTCTCTATATATCTATTGTGCAGGGAAACTATGTGAAAATTTATTAAATATTATAGAAGATGAAGATAATATTGAAATCAAGGGAATAATTGATAGTAATGTAAAAAATAAAATTATAAATGGGATGAGAATCGTTAATATTGAAGATATTGAACTTCAAAATCTTGAAGACTCTATTATTGTAGTTGCAAGTGAGGCTTACGAAAAAGAAGTAGTTGATAAGATTAAGATATTTAGTTTAAAAAATAAAATTAAAATTAATATTATAAGCCCATATGGTCTTGAAGGATTAGATTGTGAATGAAATAAAAGAATTATGCAATAAATTAAATGAGAAGAATAAAAAAGTTATTTTGTATGGGTTTGGTACAGTTGGTAGATTCTTATCTTTACATTTAGATTCATTAATAGGAATAGTAGATCAAGGTATTAACGATGAAGATGTTAATAAACTATCACTAGAAGAGTTAAGTACTATCGATTTTGATCTGATAGTTATTACTATTCTTGATGAATATAATCAAAAAGTAATAGTAGAAAAATTAAACCAGAATAAAGTATCTTTTGAAAAAATATTCATTTTAAATGAATCAATTGATATTGATAGAAATAAATTGTTATTTGCAGAACATGATAGATTAAAAGGGCAGTTAGATAATAATGAGTTGGTATTTAACAAAGATGGTTTAAGTATCCAAATTCAAACTATTTCACATTGCAATGCAAAGTGTTATTTTTGCCCATATCATGGCTCTTGGCATCAACAAAATCCTGGTAGAATGGATGATGATGTTTTTAAAAAGATTATATATTCATTGAAGTCATATAAGATAACAAAATTTTGTCCCTATTTAGAAAATGAACCTTTTTTAGATCAGAGTTTATTTCAAAAAGTATTTTTTGCAATTGATGAATTGGATATTGAACATATTGAAATAGCAACAAATTTATCTGTATTAACAGAAAAAAACTTAGAAGATTTGAAAAGACTAAGTAAATATAATCATGAAATCAGAATTAGTTTTCATGGGGTTGATAAAGAAACATATGAAAAGGTTATGGATTTAAATTATGAAAAAGCCTTAAAAAATGTTAAGACTCTAGTTACTTTAATGCAAGAAATTCCTTTAAATTTGTCAATTAGAGGTTCTGGAAAACCAAGGAGTTCAAAAAATAGTTTAACTTCTTGGTTTGGACAAAAAGAGTATTTAGAATTTTGGGATAATGAATTAAAAGAATTTGATAAAAAACCATATGTGGATTTTTTTACCTACCATGATAGGGCTGGTCAAAAACAATTAAAAAGTAAAGGTGCTACTTTTGATATTTATAGAGAAGATTTAGATAACTTCTATTGTCAAAGATTTGATCAATGGGTTCACTTCTTATATACAGGAGAACCTGTACTATGTTGTATGGACTATAATAGAGAAACAGTTTTAGGTGACTCTATTAAAAATAAATCTTTTAATGAATTATTTTCTTCTCCGAAATTTACTAGAATGTTAAAATGTGCAAGTGGTTTAAAAGAGAGTCCTGATGACTTTATTTGTAAAAGATGTATCTCTCCCGGAGGATAAATAAAAATGAATCTTATTAGTCTTGAAAATAAGAAAATATATTTTGCTCCTAAAAATGATATATCTTTTGAATTAAGTGATTATTTATCAAAGAATATTACTTTTACAAACCTAGGATATCTTGATAGAGTTAATAATATAGAGGAAATTGATTATATAGAGGAACTTGATTATATTATTATATCATCACCCAATTATTATAAAGAAATAAGTGATACTCTTAGTAGATTTGTATCAAATAGGAAAATTCATTTTAGTTTTTTTAATAAAGAAAAACATTTAGATTTATATTCTTATAGATGGGCATACAATTTAAGGCTTTGGTCTAATGATTTTGTTTATAAATTAAGAAATATTAATTATCTTAAATTGATTAAGTATAAGAATATCCACAAGAATAAAAGAGCATTTATTCTTGGAAATGGACCAAGTTTAAATATAAGAGATCTTTCTTCTCTTCAAAATGAAATCACTTTTGCAGCAAATAAGATTTATTTAGCATATGAGGATACTCAATGGAGACCTACATATTATTTTGTTGAGGATCATTTGGTATATAAACAAAACTTTAATGAGATAAAAAAACAAAAAGAGATAAGTTTCTTCCCTTTAGATACTTTGGCGTGGGGAAGGTTAGATAAAGGAATTTATTATGATTTTATTTTTGAAAATTATAGCCCTAATTTACCGAAAATAAGTTCAAGTGCTATAAAAGGTTTATATTGGGGTGGAACTGTAGTTTATAGTATGCTTCAAATGGCTATTTATATGGGAATAAAAGAAGTATATATAATTGGTTTAGACTTTAGTTTTGATGTACCTAAAAAAGATTTAAATAGTAAGGAACATATTAGATCAGAGGGAGAAGTAAATCATTTTCATAAAGATTATAGAAAAGTTGGAGAGAAATGGACCCAACCCAAGCTTGATATTCAGGAGTTGGCTTTTAGAAAAGTAAAGGAGTACTGTAAATCTAATAATATAAAGATATATAATGCTTCAAGAAGTACAAAATTAGAGATTATAGATTTAATTGATTTTGATGATTTATTTATAAAGAAAAAGGATATTTAATAATGTTGATATTAAATGGTTTTAGTAAAGAACGATCTAGATATTGTAGAAAAACTTCTTTTTTAAGAATTTATGGATGGATATTATCTCCTTCTATTGATAGAATTGTTCTTCTTAATGGTAATAATGAATTGTTAGAAGTTGAAGTTAATATTGTAAGAGAAGACATTTGGCAAGCATATAATAAAATTGGGTCCCCTATATGTGCTTGGAAGTATGAAGGAAAACTTGAAAAGGATTTAGATATAGATGATGTGTATTTAGAGTTCTATAAAGATAAAAAACTTCTTTTTAAACAAAAAATAGAGTTGTTTTATAATCCAGAAAAAGAGGAACTTCTTGATTCTTTAATATATAAAGATTTAGATGATATAAAATCTGATATGAAAAAGATTTATAAAGAATTTGAAAATAATTTTGAGAATATAAAAATATATAATTTTAATGAAGAATCTTATTTAGAATGGTTTAATAATGTTAATTATACTCAGTATCCTAACTATTGTAAAGAATTTGAAGAAGGTGAGATATTACATTCTAAAGCTATGCAACATTATCTTTCTATTGAATTATTAAAGATAAAAAAGAGTGATGTCTATCTTGATATTGCATCAAGTAACTCTGTTTGTCCAGATATTATTAATGAATTTTACAGTAAGAATGTTTATAAACAAGATATTCAATATAAAGAAGGTATTCATGGTAATAAAATTGGTTCAAATGCAGAAAGTATGCCTCTAGATAATAATAGTATAGATAAAATGGCATTACATTGTTCCTTTGAACATTTTGAGAATAATTCAGATATAAATTTTTTAAATGAAGCATATAGGGTCTTGTCATCAAACGGAAAAGTTGTTATTACACCTTTTTATATGAGTGAATCAAAACATATTTTAACTTCACCTTCTATTTGGGAGAATAAGTATATGATGCAAGATTTACCAAAGTTTACTAGAGGTTATCCTATTGTAATAAATGAAGAAATAAAACAAAGACAAGAAAAGATATATTCTGTTAAAGCCTTTTTAGAAGAGATAGTTGAACCTTTTAAAGATAAGTTTTTTATAGAGGTATATCACATAGCTAATGTTAATTGTATAGATTTAGGTTTATATCCTAAATTTACCTTAGTGTGTACTAAGATTTAGAAAGTTTTCTAAATCATTTAAAATTTGATTTGTATCAAATAATTCAGTAATACAAGCATTTCTAGAACTATTTGTACAATTCCACAAACAATAATAACAATCCAGTTTTTTAAATGTTATGTGTTGTTGACAAGATAACTTATCTTCTCTCCAAGGAAAGAAGCTTCCATATGTTCCTCCTCCAAGTATAATTAATATATTATCATTATATATGCTTGCAAAATGACTTAAACCTGTATCATTCCCAACAATTACTTCAAAGTTCGAAAGAATTTTAGAGTATTCATTAAATGTATATAATCCAACTTTATTAATAATTCTATTGTCAATAGCTGTTATTTCAAAAGATTGTTTTTCTTCCTCTTTTCCACCCAGAAGAGTGATTGAATAGTTTCTTTCTAGTAAGAAATTACAAATCTTTATCCAATTTGGTGTAGAAATTTTTATAGAGCTACCGGAGATGATGATAGCGATAGTTTTTTGTTCTTTTTTAATTATAGTTTTTTTATAATTTAATTTTGGATTTGCATAAATCTTTTCTTTAAAGTATTTAGATAATATTGCCTCATAGTATTCTAATTCTGGTCTGATGTAGCTATTTAAATTTATACTTGTAAGATGTAAAGCATTTTTATTTAATTGTTTAGCTAGTGAATAACTTAGGTTTGTTGGAAATTCCCACATACATAGTTTACATTTGGAGTTTATCTTATTTAACAAAAATAGAGAACTTTGTCTAATATATCTTCTTAGAACAATTATTAAATCATAATTATTTTTATTAGCATAATCTATAGTTTTTTCATCCTCTTTATTTAATCTTACAATTTTTGTAGTATCAATGGCTCTTTTAAAAGGGACTTTTATTCTATCTTTATTATGCAGGGAGTATTGTTTTATATAATCTCTTGAAATAAAGTATGTTTTATTGATACCTTTGATAGCTTGTGCTATTTCTTTATTCTGCTTGCATGTTATTAAATCTAAAGATGTAGAAAAGTGTTCTGCTATATGTGATATTAGTCCTGAAGATAAAATTAAATCACCTAATCCATCATTTTTTATAATTAGTATCTTCATTTAATTTACTTTTTTTATTACTAGCTCAAAGCTATATATATTAGAAGGCTCTTTTTCATGTATAATTTCTAAATCATCTCTATTTCTTATTATCTCTTTTATAAAATTTAATGAGAAGTTATCATGAATATGATGATGATTTACTTCTTTTCCTATTTTTTTATTATAAGCACGATAAAGTTGTTCATTTGGCAGAAATAGTAAAAGTACTCCATCTTTTTTTAAAACTCTAAACCACTCATTTAATACTTTTTCTGTATCTTCAAAATCTTCCAATAGATGAGATGAGTAAATATAGTCTAGTACATTATCTTTAAACCAATATAGGTTGTCTCCATACCCTTTTAGATGATGAGGATTCTTTTTATATTTTGCATAAGGACTAGGTAAATCAATAGTAATTGCACTTTTAGTGATTGGATCTCCACCAAATCCTATATCAATACCATTTCCAATGCAATATTTATTTAATTCATTTCTTACTTTTGAAGTTTCTGATTTTTTGAAAAGTGAATTAAAGCTTTTTTGTAATTTTAGAAAAGTCAATAAGCTAGTATAATAAATTTTTGCAATAAGTAATGATTTTGTTTTAAATCGGGGAAATAGGTAAAAGCTTATTTTATTTTTTTCTATATGTTGAATATATTCATTGTAAATTTCTAATAAGTATTTAGGAGAATAAATTATTATTTCTTTTGTTAATGATGAATCTATTTTATCAATAGTTATACAATCATTATCTTCTATATATTTATCAATAAATTTATAAAAAGTAGGTATATCTTTTGATAAAGGAATAGTTTTATTATTCTTTGGCGCTATATATATTTTCAATTTTCTTCCTTGTAATATGTAAGAATTATAGAAGTTTTATCTAAACTATATTTTTTTATCAACTGACTAATATCTTTGATATATGAAGAGGCCATTATAATATAGTCAATATTTTGGGGTAGTTTATTTGGTGTTAGTACTTTAGGAAATGAATTATTATTTTCCTTAAAGGAATCAATTATACATAAAATTTTTAAGTCTTTTCTTTGTTCTTTTATTATTTTTAGAAAGTGTTTACCATATTCTCCATTCCCCCAAATGGCAATAGTACTATTTTGTTCTATATTAGAATAGTCTTTTGATAAATTTGGATAATTTATGAAGTTTATTGAATAATTATAAAAATTAGTCATAAACTTTGATACATCATAAATAGTACTTAGATTAAATGTTTTACCATCTAATTTTAATCTGTTTTGTATAAAACCTAAAGGAATTGTATTTTTTTTATATGATTGTTTTATCTTTGGTTTATTTATATTTATATAATTTTTAATAAAAGTTTGTAATTTAATGTCATCATTACAACTATTTAAGATAGTATTAATATTTGTATCCAATTCAGATTCATTAAATGCATAAAGATCATTAATAATATCTAATAAGACTTTTTTTCTGTCAAAAAGAAATTTGTTTACTTCTAAGGTTTCTGTTGCTCTTAAAAAACTGTCAATTAAATGAGTTGTATGACTACTTACTAAAGGGCATAATGAATGTAACTGGATTTCAGATTCTTTTCTAGATTCATTCTCTTTTTTTATAATGCCATTATTAGTATTTAAATAGTTTACTCCTAAACTTTTTGAAGAATTCCCGGCAATAGTTATTGGGTAATTTAATTTTAGAAAGTTTTTTGATAACATGGCGATACAAAAACCAGAATAAGTGTCAGGTGTTACAGAATTAAATATTTTGCCTGTTTTTTTTTTCATTTTTTTTATAAGGCTATGATGAACTATAGAGTTATAAATCATTGGGAGTTTATAAAACATTCCGTTATTATCTAGAATCTTTTGAATCAAGTCAAATCCATCAATTCTTTCAATGGAAGGATTATTTTTATGCAAAAATAGAATATTGTTTTCACCATCTTTTAAACATGGCCAATTATAATTATTCTTTATAAAGTTTATAACTAAAGGATTGTTATTTATATTCAAAATATCTACTATAAATTCTAATCCTCCTTCTATAATACCATCATTATCCGCCATAACCATAATATATTCTCCTGTAGCTTTTGAAACTGAGAATTCATAACTATCTGCTAATGATAAATCAACATTAGATCTATAGTAATTTATTTTATTTGAATTAAATTCTTTTACTACATCTTTTGTCTCTTTTGTTGAGTTATTATCCCCTATTATTATCTGATAGTTATTAAAGTTCTGATTTAAAATCGTTTTTATAGTATACTTTAGTGTTTCATGTCTTTGTCTAGTTGGAATCACTATACTTATGAAGGGTTTTTTATTTTTCATTAATGATCCATTCTTTTAATTGTTTGTCATTCTTAAAAAAATGCTGATAGTGTTTAGGAGTACCTTTTGTTAAAGCTTTCATTGAAGGATATTTCATAAAACTTTTACTAGGATTACTCTTAAATGAATTGGAATAACTACCAAGAGACTCTAAAAATATTGTAGATGCTTCA
This sequence comes from Arcobacter sp., assembly GCA_002869565.1. Lineage (GTDB taxonomy): Bacteria > Campylobacterota > Campylobacteria > Campylobacterales > Arcobacteraceae > Halarcobacter. The sequence goes on from PKUJ01000018.1 coordinate 49,811, forward strand.
ATATTTTCTTGAGACTTTACATGAAGCCATTTCTTTTCTGTTTTTTTTTGTTTTAATATTTTTGAATAAAGTTTATTCCATTTTTTAATTGTATTATTTATTTCAAATCTTTTACATACTTCTTCTTTTGCATTAGAACCAAGTCTTTGTCGTTCATATGTATCTTTTGATATTCTCTCTATTTGTTTAATCATATCTTGTTTTGAATTGGTAACAATTCCTGTATATGAGTCATGAACAATATATCTTTCCATTGGATTATTAAATACAACTGGAACAATCCCACAAGACATAGCTTCTGTTAATACTTGATCACAAGTTCCATAATGTTTTTGGTTTAAAGGATAAAGAAAAATATCAAATTTTTGTAAATAAGGCTTAATATCTTTTACGTATCCTGGAAATTCAAATTTATCTTCAATTTGATATTTTTTCACCTCTTTTTTAATTGTTGATAAATTAGAACCATCTCCACAAACTATAAATTTTACATCTTTTATATTAATTTTTTACAAATCTTTATAAAATCTGGATGTAGTTTTGAAAAATCAATTGCTCCAATATACCCAATAGTAAATTTTTTTTGTTTTTTATGTTTTATTTTCTTAAATTTTTCAAATCCTGCTGTAGACCATATATCAAGAAATTTATTTTTATTTCCATTGTAATTTAAAAACTCATTACTTTTATAACTAATGGGTGTAGTAAAAACAAAATAATCACAGTAATCAAATAGTTTTTTTGTAAATATTTGTGGAACTTCTAACCCAGAAACATGACTCCATATAATTACTCTTGATTTAGGGAGTTTATTTTTTATAATAAATTCATATAATAATGGATGGTTCCACCAGTGAATGATAAGTATATCAGATAATGAGATTTCATTAAGAATTATTTGGTGCTTACTAGATACTGATTCTTTAAAAGATATATGCTTGTTAGTCATTATTTCTTTTGATAATTCATTTATAGTATCTAAAGAAAAAACTTTATGAGTATATATATTTTCTTTTTTTAGATAACTTCTAAGTACAGTACCTACTCCTCCCCCTAAATGAGGTGTTAAATGCAATATTTTATATTTCATAGAAGTGTAATTCCTTATGAAACTTTAGGATGTCTTTTTTTATAATATTATTATTGAATACTGAACATATTATGATACATGTATTTTTTGGATCATTTAGGTTTATTGAAGAAGGATCACAAATTTTTTTATTTTCAAAAGTCAAATTTTGTTTATTAATGTTTTTATCAATTAAAAATATTTTTTGAGAAGAAATATCAATATTTATGAAAGAAGTTAATGTTAAAAACTCTTGACCAATTCCCCAAAAGTAAATATAGTTATATTTTCTTAGTATCTTATGGATTTCTTTTTTATGAATATTAGTTTTTTCTTTTTCTTGATTGATATAAGAATCAAGTGAGAAACTTTCAATATGATTTTTTCTAAGCATTTTTTGAGATGTTTTTTTAAATAGACATCTAAGTGATGGATATGAATAGCTTTCATTATTATATTTAATTCCACTTTGTTGTTTTTCTATTAGTTCAAATCCATTATTATTCATAAAAGTATTAAGACTAGATAGGGTAAAGTGGTTTATATGTTCTTTGATTGTAAACCAGTAAAAATCAAATACAGGTTTTTTGCTATAATTTTGTGCATCTGGAACTTCAATAAATAGTAAACCATCATCTTTTAAACATCTTGATATTTCTGTGATGACTTTTTGTAATTCTAGTATATGTTCAAATACGTGAGTAAAGGCAAAACAATCTATTTTTTTATCTTGAAGGGGGTAATTATATAGCTTTGTTTCTAGAATTTTATCTGAACCGGATAACTTTATTAGCCTTTTATCTAGCTCTAATCCCATTGAATTATTGTATTTTTGTTCAAGAAGGAATTTTATAAATCCACCTTTCCCACATCCAACATCACAAATTATACTGTTATGATTAAGATGTCGATAGAGTATTTCCATATATGTTGAATATCTTTTAATATCTCCACTATTATTTCCTCCTGTGCCATATGAACTATCACTAGAGTATAAACTTTCTTTTGAGTAGAATTCATTAAGTAATTTATTATCAATATTATTATTATAAATGAAATTACAATCATTACATTGAACAATTTTATAGTCACACAATAATTTAAATTTATCAAAATTCTTTAATTTTTTAGAAAATATAGATTTGTTTTTTTCTGAATTACAATTTGGGCAGTTTCTTATATTAATACTCATATTTTAGTTCCTAGACAATCTTTTCTGTTTTCCAGCTGGAATAGTTAAAGAAGATGTACCATTACAATAATGACAAATTTTAGGACTCTTATTTTCTAAGAATTTTTTTATTTTTTCAGTCAACTTTTCTTCATTTCCTTCTCTAATATTAACATAATCAAGGTCATCAATAATATTTAGATGAGTAGAAAAAGCACTTCTTGCACATTTGTGTAATTGTCCATTAAATAAGTCATTTGATATAAAACAGCAACTATTATATACCTTTGATAATTCTTTCTTATTATATCCTCTATGTTTGAAATCCCCAAAGTCAAACCATTGAAGTGTTCTTATATAATCGAAATTAATATTATATTTTTTATAAGTATCAATCATGCGAAGTACATTTTTGTTTTGTTTTGCTGTAATATAGTCTTCATAACTACTAATTTCTATTTTTATTTTAGGACTTGCTAATAGAGAATAAATTTTTTCATTTTTTGGAAGAATAGTACCATTTGTTATAAGCTGGATAATACCAATATTTTCAATATCTAAGAGTTCTTCAATTACTTCTTCAATATTTTTATATAAAAAAGGTTCTCCACCTACAAGAACAACCTTTTCAATTAGGTCAACACTTTTTGATATCTTTCTCATGTCTGAAATAATATCTTTATAATTTAAATCAAGGTAACTAGTTGAATCATATTTGTCTCTTAACTGATTACATCCAATACATTTTAAATTACATTTATTTGAAACTAGTATTCCCATTGAAGGAATTGTCACTCCTAAACTTTTTGTATAGTTCTTTTTAGTTAATTCTTTTTCAACGAATTTATCATAAATATCACATCTATTATTTATATCTTTTGAACAAGGGCATAGATGACATTTATTTAGTTTGAATGAAAATGTATTATTGTCAAGCTTATATTTACATTTTTGGTAGAAAATATTATTTAGATCTTCCCTTTTGTAGATAATATTTGTAAAACCATTACTTTTAAAGTTTTCTTTTATTTCTTTTGATATTTCTTGTGCAAAAATAGTTACTATTATAATATATTTATCTTTGTCTTTTAGTTCAAAATTAGGTTTAGTTATTTCATAATTTTTAATAGGATCACATTTTTTAAAATTATTATCCCATATATAGGTTAGTTTTATATTCTCTTCATTAAAGAAACCTATTGTTAATTTCCCTATTTTTCCAGCCCCAAAGACTATAATTTTTTTATTTTTGAATTTATTAATTACCGTATTAGTCATTATTAAGCCTTTATTATTGAACCTTCAGGAGGATCATAACTAAATTTTCTTTTTGAAGAGTTTTTTAAAAAGTTTAATATTTTTAATTCACGTTTTTTTTCTGTACTATTTAGAATTTTGTAAATCTCCATATATTCACTGTTCTTTATTATCTCTTCATCAAATACTTCTGCTAATTTTAAATATTGTTTTGCTAATTTAAAATCTTTATTTTTAAGTATATCTTTTAAATATCTAAGAGTTAGAACAGCTACTCTTTTTTCTGCTTGTGAGAAATATTGTTCTAAATATTCTCTTCCTTTTGCTAATTTAAACATTTCACTTAAAGTAGTATAATATTCTATCATATGATTTAAAGTTTTATTATATGTAGAAGTTGTATTTTCTTGATGTATTCTGTAAATAGATACTTCATTTTTAGTATATGCGACATCTCCATGCAAAGAGAGCTGAAACCATAATAGTCCATCAAGGTTAATAATATGTCTTTCATTTATCATTCCTGAGTCAAAAAAAGTTTTTTTTCTAAATAAAACTTGACATGGTAAAAAAGACATCATCATAAAAACTTTAGCTTGTTTTTCCCCAGAGATAGTACAATCTGTATTATAAAATGGAGTGATTTTTTCTATCTCTCCTGTTTCATCTGTTTCTTGCCTTTCTCCTACTGCCATAACGATATTTGGGGAGCTTTCAATTAGAGGTATTAATGTTTTACAAAAAGTTGGGAAAAGTTGATCATCACTGTGAAGTATCACAATAAAATCTCCACTGCTTAAAGATATAGCTCTATTTGTATTATTCGCTTGACCTAAATTTGTATCATTTTTATAAACCTTTATTTTTTCAGAATATCTATTTGCAATCTCAAGTGATTTATCAGTAGATGCATCATCTATAAAAATTATTTCTGTATTTTCATACTCTTGATTAAGTGCGCTTTGTATACAAATATCTAAGTATTTTTCATTATTATAATTTGGGATACAGATACTTATTTTAGATTTCAAAATAGTCTCTCCTTTGGTATAGCGTAAAATATCGCAGAATTACCACAATAGTCATGAAGGTAGAAAAATAATTCATAATTTGTAATATTTATTAAAAAATTAGGGATATCATATAATCCATCCTCATTGTGATCTGCAAGTACCATAATGATAGGTCTATGTTTTTCTATTGTCTTTTTAGCCCCCTTAAGAGCATTTAATTCTTGTCCCTCAATATGTAATTTTATTATTGTTGGATTTAAATTTAAATTGTCAATCTTGTTTGTTTTAACTTCTTTTATACCTTTAATATCAATTTTCGAAGCAAAGCTAAGTTTATCAATAAACTTTAAATTTCCTTCTTTATTTGAAATTGCATTATTATATAAACTAATTTTTGAAGATGATATATTTGTTATAGAGCTTTTCAATATATCAAAATTATTTATATCTGGTTCAATTGCCCAAATGAAATCAAAGTTATTATTGGAAGCTTCTAAGAAGTGTTGAATTGTTGTCCCATGATGTGCCCCTACATCTAAATATCTTTCTACACTATTTAGTTTAACAAAACATGGAGCATTAAAATATTTCTTATCATGTAAGATTGAGACATTTTCATAAACTTTTTCTATTTTTTTTAATCTCCACCATAAAAATTGTAAATAATGTTTTGTAGATATTTCATCATGAGATAATTTCTTAAGTATAAATTTTATTTTTTCTATTTCTTCATTTGATAGAGTAAATTTATCCCATCCATTTGTTAAGAAATCAGACAAAAACAAGTTGCTATAGTCATAAAAATGAATTATATTTTTAAAACCAAAGTCTTGAAGCTCTAAAGTGATTTCGTTAAGTGATGCTTTTACAATACATATTATAAATAAAGAGTTTTCTTTGTCTTTAACTGAAATATCAAAAGGTGATAAGATTTTAATATTTTTTACTTGACCCTTTTTATTCTTATCTATAAAATATTTAGGGATAATATCTATTTTATCTATAAAGTCTAGTGCCATTTGACCCATGGCACCTGCTCCGTAAAGGATAATTTGTTTATCCTCAAAAGAGGTTTTCTCTTTTACATTAGGCTTATATTGAAGAATAGTGTCAAGTTCTTTATCAATAATCATTTATTTTTTTGTCCATCTATCTAACCACCACATATTTTTTCTAAAATTAGTTGGGTAATCTGGTTCCGGCTTTTCATGTACTGTATTTTCTAAGAAATTATTTTTAGTTACTTTATCCTCTTCATTAAAAGATTTTTTTCTTAAAAGAGGGATACTTTTTTGATTTGTACCCGTTGTATTATTTTGTCGCATATATCTAATATCAAAACTCCATCTTGTATTAGTAGAAGTGTTATTTAAAGTACGATGAATAATTGAATCATTAAATATTAGTACACTCCCTATATTCATTTCACAAGTTACTATCTCTTCAAAATCAACATTATCGGTTAATTGTAAATACCATGAATTATGAAGATTCTGAACAGAATGCTTATAGACCTTAGCTTCTCTTCCTACTAGTTTAGTTGGAATAATTTCCATACAACCACTATTTTTATCTACATTAGTAAGTGGTGTCCAAAATATAAATACAGGATCTGCATCCTTTTTTAAGTATGCTGCATCTTGATGCCAAGGAACAGTTAATAACTGTTCATTTGGTACTTGTGAACGAAGTGTCCAAAAAGGATGGCCATCAATATTTCCCCCTAAAAGTTGTTTCGCTATATTTAAATATTTCTTATTATTCCAAAAATTAAATAAAGGTTTTCCCATTTTTTTCTGTAATGTAGTTATTACTGCTGCATCATTATACTCTTTATGAATTAGATTTAGTCTTTTAGTATAATCATATTCTTCATAAAGACTTGAAATATGACCATCTTTATATAACATTTTAGCCACTTCATCTAAAACTGTATTTGCATAATTAATTAAAGGTTTAATTTCATCATAAGAGAATAAGTCTTTAACTATAACATAGCCTTTAGTTAAAAGTTGTTTTTTTTGTTCATTTGTAAGCATCATTATTCCTTCTTATCCTCAATAGCAAACAGTATAGTGTCTGTACATCCAAAGGATTGGTGTCTTAAGTAAAATTTATAATTTTTGTTTAGTTCCTTGATCATAAGAGGAATTCTTAAGAAATCTTCATAGTTATGATACAAACAAATCGCAAGTTTAGGTGAGTATTTCTTTATTGTATTTTTTGATCCTTTAAGTGCAAAATATTCAGCTCCTTCAATATCCATTTTTATTATATCAATTTTATGATTTTCTATTATATTATCTATTGCATCAACATGAATTTCTATTAAGTTATTTTTACTAGAATTTGGGTTGTTTTCTAAAATATTAGAATAAACACCACTTTGTTCGAAATAAACAGTGTCTTTTTTATTGTAAGCTCCAACTTTTTTCACTTCAACATTTTGTACACTATTTTCGTGTATAGTTTTAATTAAATTTTCTTGAATTGTTGGGTCAGGCTCAAGTGCAAATATTTTATTAAATCCATTCTCTGCAGCTTTATTAAAAAGTAATATTGTATCACCATCATAAGCTCCGCAATCAATATAGGTAGACTCTTTTGTAGGTTTTAATAGAGTATTAAATAAATACCAGTCTTCTTTTCCCGTAAATGATTTATCAAACTCTTGTCTTTCTCCTGAAAAATGTGACTTCAGAACTTGTAGAAAAAGTTTTTTAGAGTAAAGATCATCAAATAAATTGTATACTTGTTCAAATTTTTTTATATTATCACTAAAGAATTTTTTAAAAGTGTATCCATAAAAATAGTGAGCACATTCAAAATCAATATTACAAACTTGTTCTTTTGGAATATTTTCTAATAAGTTTTTATGTATTTCCCAGAAATAGTTATGGGATGATATTATGTAAATCCCATTAGGATATAATTCTTTCGCTTTATTTAATGAAATAATCTTCACTCCATTAAGATATTTTCCATATTTTTTCTCATTGTTATCACAAATGGCAGAAATAGGGATATTTTGTTCTGAAAGTTTTTTTATTAAATTAATACTTGAAAAACCTGCTCCAAATAAAATAATCTTTTGACCATTATATTTTTTAAAAAAATCTTCCATACAGTTATCTATTTTTAGGAGTTCTTCAAATTCTTCTATCATATTTAATCCTTTAGTTTTTTTAGTAATATTTCTTTATAATCATCAATATTATCAGGCATACCATGAGACATTTGACCACAATCTTTACATACATCATGTTGTTTTCTTTTACCTTCTAAGAACATTTTTTGATAAGATTTAAGCTTTTCTCCTAACCAGATGTCTTTAACTGATTCTTCATTTACATCACCTATTAGAAGTTTTTTAGACCAATCTAGGAAACATAAACTAGCTTTCCCATCAGAGTTTATTGAGAAAGAGTAAAAAACATATGCGCAAACATCAACTTCTTTTATTTCTTGGCCATAAATACCTTGTTCTTGATTAACTTCAAGACCATCTCTTAATTCAAACTCAGGCCAACATGACATTATATGTTCTATGTATACGCCATCAGCTATATTTTTAAAAGTATCTAAAAAAAACTTTTTATCTTCACTTGTCAATACATCACCATTTATCTTTACTACAACTTCACATTGTTTTTTATTTTCATAGAAAAATTTAATGTTTTCTACAAATTTATCAAAATCTATTTTATATTTAGAAAATTCCATATACTGTTTGGCATTTACTCCTTCAACAGATATATTAATTTTGTCTAGTCCTGCTTCTACTATTTCTAAGCTATTTTGTGGAGTAAGTAAGGAGGCATTTGTAGTAGTATCAATTTTTAGAATGTTTTTATTTTTTTTTGCGTATGCTACCATTTTTGCAAAATTTGGATTAATAAGAGGTTCTCCATCTTTGTATAATCTAAGTACTTTTATTGGGGTGTCAAATTCTTCTATATCATCTATAATTTTTTTAAAAAGATTAAAGTCCATAGCCTTTAAAGGACGTCCAATTTCTTTCATAAGTTTTCTATCTCCAGTAGGACAAAAACCACATTGAAAGTTACAAGAATCTGCAGGATCTACATTTATAATGAAAGGTGTGGATAGTGGTATTACAGTTTCTAGTTTTGTCCTATTGTTTAAGTCAATTCTCATAGGTGTTGATTTATCCATTGTATCCTCCTACATATTCTCTGATTTTTTTTATCATATAATTTAGCATATCTTCTGTCATTCCTGGGTAAACACCTACCCAAAAACTATCATTCATGATTTTATTGGTATTACTTAAATCACCTATTTGCTTATAATCGATATCTTCTTGTAAAGTTTCCATTAATGGATGTTTTATAAGGTTACCTGCAAATAAATTTCTCGTTTGGATACCATTATCTTCTAAATATTTTGTAATTTCATTTCTACTAAATTCTGATTCATCTTTTAGTATTATCATAAAACCAAACCAACTTGGAGTAGAATTTTCTTGAGGAGTGAAGTAGCTAAACTCTTTTAAGTCCTTTAAACCTTCATAAAGCATATCAAAGTTCTCTCTTCTAGCTTTAGTGAAACTATTTAGTTTTTGAAGTTGAGCAAGGCCTATAGCAGCTTGCATATCTGTAGCTTTAAGGTTAAACCCAAAATGACTATATATATACTTGTGATCATACCCTTTCGGTAAGTCACCAAAACTCTGTGTAAATCTTGAGTTACAGGTATTATCTACGCCACTTTCACACCAACAGTCTCTTCCCCAGTCTCTCATACTTAGCATTATCTTTTTAAGAAGTGGGTTGTCTGTATACGTTGCTCCACCTTCTCCCATAGTCATATGGTGAGGAGGGTAAAAACTACTTGTACCTATATCTCCCCAAGTTCCAGTGAGTTTTCCATCGTAGATACTTCCAAGAGCATCGCAATTATCTTCAATAAGCCAGAGATTATGTTTATCACAGAACTCTTTTACCGCTTTGATATTAAACGGATTTCCTAAGGTATGCGCAATCATAACCGCTTTAGTTCTTGAACTTAGGGCACTCTCTAACCCACTGATATCAATGTTAAAATGTTTAAGTTCCATATCAACAAAAACAGGAATTGCACCATACTGAACAATAGGTGCCACTGTTGTGGGAAATGCAGCAGCTACAGCAATAACTTCATCACCTCTTTTTATTTGCCTCTCTTTTAAAAGAGGAGAAGTTAATGTGTAAAATGCCAAAAGATTTGCAGAACTTCCACTATTAACTAAAAAACTCCATCGTACATTTAGGTATTTTGAAAGTTGTTTTTCAAATTTTTTAGAATAGTCACCATAAGTTAGCCAAAAGTCAAGTGAGCTATCAACAAGATATTGAATCTCTGTTTCATCGAATACTCGACCTGCATAGTTTACTCTAGATTCACCATCTACAAATTTTTTATCTTGCATAGGCTTATGTACTAATTCATAGTATTCTTTTGTTTTATTTAGAATTTCTTTTTTTAATTGTTCTTGTTGTGTCATTTCAATCTTCTTCAAAAGTTTTTATTATCGCTTGTTTTAAAGTATATTTTGGCTTCCAATTTGGAACTATCTTACTATCTTCCCAAGGAAACATACATTCTCTATTTCGGTAAGGTCTTCTATCCCAATTGATATTTAACTTAGTATTTGTTGCATTCTCAAAAACTTTTGAAAGTTCCTTTAAAGTCATTCTTTCCTCTGATTTGACTGCAAATACTTTATTTTTAAATTCAAATCTTTCATCTGAATTTAAATGCTTAATCAAAATATAATATGCATTGATAACATCTTCAATATAACTGATGTCAATTATTTGTTCTCCTGCTGACATACTTAAAGATTCACCTGATTTTGCTATTTTATTCCAAATGTTAAATATTTTATTTCGCGTATCACTTGGACCAAATGTATCATTTAACTTTATTGTTGTAAAAGTTAAATTTGATGTCTCAGTATAATATTTAGCAATATCTTGAAATGCTTCTTTTGTAGCTGCATAAAGATTTATAGGGTTATATTTCTCATTTTTATAATTTTGCCAAAAAGTTCCTGTATTTATAAACCATTGAACATTTGAATTAATACAAGCTTCTAGAAGTTCTGTGCCGAACTTTATATTTGAAGATATTAAGTTTGATATATCATTTTCCTTATGTGTTGTTAAAAATAAAGATGCTAAATGAATAACACCATTGAATTTTTCTTTTTTAAGATAGATGATTAAACTATCAATATTTTCATCATATTTGAATATTTTGACTTTATTATTTATTTTAGAAATATTACTTTTACTTCTTACTATACAATGAACTTCATAGTTCTTATCAATTAAAAACTTCACTAAGTTTTGTCCAATAAATCCTGTTGCTCCAGTAACTAGTATTTTCATTTAATTAGTTCAGCTTTAAAAGGAGTTATAAAATTGTTAAAGTTTTGAAAGGATAAATCTCTATCTGATAATTTAGGATTAATAGATTCCCAATTAAAATCAAAAGAATCATACTTAATTCCATCATCATTACTTGGAGAATAGCAAGTTGTTTGCATATAGGTTACATTTGTATTATTTTCTAAAGATTTAAAGCCATGAGCTAATCCTATAGGAATAATTAATATTTTTCTATTCTCACTTGATAGTTTAATAGAAAAGTATTCTCCATAAGTAGGGGAATTTTCTCTTATATCTAAAACTACATCTAAAATACTTCCAGAGGGTACATATACTAATTTTATATAATCATGAGGAGGTGTTTGAAAATGCATACCTCTTATTACATCTTTATGAGATATTGTATAATAAGTTTCTTTTATATCTATATTCAAGCCATTTTCTATAAAAAAATCATTTGTAAATGTTTTTACAAATTTACCTCTTATATCTTCAAATATTCTAGGTTCAAATATTTTTAAACCTTCAATAGGTGTATTAATTATTTTCATCTATTTAGTCCATTCTTTATTTTGATTTTGATCATGATTAATCTCGTAATCTATTGTATTCCAATGTATTGGTTTTTCCCCTCTTTTCACTAAGTTTCGTGCCATAACCTCCTGCAAGAATCAATACTTCCATTTTTAAACCTTAATTTGTAATAATTTTTCTGCTAATAAAAAATCTTTTTCTTCACTAACTTTAATTGCATGTAAAGGATTGATATCAAATAAAATTCTATTTTCACCTAAAGAACCGTATCCTTTATTTTCTATTCTTTTCATAAATTTTTTAGCATCCCATATTGTAATTGCCCAATTAAGTATAGATATTTTTTCATTATCTTGACTTGGAGCTAAAGGTTCATTAATTTTTATATTTATAGCTTTCCCATCACAAAAAGTTTGCATTTGTGTTGAACTTGAGGTTATAAGTGTATCACACGTACTGTTTTTATATGTTTCAAAAGTATTTATTATATCTTCAGTAGTAACTAATGGACATACAGGATTAATCATAATTAATGTGTCTGCTTGAAGTTTTTTCATAATATCGTAATTAAAATCTTCACTAGTTGCTTTATCCTCTGCAAGTTTTTTATCTCTTTTATAAATTTTAAAATCTGTATATGTCTTTATCACGTAATCTATAATTTCTGTATCATCTGTATTTACATACATTTCTTTAGTTATATTTGCCTTTATGCTTGCATCAATAGTGTATGAAATCATGGGTTTATTATTCATAAGTCGAAAATTTTTTCTTGGGACTCTTTTACTTCCTTCTCTTGCAGGTATATGTAAAACTATTTTTCCCAAATTTCTCATATTATCCCTTTATAAAATTTTTCTGAATATTCTTGAACAAGTATTTCTATTTCATTATTCATTTTAAAAGATTTTAATGCTACTTCTCCATAAGAAATAGGAATAATTAAATTATAACAATCTAAATCATTTTTTTTATCTTTTCTTAAGGCTTTTATAAAAACTTCAAAATTAAAACTTATAAAATCTGATGTCTTTAAATTTAAAAATAATAAATCATGTAAAGTATTAAAATCATTTTCTTTTATATTTCCTATTCTATAAGCGATAAAATTTGCAATATCTAAACCAATATTTACTGCAATACCATGGGGAATTCGAAAGTTTGTAGCTGATTCTAAGGCATGACCAAAAGAATGCCCATAATTCATTTTTAATCTTTCCCCTTGATCAAGAGGGTCTATTTCTAAAATTCTATTTTTAAAATTTAGTGAATTATAAATCATTGTTGATAAAATTGAGTTATTTTTTTTATATTCATTTAGTTGTTGAATAATTAAATTTGTTGATTCTTTTCCTGAAAGTAAATGAACTTTTAATATTTCACCAATACCAGAACGTATGTCATCTTCTTTTAATGTTGAAAGAAATTTTGTAAAAATAAAGATTTTAGAAGGTGGGTAGAAATTTCCTATAATATTTTTCCATTCTTTAAAATTTAGTGAACTTTTCCCTCCTATACAACTGTCAGCTTGTGCAAGAAGAGTTGTAGGTATCCATATCCATTTAATTCCTCTAAATAGGATACTCATGCTAAATGTCGCTAGGTCCTGAGTTATTCCTCCACCAATCGCAATAATAGTATCTTTTCTTTTTATGTTTAAATGCATTAGTTTTTCACAAATCTCTAAGGCATATTCTGGTCTTTTTTTATCTTCTAAAGCCTCTATAAGAATGATTTTGTCTTTTTCAATTTTTAAATCTTTATTATATAAATCAAAAACATTTTTATCAATAATTACAGCTTTAGTACTTTCTAATAGCTCTAAAATATCTTGAAAATTGGTATCAATTATAAGTTCATATGTTTCTTTATCAGAGAATATATCTATTTTATTCAAGGGTAAACCCTCCATCTATGATGATATTTTGTCCAGTTATATATGTATTAAATTCAGAACATAAGAATAATATTAGAGGTGCAATATCTTTTGCACTAGCTAGTCTTTTCAAGGGAATTCTTTTCGCCATAATTTTCATTTGTTCTTCTCCTAAGACTTTTCTTGTAAGTTCTGTATCAACAAATCCTGGAGAAACGCAATTTACCAATATATTATGATCAGCTAAATCAATCGACATAGTTTTAGTAACTCCAATAATACCTGATTTTGTAGCAGTATAGGGGCTTCTTCCCATTTTACTGACTGTTCCAAAAATTGAGCCTATATTTATAATGGAACCTTTTTTATTTTCTATCATTTTTTTTGAAACTAAAGATGTAATGTATATTGGTGCAGTTAAGTTAGTTAAAATTATATTTTCTAAATCTTCATAATCAGTTTTTTCTATAGGATTAATTCTATTTATGCCAACATTATTTATACAAATATCAAAACCGTTATATTTATTTATAATTGAGTTAATTTGATTTTTACAATTATTCTCGTTATTTATAAATAATTTCTCATAATGGCAATTAAATTCTTTTGTTATGAAGTTATCTTTAGTTCCAGTTATAATTACAGTTGCATTTAATTCCTCAAATGCTTTAGCTATTTCAAATCCAATTCCTCTCGTTGCACCTGTAATTAATACTTTTTTATTTTTAAAATCTAATAACAATTTAATTCCTCCACTTTGAAATAGGTAATTTTATTACTGTTTTATATACTAATTCACTAGTTTTAAATTTAGGTAAACCAATATGCCCATCATCTGGAAAAAATATGGCTAAATCATTTTTTTGTAGTAAAAACTTTGAAGTATTATCAACTAATTTATAAGTGGTTAAATCTTTTATAGAACAATATTCTTTACTGACTTCTAATTTATCAATATCAATATATTCCATTTGTTCACTACCTGAAAGGATTAGTTGAAAATCAATATAGTTTTTATGAGATTCTATAAAACATTCTTCTCTTTTCTTTGTATAAAATACTTGTTCTAAAGCAAAAATATCATCATCTATCTGTACTTTATCAAAGGAACCAACAGGTAGAGAATATATTCGTTTATTTATTTCACTGTTTGGATTTAATGCTTGTTCCAAATAATCAAAAACTTTTTCTAGTTTGTGTTTTTTTAAAAATATTTTTAATTTAAAAACATTTCCAATAATTGCCATTATTTTTCCTTTGTCCATTCAATTATATTTGTAATTGAAGCTAATCCCATAGCCAGTACTGCTTCTTCTGCATTTCCACCTATATGAGGTGTATTAATTAGATTCTGAAAACTAAGTAATTCTTTGTCTTCAGGTGGTTCTATCTCATATGCATCGATTGCTGCACCAGCTATAATATTATTTTTCAAAGCCCACTTTAAATCATCTTGATTTACAATACCACCTCTAGCTGTATTAATAATCAAAGTAGTTGGTTTCATCATTTTTAATGATTTTATATTTATTAAATATTTTGTAGTAGTATCTAGTGGAGTATGTATTGTTATTACATCTGCTTCTTTAAATATTTTTTCTTTAGATGTTTCTATTAGATTATTATTTTGATAGTATTCATTTTGATTTATTATATCATTTACAAGAATTTTACAATTAAACGGCTTTAATAGTTGAATTAGATCTTTACCTACATTACCAACTCCAATAATTCCAATTGTTTTATTGCTTAATTGTGTCCCTCCATCTTTTTGCCAAATATTATTTTTTAATAAGTTCGATGATACATAAATATTTCTAATAAGGCTTAACATAGAGCCTAATACTAATTCTGATACAGAACGTTTATTTATACCTTGTGTATGTAAAACTTGTACCTTATATTTATTACATGCCTCAAGGTCTATATTATCCAGTCCTACTCCATATTTTGATATAGCCTTTAATTTTGGTAGAGATGATAATACTGATTCATCAATAATATCTAATCCTACTATAGCTATATCACATTTAGATAAAAAATTAATTAATTCAGTTTTAGAAAATCTCTTTAATGGAGTATTTATTAATATTTGTTTAAAACCAAAATTATTTAAATGAGAAATAAGTTGCTCATTTTTTGAGAAAGCAACAGTTGTGACCCCAACAATTAGATTATTTATCACTGTAAAATCCAGAATTTTCATATATTCTTTCAACTAATCTTAATGTTTCAAAAGCATCTTGACTTGTGCCATTTATTATTGGTGTTTTATTTAAAATAGCATCTATAAATTCATCCACTTCTAATTTCCATGAATCATCATTTTCAAACCATGTAGTAGTTTCTTTTGGTTTCCCCATAGCAAAAGTTATGTCTTCAAATTCTCTTCTTCCAATAACTAATTTTTCTGGAGCATAACTCCTTGTTGCTGATAATATTCCATCAAGATTTATATAACCTTCTTCAAAACACATTTCAAGTAAAAACTTATGTTTCCATTGTGTAGCACTGGAATGTAGCATCGCTGTCACTTTTTCATTCGATTGCATAATAGCAAAAGCATTATCTTCTGCTTCAATATTCCAATATGAAGTTGTTACAAAACTATTTATATGAATAAAATCTTGATTTGCAAAATATCTCATTAAATCAAGCATATGAATACCTTGATCAATAAGTATGCCTCCTCCTGAATATTCACGATAATTTCTCCAATTTTTATCATAATCAATACTTCCCGCTTTACCATATACTCCTCTAAGCCATAGTAATTTCCCCATGCTTCCAGACTCGATAATTTTTTTTGCTTCCATTACTGAGTAATGATATCTATGATTAAAACCATATTTTAATATCAAGTTTGAGTTTCTTTCCACTTCTATTACTGATAATAACTCTTTACTTGTTCGTGCAGGAGGTTTTTCACAAAAAACATGTTTGCCAGCATTCAATGCTTTAGTTGTATAATCTGCAAGTACATTATTGAATGTACATATAAATACGGCATCTATATCTTGATCTAAAAGTTCTTCAAAAGAGTGGCAAAATACGATACTACTATCTAAATTATATGGTTCATTTATATCAAATATAGCTTTTACTATTGTATGTTCATTTTTAGATAGTTCTAAAGCTCTAATTTGCCCAATTTTACCAAACCCTACTATACCAATTTTTAACATTTCTAATCCATTGTATAAGTAGATTTTGTTTCAGGTTTTAAAGATACATAATATGAATAAATTATATGGTCAAGAATCATGTGCATATCTTCAACTAATCCATATTCACCTTCGTTGGTATTTATGTGAAATTTTATATCTGCAATTTCTTTTAATCTACCTCCTTCAAAACCTGTCATTCCAATTATTGAAGTACCAATTTCCTTCGCGTACTCAACGGCTTTAATAATATTTTCACTCTTGCCACTGCATGAAATGGCGATTAAAAGATCATTTTTTGTAAGTTTATTTTTTAATTGTGCATAAAAAATATTTTCATATCCTATATCATTTGCAATTGCAGTACAAATTGAATTATTATCACTTAAACTTTCTACATTAAAATTTCTAATTTCTCTAAGTTTTAATCCTACAGAAAAATCATTTGCCATGTGTGAAGCAGTCGCTGAACTTCCTCCATTACCAATAATATAAATTTTGCCATTAGTTGAGTGTACTTTTTCTAATTTTAAAATAATATTAGTTATTGATTCAATATCTATATTTTTTAATAGAGTAGTCAATTTTGAAATATAATTAGATATGAAATTTTCCATTTTTTAATCCTTAGTTAAAAATATTTTTTACATATAATTTCCAAATTTTGTTAAAAATTAATCTACTATCTTTAGAGTTCAAAATACTCTCAATTATATCTCCATAATATTGGTGAACATACATTTCTTTAAAATTTAGTGTATCGGTATTTATGTGTAATATTTCTTTATATACTGTTTTGATTGCTGAACGATTATGATTTTGACTTAATCCTAATTTTAAATAGTCATCACATACTGGATCATACGGTGCTGATTTAATCAAACTTTCAAAAGATTCTAAATTCATAGAACTTAATCTCTCATCAAAAATTATAGGACATACAAAATCAGATTTTACTAAAACCTTTTCAAGTAATAATATTTTATGATCGTAATTTAAATATCGATTAGATATAAATATTGAACATTTTGATACTAATTCTATTAAACTATTTATCTGTTCTATATGGATATCATAAGTTGTTCTAGGTATAGATTCATATGTAAACCCAACAAATTTTATAGATGGAAACCGTACTTTTAAATCGTGGATGAAGTTCATAAAAGATGAATCATTTAAATTTATATCTGTAGCTAGAAACCCAATAGTATTTGGACAAAAAATGTCTTTAATCTTATTATCATTATTTGCTTGAGATAAACTATGTAAAAAAATTGCTTCATTAAATCCTTGACTTGTTTTATCCATTAGTTCATATGGAGAATTTTGAAGATTTTCTTGTGTAATATGATTTTTAAAAGATATAGTACTTTTTGAACCAATATCTTTTTCATTTAAATTGTATTTAAATCCAAAACCTTCAATATCATAAATATCATCTATTTTTTCAAGTTTTTTATCGGCTAAAATTGTATCAATTAACTGATCGTCTAAATAAATATCAATATTCTGGATTTCTTCACTATTAACTTTTTTACAAAAACCTATAAATGAAAAGTAATTTTCAGTATGAAGAACGCCATATGTTTTTTCTTTTCTTGATAATATTGACATATTCACCTACTTTCTTATTTAATATTGATTTTTTCGAAGATTTTATTAAAATTATTTAAAATTTCTTTACTTTGATTAGATATCAATTTAGAGGATAAATTTTTATCTTCTAAAAAATTAGCATAAGGTAAAATTAGTTTAAAATATTTTTCTAATATTTTAAAAATAATTGAGTCAGAGAAATTATTTTTTAGTCCACAAAAGTCTTTAATAAAGTCACTTTTGAAATCTATTGAATTTAATCTTTTTAATATCTCTTTTTCTTTCTGAATTCTTTTTTTATCTAGTGTTGATAATTCTTTTTTTGAAATTGAATAAAAATTAGAAATAAGTTCTTTCTGAAGATTATTTTTATTGATATTTCTAACATTAATTTCAGTGGGTTTCAAAGGAGTAGTTCCTTCAAAGAAAGCTCCATCCCCTAAATTATAGATATTAATGTCTTTATTATTTGATATTATAATATTTAGGTTATCAATCATATCTGTATATTCCAATAATGTAGGAACTTCTTTTATAAAGTTTCCTTTTACAAAAACTATATTATTTTGAAAGTCTACTTTATCATTTTTTATATTATTCAGATTTATTTTTTTAGAAGATTTATGCGTTCCGACGTGCGTTTTTCCAGTTTTTGAATCAATTGAAGCATCAACTCCTAAAAGGTATATTTCCTTTGCACCTAATTTAATTAATATATCAACTCCAATATCTCCTATTGTAATGCCGGATAAAAATCCAAAACCTTCAAATAGTTCTAAAGAATTTTGCATGAAAAATATATTTGTATTTTTAGTTATTTCATATAGGTTCTCATCGAGTTTGATTGAAGATAAAATAATAGAGTTTTCATACATATAATTTTTTACATTAAATTGTTCTATCATAGCATCTTTTTGTCCATCCATTATAATTATTATATCAGGAATAATTTCAAGAATTTGAAGATGTTTTAAGACAGCAGAAGCGGCAACTATAATAAATTTATCGTGATTTAAGTATAACCATTCTATATTTTTAGCTAAGGATACACCTGCTCCTAAAAAGATCACTCTATCATTTTTAAAAAAATTGTTAGTTTTAGATAGGTTGATTATTGGTCGTTTTTCTTCAAAAAAATATTTATATCCTCTTTTTAAACTTATAATATATTCAGAAAATGGGTATCTCATTTCTCCAAATTGTGTGAAGATTAAAGAAAGGTTATCGAGTATTGATTTATTATTTTGATGTGCTAACTCATAATGGATTAAATTGTTATATTCATATTTATAATCTAAAAAATCTTTGATAATATCTTTAAAAATTGTTTCTTCTTCCTCAATAGAAAAAAATAATTTAGAAGATTTGGCTAATTCTGTGTAATCAGTCATAAACATTGAAAGTCTGAAAATTTCAAAGTCTGGCTCTATTATTAAATAAGATTTTGCTTTTATACTTTTATGAAAATCATTTATATGTACTCCAAGTAGAGTCCCTATAAAAATAAATTTGTTTATCTTTATATTTACATTAGAAAAATTATCTATAAAATTATTTATATAAAGGTAACTATTAATCTCATTTTCATAGTGATTTTTTCTAAGAATATGTTCTAATTTTACCAAGCTAAAGGCAGCACTTAAGTTAAAGTTATTAATTCTATTTATTGAGTCACTAAAAGGTTCTTTTTCATAAAATGTAGCTTTTGTTTTTTTATCAAAGAGTTGGAATTCTTGATTTAGGTATTCAATTGAATATCTTTGTTCATTTGTTTTTTCAAAATCTAAGGCTTTTTTATATATCTTTGGAACTTGAACTTTAAAAAAATCAAGATTTTTTATATAAATTTCTTGTAATGTTTGTTGAAGTTCATTATATTGATTTGATTCATTCATTTAAATATTATAAGGTATTTTTTGTTAATAGTTGGTTAGTATAAACTAAATATATTAAAAGCTAAAAATAATTTAGATATATTGTTATTAAATATATTTATACTGGGAGAATAATTGAGTTTTAAAAATTTTATAGTCAGAGATAATTATAAATATTTAGATGCTTTAAAAACAATAGATATTAATAAAAAGAGTTTTTTAGTAGTTGTTGATAAAGATGAAATTCCCATAGGTGTAGTAACTGAAGGTGATATTAGAAGAAGATTAATATCTGGAGCCTCTTTAGAAGATAAAATTTGTTATGAGAAAGAGTTCATAAGTATGAAAGATACGGAGTCTTTTTTAAAACTTTTTGAGTATTTTAGATATGAAAAAATAAACTTTATTCCTATATTAGCAAATGATGGAAAATTAAAAAATATAATTTCAAAAAAGCAATTTCACCTAATGCTTTTAAAAGATATTGAGTATGATTTATTTAAGTTACCTTTTTTGGATGAAAAAGATTTAGATTATGAAGTCTTTAACAGACCTTGGGGTTTCTATAAAAGTACATTATTAGCTGAACATGTACAATCAAAAATAATTACAGTATTTCCAAAAGAGGAATTAAGTCTTCAAAAACATAGAAGAAGAGAAGAGCATTGGATAATAATAAAAGGTGAAGGTAAAATTATACTTGAAGAATCAATTATAGTAGTGGAACAAGGAAGATATGTATATATTCCTAAAGGAACTAAACATAAAGTTATTAATACTTCAGAGAAAGAAAATCTAATATTTGCAGAAGTTCAATTAGGTGATTATTTTGGAGAAGATGATATTATAAGATATGAAGATAAATATGGGAGATTATAATGGCTTTTAATTTTAATTACAAAGAGCCCAAATTGATTGCAGAAATTGGATGTAATCATATGGGAAATTTTGAAATAGCTAAAGAGTTAATTGATTTAGCAAAAAGTTCAGGTGCAAAATATGTTAAATTTCAAAAAAGAAATAACAAAGAGCTTTTAACTAAAGAACAATATGAAACTGAACACCCCGTTCCAGCAAATTCTTATGGTAAAACATATGGTGAACATAGAGAGTTTTTGGAGTTTTCAAAAGAGCAACATGCCCAATTAAAAAGTTACTGTGATTCAATAGGAGTAATATATTCAACTTCAGTTTGGGATGTAACAAGTGCAAAAGAGATGTGTGAGTTTGAACCTGAGTTTTTAAAAGTTCCTTCTGCATGTAATAATAATTTTGAGATGTTAAAAGTTTTAAGAGATGAGTTTAAAGGTCAAGTTCAATTATCAATTGGTATGACAAGCAAAGAAGAAGTAGAAGAAATAGTTAAGTTTTTTGAAGAAACAGATCAAGCTAAAAGTAGACTTTTGATTTATTCTTGTACTTCCGGATATCCAGTTCCTTTTGAAGATGTTTCCTTATTGGAAATAAATTGGTTGTATGAAAAATATGAAAATAGAATAAGTGAAATAGGATTTTCAGGACATCATTTAGGTATTGCTATTGATATTGCCGCTTATACTTTAGGAGCTAGATGGATAGAAAGACATTTTACAAAAGATATAACTTGGAAAGGAACTGACCATTCGGCATCTTTAATGCCTGATGGTTTAAGAAGATTAAACAGAGATTTAAATGCAACTTATAAAGCATTAAAAAGAAAAGAAAAAGAGATCCTTCCAATTGAACAAGTACAAAGAGATAAGTTAAAAAATAGAAAGTAAGTAAAATGAAATGTAAACTTTGCGATAACCAAAAGCATAAAAAAAGAAAGGGTAGTGTTCGAGATAATAAAAATTTAGAGATTTTTGAATGTTGCGATTGTGGATTAGTTTTTTTATCTGAAGATACAATTGGGGATGATTTTTATGAGTCATCAAATATGCATGGGAGTTTCGATTTTCAAAAATGGAGAAATCAAACAAATGAAGATGATACTAGAAGATTTAATTTTATAAAAAATAGCATGGTAAATAAAGAGATTCTTGATTTTGGAAGTGGAAATGGGGGATTTTTAAAACAGGCAAAAACTTTATGCAAAGATGCATGTGGAATTGAATTGGAAAAAGCTGTTAAACCTTTTTATAAAGAGGAAAATATTGAACTTTATAGTGATCTTGATGAATGCACTAAACAATTTGATATTATAACCTCTTTTCATGTTATTGAACACATAAAAGAACCTTTAGAGATATTGGAAAAACTAAAAGAGAAATTAAAAAAGAATGGAAAATTTATAATTGAAGTTCCAAATGCTAATGATGCCTTGTTGACAATTTATGAAAGTGAAGGTTTTTCAAATTTTACTTATTGGAGTTGTCATTTATATTTATATACACAACATACACTTTCAATGCTTGCAAAACAAGCAGGATTTAAAGTTGAGTTTATAAAACATATCCAACGATATCCTTTATCAAACCATTTGTATTGGTTAAGTAAAAATAAACCAGGTGGACATGAAAAGTGGGGTAATTTTTTAGATTCTGAAGAATTAACAAAAGCATACGAAAATCAACTTGCAAGTTTACATGCTACAGATACAATTATAGCAAGTTTTATTAAGGAAAATTAATGAATATAGCCTTTATCCCACTTAGATGTGGAAGTAAATCAATACCTTTTAAAAATATTAAAGAGTTTTGTGGAAGACCACTTGTTTATTGGAATTTAAAAGCTATTGAAGAATCAAAAAGCATTGATATTGTTTATGTTGCTACAGATTGTGAAGAGGTTATAAAAACAATAGAAGAGTTTAAATTTAAAAAAGTTTCTATTTATGAAAGAGAAGCTCAAAATGCTAGAGATACTTCTCCTACAGAAGATGTAATGTTAGAGTTTCTTACAAAACATAAACAAGATGATAATGACCTATTTTTATTAGTGCAAGCAACTTCACCTATTACCCAAACAAATGATTTTGATAATGCAATAAATCAATTATTAGATTCAAATAAAGATTCACTTTTAACTGTTGTAAATGAAAAAAGATTTTTTTGGAATAAAAATGGTACTCCCATGAATTATGATTATAAAAATAGACCTAGACGTCAAGATTTTGAAGGTTTTTTTTTAGAAAATGGAGCTTTTTATATAAATAGAGTAAAAAATATATTAAAAGATAAAAATAGATTATCAGGTGATATTGATTTATATGTTATGAATGATTATACCTCTATTGAGATAGATGAACCTTTAGATTGGCATATAGCGGAAAGCTATATGAAAGAACATATTCTAAAAAAAGAAAATAAAAAAAATAAAAAAATAAAACTTTTTTTATCCGATGTTGATGGTACCTTAACAGATGCTGGAATGTATTATGACATACATGGAAATGAAATGAAAAAGTTCAATACCCATGATGGAAAAGGTTTTGAACTTTTAAAAAAATTTGGAGTCAAAATAGGTCTTATAACAAGTGAAAATACAAAGATAGTAGAAAATAGAGCAAAAAAACTTAAAGTTGATTATCTATATCAAGGCGTTGAGTATGGTGGAAAACTAGAAGTAACAAAAATGATTTGTCAAAAAGAAGCTATAAGTTTAGATGAGGTTGCTTATATTGGTGATGATATTAATTGCAAAGAACTTTTAGAAAGTGTAGGCTTATCTGCTTGTCCTAATAATGCCATAGAAGAGATTAAAAAAATACCAAATATTATAAAACTTAAAAAAAATGGTGGAAATGGTGCTGTTAGAGAGTTTATTGATTATTATTTAGATTTGAATAAAATATAATAAGGATAAGAATGGAGACGAAAGCTGAAGAGCAATTACAAACTGCATTAATAAATAATTATTTGGTTAACTTAAACTTTCTAAGAGAAGTTGATTATGAATTATTTAAAAAAGTTGAATTACTTTCAGAATATATTGAAAAAGGACATTATCAAGAAAGATTTACTTTAGAATTTTTAGAAAAAGATGGAGAGTTTGATATTTATGATAATAAGAACAATAAATATCTTTATGAAAAAAAGCCCAAACGTTTTAAAGAAAAAATAAAATCAAAGATAAGATTAGATGAAAAAAATACAATTAATTTAGTAAATTTCACATTATTTGAAAATTATTCAGATAGTTTCGAAAAAAATATTGATACTAAACAAGGATTGATAAATATTTTACACAGTCAAATGTATGAATATGGGAAAATTATACCTCAGAAAAAAGAAGAAAAGAAATTTAAACATGTAAAAAAAGTTATATTTTTAGGTACTTTATTAGCTCGTCATATGGAAGATATAAAAAATAGTTTAAATTCTACTTGCCATTTTATTTATGAAAAAAATCTTGAAATATTTAGATTGTCTTTGTTTACTTTTAATTATGAAATATTAGGATTAAATAGTTTAGTTGTATTTTCTATTATGGATGATTTAGAAATAACAAAAAATAAATTTAAAGATTTTTTTAATAATTATATACCTTTTGAAAATAATTGTATAAAATTTGTTGATATAATAAATGATGAAACTCTTCTTAACAGTTTGTTAGATGTTTCTCATAAAAGTAATGTAGCAATTTTTGATCATCAAAGATGGTTACATAGAATTGCAAAAGATACATTTACTAATATTGCTGATCATTACAATATTTTAACTACATTAAATAAAAATTTAAAATTTAAATTAAATGATACTCCTATCCTGTGTTTAGGTGCAGGGCCTTCTTTAGAAAAAAACATGACTTGGTTAAAAAAAGAAAAGAGAAACTTTATCGTAGTTGCAATGGCTGCAGTTTTGTCAAAAATACAAAAACATGAAATTATTCCTGATATAATAATATCAATAGATACTGATTATGATGGATTAAAAAAACAATTTGAGTTAGGAAAATATGATTATTTAAAAGATACAATATTTATATGCTCTTCTTCTACCCCCTCTTTTATTTTAAAACTTTTTGAGAAAGAAAAAACTTTTTTATTTGATGCCCTAATAAAATTAAAAGATAATTCTAATTATTATGAAGTACATAGTATTGCAGAAGCATTTTTATCTTTATTTCTAGATATAAATTTTAAAAATATATATCTACTGGGCTTTGATTTAACTTTAAATCAAGAAACAGGAAGCAGTCATTTCTCTGATTATAAATCTAATGTTAATCATAATTTAAAAAGAAATAATAATCAAAAACTAAAAAGTGGGAATAGCAATTTATTTGAGGATATTATTACTGTAAAATCAAATTTAGAAAAAGAAGTTTACTCGACAAGATTATTTGGATTATCTATAGATTTGATTAAAAAAATAGTTCTTCAGTTTAAAAAAGAAGATCAAAATATTTATAACTTATCTGATAGTGCGGCATATGTAAAGGGTATAAAATATATTGAATTTGAAGAATTAAATAATAAAAAACTTGCCAAAAAAGATTTTAATTTGGAATTTATTAAATATTTGGATTCTATTTCAGAAAATCAATTATCTATGAATGAAAAGAAAAGATTTAAAGAAGAAAAAAATATATTAGAGGCAAGTATTTTTGAAATTAAAAAAACAAAAGATGAGAATCAAGATATAAATTCTTTGGATGATTTCATTAAAATTTATGAAAATATTATATTTAAGCTAACAAAAACAAAAAAAGTCATTTCTTCTGAAATATTTAATAATTATTTTATTTTACTTTTTCAATATGTTTATTATTATTTTAACGATAAAAATTTAAAAGATGATAAGAAAAAATTAAAAGAATTAGAGAAAGTTTTATTAAAACAGATTAATGATTTGATAGAAGATTATATAGAATACTTAAATTATATAGTGAAAAATTAGATTACTGAAAAAGTA
The DNA here is from genome assembly GCA_002869565.1 of Arcobacter sp. GTDB lineage: Bacteria > Campylobacterota > Campylobacteria > Campylobacterales > Arcobacteraceae > Halarcobacter. Next base: position 75,597 of record PKUJ01000018.1, read on the forward strand.
TAATACTTTTTAAAAGAAATGTATCAAAGTAGCAGTAAAACTGCTACTTTAACGACTAGTTACTATTGTAAAAGTCTTAATACGTTTTGTTGAGTTGCATTCGCTTGGCTAATAGCATAAGAACCAGCTTGCGAGATAATATTTTGTTTGTTGAAGTTTGCACTTTCTTGAGCATAATCAACATCTCGAATAACAGATTCTGCTGCAGACAAGTTAGTTGATTGAGTCATTAAGTTTCTAACTGCTGACTCAACTTGATTTTGAGTAGAACCCACACCAGATCTTAGTCCATTTAGAGTAGTTAAAGCAGTATCTACTGTAGTTTGAAGTCCAGCTGTTAAACCAGCAGCTGTAATTGTTTTTAATCCACTAATACTAAATTTAGTAGAGTTTGATGTAACAGCACTTAATGAAATTGTACTAGTTGATTTGTCTCCAACTTGAAATGATAAAGCAGCCGTTTTTAAAACATTGATACCATTATAATTAGTTTGGTCAGCAATATTATCTAACTGAGTAATTAATTTATTAATATCATTAGCAATTGCTGTTTTACCTGCAGTTGAAGTTGTAGCTGTATTTGCTTGAATTAATTTAGCTTTAACAGTATCTAAAATATTAGATTGTTCAGACATTGATTTATCAGCAATTTGTAATAATGCAACAGCAGAGTTACCATTGTCAATTGCTTGATTTGTACCAGTAACTTGAGTTCTTAATTTATCAGCAATTGCTAAACCAGAAGCATCATCAGACGCTTTATTAATTTTAAGACCAGTAGAAAGTTTTTCTAATGAACTTGAAATGTTTTTACTTGTATTTTTAGCTGCTTCTTGAGCAGTAATTGATGAAACGTTTGTGTTAATAACCATAATAAATCCTTTTTAATTATGACGTCATTGTAAACTAAAAGTCTAGCTTACTACGGAATACCTTCTTGTCAAAACAAGCATAGAGAAAAACTCTCTTCGGAACCCATTGATCCCTAAAAGTTATAAGAGAATTATGACATACCAATTCTTAAAATTAGATTAAAAAGTAAGATATTTTGAGAAATCTTGATTTTTCAGCATATAAATTACTATGAAAGTAATTTATATGCTGAATTTTGTATATTTGAAGATTGAGAGTTAGATAATGAACCTTCTTGAGAAGTGATATTATCTTTAGAAAAACTTGAAGATTCTTTCGCAAAATCTACTTTTAACTGTTTCTCATGCTCTTGAACTTTTTGTTTTATAGTATCAAGATCATTACTAGTTTATATTTCTTTTGAAGAATCAATATTTAAAGATATAGCTTCATTAGATTTTTCTTCTGTATTTGTACTCTTCCCACCTGCGTTACTATTAGCACTTTTTGAGTAAGTTTGTTGTGCTATATTTGAAATATTTGGATTAATAATCATAGTACATCCTTGGCTTTAATATAACTTAAATACTATCTAAGCTAGGTTTAAACTTTGGTTAAAAGAACTCCACATTCTATATGATTTGTATATGCAAATTGATCAAAAAGTGCGAAGTTTATTATCTTATGTGATTTAGTTAATTCCTCTAAATCTCTATGCAAAGTTTCTGGGTTACAAGAGATATAAATAATAGTGTCAAACTCTTTTACTAAGGCTCTGGTTGTATCATCAAGTCCAGCACGTGGTGGGTCTACGAAGATTGAATCAAAATTATATGATTTTAGATTTATATCTTTAAGTCTTGTAAACTCTCTTTTTTCTTGAAGGGCTTCAACAAACTCTTCGGCACTCATTCTTATAAAATCTATATTATCTATATTATTTAATTCACAGTTAGTTTTTGCAGAGTTTATTGATGTTTTTGAAATCTCTGTTGCTAGAACTTTACCAAACTTTTTACTAAGGGGTATTGTGAAATTTCCACCACCACAATAGAGTTCACATAAATCATTTTCGCTTTTTTGAATATTGTTTAAAACCCATTCAATCATTTTGATATTTACTTTAGAATTTGGTTGTGTAAATCCACCTTCTTTATATTGGAAATGAAAAGGCTTATTGTCTATTTGTAAAGTTTCATTTATAAAATCTTCACTTAATATTACTTTTTGTCCTCGACTTCGTCCTATGATTTTAATATCTAGTTCTTTTTCTAGTTCTTTTGCTTTTAAAAGCCATTCTTCATCAAGTTTTTTGTGATATATCAAGGTTACTAGCATATCATTTGTTGTTGAGTTTAAAAACTCTATTGAATAAAACTTATATCTTAGTTTTTCATCATTTTGGATTTTTTCTAATAGTTTTGGCATGATTTCTTTGATATGTTCTGTAACAATTTCACATGAGTTTATTTCTAATGCTTTTTTATCAAAATCATTCATTGCATATGAAATTGTTGTGTTATCATTTTCATCATAATTTTTCCAAATTCTAAATTCTGCTCTATTTCTGAAGTTTTGTGATTCACTTTTTAATATATCAAATTCAATATTTGTAAAGTTAGAAAATCTATTTTTTTCTCTATTTATTTTATATTCAAGTTGTTCTTCATAACTTTTGTCATATAAAACACAAGATCCACATTTACCGAAATATTCACAATTCATTTATAACCTTCAATATATATTCTTTATTTAATCTGATATTATATTCTATTTACTATAATACGACCATGAAAGAAAATTGGCAAGAACAACTACAAACCTTATTAAACTGTGATTTAAAATCACTTTATCCATTAGCTAGGAGTCTAAACAGAAAACTAAAGTTTTTTGTAGGACCAACAAACTCCGGTAAAACATATAATGCTATGAAAGAGTTAAAAGCTGCAAATAGTGGATTATATTTAGCTCCACTTAGATTACTTGCACTTGAAGGTTATGAAGACTTAAAAAGTGAAAATATTGATGTTTCATTAATAACAGGCGAAGAGCAAATTATAAATGAAGATTCTGCTCATGTGTGTTCTACTATCGAGATGATTGATTTTAATCTGGATGTTGATGTGGCAATTATTGATGAAATTCAAATGTTAGATGATATTGATAGGGGTTGGGCTTGGGTTAATGCAATTATTGGCTGTCCTGCAAAAACTGTGATTATGACTGGAAGTGTAAATGCTTTGGATGCTGTAAAAAAAATAGCTGATTATCTTGGTGAAGAGTTAGAAGTTGTAAAACATCAAAGAAAAACACCACTAAAAGTTTTAGCTCGTCATACAGCTTTAGAATATCTTGAATCAGGAACTGCACTTATTGCATTTTCAAGAAAAGATGTTTTACAATTAAAGCAAAAGCTACAAAAAAAATATAAAGTTTCAGTTATATATGGAAATCTTTCCCCTGAGGTTAGACGTGATGAAGCCCGAAGATTTAGAGAAGGAATAAGCGATATTCTAATTGCAACTGATGCAATTGCTATGGGTCTTAATCTTCCAATCAAAAATATTCTTTTTACGACTGACACAAAATTTGATGGAATAAGCAGGCGAAAAATAAATGTAAATGAAATTGTGCAAATAGCAGGTCGGGCAGGTCGATACAAAATATTTGATGCAGGTTTTTTAGGTGCTACAAGAAGAGATGTTTTAAATCATGTAAAAGAAGAGTTTGAACAACCTATAAAAACTATAAAACCTCCATTTTCTGTGAAAATAAATAATGAACAACTTGAAGCCTTAGCTTCTCATATTAAAACAAACTCTCTTACAAAAGTATTGAAGTTTTTTAAGGAAAATATGGTTTTTAGTGGTCCTTTTATTGCAGCTAATATCTCTTCAATGATTGAAGCTTCAAAGATTGTTGATAAAAGAGATAATTTAAGTTTAGCAGATAAATATTTATTAGCACAAGCTCCAATTACTACAAAATCAATGATTATTTTGCAAGCTTATGAAGCCTATATTGCAGCTGTTATTAAAAAAAGAGTTTGTCGCTACAAACCATCTATAACACTTCCTAAAAAAGCTATTACTCAAAAAGATTTATTACTTGTGGAAGATGAAGTAAAGAAAATCTCACTTTATTTATGGCTTTCATATAAATTTCCTGATCTTTTTCCTGATTATGATAAAGCTGTAATTCTAAGAAATAGTTTTAATTCTTTTATAGAAAAATCATTAAAATTGAATTTAAGACTAAGAGAAGATGAAGCTCCGAGAAGATTTTACAAACCATATCAGAGAAACAGAAGACGATAATTAAATCATTTTTAGCTATAATCTAACTAATTATGCAATGTTGAGGAATTTTTAAATGTTAAGTATGTTTAAAACAGATGGAGTAGAGTCTTTACACAAAGAACTTTTAAAAAATTATATTGATGAAAAGAAAATTCAAGCGTTAATAGATAGTGGTGTTAATATTAATAGGAGAGATTCTAAAGGCAGAACTCTGCTTTTTGAACTATCTGCAAAAAGAAGAATTGAATCTATAAAAATATTAATTAGTAATGGCATTGATATCAATGTTGAAGATAATTATGGAAAAACTGTATTATCTGAAGCAGTTGATCAAGTTGATGGTATGATGATAAGATTTTTAATTGATAATGGCGCTTCCGTGAATCATATTAACTCTTCAGGAAGAACCGTTCTTCATGATGCTGCCTTAGAAGAGAATGAAAAAGTATTTGATATTCTAATGTCTCAAAATCCAAATTTAAATCTTTCTGATCATTATGGCCGAACGGTTTTATTTGATGCAATAGAAGGTGGAAATCTACAAATTGTAAGAGAAGTTGTGAATAATATTGATGATATTAATATTGTTGATAATACTGGACGAAGTGCATTGTTTTATTCAGTTTTAAAAGAAGAAGATACAATTACTAAATTTTTAGTTTCAAATGGTATTGATGTGAATATCTTGGATAAAAAAAGACAAAATGCACTTTTTAGTGCAGTTGTTCTTGGTGCAAAAAATCTTCCTACAATTCAGTTGTTAATAGAAAAAGGTGCTAAATTAAATTTAAAAGATTATGCTGAGAAAACCTTACTAGATGAAATATTAAAAATCAATGCAATTGCAAAAAATAAAGATGAACAAAGATTAGATGGTAAATATAGATTTGTTAGTAAAGATAGAAATTATATAAAACTAACTGGACTTTTGATTGAAAATGGTTTAGCTATAGATAGAATGGATTCTGATGGAAAAACAATTCTTTATAAAGAAGTTGAAAGAGAAAATTATGAGACAATAGATTTTCTAATATCTTCTGGGGCAGATGTTGATGCTGAAGATAACGATGGTAGGACTGTATTATTTGATGCAATATTAAAAGGTCCATCAAATATGACTATGATTGATCATTTGATTTCAAAAGGTGCAGATATTGATCATAGAGATTTTAGTGAAAGAACAGTTATTGATGATTTAGCTGAGGCGGTTTTAATTACTCAGAATAATAAAAAACCTAGTTCTAAAAGATTTTTAGATCTAAGAGAAGAAGAAAATTATTTACCTTTACTTAAAAAAATGTTGTTATTTAAACCTAGAATTAATCTTCCAAAAGAGAATGGACGAACACTTATTTTTGATCTTATAACTGAAAATAATTTAGAATTAATCAAAGTTGTAATAAATGCTGGTGCAGATATTAATGTTATTGATAAAGAAGAGAATTCACCTCTTTCTTACATGGTAGATGAAGGTTTGAAAATTACAAATCAGAGAGAAAAAGAGAATTTCTTAGAAAGATTAGTATTTTTATTAAAATTTAGAATTGATGTTAATACAATTGATGCTGACGGTAAAACAGTTTTTCATAAAGCAGTTATGGCTGATGATTTAGAAGTGGTTGAAAAACTCTTAACTAAAAAAACACATTTAAATATAAAAGACAAACAAGGTCGAACAGCACTCCATCACACCCAATGGAAAGGTAATTATAAAATAGCTAGATTATTAATAGCTGCTGGTGCAGATATAAATGAACCTGATTATGCAGGATTTACTATTTTAAATTATGCAGCAATTTTGGGACATACAAAATTGGTAATGGTATTGATTTTGTCTGGTGTTTTAATGTATAACCATAATAAAAAAAGTAAATCAGTTGCTATGTTTTTTAGAGAAAGAGAAAAAAATCTTGATAGTTTGCTTAATGCAAATATTACTGATAGCAAGATGAGACATGCAATTGAAGAGGTTACAGAAAATCTTAAAAAAGAAATTAAAGAAGTTTTAGAAGGATAATATTTAAATGTCAAATAAATCAATAATTATTTTAGCGGCCGGCGCTGGTACAAGAATGAAGTCTACAACACCAAAGGTTTTACATAAAATCTCTGGTAAACCAATGTTATATTTTTCTATTAAAGAGGCTTTAGAACTAAGTGATGATATTACTGTTGTTCTTTTTCATCAAGCATCAAGAGTTCAAGAAGAGATGGAAAAATATTTTGATGGAATCAATTATGTAATTCAAGACCATGAAAATTTTCCAGGAACTGGTGGAGCGGTTATGGGAATAACTCCAAAATATGAAAAAGTATTAGTTTTAAATGGAGATATGCCATTAATCCAAGCTTCAGAGCTTAAGAAATTTGATTTAGATGCAACTATTGTGATGTCAGTACTTGAACTTGAAAGTGCAGATGGTTATGGTCGAGTTATTATAGAGAATACAGCTGTAAAAAAGATAGTTGAGCAAAAAGATGCAAATGATGATGAACTAGCAGTTACAACAGCTAATGCAGGAATCTATCAATTTGAGACAAAATTTTTATTAGAAAATCTTCCAAATCTTTCAAATAATAATGCTCAAGGTGAATATTATATTACAGATTTAGTTGAAATGGCAATTGATCAAGGAAAAGTATTAAAACAACTTGCTGTAAATGAAGAGAATTTTAAAGGTGTAAATTCAAAGGTAGAATTAGCTGATGCAGAAGTAATTCACCAAAAAAGACTTAAGAATGAATTTTTAAAAGAGGGTGTTATTATGAGACTACCTGATACTATTTACATAGAAGAGGGTGTTATTATTGAAGGTGAATCTATTTTAGAAAATGGAGTTACTCTTTTAGGAAATACAAAAATCATAAATTCTCATATAAAAACAAATTCTATTGTAGAAGATTCAGTTATAACAGATTCTGATGTAGGTCCAATGGCAAGAATTAGACCAGGAAGTAATTTAAAAGATACTCATATTGGAAATTTTGTTGAAACAAAAAAAGCACAGTTAAACGGTGTAAAAGCTGGGCATTTAAGCTATTTAGGTGATTGTGAAATAGATGAAGGTACAAATATTGGTTGCGGAACAATTACTTGTAATTATGATGGGATTAATAAATATAAAACAATTATTGGTAAAAATGTATTTGTAGGTTCTGATACCCAATTTGTGGCTCCTGTTACTATTGAAGATAATACCTTAATTGGTGCTGGTTCAACCGTAACTCAAGATGTTAAAGATGGACAACTTTATACAACAAGAGCCAAAAAAAGAACTGTAGAAGGTTATTTTTATAAACATTTTGAGAATAAAAAGTAAAGACTTTATATGTTATTAAAAGATAAAAATATTTTGGTAGCCGTTACAGGCTCAATTGCAGTTTATAAAAGTTTAGAGTTAATTAGACTTTATGTAAAAGCAGGGGCATCTGTAAAAGTTTTAATGACACAAGCTGCAATAAAATTTATTACGCCACTTACTTTTGAGGCAATTTCTCAGAATAAAGTATTGTTTGAAGAGACAGAAAATTGGGATAAAAATTCTGATTATAACCATATTGATATAGGAAAATGGGCTGATATTTTTGTAATTGCACCTGCAAGTGCCAATACTATTAATAAATTATCAAATGGAATTGCAGATAATTTATTAACTCAAACAGTACTTGCTTATGCAAAAACTAAAATTATCTCTCCTGCTGCAAATACAAATATGTTAAAAAATCCAATTACACAAGCTAGTCTAGAAAAGTTGAAATCTTATAACTTTAAAATAGTTTCATCTGTGGTAAAAGAACTTGCTTGTAAAGATGTTGGTGATGGGGCAATGGCTGATCCCCAAGAAATTTTTTATGCAACAGCTAGAGAATTACTTAAAAATGATTATTGGGCTGATAGAAAAGTAGTTCTTAGTGGTGGAGGAACAGTTGAAAAAATAGATGACGTAAGATATATTTCAAATTTTTCTTCTGGAAAAATGGCCTCTGCTATGGCATTGTCTTTATATTTAAAAGGTGCAGATGTTTGTTTAGTTACTACAAGAGGGCATGAAAATTTACCCAAAGGCATTCATGCAATAAGTGTACAAAGTAGTGAAGAAATGTATGAGTATTTAGTTGATTCTATTAGAATTGCAAAAAAAAGCAAGTTGAATGATTCTACGCCAAATTTAATACAAAAAAGACCATTTTTATTTATGGTAGCTGCAGTCTCAGATTATGTTCCAAGTCTTGCTCAAGATGGAAAACTAAAAAAAGATATGATAGGCAAGACTTGGAAACTAGATTTAAAACAAAATATTGATATTTTAAGTTCTCTTGATAAAAATGATATTGTTTCAATTGGATTTAAAGCTGAAATGGATGATGCAGTAGCTTTAACAAATGCTCAAAATATGTTAGATAATAAAAACCTTGATGGAGTTTGTTTAAATATTTTAGATGATAAAAACTCTTTTGGTTCAGAAGAAAATAGTATTGAACTTGTATTAAAAGAAAACTCTTATAAGTTTAGTGGAAATAAATTAGATATATCTATAGATATCTTAAAAACTTTAGAAAGTGAATTTTGTAATTATGAATGAAAATAGAATTCCTGAACATATTGCCATAATTATGGATGGAAATGGTAGATGGGCTAAAGAAAGAGGACTCAAAAGAACAGCTGGTCATGATGAAGGTGCAAAAAGAATACGAGATATTACAATACATTGTTCTAATATTGGTGTTAAATATTTGACTTTATATGCTTTTTCTACTGAAAACTGGACGAGACCTAAACTTGAAGTTGACTTTTTGATGAAACTTTTTGACTTTATGTTGAAAAAAGAACTACCTGTATATTTAGAATACTCAACAAAATTCAGAGTAATTGGAGATATTTCAAGGTTTTCAAAAGGTTTACAAAAGAGCCTTCAGGTGACAAAAGAAAAAACTGCTCATGGAAAGAAATTAACTCAAACTTTGGCTTTAAATTATGGTTCACAAGATGAGATGTTAAGAGCTATGAAAAAATTAAAAGAAAAAGATTTGGAAATAACAAAAGATAACTTTGAGTCTTGTTTAGATACAGCAGGAATGCCTCCTGTTGATATGTTAATAAGAACAAGTGGTGAGGTTAGACTTTCTAATTATCTTTTATGGCAAAATGCTTATGCTGAAATGTTTTTTCCAAATATTTATTGGCCAGAGTTTACACCTTCTGATTTAGATGATTTAATTAGTGATTTTAATTCAAGAGAAAGACGTTTTGGAGGCGTTTAGTTTTATCTTCGGAGCAATTTTTGGATCTTTTTTAAATGTATTGATTTTAAGATTGCCCGAAGAAAAATCTGTTGTACTTCCTAGAAGTTCTTGCCCAAAATGTAATCATATTATATCTTGGTATCATAATATCCCTATTCTTTCATATCTATTTTTAAAAGGTAAATGTGCTTATTGTAATGAAAAAATATCAATACAATATCCTATTGTTGAACTTATTTCTGCTTGTATTACATTGGCACTTTTTATAAAATTAGGTTTTTCTTTATTACTTATATATAATTTAATTTTTTTCTATGCTTTAATAGTTCTCTCTTTTATAGATTTTAAGTATAAAGCAGTTCCTGATTATTTGCTTTTAATAGCTTTGGTTTTTTCATTTTTTGTTACTAATCTTGATTTAATAGAAGCCTTTAAAAATGCTTTTATAGTCTCTGGTGCTTTTGTTTTATTAAATTTTGTGATTTCTTTTTATATTCAAAATGTTAAATCAAGAATTTTAAAAGATGATACTCTTAAAGAACAAGAAGCAATGGGAGAAGGAGATATTCCAATTTTAGCAGCTCTTGGAGTTGTCCTAGGCCTGAAGGGTGCTTTAATAGCTATATTTTTGTCATCACTTTTTGCTATAATACCCTCAATTTATTTTAATATTAAAAAGAAAGATATTCAAACTCCATTTATTCCTTATCTTGTTTTAGGACTTTTAATTGAATATTTTTTTAATATATCAAAGGTTTTTTCTTGAAATTAAAACAGTATTTATTTTCTCAATTAGCATATACTTTTTTCCCTATTTTTTTAGGATTATATTTTATTACTTCAATAGTTATATTAGTTCAAATTGCATCTTTAACCTCAGTTATAACTATGGATATTTATGAGCTTTTTAGACTTTATTTATATAGCGTACCTACGATAATTTTTTATACTTTACCTGTCACTTTTTTTATTTCATTGGGGCTTACAATATCTAAGTTATCAAATGAGTATGAAATGATTGTTATTACTTCTTTTGGTTTAAATCCAATAAATATTATAAAAATATTTTTACCCTTGACATTTTTTGTATCAATTGCACTTTTAATAATCTCAGTAGGGCTTATACCTAAGTCAAAATATTTGAATGAAACTTTTATGGATAGTAAGAAAAAAGAAGCAAATTTTAATATCAAAGCTTCTGAATTTGGACAAAAATTTGGAGATTGGTTAATTTATATTGATTCAAAAGAAGATAAAACATATGGCAATGTAAAACTTTTTCAGACGAAGAATAATAAAGATCAGTTTATAATTGCAGATCATGCAATCCTAGATAATGATAAAGGTGAACTTAGTTTTAAACTTTATAAAGGTAAATCCTTTCATATTGAAAATGAAACATTTAATCAAATAGATTATCAGAATATGACTATTTTTGATACAATCAAAAAAAATGAATTTATATACTCTTTCATAGATTCATACTCTTATTGGAAATATTATTTAACTACAAGTACTTTAGTTACTGATGAATTTGCTTATTATATTTTACTTTCTTTTTTCCCTTTGATTTCTATGTTTTTAGTTATTATATATGGTTATTACAATCCTAGATATGAAAAAAGTAAAATTATTCAATGGAGTGTTTTTTATGTAGTAATATATTATTTGATAATTAGTGTTGCAACAAAAGAATTACTATTGCATTCTATATATGTAGTACCAGTTTTTTGGATACTTGTAACTTATTATTTATATACGAAGAGTATAAAACAGCAGTATTAATATGAATGCAAAATTTATTATATCTTATGATGGAACTTCATATCAAGGTAGTCAAACTCAACCAAATGGACAGAGTGTAGAAGATAAACTACAAGAGGTATTTAAATCATTAAATATTAATACTAAAATAATATTGAGTGGGAGAACAGATAAAGAAGTTCACGCGACAGGACAAGTTTTCAATTGTCGATTACCTTCATTTTGGAGCAATTTATCTAAATTAAAAGATGTAATGAATCAACATCTTCCTTTATCAATTAAAATAAAAAAAATAGTTGAAGTTAGTGATTCTTTTCATTCGAGATTTCATGCTAAAAAGAGAGTATATAGATATTTTGTATCAAAAAAAGAAGTTTCCGTTTTTAATTCAAAGTATATTGCCTATTATGAAAATTTTGATGAGCAATTAATACAAGATGCTATTAAAGTTTTTATAGGTAGTTATAATTTTGAATATTTTCATAAAAAAGGTAGCGATAAAGATAACACCGTAAGAGAAATTTTTGATGCGAGATTTTATAAATATAAAGATGTTTATATTTTTAAATTTACTGCAAATTCATATTTGCGTTCACAAATTAGGCTTATGGTAGGATCTCTTTTAAAAGTAGGGAATGGGAGTCTTTCAATTGAGGATTTAAAAGCACAATTAAATATGGACAAACATATTTTTAAAATACCAGCATCACCTTATGGACTCTATTTAGTAAAGGTTTTTTACTAATGCTTAAAAAAAGAAAATTTTATACACTTTCTGATATTAGAAAACATATAGTTTTTACTCCTTTATTTTTTGTACTTTTTAGTTCGGCTTTGTCAATAGTTGTTATTGTATTCATACTTGAATTTAAGAAAAATAATGAATTGTCTCTCTATTTTCAAGAAGATGAATTTTATAAGAAAACAATCTTAAGTCAATATGTTAGTGATATAAAATTTAATGCAAATGCATCTTTTGATAAAGAAGAAATTGAATTGAAAGATTCAATCTCTTCTTTACTAGGCTATATAAAATATTCAGATGAAAAAATAAAATTAGATAAATTAATAGAAGTAATCAAAAGAATTGAGGAAAAAAGTAATCTAAATTTTGTAATTTTTGATAAGAAAAAATTTATTGTTTATTATGGTAGAGATACTATTGATTATTTAAAAGTAATTACAAATTCAAATATACAATTAGATAGTTTTAGACATCATATGTTAAGAAATATTCTTTATGTAGGGGATGATAATCTAATATATTGGATTGATAATAGTAAACAAAAAATAAGTCTAAGTTATTTTAAAAATGTGGATAATAAAGATTGGTATTTAGGAGCTTTCACCAAAATTGATGATATGAAAGACTCTACAAGAAATGCAGTATTAACTTCAATTGTTCAAAAGAGTAAGTATTACAATGATAGTTATTTTTGGTTTTATGATTATAATTTAGGATATGTTTATAATTATTATAATAAGGGGCAAAAACTTGATGCAAAATATATTTTAGAAAAAGATAGATTAAATAGTTCCAATGAAATTTTAAAAAAGTATCAAAATGAAGTTGTAGAAAATAAATCTTCTAGTACTTATAACTTCACAAAATATAACTTTTTAATCTCTTTAAAGAGTTTTTCTCTACCTTCAAAAGTTTCAAACTTAAAATTTGAATATAATTCAAGACTAACTATCTCAATTGCAATTGTACTATTGATCGCTCTTTTTCTTGTGATTGCCTCAACGATTTTTTCTAAATTTATTAATAAGATTTTTCATAGATATAATAAAAGATTAGAGACTAGAAATATTATGTATAAAAAATGGAAAGAGAGATATGAGTTAGCTATTATTGCTTCAAATGATGGATTGTGGGATATAGATTTAAAAACAAAGCATATTTATTTTTCTAAAAAATGGCTTGATATGTTTGGTTATATAAATGGGGATATTAATAATTTAGATGAATGGTTAGCATTAATTCATCCAGATGATAAAGAGTATGTTGAAAAAAAATTAAAAGACCATATTTCTGGGAATAGTGAACATTTTATTGCAGAATATAGAATTAAGAATAAACAAAATAGATATAAATGGATTCTAGTTAGAGGAAAAGCATTTGATGATAATCATCATAAACGAATGCTTATGATGTCGATGGATATCGAACAGAGAAAAAAATTAACCAAAGAATTACAGTATGTTGATTTACTTGTTGAATATGGCCGAATAGTAATCTTTAAATGGAAAAATGATTCTGATCTAACTGTTGAATATTTATCTAAAAGTATTAGCTCTTATGGATATGCAGTTGATGAATTTGAAAATCAAAAAATAAAATATTTTGATTTTGTTTATGAAGATGATTTACATGATTTTAAAAAAGGCATTAAAAAGGCAATAAAAGATGATGATAAATCTTTTACTCAAGTTCATAGAGTAAAAGATAAAAATGGTGAAATTAGATGGGTTTTTAATAGAACAATTTTCTTAAAAGATGATTTTGGTAATGTAACACATCTTTATGGATATGTAAATGATATCACTGAAATGAAATTAAATGAAGAAGAATTAACAAAAAAAATTGCTGATGAAGTTGAAAAGAATACTGAAAAAGATAGGATTCTAGTGCATCAAAGTAAATTAGCTGCAATGGGTGAGGTTATTGGAAGTATTGCTCACCAATGGAGACAACCCTTAAATAATATTAATTTATTAACTCATTTTATTAGAGATAATTATGGTAATTTTTCAAAAGAAGAATTAGATGATATTATAAAAGATACAAAGATTCAAATTGATTATATGTCTCAAACTATTGACGATTTTAGAAATTTTTACCAACCAAATAAAGATAAATTAGAGTTTGATATAAAAAAAGCAATTGAAGAAAGTATTAAAATTGTAGAAACTCAGTTTGAAGAAAGTGGCATTTCTTTAAATATTTCGGGTGAAATAATAAAAATGACTACTTATAAAAATGAGTTTCAACAAGTAATATTAAATATTTTAAATAATGCTAGTGATGCAGCGATTATAAAAAAACAAAATGTAGATTTTAAAGCAGAAGTTCATGTTTCAATTCATAAAATTCAAAATAATAAAGTTGAAATAAAACTATCAAATAATTGTGGAGAAGTACCTTTAGCTATAAGAGAAAGAATGTTCGAACCTTATTTTACAACAAAATTTGAAAATCAAGGTACGGGTATTGGTCTTTATATGGCTAAAACAATTATTGAAAAAAATATGAATGGAACAATTGGTGTTACAAATATTGATGAGGGTATTTCTTTCAGTATTATTTTACCACTTTGAAATAACTATTTTGATATAATCGTGAAAAGATAATATGGGAAAAAGATATGAAAAACTATTCTACAAGAGTATTATTAGTTGAAGATGAAGATGTAGCAAGAAAAACATTATCATTTTATTTAAATACAATTTTTGATGAAGTTATTGTAGCTTGTGATGGTAATGAAGGTAGCTCAATCTTCAAAAATAATTTTGAAGAAAACAAGCAATTTGATTTAGTATTGACTGATTTAAAGATGCCAAATAAAGGTGGCATTTCAATGATTGACGATATAAGAATTCTTGTACCTAATCAAAGATTTATTATTGTTAGTGCACATAAAAATGAAGATGATTTATTAAAACTAATTAATTTAAGAGTTCTTGGATATTTTGTTAAACCTCTTAATATCGATAATATGATGGAAATGTTAAAAAAAGCTAAAGAAGAAGTTTTAGCTGATAATGTTTCTATTTCTGAAAAAAGTGATTTAGTAACTTTAAATAAAAGATATACATATAATATGTTGAATGATAAACTTTACAATGAAGAAAATATTGTGAAACTATAAAAAAAAGAATTAGATATTTTAAAAGTTTTAATTGATAATTTAGGAGAAGTAGTTCCTGTTGAGAAGTTTAAAGAAGTTGTTTGGGATGATATTAATACAAATGATTCTGCTTTTAGAACGGTAATGAAAAGATTAAAAGATAAAGTTAAAGATGATGATTTTATTATTTCGCATAAAGGTTATGGCTACATAATAGAAAAACTGTTAGTTAAAAACTAAAAAGCGCTTTTACGCGCTTTTTTATAAGTGTATTCTTTAAATAGCTTATTTCAAATTATAATAATCCTGCTTCTTTAAAATATTTCTTAGCACCTTCATGTATAGGAGCACTTAATCCATCTAATAAAGATTTTTTTGTAATATTTGCATATGCAGGGTGTAATTTTTTAAATGAATCAAAATTTTCTAAAATAGCCTTCACTAAAGTATAAACCGCTTTTTCACTTACATCAGTACTAGTAACTAACACAGCTTTAACTCCAAAAGTTGGAATGGGAGTGTTTACTCCTTTATAAAGACCAGCTGGAACATCAGCTTGTGCAAAATATGGATTAGCTTTAACGAAAGAATCGATTTTTGGACCACTTATTGGAGTAATTGATATAGGTACGGAGTTAGCAGCATCTTTAATATTTGCAGTTGGATGACCTACCATATAAAAGTAACCATCAATTTTATTATCTCTTAAGGCATCAGGGGCTTCTCCTGCTTTGAGTATCCCAGCAAGTTTTAAATCTTTTTTATTAATTCCTAGCACTTGAAATAATCCTAAGGCTGTTGCCTCATTTCCTGAACCTTTATTCCCTAAGTTAATTCTTTTACCTTTTATATCCATAATATTTTTTATTCCAGCTTTTTTTCTAGTTACTAGAGTAAATAATTCAGGATAAATAGCTAATACAGATCTTAGTTTTTTAACAGGATTATCTTTAAATCCTTTTTGACCATTAGATGCTTGGTACACAATATCAGATTGTGCAATACCAAAATCTAATTCTCCATTTTTAATTGTTTTTATATTATAAACAGATCCTCCAGTTGATTCAACTGAGCATCTAATCTTTGTCTCTTTTTTATATTTATTTACAAGTCTACAAACTGCTCCACCAGTTGGGTAGTAAGTACCTGTAACACTTCCTGTTCCAATAGTAATAAACTCAGCAGTAAAAGCTGGCATAGTTAATGCCATAATTAATGTAGCACTAGCAATTTTCTTCATTCTTTTTCCTTAAGTTTTTATTACGATTTAGTAAAACTAAATAATTATTCTTATTGTACCAAAATCTTATAGGCTTATATAAATGAATATATCTATTATTTATCTTTATTTAAAGTTTTAATTATGTCATCCAATTATAAAAAAAAAATAATTAGATGACAAATAGCAGTTAAAAAGAAGAAGAAATATCTTTTATCTGTGAAACAAGCTTATCAATTCTCTCTTTTGTAGAATTCCATGAAAAAACGAATCTTGCTCCGCCTGCACCTATAAAACTGTAAAAAATCCAATCATTCTTTTTTAATTCATTTAATATTTCTTCTGGTGCTTCAATAAAAACTCCATTTGATTGAACAGGGAATTTTATTTTAATATTTTTAATTGAAGAGATGTTTTTTTCAAAATATTTTGCCATTTCATTAGCATGTTTTGCATTTTTCTTCCATAGGTCATTTTCTAATAATGCAATCCATTGGGCTGAAATAAATTTCATTTTTGATGCAAGCTGTCCTGCTTGTTTACATCTATAATCAAAATCTTCTGCTAATTTTCTATTAAAGAATATTACAACTTCTCCCATTGCCATTCCATTTTTTGTTCCTGAAAAACATAATACGTCAACTCCTGCTTTCCAAGTTATCTCTGCTGGCGTACAGTTTAAAGAAGCAACTGCATTTGCGAATCTTGCTCCATCCATTTGAATAAGTAGATTGTGTTCATCAGCAACTTTTTTTATAGCTTTAACTTCCTCAATACTATAAACAGTTCCAAGCTCTGTAGATTGAGTTATTGATATTACTTTTGGCTTTGGATAGTGAATATCATCTCTTTTTGTCGCTAGATGAACAATATCCTCTGGTCGTAATTTTCCATCCTCTGTTGATGCAATTAATAGTTTTGAACCATTTGAAAAGAATTCTGGAGCCCCACATTCATCTGTCTCAATGTGTGCAACATCAGTACATATAATACTATGGTAAGAATTACATAGGGCAGCTAAACTTAATGAATTAGCAGCGGTACCATTAAATACAAAGAAAATCTCACAATCAATTTCAAAAAGTTCTCTTAATTTGTCTGCTGCATATTTTGTATAATAGTCATTTCCATAAGCTTGCGCATTATCATGGTTTAATTCAATAATCTTTTCTAATACTTCAGGACAAATTTGTGAATAGTTATCACTTGCAAACTGTTCATTTATTTTTTCGTACATATATTATCCTTTATAAAAATCTGCCGTATTGTATTCCTTAAATTGTTATAGAATAATAAAGTAAATATTAGTAAAAAAACAATTTAGCACTTTTATATATCTTTTGCTAAAAACAACTTGACATTTATAGACTCATATAGTATAATATTTTTAGCAGTTTAAGATTATAAGTGCTAAAAACAAAAAAGTGACTATGAAATGATTGACAAAAAAGAATTTTTATTACATTCAATTATTAAAGCTTATATTGAGCATTTAGAACCAATTGGTTCTTCTCAATTAAAATCTATGTATGATATTACATACTCACCTGCAACTATTAGAGGATACTTTAAAAAGTTGGGAGATGAAGGATTTTTAGCTCAAGAACATGTAAGTTCAGGACGAACTCCTACTACAGAAGCTTTAAAACAATATTGGACTAATAGATTAAACTTTAAACTTGAATTTGTTGATGAAAAAGCTATTGCATATCTTAGTAATGAGATTGGCGTTTCAGTATTTATTCAAGATCAAAAATCTGATACATTAAAAGATATTTTAAATGTAGAAAATAGATATATGATATTAGAGTTTAGCTCTTTTGCAATAACTGTGAAGTTTTCAGACGCTTTATATAGATTTTTAAAAGATATGATTGGTTTAGAATTGGTACATATAGTAAATATTTCTAAACAAGTTGGCGCTTTTGAGATTTATGAACAAGTAAGTCAACATTTACAGAATAAAGATTTTCATATTTACAATACAAAAGAGTTTTTCTCTTTAGCACTTAGATACAACTTTAATGAAGAGAGTATTACTTCTTTTTTAAAAGGTAAAGTTTTAGACTCAATAGAAGAAGGTTTATATTTTGATAATATTGTTCCTGAAGGCTATATTGGTATTTGTCACAATTGTAAAGTTGGGAATAGAGATACCAAGATGTTAGTCGTTGGTGAACTATCAAAAGATTATGATTATTTTTATAACAAAATTAGTATGATTTAGGAGAATTACTTTGAGTGAAAAACATGAAGAATTAAACGAAGAAGTTACACAGAATGAAGAAATTAAAGAAGAAGTTATAACTGAAGAAGCAGTTGAAGAGTTAAGTGCAGAAGAAAAAATTGCACAATTAGAATTACAAGTAAAAGAGGCTGAAGACAAATATTTTAGAGTTCATGCAGATTTTGAAAATATCAAAAAAAGATTAGAAAAAGAGAAATATCAAGCAATTGATTATGCCTCTGAAAAGTTTGCAAAAGATTTATTATCTCCAATTGATACTTTAGAAATGGCACTTGCAGCCGAAGAAGCGGCAGGTGAACTTCCTGCTGAAGAGCTTTTATCAAAATTAAAAGAGGGTGTTGAACTTACAATTAAAAATTTCTACACAGCTTTTGAAAAACATGATATTACAATTATTGAATCTGAAGGAGTATTTGATCCAAACTTCCATAATGCAATAATGCAAGTGGATAGTGAAGATAAAAATTCAGGTGAAATTGTGCAAGTAATGCAAAAAGGTTATATGTTTAAAGATAGGTTATTAAGACCATCAATGGTAAGCATAGCGAACTAATAATTGACCGCAATGTCAAAAAACTATTGAATAAAGTTAAATGATTGAATTGGGAATCAACACATGCCACAGCATGTGCTTTAGAATTGGTTCTTAGGTTGAATTTATTTCAACCGCTAAAGAACATAAAAAGTGATAGGTTCCCTTCATTTTATAAAATAAAATTAAGGACAAAAAATGAGTAAAGTTATTGGTATAGATTTAGGAACAACAAACTCTTGTATGGCAGTTTACGAAGGTGGGGAAGCGAAAGTTATCCCAAATAAAGAAGGTAAAAATACAACTCCTTCAATTGTAGCATTCACTGATAAAGGTGAAGTTTTAGTAGGTGATCCTGCAAAAAGACAAGCTATTACAAATCCAGAAAAAACAATTTATTCTATTAAAAGAATTATGGGTCTTATGATGGATGAAGAAAATGCTAAAGAAGCACAAGAAAAAGTTGGATATAAAATCGTTAATAGAAATGGCGCAGCAGCTGTTGAAATTGGAGATAAAGTATATACTCCACAAGAAATTTCTGCAAAAATTTTAGGAAAATTAAAAACTGATGCAGAAGAGTATTTAGGTGCTCCTGTTACTGATGCAGTTATTACTGTACCTGCATATTTTAATGATGCACAAAGAAAAGCAACACAAGAAGCTGGTACTATTGCTGGTCTTAATGTATTAAGAATTATTAATGAGCCAACAGCAGCTTCATTAGCTTATGGTTTAGATAAAAAAGGTGAAGAAAAAGTTCTAGTTTATGATTTAGGTGGTGGTACATTTGATGTTACTGTGCTTGAAATCGGTGATGGAACATTTGAAGTACTTTCAACAGATGGAAATGCTTTCTTAGGTGGAGATGACTTTGATAACGCTATTATTGATTGGTTAGCAAAAGAGTTCAAAGACGAAAATGGTTTCGATATTAAAACTGACAAAATGGCATTACAAAGATTAAAAGATGCTGCTGAAAATGCTAAAAAAGAGTTATCTTCTGCTGAATCAACAGAGATTAATTTACCATTTATCTCAATGGGTAATGCTGGACCTGTTCACTTAGTTAAATCACTTACTAGAGCAAAATTTGAAGCAATGACTGAAGGTTTAATTGCTGAAACTTTAGACCATATTAAAGTTGCTTTAAAAGATGCTGGATTAGATAAAAGTGAAATTGAAGAAGTAATTATGGTTGGTGGATCAACTAGATTACCAAAAGCAAACTCTGTAGTTAAAGAGTTCTTTGGAAAAGATTTAAATAAAGGTGTTAACCCTGATGAAGTGGTTGCTGCTGGTGCTGCTGTTCAAGCTGGTGTATTAAGAGGTGATGTTAAAGATGTATTATTATTAGATGTTACTCCTTTATCACTTGGTATTGAAACTTTAGGTGGAGTATTAACAAAACTTATTGAAAAAGGTACTACAATTCCAGTTAAAAAATCTCAAGTTTTCTCAACTGCTGAAGATAATCAACCAGCTGTATCAATTCATGTTGGACAAGGTGAAAGAGAATTTGCTAAAGATAACAAATCTTTAGGTATGTTTGAATTATCAGATATCCCTTCAGCTCCAAGAGGTGTACCTCAAATTGAAGTAACATTTGATATTGATGCAAATGGTGTTTTAAATGTAAGTGCAAAAGATAAAGGAACTGGTAAAGAGAATAAAATTACTATTTCTGGTTCATCTGGATTATCTGATGAAGAAATTGAAAAAATGGTAAATGAAGCAGAAGCAAATAAAGAAACTGATGCTAAGAAAAAAGAAGTAATTGAAGTTAGAAATCAAGCTGATGCACTTTTACATTCAACTAAAAAGACTTTAGAAGAAAATGCTGATGCAGTTTCTGAAGAATAAAAAACTGCAATCGTAGATGCAGCTGCAGCTTTAGAAGAAATTTTAAAAGATGAAAATGCTACAAAAGAGCAAATAGAAGAAAAAGTAAAAGCTTTAACTGAAGTTTCTCATAAATTAGCAGAAGCTATGTACAAAAAAGAGGGTGGAGATCAAGCAGGTGCTGGTGCTCAACCAAATCAAAAAGCTAAAAAAGACGATGACGATGTTATCGATGCTGAAGTAGAGTAAAAACTCTGCTTCATGCAAACCATAATATTTTTACTACTGGTTTTTTTAATAGTAATATACTCTGTATTACTATATTTCAAAAATAAACATTCAAGAGTTGACAAATTAAATTCAGGTGAATGTCCTTCTTGCGGACAAAAAACTAAAACTTTCTATGATGAGAATACAAAAACAACATTTAAACAAGAAGTGATAACTGCAAGAGTTTTAAAAAATGGCGGTTGTTCTGGTGTAAATGATATTGAATACAAGTGTAAAATTTGTGGATTAAAAGAAGTATATTCTCAAGCTTAAATCAATATCTTTCTATTTTCTATTCAATAACTATTAACTTTTAAATGATACAATTTCTCAAATTTAAAAGGAACTTTTTTATATGAAATTTTTATATACTCTAACACTATTAATCATATTACTATTTACAGGATGTTCTCAAAAAGAGCCATTAAAACTTGAAACTCTTCCTATTTCAAAGGCAAAAGTGAAAAAAATCGAATTTAAAGATGTTGAAGGTTTTTATGAAGATGATTTAAATTTAGCTTTTGAAGTATTTAAAAAAGATTGTCAAAGAGCTAAAAGATATGATTTATTTGAAAATATTTGCCTAAAAGCAGAGACTTTCACAAACGCAGCACAATTTTTTAGTGAGAATTTTACTCCATATGAATTATATAATGACAATAAAACAAATAATGGATTAATAACTGGTTATTATGAGCCTTTACTACATGGAAGTAGAGTGAAAACTGAAGAATACAAATACCCAATTTATAAAACACCTAATGATATGTATACAATTGATTTAAGTAAGGCTTATCCTGAGCTTAAGAAATATAGGCTAAGAGGGAAAATTGTAAATGGAAAAATCGTTGCTTATGATGATAGAAAAGAGCTTAATTTTAGAGATGATTTAGAGCCAATTTGTTTTGTTAATGACGAAATTGATTTATTTTTTCTTCAAATACAAGGTTCAGGAAAAATTCAATTAGATTCTGGTGAGCTTATTAATGTAGGATATTCAAATCAAAATGGTCATAAATATTTTGCTGTAGGTCGAGCACTATTAAAAGAAGGTGTATTAGAAAAGACAGGTGCTAGTTTACAAGGTATTAAAAAATATTTAAAACAAAACCCTCAAAGAATAGAAGAAATATTAAACAAAAATAGAAGTTATGTATTTTTTATAGAAAGAGAAAATGGTGCAACAGGAGCTCTTGGTACACAGCTTGTTGGAGGAAGAAACTTAGCAGTAGATAGAAAATATATTCCTTTAGGTATGCCAGTTTTTATAAATACTAAAAATTCTGTAAATAAAGAAAAAATTGATAGATTAATGGTTGCTGCTGATGTTGGAGGTGCAATTAAAGGTCAAATTAGAGCAGATTTTTATTTTGGGAATGGAAGTGATGCTGAACTTTGGGCAGGTGGAATGAAAGAAAAAGGAAAACTAACAATATTAGTTCCAAAAGAGTAATACAGACTAAAAAGTCTGTATATAAACTCTTAGTTACAGTGTCCACCACCACAGCAACCTGATACTTTTTGTTGAGCAAATGTAATTACAAAATTATCTTTGTACTCAACTAAATCAAAATCATGTTTTCCACAGAATTCATCATTCATTTGATTTTTCATTTCAATAGCTTTAGTTAAAGCTTCATCTTTTTGTGACATTGATATATTTGTTTCTAAGTCACTTCTTTTAAAACAACCACATTGGTTTTCTACAATAATTTTATGCATTTATTAATTCCTTCTAAATAGTTTTATTACTCAATTTGAGTAATCGAAGATTATCAAAATATTATTGAGCGATTCTTATAGTTTTAATTTAAATTTAAATTTTAAAAAATCAAGATATATTTAGATAAAATGAGACTTACAATATTATTACAAGGAATACAATGCACATCACGAATCTTATTTCTCAATATTTTGGAAAGTTTGCTAAAACAGAATTCCCTTTATTTATTCAAAAGTTTATAAACAATACTTATGTAAAAACTTTGGGCTTAAATATGAGTGAATTTAGAAATGCTAAATATTATAAATCATTAAATGATTTATTTACAAGAGAACTAGCAATACCAAGAGAAATTAACAAAGATGAAAATATATTTATTTCGCCATCGGATAGTTTTATTACCCAATGTGGAACTTTAGAAAAAGATTTACTTTTACAAATAAAAGGTATGGAATATTCTGTTGAAGAAATGTTAACTTACAATTGTGCAGAAAATTTTGATAGGGTAAATAATGGTTCATATATGAACTTTTATCTTTCACCTAAAGATTACCATAGATATCATGCTCCATGTGATTTTAAAGTAAACAAATTAATTCATGTTCCTGGAAAACTTTATCCTGTTAATATTAAATATTTGAATAAACAAATTGATCTTTTTATAGAGAATGAAAGGGTCATTTTAGAATGTATTCATAATGACAAACTTTTTTACATGGTATTTGTAGGTGCTTTAAATGTAGGACAAATGGTATTTAACTTTGAACCAAAAGTTGAAACAAATACTTATGCTCGAGAAGTAAAGATTTATGAGTATGAAAATAAAGAGCTTAAAAAAGGTGAATGTTTAGGTTATTTTAAAATGGGATCAACAGTAGTAATGGTTTGGGAAGAAAACTTTGTCGAATTAGAAAATTTGTTAGGACAAGCAGTTAAATATGGACAAAGCATTGCATCAAAAATAAATTAATCTAATCTTTTAAGGTAGAAATATTGAATAATAAAATTTTTTTTAAAATTGCAGGAATAATTGTTGTCTCTTTGCTAATTTATATACTTTTTATTACTTTATATATTTCTCCAAAAATCTCTGAATATTTAGTTGATGCAGAAACTAATGAAGCGAAATCTCAATTAAAGAGTATTTCTACAATTGTTAATAACAAAGAAAAAGTTATAAAAGATTTTAAGTTATTAAAAATTGAGAACTATAAAAATAATATAAAAAATATATCTAATATTGCTATAAATATAATGAAATCTAATCATCAACTTTTTTTAGAAGGAAAAATATCAAAAGAAAAAGCACATGCTTTATCCTATGATGCTATTTCAAAAATTGAATATGGATTTAAAGATGATTATCTTTTTATTTTAGATAAAAAAGGAACACTGGTTTTTCATCCAGATAAAAGATACAGTAAGAAAAATATATATCATACTGCTGATGCAAACGGAAAATTGTTTATTCCTGAACTGATAAGAAAAGCTTTAAAGAATGGATCAACTTATACAAGATATTTTTGGTCAAAACTAAATAGTCTTTTTATTTCAGAAAAAATAACTTACAGTATTTATTTTGAGCCTTTTGATTTGATTATTTCTTCTGGAGTATATATTGAAAATATAAGACAAGAATTAGAAGATGAAAAATTAAAATTTTTGCAAGAATTAACTCCTATAGTAAATTCCATTGTATTAGGAAATAGAGGCTACACTTTTATAATAGATGAAAAAGGTAATATGATACTTCATCCTAGTAGGTTAAATAATAATAGTGAATCTAATAATCTAGATGATAGAACTGAAAGATTATTTACTAAATTAAAAAATGCTTATAAAGAAAAACGACCTTTGTCTTATAAATGGAACATGCCAAGTGACAAAGAAAATTATACTTATGATAAAATTTCTTGGGTAGATTATAATGATTTTTTTGGCTGGTATATAGTTTCATCTGTTTATACTGATGATTTAAAAATAAAATCAATTGAGATAAATGAAATTTTATTAAAAATATCAATTCTAATATTAGTAATATTACTCTTAATTTCTATGATTCTTATAAAAAAATTGTTAAAACCTATAAGTATAATGTCTGATAACATGAATTTAGTAAAAAATGGGCAATTCGATATACGAAATAATATAAATACAAATGATGAAATAGGTGACTTATCTAGTCACTTTGATAACATGCTTGATTACATTGAAGAAAATACCAAAAATTTAGAAGAAAAAATAGAAAAGAGAACAGCAGAAATTGAATATAAATTTTATTATGATAGATTAACTGGCCTAAAAAATAGAGAGTCTCTTCTTCAAAATTTAAAAAATCAAGACTTCTTATCTTTAATACTTATTGATATTGAAGAGTTTGATAATATTAATGAACTTTATGGATTTCATGTAGGTAATGAGGTTCTTATTGAAGTTATGAAACTTTTAAATACATTTGCTCTAAAAAATGATTTAAAATTGTATAAATTAGATTCAGATATTTTTGCAATAGTAGATCTAAATATGGGTCGTTTTGTCTATTATGAGAAGTTTTTATTGGAGATACAAACACTTTTTGAAAAAGAGATTCACATTAATAGTATAAATATTGATATTTTTGTTTATGTTACTATGGGAGTTTCTATTGCTAGGTTAAATCCTTTAAAAAGCTCAAGAATTGCACTTAAAAGGGCTAAAAACCTTGGAGTGAAGTTTTTAGTTTATTCAGAAGAGATGGATACTAAAGATAATATTGAAAAAACTATGTATTGGAGAGAGAAAATAAAAGAGGATCTTGAAAATGATAAAGTAATTCCTTTCTTTCAACCAATTCGTAATAAAGATGAAAAAATTATAAAATATGAAGCATTAATGAGAATATGTGATGAAAAATTTAATACTCCATGTTATCTTGCCCCTGGCTCTTTTTTTGAAGTTGCTATTAAAACAAAACAGTATTTTAAATTAAATCGAAGAATAATAAAAAAAGTCTTTGATAATATAGACAAAATTGGGAAAGATGTTTCCCTCAATATAGGATTTTCTGATATTCTAAACGTAGATTTTAATGAATTTATAGAAAGAGAAGTTAACAAGCTTTCTTCTGAACAGCAAAAAAAAGTTGTATTTGAAATTTTGGAAAGTGATCATATCTCTGATTATAAAGTTTTAGATGAGTTTATAGTGAAGTATAGACAAAAAGGTATAAGAATTGCAATAGATGATTTCGGTACTGGATTTTCTAATTTTTCACATATATTAAAAATAAAACCTGATTATCTTAAAATTGATGGGTCTTTAATAAAAGATATAAACACAGATGAAAACTCATATCAGATGGTAAAATCTATTGTAGAATTTTCAAAATCTTTAGGAATTATATCAATAGCGGAATTTATTCATTGTGAAGAAGTATATAATATTGTTAGAGCTTTAGGTATTGATGAGTTTCAAGGTTATTATTTGGGTGAACCTATATCTTTAATTGAATAAATTTAAGAGAATAAAAGTTACTTTTAGTAAGAATAGGAAAATTAAAAAATTATAAGGATTATAAATGGCAACAACAGAATTAGGTCAACTTCCACTACATGGAACAAAAAGAGGTCTTATTTCGGTTTCAAATGTAACTGAACCATATGGAAAAGGTACTACTGATATTGTAAGTATTGGTATTTCTTTAAATGGAAAAGATATTGAATGGAAATCACACATTCCATATGAAAACCTTGATGATGTAATTGCAATTTTACAAGAAGCAAGTGATAAGAAAAAAGCAGAGTAATCTGCTTTTTTTAATTAAAAACTACATCTCTATTTTCATCTGTCCATAAAGCCATTCCACCTTCAAGGTGAGATACATTTGTGTATCCATGATTTTGTATTAAAAAATCTCCAATGGTTCTTGTTCTGTTTGCATGGGCACAAATAAGTACAAATTGTTGCTCTTTTGAAGTAACAAGTTTTTGGAACTCTTTTAACCAAGTTGGTACATCACAATTTCCGAACATATCAAAAAAAGTCATTTTGTGTGCATTTTTTATAACACCTGTATATGACCATTCTTCTTCTCTTCTTACATCAATCATAACAATATTTTCATCAATTAATTTTTCTACATCTTTTGGTGCTAAATCAATTAGTGTATTCATTCGTAACCTTAATAGTGATAATTTTGGATTCTAACATAAAAATATTAATCTTTGTATAATTTTTTATTATAATTCTTGAATATTTAATTCTTATAAGTGTCTATTAACAAACTCTTTACAAATATTAACTATAATACTAAAAAATAAAGGAAAATAAATTATGAAGAAGATATTTTTAATATTAATATTTAGCTTTATATCATTATTCGCATTTGATCATTTAAGTCCTGATAACATAGATAAAAAATTAAAAGGTAAAAATGCAATAGTTGATTTCTATGCAACATGGTGTCCTCCTTGTAAAGTTTTAGCTAGAAATCTAATAAATTTTGATAAAGTAAAACCTTCAAATGTTGTAATTTATAAAGTTGATATTGATCAACATATGGATTTAGCAAAAAGATATAATGTAAGAAGTTTGCCTACTTTGGTTTATTTCAAAGATGGTGAAGTTGTAGCCAAAGAAGTTGGTATAAAAGATGAAAGTGAATTACTTGCAAATTCAAAAGAATATTTTAAATAAAAATTAGGTTAGGTTATTATGAAATTTAATAAAATCCCATTTATAGGTAAACAAATATTGCTATTTTTACTATGTTCTGTATTTGCATTTGCACTTGAACAGAATTTTCTAGAACCAGATGAAGCTTTTAAAAGGGGTTTTGAAAAAAAAGAAGATAAAGTAATCTTTAATTTAAATCTTGGAAAAGATATTTATTTATATGATGAAAAATTAAAGGTAATTATTACAAAACCTGAAAAAATTGATATTACGAAAGACATTGTTATTCCAAAACCTGTTGAATATCATGAATTTATTGTGCAATTCGATGATCTAAAATTAGAAATACCTTTTTCTCTAATACAATCTAAGACAAATGCTTCAAATGTAGAATTAAAAGTAGAGTATCAAGGTTGTTCCACTGCGGGCCTTTGTTATGCTCCTATGAGTGAAACAACAACTCTAAACTTTTCGGATATAGTTAAAAAAGACAGTCCTGCTGTTGATGAAACTTCACAAAATGAAACTGATGTAATTGCCGGGACATTAAAAGATGGTAGTGTTCTTTTAGTATTAGCAACTTTTTTTGGTTTTGGTTTATTACTTTCATTAACTCCTTGTGTTTTTCCTATGATTCCTATTCTTTCCTCAATAATAGTTAAAGCAGGGGATAGTGGAAAGTTAACTGCCTCAAAAGGTTTTTTCTTGTCTTTAGTATATGTTTTATCAATGGCGGCAGCTTATACAATAGCAGGGGTTTTAGCAGGGTTATTTGGGGCCAACTTACAAGTAGCACTTCAAAATCCGTATGTGTTAGTTGCCTTTTCGTTAATTTTTGTAGCTCTTGCATTTTCAATGTTTGGATATTTTAAACTTGAACTTCCTCAAAGCATACAAAACAAAGTAAATAAAACAACTGAGGGAAAAGAGAATCAAGGTGTTGTAGGAATTGCGATTATGGGATTCTTATCAGCACTTATAGTTGGACCTTGTGTAGCTCCACCATTAGCAGGTGCTCTAGTTTATATTGGACAAACAGGTGATGCTCTTTTAGGAGGAGCTGCTTTATTTGTAATGAGTTTAGGAATGGGAGCACCACTTTTATTAATAGGTCTTGGAGCAGGGAAATATATGCCAAAACCTGGCGGCTGGATGGATTCAGTATCAAAAATCTTCGGTATAGTAATGCTTGCCGTTGCTATTTGGATGTTAGATAGAGTGTTACCTGCAAATATTGTTATGTATCTTTGGGCTTTACTTTTAATTGCTGCTGCTTTATATTTAAAAATATTTGAACATATTATTGCAAAACTTATTACAACTGTAATTTTAGTTTACGGAGTACTCGTATTTGTAGGTGCAGTTAGTGGAGCTACAAATCCTCTTGAACCTTTAAGTAAATTGACTTCTAAAACTGTTGTTGGACAAGTAGATAGTGGAAAATTAAAATGGTCCTATGTTAAATCAAACCTTGAGCTTGATGCTGCAATTAAAGCTTCAGATAAACCAGTGATGTTAGACTTTTATGCAGATTGGTGTATTTCATGTAAAGAGTTAGAAGGAATTACTTTTAAAGATGAAAAAGTAATTGCAAAATTAAATGAATTTACTTTATTGAAAGCTGATGTTACAAAAAATACAGATGAAGATAAAGCTATGCAAAAGAGATTTTCAGTTGTGGGTCCTCCTGCTTTGATCTTTTGGGATAAGAATAATAATGAGATAAAACCTTCTCAAATAGTTGGATATAAGAACCCAGAAGATTTTTTAACTATTGTAAATAAACACTTTAAATAAATTATTCATTATTTTGATATACTTCCTAAAAAATAATATATTATTTTAGGAAGTATAAATGGAACTCTTTTTTTCAACATTTTTAAAAATGTTTTTTATCATGACACCTTTTTTTATAGTATCTGTATTTTTAACAGTCACTAATGATTCTACAGAAGAAGATAGACGTACCTTAGCTATTAAAGTTACTCGTTCTGTTATTATAATATCTCTTATTTTAGTTTTTTTTGGAAACCATATTTTTTCGGTTCTTGGTATAACTTTAGATGCTTTTAGGATTGGGGCTGGAGCATTACTTTTTTTAACTGCTATAGAGTTAGTTAAAGGAAATAAAGATGCAAAAAATTTAGATGACAAAACATCAGTTTTGGAGTTAGCTGTAGTTCCTTTATCTGTTCCTGTTATAATTGGACCAGGTACAATTGGTATTTTACTTGTATTAAGTGCAAGCTTTAAAACTTTTTCTGATCTTCTTGTAGGAAGTTTGGCTTTAGTATGTGCAGTTTTAGTAGTAGGTATAATGCTTTATTTTTCAAGTGTGATAAAAAGAGTAGTAGGTAATCAAGGTTTATTAATTATCTCTAAATTTACAGGACTTTTTTTAGCAGCACTTTCAGCTCAGATTATATTTACTGGAATAAAAAACTTTTTAAATATGTAGGAAATATTGATAGTGATTGACTTTAGTATAGAATTGAATTTTTTAAAACCAAATGTAGAACTTGATTATAATAAAATACACACTTTTAAAACAGATAAATACACTACTCTTTTAACTCTTTTATCTAAACGATATAAAGTCAATAATAATCAAATTGAATTGTTTAATGGATATAGTTCAGCAATATATTCTATATTAAAATTTTTAAATTTAAAATATTGTTTTATCTATTCTCCTTGTAATTTAGTATATAAAAAAGCAGCATCAAATTTGGATTATGAAGTACGACTTATCAATCGTTTTGAGAATATATTTTTGCCAATAAAAGAACAAAGTGTTGTCGTCTTTGCTAATCCATCTTTTTTAGATGGTACATATTATGATTTAGACAAGCTTTTTAAATACTGGTCATCTAAAGATGCGACGGTTATTATTGATGAAAGTTTACTTGATTTTAGTTCAGAATTATCAGCTCTTAATTATATGAAAAATTATGAAAAATTATATATTGTAAAAGATTTTTCTAAATATTATTCAAATGAAAGTTTAAATATTGCAAGTATATTTTCAAATGAAAAGAATAGTGAACTTTTAAGAAAGTATGAGCCAGAGGATAAACTCTCTAATTTTGATATGTTTTATTTAGAAGAGTCTTTTAAAGACAAAGAATTTAAACTTATATCAAATAGTGTTAATATTAAAAATAAAGCAAGTTTGGAAAAAATATTAAATTCTAATAAATATGTAGATTCTTTTTTCCATAGTAGTTCAAATTCTCTTTTAATAAAACTTAAAAATATATCTTCAAAAGAGTTTAAAGCTAAGTTGGAGGATAAAAGTATTAAAATTTCAAATTGTCTAAAGTATGATTTTATTGATGATAGCTATATAAATATTTATATAAGTTCAAAAGATAATATAGTTAAATTAGAAGAAGTTTTAAATGCTTTTTAAAAGTAAATTTGCTTACTATTTATCTCTTGTAATATCGCTATTTTCAGTAATCTTTATTATAGTAGTTATTTATAAATCTTTTTTTATTGTTAAAAATCAATTTATTGATATTGGCGGTTTAGCTTATGTAAATCAAGTACGAACTGATGATTATACAAAAAGATTAGCAAATAGTTTGACAAAAGATTGTCAGACAAAAGTTTGTGAAGTTCAAAGTTTATTAAATATTGTAACAAATATTCCTTACAAGATAAATGAATCTGTTGCAAGAAGTGGAAAAAATGTTATAGAACAAAACTTTGGTGATTGTGATGATAAAAGTAATCTTCTTATCTCTTTATTAAATGCAAAAGGATATGAAGCTTATTTTGTATTAGTTCCTGAACATATTTTTGTAGTTGTAAACTTAGGAATAATTTTGCCAAATAAAAGAGCTTTATATATAAATGGAAAGCCTTACTATAAGCTAGAAAGCACGGCAAAGGGTTCAAGTATAGGTTTTCCATTGAAATATAAATTTAGTGATATAAAAGCTTTTATAGATCCATTTAAAAACAAGCAGTTAGTAGTAAACACTTTAGAATACAAATAACTTGTATTCTTATAGAATAAAGAGATATCATGATAGATAAAAAAAGAATAAAAATATTTTTAAATATATCTGCTCTTGGATTTTTCCTATTTATTTTATGGATTATATATTTAGCTGATACGGCACAAAGTAGTATATTTTTTGATTTTATAAAAATGATTCCTTATGGTGATAAGTTAGGTCATATGGTTTTATATGGTATTTTGAGTTTTTTAGTAAGTTTAGCTTTAAATTTTAAGAAATTAAAAATTGGAAAGATATATGTTTATTATGGAGTTTTGTTAGTTTTTATCTTTGCATTTATTGAAGAGTTAACACAAGGTTTTTATCCAAATAGAACCTTAGATTTTTTTGATTTATTAGCTGATTTAGTTGGATTAACACTTTTCTCTTTACTTTTAAGAAAGATAGAAAATATAAAAAATAGTTAGGATAAAAAATGACATATACACAATGGTGTAAAGAGCATGGGCAAAGACATGCTAAGATTATGGAAAAGTTGAAAGAACTTAGTGATGATGAGGTTATTGAGTATTTTAGATTTGATAATATGGTTGAAAAAGAGAATGATTTTTGTCCTTTATATAAAGATAATAAAAAGTGTCATGATTATGAAGAGTTAAACTGTTATCTTTGTGCTTGTCCAAACTTTAGATTTGATGATGATGGTTTTGAGAAACAAGAGGATAAAACTCTTTTTTCATACTGTAGTATAGATTCTAAAGATGGAGATCAGTATATTGGAGAGGATTATATTCATCAAAACTGTTCAGGGTGTATTGTCCCTCATAAAGAGAGATATATTAAAAAACATTTTAATCGAAATTGGTCTGAGATAATGAAAGATGTTAATCAATCAAAATAGTGAAAATATTTTTTCCATTTTGATGTTTATAAATTAATTTATAGTCGTGTAGATTTGCGATAGTTTTTACAATGTATAAACCAAGTCCAAATCCATCGCTTCTCTTCTCTTCTTGTGAAAATGGTTCTGTATAATATTCTAAATCATATTTAAGGGCTTCTCCTTCTGATATAACATCAATTCGATGTTTATTTGCAATAAGAGAGGCATGTTTATTTGGTGAAAATTTGATTGCATTATCAATTAGATTTTTAAGTGCCACAGATAGCATTGCGGTATCTGCATTTAATTTAAAATCATTTATTTTTGCTGATATTTTATCCGCGCTTATCATTGTAATTTCAACAGTTTTAGTATATATTTTAAAGAAAGAAGTTAATTCTTTATAAACAAAAGTATTACTTGAGGTTAGTTTTTCAACCATTGCAAGTTCTTTGATAATATCATCCATTCTATGGAAGGCTCTTTGTAACATTTCTCTTTTTTTATCATCTTGAAGTGTTTCTGCTATGAACATTGCTTTTGTAATAGGAGTTTTTAGTTCATGCATCATATTTCGCATGAAAAGGTCTTTTGATTTTGTTTGATTATTAATATGAGTAATTGCATTATCAAAAGTTTTAGCGATGGTTCCTATTTCATCTGTACTATTAGAGTATATTTTTACATTTAAATCGCCTTGTGAAAACTTTTTGATTTCATTATTTAAATCTCTAAGTGGTTTAAGTTTCTTTTTCAAAATATAATAAAGAGAAAGTAATATTCCTAATGAAAGGGATATTGCTAAAGCTATAATTAGAAGATTGTAAGAATAACTTTGAATATCTTGAAGCATTAAATTATATCCATCTCTTTGCACATAGATATATAAAGTGTCTTCTAAACTAAAAATTCTATACATGCCAAGTTCTGATTTTCTCATGATAATAGGTTTAGCTTCATTGATAATTTTTAATTTTAATTCATCATTTTCAATCTCTTTTACTTTAAAAGGTTTAATGATTATTTTGAGGCCACTTTTACCTGGGTTACTATTCAATGACTTTATTACACTTTCTGCAACAAGTTCATATTTTTTTTGCATACTAATATTAAATCGTTGTTTGTCAAGTTTAATAAAAATTGCAAATGTAATAGAAATTGCAATTAATGCTAAAATAAATATGGTATTGATAAACGCTGAAATAGAAATATTACGGATCATAAAAGTTGGTAACCAATTCCTCTAACTGATTTAATGATAGTTTTACTATTATCTATTTTTGATAATTTTGTTCTGATTCTTGAAATCATTACATCAATATTTTTTAAACTACTATCATCTTCTATATGATCACTTGCATATATAAAATCTTCTCTAGCTACAACTGCACTATTTCTTTGAATCATCAATCTTAGAATATCAAATTCTGCTAGTGTAAGAGTAAGAAGTTGATTTTTGAAATATATTTGCATATCTTCTTCTCTTAAATCAAAATCTGATTTCTTTAAATTTTCATCTTTTTTCTCAAGAGGAGTAATTCTTTTTAAAATAGCTTTTATTCTAGCTTGTAGTTCTCTTGGGTTATATGGTTTAGGAAGATAGTCATCTGCTCCTCGTTCTAATCCCATGACTTTATCCAATATATCATCTCTTGCACTTGAAATTATAATTGGAATATCAGACTTCTCTCTCACCTTAGGAATTACTTCTAAACCATCTATTTCTGGTAAAGTTAAATCCAATATTAATAGCTTGTAATCTTTTAAATTTAGCATTGATAGCCCATTATAAGGGCTATCAGTATTTGTAACTTCAATATCATATGAAGCTAGATATTCAGTGATGATTTGAGCTAATTCTAAATCATCTTCTATCATTAGTACTTGAACGATAAGGTATCCTTTATTTAATAGCTAAAAGAATAGTTTGTCCATATCTATTTACATATACTCTTTTATCTTTTTTATTATATTTTCTAATTGCTTGTTGCATATCACCAAAGTTTTCTATTTCAATATCTTCTATCTGAATAATAACATCACCTGGTTGAAAACCAACTTTTTCTGCTTCAGAGCTTGGCTCAACAGCTGTAATTAAAACTCCAGTAATATTTGAACTTAGTCTAAATCTTTGTATCATATTTGCATTAATTTCTGAAAGTAGTAATCCTCCTAAAAATTTGCCATTATTTGCTTCTGAAGTTACTAATCCTGCTCTATTTCCTAAAGTGATTTTCAATTTTATTTCGTTTTTGTTTCTTTCAAGATTGATAGTAATTTTTTCATCAGGTTTAAATGATGCAATTACATTTTGTAAATCTTTTCGGTTTCTAATTTTTGTATTATTAACTGAATAAATTAAGTCACCTCTTTTTAATCCATATTTAGCCGCAGGTGTATCTTTTGCTACATCTAATATTAAAGCACCTTCTTGATGAGTATAAATTTTTGATAAATTTTGTTTTAAATCACCAATAACAACGCCTAAATAACCTCTAGTTACTTTCCCGTCAGCAACAAGCTTTTTAACAACATCTTTAACCATCGCAACTGGAATTGCAAAACCAATACCATTATTTCCTCCAGATTTAGAAATAATTGCACTATTAATTCCTATTAGTGCTCCTCTGCTATCAACAAGCGCCCCACCGGAATTACCTGGGTTAATAGAAGCATCCGTTTGGATAAAGTTTTCATATCTATTGATACCAACATTATCTTTGTTAAGTGCAGAAATAATACCTTGAGTCACTGTACTTCCAATACCAAAAGGGTTTCCAAGAGCAAAAATTAAATCTCCTACTTCAAGGTCATTTGAATAGCCAATTTTAATTGGAGTAAAATTGCTTCCTTCTATTTTTATAACGGCTAAATCACTATCTGAATCTTTTCCTATAACTCTTGCGTTATACTCTTTTGGATTATCTGCAATTGTAATTGTAATCTCATCAGCATTTTCTACTACGTGATTGTTTGTAACTATGTATCCATCTTTTGAAATAATTACACCAGAACCTAATGATCTTTGTATTCTATTTTCTTTAAATTGTTCATTAAATTGATCTCCAAAAAATCTTCTTAGTATTGGGTCATTAAACATTTGAGATGGAATATTGCCCGCATTTGAAGATACAGTTCTTTTAGCAGCAATATTAACAACAGACTGCATAGGTTCCTTAATACTATTATGGAAAGATAATATTTGGTTTTGATTATTTGGAGCCACTCTTTGGGGGTTCATCTCTGCCATATTAAAGTCAATACTTGTAGCGAATAAGTTTGTAGCTATTAGTGTAGCAATTAAAATTGATTTTTTTGTCATAATTATATTCCTTTTAGTAAATGATTAAAAATATTATAGTATCTAAATGTAAACTATTTCTGAATAAAACGTAAATATAAAGTTAATACAAAGTGTAGAAATTGTGGAGTTTAATCGAGATATTAGAGAAGAAAAGAGAGTATAAATATACTCTCTTTTTTTATTTTTATAAGTCAGTTTTTAAAACTGCACCAGAACTTGCATTTGTTACTAGTGATCTATATTGCCCTAACCATTTTGAAGTTAGAGGTTTTTTTAGTGGAGTGAAATTTGCTTTTCTTTTTGCAATCTCTTCATCACTTAAATCAACAGATAAAAGATATGCATCAACATCTATATTAATAATATCTCCATCTTGTAATAATCCAATCATTCCAACTTCAGCAGCTTCAGGAGAAACGTGACCTATAGAAGCTCCTCTTGTAGCGCCAGAAAATCTACCATCAGTAATAAGTGCAACAGTATTACCCATACCCATTCCCATAATAAGCGAAGTAGGTGCAAGCATTTCTTGCATACCAGGACCACCTTTTGGTCCTTCATACCTAATTACTACAACATCCCCGTGAGTAACTTTTCCACCAACGATTCCAGCAATTGCTTCGGCTTGTCCATCAAAACATACAGCTTTTCCAGTAAGTGCTCTTGCTCCTGTAATACCAGCAGTTTTAATAACAGCACCTTGTTCTGCTAAATTACCATATAAAATTGCTAATCCACCAACTTGCGAGTATGGATTGTCAATAGTATGGATAATATTTGTATCTTTAATATAAGAGTTTGCAATTTTTTCTAAAATAGTTTCACCAGTGATAGTAAGGTTGTCTAATAAAATATCATCACCTCTTTTTGTCATCTCTTTCATAACTGCATTTACACCACCAGCTTTATTAATATCTTCCATATGAACAGTAGATAAAGATGGAGAGATTTTAGCAATATGAGAAACTCTTTTAGAAATCTTATTAATATCGCTTAAGTTGAAGTTTACTTCAGCTTCTTGTGCAATAGCCAACATATGTAATACAGTATTTGATGAACCACCCATTGCCATATCAACTGCAAAAGCATTTCTAACTGCATTTTCATTTAAGATATTTCTTAATTTAAATTTTTCTCTTGCAGCATTGTCTTTTGCAATTTCACAAATTCTTCTAGCTGCTTTTCTGTATAACTCTTCTCTTTCTGGCGTTAAAGCTAAAATAGTACCATTTCCAGGAAGTGCAATACCCATAGCTTCCATTAATGTATTCATTGAGTTTGCAGTAAACATTCCTGAACATGAACCACCACTTGGACAAGCGTTACATTCTATATCATGTAACTCTTCATCTGACATTTCACCAGCTTCATGTTTACCAACTGCTTCAAATGCTGTTGCTAAATCAATAGGTGTTCCATCTTTAGTATGACCTTTTTGCATTGGACCACCAGATACAAAAATAGTTGGAACATTTACTCTTAATGCACCCATAATCATTCCTGGAACAATTTTATCACAGTTTGGAATAGCAATCATTGCATCAAGTTTATGTGCATGCATTACTGTTTCAATAGAACTAGCAATTAATTCTCTTGAAGGCAATGAAAATAACATACCATCATGTCCCATAGCAATACCATCATCTACTCCAATAGTATTAAACTCAAATGGCACACACCCATTGGCTTTTATCTCTTCTTTTATAATAGCTGATACCTTATCAAGGAAAAAATGTCCTGGAATTAACTCTATAAAAGAGTTTGCTACACCGATAAATGGTTTTTCAAAATCTTCATCTTTTAAACCTGTCGCTCTTAATAAAGAACGGTGAGGAGCTCTGTTGAACCCTTTTTTTACTTCATCACTTCTCATATAAAACCTTTTGATTTTTTTAATTTAAAATATTATAACAAAAATTTTGAAATTTTTTATTAAAACACTTGACAAATAAATATTTTTTGATTATAATTCCAGTCCAATTTAAGAAAGAACACTTCTTAGAGACTACCAAATAGTGCGAGTGTGGCGGAATAGGTAGACGCGTTGGACTTAAAATCCAATTCCGGTTTCGGAGTGTCGGTTCGATTCCGACCATTCGCACCACTATTATTACAAATAAAATCTTATAGCTAGAGGGTTGCCAGAGTTGGTCGAATGGACCGGTTTTGAAAACCGGCGAGGTTCACGCCTCCGAGGGTTCGAATCCCTTGCCCTCTGCCATAATTTACTAAATAAATCACCTATTTTACAACTGTTGATTTATTTATTGGAATATTTAGGTATTATAGATATTGTTGGAGCTATAGCAAAGTTGCTAATGCATTGGATTGCAAATCCTTGATCCTCAGTTCGACTCTGAGTAGCTCCTCCATTTTTAATTTAACGAAGACATTATAAATTTATATTTTTTTTCAATTTTAGTCATGAATTTGACCATTTTTGGAGATTTAATATGCATTTTTGATTTGAACTTAGATTATAAGCATATTAGACACAAAAAAGGAAGAACATGGCAGATTTAGTAAACGGAACAGTAAAATGGTTCAATAGCGAAAAAGGTTTTGGATTTATTCAACCAGAAGATGGTAGTAAAGATTTATTTGTACATTACAGACAAATTAATAGTACAGGATATGGAAGAGTTTCTTTAGAAGAAAACCAAAAAGTGACTTTCGAAGTTGCTCAAGGTGAAAAAGGTCCTCAAGCAGAAAACGTTACAGGACTGTAATCTTTTCATTTAAAAAGAAGGGTAGTATTTATTTACTACCCTTTTTTTTACTCTATTTTTTCTAACAAAGAAATCAAAACAATCTAATTTAATAATACATTTCATATAAAAGGAATAAACAATGTCTGAAAAACTAACTTTAGAAGAATATATGAAAGAAGATGCTTTTCTTTTTGATAATATTTCAACTGAAATTTGTAAAAATGAAAATCCAAATTATGAATTGCTATTAGAACAGTGTGAAAAATTTGAAGATAATATTGTTCTTTTTAAAATACTGCCTTCTTATTATGTGATGAAAACAATACTTTGTTTCAAACTTAATGATTATGAAACAGCTCATAAATATATTAATGGGTCATTAAAGTACTTATTATATGTTGCAAAGAATGCAGCAGAGTTAAATGAAATAGAACAAAAGAATTTTAATGAATATAAATCAAATGTTCTTGACCAATATAAAATATTAACACAAGAAAAACCTGAATACTTAAATACTAAAAAAGTAACACTCCCTGATACTGTTAAATTTATTACTACAAATGACGAAAAATTGATAGAAGAAGAAATAAATACTAGATTTTTAAGAAGACAACAATAAAATTTTAATATTTTTATAATTCCTTAACTTATATTTCACTTATTTTTAGATAATATATATGATTATAAATAAAATCAAGGTCTAAGCATTGTCAGAAGAACTAATAAAAAAGCTAGATAAAAGTAGTGTGGAAGATATGTCAAATGCCTTTAAACTAAAAGAGCTAAGACAAGAGATAAATCAAGA
>PKUJ01000037.1 GCA_002869565.1 Arcobacter sp.
TGCAGATTCACTCTCTTCTTTTTCATATGCCTCAACCATTCCTTTTACGAAATCTTCTGGATGATAATACGAAATATATTGTATTGCATCTGCTACACTTTGTTTTATATCTTCTTCTGTGATTTTTCCCATTCTTTCTCCTTTGAGTATCTGAGTTTTGAATATGAAGTTTATAAAGATTATATGTCTTTAAAATGACTTTGAAAAAGAATTTTGAAATTTGCAGTTCTAGAGAGCTCAAATTATGTATATTATAAAAATGTAAAAATATAGTATAAGATTATTTAATATTTATATATAAGTAATTCATGTTAAAAAGGCTATAATATCTTAAATCTAGTTAAAAAATAACAAATAATTATTTTATGAAGTTTAAATAAAAGAGAAATATAGTTTAATACGATAAAAATTACTAAATAATAAAAATTATCGTTTAAACAAGGATAATTAGAAAAGATAATTCTGATTTAATTAACCTTATACTTAACAATATTTGAGTATTATTATGCCCTTATATTAAATTAGAGTATAAACTATATTTATTTTTTCATTTGGTATAAACAAAAAAGGATTACATATGTTGGATTTAGCAATTATAGGTGGAGGTCCTGCTGGCTTAACAGCAGGTTTATACGCAACTAGAGGTGGACTTAAAAACGTTACTATGTTTGAAATGGGAATGCCTGGTGGACAAATTACTGGAAGTTCTGAAATTGAAAACTACCCTGGTCAATCTGGACTTATGACTGGTATGGAACTAATGGAAAACTGGCCAAAACAGTGTCAACAATTTGGTTTAAAACATGAAATGAACCAAGTTTCTCAAGTGACAAAAGAAGGTGATGTTTTTACATTGACTTTAGCTGATGGTACAAAACAAGAAGCTAAATCTGTTTTATTGGCAACAGGTTCAGTTCCTAGACGAGCTGGATTTGAAGGTGAAGATAAATTCTTTGGACGAGGAATTTCAACTTGTGCAACTTGTGATGGTTTTTTCTACAAAGGTAAAGAAGTAGCACTTATTGGTGGTGGTGATTCAGCTTTAGAAGAGGCAGTTTATTTAGCAAAACTTTGTTCAAAAGTTTATATTGTACACAGACGTGATACATATAGAGCAGCTCCAAGTACAATCGAACATATGAAAGCTTGTGAAAATATTGAAGAAGTAACAAATGTAACTGTAGAAGAAGTTTATGGTGATAATATGGGTGTTACTGGACTAAAAGTAAAAGAAAAAGAGTCTGGAAATATTAGAGATTTACCAGTACCTGGTGTTTTTGTATTTGTTGGACGAGATGTTTTAAGTGATTCTTTAAAACAAGATGATGGTTCATATCTTTGTGATGTAAATGAGCAAACAGAAGTAATAGTAGATTTAAAAATGAGAACTAATGTTCCAGGATTGTATGCGGCAGGAGATGTAAGAATTGATGCAGCAAAACAAGTTGTATGTGCAGCAGCCGATGGTGCAACAGCAGCAGTAGATATAATTGAGTATCTAGGTTAATAACCCTAAGAGGTATTGTTGCCTCCTTTAGAATTTGCTTCTTTAAGTAGGATTTATTTCTACTGTTAAAAGAAGTTATATATTTTGGTCCCTACAAAACAGGGACTGTTTTAAGGATAAGAATTTATGATAAATGTAGGAATTGTAGGTAGTACAGGTAGAGTAGGGTCTCTTTTAATTGATGACTTAATATTAGATGAAGAAACAAGATTGAGTGCTTGTCACGTATTTGATGAGTTGAAAAAAACAGTTCCTGAAGGCACTGTTGTTACGAATGATATGTCAACACTTTTAGAAGAGTCTGATGTTATTATTGATTTTTCTGCTCCTGTTGCAACTGAAGCACTTCTTACAGAAATTGTTGAACATGGGGGAACAAAACCTTTAGTAATTGCAACAACAGGTTTTAATAAGCATCAACAAAATTTACTTTTAGAAGCTAGTAAAAAAGTACCAATTTTATATGCAACAAACATGAGTTTAGGTGTTGCCGTTTTAAATAGACTTGTATCTTTAGCTTCTAAAGCATTAAGAGAGTTTGATTGTGAAGTAGTTGAGCAACATCATAGATATAAAGTTGATTCACCTTCTGGTACAGCTTTAACACTTGCTGAACATGCAGCACATGCTAGAGATTTAGATTTGGATGCAGTTAGAGTTTCAGGACGAGATGGTGTAATTGGAGCTAGAACAAAAGATGAAATTGGTGTTATGTCTTTAAGAGGTGGTGATATTGTAGGTCGTCATACGGTGGGATTATATAATGATGGTGAATTTATTGAATTACATCATACTGCAACTTCAAGAAATACATTTTCTAGAGGTGCAATTAAAGCAGCTAAATGGTTAGTTAATCAAGAAGCTGGTTTATACTCAATCAATGACTGTTTAGGTCTAT
Source organism: Arcobacter sp. (assembly GCA_002869565.1). Taxonomy (GTDB): domain Bacteria; phylum Campylobacterota; class Campylobacteria; order Campylobacterales; family Arcobacteraceae; genus Halarcobacter. The sequence goes on from PKUJ01000037.1 coordinate 2,406, forward strand.
AAAAAATTAAAATATGAAAAATAAAAAGACATTTTTTCTGCAAGAAGAATTTATTTCTTGCAGTAGCGCATTAAGTTCACTTTTTATTTTTTTAAAGGTTAAATAAATGTGTGCAATAGTTGGAATATATGGAAATGATAATGCATCGAGATTAGCTTCTTTAGCTCTTTTCTCAATGCAACATCGAGGTCAAGAAGCAACAGGAATTTCTTCATCTTGTAATGGTAAAATTTTTACTAAAAAAGATAGAGGTTTAGTTTCTGATGTTTTTAACGAAGAATCAATAGCTTATTTAAAAGGTAATATGGCCATTGGTCATAATAGATATTCAACTGCTGGTGGAGATTCTATTCTTGATGCTCAACCAGTATTTGCCAAATACAAACTTGGTGAAATCTCAATTGTACATAATGGTAATTTAATTAATAAAGATGAAGTACGAAATGAGTTAATAGATAAAGGTGCAATTTTCCAAACAGGAATGGATACTGAAAATCTTATTCATCTTATTGCAAAAAGTACTGAAAATAAATTAACAGATAGAATTGTCCAAGCTTTACATAAAACTATTGGTGCTTATTGTTTTATTATTCAATCAAGAAACAAACAGTTTGTTATTAGAGATAGATATGGAATTAGACCTTTATCTTTAGGTAAATTAAAATCTGGTGGATATATAGTAGCAAGTGAAACTTGTGCTTTTGAACTTGTTGATGCTGAATTTGTAAGAGATGTAAAACCTGGTGAAATGTTAATCTTCTCTCGTCACACTGAAGAACCAGAATCTATACAATTATTTGAACCTGAATTTAGACCTTGTGCATTTGAATATGTGTATTTTGCACGTCCTGATTCAGTTATTGATGGTAAGACTGTTTATGAAACAAGAGAAAATATGGGGAAAGCTTTAGCTAAAAATGATGAAAAAAGCATAACTAAATATGACATGGTTGTACCTGTTCCTGATTCAGGAGTTCCAGCTGCACTTGGTTATTCAGCACAAAGTGGGATTCCATTTAAATATGGAATTATAAGAAATCACTATGTTGGTAGAACTTTTATTGAACCAACTCAAGAAATGAGAAGTATGAAAGTTAAAATGAAACTTTCACCTATGCGATCTCTTATTCAAGGAAAATCATTGCTTGTAATTGATGATTCAATTGTTCGAGGAACTACATCTAAAAGAATAGTTAGAATGTTAAAAGACGCAGGAGCTAAAGAAGTTCATTTTAGGGTGGCTAGTCCAGAAATTAAATTTGCTTGTTATTATGGTATTGATACACCAAATAAAAAAGAGCTTATTTCAAACAATATGACTAAAGAAGAAGTTTGTAAATTTATAGAAGCTGATACTTTAGAATATCTTTCAATTGATGATTTAGTAAACTCAATTGGAAATGACAGAAATTATGCATTAGAAAGTTTTGATGGTGACTATTTCGTTACAAAATAAGAAAAATTTAAAAAAACATAATAATAAAGAAGTACTTACAATAGGTAGGTACTTTAGAAAAAAATATGGTGAAACAATATATAAGGTTCCAATTTCAATAAGTGGATTTACTTGTCCAAATATTGATGGAACAGTTGCGAAAGGTGGTTGTACTTTTTGTGAAAATGATTCTTTTTCACCAAATCTTCAAGAAAAAAAACCAACTTTTAAACTAAATCCTAGAGTTAATGAAAATCCATTTTTAGATAAACAGTTAAAGCAACTTGAAATGCAATTTAATGCAACAAAAGACAGATTAGAAAATAAATTTGGAACTAAAAAATTTATAGTATATTTTCAATCATTTACAAATACATATGCTCCTCTTGATACACTAAAGGCCTTATATAAAAAGGCACTTAGTTTTGATAATGTAATAGGTTTGTCTATTGGTACAAGAACAGATTGCATGACAGATGAAATTTTAGATTTTTTAGAAGAGCTAAATAAAGATAAAGAGATTTGGGTGGAGTATGGAATCCAATCTTTTTACGATGAAACATTAGAAAAAATCAATCGTGGTGATGATGCAGATAATATGAGAACTTGGATTAAAAAAACTAAAGATAGATCTTTAAAAGTTTGTGGACACTTAATTTATGGACTTCCAGGCGAAGATCAAAAGATGATGTTAGATAGTTTTTATAAAACATTAGATTTAGATATTGATTCTATTAAATTTCATCCTCTTTATGTAGTTAAAAATACACTACTTACTAAAGATTATAAAAAAGGTGACTTTACACCAATAACTGAAGAGTTATATATTGATACTGTTGTAAAATCAATTATTAATCTTCCTTCTAATGTATCTGTTCAAAGAATAACTGCAGGTATTGAAGACAGTACTCTTTTATCTCCTTCTTGGTGTAAAAATAAACACCAACAAATTGCCAAAATTCGAAAAGCTCTTATCAAAGAGGGTTTAAAGTATTGATTTGAAGTAAAAATATTAGAGCTTTACTCTAATATTTTTACTTTTTATATTTTAATTCTACTTCGTAGATATCTGTTCTTCTATCTTTTAAATTTGTAACACTTCCTAAACTATGAAGCTCTTTTAATAGTTCTAAATCAACATCCGCAACTAAAATCATTTCAGTATTTGGAGTAGATTCAGCTTTAATGCCATTTGGTGGGAAAGCAAAATCACAAGGTGTAAATACAGCAGATTGTGCATATTGAATATCCATATTAGCAACCTTTGGAAGATTCCCAACGCATCCTGCAATTGCTACATAACACTCATTCTCAACAGCTCTAGATTGTGCACAGATTTTAACTCTTGAGTAACCATTTTGAGTATCTGTTAAAAATGGAACAAATAAAATATCCATACCATCTTTTGCTAATAATCGTCCTAATTCAGGAAATTCACTATCATAACAAATAAGAACTCCAATTTTCCCACAATCTGTGTCAAATGTTTTTATTTCATTTGAGCCTTTTAATCCCCAAACTTTCTTTTCATCAGGGGTAACATGTATTTTTGCATATTTTTCAACAGAGCCATCTCTTTTACATAAAAAACCTACATTGTACAAATCACCATCTACAAGTTCAGGCATGCTTCCTGTAATAATATTTATATTGTATGCAATAGCAAGTCGTGAAAATTCATCTTTAAATTTTGGTGTAAATTTAGCTAATTCTCTAATTGCATCTGCTTCACCTAAATGATTAAAAGCAGCCATTAATGGAGCATTAAAAAATTCAGGGAAAAGTGCAAAATCACTTCTATAATTTGATACTGCATCAACAAAATATTCAGCTTGTTCGAGAACTTCTTCAATATTTTTATAAGGTCTTACTTGCCATTGAATAAGTCCTAATCTAATAATAGTTTTTTGTGGCATAGGCACAATTGAAGGTTTTGAATAATATATATTATCCCAAGCTAGAAGTGAAGCATACTCACAACTTTCAATGTCTCCTTCAAGATAATTTTTTAGTACTCTTTTTACATAAAAGTCATTTGAAAGCTGAAAATTTAGAACTGGATCATAAATTTCTCTAGCTCTAACTTTTGATATATATTCTTTTGGAGATAATTCATTAGAATATTTTTTATAATTTGGAAGTCTTCCTCCAAAAATAATACCTTTTAAATTTAATTCTTCACAAAGTTCTTGTCTAAATTCATAAAGTCTACGTCCAAGTCTTAATCCTCTATATTTTTTGCTTATAAAAACATCGACACCATAAAGAGTGTCTCCTTCATCATTATGAGTATCAAAAGAGTAATTTCCTGTAATTTCTTTATAGGTATGAGAATCATCAAATTTACTATAATCAACAACGATACTTAAAGCAAAACCTGCAAGTTCATCATTTATTTTTATTCCAACTTGTCCTTTGGGAAACTTTGATAATAGTGTAGAAAATTCATTGTAAGTCCATGAAGAATCATCTAAATGTTTGTATTCATCGTTCATCAATAGGACAATATTCTCATGATCTTCAATATTTAGATATGTTAATTCAATTTTATCTATTGAGTTCATTTTATCAACCTTTTTAGGTAAAGTAATTATATATTATGTAAGAGGAGAATTATATGATAATTATTAGGATTTTTACCTAATAATTATTTGATTTTTAAAAGATAGTCTACAACGTTTTCAATAAATGCATCGTGTTTTCTATCTTTTCTATATGCGATATATAATTTACGTGTCATTTTTTGATTCCCAATTCTAGATTCATAAAGTGCATCAACTTTTAGAAGTGATTCAATTGCATTTCTTGACACAATTGATACAGTTGGTGTTTCGTTTTTATCAGAGTGTAATACTGTTTGTACAATAGTCGTAGCACTTGTAACTTCTGAAGTTACATCAAAGGTATCACAATCAGGATAATTCGCTTTTTCTAATGATTCTTTAAAAATATGTCTTGTATGAGAATCAGGATTTCTACATACCCACTTATATGATACTAAATCAGCAGCTTTTGCTTTTGCTGGAAGCTCTTGGTTTGAGAAAATTACAATTTCATCATCCATCCACTCTCTATATATAATATCTTCATCTGGAATGTAGTTTTCAACTAAAGCCATATCAATTTTCTTATCTAATAAGTCTTCAATCGCTTTATGAGATACTGATACATTAATTGATACATCGTTGTTAATATTTTCTTTTAGTTTATTTAAAAATCTAGGAAGTATATAATTTCCAATTATAAAAGATGCGCCAAATACGAAAGTTACATCTTTATTCATAATTTTTAATAATTCTTTTTCTGCATTGCTTACACATCTCTCAATTTTCTGTGCAATTGTATATAGTAATTGCCCTTCTTTTGTAAGTCTAATACCATTTTTCTTTCTATCAACTACTTGTACATCAAGGTAATCTTCGATATATCTCATTTGTTGAGTAACAGCAGGTTGTGAAATACCAAGTTTAGCAGAAGCCTTTGAGAAAGACTTTTCTCTCACTACTGTTAAGAAAGTTTCTAATTTTGCAAAATCTGTTAACATTTGCTTGCCTTTTATAAAATCTAATGATAATAATAACATTTGTTTATAAATAGAATTATTAAGAGGCCAATTAATTTATACAAATTATGATATAATTTATATTTATTGGAGAAGAAATGTCGGAAAATATTTTATCATCTTTGAATGAATCTCAACAAGATGCTGCAAAGCATATTGATGGTTCACTATTAATTTTAGCTGGTGCTGGTTCTGGAAAAACTAAAACTATAACTACAAGGTTGGCTTATTTAATATCAATAGGTATTGATCCAAGCTCTATACTAACCCTTACTTTTACCAATAAGGCTGCTTCTGAAATGAGAGAAAGAGCTTATTCTTTAATAGATCCTTCAATGATTAATACTCCACCTCTTCTTTGCACATTTCATAAATTTGGTTTACTCTTTTTAAAATTTCATATGAGTGAATTAGGAAGAAAGAACTCTTTTATTATAATAGATAATGATGACAAAAAAAGAATTTTAAAATCAATTGATAAAGAGACAACTACCGCACTTTTAGTAAGTGAAATTTCAAAATATAAAAATACATTATTAACTCCAAGTGAAGCAAAAACTGCTGCACAATTAAAACTTTATCAACAAATTGCAGATGTATATGAAAAATATGAAGCATATTTATTGAAAAATAATCTAGTAGACTTTGATGATTTATTGCTTTTACCATATAGAATTCTAGAAAAAAATGAAAATTTAGCAAAAGAAACTAGTCAAAGATATCAATATGTTATGGTAGATGAGTATCAAGATACTAATGAATTACAATACAAATTACTTAGAAAACTTTGTACTACTCATAATAATCTTTGTGTAGTTGGTGATGATGACCAATCTATTTATGGATGGAGAGGCGCAACTATTAAAAATATCTTGAATTTTACAGAACATTTTGAAGGCACAAAAGTTGTTAAACTTGAAGAAAATTATAGATCTACAAATACAATATTAGAACATGCAAATCAACTAATTGAACACAATAGAGATAGACTTGGGAAAAAACTAATTGGTACTAGAACTCAAGGTAATAGTGTAAAAGTATATGAATCCCATGATGAGAATGAAGAGACAAGAAAATTAATAGATGATATTACAAAATTAATAGTAAGTGGTGAGTCTGCAAAAGATATGGCTGTTATTTTTAGAGTAAATGCCTTATCTCGTTCTTTAGAAGAAGGTTTTAACAGAGCTGGAATAAATTATAGACTAATAGGTGGAATGAAATTCTACGAAAGAGCAGAAATTAAAGATTTGATTGCGTATTTTAGAATACTTACAAATACAACAGACAATTTTTCTTTAAAAAGAGTTATAAATAAACCTAAAAGAGGAATCGGTAAAACAACAATAGATAAACTTGATGCAAAATCAATTGAACTTAAAAAACCAATTTTTACAATTCTAGAAGAATTTGATGCAGATGAACTATCTGCAATTGTTGGAAAGAAAAATTCAAGAACTTTAAAAGTATTTATGGCATCAGTAATGGATTTAAGAGATGCCTTAGAAGAATCGAAAATGAGATTTTTAGACTCTTTTGAAGATACTTTTGATTATAGAGCCTCTTTTGATAATGCCCCTGATGGATTTGATAGACAAGGGAATATAGATGAATTTTATGGATATATAAGAGATTTTTTTATGCAAAATCCACATCTTGATTTAGAAGATTTTTTAAATGAAATAGCCTTAGAATCTGAAAAAGGTGAGCTTACTGAGCAAGCAGTTTCAATGATGAGTATTCACTCTTCAAAAGGATTAGAATATAAACATCTATTTGTAATTGGTCTTGAAGAAGGTTTTTTCCCTATAGTTGGTGATGGAAGTGATATAGAAGAAGAGCGAAGACTAGGATATGTTGCTATTACTAGAGCTATGGATAATTTAACTTTGTCTTTTGTTCATTCAAGATTTTATAAGGGTAAAAGAACAATGCTTTTAAAAAGTAGATTTTTAAGTGAATCAGGTCTAATAAAAGGTTCTTTAACAATTGAAAAACACTCTTCATATAAAAAAGGTGACTTAGTAAAACATAAAATTTTTGGCATGGGTAGAGTTCAAAAAGCAACAAAAGCTGGAAAAGATTTTAAATTAACTATTAATTTTAGTGGTACTATTCGTGATATATTATCAAGCTTTGTAGAAAAAATATAAAATATTTAATTAGATAGAAAATGCAAAAAAAATTTTACGATAGCAAACCTCTTAATAAATTATTAGTTGTTAACAAGCCTATGTTTAGAACTTCTAATTCTTATTTGAATCAAATAAAAAGAAAATATAAAAATAAAAAAGCAGGATTTAGTGGAACACTTGATCCTTTTGCTTGCGGATGTCTAATTGTTGCTTTTGGACAATATTCAAAACTTTTCAACTATATGCAAAAAACACCTAAAACTTATCGAGCGGTTGTTTGGTTAGGAGCTACTTCGGAGTCTTTGGATACAGAAAATATTATTGATATAAAAGATGAAAAAAGAATAGATGAAAATCTTTTAAAAGAAGAGATTAAAAATTTAATAAAAACCCATGAATATTATCCACCAAAATTTTCTGCAAAAAAAATAGATGGAAAAAGAGCATATGATTTAGCTAGAGATGGCAAAGAGTTTGAAATGAAATAATCTTCAATGACAATTTCTGAAACGAAATTTATTTCATATAGACATCCATTTATAACTTTTGAAGTAAGGGTTAGTGAAGGCTCATATATAAGAAGTTTAGCTCAAATATTACTTGAAAAATTAAATGTAAAAGGAACTCTTTCTTATTTAAATAGATTAAATGAAGGCAAATTTTATTTTGAAAATGATAAAGATTTGAATCCATTAGACTATATTGATTTAGAAGAAAATATTTATTCTGGAGATAAAAACTATTTTCAAGATGGAAAAATAATTTCAATAAACTTTTTAGATAAAAAAGCAGATGGAGATTACATAATTAGATTTGATGATTTTTTTAGTATAATCCAAATAAAAGAGAATGAAGTTAAATACTTATTAAATAAGGTTATGTTGAGTTGACAAAAAAATCATATGCAAAAGTAAATATTTTTTTAAAAGTTGCAGGGAAACGTGACAATTATCATGAATTAGTGTCACGTTTTGTGCGAGTACACTCTTTATATGATGTGATTACATTTGAAAAAAAGAGTTGTGATGGTTTTACTCTTATAGGTAACTTTGGCTGTGAAACTAAAAAAAATACAATTTATAAAGCATATGAGATTTTAAAAGAACTATCATCTGGTGTTGAAGATTATTTTAAAAAACATTCTGTAAATGTAGAAAAAAATATACCAGAATTTGCAGGGTTAGGTGGTGGAAGTTCAAATTGTGCAACATTTATGATAATGGTAAATGAAGTATGTAATTTAAATCTTTCAAAAGATGAATTATCAAAGATTGCGGTAAACATTGGTGCTGATGTTCCTTTTTTCGTTTATGAATATGATAGTGCAAATGTTACAGGAATTGGTGAGATAGTTGAAAAATATGATGAAGAGATTTTAGATATTGAAACTATTACACCTCATATAGAGTGTAATACAGGAGAAATTTTCAAGACATTAAGAAATAAATTTTATAAAGAAATCAGTTTTGATGATAAAATGAAATTATTAAACTTAAATTCAAAGGAAATACTTAAAACTTTAGATATTAATGAGGCAAATGATTTATATGAACCTGCAAAATTTGTATATCCTAAGTTAAGTGAATATGACAAAAATAATTGGTACTTTAGCGGAAGTGGAAGTTCATTCTTTAAGGTAAATTATGAGTAAAAAAGAGATAAAGAAAAATTTAGTTTTTAAAAATAAAAAAGTATTCCATGACTATATCATTTTGGATACTTTTGAAGCAGGAATTGCTCTTGAAGGTAGTGAAGTAAAAGCAGTTCGAGATAGTAGAGTTAATTTGAAAGATTCTCATATAAGAATTATCAAGAATGAGTTATTTGTTTTAAACATGCATATTACACACTTAAGTACGGCCCATACAACTTATCGACCAGATGAAAGACGAGATAGAAAACTTCTTATGCATCGTAAAGAGATTGATAAGCTTTTTACCAAAGTGACAAAAGATGGTATAACAATTGTGCCAATAAAATTATATTTTAATTCTAAAAATATGCTAAAAATGCAAATTGCTACTGCACAAGGTAAAAAGCTTCACGATAAAAGAGAAGACCTAAAACAAAAGACGATGAAACGAGAAACTGAACAAGCTTTGAAAAATTACAGATAGTATAAGAAGTACTTATGAATTATAAGCTTAAAATGAATAATTTATACTATCAATATTAAATTAAACTTAAATTTTTTTATTTGTTAAATTAATTAAAATATGTGTTAATTTTTTGTTAAATTTAAGTTTTTCTCAGGTATTATGTGACTGATAAGTGACAAAAAAGTGACTTGTAAAAAAATTAGTAGGAGGAGATTGATGCAAAACGGTGCACAAATCGAGTATGATTACTCAATAACAAAAGCCTTTACATTTGCAACAATTCTGTTTGGTATCATTGGTATGACAGTTGGTGTCGTATTAGCGTTTCAATTGGCGTTTCCTGAGTTAAATAACTTAGCAGGGGAATATGGTACTTTCAGTAGATTAAGACCTTTACACACTAACGGTGTAGCATTTGGTTTTACTCTAAGTGGTATTTTTGCTTGTTGGTATTACATCGGGCAAAGAGTATTAAAAGTTTCATTAAAAGAATCACCATTTTTAATGGGTGTGGCGAAATTACATTTCTTACTTTACTTCATTACAATTCTTTTAGCTGTTGTAACTCTATTTATGGGTATAACAACTTCAAAAGAATATGCAGAATTAGAGTGGCCATTAGATCTTTTAGTTGTAGTTTGGTGGGTTTTATGGGGAATTTCTATTTTTGGTCTTATTGGGATTAGAAGAGAAAGAACTTTATACATCTCTATATGGTATTTCATTGCATCTTTTATTGCAGTTGCTATGTTATACTTATTTAATAATATGGAAGTACCTACAGCATTAGTATCTGGACATGGTTCATTACTACATTCTGTTTCTATGTATGCTGGTACAAATGATGCCTTAGTACAGTGGTGGTATGGACACAATGCTGTTGGTTTTGTATTTACTGTTCCAATTATTGCTATGATTTATTATTTCTTACCAAAAGAGTCTGGACAAAATGTTTATTCTTATAAGTTATCAATCTTAGCTTTCTGGGGATTATTATTTGTTTATTTATGGGCTGGTGGACATCACCTTATTTATTCAACTGTTCCAGATTGGATGCAAACTATGGGTTCTGTAATGTCAATTGTTTTAATTTTACCATCATGGGGATCAGCTATTAATATGCTTTTAACAATGAAGGGTGAGTGGCAACAATTACAATCAAATACACTAATTAAGTTTATGATTTTAGCATCAACATTCTATATGTTATCAACAATTGAAGGACCAATTCAGTCTATTAAATCTGTTAATGCTATTGCACACTTTACTGATTGGATTCCAGGTCACGTTCACGATGGTGTTCTTGGTTGGGTTGTATTTATGGTTATGGCTGCATTATTTCACATGGCACCAAGAATGTATGGAAGAGAGATTTATTCTAAATCTTTAATGGATACTCAATTCTGGTTACAAACAACTGGTATTGTTTTATACTTTACATCTATGTGGATTGCTGGTATTACTCAAGGTATGATGTGGAGAGCATATGATGAATATGGTTCATTAGTTTACTCTTTCATTGATACAGTTACTGTATTACAACCATATTATACTATTAGAGCTGTTGGTGGGTTATTATACCTAATTGGATTCTTTATGTTCTCATACAACATGTACAAAACTGCAACTGCAGGTAGAGTACTTGATAAAGAACCAACAAACGCTACTCCTGTAGCTGCGTAAGAAGGAGGGTAATTATGTTTCATTGGTTTGAACAAAGACCGTTTTTCTTTGCGGTATTAGTATTTATATTTATTGCATTTGCAGGTATTATTGAAGTAATCCCTGATTTTGCTAAACAATCAAGACCTACAGTTGGTACAAAACCTTATACTGTATTAGAGTTAGCGGGTAGACAAGTTTACATTAAAGATTCTTGTAATGCATGTCACTCACAATTAATTAGACCATTTAAATCAGAAACTGATAGATATGGTATGTATTCATTATCTGGTGAATATGCTTATGATAGACCATTTTTATGGGGATCAAAAAGAACTGGTCCAGATTTAATGAGAGTTGGTAACTACAGAACAACAGATTGGCATGAAAACCATATGATGGATCCTGCTTCAGTTGTTCCAGGTACAGTTATGCCTGCATACCCTCATCACTTTACTAATATTGCTGATTTAGATACAGCATATGCAGAAGCTTATACAGTTAAAACTGTATTTAATACTCCATATGATGTAGATTTAAATGGTGATGGGAAAGTTGATGTTGAATTAGGTGAACATGCTACTGCAATTGCTAAAGCAAAAAAAGATGCTATGGCAATCGCTGCTGATATGAAAAATCAAGCTGTGAAAGATGCCGTTGCAAACGGTCAAGTTCCTGAAATAGTTGCATTAATTGCATATTTAAATTCTTTAAAATAAGAGGTTGAAATGGATCACGAAACGTTATTAACGATACAAGGTTATGCAAAGTTTTTCTTAATTTTGGTTGTTTTTATTGTATTTTATTCTTATGCATATTCTATTTACAAACGTGATAAAAAAGGTGAAAGAGATTTTGAAAAATATTCAAATTTAGTTCATGATGATGCTATAGAATGTGATCCTCTCGAAAAAAGAAAAGAAGAAATAGAAAATAAAGAGAAGGAGAAATAGTATGAAATCTATGGTTATAGGTGGAATTATTCTTATCGTCGCTTTAATCGCAGGAACTTACTTTGTAGCAGGTGATGCTTTTGATACAGACGATTATATTAACAGTTTAACAATGCTTGGAGCTGTTGCAATTCTTGTAATTACAGTATTTGTAACACTAAAGTATATTAATAAAATGAAAAATGACACAGCTAGTGGTGAATTAGCTGAAGAGAGATGGGATGGTATTGGAGAATATAAAAATCCAATTCCAACAGGATGGGGATTAGCATTTATTGGAACAATTGTTTGGTTACTATGGTACTGGACAGTTGGTTATCCAACAAATGGATTTTCACAAATTGGTCAATGGAATCAAGAAGTTAATGAGTATAATGCAAAATTTTCTTCTAAATGGGAAAACCCAACTAATGATACTTTGGTAGCAATGGGTGAATCTACATTTTTAGTACAGTGTGCACCTTGTCATGGTGTTGATGCAGAAGGTATTCAAGGGAAAGCTCAAAACTTGACTACAAGAATTACAAAAGCATCGGTTGAATATGTAATTAAAAATGGTTCAAACAATCTTAAAACTGCATATCCGGGTGGAATGCCTCCTATGATGTTGACAGAAGCTACAGATATTGATGCAGTTTCTTCATATATTGCAGGTGGATTCAAAGGTGAGCAACCTGCATCTTTTGCAGTTTGTGCTGGATGTCATGGTATAGATGGTAAGGGTATAGCTTTTGTTGGTCCTAATTTAAAAGAATATGATGATTCACTTGTTACCTCAGTTTTAACTGATGGTAAAAAAGGTGATATTGGTATTATGCCAAGTTTCAAAGGTAGATTAAACCCTACTCAAGAAAAAGCACTTGCTGCTTATATTAGAAATTTAGGAGAGTAAGATGGCTGGAAATTCTCAAATGAATGATAATGAAAGAGGATTATTTTCTCTTCTTCATGGGATTACAGGAATGTTGATTGCAACTGTTTTACTATTATCTATTTTAGGAGTTTTAACTTACTTTTCTGTTGTTACTCAACAAAATGAAGCTCAAAACTTTTATAAAATAAATCAAGATTTAAATGGTTTAAAATTTAATAGTGCGGACAATGCAAAGCACTACGAATTAGTTGGAAAATAAGGATAAATTATGGATAAAATTATAGGACTTTTACTTTTAGTTTCGGCAGCATTATCTGCATATTTATCTTTCTTTGATTCAGCAAGAGTATTTGTAGGTTAATGTTTAGTTCTAACTATTTAAAAGTAGCAGTATTTTCGCTGCTACTTTTTTTATCTTCTTATACATATGCTACTACTTTTGTCTTAAGTGATGATGGACTTATTGATGAAAGAACAATTACTAAAATAGAAGAAATTGGAAATGAAGCTCAATCTAAACTAGGTGTAAATATATTTGTTTATATAAAAAATTCACTAGGATTAGAACAGGGGATATCAACAAAAGATAAAATTAAATATATAAAAAAGTATGAAAATGATATTACTAATAGCTTAGTAAAGCCATATGTATTATTAACAATGGCGGTTGATGACACCCATGTAAATTTAATTGTATCTTCAGAATTTGAAAAAGTTATAGATAAAAATGAAATCTTAAACGGATATGTTGTACCATTACTGGCTTCAAAAGATAAAAATTCAATTTTTTCAAAAGTAAGTGCTTCTGTTTTAAATGGATATGCTGCAATAGCTGATGTAATAGCTGATTCTAAAGATATAAAATTAGAAAGTAGTATTGGAAGCTCTGGAAAAATTGCGGGAACTGTATGGAAAGTACTTATGTATACACTTATAGTTGTTGGATTATTACTTTATGTCTTTGCAGTTTTAAAAAGAAAAAAATAGGATTTTACATATATGAAAAGAAATTATTGGCCTCTATTATTTATATCTATTTTTTCATTTACTTTTGGAATGATTGTTTGGACAATATCTTCAGCAGTAAAAGTTCCAGTTAATGAAGATGAAGCTTTTTTAAAGTCTTATCACGAACTTGATAGAGGTTTTAATGATGTGATTAGCTCAAATACTAAATTTTTAGATAAATATAATTTTAATATAAAAATAAATAAAAATGACTTTGGACTTGTTCTTAGTGACATGTTTTTATCTCAAAGAGTTATGGAAGAGAAATCTAAGCATAAGAATACATTTATAAATGGTAAAAATTCTATTACTATTCTTATAAAAGATAAAAAAAGTGGTAAAAAAATTGATAATGCAGAATTATTATTTAGAATTTCAAGACCAACTAATCATAACAATACAATGGATTTTAAAAATGAAGATTTTAAAATTGTTAATAATGGGTATATATTAGATTTAGAACTTCCTTTAAAAGGTAACTGGAATGCAACAGGTTCATTTAAAGTTGGTGATGATACAGGATATTTTTATATAAAGTCAAATGCAATCTAAATCAGATCTACTAGTATTTCCAACTTCAAGATCAATTAGGGAGTTTATTAACTCACAAAAAGAGTTCAATACTCTTCTTCCCTCAATAATTACAATTGATGAATTATTTAAAAAATCACTTCTTTTTGAAAATAAAAAGTTAATTGATGAAGAAGAACGTTTCTTATATTTAAAAGAGGCTGTTACAGATGTAAATCTAAAAGCTTTAGGAATATCTTCAAACTTTTTACAATTTATAAAACAAAGTGATTATATTTATCGATTCTTTTTGGAACTTAGCAGTGAGAGTGTTGATATTGAAACATTAACTACAAATGATACTTATGACTTTTATTCAGAGCATTTAGAAATATTAAAAATAATTAGGAATAATTACTTAAATATTTTGGATAAAAATATGGCTGTTGATAAAATAAACATGTCACATTTTTACAAAATAAATAATGACTTTTTAAATAGGTATTCAAATATTGAGTTAAATTTTGAAGGTTATTTTACTTCATTTGAATTTGAAGTTATTAAGCACATATCAAATATTACAAATTTAGAATTAAAATTTATTTACAATAACTACAATCGAAAATCAATCGAAAAATTTATTAATTATGGTTTTAATCTAGAAATAAACAATTCCTACAAAATAAATTTTACAAATAAAAAAATTCTTAGGAAGGAAGTACTAGAAAAAAAATCTCAAGATATTGAGATAAAAGGATTTTCTTCAAGAACCAATCAAATTGCATTTATAAAAAAATCTATATCTGAATTAGTTATTAATGGTGTAGAACCATCAAAAATAGCTTTAATTCTTCCAGAAGAAACTTTTGCTAGTACTTTATCAATTTATGATAAAGAAGCTTATTTTAACTATGCAATGGGATTAAATATATATACTTCAAATTTATATAAGATAATGGATGCAATTTATTTGTATATGAATGAAGATGAAATTAAAAATATTGAGAATTTATATTTTTTACACTGCGATAAAGTTTTTATTGATGATTTATTTAAAGTAAATTGGAACAAAAATTTAACAAAAGAGGTATTTGAAAAAATATGTGAATATCTTATTTCTATTGAAGATAATGAAGAATTAGTAGAAAAATTTAAAGAATTACTTTATCGATTATATAAATTGATTTTTTCTTTTAAAGAGAAAATTTTATTAAAAGATGCTTATAAAATTTTACATCAAAAAATCTCAAAAATATCTCTAGATGATGTCAATTCAGGAAAAATAACAGTTATGGGGTTACTTGAAAGTAGAATGATAAATTTTGATGCGGTTATTATCTGTGATTTTAATGAAAATCTAATTCCTAAACGAAGTATAAAAGATAAATTTTTATCTACATCACTAAAAGAAAAAGTAAATTTACCAACAAAGTTAGATAGAGAAAATTTACAAAAATACTATTATGAAAGGTTGATTTCAAATTCTAAACATATATTTATTTCATATGTTAAAAATGACAGTCAACAAATTTCTAGATTTGCTAATATTTTATTTGACATTAGAATTGATGAAAATTTACACGATAATTCGTATAAACATATTTTATATGGAAACAAAAAATTAGAACATTTCAATGAGTTTATTGAAGAAGATATAGATTTATCAAAGATTATTTGGAGTGCAAGTTCTTTAAAAGAGTACTTGGAGTGTAAAAGAAAATACTATTTAAATCATATATTAAAAATAAAAGAACATGATATTTCAATTAAGCCAAAGGGATATGAACTTGGCAATATTGTACATAATACCCTTGAAGAGTACTATAAACAGGATATTCATTCCTATAATAAATTATTAGAGCTATTTAATACAAAAAGAAGTAAAAATACATTTTTAAATCTTGATTTAGAAATATGGAAACGAAAATTTGAAGAGTTTGTTCAAAAAGAAGATGAAAGATTTAGTAATGGTTATAAAATAATTGATTTAGAAAAACCATTTTTAATTGAATTTGAAAATATAAAGTTACGTGGTACAATTGATAGAATTGATATTTTTGAAAAAAATATTGAGAAAGAGTATTTTGTAATTGATTATAAAACCTCTAATAATTTAAAAATAAATACTAAAAAAACATTTGAAACTGCTGTTGATTTTCAATTAGAATTTTATTATCTTGCAGTTGAAGAACTTTATAAAACAAGTAATATTAAAACGTTTTATTACGATTTACATAATATGAAATTACTTGAAGAAGTTGTTTTAGATGAAAAGTTAGAACTCTTAAAAGAAATTTTTTCTTCATTAAAAACAACAAGAGTTGCTTTTAATAAATGTGAAAATAATCAAATTTGTCAGTATTGTAATTATAAAACTATTTGTAATAGATAGATTTACTTTTTAGGTAGATTGTGCAATTAATACATCTTCAATTATTTTTGTGATATCTCCATCTAAAATAGCATCTATATTAGAGTATCCAATATTAGATCTAGTATCTTTTACTTGTTGGTATGGTTGCATAACATAAGATCTAATTTGATGTCCCCATCCATTGTCACTTTTTTCTACACCATCTTTTGTAGCTTGTTGTTGTTCTAATTCATATTCATAAAGTCTTGATTTTAGCATTTTCATTGCACTAGCTTTATTTTTATGTTGAGAACGGTCATTTTGGCATTGTACAACTATATTTGTTTTTATATGAGTAATTCTTATTGCAGATTCAGTTTTATTTACGTGTTGTCCCCCAGCTCCGCTTGCTCTATATGTATCAATTCTAATATCTTTATCTTCAATTACAATATCAATATTGTCATCAATTTCAGGACTTACCATAACAGAGGCAAAAGAAGTATGTCTTTTTGCATTTGAATCAAAAGGTGAAATACGAACTAGTCTATGAATACCATTCTCAGCTTTTAAATATCCATATGCATTTTCACCTTTTATAATAAACGACACATCCTTAATTCCTGCCTCTTCTCCATCTTGGTAGTCTAATACTTCAATTTTAAAGTTTTGTCTCTCTGCCCATCTTAAATACATTCTGTATAGCATTGAAGCCCAGTCTTGTGATTCTGTTCCTCCAGCCCCTGGATGAATTGAAACAATTGCATTTGAAGCATCATCAGGATTTGAAAGCATAACAGAGATTTCTGTAGATTTAATTAATTTATCTAAATCATTTGCTTCTTCATAAAGTAATTCAAATGTATCTTCGTCGTTATCTTCTTGTGCTAATTCATAAAGTTCATTTGTGCCATTTAATGCATCATTTGCTTTATTAAATTTTGATAGTTTAGATAAAAGTCTATTTTTTTCAATACCTATTTTTGTAGCATTTTCAACATCGTTCCAAAAATCTTGTTCTGATTCGAGTTCTTGTATTTCTTTAAGCCGTAAAGATAAATCTTCAGGCTTTAAAATATTTTGTATATTTTGAAGTTTAGTATTGAGTAATTTTAGTAACTCAGAATATTCATAGGCATCCATTAATTATTTAGATTCCTCTTTATTTGTATCATCTTTTTTAGGTTTTAATGATTGAATATATGAATAAACATTTTTAATATCTGCCTGATTCATTGATGCAGCATAAGGTTTCATTATAAAAGCATTACCTCTATCATATGAACCTAATTCATAATCTCTAATTGATAATTGCATATCACTATATGTCAAATTAATTAAAGGTCTAGATGTTGCATATGCAGATTTATCTGCTTTTTCACCATGGCAATTTTGACATTTATTTATATAAAGTTTTTTACCATCTTTAGACATTCTAACTTTTATCTCTTTTTTTCTTGTCTCTTTTTCAGTTTTCTTTCTTGTTTCTAATTTTTGCATAATTCTTTGCTCAATTTTTTCTTCATCTAAAGATGAAAGTGTTTGAGACTCTTTTTTAAATATGTAAATATAGTTTTTCCCATTTGCTAAATTTTCTATTTTTATATCATCTACTTTCCAGCCATCATTTTTCATGTCTTTTACAGATTTCGTAGATGTACATTCTCCTCCATCTAAGGGGATAGATTCTATTGTAGTCATTGAAGTATGATTTTCTTTAAAACACATTGTTGTTTGTGCATTTAGTGATATAGTTGCAAGTAGCCCCAAAGATATAGTTGATAAAAGCTTCATTATAATCCTTTTTATTTTTAAAGGATTATTTTATCATAAAGTATCTTATGTAAGTTTTTATATTAAAAAAAAAAGGTTAGAAGCGAAGCTTCTAACCTTTTTAAGAGTTTAGTTAAATTGTATATTTTCTAAGATTAGAAAGTATATGCAATTTGGATTCTACCTCTAGTACCTTTATCAACAGCAGTTAATCCAACATTATCGTAGTTAACTTGACCTAGTCTTAAGTAAGTAGAGAAGTTTTTAGACATGTTATAAGTAACTTGTGTGTAGTATTCTTTATCTTTAATATCAGTAATTCTACCAAGTGCAATGTTGTCATTTCTATCTAAGATATTGTAATTAAGAGCTATGTTAACTGTATCAGTAACTTGAGCATTAACATTTAACTTTAATAAATCAGCATCAGCAACACCATTTAAGTTAAGTCCCCAACCTTGGAAACCAGTTGTTGCATCATTATCTTCTGCAGCAATACCACCTTCAGAATCAGTCCAACCGTACGCTATAGAACCACCAAAGATTCCAGCTTTAACACCAAGTTTTAATTGAGTTAAAGAGTTATCCATTTGAATTGCTAAAGGTGCAGTATCTAAATCTAATTCAGTATGTCTAGCCATTTCAGATAATGTAGCTCCACCTAAATCAAAGTTAGCTTTTGCTCCAATTGTATATACATCATAAAGATCTTCTCTATCTAAGTACCATGCATCTAATGCAACTGGTCCAATAGAACCCATTGCAGCGATAAGAGCAACGTTTTCAGAACCATTACCAATTAGTACATTTCCAGATTGGTTTAAGTTAGTTGAGTTAAAGTATCCACCAGCTAAAGTAACTGGTCCAAGTGTAGTAATAGCAAGGATACCATCACCGATTTGATCATTATCAGTACTATCAGCAGCAACTGTAAATGGAGTACCTAAACCTTGTTTACCAGCAATAATTGTAGTATTAGCAATACCAGTATAGATAAAGTTAGCTTTTTCTAAAGAAATGTTAGCAATTGGAGCAGCTTGAGTAGTAGTTTCATTTCCTACCATAGAACCATCAATACCACTTGCAGCAATAGCAACAGCTTTGAAAGCTACATCATCATTTACTTTAGATTTTAATGCAACAACAACTTTATAACTGTTGTTAGTTGTATCATTTCCAACTGCACCAGAAACAGATTGACCATTATTTAATTCTAAAGATCTATCATCATATCTATATACTGCTGATCCAGAAATCTCTGTATTTTTTACTGCATCTTCTAAAGATCCAGCGTTAGCTGAAGTTACACCAGCTACTGCGATTGCAGCTACTAAACTCATTTTTGCGAATTTTTTCATTTGTTCTCCTAGGGTTTGTTTTAATTCAGTTTACCGGACGCGCGAACAACCTAAAGCCATAATATATTATGTACCTTAAATACTTTTCCGGAAGACCGTTACGCAAATAATACAGAAGTAAAATTTAAAGTTTTCTTAAAGTGCTCTTTTTTTGCCAATTTAACGGCTAATTTAAGCTATTGTTTAATATCGGAGTTTGTTATATTTTATAAATTTTTCAATGAAACTATACAGTTTGTTAAAATATTTGGTTTTGAGATTTTAATTTTTAATTTTTTAATTTTATATTTATTAGTCAAATAGTTCTCTAGATGGATGATAGCTTCTTCTAAAAGTTCAAATTTTTTATTTTTCATAATATCTTCAACTTCTTTGACTATGACAGAATAATCTATAAATGTGTATTTATATTTATATTTAAAAGAGATGTTAATAATTACTTTTTGAGGAGTGGTTCTTTCAAAATCTAATATTCCAATAATACAATCAAAGCTTAGATTTTCAATTAAGATTTTCATTAGAGTGTTCTTTTTTTAATTTAAGAGATAAAGCAATTTAGATAACTTTATTCTCTTCTCCTTTAAAAAGTCTAACGATATTTGGAATATGTTTATAATATATAATAAATGCAATGATGTACATAGGTGCATTACTTCCAACGTTTAAGCCATTATTTAAAAATATAGCAGAAATTACAACACCTGTTAATCCTAATAGAGATGATAAAGAAGATATTTTAAGTACTTTTCCACAAAATACCCAAACTGCAGCACCAATTAATGTTGGAATTGGAATTAAAACTAAAAAGACACCAAGCCCTGTTGCAACACCTTTCCCACCTTCAAGACCTAAGAAAATTGAATAGCAGTGACCAAGTACAGATAATACTGCAATTCCCCAAAGGGTAGATTCACTAGCTCCTAAAGCAGTAGCAATAAGTAAAACAACAGTACCTTTTAATGCATCTAAAATCACTGTAGCAAGTCCTAATTTTTTTGCCAAGCCAGGATTCGTTTCTTTTACAACTCTTAATACATTTGTTGCTCCAATTGATTTGCTACCATGTTCTTGGATATTTACCCCTGCAAAAGTTTTTGCTAAAAGCATTCCAAAAGGAATTGAACCAGCTAAATAAGCACTTATGAAAAATAGAATATTAAAATTAAAAATAAAATCTGTGATGTTTGAAATTAAATCCATTTAGAACCTTGTAAAAAATTTATGAAAGAGGATTATAACTAAAATTTTGTTATATTCACTTTTAATAAAAAAAGAGAAAATTTTTAAAGGTTTACTTTGAATTTAAAAGAAGAAATTTTAAGACTAAAAAAAGAACTTGATGTAACTTTAGTTGCCCACTTTTATCAAAGAGATGAAGTGTTTGAGTTAGCTGATATTACAGGGGATTCTTTAGAGTTAGCAAGAAAAGCTAAAGAAACAACTTCAAAATATATTGTATTTTGTGGAGTTGGATTTATGGGTGAAAGTGTAAAAGTGTTAAGTCCTGAAAAAATAGTTCTTATGCCAAAAATTGCATGTTGTGCAATGGCAAGAATGATTGATGAAGGATATTATGAACAAAATCTAAAGCAGATAAATGAAGCTGGAATCGCAAATGAAGATATTTTGCCAATTACTTATATAAACTCTAGTGCTGCGGTTAAAGCAAAAGTTGGTGAAATGGGTGGACTGGTTTGTACTTCATCTAATGCATATAAAATCATTGAAAAAGGTTTAGAATCTGGAAAGAAAATATTTTTTGTGCCAGATAGATGTTTAGGTCAAAACTTTGCAAAATCATTAAATCTTAAATCAGCTGTTGTTGGTGATGGAAGTGATTTAAAAGAGGCTGATATTATTTGTTATAACGGTTTTTGTTCTGTTCATCAACTTTTTACTGTTGAAGATATTGAATTCTATAGAGAAAAATATGATGATATTTTAATTGCAGTTCATCCTGAATGTGATCCAAGTGTTTGTGATGCAGCTGATTTTGTAGGTTCGACTTCACAGTTAATTACATATATAAAAGAGTTACCTCTTGAACAGAAGATAGCAGTTGGAACAGAGTATAATATGGTAAATAGATTAAGAGATAAAAATACCTATATTTTAAGCTCGACTAAACCTGAGTGCCCAACAATGAACGAAACTACTTTGGAAGATGTATATAAAACATTGAAGTCTATTGAAGATAATAATATTAGTGAAGAGACTGAAATCAAAGTAAGTGAAGATGTAACAAAATGGGCAAAAATAGCTTTACAGAGGATGTTAGAAGTATGATAAATATTAAAAAATTTGTTAAAAATGCGATTATTGAAGATAATGGTAGAGGAGATCTTTTTTTTGATGTAGCACCAAAAGGAAGATTTACTGCACGTGTAATATCTAAAGATAATGGTATTTTTGCTGGTGAATTATATGCAAAAGCTTTAGCAAAAACTGAAAAGTTTGATTGTAAGTTTTTAAAGCATGATGGAGAAGTTCTTAAAAAAGGCGATATAATTGCTGAACTTGAGGGAAAAGCATCAATTCTTCTTTCTTCTGAACGAACTTTTTTAAATATTCTTCAGCATGCAAGTGGAATTGCTACAATGGCAAATAGATTTGTTTCAAAAGTTAATGATTTAGAAGTAGCACTTTTAGATACAAGAAAAACAAGACCATTATTAAGAGATTTTGAAAAATATGCAAGTAGAGTTGGTGGAGCAATAAATCATAGACTTGGACTTGATGATTGTTTGATGTTAAAAGATACTCATTTAAGAACAATAAAAGATCTAAAGTCATTTATTAAAGATGCTAAAAAAAGAATCTCTTGGGTTACTAAAATTGAGATAGAGTGTGAAACTTTTAATCAAGTAAAAGAAGCGATGGAAGCAGGGGGAGATATTATTATGTGTGATAATATGAGTCCTGATCAAATTAAAGCAGTTGTAAAATTTAGAAATGAAGAACATCCTCATGTTTTACTTGAAGCTTCTGGAAATATTTCTTTAGATACAGTAAGAATGTATGCTGAAACTGGAGTTGATGCTTTAAGTTCAGGAAGTATTATCCATCAAGCAACTTGGTTAGATTTTTCAATGAAGTTTGACTAATTTACTATTTGTTAATTAATTAAAGGCATACTTTAAAGATGAAAAAAGACTTTATTGTAAATAATAAGATAAATATGACAGATTATTCAAGAGCTTTGGAGCTAATAGAAAAGAGTAGATATATACTTATCATAACTCATGTAAATCCTGATGCAGATAGTATTAGTTCAGCTCTTGCTTTGTCAAATTTATTTTTTGAGAATAAAATAAAGCATAAAGTTTTCAATGTTAGCGCAGATTTACCTCAAAACTTAAATTTTATTGAGAGATTTGATAAAATAACTGATCAATTGCCTAAGTTTTTTGATTTAGCAATATCAGTTGATTGTGGAACAAAAAAAAGATTAGGTTTTGAATTAGATAAAAATATTCCACTCATAAATTTTGATCATCATAAATCAAATAATGATTATGGAACAATTAATTTAGTGGATCCTATGAAAAGTTCAACGGCAGAAATTGTATATGATTTTTTTAGACATAATGGACTTTATATTACAAAAAATTCTGCAAAAGCACTTTATGTTGGTATATATGATGATTCATTAGCTTTTTCATTAGGTAGATGTGATGAATTAACATTTGAAAAGGTAAATCACTTAGTTGAATTTGGTGCAAGTCCTTCTGAGATAGCTAATAAATTAAAAAGAAGAGATTCTTTAGCAAAATATAGAATTATTCCCAAAGTATTGGAGTCTTTAGAACTTTATAAAGAAGGAACAATTGCAACTATTTATGCAAAAGATGAATGGTTTAAAGAAACAGGGGCACATAATAGAGATTGTGAAGATGCTTTAAATATGATAATGAGTATGCACATTGTGCGTATTGCATTTTTTGTAAGAATTGTAAATGGTGTAAGTCGAATTTCATTGAGATCAAAGGGTAAAATTGATGTTTCTAAAGTAGCTTCAGTTTTTGATGGCGGAGGTCATTTTAATGCTGCAGGATGTACAATAGATTCATTAAATATCGAAAATGTAAAAAATAGAGTTTTAAAGGAAGTACTTGAGACGACAGAATAATAGTTTAAAAAAATTTTTATCATTAATTGTTTTTATATCAATTGTAGCGGGAGGAGTATTTATTTATTTTTCTCCTCAATTTGAAAAAAATAAACCAAAGATTTTATTTGAAAATAGTGGTTTTTGGAATTTGAAAGATGGATTGAAAATATCACTTTTTGATGAAAGTGGAATAAAATCATACAAGGTATATTATAAAACTGGAACTAGTGAGATAGTTTTAGCTAATAAAAATATTGGTGAAAAACAAAATAGTGTAATGTTTGAAATTGAAAAATTTACATTAGATTCAAATATTGAAAAAATTAAAATAGCGATTGAAGCTGTTGATAATAGTATGTGGAATTTTTTACAAGGTAATAAAACTTATGAAGAATTTGATTTAACTATAGATAGAAAAAGACCTCTTGCAAATGTCCTCTCAAACTCGTATAATATTAAAAGAGGTGGAAGCGCCACTGTTGTTGTTGAAGTAAATGATAAAAATTTGAATAAAAAATATATCTCTTTTAATAATGAGTATAATTTTGAGCTTATTCCATTTTTAAAGGAAGGTTATTATGCTGCAATAGTTGCCTGGCCTATAGAAGTTGAAGATTTTGATATTGTAAACTTAGTCGCAATTGATAAAGCAAAAAATAAAACAGTTACAAAAGTTCCTTTTTATATAAAAGATTTAAAAATTAAACATGACAATATTAAAATTTCTAAAAATTTTATAAATCAAGTATCAATTCCTGTTCTAAAAAAGAGTGATTATACAATTCCTTCAGATGATGCTGAGATATTTGTAAAGCAGAATAAAGAATTAAGAGCAGAAAATATTAAAACTATTAGAAATGAATCTTTAAAAAATATGTCCAGAGATTTAGTCTCTAAATATACTATTCGTCCATTTAAAAGATTAGAAGGTTCTAAAACTTTTGCAGGCTTTGCAGAAAAACGTCAATATTTTTATGATAATAAAGTTATTGATAATGCTTGGCATTTAGGAATGGATTGGGCAAGTATTAAACATGCCGATATAAAAACTACAAATTCAGGTCAAGTAATTTTTAATGATTATTTAGGAATTTATGGAAATACTTTAATAATAGATCATCAATTAGGACTTCAATCTTTATATGCGCATACGAGTAAATTTTCTGTTCAAAAAGGAGATATCGTAAAAA
The DNA here is from genome assembly GCA_002869565.1 of Arcobacter sp. GTDB lineage: Bacteria > Campylobacterota > Campylobacteria > Campylobacterales > Arcobacteraceae > Halarcobacter. Next base: position 27,429 of record PKUJ01000037.1, read on the forward strand.
GAAATCAAAAAATAGCAAATACTGGAAGTACAGGTGCGGTATTTGGAGATCATTTACATTTCGGAGTTTTAGTTCAAGGAATTGAAGTGAATCCTTTAGAGTGGATGGATAAAAATTGGATTAAAAGTAGAGTGACAAATATTTTAGATGAAGCAAAACAATTAATAAGTAGCAGCAAATGAGACAAAGAACTATAGCAAAAAGTGTAGAAATAGTCGGAATTGGACTTCATAAAGGGGTTCCAGTTAAGATGAAACTTGAACCTCTTGATTCTGATATGGGAATTATTTTTTATAGAGTTGATGCAGGGGTTACTATTCCACTTAAGATAGAAAATGTTGTTGATACAAAAATGGCTACTGTTATTGGAAAAGATGGAGTAGTTGTTTCTACAATTGAACATTTATTATCTGCTGTATATGCTTATGGGATTGATAATTTAAGAGTTGTTATAGATAACGATGATGTTCCTGTTCTTGATGGCAGTTCTTCTGGTTATTGTATGTTGATTGATGAAGCAGGTATTAAAGAGCTTGATAAATCAAAAAAAGCAATAAAGATTAAAAAGAATGTAGAAGTTACAACTGAAGATTGAAAAAAAGTTTCTTTAAAACCATCCGAACACATTATATATGATTTTTCTATTGACTTTGAACATCCTGTTATTGGAGAACAAGATTATCGTTTTGATTACTCCATTGCAGAATATAAAGAGAATATATCACGGGCTAGAACTTTTGGCTTTTTACATGAAGTTCAATATCTAAGAAGTATTGGTTTGGCTCAAGGTGGAAGTATGGAAAATGCAATTGTTCTTGATCAATCAAAGGTTTTAAATCCAGAAGGATTAAGATATGATAATGAGTTTGTAAGACATAAGATTCTTGATGCAATTGGTGATATGGCTCTTCTTGGTTATACAATAGTTGGAGAGTATGATGCTCATGCCGGAAGTCACCATTTGAATCATCTTTTGACAAAGAAAGTTTATGAAGATGCTGCAAATTATGAGATTATTGATTTAGAAGAGGCTTCTGATGAAGCAGAAGTATTTGAATTAGCGTATGCAAAAGTTGAAATATAAAAGGTAAATATGCTTGAAGTATTAGTTATAAGTATCTCAAAACCCTTACTAATTGGAATTTATGAAAATAAAAAATTGATACAAACATATAAAAATGAAGGTAAAACCTCTGATGTTTTGCCTCAAATATTTGATGAAATTATAAAAAATAATGCACTTGATAAAATATATTATGTGAATACTCCGGGTTCTTATATGGCAATAAAAGTTGCATATGTGTTTTTAAAAACTATTAGTATTACTAAAAATATAGAATTAGAAGCTTGTAGTGGCTTCTATTTTAATCAAAATTCACCTATTAAAGCGTTGGGAAAAAAATATTTTATTAATGAATTAGATGAAAATGAAAACATTAAAGTAGACTTTTTAGATAATAATACTAAAATACACGACTTTGAATTACCTAATGTTTTAGAAAATATTGATTTTTCTAAAGAAACATTACCAATATATAATTTACCTGCAGTTTAAAAGGACAAAAAGTTGAAGATAAGCGTTCCCGCTACTAGTGCTAATTTAGGACCTGGGTTTGATACTCTAGGATTGGCAATCTCATTACATAATCAAGTTATTATAAAACCATCAAAATTTCATAGTGTATCTTTAAAAGGTGAGGGGTCACATAATCCTGTACTTAAAGACAATAATATGTTTATTGCAATTTTTAATGATTTTTATCATAACTTATCACATAAAAAAAGACATTTTAGATTTGAATTTTTTAATGAGATTCCATTATCAAGAGGACTAGGAAGCTCTTCTGCTGTTATTGTGTCAGCAATTGCAAGTGCATACGCAATTGAGGGAATAAAACTTGATAAAGATAAGCTTTTAAATTTAGCACTTGCTTATGAAAACCATCCTGATAATATTACTCCAGCAGTAATGGGAGGCTTTAATGTTGCAAGTGTACAAGACAACGAAGTAAAATACATTAAAAAGAATATGCCAAATACACTTAAAGCAATTGTAGTAATACCAAATAGACCAATGTCTACACAATTGTCAAGAAAATCACTACCTTATAAATATTCAAAAGAAGACGCGACATTTAATATTTCACATTCTTCATTATTAACAGCAGCATTTATGAGTGAAGATTGGGAAATGCTTAGAAATGCATCTTTGGATAAATTTCATCAAAAATATAGGATGAAACAGATGCCAGAACTTTTTGATGTTCAAAAAACTTCATTAAGAAGTGGCTCTTTAATGAGTACTTTATCGGGTTCTGGTTCAACTCTTTTTTCTCTTTGTTATAACGGAGATTCTCAAAGAATAGAGAAAGAACTTAAGAAGAAATTTCCACATTTTAGAGTTTTAACAACGGGTTTTGATAATGATGGTATATGTGTTGAAGACTAAAAACTATACAATTAAGTAAAAATTAGGTATAATATTGGCTATTTTGAAAAAACCTGTACGAACTTGTGTGATTTGTCGAAGCAAACTTGAACAAAAAAAACTACTTCGTTTAAAGTGTGAAGATAAAAAACTTGTACCATTTGATAATAATGGCAGAAGTTTTTATATCTGTAATGATTGTATTTCAATACTAGAACATTCGCAAGACAATCAAAAAGATTACAAAAAAATAGAAAAAGCTCTTTATCGAGAGTGTAGAAATAAAGACAACTATATAGTACAACTTAAGGAGATATTAACGCATGTCAGATAACGTAAGAGTGTATGAAATTGCTGAAGAGGCTGGCGCTAGCAGTAATGAAGTAATTAGCAAAGCCAAAGATTTAGGTGTTGAACTTAAATCACCTCAAAGTACAGTTTCATTTGAAGATGCAGAAGAGATTGCAAATTATATTATGACTGGTAAAAGTTCAAAGCTTCCAAAAAAACCAGCTCCAAAAATAAAAAAAGCAGCACCAAGCGAAGAGAAAAAAGAAGAGTTAGAAGTTACAACTACTGAAAAATCTGAAGTAGAAGTAAAACTTGAAACTAAGACTGAAGAACCAAAAAAAGTGAAAACTGAAACAAAAATTGAGTCAGAACAAAAAACTGAAACAAAAATTGAGGAAGTTAAAGCAGAAGTTCCTGAAGTTAAAAGCGTTAAGAGTGTATCTCCTAATAAGATTATTCCAAAAAGAAGAGGTCTTAAAATTGTTAAGAAGAAGAAACCACGAGAAGAGGTTCCTTCACCTGTAATAAATCATACTTCAGCAGATGTAGGTGCACAACCTAAAAAAGCAATGAAATCACTTAGTGAAATATTAGGTGGTAATGATAAACCTTCAAATGAAGAGAGTCAAGTTCAAAGAGCTGCACCTAAGAAAAAAGAGAAGAAAAAAACTACTGCAAGATCTCATGACCATGGAAAAGTGATTGAACTGGAAAGAGCACCTAAAGATGAGTTTAATAGCAATAATAGAGATGATGAATCTCTTTTAGGCGAAGAAGTTTTCTTACTTGATATGGATGTTACAGATAAATCAAAATTACTAGATGAGCCAAAACCTCAAAATAATGATAAAAAACAATCAAGAAGCTCTAGACCTGCAGCCTTTGGTAATAGACCACAAGGTTTAAAAAGAGGTAAGAGAAAGAAAAGAATTAAACGAACTGAAGAAGAAGTAGAAATTACAAGTATCGTCATCCCTGAAGATGTTAGGGTTTACGAATTTGCAGAAGCTTGTGGAAAATCACCATCTGAAGTAATTTCAGTACTTTTTGGACTTGGAATGTTAGTTACAAAAAATGACTTCTTAAAACAAGATGAATTAGAAATTCTCGGTGAAGAGTTTGGAATCGAAGTTGAAGTTAAAGATGCATTAGAAGATGTAAATTATGTTGAAGATTATCATGAAGAAGACATTGATACTTCTAATTATGTTACTAGACCTCCAGTTGTTACTATTATGGGTCATGTTGATCATGGTAAAACTTCATTACTTGACAAAATTAGATCTTCAAAAATTGCAAAAGGTGAAGCGGGTGGAATTACACAACATATTTCAGCTTATACAATTGAACAAAATGGAAATGAAATTACATTTGTAGATACTCCAGGACATGCTGCATTCTCAGCTATGAGAGCAAGAGGTGCAAGTGTTACTGATGTCATTATAATTGTTGTTGCTGCAGATGATGGTGTTAAACCTCAAACTGAAGAAGTTATATCTCATGCAAAAGCATCTGGTTGTCCTATTATTGTTGCGGTAAATAAAATGGATAAAGAGACTGCTAATATGGATATGGTAAAAGCTCAAATGGCAGAGAGAGAAATGACTCCTGTTGATTGGGGTGGAGATATCGAATTTATTGGAGTTTCTGCTCATTCTGGATTAGGAATTGATGATTTACTTGAAAACATATTATTACAAGCAGAAATTTTAGAACTTAAAGCTGATCCATCAGGCAAAGCAAAAGCAACAGTAGTTGAGTCGTCTTTAGAAAAAGGTAGAGGACCAATTGCAACAGTTATTGTTCAAAATGGTGAGTTAAAAGTTGGTGATAATATTGTTTGTGATACTACTTACGGAAGAGTAAAAGCGATTACAAATGATATGGGTAAACCAGTTAAAAAACTTGGACTTTCTCAAACAGGAAATATTCTAGGATTAGGTGATGTTCCTGCTGCTGGTTCATTTATGGTTGCACAAAATTCTGATAAAGAAGCAAGAGAAATTGCTACAACTAGAGCAGAACATGCTAGAGCGAAAGAATTATCAAAATCTACAAAAGTTACGTTAGAAGAGATGAGTGGATTAATTGCAGAAGGTAAAATTAAACAACTTCCAGTAATTATCAAAACTGATGTTGGTGGTTCTTTAGAAGCAATTAAAGGTTCATTAGAAAAAATCCAAAATGAAGAAGTAAAAGTAAAAGTTATTCATGCTGCTGTTGGTGGAATTACTGAATCTGATTTAGTTCTTGCTGGTGCATCTGATGGATGTATTATTTTAGGATTTAATGTTAGACCTACGGGAGCTGTTAAACAAAAAGCTAAAGCTGATGGTATAACTATTAATACTTACTCTATTATCTATGATTTAATTGATGATATTAAAGATGCGTTATCAGGAATGATGAGTGCAGTTATTAGAGAAGAAAATACAGGTCAAGCTGAAGTGAGAGATACATTTGTAGTTCCAAAAGTTGGAACTGTTGCAGGATGTTTAGTAACTGATGGTAAAGTTATCAGAGGTGGTCATGCAAGAATCATTAGAGATGGTATTGTTACGTATACTGGTAAAATTTCATCACTTAAGAGATTTAAAGATGATGCTAAAGAAGTTGCAAATGGTTATGAATGTGGTATTATGTTTGATAAATTCAATGATATTAAAGTTGGAGATTTCATCGAAACATTTATTCAGATTGAAGAAAAAGTTCATATTGACGGATAGTGAGTTAAAAATTGAAAAGTATTAATCTACAAAGAACAGAATCTTTATTAATGGAGTTAGTTCCTGAAGCTTTATCAACATTGAGTGATAGCAGAATTAACTCTCTACCAATTACAGGTGTAAATTGTAAAAATGGTAAATATGATGCACTAATATATTTTGATGGTAGTGATTTTGAACAAAAAGAGATCCCTGGAGTTATTTCAGCTTTAACAAAAGCAAATGGTAGAATTAAATCATACGTACTAAGTAGTACAGGATGGTATAAATGTCCTACTTTTAAATTTGTAAATGATACATCATTAGAATCTTCAAAAAATATTGAAGATTTATTTAGACAAATTCAAAAAAAGAGTGACTCATGAATTTAGAAGAATCTATTGAAATAGCAGTGCAAGGTTGTGGGGCAGAGCTTTATGATATTGTTACTGCAAAAGAGCATGATAGAAATATTTTTAGAATTCTTGTTACTACTAAAGATGGAATAACTTTAGATAAGTGCGCAGAAATTTCAAGAATGGTATCTCCCATATTAGATATTGAAGAGCCAATGCACGGAAACTATAATTTGGAAGTTTCTTCTCCTGGAATTGAACGAAAATTAAAAAAGCCACAGCATTTTAAAGCCTCAATTGGTGAAAAAATTAGAGTTAAAGATTTTGATAAAGATATTGTAAAAGGTGAACTTTTATCTGCTGATGATAATGAGATAAAAGTAAAAGCTGAATATGGAGAAGAAATTATTACTTATGATGAAATATCTTCAGCTTCTACCTATTTTGAATGGTAATATAAAGAAATATGCATGAGTTTTGAAAGCTCATTAACTTTTTTTTTAGTAATATTTATTTTTAGCATTACTCCAGGACCTGGGGTATTTGCTCTTTTGGCAAGAGGACTGACTCTTGGAAGTAAACAATGTATCCCCCTAGCTCTTGGAATGTCAATAAGTGATATTATTTATTTAATCTTTGCCTGTCTTGGCTTAGCAACGATAGCACAAAACTATGCTTTATTATTTGAAGTTATTAGAATAATTGGGGCACTTTATTTATTTTATTTGGGTTATAAGATGTTTACTACCCAAATTAAAATTGAAACTGTTTCAAAAAATAAAGCACTTAAAAAAGATTTTTTCTTAGGTTTTATGCAGGGCTTCTTAATCTCGGCTTCTAATCCAAAAGTTATACTATTTTATATTGCTTTTTTACCATCATTTTTAGATATAAAATCCTTAAGTGGTTATGATATTTTTTTAGCTTCTACTTTAGCATTATTTGCATTAATGATTGGATTGATGTTTGTATCTATTTTAGCAGCCCAAGCGAAACAAGTTTTAAAATCTGAAAAAGCATTAAAAAGATTAAATTATACAGCTGGTTCAATCATGATTGCAGCTGGAAGCTTTTTATTATTTAATAGGCAAACATAATGATTATAGACGATAAATTTTATATGAAACTTGCTATTGATGAAGCTTGGAAATATCAATTTTTGACTTATCCAAATCCAGCAGTTGGATGTGTAGTTGTAAAAAATGGTGAGATATTAGCTATTGAAGCACATAAAGAAGCAGGGCTTCCCCATGCAGAAGTAAATGCACTAAAAGCTGCGTACTTAAAAAAATATCCTAATGATGTTATAAAAACTAAAAATAATGCTTTTGAAATACATGAATACCTAATAAAAAAACATAATGGATTTTTCAATGATTGTGAAGTTTATGTTACTTTAGAACCATGCAATCACATAGGAAAAACACCAGCCTGTGCAAACTTACTAAAAGAACTAAAACCAAAAAGAGTAATCATAGCACATGAAGATACAAATAAAGAAGCTTCATGTGGTATAGAGACACTTAAAAGTGTAAATATAGATGTTAGTACTAATTGCATGAAAAAAGAAGCCTACGAGCTTTTATACCCATTTATTAAATGGACGACTGGAACATTTGTATTTTATAAAATGGCACAAACCCTAAATGGTTCAATAGATGGACAAATATCAGGCAATCAAGCCAAAGCATACGTTCATAGCCTAAGAGATAAAATCGATTTGATGTTAATAGGTGGAAATACAGTAAGAACAGATAAACCAACCCTAGATGCAAGATTCATAGCAGGTCGCGCACCAGATATTATGATTTATTCAAAGAATAAAATTTTCGATAAAAAAATCCCTCTTTTTCATGTACCAAATAGAGAAGTGATTATAAGTGATGACTTGTTTAAATTACTTGATTATAAATTTGTTATGGTAGAAGGTGTATATAACTTGATGGATGTCTTAAAAGAGAGATTAGATTTTATAGTTTTATTAGTAAGCCCTAAAATTAGAAATGGGATTAATGCATTAAATGAGATTGAAATTGATTTTGAAATTGTTCATGAGAATTATATTGGGGATGAAAAGATTATATACTTGAAAAGAAAGTAAAGTATTTAATTTAAAACTCTGAACTGAAAAAGGTTAAGATTTGTCGTTGAAATAAAGATAGAGTTTTATTTGAGGAGGGAGTGTATGTCAATACACAACCGAAGAAAAGAAAGCTATATCGCAGAATTTCCACGATAAAGCTTTGCGTTTTTATTTTACTTTTTCTACGTACTCACCAGTCTTAGTATCACATTTGATGATATCACCTTCAACTAAGTGAAATGGTATTTGAACAACAGCACCACACTCTAATGTTGCTGGTTTTTTACCGCCTTGTGAATCACCTTTAAAGTTAGGTGGAGTTTCAACAATTTTCATTTCAACAGTTGCAGGTGGCTCAACAGTAATTGCTTCACCTTTAAAGAACATCATATCTACATTCATACCATCAATAATCCATTTTTCTGTATCACCAACTTGGTCATAAGTTAAACCGATTTGCTCATATGTCTCAGTATCCATGAATTGAAGCATTTCACCATCGTCATATAAAAACTGCATAGTTTTTTGTTGTAAATCTGGGATTTCAAATTTATCACCAGCATGAAATGTTTTTTCAATAGTTTTTGCGTTTAAATAGTTTTTGATTTTACATCTTACAAATGCAGCACCTTTACCAGGTTTTACATGTGCATAATCTGTAATTTTATATGGAATACCATCCACTTCAATCTTCAGACCTTTTTTTAAATCACTCATTCCTAAAGCCATAATTACTCCTTAAATTTCTGCATAAGAAACTGAAATTGCAGCTTCTAGATTACTAATTTGTTCTAAAATATTTGTTTTAACTGATTCATCAACTAAGATTATTGCAAGTGCATCATTCTTTTTACCACGTGCAAGTCTAAAGTCAGAGATATTTACATTATTATCACCTAATAATTTACCAACGTTACCAATTACTCCTGGAACGTCATTATTTCTCATCATTATCATTTTACCTTTAGGCTCAATATCAAAATCAAATCCATCAAGTTCTATTATTCTTTGAACATCATCATCAAAAACAGTTCCTGAAATAGTGTTAACTCTTTTTTCAGTTGTGATTTTAATTAGAACTTTATTGCTATATCCAGAACAATGTGAAATTTCAGAAGAATCAAATTTGATTCCCTTTTCTTCAGCTAAGAATTTAGCATTTACATAGTTTACTTCATCTCCAGCAGATACACTTAATGCACCAACTGTAGCAAATGTTGATAAAGAATCTATATATTCTTTAATCTCACCTTGAGCACTAATAGAAATTGATCTAATTGCAGATTTATCAAGTTGTGCAGATAAGAATGCCATTTTTTGAGTTAATTCAATATATGGCTTAACAAATGGTGGAATCTTACTTTCATCAATAGGTAAGTTTAGTGCATGTGGATATGCGATTCCTCTTGCAGATTCAATCGCATTTTCAGCAGCTTGTGTAGCAATTTTTCTTTGAGATTCTCTTGTATTTGCACCTAAATGTGCAGTCACAGTAATATTTGGTAAATCTAAAAGTTTATTATCTGTTGCTGGCTCTTTAATGAATACATCAATTCCAGCCATTGCAATTTTACCTGATTTAAGATTGTTATATAAGGCATCTTCGTTATATAAACCACCTCTTGCACAGTTAATTAAGATAACTCCATTTTTCATCTTGGCAATTTCTTTTTCACCAATCATATCAATAGTTTCTTGATTTTTTGGAGTATGAATTGTAATAATATCACAAGATAAAATATCTTCAAAAGAAGTTGTATATGTAATACCTAAATCAGTTGCTTTTGTTGAAGGAATGTATGGATCATATGTTACTACATCCATTTCAAATGATTTAGCTCTCAATGCAACTCTATGACCAATGTTACCGAAACCAATAACACCTAGTTTTTTACCATAAAGTTCATTACCATACCAATCTTCTCTTTTCCAGATTCTATCTTGTTTTAATTGGTTGTGTGCGTAAGGAAATTTTCTCATACAAGATAGCATGTGAGCCATAGTTAATTCAACAGCAGCAATCGTATTAGCAGTAGGAACATTCATTGCAATGATTCCTCTTTTACTACAACCTTCCATATCAACATTATCATAACCTACACCAGCTCTGATAATTGCTTTAAGATTTGTTGCTGCATTTAAAAATGTTTCATCTACATCAGTAGAACTTCTAGTAATTGCTACATCAGCATTTTTAACTACATCTAAAAGAGCAGTTTTATCAATATCCGCAGCATAAACATAATTTATGTCTTCTGTATTTTGTAAAATATTTAAACCATCTTCATGAATATGATCACAAACTACAATAGTATGTTTACTCATTTGTAAAATTCCTTAATTATTTAATTTGATCTTTTAATAAATCACCAAGAGTCATTCCTGAATCATCATTTACAGCTTTAAGAACTTCTCTTTCTTGTTGTTGTTCTAATCTTTTAACAGATAATCTAACTCTATTTTTTCTAGTGTCAATATTTACAACTACTGCTTCTAATTCATCACCAATATTTACTTCTTCGGCAACTAAAGGTCCAAAATCTTCTGTTCTAATAAGACCATCTAAGTTATCTTCTAATTTAATGAAAACACCGAAGTCTTTTTTATCTTTAACCGCACCTTTAACAATGTCACCCATTTTGTGTGTATTTTGGAAATTTTTAGCAGGAGAATCAGCAATTTCTTTTACAGATAAAGAGATATTCTCTTTTTCTCTATCAATTTTGATAATCTTAACTTCTACTTCATCACCTTTTTTGTAAATTGCTTTACATTTAGCGTTTGATTCCCAAGAAGCTTCTTCATTATGTAATAATCCATCAACATCACCAATTGTAACAAATGCTCCAAAATCAGTTAATGTAGCAATCTTACCAGTTACAACATCACCAACTTTATTCTCTTTTGTAAATTTAGCGAATGGTTTTTCTTGTAAGTTTTTAAGAGATACTCTTAATCTTTTTTGCTCTACATTTAATTCAATAACTTCAACATTAACTTCTTCACCTAATGTTAATAAATCTTTTGGATTTTTAAGGTTTTTATTCCATGAAATCTCAGAAATATGTAATAAACCTTCGATATCATTTCCTAAATCAACAAATGCACCATATGATTCAAAGTTAGAAATTGTAACTGTAATTGTATCACCAACTTCTAATTCATCTTTAATCTCTTCCCAAGGGTTAGATAAAGCTGCTTTGATTGATAATGACAAGTGTTGTTTTGCTTTGTCATAAGATAATACTATAACAGAAACTTCGTCACCTTCGTTGTAATAGTTAGATGGATTAACTGGACCTTTGTATGAAATCTCGTTGTAATTAACAAGACCATCAATTCCACCTAAATCAATAAACATACCATAAGAAGTGATTTTCTTAACAATACCATTTACAGGTTCATTTTTTTCTAAGATTTCATTTACTTTTGAATCTTTTTCAACTTTTGCTTCTTCAATTAATTTTTTTCTAGAAACAATGATTGAGTTTTGTGCTTCATTAACTTTTAAAACTTTTGCTTTAACTTTTTTACCAACTGCACCAAAAGTTTTTAAGTAAGATTGAGCCATTGGCATAAAGTATTCTAAACCAGTTTCATCTTCAATAATAAATCCACCTCTTTGTTTAACAGAGATAATTTTACCTTCAATTGTTATATTTTCAACATCTTCACCATGTTCTTTTACAAATGCGTCAAATTTTTCTTTTTGTAGAACTTTTTTGTAAGAGATTGATGGTCTTTCACCTTTTGTTCCCATTAACATTACAGGGATTGTATCTCCCTCTTTAAACAGTACTTCACCATTTACAGTGATTTCAGATAGATATAATCTACCTTCAATTTTTTGACCAACGTCAACAAGTACATTATCACTAGTAATTTCTACAATTACACCATCAACTACAGAGTTATTTTCAGCATTCTCAAAAGACTCATTAAGCATTTGCTCAAAATCAAAGTCTTCACAAAGTTCAATATCTTCGATACCCATTTTATTCCTTCGTATTACCGTTTTTTATTAAATGGTGATGATTATATCGAAATTTTACTTAAAGGAAATAAATTAAGATTTTTCTATTTGATTTACTACTTGTTGAATTATCCAGTCAGGAGTTGAAGCACCCGCAGTTATGCCACATAATGTTTTGTTTTTAAACCAAGTTTCATCTAGTTCGGAGGCATTTTCTATAAGGTAAGAACTTTCACAATTTTCAAGACAAATTGAATGAAGTTGTTTAGTATTTGATGAATTTTTGCCACCAATTACAACCATAACATCAACTTCTTTAGATAGTTCTCTAGCGGCATCTTGATTTTCAAAAGTCGCATCACAAATTGTGTTAAATACTCTTACTTCTTTATTTTTAAGAATTAGATTGTTAACAATTTCTAAATAAACTTCTTTTTTCTTTGTTGTTTGTGCAACCGTAGCAATTTTGTCATATTTAAAGTTTATTTTATCTAAATCACTTGGTTCTAAGACTACGTGAACATCATTTAAATCTTTTCCGTAAGATTTTACACCTTTTACTTCAGGGTGTTCATCATCACCAAATATAACAATTGAATACTCTTCTTCTGACATTTTTTTTACAATTTGTTGTGGGGTTGTAACAAAAGGGCAAGTTGCATTAATTATTTTTGCATCTTTTGCTCTTAAATTTTTTAAATCATTTTTTGGAATACCATGAGTTCTAATAATAACAGTATCTTTTTCTTTAACTTCATCAAGTTCTCTATAAAGTCCGACATTATAATCATTCTGTAATCTATTTATTTCACTTTCATTATGAATAAGAGGTCCCATTGTAGCAGAGTTTTCATACCCTTCAGCTATTTTTATAGCTCTTTTTACACCAAAGCAAAAACCATAACTAGATGCCAATTTAACGTTCATTTTATTCCTTTAATTTCTTAGTGAATCTAATATATCTTTAAAGTTAGGAAATGATGTTAGTATACAATCAGTGTCTTCTATTTCCATATCACATACTAGTCCTGCTATAGAGAAGCTCATAGCAATTCTATGGTCTCCATGGGAATTTATAGATGCTTTATTTAAAGTTCCACCAATTATCTCATATCCATCTTCAAACTCTGTATATTCTACGCCACACTTTTCTAAATTTGATACTACGGCTTTTATTCTATCACTCTCTTTTACTCTAAGTTCTGCAGCATTTTTAACAAGTGATTTTCCATTTGCAAGAGACATTGCAATAGATAAAGCAGGAAGTTCATCAATAAGCCAAGAAATATGCTCTTCTACAACAACACCATTTAATTCTTTGTGCTTAATTTCAATATCTCCAATTGGTTCATAAATATTTTCTTTTTCAATAAAATTAACTTCTGCACCCATTCTTTTTAAAACTTCATATGCACCTATTCTTGTAGGATTTAAAGAGACATTTTTAATTAGTACTCTTGAATTAGGAGTAATAGCAGCAGCTACTGCAAAAAAGAATCCAGAACTTGGATCAGTAGGAACAGTAATATTTAGAGGCTTTAAATGACCTTTTAAAGGATGAATATTGATAAAACCTTCATCATCATTTTCAATTTTAGCTCCCATACCCTTTAGCATTCTTTCTGTATGGTCTCTTGTTAATTCATTCTCTTTATATTTTGATATTCCTCTTGCTCTTAAAGCGGCTAAAATCATTGCTGATTTTACTTGTGCAGAATCAACAGGAGAATGATAAGTAAATGCTTCGAGTTCTTTGACTCCTCTAATAAATAGAGGAGCTTTATTTCCCTTATCTCTCCCATCAATATTTGCACCAATACTTCGTAATGGATCTGCAACTCTTTTCATTGGTCTTTCTCTTAAGTATTTATCACCAGTTAAAGTAAATGCACCATCTACAGAGGCAAGAAGACCACAAAAAAGCCTCATACCTGTTCCCGCATTTCCACAATCTAAAATATCTTTTGGTTCACTTAGAGTTTGAGTAGGAGTGATTTCTACACTACTACCATCTCTTTTCACTTTTGCACCTAGTTGTTCAACAATACTTAAAGAATTAAGTGTATCTTCCGCAGTAAGAAAATTTTTAATATATGAAGTTTCATTGGAAAAAAGTGAAAACATAGCACATCTATGAGATATAGATTTATCACTTGCAATTGAGTTAATCTCTACATTAAATGGTTTAATTAATCTTTTTATATCAAAGTTTTCCATTTTTTCCCTTTTATATATTAATCTCTAAGTCCAATACTTAGTTCTGTATTTAAATTTTCTAAAATTCTATTCATAGTTGATGTAATATCTTCTTCTTCTAATGTTTTAGAATTATTTTGTAAGATAAATCTAATAGTTAAACTTTCATTTGAGCCCAGTTTTTCATCACTATAAATATCTATAAGATTAAATTGTTTAATATTTTCATCATGTATTTCATTTATTACATTTTTTATTTCTTTATATTCCATAGATTTTGGAGCAATAATACTTAAATCTTTTTTTGAAGCTTGGAATTTAGAATATGAATTAGTTTTAATTAAATCATTTTTAATTTTATCGAAATCAATTTCTGCAATAAATGTATCACTTAAATCATAGTCTGCTGCTACACTTGGATGAAGTTTTGAAATAAATCCTACTTCTTCATTATCAATAATTACTGATGCATTTTGATAAGGATGTATTAAATCATTAGATATTTTTTTCATTGGTTCTAAATCAAATTTTCCAATTGTATTTAAAACTTTTTTTGAAAAACTAAAGAAATCAATATTTTCTGGCTTCCCTGAATTTGAAATGCCTTCTAACTCTTTTTGTCCACTAAATACAAATGAAATTTTTGTACTTTCATTTCTATTTATATCAAAAATTTTTCCTATTTCAAAGAATGCAGTTGATTTAAATCCAAGTTTGTAGTTATTTGAACAAGCTTCAATTAGATTTAGTGAAATTGTTGTTCTGTATGTATCTAATTCTTTTACAATCGGATTTAATATATCAAGGCTTTCTTTTACAATTGGAAGATTATATTTTTTCAAATTGTCTTTATTTGTAAATACATAAGTTAAAGTTTCAAAAAAGCCATCTTCAATTGCTTTTGCTCTTAATCTATTTTTCTTTATTAAGTTATCAGAAGTTTTATTTAGTCTATTTACTTCATCAATAGCAAGAGGTTTAGCTTTGATATTATCAATTCCAATAATTCTTACAACTTCTTCTGTAATATCGGCGATATTTTTAATATCATGTCTAAATAATGGAATTTGGATAGATAAAACACCATTAGCAGCATCTTTTACTTCAAAACCTAATGAACTTAATATTTTTTCAATTGTTACTTTTTCAATTTTTTGCCCAATAATTGAATTAATTTTATCTACACTTGCATCTAAAATTAGTTTTTCTTGATAATCTATATATGCTTCATTACCATTACAAATTGTTGCACCTGAATTTGAAATTAATGAACAGAAAATATCCATTCCATTTTCGATACAAGGTTCACTTCCTCTAGAAGATCTATAATAAACTTCTCCAGTTTTTCTTTTTGTTTCAAAAACTTTTTTAGATAAAATTTCAGGATTTATATATGATGCTTCAATTATATAATCATCATTTTCATCTATATTTATCTCTTCTTGACTGATACAAATTGTACTTAATTCTTTGTTCCCAGAAACTACATCAAAACCTTGCGAATCTTTTTTGATATATATAGTAGATAAATTATTATTATTTTGGGCGTCTTTTTTTGCATATGCATTTAAAATTACACCACTAGTATGAGTTACATAAGATATAGCATCTTCTAAGTCATTTTCTTTAAATTTGTCAATTATACCTACTCTTAATTTATAAATTAATTGAAGTTTAAAATCTTTTGTATTAGCAACTTTATAGATATATTTACTATCAATGTCACTAGCACTTTCTACTTCTAAAATTTGTCCTATACCCATATTATTGTGATTAATTGTATTATCTTGTTCAATAAAAGGAATATTATAAAATGCAGATAATTCTCTAGCTACACCATAGATACTTAAACAGTCACCTCTATTTGCTGTAAGTTCAATCTCAATTATGTCATCATTAAGTAGTGGGTATTCAGATAATTTTTTTCCAATTATTAGTTCACCAATTGATTCATCAAGTTCTAAAATACCATTGTTTAATTTAGCAAGACCAATCTCTGTAGATGAACAAATCATTCCATTAGATTCTACACCTCTTAGTTTTGCAGCTTTAATTTTAAAGTCAGCACTTAATTTACATCCAACTGTTGCAACAGGAACATATTGTTCTGTATCAACATTTTTTGCACCACAAACTATTTGAACTATTTCTGTTCCAATATCAACTTGACAAATATTTAATTTATCTGCATCCGGATGTTTCTTTTTTTCTAAGACTTTTCCAATTACAACACCAGGAACAATTCTTTGTTCATCTAAACTATCAACTTCTAATCCAATAGAGTTTAGTGTTTTGCAAATATCTTCTGTTGTAATATTTGATATATCAATAAACTCTTGTAACCACGATCTTGTAACTATCATTTGAACTGTCCTAATAATCTTAAATCACTTTCAAAAAGAGATCTTAAATCTCCAATATTGTGTATTAACATCGCAAATCTTTCTATACCTAATCCAAAGGCATATCCAGATTTATTTTCATATCCTACGGCTTTAAATACATTCTCATCTACTACACCACAACCTAATACTTCTAACCAGCCTGTGTGAGAACATACTCTACATCCATCACCTTTACAGAATACACATGAAATATCAACTTCTGCTGAAGGTTCTGTAAATGGGAAGAATGAAGGTCTAAATCTAACTTCCACATCTCCAAACATGTGATGTAAAAACTCAACTAATACATGTTTAAGGTTAGCAAATGAAATTTTATCTGCATCATCAACAACTAGCGCTTCAATTTGATGAAACATTGGTGTATGTGTAATATCAAAATCTCTTCTAAATACTGTACCTGGAGCAATCATCCTAATTGGAGTTTTTTGCTTCAACATTGTTCTAATTTGAACTGGCGAAGTATGAGTTCTTAATAGAGTGTAATCTTTATTATAAAAAGTATCTTGCATATCACGTGCAGGATGATATTTAGGAAGGTTTAATGCTTCAAAGTTATGAAAATCATCTTCAACTAAAGGTCCTTCCTCAACTGCGAAATTAAGGTTTTGGAAATAGGTGATAATTCTATCCATTGTAAGATTAACTGGGTGAACAGCTCAACATGTAGGTTCGTTGTTAAACTTAGTTACATCAATTTTTTCTTCTTTAAGTTTAGCTTCTAAAGCTTCTTTTTCTAATATTGATTTTTTATTCTCTAAAGCTTCAGTAATCTCAGTTTTTTGTTTATTTAAATTAGCTGCGAAATCTTTTTTTTCTGGTCCTGGTATATCTTTCATTTTTGCAAACTGTGCAGTGATAATACCTTTTTTACCTAAAGTTTCAATTCTAAGATTTTCTAATACTTCAAGTGAATCAGCACTATTTATTTTATCAAGCCATTCTATCACTTTTGTCTCTCCTAGTTTGGGTCTTGTGTTCTATATTGTTCGGGATTATACTTAAAATTTTATTAGAGTTTGGTTATAATATTTTTTAAATAAAATAAAGGTGCTTTCATGTGTATATTTTGTAAAATTGTTAATGGTGAAATACCAAATCAAACTATTTTAGAATATGAAAATTTTTTAGCTTTTAATGATATAAATCCTGCAAGAAAGGTTCATGCTTTAGTTATACCTAAAGAACATTATGACTCTTTTGATGTAATTCCTCCAAAAATTATGGCGGGAATGACGGAGTTTATTCAAAAAGTTGCTTCAAAATTAGAAGTTAAAAAAAGTGGTTATAGATTAATTACAAATATTGGAGATGATGGTGGTCAGGAAGTTCATCATTTACATTTTCATTTAATGGGTGGAGAGCCTGTTGGTAGATTAGTAAGATAATAAAAAAGTTGTAGTTTAAACTACAACTTATTATTTTTCATCTTCTTGAAATCTTCCTAAACTCATTAGTTTTTCATATTTCATTTGATATCTTTGAGCTGCTGTTAATTGTTTTAATTCTTCCAATGTAGTTAAAAAATAATCACCTAAAGCTTTTATTGCTTCTTCTTTTTTTCTATGCGCACCAATTAATGGTTCATTAACAATATCATCAATTAATTCTAATTCTTTTAATGCATCAGAGGTAATTTTTAGAGCATTTGCTGCTGTTTCAGCTTTTGCAGGGTCATTCCATAGAATTGCACTACAACCTTCAGGAGAAATAACTGCATATACAGAATATCTCATCATTGCAAGTTTATCAGCTACTGAAATAGCTAATGCTCCACCTGACCCACCTTCTCCAATAACAACTGAAACTGTTGGTGTTGTTAGATCAGAAAATTCATAAAGGTTCTTAGCAATTGCTTCAGATTGATTTCTCTCTTCAGCTCCAAGTCCTGGATATGCACCAGGAGTGTCTACAAGCATAAGAATTGGAATATTAAACTTTTCAGCCATTCTTGCAGCTCTTAAGGCTTTTCTATAACCTTGAGGTGAAGGCATACCAAAGTTTCTTTTTAATTTTCCTTTAGTTCCTCTACCTTTTTGTTCACCAATAACCATAACTTTTTCAGAACCAATATAGCCTAAGTAACACACAATTGCAGGGTCGTCGTCGAAATGTCTATCACCATGAATTTCATATTCACCTGTCATCAATCCTCTAATATAGTCCATAGCATATGGTCTATCTGGATGACGAGCTAGTTGAAGTTTTTGATAATCACTTAAATTTTTAAAAGTTTTTTCAACTTCTTTTTCTAGTTTTTTTTCTAAAATATCTACGGCATGTTCGTCATTTTTAGTTTTTGCAACTGTGATATCTTCTTCTAATTTTTTTATCTTGTCTTCAAAATCTAAGTAAGTTGCCAAATTTGTGTTCCTTTAATAAATAGAAAAAAAGAGTCAAGTGACTCTTTTTATAGATTTTTTTAATCTTTTAGTTTTTTAAAAATTATTGAACCATTAGTTCCACCAAAACCAAAGTTATTACTCATTACAGTATCAAGTTCAGTTTTTCTTGCAGTTCCTGGCACATAATCAAGTTGACACTCTGGGTCTTGGTTTTGAATATTAATTGTTGGAGGAATTATTCCTTCATTTAATGATTTAATTGCAAAAATTGCTTCAATAGCACATGCAGCACCTAAACAATGACCAATTTGTCCTTTTGTAGAAGTAACTGGAGGGCAATTTTCAACACCTTTAAATAATTCAACAATTGCTTTTGATTCATTCACGTCTCCTACTGGAGTTGATGTTCCATGTGTATTGATATAATCAATTTTTGGTGCTTCACCTGTTATATTTTCTGCCATAGCTAAAGCTGCTTTCATCGCTCTTAATGGACCATCCATCACAGGAGCTGTAATATGATTTGCATCACCACTTTCTCCAAATCCAATAATTTCACAATAAATTTTTGCACCTCTTGCACGTGCTGATTCTAATTCTTCAACTACAAGTGCTCCTGAACCTTCTCCCATTACAAAACCATCTCTATCTATATCAAATGGTCTTGAAGCTGTTTTTGGATCATCATTTCTAGTTGATAAAGCTTTCATTGCAGCAAATCCACCTACTCCTGCACCACAAATTGCACTCTCAGCTCCAACAACTAAAATTTTGTCAGCACCATTTAGCATAATTGTTTTAGCTGCATCAGCTAATGCATGTGTTGACGCAGCACAAGCTGTTACATGTGATAATGAAGGGCCTTTTAAATTGTGCTCAATTGAAATAAATCCACCTAGCATATTTACTAATGATGAAGGAATAAAGAATGGCGAAATTCTTCTTGGTCCTTTTGTATCGCAAACAACAGAATTTCTTTCAATTGTACTTAAACCACCGATTCCAGAAGCTGATATACATCCAAATCTCTCAGAAATTGAGTCATCTACTTTTTTATTTTCAACACTTGTAAGTCCTGAATCTCTCATTGCTTCATTTGCAGCTTTAATACCTAGTTGAATAAATCTATCTGCTTTTTTTACTTCTTTTTTATCCATTACTGTAGTTGGGTCAAAATTTTTTACTTCTCCTGCAATCTTTACAGAAAATTCACTTATATCAAAAAGTGTGATTGTATCAATTCCACACACTCCATCTACTACAGCTTTGAAAGATTCTTCAACACTGTTACCAACAGAATTAATTGTTCCTAGACCAGTTATAACAACTCTTCTCATCAAAAATGCTCCACATTATATTATTTTAATAATTCAATTTTTAGGATAAAAACTCAATAATTAAAATAGATTAAAAAATAAAGGAAAAAAAAGCCAGTATCAAATACTGGCTCTATCAATTATAAAGCGTAAATTACGCGTTATCTTCGATGTATTTCATAGCGTCAGCTACAGTTAAAATACCTTCTGCATCTTCATCAGGGATTTCGATATCAAATTTTTCTTCTAACGCCATAACTAATTCAACAACGTCTAAAGAATCTGCTCCTAAATCCTCAATAAATTTAGATTCTTCTTTAACTTCAGCCGCATCACAATCTAATTGCTCTACTACTACTTCTTTTACATCATCTAATAATGCCATATTCATTTCCTTTTATAAAATTATCGTCAAATTATAACACAAAAAGATTTAATTAATCTTTTTATACGTATAAACCACCATTTACTTTTAAAATTTCACCTGTAATATATGATGAATGATCACTTAATAGAAAGGCAACTGCATCAGCAATTTCTTTTGGTTGACCAAATCTACTTAAAGGGATATTTTTTTCATATTCTGCTTTAACTTCATCTTTTAATTCATCAGTCATATCTGTTTGAATAAAACCTGGTGTTACTGCGTTATATCTAATTCCTCTTGCTGCTGCTTCTTTTGCAAATTATTTAGTCATTGCATTTAATCCACCTTTACTAGCTGAGTAGTTAGTTTGCCCTGGATTTCCCATCTCTCCAACTATTGAAGAGATATTAACAATTGAACCAAATCTTTTTTTACCCATAGCTTTTAAAGATGCTTTACATCCAATAAATGCAGAGGTTAGATTTGCTGTAATTACATCATTGAAGTCTTCCACTGACATTCTTAATGCTAGTTTATCTCTAGTGATTCCTGCGTTATTTACTAAGTAAGATAGTTCCCCATCTGCATCAATAATAGTTTTTATTGCTGCATTAAATTCATCTTCTTTTGTTACATCAGCTTTTACTATTGCAGCTTTTCCACCGGCAGCTTCAATTTCTTCTTTTACAGCTTCTGCTGCTTCTGCCCCACTTCTATAGTTAATCCAAACTTTAAGACCAAAATTAGCTAAAGTTCTTGCAATTTCTGCACCAATTCCTCTACTTGCACCTGTAACTAATACATTTGAACCAGTAAATACCATATAAATCCTTTTATAAAATTTTATCTTTTTTTGATGGCGCATTATAGCTAAACGCCTCTTTTGTTATCCCAAATTCTTATATGAAGTCTGTCACTATATTTAAAACCATTTTTTATAGCCATATTTATTACTGTTTCAGAGTTTTTATCTATTTCTTCAACTGTACTACCTAAAGGCATTAAATAAATTTCTATATTTCCAACTTTTTTTCTAATTTCTATTATCTCTTTTTCTACTATATTGATAGAATTTTTATCAACAACAAATTTTAGATAAGAGTTTAGAGTTTTTGATGAAATTTCTTTTAAGGTATTTATATTTATTCTTTTTTTCTCTGGCTCAAATGAATTAGATAGTTTTACACTCATAGAAAAAAGTAATTTTCTTTGATAATCTTGTGTAAATTTAATATCTAAAGAGGCATTGGTTTCTATAGTCACTGTATGATTTTCTTCCACATAATATTTTAAAAGTTTTTGAAATTCTTCATTCTTCCAATATAAGAGAGGTTCTCCTCCAGTAATTACAATATCAATTTTGTAATTTGGGAGTAATTTTGAGACTTTATTTACAGTTTCTTCACAATCTAATTTTTGCCACTCTTTTTTAAAAGCAGGGTCAACAGCATAATATGTATCACAAGATTTTTTTATTTCACCATTTGGTGTTTTATATTCAACGCCAAAACCTGCACAAGACATATTACATTTGCCTAACCTAATAAATATAGAAGGAGTACCGATTAGTTTTCCTTCTCCTTGAATTGTTGGACCAAATATTTCATTTATTTCAAGCATAAACCTGACTTATACTTTTAGGAGATTCTGCAAATTCTATACTTGAAACTTTTACATCAAGTTTTTTCATTTTCTTTTGAGCTATTTGTAAAAACCAAGTAGATAGATTCTCACTAGTTGGAATAAACTCAACTACAACATAACTTTCATACATCTCTTTTATATGTTGTGGTTCATCTTTTATTTTTGTTAAATCTGGAAGTTTATATCCATCTTCAAACTCTAGCAACTCTTTCTTATCATAATGAGGTAGAAGTGTTTCAAAAAGTGGATCATTTATATCTATAATAAATTTATGGTCTAGTACATCATCTAAAAAAGCTTTAAACCAATTTAGATGATTAAAATCTGTAACCATTCCATTTTTTAATTTTGTTGATTCAATATATAAGATTACTTTACCTTGATGTCCATGTAGATGTCTACATTTAAGGCAAGGGTCAAGTGAAAACTCAGGATTTAGCTCTTGAGACCAAACTCTATGACCATAACAAAAATCGAATGATTTAGATATTTTCCAAGTCATGTTTAGCCTTTGTACGGAATTGGATCTTTTGTATTTGCAAGCGCAAAACCATTTAATCTTAGTCTACAAGAATCACAAACACCACAAGCTTCATCTTCTTCTTTATAACAAGACCAAGTATGTTCTAGTGGAACATTTAATTCTATCGATTTTTCTACAATTTGATTTTTCATCAGATGAACAAGAGGAGTTTTTATTTGTAGTTTAGTTGATTTTTTTGTCCCTTCGTTTATAGCATTAGTCATTTTATTTATAAATGTATCTGTACAATCAGGGTATCCTGAACTATCTTCTTCTACTACGCCAATATATAAGGCTTCAGCTCCTTCTTTTTCTGCAATTGCTGTTGCAATTGAAAGAAAAATACCATTTCTAAATGGCACATATGTGATAGGGACTCCCGCTTCAACTCCAGTTATTGGTATATCAATTGATTTATCAGTTAAAGCACTTGCTCCAATTTGTGTAAAGAAAGGTATATCAATTTCATATTTTTCTTTAATTTTTAAATCTTCACAAATATCTCTAAATGCTTTTAATTCTCTTTTTTCTGTTCTTTGTCCATAATTAAAATGAACAGCTATAATTTCATATCCTTCATTTTTTGCAATATATGAAGCTAAAGTGGAATCCATCCCTCCACTTAAAATACAAACAGCTCTATTCATAGCTTAAAAAATCCTTATTATGTTGTGTAAAAAATTTCCAATCAATTGGTAGAATTTTTACATTAGCATCTTTTTTTAGTAAAGATACATTTTTATCTAAAACAATCATAGAGTTACAAGAACTTAAAGTAGACACCATACCTGGACTTCTTTTTTCTGAAACTCTAAAATATTCACCATCAAAAAAGCCAGGAATAATTGTTATTCTGCCTTTTCTATTATTTAAGTCTTGGTCAATTTTTGCATGTATATAATTATGATAAATATCATTTGAACCAATAAGTTTTTGAATTATAAGTTTTCCAAAAAGTTCAAATATAAGTGCTGAGGCTAAAGGATTACCAGGAAGATTTAAAATATAAGTATTTCCAATTTTACCTAAAACAGTTGGTTTTCCAGGCTTGATTTTTATTCCATCAAAAAGTGATTTAAAATCAAGTTCATTAAATGCTTCTTTTGTAAAATCTGCATCGCCTACTGAAACTCCACCTGAGGTGATAATTAAATTAGCATCAAGTGAATTCTCAATAAGTTCTTTAATAGATTCAATTGAATCTCTAGCTTGTCCTATAAAATCAATTTGACATCCTAACTCTTTACATCGACTCATGAAAGTAGGGGTGTTTGAATTATAAATTTGATAGTTTTCTGCTTTTTCATAATGAAGTTTAAGTTCTTCTCCACTTGAAAATACTACAACTTTAGGTTTCTTATAAACTTTAATATGAGAAATCCCTTGAGATGCAAGAAGTGTTACTTTTGCAAAATTAATTGTTTCCCCAATAGCAATTAAATTATCTCCACTATTTATATCTTCTCCAATAAATCTTATATGTTGAAATTCTTTAATATTTTTAGGAACTTTAATCTTTTCATTTTCTAAATATTGACAATCCTCTTTTGGGATAATTGCAGTGCAATTCTCAGGTACTCTAGCTCCGGTCATGATTTTTACACATTGATTCTTTTCTAGTAATCTTCTATTATCATCACCTGCAAAAATAGTGTCAACTATTTTAAGTTCTTCATTTTTATTTTCATAAATAATTCCAAAGCCATCCATAGCTGAGTTATTAAATCTAGGTAAACAGATTTCTGCATTAATTTTTTGTGCACAAATTCTATTTTGTGAATTTTCTATAGGAATGATTTCATAATTTAAATTTAACTCGAGTTCTGTGATAGTTTTTATAGCTTTATTAACTTCAACAGCCATATTTATCCTTTTACTAATACCTTATGACAAGTTAGATATAATACCAAAATTTTTTAAAAGTGAGTTTAACATGGAATTAATGAGTGATGCAATCAGTACACATATATATACGATTTTTATTTTTTTAGCAATAATGATTTTTAATTTTTATTCAGTTGTAAGTGCTAAAGAATTTATGCAATTGGCAAAAAGATTAAAGTTTATGACACCTGTTTATCATCTTACAAATGCAATAGTAATATACACTGGAACAATTGTTGCTTTTTATGCAAGAGAGTTCTCTTTTACAATTATGTTAATGGTTATTGCATCAATTTTTCTTTTAGTAATAGAAATCAAAAGATACAAAAAAATGCGAGTTATTAAAACTACAGATTTAGATTTACAAAAAGATTTTTTTGTTTTTGCAAAAAAAATCTATCTTATTGAAATTTCTGTACTTGTTACAGTTTATATTCTTTCAAAAGTTTTCTAATGCAATTTACTTTTCATGAAGAGTCTGGTTCTCAATTTCTTGAAATTGATGGAGATATTTATAAATATCTCTTTAAAGCAAGACGACACAAAGTTAATGAAAATATATATTTTAGAAACTTAAAAGATAAGATTCTATATCTTTATAAAGTTAATACAATAGATAGAAGAAGAGCAATTTGTGAGCTAATTTCAAGTGAAGAAAAAATAATAGAAAATTCTAGGAAACTTCATTTAGCTTGGTGTATGGTTGATCCTAAAACAGTGGAAAAATCTATTGCTTCTTTGAATGAATTAGGTGTAGATAAAATTACTTTTGTTCACTGTGATTATTCTCAAAAAAACTTTAAACAAAATTTTGAAAAGCTAGAAAAAATATTAATAAATTCATCTTCCCAATGTGGTAGAAGTTCTATTGTTAAGTTGGATAATTGTTCTTCATTAGATGAGTTTTTGGAAATTTATCCAAACAGTTTTATTTTAGATTTTTCCACTAAAAATGTAAGTGAAAATACTAATGTTATTGAGACTCTTATAATCGGATGTGAAGGTGGTTTTTCATCTGAAGAACGTGAAAAATTTGAAAAAGAAAAAATTGTTGGTTTTGATTCTAAATTGATTTTGAGAAGTGAAACTGCAATAATATCTGCGAGTTCAAAAATTTTAATATAAGTAAAAGATAGACTTAGAGTCTATCTTTTATTTTATGACTACCAACTTCTTACAATAGAGTGGCATCTAGCACATGCATTCAAAATATCTGAATATGCATTTGCAGCATTAATATATGCTTTGTCATCTAAATTTAATTCTAAAACAGTTACATCAAGGTCAATTCTTTTTGCAGCCTTAGCAGCAACATTAACCATGTGTTTTTTATCTTTTGGCAAGTATTGAACGATAACATCTTTATGTGAAAATAAAGAGTTCCCTTCTTTTACTAGTTTAGACCCACTTCTGATTAATTCAACATTATTGTTTAAAAAACCTTGTTGAATTTGTGTCATACCTTGTTCCATTAATGACATAGATTTTTTCATAACATCTTCAGCTGATGCAATTGAAACAGTAA
The DNA here is from genome assembly GCA_002869565.1 of Arcobacter sp. Lineage (GTDB taxonomy): Bacteria > Campylobacterota > Campylobacteria > Campylobacterales > Arcobacteraceae > Halarcobacter. The sequence continues at coordinate 53,467 of PKUJ01000037.1, forward strand.
GTACTGCCGCAGTTAATATATTTAATAATTTCATTTTTGCTTCTCCCTATATTTTATCTAAATTTTTTGTTTGGAAAAGAAGTTCTTAATGAACTTCTCTCCATTTACTAGCTTTCCATAACCATGCAAAGATAGCAAAAATTACTAGATAAATTAAGAATTTAGGTCCTAATGCTTCTCTTTCAGCTTTTTTAGAATCACCTACTTCTTCCATGTATGCAATAACTTGATTTTCAGAATCTAAAGTTAAACCAACTCTTGGCATTGCTGTACCTTCAAGATGTTTTTGAGGATCATTAACAAATTCATGTAAATATTGTTCCCCTCTACTTCTAATAAATTGAGATAAATCAGGAGGTAATTTTCCCATATAAGCTTTTATGTTTTCATTTGGAGTTTTTGCTGCCATAGAACCATTTTTCATATCACCATATTTAATTGCATGACATCTTAGACAAGCATCGGTAAACACTTCTTTATTTGTCATCTCTTTTGGTGAAATTGATTGTAAATAAGCAACCATATCAGCAATTTCTTGTGCTTGCATCCAACCGTAACCTGGCATAGGATGAACTTTTCCATCAACAAATTTATGAGAAACTTTTGAAGCTAAAATTGGATCTTTGATAAATCCTACTAAGTATTCTTTTGTATAAAGTTTACCTGCTGTACTTAAATCAGGAGGAACAACACCATATGCAGCTGCAGCGCTAGCATTATCCATCATTGGTGGAAAACCTTGTTTTCCAATTGAGTGACAAGCTGTACAATTAGATTGAACAAGAGTAGCACCATTTTCAGCATTACCTGTTAAATTTGTAGCTTCTTTATTTCCTATCCAATAATCAGATATTGTTTTTTCAAAAGCTAGTGAATTTTTTAAATCATTTTCTGCTGACTTAATTTTCTTTTGGTCATTAGCTTTTTTTGCTTCTTCTAATGCAACATTAGCTTTTTCTACTGCTTCTTTTGCAGAAACATTATCTGCCTTATCAAAATTATACTCTGGAGCATCTACATGCGGATGCATTTGTGAGTGTGCAAAAGGTTCAACTCCCCAATATGTAATAAGTGTTAAAGCTACTACTACTGCTAAAACTTTTAATTCTTTCATTATGCACCTCTCTTTTTAGCATCAATTTTTGTAAGTATTGGTAATACTACAAATAGTAAAATAAATACTACTGCAGCAAAGAATCCAACCCATGCATTTGCACCTGTTGGCGGTAATTTACCATATACTGTAAGTACTATCATATCTGCCATTAATACCCAGAACCATGCGTTAAACATTGGTCTTTTATGAGCTGGAAGGATGTCAGGATCTCTATCTAAGAATGGTAATAAAAGAAAAGCTACGTTGGCAAAACCAAATGCAGCTAAACCAATATCAAATGCCTTAACCCCTGCAATATCAAAGAAGAAACCTCTTAATACTTCATACGACCATAAGAAATACCACTCAGGATAAATATGAGCAGGTGTAACCATATTATCAGCAGGATCAAAGTTAACTGGATCCATAGCAAAGTTATAATGGAAGAATACTAAATAGAAGTAGAAAATTAAGAAAATTCCAAGAACAGCAAAATCTTTTGATAAGAAAATTGGCCAGAAAGGAATAACTTTAGACTCTTTTTTATTTCCTGCTAAATATTTCTCAGCTTCAGCATCATAATCAATATCTTCAGAATCAAGATTATTTACATGAGGAATTCTTAGTGTGTAGAAATGTAATCCAATAATACCCATAATAACAACTGGTAATAAGAATACATGTAACATAAAGAATCTAGTTAATGTAGCATCAGCAACATTAAAGTCACCTCTAATCCATACAACTAAAGCATCACCTATTACAGGAACTCCACCAAAAAGGTTAGTAATAACCATTGCAGCCCAGTAAGACATTTGTCCCCATGGTAACATATATCCAGAGAATCCAGCAGCTGAGAATGTCATAAATAATAACATACCAGAAATCCAAATCATCTCTCTACCTTTCTTATACGAACCGTAGTAGATACCTGTAAACATGTGAATATAAATGATTAAGAATATAACAGAAGCTGCAACCCCATGCATATGTCTAAATAACCAACCATATGCAACTTCTTGCATAATTGTATAGTTAACTGAGTCAAATGCTAAATTTACATCAGGCTTATAGTACATCATTAAGAAAATACCTGAAATAATCAGAATTTTAAATGTTACTGCAAGTAATACACCCATTGCCCATAAAAAGTTAATGTTTTTAGGAATCCAATATTCCGTCATCATAACTTTTGCAAAAGTAGTAGTATTTAATCTTTGATCGAACCACTCACCTAGTGAGTTTGCTTTTTCAATTTTTGCCATAAACTACTCCTTATGCTTTCATCGCAGCAGCGATTTTCTTATATTCAGGACCTTCTTCACCAAGAACAATCTCTGTTCCTTTTACACTAAATGGTGGTAAATCAAGAGGTCTTGGAGGAGGACCAAAAGTTTGTTCTCCACTTGCATTAAACTCTCCACCATGACAGGCACATTTCCATTGAGTTTTCTTCCAAGCTGGAATACATCCTAAGTGAGTACATAAACCAATAGCAATAGTGAATCTATCACTACCAACTACTAAGTCTCTTTCATTATTTTCCATATCTGCAGTTTTCTTAAGAACAAAAATTGGTTTACCTCTCCATGTAACGATAGAAGGTTACCCAGCTTTTAATCCACTAAGTTCAACATTTGTAAATCCTCCAGCTAGTACACTTGGTAATGGATCCCACGCTTGTTTCATACCTACAAGCGAAGCTACTCCACCTACTGCCGCGACAGCTGCAAATGTATAACCTAGAAAATCTCGTCTATTTGTGTTGTTAGACATTTAGCTTCCTTATTTTAAAATTAAATCTTTACATTATATTCTTAAATTTCTTAAAAAGTTATGATTTAGGTCAAGTAATACCCATTTTGTGAGGAAGGTGTGATATTTCTACACACTAGTATTATAAGCTAAACTTATTAAAGACTTTTTAGCCTCTAATAAATTTAACGATTTCAGTCTCAATATCTTCTTTATTAATAATTAAATTATGATTAATTTTTGCAGAAAATAATTCTTTTATTGATTTTGGAAGTTTTGCATCATATTCTTTAGAAATTGTATCTAAAGCATCTTTATCTGAGATATTTGCATTATTTTCATGTAGAGCATTTAATACTGTAGGCGAGAATTTTGTCCATTCTGCTGTTGAGTAAATAACAGTTTTTAAATCTTTCTTTTTTAGATTTTCATATGCTTTTAGACAAGTTGCAGTGTGTGGATCCATTAAATATCCATCATCTAAAAAGTTTTTTATAATTTTTGAACCATAATTATCATTTGAATTAATAGCAGAAAAATATTTTTGTAATTTTTTTGTTTCTTCTTCGCTCATAGTAAAGATTTTTTTCTCATTTAAGTCATTAAAAAACTCTTTTGTTCTTTTTGCACCATAAAGTGAATATATAACTCTTTCAATATTTGAAGATTTTAGAATATCCATTGCAGGTGATTTTGTGAGTTTAAGGTCTTTTTCTCTAATATCATAAATACCTGTATTAATCCATTCAGTAAGGATATTATTTTCATTTGAAGCAACAAGTAGTTTTTCTATTGGTACTCCCATTTCTTGAGCATAAAATGCACCAAGTACATTTCCAAAATTTCCTGATGGAACTACCAAATAAATTTTTTCGCCAAAAGTAATTTCTTTTTGTTTTAAAAGTTGAATATATGACCAAAAGTGATAAATTATTTGAAATATAATTCTTCCAAAGTTTACAGAATTTGCAGCAGAAAGTTTGATTCCATCATTTTCAAGTTCTTTTTTAAATGATTGAGATGCTAAAAGGTCTTTAAGTGCAGATTGGGCATCATCAAAGTTTCCATGAATTCCTAATACTTTTAAATTATCACCATCTTCACATACCATCTGAAGTCTTTGAACATCAGAAGTTCCTCCATCTGGATATAAACAAGCTACTTGAATATTTTCTTTATTTTTAAAAGTATTTAAAGCTGCTGGCCCAGTATCGCCAGAAGTTGCAGCTAAGATTAAGTATTTTTCACCTCTTTTTTTTGCAATGGAAGAGAGAATTGAACCAAAAGGTTGAAGAGCCATATCTTTAAAAGCTCTTGTTGGTCCGTGGTATTGTTCATGAACAAAAAGATCATTTTTAACTTTTACTACAGGGCAGGGATTTGATGCATCATCGAAGTTATCATAAAGTGCTAGGGCTTTATTTATCTCTTCTTCATCAATATCAATTTCAAAAGCTTTTAAAATATTATAAGCTAGTTCTTTGTAACTTTTATTAATATGATTTTGAATGAAATTATCTTCAAGTTTTGGTAAACTTTTTGGTACATATAGCCCTCCAAAAGAGGCACTTGGGTTTAATATTGCATGTGAAAATGAAGCTTCAATTGGCTTAATTCCATCATTTCCTCTTGTTTCAACAAAATACATTATAATTCCTTACTTTTATCATTTAATAATTGTTCTAAATTAATACCATTATTTGGATTGTCTCTTCTTAAAAATTGTGTACCAACACCGTCACTTGTAAATAATTCTAATAAAATTGAGTGTTCAACTCTTCCATCAATTATGTGTGCTTTGTTTACACCATCATAAATTGCTTCGATACAAGAATCAACTTTAGGAATCATCCCTCCTGCAATTGTGCCGTCTTTTTTATAAGCTTCTACTTCTTCTTTATCTAAGGAAGTTATTAATTTTCCTTCTTTATCTAAAACTCCAACAATATCAGTTAAGAAAAGAACTTTTTGGGCATTTAAGGCTCTTGCAATTTTTGACGCTGCAACATCTGCATTAATATTAAATCCTGGATGATTAGGTTCAGCACTATCTGCTATTGGAGCTATTACAGGAATAAAACCTTGACCCAATAAATTATTTATCATATCAGCATTAATTTCTGTTACAACACCTGTAAAGCCAAATTTTCCACCATCTTTTGGTTCTGCTTTGATGATTGCTGAATCTTTTCCTGATATACCAATAGCTTTTGCTCCATGATGATTTAAAAGAGAAGTTATGTTTTTATTTATCTCTCCACTAAGTACCATTTCTACAACTCTCATCGTATCTTTTGAGGTAACTCTATGCACATCAATAAATTCTGATGTAATGTCAAGTTTTTTTAGTAGTTCTGAAATTTGTGCACCACCACCATGAACAATAACAGGTTTTATTCCAACAAGTGAAAGTAAAACAATATCTTGTGCGAATTTCTCTTGTAGTTCAGGGCTAGTTTGAGCTGAACCTCCATATTTGATTACAATTGTTTTATTATAAAACTTTTTTATGTGTGGAATAGCATCAAGTAGAACTTGTACTTTATGTTGTTTTTTTTGCATAGGTTTTTGACCTCTTTTTGGTATCAATTTTCTATAAGTCCGGCATTATACAGAAATTTAACTTATGTATTAAATAACTATCTAAAGAAGAGATGATTGATTTTAGGCTTTATTTAATTATTAGAGAAGTTAGTTTAAAACTAACTTCTAATACTCATCTTTTAATTCACCATCCTTAATAAGGTCTTTTGAAAATACTACACTTTTATTTCTTCCTGTATCTTTTGCTTCATATAGAGCTAAATCAGCAAATTTTAGACATTGCCAGAAATTATCTGTATGAGTAGGAAAAATTGAAGCTCCAATACTAATTGTTTTACTAAAAGAAGTTGATCCTACTGGAATCTCTTTTTTAGAGAAGGCAATTCTTATTTTTTCAGATACTTCGAATAAATATGATTCATCACAATTATAAAGTAAAACAATAAACTCTTCTCCTCCGAATCGTATAACAACATCAGATTCTCGAGAATTTTCAACTAAAGTTTGTGAAATAATTTTAATTGCTTCATCTCCAACATCATGACCGTATGTGTCATTAATCATTTTAAAGAAATCTATATCCACCATTAATATACCATATGTAATGCTAGTACGTTTAACTTGAGAAACCATTGTTTTTACTGATTCTTCTAAGTATTTTCTATTAAATAGACCTGTTAAAGGATCCGTTCTCGCTGTACGTTCTAGAATATACATAAGTTTTTTACTAACAATTTCAGGTTTTGCAGTATCAATATAATCTTGAATTGATGGTAATATATTACGTATTCTATTATGTTCATCTTCTGAGTCTGCAACAATCGATACAATAAAATCTAAGTCATTAGATATAGAGTATGGAATACAGATATAAAATTTCCCAGTGTCATGATTAAATTTATCACACATATCTTTAAATTGACAAGAATCAACGATAGTATTAGTTCTATCTGCTCTACAGCCTTCTTGTGCTTGGCAATGAATCTCTTTTTCTATATATACTATATTAACATCTTTGTGTGTGGTATCAGCTTCAATAAAATTAAAATCTGTAAGTCCAAATTTTACTCGAAGGACATAAGCTAGTCTATTATAAACTTCTTTGATATGTTCATCGTGTTCTATTGTTTTTCTAAATCTATATATATCAGCAAGTCGATTAACGGTACTTTTAACATCAATAAGAGGATCTAGTTTTTTTTGTTTTTGGTGAACTAAAAAAACATTTATTTTTTGTTCAATATCTTCTAGTGTTGATTGAAGTTTTTCTAATAACCCATCAATCCAAGAAGCAACTGCATCACTCTCTTTCCCTTTTGTTGAACCAATTCGGTCAGAGTAATCTCCCTTTTGTGCTTTCTGCATTACTCTATTGATTGCTTCAAAAAGAGTTAAAAATGGAGAAATAAGTTTATTTACAAATATAAGAATAAAAATAATTAAAACTAATGCAATAATAATTGTATTAAATACTGTAGTCATTCCTACTTCTTTAATATCATCAACTGACATTGCGATGGTAATTGCCCCTAAGGTATCTCCTTCTTTCGCAGTAGAATGACATGAAAGACAATCAATCGTGCCATCAGCAGTTCCAATATATGGAATAGTAATTCTATAAGAGCTTTTTCCAAAAATTCTTTCTTCTACTACTGCCCTTTCAACTCCTGAACGTAAAACTTCTTTATCAACTTCGTCTCTAGCTATTTCATTATTATGTCCTTTCCCAAATTGTTCAATAATCGAAGAACCACGAGATAGCCAGATTTTGTCAATATTATCAAGTTTAGCAATTTGATTTAAAAAGAGTTCTCTATTATCAATGACGCCATTAACCATGTGTGATGTCAAGCTATGTTTGACTGTTTGCGCGATAGCTTTTGCCTTATTCTCAACACTTTTTAATCCATAATCTCTGAAATTCATAAGTATATTTACAATTAAGATAATAAACATAATTGACATTATAAGAAAAAGTGAGATTGAAATTTTACGTTTTGATTTCATATAGGTACCTTGTAATAAAGATAAAAAAAAATTCTAGCATTAACTAACTTAAATAATTATATTAATTAGATAAATAATATTACTTTAAGAACAAATAGTAATTTTTTCTTAAAGTTACTTAACTAAATTTATAGTACAATCGAATCTATGAAAAACTATTTAGCATATAAAGCTAGTGCAGGAAGTGGAAAAACTTTTGCACTAACGGTACGATATATAACTTTACTTCTTTTAGGTGCAAAAGCAAAAGAAATCTTGACTTTAACATTTACAAATAAAGCTGCAAATGAAATGAGTGAAAGAATATATAATACTCTATTAAACCTCGGCAATGATGATGCATATTTAAATGCAATAATTGAACAATCAAACTTATCAAAAGAGCAAATATTATCAAAAAAAGAGTTTTTGATTCTTGAATATACAAATGCTTCTTTATCAATTTTTACAATTGATAAATTTATAAATAAAATTTTACGAGAATTTTGTGGTTATATTGGTATTAGTGATGATTTTGAGATTAAAGAAGATGATGTAGAGGCTTTAAGTAATAAGTTTTTAGAATCACTTAGTTTAGAAAATTTTGATAAGCTAATTGATTTTTCTTTGTTTGAAAAGAAAAAATATTCATCTTTGTTTGATATATTTAAAAATTTATTAGAAAAAAATGAGACTATTGAAATATTAAATATTGATGCAAGTTTAATAAATCTTCAAAAAGAAGAGTGTATAAAGGAGGGATTTAGGGTAAAAGAGTTTATCTTAAATTGCCCAAATGCCTCTGCTTCAGCTATAAAGGCAGTGGACTTTGAAAAATTTGATGAATTAATTTCAAAAAAATGGTTAGAAAAAAGTGCTGCAATAGAGTATTCTTATTTTAAAAAGTGTTCAAATGAACTTTTAGAAGGCTATTTCTCAAAGTTAAAAGAACAAATATCAATATATTATAAAATTAGGGCTGGTTTTAGTTTGAGTAGATTATTTGAGCTTTACAATCTATTTAAAGAGTATAAAATCAAATACAATAAATCAAAAAATTATTTGCATTTTGATGATATTTCAAATTTAACATATGAACTTTTATCTTCAAAAATTGACAAAGAATTTTTATATTTTAGGTTAGATTCTAAATTCTCTCATATTCTAATTGACGAATTCCAAGATACTTCTTTAATGCAATATAAAATTTTACAACCTTTGATTGAAGAAATTTTATCAGGGAGTCAAAATGAGTTTAAAACTTTTTTCTATGTTGGAGATACGAAACAATCAATTTATAGATTTAGAGGAGGCAAAAGGGAATTATTTGATTATGTGCTTAAAACAAACTCTTTGATAGAGGTAGAAATATTAAATACCAATTATAGATCTTGTGAAAAAATTGTATCTTTTGTAAATGACTCTTTTAAAAAAGTTCCTTCTTATGAGTATTATGACCAAAATGCAATACATAAAAATGGTTTTGTAGAAGTTTTTGAGGATGAGGCTTTACTTGAAGATGAAAAATTTAAAAATATTGCAAAAAAGATTTCCGATTTAATACAAAGTGGTGTAAATAGCAACGATATAGCAATTCTAACTTATACAAATGACGATGTATTAAATATATACTCATATTTAAAAAAGATGTTTCCTTCTTTAAAGATTACAACAGAGATGACTTCAAAACTTATAAACCAAGAGAATGTAAAAGCACTTATAAATGCAATTAAATATTTATATTTTAAAGAAGATATTTATAAAGAAAATGTAAATGCAATTATTGGACATAAACCATTATCAAATTTAGAATTATTAGTTGATATAAAAAAATTAAGTATTCAAGAATTAGTTTATAAAGTGGCAAATATATTAAATATTACTGATGATAATGTAATCAAGCTTGTAGAATTAGCTCCAAGTTATAAAAATATTGTTGATTTTGTTTATGAGATTGACAAATTAGATGCATCAATTCAAAACTCTGAACAATTAGGATTACAGATTTTAACAATCTTTAAATCAAAAGGTTTAGAGTTTCATACTGTTTTACTTATTGATAGGGTAAAACAAAAAAATGCAGATAGAAGTTCATTATTATTTGAATATGATGATGTTCATTTGAAAAATATTTATTATAAAATTTCTGGGCTTGAGAATTATAACAATGATTATAAAAATGCTTTACAAAAAGAGAAAGCTCTAAGTTTTGAAGATGAATTAAATATATTATATGTTGCAATGACAAGAGCTAGAAATAATATGATTATATTTAAGAAGTCTCAAAAATCAGTTTTTGACTTACTTGATTTAAAAGCTCAAATTCAAGGTGACATATCTATTAGTGAAAATAAAACTAAAAACTATGAAAAAATAGAAAAAGTTTCATATACTGCTTTAGATTTAGGGACCCAAGATAAACCAATATCTAAAGTAGTTATAGAAAAAGATTATACACTTCATGCAAAATATTTTGGTATAGCAACACACTATTGTTTAGAAATGATGAATTTATTTGATGAAAAATCTTTGGATTATTCTTTGAATTTAGTTAGAAATAGATACTCAAGTTATTTACAAAATGAAGACTTTTCAAATATTAGACGAAGAGTTGTAAAACTTATTGATAATGAAGAATTTAAAGGTATTGTTACTGATGCTAGTTTTAATAAAGAACAAGCTTTGATTTATAAAAATGAATTAAAAATTATAGATTTATTGGTGCAAAAAGAGGGTAAATATTATATCTTTGACTACAAAACTACAAAAGATGAACTTCAAGAACATATAAATCAAGTAAGTCATTATAAAAAAGCTATAAAAGATATAGTTACTTCTGATGAGGTCTATTCTTATATCCTTTACTTAAATGACAATGAAGCAAAAATGAAAAAGGTCTAAATAAGATTTTCTAGTTTTGAAATAGAATAAATAAGATTCTCTTTTATATCAAATTTTTTGTATGAAATTATAATATCTTTTGAATATTCAGATATAAATAATTTTAGTTCTTCAAATTTAATAATATCAAAATTATAATTTTGGGAAGCTAGTATCACAAAATCATCTCCATGCATCCTAAAAATTATATTCCCATCATATATTTTATTTAATTTATTTGCAATGTCAATTAACAATTGATTTCCTACTGACCATCCAAAAGATTTGTTGTATTTTGAAAAATCATCTAAAAATACAATATAAAGTTCTGAATACTCTTTTTCATTTTTATTTTTTGAGAGAATAAAATCTAAATATCTTTCATTAAAAAGTCTTGTTAATGTATCTTTATAAAAATAAGAAAACCTCTCTTTTTCTAAGGTTGTTTTTGGAAGTTGAGAGATATTATTGTCAATAACAATATTTTTTAGAACTTTTTCTGCAGCTTTAACAATTTTTTCTTTAAAATAGATATTTTTTAAAGAAGAAATTTCTTCTAATGCCTCTTTGATTGATTTTCTACCTTTATATATCCTATTTGTTGTCATTGCATCAAATGAATCAGCTAGGGCCATAATATTTGCCTTAAAAGGGATTTCTTCTCCTTTTAATTTATTTGGATATCCAGAGCCATCTAATCTTTCGTGATGACAATTTATTATTTCTGAAATTTCTTTGAACATTGGAATTTGTTCTAGCATATGAACTCCAATTGAAACATGCTCTTGTATTAATTTATATTCATTGTCATTTAATTTACTAGGTTTTAATAAAAGAGAATCTGGAATAGCAATTTTTCCTATATCATGCAAAATTCCAGCTTTATAAAGTTCTTCACACTCATCTTTATCAAAGCCTAGTTCTTCTGCAATAAGTTTTGAATATTCTGCTACTCGTAAACTATGTTTTCCTGTATAAGGATCTCTATTTTCAATTATATCAATTAAGGCAAAAAGTGTTTTCTCGTAGTTTTCAATTTTTTCTAATTCTAGTTTTGTATTTTCTTGAGTTTTTATTTTTACAAGTTTTTCTAAATTTTTTTTATACGATTCAAGATCTTTATATGTTTTGATTTTTTCTGATATTTTATATAACATTGAATTTAGATTATCATAATCAATTGGCTTTATTATATATCCATCAATTCCAATTTTTATAGATTGAAGAAATTGAGCGACATTAGTATATGCAGAAGTTATGAGTATATTTTGATTTGGATTTATTTGTTTTATTTTTTCAGACATTTCTAGTCCATCCATTTTAGGCATCCTAATATCAGTTATTACAATGTCATGCTGATTCTCTAAAAAACAATTAAGTCCTTCTTCTCCATTTTCTTTATAATCAATTTTGTTGAAAAATTTTTGTAAATAATTTTTAAAACTAGAAGCAATATTTTCATCATCTTCTACATATAAAACCGAAAGATTTTCTGTAATTTGTTTTAATGATTTTAGATTTTGCATAGTTACTTCCTTATTTCATAGTTTTGAATTATTTCAATTAATTATATTATAGATATAATAAAAAACTGTATATAATGTATGTGGTTAAAGTTAGCTGCTTAAAATAAATGTTATTATAGTTTTGATATTTTATCTCTTTATATTTAAGTAGGAAGGAAAATGAAAAATAAAATAATTGTAATTTCTTTAATGGTTACTTTAATTGTCTCTTCTTTAATCATTTTTATTTTATCAAATCATATAAAAGACAATAAAGCACTTGTAAAAGATATAGTAAATAAAGAAGCTTTAGCTTATTTTAATAATATACTTTCAACTAGACATTGGAATGCAAGATATAATGGAGTTTATGTAAAACAAGAAGAGGGAATAACTCCAAACGAATATTTAAAGGATAACCAAACTTATACAAAAGATGGACAACTCCTTATTAAAATAGATCCAAGTTCAATGATTAGAGAAATCTCAGAAATATCCAATAAGACAAATAAAAACTATCTTAAAATTACAAGTTTAAATCCTCTCAATCCTAATAATAATGTTGATGAATTTGAAAAAAGAGCTCTACTTTTCTTTGAAAAAAATACAGAAGAACGTTTTTTTAGTGAAATCTCAGAAGATTTTTCAAGATACAATTTTATGGGTTCATTAAAAGTTACAAAATCCTGCTTAGAGTGCCATATTGAACAAGGTTACAAAGAAGGTGATATTAGAGGCGGAATTCATATTTCAATTCCTACAAATACTTATTTTGAAAAATTGTCAGAAATTGAAACTGAACATAATTATTTAGTTATAGGAATTTTATTCACTGCTTTAATTATATTCATTCTTTTTTTGTGGTTTATAAATAAATTTTTCTATATTCAAGAAACAATAAAAAGAAATTATAAGTATATTAGTAACTTAAAAAAACGTAATGATGAGTTATTATCAAGATATGAATATGCTGTTGATGGAACTACGGATGGTTTATGGGATTGGAATTTAAAAACAAATGAAATATATTTTTCAAAAAATTGGAAAAAAATGTTAGGCTATGAAGATGATGAAATTGAAAATGACATTTCAGAGTGGGAAAAAAGAATTCATCCTGATGACAAAGAACAAGCTATAAAAGATATTCAAAATAATAATAATAAAGTTACAGAATATTATCAAAATATTCATAGATTAAAGCATAAAAATGGAACTTGGGTTTGGATTCTAGATAGAGGGAGAACGCATTTTGATAAGGATGGGAATGCTAAAAGAATGGTTGGGTTCCACTCTAATATCACAGAAATTAAAAATTTAGAAATCTCTTTAGCTGATACAAAGCAAGAACTTACTCAATTAAAAATTGTTATTGAAAATGCTCCTATAGGAATTATGATAGTTAATACAAAAGCAAATATTACATATGTAAATCCAAGTTTTTGTGAAGCTTCAGGATATACTAAATTAGAGCTTATTGGCCTTAACCCTAAAATATTAAGATTTGATGAGGATGATGATTTATATGCAGAATTATGGAAAACGATAAAAAATAAAAAAACTTGGGGTGGAGTGATTAGGAATAAGAAAAAAAATTACAGCGATTATTGGTCTACAGTTACTATTTTGCCTATTTTAAATCAAGAGGGCAATATCATTAGTTATTTAAGTCTTTGGAGAGAAATTACAAAAGAAGTATATCTTCAAAAAATGTTGAATGAAAAAGAAGAATTAATGTTAAGTCAATCAAAAAATGCTGCAATGGGCGAGATGATTAGTATGATTGCACATCAATTGAGACAGCCAATCACAACTATTTCAATGAATGCAAATAATATTATTGCGGATATTGAATTGGAAATGTTTAATGCAGAAGAGACAAAAAAAATTGCTCTGAATATATCTGAACAAACGCAATTCTTATCAAAAACAATTGATGATTTTAGAAATTTTTTTAAAGAAGATAAAAATATCGATGAATTCAAATTTAAAATATTATTTGATGAACTCTCTTCTATTATATTAGCATCATTAAAAAATAATGATATTGAATTTAATGTAGTTTGTGATAAAGATATTATAATTAAAACATTTAAAAGAGAACTTTTACAAGTTCTACTTAATATTATTAAAAATGCAAAAGAGGCTTTAACTGAAGAAAGTATTGAAAAAAAAGTTATAAATGTTGAGGTAGAAGATCTTGATACTAAAATAAAAATTACTATATCAGATAATGCTGGAGGAATAAAACAAGAAAATTTAGATAGAATTTTTGATGCATATTTTACCACTAAAGATGAATATAACGGTACAGGCTTAGGTTTATATATGTCAAAGATGATTATAGAAAAACATTTATCAGGAAGCTTAGAAGTTAGGAATAATAATCAAGGTGCTGAGTTTACAATAATTCTATATAAAAGTTGTGAAATTGAATAATTTTTATAATTGAGAAATAGATTTAAGTATCTTTTCTATATCTTCGAAAAGAATAGGTTTTTTTATTCTTAAGTTATATGATGTGTTTTCATTAATTATATTGTTATCTGTTGCTGAAATGATTATAATAAATACTTTTGGATTGATTTTTTTTATCTCTTCTATCATTTTTAAGCCATCCATTTTAGGCATGACTATATCAGTAATTATTACATCAATATTTTCTTCTTTAAAAGTCTTTAATCCTTCTTCACCATTACTAGCAAGAAAAAATTTTTTTACAAATTTGTTAAAAAAACTTTTAACACTATCTCTAATGTCTTCTTCATCATCAACAAATAAAATACTTAGATGTTGTGTTTTTTGAATCAAATCTTTTATTTCGGTCATTTATTAAATCCTATAAATCTTTTTTTAATTATAGTATAAAATATATAATTATCTATTATTTGTTTTGACATGTATCTATATTTTTTATAGTATCTCTAAGATCATAAATTATATTTGTTTGTTCATTTAATTCTTCATTTAATTTAATCACTTGTTGAGCTTTTAAGTCATGTTCTTCTTTTAAATGTGCTAGTTCTTTATTCAATAAATCTATTTTTATAAGAGATTTCTTATGCGATTCACTAATTTTTTGTAAATTCATTTTTTGTATTTCAACGATTTTAAGGTATTGGGTGTCTTTCTCTTTTGTCCCCTTTTCATAAAACTCTATTTGATGATTTGCTTTTTTATATTTAGTTTCTATCTTTTTTAATGACTCTTTTAATATTTCATGTTCTTGTTTTAGATTATTTAACTCACTATCTTGCGATGAAATTCTCTCAATTGCATTAATATTTGTTTTTTTGAATTCCATATAATTGGTCATTACCTTTTTTTTAAATTGGCGTCTTTCTATCTCTTCTTTTGTATTTAAAAAACCAATACCCATATATTCTTTTATATTTTTATTTATATCATAAAGAGGAATAATTACATTGTGAATAAAATAAATACTTCCATCTTTTGCTCTATTTTTTATTGTTCCTTCCCAAACTTTACCTTCTTGAATACTTTCCCAAAGTTCTTGATAAACTCCTTTTGACATATCAGGATGTCTTATTATACTATGCGTCTTACCAATTAACTCTTCTTTTGAATATCCAGAAACATCTACAAAAAAATCATTTGCGTATGTAATATCACCTTTCAAGTCTGTTTTTGATACTATTGAAATATTATCTATAACATTTGAAAATTGTTTTAATTGATTATTGTCTCTTGAAAGTTCTGCTAATAACTCTTTTTGTTTTATCTCAAGTGTTTTATGTTCTTTTATAGTTTTTATTTTTTTTACAGTTTTAAATAATAAATTATTGATATCATTATAATCAACAGGTTTCATTATATATCCATCAATACCAATTTTTATAGAAGTTAAAAAATTTTGGATATCAGAGTATGCGGAAATAATAATTATATTTTGTTCATTATTAATATTCTTTATCTCTTCAGCCATTTCTAGTCCAGACATTTTTGGCATATTTATATCACTAATAACAATGTCAAAACTTTGTTGTTTATATAGTTCAAGGCCTTCTTCTCCATTTTTTGCATAAACAACTTCTTTAAAAAATTTTGAGAGATAATTAATTAATGTATTGGCAATATCCTTGTCATCTTCAACATATAAAATTGTATAATCGGCTGATATATCTTTTAAGTCTTTTAAACTATTCATTTTCTTTCCTATAAGATTTATGTTACAAAATATCTAATAGATGCAAATCCACACGCTCTTGTTCTTGAAATTTGTTCTATGTGTTCTTTATTTATAATTCCACCAAGAGCAATTATATCTAAGTCTTCATAAACTCTGATACATTCTCTTAATTTAGCCATCCCTTTAGGTTCACCTTTATCTGGACTATGAAAGATTGGGGAATATGTTATTGCATTTACATGAGATTCTTGTGCAATTTCAATATCTTTATAATTGTGACAAGAGATAATAACATAAAGATCAAGATCTCTTGCTTTTTGTATTTTGTCAAATTGTTTTGATGTTAAATGAACTCCTGTGGCATAAAGTTTTTTTGCTAATTTATAATTTTCATTTATTAGAATTTTTTCTACATTATATTCTTTACAAATTTTCACAAAAATTTTTGCAAGTTTTTTAAAATTTTTTGAGGTTTTATCTCTAAAGCAGGCAATATTAACTTTTTTTGATTTTAAGTTTTTTATTAGTTTTTTTTCAAATATTTCAATATCATTAGTGTAATATTTGGGATCAGTGATTAAATAACTAATCAAATCATCTCTCATACGAAAACAATCCTTTTCAATAATTTTGTATTATGATTCTATAATAGTTTATATTAAATGATAGAGAAGTGAGCTTATCTTGTTAAAATTTAGATATAAAAAAAGGGGGAAGAAGTAAAACTTCTTCCCCCTTTTTTTGTTAATTTAAATTTATTATTTAATGATTACTCAGCTTAAGAAAAGAGATATTAAGGCTCTTTTAATGATCTTCCTCTGCCATCATAACAGAACCAGCAATATAAACATAAGTTAATATACTGAAAATAAATGCTTGTAAAAATCCAAAAGCAGTTAATAAGAAAAATCCTGGAAGAGGTAATAACCAAGGTGTTAACATTAAAAGTACCATTAAGAACATATCATCTCCTCTAATTGAACCAAAAAGTCTGAATGATAATGAAATGATTCTTGAAATATGAGAAATAATTTCAATTGGAAACATTAATGGTGCAAGGATAGGCATAGGCCCCATGAAGTGTGCAAAATAGTTTACAAATCCATTGATCTTAATACCTACATAGTTATAGTATACAAATACGATAAGTGCTAAACTTAATGTAAAGTTGATATTACTTGTTGGTGCTTCAAAACCTGGAATAACTCCCATCATGTTACTAATAAAAATGATAATTGCTAAAGAACCAATTAATGGTAAATATCTTCTAGCATTTGTTTCACCCATAGTGTCTGCACCCATTGCAATAATTCCACCAATGAATGTTTCCATAACATTTTGCGAACCAGTTGGTACTAATTGCATTTTTTTTGTTGCTGCTCTAGCTAACAACATTGTAATTCCTATCACTAAAACAAAGTGTGATAAAATGATCCATTCTTGTGCGTGACCACCGATGGCACCTAAGAATGTAAATAATCTTCCTTCCATTTTCTTCCTTTTTTGTTTGTCCGTTGACTAATTTATACTGGACATTATATATTTTATTTACTAAATTTTTTATAAATGTAAAATTAGAAAACTAAATTTGTTTGAATCTGTAAGCATTATGTTTCAATTTTTCCCTAATTTCTTTTTGGTGTTCTTGACCTTTCGTTTCTAAAGCTATAGTAACGTGGGCCTCACCAAATTCAAGTTTGATAGAGTCTCTATCATAATCTATTTGTACTATGTTAGCAGAACATTCAGAAAAGATTTCTGTTAGATGGGTAAGAGCACCTGGTTTATCCATAAGTGTAACAATTAGGTTCATTTTTCTGCTTGATTTTACTAAACCTTTTTCTATAATTTGTGAAAGCATAGTAACATCAATATTACCACCTGAAATTAGTGCACAAACTTTTGAATCTTCTATTTCAATTTTTTCGTGCATAATTGCAGCCGTTGAAACAGCACCTGCACCTTCAACGACAAGTTTGTGTTTTTCTAATAAAAATAAAACTGCATTTGCAATTTCATTATCACTAACTTCAACTATATGATCTACATAATCAATTATTATTTCAAGAAGTTTTGGATTTACATCTCTAACAGCAATTCCATCTGCAATAGTTCTAACGCTTGCAGAATCTATTGGCATTTGAGATTTGTAAGATTCTTTCATTCCTCTTGCACCTGATGCAACTACGCCAATTATTTTTATATCTGGATTGATACTTTTTGCTGCAATGGCAATTCCTGAAATAAGTCCACCACCACCAATTGGAACAATAATTTGTTTCATATCTTTGATATCTTCAAGGATTTCTAATGCAATAGTTCCTTGTCCTGCAATAACATCATCATCTGCAAAAGGGTGAATAAACTCTTTATTATTTTCTTCAGAAAATTTAATTGCTGCTTCATAGGCTTCATCAAAGTTTTCTCCATGAAGAACAACATTTGCTCCATATGATTTAACCCCGCTTACTTTAGTCAAAGGAGTAGCTTCAGGCATGAAGATAGTTGCTTCGCAAGCAAAGTATTGCGCAGCATAAGCTAATCCTTGTGCATGATTCCCTGCACTTGCAGCAACTACACCTTTTTCTCTTTTTTCTTTAGGCAAGTTTGCAACTCTATTGAATGCACCTCTTAATTTAAAGCTTCCTGTTAATTGTAAGTTTTCTTTTTTTAAATAGATTTCACTGTTAAAAGTAGAACTTAGAATCGGAGCCTTTGTTAAAGGAGTATTCTCTGCAATGCCTTCTAGGTTTTTCTTAGCTTCTTTTATATCGTTTAATGTAATCATTTTTTTTCTTTTCATATTTATTATTTTGAATAGTATCTAAAAATAGTTTTTATGTTTATAAATAAAACTATTTTTAGATAGAGCCCAAGGCTCTATCCATTTTCCTTTCTAATATTATTTACAGCAATTACCATGTTTTTAAGGCTTGGAATAACTTCTTCCCACTTTCTTGTTTTTAATCCACAATCTGGATTTATCCATAGTTGTTTTTTTGGTAAAACTTCAAGTAAAAGTTTTATTTGTTTTTCTATCTCTTCTACGCTTGGGATTCTTGGAGAGTGAATGTCATATACTCCTGGTCCAACTTCTTGTTTATACCCAACTTTTGCAAATATTTTTAGTAGTTTATTACCACTTCTTGCAGTCTCAATAGAAATAACATCCGCATCCATATCTTCAATTGTTTTAATTATATCGTTGAAATCACTGTAACACATATGAGTATGAATCTGTGTTTTTGCATCTGCACTTGATACTGCGAATTTAAAACTTTCTACGGCCCATTTCTCATATGCAACTCTTTTTTCATCTCTTAAAGGATAACCTTCTTTAAAGGCTGCTTCATCTACTTGGATAATTTTTATTCCATTTTTTTGTAAATCATCAATTTCATCATTAATTGCTAAGGCGATTTGTGTTGCAACTTCACTTCTTTCTTTGTCATCTCTTACAAATGACCAATTTAAAATTGTAACTGGTCCTGTTAACATTCCTTTTACAACTTTTGAAGTTTTACTTTGAGCATACTTAAGCCATTGTACTGTCATAGGTTTTGGTCTAGAAATATCTCCATAAATAAATGGAGGTTTTACACATCTGCTTCCATAACTTTGAACCCAAGCATTTTGAGTAAAACCATAACCTTTTAGTTGTTCACCAAAATATTCAACCATGTCATTTCTTTCAGGTTCTCCATGAACTAAGATATCTAATCCTAACTCTTCTTGTATTTTAATTGAATAATCAATATATTCTTTCATTTTTATTTCATAAGAGTTTTTGTCTATTAATCCTTTTTTATATTCTAGTCTTGCTTTTCTTATTTCTGGTGTTTGAGGAAATGAGCCAATTGTTGTAGTAGTAAGTTCGGGATATTTCAAAATTTCTTTTTGAACTTTTATTCTTTCCTCAAAAATTCCATCTCTAGAAAATTTAGAACTGTTTTTTATTCTATTTTGAACATTCATATCGTGAATTTTATTTGAGCTTTTTTTATCTTTGTGAATTTTTCTATTTTGTTCAATTTCATTTTTGTCTTCATTAGTTAATTCTTGATTAAAAAAGATTTTACTTAAGATTCTAATTTCTTCTAGTTTTTCATTTGCAAAACTTAGCCAAGATTTTATCTCTGTATCCAATTTTTCTTCATATTTTAGAGTATAAGGTACATGCAACAATGAACAAGATGTTGAAATTACAATATTATCTTTTAAGATAGAGTTAGAGATGTTATCTAATAGTTGAATTGTTTTTTCAAAATCATTTTTCCAAATATTCTTTCCATTAACAACTCCTGCAAAAAGTTTTTTATTTGACATTTTAATAAGTTCTAAACTTTGAAGATTTTCTTTCCCTGAAATAAAATCTAATCCAAGAGCGTAAATTGGAGTATGTATTAAAACTTTTGTTGCTTCAATAGAATGGTCAAAATATGTTGTAACAATGATTTTTATATTTGCAGATATTTGGCAAAAATCTTCATAAGTACTTTTTAATAAACCCAATAATTTGCTATTTTTATCTGTAGAAAAAATTGGTTCATCAATTTGTACAAAAATTTCATCATCTAAAGTTGATATCTCCTGTAGAAGCTCTTCGTATAATGGTTTGATTTTAGCAAGTAATTCAATACAATCACCTCCATCAACTCTTTTTGCTAAACTTAAATAAGTAAAAGGACCAATTAAATTGATTTTAGTTTTTATTCCTAATTCTTTTGCTTCTTTATACTCATTTATGATTTTTGAACTATTAAGTTTGTATTCATCTTCAAGTGAGAGTTCAGGAACAATATAATGGTAGTTTGTATTAAACCATTTTGTCATTTCCATTGCTACAGCATTTTTATTTCCTCTTGCCATTGCAAAATATAGTTCTTCATTTTCTAAATTTCTAAATCTTTTTGGAATAGCTCCTAAAAGTATTGAGGTATCTAAAATATTATCATAGTATGAAAAATCGTTACTACTAATTAATTCTATATTACTATCTTTTTGATAGTTCCAGTGTCTCTTTTTTAACTCTTTTGCTTTATCTTCAAGTTCATTAAAATCAATTTCTTTATTCCAAAAAAGTTCTAATGCCTTTTTTAATTCTCTTTGTTCACCAATTCGTGGGTATCCAACTATACTATTTTTTATCATTGTTTTATCCTTTAATTTTTATGTTTTTATTGAAAAGACAACAACAATGGTGGGTGTACTCCTGTTCGTCTAAATGCGAAGCAGACTGTATAATAAGGACATCTTGGGATAAATTTGAAATTGAGAATTGCTAGTTTAGTTTTTATTTTAAATATACAATCACAATGACAAGGTTTAACACTATTTACACAAAAAGTATTTATTAACAAAAGTTCTTCTAGAGGAGGGGACTCTTCTTCCTCTTGTGAGTAGTCTGAAAGATTTAAAGAGATTTTTTTAGAGAATACTTCATTATCACGCAAATTTTTTGCAGTAGTATGCATTGTAATTGCTACTAATGAGAAGTACTTTTTGCCAAAACCTTTTAGAAATTTCATTTTAAACCTTTATTTGAAAAAAGAATATAAATCATATATGCTTAATACAAAATAAAAAGGATTATGATAAACTACGGAAAAAGAAAAGGAAAATATACATTTTTATGTATAGGATTTAATTTGAAATTTACATTTGTTACATTATTCCCTAATTTAATTGATTTTTATTTTCATGATTCAATATTAAAACGAGCAGTTGAATCAAAGTTTATATCTTATGAATTTTTTAATCCAAGAGATTATACAACAAATAAACATTTGAAAGTTGATGCCCAAATGGTTGGTGGAGGAGCAGGAATGCTTATGACTTGTCAACCACTTTTTGATTGTTTAGACGAAATTAAGAAAAAAAATTCAGATGCCTATATTATTTTTCCTCTAGCTGCTGCAAAACCATTTAAACAAAATGATGCAAAGCGATTAGCAAAGAAAAAAAATATAGTATTTGTAAGTGGAAGATATGAAGGAATTGATGAAAGAGTTATAGAAAAATATGCAAATGAGGTATTTTCTATAGGTGAATTCATTTTAACAGGTGGAGAATTACCATCTTTAACAATGGCAGATGCAATTTCTAGAAATGTTGAGGGAGTACTTGGAAACGCCGACTCATTGGTGATGGAGAGCTACGAAAACAATCTTTTAGAAGCACCATCTTTTACTAAACCTGAAAATTTCCAAAATTTAAGTGTGGTTAAAGAATTCTTAAAGGGAAATCATAGTAAAATTTCCGACTTAAAATTCCAGATGTCAATTTGTAAAACAAAATATTATAGACCTAATAAGGAAACGAAATGAAAAATAGATATATTGCAAGCTTTGAAGCAGCACAATTAGAGTCAAAAGAGATCCCTCAATTTAGAGCAGGAGATACTGTTAGACTTGGTATTGAAATTAAAGAAGGTGAGAAAAAGAGAGTTCAGTCTTTCGAAGGTGTTGTTATCGCTAGACACGGAGAAGGTGTTTCTGCAACATTTATCGTAAGAAAAATTGGAGCTAACTCTGTTGGTGTTGAAAGAATTTTCCCATTATACTCAGATTCAATTAAAACTTTTGAAGTATTAAGAACAGGAAAAGTAAGAAGAGCTAAGCTTCATTACTTAAGAGGATTAACTGGTAAAAAAGCTAGAATTCAAGAGCTTAAAAAGTAATCTAACTAAGGCTAAAGCCTTAGTTTTACTTTCATGTTAAAAACTTTAATTTATACTGCATTACTTCCTGAAGCTCAATCATTAATTAACTTTTTAAAACTAAAACAGGATACTTCTGTTCAAAATTTACCTCAGGGTAATAAACTATATACTTCTGAAGACAATGAGTATTTACTAATAATATCTGGTATTGGTAAAAAAAATTGTGAAAAATCATTAGAATTTGTTTATAAAAACTTTGAGATAAAAAAAGCTATTAATATTGGGATTTCTGGTTGTAGTGATTCTTCTATAAAAATTGGAACTCTATTTTGTACAAATAGATTACTACCAAATATAAACTTCGCTGCAATTACAACTGTTGATGAACCTTTAATGAGTGATGAAAATTTAGAAACTCTTCTTGTAGATATGGAAGCTAAATATTTTGAAATTATTTCAAAAAAATATTGTGATGATATTTATACTTTCAAGATTGTATCTGATTATTTAGAAGAAGAAATTCCTAAAAAAGCTTTTGTTATTGAACTTGTTCAAAACTCGATTCCAAATTTAAAAAAGTTTCTGTGAATAAAAATATGACTTATTTAAACAAATTTGAGGATTCAATTCCTAAAACAAATTATAGAAATTTAACTTTAGAAAATCAGCAATTTATAAAAAAAATAGCACTTCAATATGAGTTCTCTTTTCAAGAATTAAAACAACTTATAGATTTTGCAATTGATTTTAAAATGTGGCATGAGGATGATATTTCTAAAATATTTAAAGAAGAGTATTCAAATAGAAAAAATGCTTTTAATGATATAAGAAAAATTTGGGAATCATTTAAAAATAGACCAAATTCTTATGAAAAGTTTTCAAAAGAGTTATATAAAGATGATGTGAGAAAATTCTCTTTTACTAAGTTTGAAGGTGAAAAAACTGCTCTTGGTTCTTGTCCTGTTGCTAGTCCTAATACAAGATGTTGTAACCTTTTAACTCTTGATGCTGTACAATCTTGTGGCTTTGATTGCTCTTATTGTTCAATTCAATCTTTTTACAATCAAGACAAAATCGGTTTTGATGTGAATTTTAAAGAAAATCTAAAAAATCTAAAACTTGATCCAAATGAAACTTATCATATAGGGACAGGACAAAGTTCTGATTCTTTAATGTGGGGAAATAAAGAAGGTATCCTAGATGCACTTTTTGATTTTGCACGGGAAAATCCAAATGTTATTTTAGAATTTAAAACAAAGTCTAATAATATAAAATACTTTTTAGAAAATGATGTTCCTAAAAATATAATCTGTACTTGGTCTTTAAATACACCAACTATAATAGAAAATGAAGAGCATTTAGCTGCAACACTTGAACAACGAATAGAAGCTGCAAAAAAAGTATCAAAAAAAGGTGTTTTAATAGGTTTTCATTTTCATCCAATTATTCAATATGAAAACTATTTAGAAGAGTATGAAGAAGTTTATAAAACTTTAATTAATACTTTTGATGCAAAAAAAGTTGTTCTTATCTCTTTTGGAACACTTACTTTTATAAAACCAGTTATAAATAAAATAAGAAGTAGAAGTTTTAAATCTAAAATATTACAAATGCCTCTTGTTGATGCAAATGGAAAACAATCCTATCCATTAGAATTAAAACGTGAAATGTTTAAGTCTGCTTATGATACTTTTAAACCTTGGCATAAAGATGTTTATTTTTATCTTTGTATGGAAGATGAGAGTTTATGGAAAGATGTATTTGGGTATGAATATGCAAGTAATAATCAAATGGAAGATATGATGAAAATGTCATACATGAATAAAATCAAACAAAACTCCTAATTAATAAAATGGCAAAAGAGAAAAACAAATTAAGTGATAGAGAAATTACATTAACCTTATCGGGTGGAGGAATTAGAACTGCTGCTTCACTTGGAGTAATAAAGTATTTAGAAGAAAAAAATTTCAAAATAAAAAAAATATCAGGAACGAGTGGCGGTGCAATTATAGCCTTGCTTTATGCTTATGGTTTTTCAATAAAAGAGATTGAAGAATTCTTTTTTACTATAAATAAATGGGATTTATTCAATTTTAGATTTAGATTCAATTCAATATTAAGTTTGAATAGAATTGAAAAAAAACTAAGAGCTTTCATTAAAAATAAAGAGTTGAAAATTCCAGTTGAAATATGTGTAACAAATATTAAAACAGGAAAAGCAGAATATCATAATAAAAATGATTTAATAAAGTCAACCATTGCTTCTTGTTCACTTTTGCCATATTTCCCCTCAATTGAAATTGAAAATAAGCACTACGTAGATGGGGGATATAGTGATAATTTACCCAATAAAAATCTTTCTAAAATGAAGTACTTAAATATAAGTGTAAATGTTAACAATTTACCAAATGAATTTTCATATAAAAAAGATGTTTTACATAGAAGATCATTGTTTATTTTGACTCAAAGTGCTATGAAAAGAGCTAAAAAAAGAGCAGACTACTTTGTAAATATAGATAGTATTTCAGAAGTAAAATTATTTGATTTTAAAAGTTTTGATTTTGTTTTACAAGAGGGATATAAAAAAGTAAATGATGTACTAGAAATAGAATAATATTTTTTATCATTTCTTGTTTTTAACCTTTATTAGTTAGAATCATGCAAAAGAAAAAAAAGGTTAATATTAATGCTTCATGGAATTGTAGATTTTATTGTACAAACGGTTGGTGATTTAGGTTATGCGGGTATATTTATAATGATGTTTTTGGAGAGTACTTTTTTCCCTTTTCCT
This sequence comes from Arcobacter sp., assembly GCA_002869565.1. Lineage (GTDB taxonomy): Bacteria > Campylobacterota > Campylobacteria > Campylobacterales > Arcobacteraceae > Halarcobacter. The sequence goes on from PKUJ01000037.1 coordinate 78,832, forward strand.
TCAGAAGTTGTAATGATTCCTGCTGGATATTTAGTTTATAAAGGTGAAATGAATATGCTAGTAGTACTTCTTTGTGGTATTACAGGTTCATTAGCAGGTGCGTTATTTAACTACTATTTGGCTATTTATGTGGGAAGATCAATTTTAATTCGATATGGTCGATATTTTTTTATTAAAGAGTCAACAATAATAAAAGCTGAAAACTTTTTTGCTAAACATGGGCATATTTCAACCTTCTCAGGTAGATTGATACCTGCGGTAAGACAATTGATTTCATTTCCTGCTGGACTTGCAAGAATGAATTTGTTAAGTTTTACTATATATACAACTTTAGGGGCTACTATTTGGGTAGTAATATTAACTTTACTTGGATATTATATTGGTGATAATGAAGCCTTAGTTAAAGATTATCTATCAACAATTATTTACATTTTACTTGGACTTATTACTCTAGGCGCAGTGATTTATTATAAAAGAATAAATAAAGGAATCTAAACTGAAAAAAGCAATAGTTACGGGGTATTCTTCTGGAATTGGTAAAGCAATTTGTGAAGTTTTAATAGAAAATAATTATAAAGTATTAAATCTTAAAACTAGACTTGAAGATACAGTAAATCTTGAAAAAGAAGTGAAAGATTTATTAAAAAAACATGATATAAATTTACTTGTAAACTGTGCTGGAGTAGGTGTTTTTAAACCTCATGAAGAGATATCTATTTTAAAAATAAAAGAGTTAATAGATGTAAATCTAACTGCACCAATTATCCTTTCAAACTTATGCCTAAGAAGTCTTAAAAAAACAAAAGGTCATATTATAAATATAGCTTCTATTGAAGCAATAAGACATTCAAAATTTTCTGCACTTTATACTGCAACTAAATCTGGTTTAAGAGATTTTGGATTAGCACTTTTTGAAGAGCTTAGACGTGCAGATGTAAAAGTTACAACTATAAATCCGGATTTAACAAAAACAAACTTTTTTGATGATTTTAATTTTGAACCAAGTGAAAATAAATCTGCTTATCTTTTAGCTGAAGATATTGCAAAAGCTGTTATAAAAATAATTGAATTTGATGGAGTTGTGACGGATATTACTATCCGGCCACAACGTCTTGAAATTAATAAAAAGTAACTATATAATTGGCCTATTGTACCGTATATAATAAAGTGATGGTAGAGCTAGTCCAAATCCAATACCACCAAGTATTATAATTGCTTTTAATGCATTATCAACAAACATTACAATCAACTCTGGCGTAACTCCATGGGCATTCATATCTATTAGGTTTATCATAGCTGTAAAGGCAAAAGTTCCTGGAAGAAGTGGAATAATTGATGCAATTGTATAAACAGGTCTTGGGATTTTATATTTTCTAGACCAATATAAAGCAATAACTCCTATTGTTGTTGAAGCTAAAAAAGTTGCAAGTTCTATTGGTATTTCTAGATCCATTAGAACATATCTTGTTGTAAATGTTATTGCCCCACCCATTCCACAATATACTAAGGTATATTTAGGAACATTAAAAACCATACCAAAGCCAACTGCTGGGATAGCTGCAAAGATAGCGTTTAAAATATATTGTATTAGAATATCACTCATTTACCATCCTTTTAGGCTAAGAAGAGTGAAAGCCAAAATAATACCTATACTTGTAGCAACTGTTAACAATACAGCTTGCATCCAACGTCCCCAACCCATAGCTAAGTAACCTTTTACCGCATCTAAAACTGAGTTTACAAAGGGAAATCCAGGAGCTAGAAGTATGACACTTGAGGAAAGGGCTATATTTGGAGTTGAACTTAAATTAAATATGTGTGCAGTACTTGCAATTAGAGTTGCAACAAAAGCTGTAACCCCAAATGTAATAATCATCACAAATTTTTTCCTTGAAAGTTCTTGTCTAACAAACATAGCAAGTGCAGAAGCTAAAAATGTTATACCAAAAGCTTGCCAATCAGCTTTGTATAGATAAGCGAAAGAGGCACAAGAAAGACCTACCATAAATACAACAAGCCATCTATTATAATAGTTTGGCTGAATGTTTTTCATAGTTTTTAATACAAAATCTACATTATATTTATATTTCTCTACATCTTGACACATTTTTTGTACATCGCAAACAATAGACATATTAATTGGCTTGTGGTGAGCTCTCCTTGTTGTTGTTACTGATTGACTTTGTTTATTGCTAAGAGTAGTTAATACAATAGCAGAAGGGATTAGAGATACTTCTACGGAATCCACTCCCAATGCAATTCCTAATCTTTGTGCAGTATGTTCAATTAAAGTGCTCTCCGCTCCAAACTCTAACATTATAACTGCAGCTTTTATTATGGCTCTTGTAATTCGAGTTTGATCTTCATTAGTTATTTTTGATATTTGATTTTCGTTCATTAATTTTTCAGATACTTTTCAATTTTTAATACTTGGCCTTTGTCATCTGCGATATATAGGTTTCCAGCATTATCGAAAGTTATTCCTTCTTGTGCAAATTTTTTCTGTAATTTTTCTTTTTTAATTACTTTTTTTAATTTCAAATCATATTGAATCAAAAGACTTTTTTTGTCACTTACCATAAATAAAATATCATTATAAACAGCAAGACCTGCAATATCAATAAATCCATGATCTATAATGTTTTCAATTTTCTGTTTTTTCTGTTTTAAATCATAATCAATTATCACTATTACGGAGCAATCCTCTTTAGGATATTTTTTATCTGATTGGTTTGAAAGATAAATTTTATTTTTGTATAAAACAATTCCTTCAATGCCATCATCTCCTTTTTTAAGAATATTAATTCATTTATATTTTCTTTTTATTGAGATTTCTTTTTTTTCTTTAAATTTCTTTTTTGAAAGAACTAATATTGAATCATCTCCTTCAATTGCTAAAAGTAAAAGGTCATTTTCATCATCAATAGTTATACCTTCTAAATCATATTTACCTAGCTTTTTTTCTCTTAAAATTCTACCATCTAAAGATAATTCATAAATTGAACCTTCATCATTTACTACAAATAGAGAGTTTGACTTTTTTGAATAGGTTATTCCTGAGGCTTCTGGAATTTTTGCAATAACTTTTTCTTTTGCAAAGATATTTTGTACTGACATAATAATTAATATTCCAAGTAATATTTTTTTACCTGCAAGCAGGATTTCATTTCTTTTCATCATTTAATGCTTCTTTTTATTTTTTGCAATTCTACTGCATTATTTATAACTATTGAATTAAAGAGTTTCTTTATGTATTGGTATTGTTATAATAAATTGAGCACCTTTTAAATTTGATTCTTCATAATTATAGATAACATTATGCACTTTTAGTTCCCCTGATAAATGTTTTGAAACAATTTCGTTTGACATATAAAGACCAATACCTGTACCTTGATATTTATGTTTTGTTGTAAAGTATGGTTCAAAAATCCTATTTATAATTCTTTTTGGAATTCCTTCGGCATTATCTTTTATATAAATTCGTAACTCATTTTTAAAAACTTTTGTTGTGATAAATATATATTTTTTATAGTTTTTTTCACCTAGTACATCAATTGCATTATTAAAAATATTTAGAAAAACTTGTATTAGTTCATTTTCAAGTGTAGTGATAGTTGTTTCTTCAATATTTTTTACAATATTTATATCATGTTTTTTAATTCTAGAACTTGTAAGATATAAAGCTTTTTCAATTGGATTTTTGATATTAAATTTAGCTTTCTCTTTATTTTGATGAAAAAAGTTTCTAAAATCATCTATAGTTCTTGATAAATATTGTGCTTGTTCATTAATTGAAACTACACTCTCTTTTAAAAGTTCATCAGGAATGTTTTTATTAAATTCAAGTTGGAGTTGTAGTCCTGTAGATGCTGTTGATATAACAGATAGAGTCTGTCTCCACTGATGAGCAATATTCTCAAGCATCTCTCCCATTGCCGCCATTTTTGATTGTTGAGCTAGTATAGTGTCTTTTTCTCTTTTCTCCGTTTCAAGTTGTTTCACTTTTGTTAAGTCTAATATTGTTCCAATCATTAAAAGTGGGTTGTTTTTACTATCGAATTTTGTAATTTTTGCCGTTGATTGGATATATTTGATGCTTTTGTCTTTAGTGATTATTTTATATTCAAAAGTAATTTTATTATAATTTTTAATAGACTGAACTTTTTTGAATTGGTTTTTCATATTTTTTCTGTCATCATGATGTACATAAGATAAAAATTTTCTTATAGAAGGGATTATCTCTTTTGGATGAAGTCCGAAAATTTTGTAATGTTCATCACTCCAAAAAAGTTCATCATTTTCTATGTGGTAGTGAAAACTTCCTAAATGAGCAATTTTTTGAGCTTCATCGAGTAAATAGTTTGCTCTTTTTAATTCTTTTGTTTTTGTATTAACTCTCTCTCCTAGCTCTGTATTTAATTCTTTTAATTCTTTTGTTCTATCTTCGACAATATCTTTAAGTGTTTTATTTTTTCTTATATTAATTTGATTTATATAAAGTAAAATAATAAATATTATAGTACTTGCAGCTAGAAGAACCCATAATCCTGTATAATCTAAGTTATTTTCAAATCGAATGTTATTCCATTTTTCTATAATGAACTCTAGTTCTTTTTTATTTATTGAAGAAATAGCTTTGTTTAAGATTGATTGAAGTTGAGGGAAATCATCTCTTATCATAATTCTTAATGGAAAATTTAGACCAGTATTTCCACTTATTTTTAAATCATCAAATTCTAGTTTTTGTATATTGTAAGTTAAAATTGGCTTTATATCGATATATGCAAAAGCTTGACCATTAGAAACTTTTTCTAATCCCTCTTTTATACTCTTTACCAATAAGAATTTTAAATTTGGATATTTTTCTTTTAACATTTTATGGGCAGTAAAATTCTCCCCAACTGCTATCTCTTTGCCATACAAATAATTTATGCTTTCAATAAAATTTTCATCTTTTAATGTAACTATTGAAATTGGAAAATTTATATATGGTTTTGTAAATATTGAATAATTCTCTCTTTGTGCAGTGTTCCCAGTACTATAAATAAGGTCATTAGTTTTATTTTTAATAGAATCTAGTTGTTTTGTAAAATTCTCCTCAAAATGATAACTTACTTTAAGTCCTGCTTTATTTGAGAGTAGTTCCCAGATTTCAGAAGATATTCCAATTGCTTGATTATTTGGAGATCTAAATGTAAATGGTTTCCAATCTTTTGATACAGATACATTTATTACATTATTTTTTATGAACTCTTTTTCATCTTCTGTAAGATTTATCTCTTTTTCATCGATATAGAACTGGTCTTTTTCATTTATTATCCATTTGCTCTCAATATCATATAGTTCTTCTTTTGTTAGATTTTTTAATCCTTCATTGAAAATATCAATTAATTTTTGCTCACTTGAAATTGCTTGAATACTTATTAGTTCTTTTAATAGAGGAAGTGAACGTACTTTATGAAAAAGTCTATTTTGTAAGGTATAGTATTCAATTGCTAATTTATCTTCATAAATTAAATCAACTTTATTTGAAGTAAAATCATTTATAATATCTGTGTAGTTTTCATAAACTACTATTTGCGAATTTGGAAAATTCTTTTTTATTAATTCTTTGTAGTCACTACCAACTATACCAATTATATAATACGCATTTTGAGTAAAGTCTCTACTATTTTCTTTTAAAGCAAATAGTGAAGTTTGAGTTTTATAAAAACTATTTGAAGCTTTCATCCAATTTTCATAAGCTTCTGTTCCTAAAAAAAAGTCAATTTTTTTTCTTTTTGCAAGATTAATTGCATCATCCCAAAATTTGCCATTTATAAAATCTATTGTATAATTATTTTTTTCAGCCCACAATTTCCAATAGTCTATTAAAAGACCTTGTGGAATATTGTTTTCTAAATAAGAAAAAGGGGCATAGTCAGGGTCGTAAGAGACTTTAAAGTGGTTCTTTGAGGCATTTAATATTGACGTAAATATTAAAATAAAAAGTAATAAAGAACGTATTTTTATCATTAATTTAAAGCCTAGTATATTTAAAAATTTAATTATTTTATTATAGCAGACAAATATTACAATAAAATTTCATAAAGTTTCTTTTTTATACAATTTTTTAAAAACTATTTTCTAAATATTTTTAATATATAATGATTAGGATTAAAAATAAGGATATTTTTGAAAAATTTAACAAAATACTATTTAGATAAAGAAATACTTTTTAAAGAGATAAATGAAGTACTACCTAAAGAATTAGGAAGTAGAAAGAAAATTGGTATTTATGTAGGAACATCAGTTTCAAAAGATTATTATGCAATATTTATTGTTGATGCAAAAAGTAGGTTTATAAGAAAGAATGCTAATGATTTAATAGAGCTTTGTGAGAAACTAGCTAATTTCCAAGAACATAATTTTAAGAAAAAAGAGTTGATTATATCTTCTGCTATTTGTTCTAAAGCAAAAAAATTTTTAAAAGAAAACAAATGGAGTGTGCGAGTTGATTTTATGTGATATTGGAAACACAACATTTCATTTTTTGATTGATGGAAAACATTATAGATATTTTTTAAATGAAAAGTTACCAGAACTTGATGAAACAATTTATTTTATTTCAGTAAATGAGACAGCAACAAATAAATTAAAAAATAATTATACAAATTGTATAAATTTAGAAGAGTATCTAAATTTTGAAACAATTTATAAAGGAATGGGTTTAGATAGGAAGATTGCGTGTTGTGGATATAAAGATGCAATTATTGTTGATGCTGGTAGTGCAATTACAGTGGATATTATGAAAAATGCTAAACATAAAGGTGGAATAATTCTTCCTGGTATAAGCAATTTTAACAATATATATAAGCAGATTTCTTCAAAATTAGACTATGAAATAAATACAAAGGTAAATTTAGATAAAATCCCACTTTGTACACAAGATGCAATATCTTATTCTATTTTAAAATCTATCATATTACCTATAAAAGAGTTAGCTTTAGAAGAGCAAATAATATTTACAGGTGGAGATGGTGAATTTTTAAGTAGATATTTTGATAATTGTATTTATAAAAGTGACTTAATATTTGATAATATGAAAGGGATTATTGATGCTAACAATTGCATTGCCTAAGGGAAGAATTGCTGAAGATACTTTAGAAAAGTTTGAAAAAGCTTTTGATGAAAAGTTTATTTTTGAAGACAGAAAATTAATACTTGAAAAAGCTGGATTTAGATTTCTAAATGTAAGAAATCAAGACGTACCAACGTATGTTATGCATGGAGCTGCTGATTTAGGTGTTGTTGGGCTTGATGTTTTAGAAGAGAAAGAATACGATTTAATCAAACTTCTTGACTTACAACTTGGACGTTGTAAAGTTGCTTTTGGATTGATTCGTGGTCAAGAATTAGATTTTACAAAAAGTAAAATTACGGTTGATACAAAACATGAGAAAATTGCAAAAAGATATTTTGAAGAAAAAGCAATGGCTGTTGAAATTATAAAACTTTATGGTTCAATTGAGCTTGCACCTTTAGTAAATCTCGCAGATTGCATTGTTGATATTGTTGAAACTGGTACAACTATGAAACAAAACGGTCTTGAAGTAGGACCTACTATTATGGAAAGTTCAGCACATTTAATTGCTAATAAAAATTCATATTATGCAAAAAAAGATTTAATATTTAATTTAAAAGAAAAGTTAGAAGCAGTACTTTAATGGGATTAGAGTTATATGCAAAAGTAGAAGAATTCTTAAACTTTCAAGATGAAGTAAAAGAGTTACATTCTGCTTTTTTAGGTCTTATTTTTGAAAAAGGCTTAGATGATATTATTGATATTGGCTGTGGTCAGGGTGCTTTTATGATGCATCTTTTAGCTAATGGGGTCAATGCTTATGGAATAGACTTAAGTGTTGAACAAATCAAAATATGTCAAGCATATAATTTAAATGCAGATGCAATTCCTTTAGAAAAAGTTAGAGAAAAATTTTCTTGTGCAACAGCTATTTTTGATGTAATTAATTATATTCCTAAAAATGAATTAGAACAATTTTTTAAAGATACTTCAAAAGTTTTAACTGACAATGGATATTTTATTTTTGATGTAAATTCACTTTTTGGTTTTGAAGAAGTTGCCCAAGGAAGTTTGAATATTAATAATGATGATAAATTTATTGCAATTGATGCTATTTTTGAAAATAATGAACTAAAAACAGACATAACACTTTTTAATAAAACTAAAAATAACTTATATACAAAAGAAGAAGATACTATTATTCAATATTATCATGATATAAAGTTTTTAAAAACTACAATAATTAATTCAGGATTTGAGATTGAAAACATAATTAATTTTAATCTTCATACTGATGAAGAAGCAGATAAATTAATATTTATTTGTAAAAAATAACAAGCTAAAATCATATATATTTTTTTGTAACCAAATAATTACCTTTATTTTGTAATATCTAATCATAAAAGGTTAGATATGAAAATTAAAAAAACTATACTAATCCTTATTGGATTTTATATATTCTTATCAATAACAGATTTTAATGATATTCTTTATGCAAAAATGAATGATATTAAAAATGATATTAAAGGTATTAAAAATAGGTTAAATTTGGGCTACTATAAAGTAGAAATAGAAGCAAAACAAGTTGAAACAATAGAAGATAATCTATCTGGAATAACATACAATAAAAATACAAAAACACTTTTTGCAATAACTAACAATCCTCAAAAAATTTATGAACTTAATAAAAAGGGTGAACTTTTAAGAACTATAGACCTTATAGGTTTTAAAGATACAGAGGGAATAACTTATTTATATAAAAATATATTTGCAATTGTTGATGAAAGAAAAGCTCAAGTCTTTCTTATAAATATAAGTTTAAATACTAAAAGAGTATTTATTAGTGATGTTCAAAATGTATTTACATTAAAAATTAATTCATATAAAAATTTTGGTTATGAAGGAATTGCTTTTGATACTAAGAAGAATACTTTTTTTATAGTAAATGAAAAATTTCCTAGGGAACTTATAAAAATCTCAAACTTATTAGAAAACAAGAATTTATCTATCTCTTTTGGTGATGGATTAACAACTTTGAGTCATTTTATGACAGATTTTTCTGGATTACATTTTGATGAAAATTCAAGACATTTATTATTTTTAAGTGACGAATCAAAATCTATTGCTGAAGTAGATTTAGATGGAACACAAATTAGTTTTGCGCAATTAGAAGAAGACTTTTTAGGATTAAAAAAAGATATCCCACAAGCCGAAGGTATTACAATGGATGAGCAAGGTAATCTATTTATAGTAAGTGAACCAAATCTTTTTTATACTTTTAGTAAAAAAATATAAAACAGTTTTTTTATCTTAACAAGAATCAATGTTTTTATGATATTTTTTAAGTAGTATTATAAAAAATCAATAAATAGGCTAAACATGAAATATCCAGAATTTTTTAAAAGTATAGAAACAATAAAATTGCAAGATGATTTGGCAAATTTTCTAGGTGCAGTTGAAGAAGGAATAATAGAATTTTCATATCTTGATCTTGTAAAAACAGCAGGACACTCATGCCCAACTGTATTAGGTGCTTATCTTATGACTCTTGAGGGATTAAAAGTTTTATATAAAAATGAACTTCCTAAACGTGGAGAAATAAAAGTAGAGTTTAAAGAAAAGATAGAAGAGGGGGTAGCCGGTGTTATTTCAAATGTAATTACTAATATCACAGGAGCTACGGTAAATACTGGATTCAAGGGAATTATGGGATTATTCTCTCGAAATAACTTAATGTCTTTTGAAAGTGATATAACTTCAAATGTAAAATTTACAAGAAGAGATACTTTACAAAGCGTTGAAGTAATTTACAACCCAAGTCAATTTTCTCCTAAACCAAAGATGCAAGAGTTAATGCAAAAATGTATTAGTAAAAGTGCAAATGAAAATGAAAAATTGGAGTTTGGAAAATTGTGGCAAGATAGAGTTGAAGAGATATCAAGAAATATTGATAAAGTGATAACTATAATTTAATGCAAGTAGGATTATAATCCTACTGCATTTCTAATAACTTCCATTTTTGCAGATGCAATTTTTCTAGCTTTAGAAGCTCCAAAAGCCAAGATGTCTTTTACTTCATCTGGATTATCAAGCAAGTGTTGTCTTCTTTGAGCATATGGTTCAAAGTGTTCATTTATTTTTTCTAAAAGTGATAATTTAAAATGTCCATAACCTTCACCAGCAGTTGCATATCTTTCTTGTAATGCTAATAGTTCATCATGACTCATAAATAGTTCACAAAGTTTGTATACATTACAAGTAGTATAATCTTTTACTTCATGAAGCTCCTTTGAATCAGTAACAACACTCATAACTTGTTTTTTTATACCTTTTTTAGTTCCAAACATATCAATAGTATTTCCATATGATTTTGACATTTTAGCTCCATCGGTTCCTGGAACTGTTGCAACTACTTCATCAACTTTAGCTTCAGGTAATACTAAAATATCGGTTTTATAGTGATTATTAAAACTATTTGCTATATCTCTTGTTATTTCCACATGTTGAATTTGATCTTTTCCCACAGGCACAATATTTGAATCATATAATAAAATATCAGCAGCCATAAGTACAGGATAAGAAAATAGTCCATGGTTTGTTTGAAAACCTCTAGCAACTTTATCTTTATATGAATGTGCGCGTTCAAGTAATCCCATTGAAGTATGATTTGATAATAACCAATATAATTCTAATACTTCTTTTACATCACTTTGTACCCAAAATGTTGATTTTTTTGGATCCATTCCAAGTGCTAGAAAATTAACTGCAACTTCAAAGATATTTTTTTCTAAAAGCTCTTTTTCTCTTACCGTTGTTAAAGCATGATATGAAGCAATAAATGCAAATAATTCACCATCATTTTGTGCTTCAACCATTTTCTTTATCATTCCAAAATAGTTACCTATATGTATTGTTCCTGAGGGTTGAATTCCTGATAATATTCTCAACGTATGTTCCTTTATATGTGTTCCCTTTTAAAAGGGAACCTAAGAGGCTCTATAAGTTTAGAGCCTAAATTTTGTAAAATTATATCTTAAATTGATATAATGAATAGTTAAACAAAGAGTTTTATTTGAGTTTTTTTAACCTATATATTACATGATCAATGTGAAGTTGAAGATTGTAGTATTCTCCCATAAATGACAGAGGTACTTTAGTCTCTTTAGAGATTTCACTTCTTAATTTTTCAATTTTTTCTAATTCCTCTTTTGCATCCTCGGGCTTTAAAGATTCGATGTCATTGTCAATTGCTCTAATTTCATCATACCATCTATAGATTTTTGAACGCATAGACCAGTTATATAAAGGAAAAAACCCTTTAAAAAGTGGCAAAAGTAGTGTTAATAAAGGAATGATTAATATTTTTAATCTATCAATATTTGAAGCTATCCAAAAAGGAAATATTTTTTCAAGCCAAGTATCACCATTTTTAAAATATCTTTGAGCTTCTACATTTAATTCTACAAGCATATTATTAGTATTTGGGAACTCTCCTGATTTAGCAAATAAATCTTTTTTATTATGTACTTCTTTAACTTTTTTTAAAAATAGTCTCGTTAATTCTTCAGGAATATCTTCCCTAATAACAAGATTAGCAGTAGTTGAAAGTAAGTTTATATTTTGATCTGGAAGATTTTTATATAAATCTAAAGTCCCTTCATATAAGTTTAGAGTCTCTAAAAAAGTATATTTCCTACTATATGCTTTTGCTCTTTTAAAACTAAGAATATTTATCTTTGGATCTTCTAATAACTCTTTTACAATATCAGAATTATGTGAGCTAACAATGAATATTGCATCAATATTCCCTTTGATTAGTTCTTCTTTTGCTTTATTATTATCGTAGTTTAAAATTGTAGAATTTTCCTCTGAAATTCCATTATCTTTTAAGATATTTAAAGATAAATCTTTTGTTCCACTGCCTTCTTTTCCAATAGATATCTTTTTTGAGATTAGTTGAATAATATAATCAATTGAGTATCCATCATTTTTGTAAAAGACCCATAAGGGCTCATAATAAATAGAAGCTAAAGAAGTTATACCTTTAGTATTCTCATTGTCGATAGTTCCATTTTGTACAAAAGCTATATCAGCTTTTTTATTTTTGAGAATCTCTATATTTTCCATAGAACCAGCAGAAGTAATAAGATTTACTTTTACTTTATCTTGTTCTAGTAACTTTTTGTATTCTAAAGCAGTTTTATAATAATTGCCTGTTTTAGAACCTGTTGCTATTGTTATTTCTTTTTTTGGACTAGGTTGAATAAAGCCCGCTGTGAAATAAAAAGCACCTCCAATTAAAAGAATAATTGGTATTGTAACCGTAAAAAACTTGTATTTCATCCATAAAACTTTCATGTTGACATAATAACATACTGTAATATAATTTCCTTTATAAAATACTAAAAAGTTAAGTTTAGATATAATTGCAAAAAATTTAGAAGAAAGATTAAAATGATTGATGTAAAGCAGCTACAAAAAGATTTTGAAACTATGGCTTATGACTTAAAAAGAAAAGGCGTTGAGCAAGAAATCCTTGATAATTTAAAAGATATAGCTAATGAAGCTAAAGATAAAAGACAAGAGATGGAAAATGTTACAGCTGAGCAAAATAAATTATCTAAAGAGTTTGGAAGATATAAAAAAGAGGGCTTAGATATTGCTCCTTTACAAGATAATATCAATGCTCTTAAAGCTAATAAACAAGCTTTAGAAGATGAGGTTAGAGTAATTGAAGATAGACTTACGTCAATAGCTCTTGGTGTTCCAAATTTACCAGATGAATGTGTGCCAGATGGTGCAGATGAAAATGAAAATATAGTATTAGAAGTTATTGGAGAAAAACCTGAATTCTCTTTTGAACCTAAAGAACACTGGGATTTAGATAATGGTTGGATTGACTTTGAAAGAGGTGTAAAACTTGCTAAATCAAGATTCTCTGCACTTAAAGGTGAAGCGGCTAGAATGGAAAGAGCATTAATAAATTATATGCTTGATTTCAACCGTGAAAGAGGCTTTGAAGAGTGGTGTGTTCCATTTATGGCAAACTCTAATACTCTTCAAGGAACGGGACAATTACCAAAATTTGAAGATGACTTATTTAAGATTGAAGGTGAAGATTTATATTTAATTCCTACTGCTGAGGTATCATTAACAAATCTTTACAATGATGAAATTTTAAGTTCAGAAGAATTGCCTCTTCTTTTAACTTCATATACACCATGTTTCAGAAAAGAAGCTGGAAGTGCAGGAAGAGATACTAGAGGATTGATTAGACAACATCAGTTTGATAAAGTTGAGATGGTAGCTATTACTAAACCAGAACAATCAGAAGAAATTTTTGAGAAAATGGTAGCATGTGCATCTGATCTTCTAACATCTTTAGGATTATCTCATCAAAAAGTACAACTATGTACTGGTGATTTAGGATTTTCTGCTGCAACTACTATTGATTTAGAAGTTTGGCTGCCTGGACAAAATAAATATAGAGAAATTTCTTCAATTTCTAATACAAGAGAGTTTCAATCAAGACGTGCAAAAATAAGATATAAAGATGGAAAGAAAAATATCTTAACTCATACTTTAAATGGCTCTTCTTTAGCTGTGGGAAGAACACTATTAGCAATTATGGAAAATTATCAGAATGAAGATGGGACAATTACTACTCCTGATGTACTAAAAAAATATATGTAAAAAGTAGCTTTCTACTTTTTACATAAAACCTTTACCTATAGATTTTAATTTTAAAAAAATTAAATACTTTAAAAATTTATTTTCAGATTAATCCAAAAAGAAATATAATTACTATAATGATAGATGCTTAAATTTAAGGAGTCAAATATGATAACTAAAATAATTGGTGCATTATTGCTTATTGGTTTCTTTTTTATACTAACAAAAGTTGCCTCAGGTATGTTGGGGAAAGATCATCCTTTATCAAAAGCTTTTCCAATAGGTTCAGGAATTTTGGTGGCTTTTTTCTTAGGTTTGATGTTTTTAGAATAGTTAAAAAGATATAAGAAATAGAGAATTCTATTTCTTATATAATTTTTTCTGGTTTACCAAAAAAGAAACCTTGTGAATAGTTAACTCCCATTTCAGTTAAAATTTCATAAATTTTTTCATTTTCAACATACTCTGCTATAGTTTTTATATTTTGTTTTTTTGCAAAAGAGACAATAGTTTCAACAAGGTTTCTACTAAAACTGTCAGTTTCAATATTTTTAATTAAGCTACCATCTATTTTTAATATATCAGGTGCATAGTCGAGTAATCGTTCAAAATTTGAGTATCCACTACCAAAGTCATCAATTGCAATTTTAACATCTCCAATATCTTTTACTAAGGTAATAAAATTTTTTACAGTAATAAAATTTTTAATATTTTCATCTTCAAGTAACTCAAAAGTAACTCTTCCTTTATATATTGGCTTAGATACTAGCTCAATCAATTTATTTCTTATTAATTCATTTTCTATATCTAAAACAGAAAGGTTAATACTTACATCGTTTTTTATGTGGTCTAATACTTTAAATGAACTTTCAATTACTCTTTGAGTTATTTTTGTATAATAAGTGCCCTTTTTAGATACATCTAGGAAAAAAAATGGAGCGATAATTTCTCCCTTATCATTTATAAGTCTTACTAGAGATTCATATTTTACGATTTTTTTTGTTTTATTATCAATAATTGGTTGAAAATGAGAAACAATATTTGAAGTGTCTAATGCTTTTTTAACCATATGTATTGTTTCAATATTTTTTTGTGCAATCTTTTTTGCTTCACTAATTAAATCATTTGCGAAAATAAGATGTTTATTCTCTTCAATAGCTTTTTCTATTCCATGTTTTGCATTTTCATAAATATTGTTTTTTCCATAACAATAACTAACAGCAATTGAAATATCATATTCAATACTAGATAAACAAATAGTTGTTTCTTTTGTATTTTTTATCAGTGTAAGAAATATTTGTTCTATATCAATATTTTTCTTAATTAAATTTTGATATTCAATACTTACTGCAAAAAGACCATCTCCTAGTGTATAAATTTTTTCAAACAATAGACTGTCTTGTGGAAATAGTTCTATTATGGTATTTCCAAAAGTAGATTCAATTTTTTCAACACTTCTTGTATCATAGAATTTATCTAAAATATCAAAATTTTCAATTTTAATAAGAGCTATTAATGGAAGAATATATGACTCAATACTTGACATAAGTTGTTTTTTTTCACTCATGATTTCTGTGACATCATCTCTTAATGCCATATATTCTAAAATTTCTCCATTTTGATCAAGTAAAGGTTGTATAGTAGATTTTACAAAATAACTTTTTCCATCTTTTGTGATATTCCTAATAATCCCACGCCAAGCTTTTTTTTCTTCTTTGATTCTTTTCCAGAGGCTTTTATACAATTCTTTTGGATTTTCTGGATGTCTTATTATTCTATGCGGTTGTCCAATCAGTTCTTCTTTTGTATATCCTGATATTTCACAAAATTTATTATTAACAAAAGTAATTATTCCATTTGGATCAGTTTTAGAAATAATAGAACTTTTATTTGTAATTGCTTGATACTGTTTTAAAACAATAAGATTTTTATTATTTTCTCTTATTAACATAGATTTTTCTATAGCTCTTTTAATAGAATTTAGAAAATTTTCATTATCTATGGGTTTAAAAATAAATCCATCAATTCCGGCTTTTATTGCATTTACCATTAATTGTTGATCACTATGTGCTGAAATTATTAGAATAGGTACTGAATAATTATTTTCTCTAATTTTTTCTATTAATGTTATTCCGTTCATTTTAGGCATACTTATATCGGTAATAACTAAATCTATAAAGTTAGTATTAAAAATTTCAAGTGCTTCTTTTCCATCACAAGCAATTTTAATATCTGCAAAAATAAGTTTCAACAAAGTTGATATACGTTTTCTAACTTCAATGGCATCTTCTACATATAAAACTACAAGATCTTTTGCATTTTCTATTAGATTTTTTAAATCTGAATTTTGAAACATTATTTCTCTTTTTTATAGATATGAATTAAAAATAATTATATAATAATTAAAAAAATAAGTCTAGAATTATTGATTTAAAAATCAATTTTATTTTACGAATACCTTTCTATCATATAATTTACCTTTGAAACTAACATAAATATGACCTTTAGTTACTGCATAATGTTTAAATGTCATTACTTCTCCGATTTTTATTTTTCTAACTTTTCCATAAATTGGTCTTGAACTTTGGTAATGACCTATAGAATTGCCAATTTTAACAACAGGCTTTAAATTAAAAGAATTTCCAATGATATAGACTTTTGTATAACAAGTCCCATTGTAATCAGCTTCTGTTTTTCTTACATGTTGTACATTTTCACCATTGCCTTTTTCATCAAAAATAGCAATTGCATAAGCGCCCGTAACTTTTGTACTATAAGAAAATAGGGGAGTTAATATAAAAATGAGTAGTAGAATAAACTTTTTCATAAGAACATTCTACTATATTATTGTGAATAATTTGTATATTTTATATAATTTTTCTATTTCTAAAACTTAATATTATGGTTATGAAAATCATTAACGTAAGTATAGGGACAAAAGTAGGAATTGGAAGAGGATCTCCTGCCGCATATGAGTGTAAACCTGATAAATAATAATTTACTCCAAAATATGTCATTATTATTGATGCATAAGAAATTAGTGATAAACTAGAAAAAATAAAATTACTAGACATTCCTTTTATATAATTCAAATGAAGAATTACAGCATATATTAATATAGATACTAAAGTCCAAGTTTCTTTTGGGTCCCAACCCCAATATCTTCCCCAAGATTCATTCGCCCAAATTCCACCTAAGAAGTTTCCAATTACTAAAAGTACAAGACCTATCATCATTGCCATTTCATTAATTCTTCTAGCCTCTTGAATAGATATTTTTATTGATTCTTGTCTTAAATTATCTTTATTTTTATTTGCAATTATAAAAAATATCAGGGTAATAAATCCTAATAATGCAGATAATCCCAAAAATCCATAACTTGCTGTTATAACACTTACATGAATTGTAAGCCAATATGATTTGAGAACCGGAGTTAGTGTAGTAATTTGTGGTTCAAGCCAGGCTAAGTGAGCCACAAATAGGGTAACACCACTTAATATTGCAGTTGTAGCCAAGGCTAATATTGATTGCTTTGAAAATATCATCCCTGCTAGAACAATAGCCCAAGCAATATATATCATAGATTCATACCCATTTGACCAAGGAGCATGTCCTGAAATATACCATCTTAGGGCCAATCCAAAAGTATGAATAGTAAACCCTAGAATAAATAAAATTAAAAAAACTTTTGTGATTTTTTTTAAATTTAGTGTGGGCTTAAATATTTTAGCAAATACAAATCCTAACAAAACTATTCCTAATATCAAATACAAAGGAGTTAATTTTTGAAAAATATTAAATCTATTAAACATTAATTCTGCTTTTATTTCCCAAGATGTTGGCATAATATTAGAAGCATATTTATTTTGATAAATTATGATAGCTTCAAGCTTTTTAGAAGCATTTTCCCAAGAGTCTTTCCCTTCATTTGCTTTTTTTAAAGCAAGAAAATAGTTATCCATTAAATTTGCAATATTTTCAGCTTCGTTTTTATTTAAAGCTCCAACTCCATCTTTTATAACAGAAATTGCAAGTGTTGGGTCTAACCACTTGTTGTTTTTGTCATTAATTTTTGGAAATAGCTTTAAAAATGCTCCTGAAAAGTGGTTATATATGATATTTAGTCTTTCATCAACTTTTATTAAATCTTTGTCATATCTATTTCTTTGTGAAGGTTTTTTCTTATTTGCAATTTCCAAATCATCTTCAAGTTTATAAGAACCAAAGTTAGTATATACATCATCAAAAGCAAAGTGTTTTGCATCTTTTTTAATTCCTAAAAGCTTTTTTAAATTTTCATCTGTTACTTTTACTATAGGAAGTTTTTGCCAAGCTCTTGGATTAATCATCATACTAATAAAAAGTTGGTTTGCATCAAGTCCGTATAAAGAGTCTTTTCTTAAAACTTTATTCATTATTTCTATGGCTAAAGAGTTTATAGGTTTTATTCTTCCTTGATAATCTTGAATTAAAACAGAACCTAACTTTAATGAGTGTTCTTTATCAATATTTTTTATCAATTTCATTTCATTGTCAGAAATAGTCTCTTTTGCTTCCGTATTTGGGCTAAAAACAAATAGCAGGGATAACATTAATACAGTTGAAATATTTTTTAATTCGTACTTCTTACGTGCAAGTTTTTGAAATCTTCCATTGTTTGCAAATAGACTTATAATAAGACCTGTAAATAATAAGAAGTATCCAATATATGTTGGTAGAGTTCCGGGGTCTTTATTTACAGAAAGAATTGTTGCACTTTCATTCATTGTATATGAACTTTGAAAAAATTTAAAACCTCTATAGTTTAAAGTGTTATTCATAGAAATTCTTTGTTCAAATGTTTCATCATGTTGTGTGTCATATACTTTTACGTCACTTGAGTATGCAGATGGAGAATTTGAACCTGGATATCTTTCTAATTTAAAATCATTTAATAAAAGAGAAAAAGGAAGTTCAATAATTTTTGCTCCCCATGAAAGTTTTAATAATTTATCATCTATTTTTATTGATTTAGTATAACCTTCATTTGCGCCACCTTTACCAAATAGTGCTACTTCTTGAACTTTACCTTTAAAATTTAAATTTGTAAGCACAGCATTTATTGCTTTTTCTTTTTTTATAGTATCTTTTTTTAAACTTATAACTTCAAGTTTTCCATTTGCAGAAAAATCAGGAGTAGCAAAACTTGTTTGGGCAACAGTATAAACAACATCATCTCTTAAAAGAAGAGCTTCTTCGGGATTTATACTTCCTTTCCTTTGATTATTCATGAAATTATAAGTAATTGCAACATTTGCTTTTATATATAACTTTCCATTTTGATTTAAAAAATATATTTTTGGTTTTGAATTATCTTGAATTTCTTTATTTAGCGAAAAATTTGCATATTGTTCTTCATGTACTTTTTTATTTTGTAAATCTATACTCTTTGCACCTAAAAGATTTGTAATAATTAGATTTACCATTGGTTTTCCATTTTCAACAGATACAATTTTTTCGGCTGCATTTGGAACAAATTTTTTAAAACTTAAATTTATATTTTTATCGATATCTATATTAAAATTTGTTTGATTTAACTGAGTTATTAAAACTTTTTTATCAATTTTTTTTATCTCTTTTCCCTCTTTATCATAAAGAGTTGCTTGAATAAATTCATCATTTGATAACATTCTGTTTTGTATTGTATTTTCAGGAATAGTCATTATCCCTTCATATCCTAAAAATCTAGTAAGTCCTGCTCCAATAAGAATAAAAATAAAAGAAATATGAATCATAAAGATAAAAAATTTCTTGATTTTGTACATTTTAAACCAGATTATATTTGCAACAATTCCAATAGTTAAAAAAACCATAATTGTTTCAAACCAAGTTTGTCCATATACAAATGATCTTGCTCCAAGTGTTCCATAGTCATTTTCTATAAATGTAGCGATTGCACATGAAAATGCCATTAAAAGCATTAGTACTGACATTATTTCTATTGATAGTATATTTTTTAGTAGTTTTTTCATTAATTTCTTTTGCCTGTTAAAATATAAAAATAATACCATAAATAGATATTTTATAGAAATATTTTTATATTTTAAAAAGAGAAGAGGAGTTTAAACTCCTCTTTCTTTGTAATTTAAGTATATCTTAATTATAAGATGTTTTATCTTCAATACCTTTAGTTGATTCTGGATTATAGATGCCTTTTTTCTCAGCTTCTTTTTTCAATTCAATTAAAAGACCATTTTTGAATTTCTTTTTCTCTTCAACTAATTTTGCAAAAGGAAGACCTACAATTTCTTGAGCTTTTTCTTTTGAATCAATTGATGGTGCAATGTAATCAGTAGCTCCATATTTAGCTAGAATTTTAGCTAATTTGATTCTAGCATTTCCAGCTTTTTCTAAAGAAGTTCCTAAAATTCTTAACACTTCTTCTGGAGCATGGAAGAATGCAGGATGTGATGCAACTGTGTAATCCCATCTCCATTGTGCATGTCTAATATCTTTTAACACTGGTGCCATTTCAGCCTCTGTTGCTCCAACTTCCCAAGCTTTTCCCGCTTCAAGGTGTGCAGATGCAATTTGTGCCATAGCTTTTTTATGTAATTCATCTTTTCTTTTTCTTTTTTCATTAACAGTAGCTAATAAAGATGCTTCAGAAGTTCTATGACAAGTCATACATGAATTATCCATATTATCTAAAGGATTAGCAACGTGGTGATCTGTATATTTAATTCCACCTTCTCTTTTATATGGCATATGACAATCAGCACATGAAACATTGTTTTTACCATGAGCTCCTGTTTTCCACATTTCATAACCTGGATGTTGTGCTTTTAACATTGGAGTTTTAGAGATTTTATGAGTCCAATCTTTGAAATTCATATCATCATAATATTTTTCCATATCTTCAACTGAAGTACCATTTGCCCATGGTAAAGTAACAACAGCCGCTTTTTTACCATCTGCAAGTGGAGTTTTTTTGAAATAATATTCAACGTGACATTGAGCACAAACCATTGTTCTCATATCTTGGTGAGTTAAATCATCAAGACCTTTTTCTCCAGAAGCTTTTAATGCAGTATCTAAATAACTTCTATTTACTTGTAATTCCATAGTTTCTGGATTGTGACAGTCAGCACATCCAATAGGATTAATTATATCTGAACCATATTTAGCCCATTTACCAGTATAGTATTCCATATCACCTTGTTCATCCATGATTCTTGGAACATCTGGTGATTTACAAGTCCAACATGCAGTTGGCATAGGTCCTGTTTTTGCATCAACTGGGCCACCTGTTCGTAGTGAATTTCTATTATCTTCAATTGCATAGAAGTGACCTCTTGGTGCATTATAATCTTTTGCAAAACCATAACCTGCCCATAATACTACTAATTCAGGATATTTTTCTAACATATCCTCAATTTTGTCACTCTCTTTAGTTTGTTTCCATGAGTCATATTGTCTTGGATAAAACTTTTTGAACTCTTCGTTTTTAGTTTCCCATCTGTCAATCTTTGGTACAGAATTTAACTGTGCTTGTTCTACTTTTTTTTCATTAATAGATGCAATTAAAGCAGTCATGCATCCTATAGCTATTAACGAAACCACAAGTAAGAATTTATACTTTTTCATCTCTTTGTTTCCTTCTTCTCTTTACTTCATTCTCTCTTTAACACCAATACTATAAGGAGTAGATGTTAAACTTCGCACTTTGCCATGAGGTGTGTACTTATGACATTCCCAACACTTACGATCTGCATTTAAGCCCATTTCTTCATCGCTATGATATTTGTCTGCATTGATTCCCATTTGATCAGTTAGATTTCCATGACATCTAATACAGTTTGCTTGTACTCTATTTGCACCATCTTCACTTATGTCAATATTATTTTCATAAGTATTCATTGTAAATGCTACCGAGTGATTCCATCCGTCAATTGCTTTAGATTTATATTTAGCTACCACATCACCAACAGGTAAGTGACAGTCTACACAACCAGCAACATTCTTATGAGAACTTTTTGACCAAGTTGTATAAGCTGAATTCATTGTATGACAGTTTATACAGGCTTTAGGGTCACTAGATAGATATGACAACATTTGTGACGCATATACAGTGTAACCAAAAAGACCAATAGCGATGAGAAAACTTAATATTGAACCGTAAACAACAATTTTATTTCTTTCCATACTAAATCCTTTAAATTACAATAGAATTATAAGGTTATTTTTATATTTGTTTCTTGATTTATGTGTAAGGTATTGTATAAAAAGTAAGTACTATTTCAAAAGGCTTTTTTTGATTTAGAGGCGATTCTTTGGGGTATTTGGGCTTTTTTTAGTGCTTGTTGTAAGGTTGTTGTTTGTTTAACTTTTTTATACATTTGTCTAAACTTTACTATACACTCTCTTTAACACTTTAATTTTTTTGTATAGTTAAATGGTGTTTAAAGGCGATTTAAACGGCTTTTAATTGGTTTTGAATAGTGGAAAATTTGGAAGAAAGCTTTTTTTATGATTTGTATTATTTAATATCCAATAAAAGCCAACAAAATAGGCTTTTATATATTAAAGGAAGTGATAAAAGTATTTAAAAAGTATATTTAGTTCCTTTAATATATGTTTTTAATAATAGTTTGTTGTAAAAGTGTATTAAAGGAAGTAAAAATTTTTATTTTAGGAAGCTATTTTTAAATTTTTATCTTTTATTAGTTGAGTTTCTCTATATTCTTTTGCTTCAGCTAATTTAGTAAACTCTATATAACCATGATTTTGCTCAACTACTGTTTTTATCTCATCAAGAGTTACATTAAAGAATTCTTTTCTCTCATTTACCATATTTACTCTTTTATGATTAAACTTTTTATGAAGTTCATTTTCAAGGGTTGGAGCATCTTTACTAAATATCATTGCATGTACATCAAACAAAAATGGTACTGACGCATCTCCAAGCTCTCTAACTCTGTCAAGTGGTTCTAATCTTCTTGTCATTCCTATTTTATATACGTTTTCGCCAAATGATCCTATATTTGAAATAACGTATACATGACCTGACCTAGTCATTTGTGCTCTTGATATTGCTCTTTCTCTGTTTGTTTGAGCTTCTGCGAGTTTCTCTTCAAGCTTTTTAATTTCTTCTAGCATTTTTGCATGTTTTTCGCCAGTGGATTTTGCTATTTCACTTCTTGCTTTTTCTAGTGCTTTAAGATATCTCTCTTCCTCCTTTTCAGCTTGTATTTTTGCCCTTTCAAGTTCTTTTTGAGCTTTTTCTTCCTCTCTAATTTGTTCCTTTATTCTTCTTTGTTCCTCTTTTTCTTCATATTGTTTTTCTCTTAGTTCATGAGTAAGGTTAAGTTCATCAATTTTTAATTGAAGATATCTTTTATTAATTGATATATGATTTGATTCCATTGCTTTATTAATTATATTAAAAGCTTTTTCTATCTTATCTTTCATTGCAACAACATTATTATACTTCACTTTAGAGATTGAAGCATCACATTCACCGTTAAATGCTCTCATTACAAGTTTTATATTATTATTGGTCATTTTTCTACCTTTTGTAGCACTTCCCTCTACCATCCAATCTGTTTTACAAAATGCTGCATTATTATCTTTTATCATTAATTTTTGTTTATCAATAATGTCTTTTAACTTATCCTTGTAAGCCTGTGTATCTTCAAGTTCAAAAATTGGTTTATAAATGCCATACTCTTGAAACATTTTTTCTTCATCAAGTATTGTAATCTCTGATTTTAATTGATTTATTTGGATATGAAGGTTTCTTAATTCTTTTTCTAAATCACTTCCTTCTCTTAAGATGGTAACTATCTTTAATAAAGACTCTTCCTCTTTTTTTAGATTTTTTACATTTAAATCTAACTTATCATTTTCTCTTTTTACTTCATCTTTATACTTATCTAAATCAATTATATCTTTATAACGACTAACTAAAGTCTCTTTTTCAATTTTTAAGTTATTTAACTCTTTTTCAGTCTTTATCTTACTTGATTTTATAGTAAAAAACAATGTTGCAAAAGTAACTAACAATAATGCGAATAGACTTATAATAATTATTTCCATCATAGATCCTTTAATATAATTTGATTTTGCTTTTTACAATGCCTATTATTCTAAAGTGTTCTAACTTTTCCAAGCTATCAATTTTGATTGATGGGTAGTCTTGGTTTTCACTTTCTAGGATAAGCCACTTTTCATATGGGATTTTCTTTAATCTTTTTACGTATAGTTCACCATCAATGTTGGCTATAACTGTATCTCCACTTCTTGCTAGGTCTGAACGTTCTACTATAATATATTCTCCATCACAAATAAGAGGAAGCATACTATCTCCCATAACTCTTATAATATCAAGGTTATCAAATTTAGTGATATTGAAAAACTGTATCAAAAAGTTTTTATCAAATTGTAATTTAGTTGGAACAACATCACTATTATATGCTCCATATCCTGCTGAGGCATTTACATCTTCATATAGATTTATTGTTACCATCTCTGAAGGTAAGGAATTATCACTCTTCTCCAATTGTCCTATTATTAGTTGCCATTTGTCTGGAACTTTGTCTCTTTGAACCCATTTATTGATATTATCTTTAGAAGTCCCTATTTTAAGGGCTAATTCTTCATCTGAATTAATGCCTAATATCTCTTTTTTTTCATTTAAATACATTCTAGCAGTCATTAAATATTACCTTAATTTTCTATTTTTTTTCAAAAAGTGGACATTTGTCTTGACATTCAAAGACAAATGTATTATACTTCGTCTTAACAATTGTTCAACACATGAGGAACAATTATACAAAAATAAAAATAAAAGTAAAGGGGTTTATTATGTGCGATTTAGTTACTGAGGTTAATAGAAGTCACATTGAAGCAGTTGCAGACTTATTTGTAAACAAAGCTGTAAAAGGAAGAGACATTTCACTAATCATAACTGATATATCAAATCTTATGGGAGCTGAACATTGTGCTCATAGTGTTTCTTTGGGCTTACAAAAAAGTGGATTAAAAAACAGTATGTTTGCAGGAAATGTTGCAATGAAGCTTACAGGAATTAAAGATATAGGATATATCGAATATAAAGAGCCTGAAAAGGAAGAGGTAGAAAACCAAAAGTAGATTTATAGAGCTTATTTAAACACTTTTTAAAAGGTGTTTAAATGGGTTTTATTAAGTCTATTTTGACTTAAACTCCCAATTAAGGTGTGAAGCCTTTTTGACTGGCGGGGAGTATAAAAACAACGTATCGGATGGCTGATTGGTTGAAACAGGGTAAAAAATAAACCATTTTTTGTATTTATTATTAAGTCCTCGTTTTTTTTGCGAATTTTCGAGGGCTTAACTATAAATATTGAAGAGAAGTTGATAATTTTAAAAGGAGGTATTTATATGGATATTGAAAAAAACTTTAGAATGGTAAAGATTAGAGATCCTGAGACACGAGAAGAAAAAATTGTAACTGCTTTAAGAGCTAGATTTGATAGTAAGTGTCTTGATGATACGAAATATAGAAAAAAACACAATCTTGAAAAAAGCACTTTTTCTAAACTAATGGCAAGGCGGGTAAATGGTTTGAAAGTTAGAGATTTTGAAGGGAATACTGCAAGGATAATAAAGCAACTTAAAAAAGATGGTGTTTGGGTTGGCTCTTTACCTTGGGAAATAAAAGAGGAGGTAAAGGATGTATGCTAAAGATGTGGCTGAATTACATGGTGTTTCAGAGAGATATATAAGAGCTTAAACAAAAAAAGCAGCTGATAAAAATGATTTGTATCTTAAAATTGGTAATGTTAAATATAGCTATTGTCTTAAAGCTCAAGGTCGAGGTAGACCTGCGTATTTTTACGAGAAACAAGAGATTAAGTTAGTAAAAAAGCAGATTGATACACCTAATATAAATATAGAGCTTGATGAAAAGCAAAAAGAGAAGCTAGATAAAAAACTAAAAATTGTAACTGGTTTTAGTGATTTTAAAAGGAAAGGTCAAGGTGGTGTAAAAGAGTATGTTACATATGTGTGTAAATATATTGATGATAGTTATACTTCTAAAAAACACTATGACTGGCAAAGAGAATATAAAAATCATGGTGCTAGAGGCTTGATAGACAAAAGGGGCAAAGAGAAAGGAACTACGAAGCTCACATTACAACAGCAAAGGTTTTTGATACGTAACTTTAGAGCTTTTGGAGCTGGTGAGATAAACTATACACAGCTTTGGGAGGAGCTACATAGAGAGGAAGAGAAGATAAATGGTTTTGACTTTATGGCTTGGAAAAAGAATAAAGTAAAAAATCTATGTGATAGAGGTGTAGTACAACGCTTTATAACAAATTACTATGAAAAAAGAGTTATAGAGTGGACATTGATTACTAAAGGAGAGGATTTAAATAAATCATATAATCAGCCTGCTATGGGTAGTAGAAAAGAACAATTTACGGCTAAAAACCAATGTTGGGAGATAGATAGTACACCAGCTGATGTGATTATTTATCATGAGGGTAAACAAATGCGGCCAGATATTTTAGCAATAGTAGATGCATATAGTGGAAGATGTGTTGCAGTTCTTGCTGAAAACTCAAATAAGCTTGCAATTATAAGATTACTTTGGAGAGCAATATCTGAATTTGGAATGCCTAAAATGATAAAAGGTGACAATGGACGTGACTATTTATCAAAACAGTTTCAAAACTTGCTTGATAACTTATATATAAGATATGACAAAGCAATAGCTTATAGTGGAGATCAAAAAGGTCAAGTGGAGAGAAAGTTTAGAACTTTGCAACACTCATATATGAGATGTTTGGCTGGATTTATTGGACACAATGTAAGCCATAGGCAAAAAATAGAGCAACAAATAGCTAAAAAAGATAGACGTGCTAAAGATGAGTTTGGAAATGTAGCTAAAACACAAGCTGCTAAAAGTTCTGAGCTTTTAACCTGGCATGAACTTAATGCAAAACTTCAAGAAGCAATTTTTCTATGGGAAATAGATAAGAAAAGAAGAAAAGGACCTAATCCGATTGATCTTTGGAATAACTGTTTAGAAACTATTGTAAAAATTGATTATGAAAACTTTTTAGTATATGCAGGTGGATATGTTGAAAGAACTGTACAAAAAGATGGAATAAATTATGATGGTAGAAGCTATAGAAACTTAAACATAGTAAATAAATATCGAGGTCAAAAGGTTTATGTATCTGAAAATATAGACAATATGAGTGAAGTTTTTGTATTTGATAAAACTGGGTTTTTAATTGGTATTTGTGAAGATAGAAATATTTCAACTATGACAAAAGAAGATTTTGTAAAAGCAAAAAGAGAGTTTGCTAAAGATGTTTCAGCTCTGCAAAAAGAGATTAAGCAAGATAAGCTTAGTGCTAGAAGTAAAACATCTATCAAAGATGATTTAAAACGAGCTAGAAAAGAGCATGACGACAGTCTTAAGCCAGTAGTCACAAAGAAAATATCAAATGATGAGATACAAGAAAAATCTAAAAAACCAATTCCAAAATTTGATGATAGAGAGATTGTGAAAGTTGTTAGTGTAAAAAAAGAGGTGGAAGAGAGTCCATACTCTGCTTATGCAATAGCATATTAAATAATAGTTAAAGAGGTGTTAAATGAATATTGAAGAAATAATGAATTTAGAATTTGATGTTTTAGTTGAGAAATTTAAAAATAAAACAGGAATAAGTGCTAATAAACTAGCATCTGCTATTGAGGTAAATCCTTCTCAAATCACTGGTTTGAGAAAAGGAACTTATAAAGATGTAAATAATACAGAGGATAAAGCTAGAGCTTATATAAGAAATGAGCTTGAAAAGTTATCTACAAAAAGTTATGAACACAAAAAGATACCTTTTAAATTTATAGCAGAGGCTAGTGGGAAAATAAAAACAAGTATTGAAAAAAACAAAATAGTGCTTCTAAGAGGTGATAGTGGTTCTGGGAAAACCACCCTCTTAAAAGCTTTTGCAGATGTTTATCCAAATCATATATTTATACAAGCTTATAAGGGCATGAGAAAAAGCGAACTTATAAGATTGATAAGTGGAGCAAAAGAAACATCTTTGACTTACATTATACCTAAAGTTAGAGGAAAAATCCTAATACTTGATGAAGCAAATAAACTTTCTGGTGGAAGTTTGGAATGGTTGAGAAGTTTGCATGATAAGTCAAATATGGCGATGGTTTGGGCTGGAACATATGAAGATATAAATGATGTACTTTATAAACAGCCTGAGTTAAATAGAAGATGTAGAAAAGTTTATATGCGAAATTTAGATGATAGAGAGCTTCTAACACTTGTAACTTCATATGAGTTTGAAAATACACAACTTTTTACAGATATCTTAAAACAACATTTTAAAGGTCAATTGGGACTTTGTGTTGAAGTTTTAAATGAGATGAGAGATTTAGTTGATAACCATGGTGTTCAAATGGACAATGAAGAGAGATTTAGAGAAATCGTACAAATGATTGAGTAAAGGAGATTGAATGTATGAGATAGAAATAGTTATATTTTTTGTAATGTTTGCTGCTTTTTTGGGCTTTTTAAGTGGAGTAATTTTCGCAAATTCTCTTGCGAACAATGAAAAAATGCCATTACCAAAAATGAAGAAAATGAAGAAAAAGGGGAAATCATGAGTGAGGGAGATTTAGTGCATATGAAGCGGATGAATACTTCAAGTGGTTTGACAATTACTATTAGAGTAGGTGTTATTAGTTTAGAAGTAAGCAAGGAAAAAGCTGAATATATCTGTCGAATGTTAGCTCATTTTTTAAATCTTGAAATAGTAGGGAAACATCAA
>PKUJ01000042.1 GCA_002869565.1 Arcobacter sp.
TTCAAGCTCTCTCAAAAATATGCTTGAAAAAAACGGTGTGAAGCAAGACGAGATAGAGTGGTCGGGGCTTAAAGAGCTTATGGAGTCTAAAGAGAAACTTACCCGTGAGGAGATAGAGGAGACTATCAAGAGCAATAGGCTTGTGGTGGAGGTTGTAGAGAGTGAAAAAACAGACATACGCGAGTTTGTTGATAAATTTGATAAACAAGATAGAAAAACAGTTGTCAAGATGATTAACGAAAAATCAGAAAATCTTACATAATTTCAATACATCACATGTATCGGTTCAAGGCTGCAACACTAAAAACAACTGCTCCTATAACAATATTTCAATACATCACAT
This sequence comes from Arcobacter sp., assembly GCA_002869565.1. Taxonomy (GTDB): domain Bacteria; phylum Campylobacterota; class Campylobacteria; order Campylobacterales; family Arcobacteraceae; genus Halarcobacter. The sequence goes on from PKUJ01000042.1 coordinate 344, forward strand.
GTATCGGTTCAAGTTCAGATGAACTCAAATCAAACAAAGGAAAAACAAATTTCAATACATCACATGGGATCGTTCATAATTCCGTGTCAATCGGGTAAAATTATATTTACTCAAGGAATGACACATGAAAATAGAAATAGATGTAGAGCAATTTGCTCGTGATATAAAAGCTGGTAAAAGTATTGGCGGTTCTGATGGAGCTTTAGGCTCCCTCATCAAACAGCTCACCGAAGCTGCTCTTGCAGCAGAGATAGATTCTTACCTCGCACAAGACCTCTCAAGAAATCGTAAAAATGGCTACAACTCAAAGACTATGAAAAGTGATCATGGCTCCTTTGAGCTTGATGTTCCACGAGACCGCAATGGCAGTTTTGAGCCTGAAATTGTGAAGAAGAACCAAACAAGTATGACAGGCGAAATAGAAGATAAAATACTTTCCCTTTTTGCACTTGGCAATAGTTACTCTCAGATAGCTAAGCACATTGAAGATTTCTACTGTGTAGGCTTCTCTAAAGCTACCATAAGTGCAGTAACTGACAAGATCATCCCAATGCTTCAAGAGTGGAAAGCTCGTCCTCTGGAGGCTGTATATCCCTTTGTTTTTCTTGACGCTATTCACTACAAAGTCAAAGAGGATGGTCGTTACATCTCAAAAGCTTTTTATACAGTGCTTGGAGTCAGAGTTGATGGGAAGAAAGAGGTACTTGGACTCTATTTGAATGAGAGTGAAGGGGCTAAGTTCTGGTTGCAGGTTTTAACTGATTTGCAAAACCGTGGAGTAAAAGATATCCTCATAGCTTCAGTTGATGGACTCAAGGGATTTCCTGAAGCTATAAACTCAGTTTTTCCTGATACAGAAGTGCAACTCTGTATCGTACACCAGATACGCAACAGCCTCAAATATGTGAGCTCCGCTTATCAAAAACAATTTGCCCATGAGCTCAAAGCTGTTTACCAAGCTTTCACTAAAGAAGAAGCGGAGTTTGAACTGAGTAAGCTGGAAGAAAAATGGGGTAAAAAATATCCTATCGTCTTTCAATCTTGGAGAAATAAGTGGGACAATCTATCTGTGTATTTTAAATATCCTGAAGATATCCGCAGAGTCATATACACCACCAATATCATTGAATCAGTACATCGCCAATTCCGCACGCTCACCAAAACCAAAGGTGCTTTTCCAAACGATGAGAGCCTGCTAAAACTGCTTTATATGGGGATTCAAAACGCTCAAAAGAAATGGACTATGCCGATACGAAACTGGAGTCTTACAATATCTCAACTTGCCATCCATTTCGATGGACGGCTTGATGATGCTTTAGATTTGTGATACAATTTTAGGAATTATCCGATGCTGACACGGAATCTTGAACACTACCCCTAGGGCATGTATTTAATGACGCTCCTGGTGGAGGACAGAGATTTTGTATCAATGCAGCGGTGTTAGAGTTTGTTCCAAGAAATCAAATTCAGTAAAATAGCAGACACAAGACTTTACTCATACGCTCTTGCGTCTATGCAGTTTGCTTGTATCTGCCTCTTGGCATTTACAAACCAATCGCCATTTCGCACCAAAAAATATGTTTTGTTTTACTTGGATACCTTAACGATGATATTGTATTTGATAAAAATACTAAAAATGGAATTACCAAAATCTAGCCTGTTCCAACCCTAAGAACACTTTTTGCTTATACCTTTCTAAATGTTCAGAAAGGTTAAAAATGCACAATATACTCCTTAGTATATTCAAAGAAGAGATATCAGAACAAGCAAGGAAACAAAGTAGGTCTTACGGTCTACCTGTGATGATGTACTTATCCGTTATTGCTCTTTTAATGGGGGCTAAAAATCCTATAGAGATATGCCAATGGATGAAAATTCACACAAAGCGCATCTATTCTACTTTTAGTAACACTTTTTAGCATTATAGGTTGGAATAAAAAAGATTTAAAACCGGTCTTGACAAATGGGGATGTTTTAATTATACTTTCATTTAATATTAATTTTAAAGTGAGGATTTTATTATTAATAAAATTTTAAGTTTAGGTGTTAGAGCACCTTTAACATTATTACTCTCAAATCTGACACTGAGAGATCAAATAAGACACTAGGAGGTTTGTGAAAAATGAACAAGTTAAATTCAACGCGTCGTGATTTTTTGAAAACTATGGGTCAAGTATCCCTTGTGATGCTTGCAAGTGGATCCATAGTGACGAGCACGCTGGCGCAGACCAAGGATCCAATGATCCAGCATGAATATACGGGATGGGAAGATTTCCATCGTGAGCAGTGGTCTTGGGACAAAAAAACCCGCGGAACACACTTGGTCAACTGTACAGGTTCTTGCCCGCATTTCGTCTACACCAAGAATGGTGTGGTGATGCGTGAAGAGCAATCAAAGGATATGCCAAAGCTAAACGGGGTTCCTGAGTGCAATCCGCGTGGTTGTAATAAGGGCGAGTGTGCTACTGACTATATATATAGCTCCCACCGCATCAAGTATCCGCTAATCCGTGTAGGGGAACGGGGCGAAGGTAAGTGGCGTCGAGTTTCTTGGGATGAGGCGCTTGAGTATGTCGCAAATGGAATTGTCGATACGCTTAAAAATGACGCTTCCGACTGCATCAGCGTATACACTCCAGTACCGGCAGTTTCCCCAGTCTCTTTCGCAGCTGGGCATCGTTTTGCCTCATTTATCGGGGGGCATACGCACACCTTTTTTGACTGGTACGCCGACCATCCTACCGGTCAGACACAGACTCAGGGTTTTCAAGGAGATACATGCGAAACCGCTGATTGGTATAACGGCCGAACAATCCTGATGTGGGGTGCTAACAGTGCTCAGACCCGTATTCCAGATGCACACTTTCTCCAAGAAGCAGTATTGAATGGCAGTAAGATGTATGTCATCTCCCCCGATTTCAATTCCACTGCCACCAAAGCAGACGTGTTTGTTCCAATAAAGCCGGGAACTGATGCTGCCTTGGCTTTGGGCATGGTAAATGTTATTGTCAAAGAAAAACTCTACGAAGAGCATAATCTGAAAGAACAGACAGATCTGCCGTTCCTGATTCGTACTGACACCAAGATGTATCTGCGTGAGGCCGATATGGTGAAAGGTGGATCAAAGGAGAAGTTCTATACCTGGGACACCAAGACTAAGAAGCCGGTATTGATGAAAGGTAGCTGGGGTGAAGAGCCGGAGATGAAAGCCAAAATCCAACCGCCTTTCATGGGTCGAAATACGCTTACTTTCCCAGATGGCTATCTTGAGCTGGGTGATCTAGATCCTGCCCTTGAAGGTACATTCAAGGTTAAGCTTGCAGATGGTGAGAAGATTAAAGTTCAGCCGGTATTTGAGGCTTACAAGCCCAAGCTAAATGAGTACACTCCGGAAAAAGTTTCGAAGATCACTGGTGTGGCGCCTAGCGTTATCATACAAATGGCGCGTGATTTTGCCATGAACAAGCCATCAATGATCATCATGGGCGCTGGTACAAACCACTGGTATTGGAGTGACACTGTTATGCGCACATTCCTCTTGTTGTGTGCAATGACCGGCAACGAAGGTTACAACGGAACAGGTGTCAATCACTATGTTGGTCAGTGGAAGCCTACTCCCTTGCCGGGCGTTGGTAAGCTCTCCTTCCCTCTCGGTGCTAATAAGCATCGCTTCTGTCAAACTACCATCTGGACCTACTACCATGGTAATGTCTATGATGCGATGGAGAATGAAAACATTGATACCGCGAAATATCTCCGTGAATCATTGAAAAGCGGACAGATGCCACTTTTCCCGGAGAATGGGCGTGACCCCAAGGTCTTTATCTGCTATCGAAGCAATTGGTTGAATAATGCCAAGGGTCTTGATTATGTATTACGCAACTTGTGGCCAAAACTGAATTTGACGGTGAACTTGAATATCCGTATGGATAGCACGGCACTATATTCAGATGTGGTATTGCCAAGTGCACATTGGTATGAAAAGACCGACCTCAGTATGAACGAGGAGCACACCTTTATACACATGACAGAGCCAGCTATAGCACCTCTGTGGGAATCAAAAACGGACTGGGAGATTTTTGCCCTGCTATCCAAGAAAATGGGTGAAGTTGCCAAGAAAAAAGGATATACAAAGTATTTTGATGAGAAGTTCAATATAGAACGAGACCTCACTAAGCTCTATGACCAACAGATTGATGGTGGAAAGTTGGCGACTGATGAACAGGCTTGTCAGTTCGTTCTAGACAATGCACCTCAGACACATGGCATAACCTTGGAGATGATTCGCAAGGAAGGACCACAGCGCTTCAAGAGCAACTGGAGTTCACCTATGAAAGAAGGTGTTCCATACACGCCATTTCAACACTTCATCCAGAAGAAGAAGCCGTGGCCGACGCTGACTGGACGCGAACAGTTTTACATAGATCACCCGACATTTTTCGATTTGGGTGTTGAATTTCCTGTATACAAGACTCCTGTTAATGCGGATCAGTATCCATTACGCTTCAGCACGCCACACAATCGTTACAGTATTCAATCCAATTGGAAGGACAATATTTTGATGTTGCGTCTGCAGCGAGGAGGTCCTATATGCGATATTTCACCGGTGGACGCAAAGGCTCGTGGAATTAAGGACAACGACTGGATAGAGGTCTGGAATGATCATGGCAAGACGATGGTGCGGTGCAAGATTCGCAATGGGATGCAGGCAGGCATGATAAGTATGCCTCACGAACCTGAACTCTACATGGGTAAATTCGGAGGGGAAAATACACAGAACCCATTGCCTATACGCATAAATCCGACATCCCTAGTCGGCAACTATGCACACCTTAAGTTCAGGGCTAATTACTACGGACCGGGTGGTGTTCAGCGCGATACGCGCGTCGAGATACGTCGCTATACAGGTTCTGTTACCGCTGGGTTAACAGCAGCAGCTACCCAAAATGAGAAGGAGATAAGTCATGTCTAAGAAGATGATAACAACCCCAAAGCGTCAGTTGACTTTCATTGTTGATCTCAACAAATGTATCGGCTGTCAAACTTGTACCGTGGCCTGCAAGAAATTGTGGTCCACAGCCCCAGGTCAGGAGTTTATGTACTGGCGTAATGTAGAAACCACCCCAGGCTTGGGCTATCCAAAAAACTGGCAGAGTAAGGGCGGTGGATACAAAAACGGCATGCTTCAGACGGACGGTCATTATCCAACCTTGGATGAATACGGCGTACCGTTTAAGTACGACTTTGCAGCTCGCCTGTTTGAGGGCAAAAAAGGTTCTGTAAAGCCAAGCCCTGAACCACGCTGGGCGCCGAACTGGGATGAGGATCAAGGTGTCGGTGAATACCCGAACAATATATTCGCATATTTGCCACGCATGTGTAATCACTGCACGAATCCAGCGTGTGTGGAGGCTTGTCCAACTGACTCCATTTATGTGCGTGCTGAGGATGGATTGAAGGTTATCAATCTAGAAAAATGTGTGGGTGTGAAGGAGTGCGTCAAGGCCTGTCCGTACGGCAAGATCTACTTCAATGAAACTGACCATCAGTCGAATAAATGCATTGGCTGCTTCCCTAGAATCGAAAAAGGGGTCGCTACAGCTTGTGTTGCACAGTGCGTAGGTCGCGCAATGCATGTTGGCTTCATTGATGATGTCAACAGTTCCGTATATAAGCTTGCCAAGCTTTGGAAGGTGGCTATGCCACTGCATCCGGAATTCGGAACCGAGCCTAATGTGCTCTACATTCCACCATTTGTAGGACCGGCTATGCAAGATGAAAAAGGCAATATGATGGAGACGCAGAAAATGCCAATAGGTGTACTGCAAGGTTTATTTGGGTCTAAAGTTGGTGATGTACTTTCGGTGCTGAAAGCTGAGCGTGCAAAGAAGATTGCCGGCAAAAAATCAGAGCTTATGGACATCATGATTGGTGAGTTTAGTGATTCAATGATGATTTCCCCAATGACTTAGTGGATGATTACGGGGTGGGGTCGTTGTTGGCCTCACCTCAATTTCCACGGCATCAATACGCAAAAGCGAATAATTAGGAGCAAGAACGATGAACGATTCATTTAGTGAACAACAGGAAGGGCGCGCAAGTTTGTATGGAATGTTGGCGCTCGGATTTACATATCCAGATACGGCATTGTATGAATTCTGGAATGATGGGAGTTTTGTTAGGGAGCTTAGTGTGGCAATAGGCAAAGCAGCACCTGAGATTTTGGAGGTTTTTGAGGTTACGCTTGCCCCAGAACTCAAGATGACGGTGAATTACGAGGAATTTGAAGCGCTTTATCTGACTGCATTTGAAACTGATCTTCCAAAGCGTAGTGTCTCACTTTATGAGGGGGATTATGTAAAAAAAGGTGGCAAACCGGACCTGTTACTGGAACTCAAAGACTTCTATGGAAATTTTGGTTTGGAGGTCAAAAAAGAGATTCATGAGTTAGAAGACCGGATTACAGCCGAGCTGGAATTCATGCAATTCCTAGCATTGAAGCAGTCCCAGGATGGAATCGATAAAACCCCGTACATTATGGCACAACGCGATTTTTTAGAGCGTCATCTGGCACCTTGGATGCCACATCTACAGCAAGAGGTGCGCAAGCGCGAGATAAGTACCTTTTACATAGGTTTAACAGATTTGTTGGCCAGGTTTATCGAGGTTGATTTGGAGTATCTTAAGAAGATTAGTCCAGTTAAAGAGAAAAGTTGAAACAAACCTACTAGGTTCGATTAGGAAAATTGGTAACGCCTAAGCAAACCCCATCTAAGCTTTCCAAACAAATTTCAGCTAAGAAGCTATAGCCATGCAAGCTCTTAAGTAACTGCATGATTTAGGCAAGGGGTTACCTATAGATTTGACCAAAAATTGGGTTTTGGTAGGTGCTCTTAAGTAACTCCCTCTTTTCACGGAGGAGCCATCTGTAGATTGATATAGATTAAGCGCAAAGTTTGCTTTTGGGTAGGTGCTCCTCAGAAAGTGTCACATTCCAAGGAAGCAGATCATTAATATCTTGTGGATGCTCACGCTATCGGAGACCGAGAAAAGAGTGCACTCATTGGTGCCGGGGCATTGTTATTATTGTCAAGTATGGTTCAAAACATGGGTGTACTTTTTGGCGGAGGTCAAGCAGTGCATCAGCAGCCAGTTCGCCACCACCGCAAACCTGTAGTGGTAGAAAGAGAGCGAGTTATCATCATCAAAGATAGCCGTTATGACACAGGAAGATACAACCGAGACGGGATAGATATGATAGAGAATAATGAGACCACAGAGATTATTATGACCTGTGTCAGAAAATCATAATAATTCAAAATAGATTTCTAACAACATTTAAAAGGAGTGAAAATGAAAGCTTTAGTTTTAGTCGCATTGGTGGCGCTAGCTAGTTATAGTGTTGCTGCAGATGGAGCAGCTTTGTATAAAAAATGTGTGGCTTGCCATGGGGCAAACGCTGAAAAAATGGCGCTTGGAAAGAGTAAAATCATCGCTAATATGAGCCTAGAAGATAATATCGCAGCTATTAAAGGCTACCAAGATGGAAGTTATGGAGGCCCCATGAAAGCTTTAATGATAGGTCAGATTGGAAGCTATACAGATGAAGAGATCAAGGCAGTTTCGGAGTATGTTATAGGATTAGGCAAATAACCGCTGGGGCTATTTCCCGCGGTTTTACATGTGAAGAATTTAGTTCTTCACATGTAAAAAATTACATAAAATAGAGGTGAATAGAGATAGTAAATTTTCACTATAGCAAATAGACTTACTCTAAAACAACAAACCCAATAATGATCTATATCATAGAATCTCAATCATTACTGCAATAAAATTAATGCATACTAAACGAAAGGAAAAAGGATGATGGAACGCTATATTGATACAACAAGAGAGTGCAAAAAAACGGAGCAAATCGGACACCAATGCCGGTTCAGTTCGGACACCCATGCCGTTTCTAATCGGACAGTGATGCCGGAAATGATTCGGACACTTTAGTGTAAAAAACGGCATGTAAAAAAACTTTAAGAAAGCGATATTTTCTAAATTTAAATGCACTCTTTGTAACTAATATTACAAAGGTGTTGAATGAGGATAATATCAATGAAACAAGTTCGTGATGTGTTGCAACTTCATAGTGTTATGAATTTGTCACTGCGAAGAATACAAGGTGCTACCAATGTAGCTAAAAGCACAATATCTGATTATATCAAGAGATTTAATGACTCTGGTTTGAATATTGAGCAGATAAATATTTTAGATGACGATGCCCTAAAATTAAAACTCTTCCCTGAACATACCTTTGTAGTTGTATCTAAAAAAGCAATGCCGGATATGAATTATCTTCATAAAGAGATGAAACTCCGTAAAAAAACTAAGATTACTATGCAGCTGCTATGGGAAGAGTATATTGAAAATAATCCTGATGGCTATCGCTATACTCAGTTTAGATTACACTACAGCAGGTTTAAACAAACACTCAACCCATCGATGAGACAGACACACTTAGCAGGCGAAAAGCTGTTTGTAGATTATAGCGGTTTAACGATGCCTATTCATAACCAACGAACCGGTGAAGTTGAGACTGCACAAATATTTGTAGCGGTGCTGGGTGCTAGTGGTTACACTTTTATCAACGCCACACACTCCCAAAAACAAGAAGATTTTATCTACTCTCATGTCCAGTGCTACAACTTCTTTGGCGGAGTGCCAAGAGTTGTTGTGCCAGATAATCTCAAAAGCGCCATCATCTCCAATAATAAAAATGGAATAGTTGTAAATGAGAGCTATGCGGATCTCAATAGACACTACTCTGTTGCAGTGGAACCGGCAAGACCTAGGAAACCAAAAGACAAGCCCAAAGCTGAACAAGGTGTTCAAGCGATTCAGAGATATATCCTTGCAAGATTTCGTCATCATAAATTCTTTAGCGTAGATGAACTCAACCAAGCGCTAGCACCTCTACTTGATAGATATAACAATAAAGTTATCAAACACCTGCAAAAAAGCCGCACAGAGTTGTTTGAAGAGATAGACAGACCATATTTAAGTTCACTTCCAATGAATAGTTATGTTTACAAGCAATTTAAGATTGCAAAGGTGAACCAGGACTATCACATCACATTAGAGAAATGCAATTACTCGGTACCCTTTAAATACATCAAAGAGGAAGTTGAAGTAAGATACTCAACACAGAGCGTTTATATCTACCACAAACATAAACTCATTGCCACACATCCAAGACTTAGAAGGCTTGGAGATACTTCAACTCTGCATGAGCACATGCCAAACGAACATCAATATATAAACGAGAAAATGAATCCCCATAGACTTCGTTCATGGGCTAAAAATATTGGTGAGTACAGCTCTATATTTGTAGAAGATGCATTTGAAGAAGTGGAGCACAACCCGCAAGCGTATAGAAAAATATCAGCAGTACTCTCACTTGCAAAACTCTATGGAAATACAGAGTTAGAATTAGCACTTATGTATGCAACTCAGATGAGGACTATTACGACAAGGTCTATAAAATCTATACTTGATAAAAAACTTTATCTTGCTAAAAGTGCAAACAATATACCACCCGCACAACAATCAATCTTCAACAATCATACTAACATCCGCGGTGCGGATGAATACAAATAACAAGGAATCAAAAAATGGACCACACTACAGTAATAAATAAACTAAATGAATTAAGCTACAAAGGCTTCAAAGAGGCATATATACATCAGATAGAAGATGTAAACTATGACACTGCTGCTTTCGATGATAGACTCTATCAGCTTCTTGATGCACAGGATATATTTTTACGAAACAAGAAAATTGATATGGCATTTAAACTCTCTAAAATTAAAGATAAGCAGGCTGCAATAGATGCAATTGATTTTAATCCGAAAAGAAAAATCAATAAGCTGCAGATACACTCTTTGGCAGCATTGAATTTTATCCATGCAAAGCAAAACGTAATCATTACCGGCAAAACTGGTACAGGTAAGAGCTACATCGCTCAGGCACTAGCAAATCGTTCCATAATTGACGGACATCGAGCATATTATGTCAGAACGCCATCGTTACTTGAGGAGATTAGAATATCAAGAATAGATGGAACCTATACGAATCTTCTCAAAAAATACTCTAGGTTTAAACTGCTTGTACTTGATGACTTTGGCGTTGCCCCAATGGTTGAAGATGATGCTACAAATTTGTTTGAGATCATTGAAGATAGAACAGAGATAAATTCTACAATAATCACTTTGCAACTTCCAGTGAGCGAGTGGTATAACTATCTTAACAATAACACAATCGCAGATGCCATTTTAGACAGAATAGTTCACTCATCTCATAGAGTTGAGCTAAGTGGACCATCTATGCGAAAAATGAAATCTACCATTAAAAATGAAGAAATTTAAAATAGCATCCGGACACTTATGATAAAATATCGCTACAGAAAATATCGCTTCTTAAACTGTCCGAACTGAAACGGCAGAGGTGTCCGGATACTCCGTCTTATGCAATAACAATAAGATTTGGAACTTTCGTGGCAAAGAAAAAACATTGAATGCCATCTATGAAAAACACAAGAAAACTACAAAAGAAAAAGCAGGAAAACATGGCAAAAAGATTCAGTTTAAATATTTCTCAGTTATAGCAGAACATAAAAATGCAGGTAAACTCAAGATAGTTTTTATAAAAACGAGTGAGAATTTAATCCCTATAGTATCCACTGATTTAGAGATTAATGATGAAGAGATTATTGAGATATATAAACGCCGATGGGATATAGAACAAGGCTACAAAGAGCTAAGAGAACACTTTGGGTTTGGTAAAGAAGAAAATAGAATCTATGAAGCACTTATTGCAAGAATGACACTTTCATTCTTTGCTTACAATATCGTTAGTTATATCAACAGAATCAGTCATGAGCCAAAAACTATTGGCGGATTGTTTAAAGATTTAGAGTATGAACTTTACACTCTCTCTATTGCCATGCAAGCTTTTATAGAGATTATGGATAAAATAGCTCAAATTGATACGATAGTCAATAGAAATGAAGATTTCATGAGTATCATCGCTACACTACGAAGTGTAACTCAAGAATTGTTAGGATTTAGGTGCGAAAGCTGAGTTACCTAACTCATTTCAATTGCCCATATATACTTTTGCAATACATTCAAAGTATATTACAAAAGTATATACTTTCAAAGTCATTTTCCTAAATTAAATCATTGGAAGCCCCCCCTACCCTCATGAAATAGGTAATCTGGGGGGCTAATTTTCCTTTAACTCACTATTTGGAAAGAGCTTTAAAGACATCGGCAACAGGCATAATTGATCCCATTATGGTAGGTTTACCATAACGAACATTGTCGAGATTCTCTGATACAGAAAACAACTTGATGTTAAGATCATTGAAAGCTTTCAAATCATTGGTTTCGAAGTAAGTTATCCAGTCAGAGTCATCAATTCCAGTAGAATGGTAGAGCTTACGGTTGATATTAACCAAGAACGGTAGCGTTGGGATTGTGTGATCTTTCATTAACGCTAGTTTTTCATTTTCGGTCTTATTCCACCACACAGCGTTCTTTGTAATAGGAAGCACAAATGCGTACTTAGGCGGTTTTTCCGAGTATTTTGTGGATTTCAGTGCATCCAGAAGCGCTGGTGCCTTTTCCTTGGTTGTATGATTTAGACCTTTAGTGATACCATTGATAGCGAAGGTTATATCTGAGTATCGACCTATGCTCGTTGCTTTGAAAGCAATTAGGAATTCTTGCACAGCAGATGGATCATAACCATTTACCCGAAAAAGAAAGTCCGATTCACTCTCGAAACCCCGCGTAAGGTAGGCATCAACACGGATAGAGTCGCTGTGCTTCTTAACTAAAGCCTCTACTTCATTAACTGCCTTGTCACGCTCAGCCATGGTCATTTTATAATAGCCCGGATCAATCTTATAGGTATTAAACTGACCAAATACCCCTGCTTCACTAAGAGCCACAATCTTGTTGTGATCTATCTTCATATTATCTGCTGCCATAGCCCCTGTTATAAACACAGAAGCAACCAATAGCCCTGCAACCAATTTGGCTGTACTAAATAATCTCATCTTTATTCCTTTTAGTAATTTTAATATAAATAGTTATTTTTCGTGTAATTATAAAGTTTTACCACATTGTAACATCTTCCAAAAAATATTTCGTTGGAAATCATCGGGTAAAATCTTAAAATATTTTAGGTTTAATTTTAAACCAACTTTGTACTGCCTCAAAACAATTTCATTTATCCTCCTCACTCTGTATTTTTTTCTGTGTGTCCAATTTTATCAAATTGAGACTTAATAGTAAATATGGGTGCATAATCTTCTATCTTTTCTTATAATTTACAAGGTAATAATCAACTAATTTTATCTTCAGACTCTTACGTAATCC